>NZ_CP101989.1:2745398-4118098 GCF_024508275.1 Cellulomonas wangsupingiae
AGCCCACCGAGGGCGCGCTGCGGACCCTCGCGCTGAAGACCGACGCCGACACGTCAGGTGCACGGCGCGTCGCCGCCGTGCCGTTCGAGTCGGCGAACAAGTTCTCCGCGACGCTCGACCTGCTGCCGGACGGGGACCTGCGCGTGCACGCCCTGGGGGCCCCCGACCGGCTGCTCGACCGCGCGACGACACAGCGCGGGCCGTCCGGCGAGGCCGTGCCGCTGGACCGTGAGCACTGGGAGCGCGCGGTCGACGAGCTCGGCAGCCGCGGGCTGCGCGTCCTGGCGACGGCCGAGCGGCCCGCGGCACCCGGGACGGCCACCCTCGACCTGGACGACGTCACGTCCCTGACCCTCCTCGGCCTCGTCGGGATCGTCGACCCGCCGCGCCCCGAGGCCGTGGCGGCCATCGCCGACTGCCACCGCGCGGGGATCGCGGTGAAGATGATCACCGGCGACCACGCGGGCACAGCCGTCGCCATCGCGCGCGAGCTCGGGATCGTCCGGCACGGCGGGGACGTCGAGGCGCTGACGGGCGCCGAGCTGGAGGCGATGAGCCAGGAGCAGCTGCGCACCCGGGTGCAGGACGTGGACGTGTACGCGCGCACCAGCCCGGAGCACAAGATCCGGATCGTGCGCGCGCTGCAGTCGCACCGCGAGGTCGTCGCGATGACCGGCGACGGCGTCAACGACGCCCCGGCCCTGACGCGCGCCGACGTCGGCATCGCGATGGGCATCAAGGGCACCGAGGCGACCAAGGAGGCCGCGGAGATCGTCCTGGCCGACGACAACTTCGCGACCATCGAGCGGGCCGTCGAGGAGGGGCGGCGGATCTACGACAACATCCGCAAGTCCGTCGTCTTCCTGCTGCCCACGAACGGCGCGCAGTCGCTGGTGATCCTCGTCGCCGTGCTGTTCGGGCTCGCGCTGCCGCTGACCCCCGTGCAGATCCTGTGGGTCAACCTCGTCACCGCGATCACGCTGTCCCTCGCCCTGGCCTACGAGCCGGCGGAGCCCGGGATCATGGACCGCCCGCCACGGTCGCCGAAGGAGCCGGTGCTGTCGCGGCCGGCCCTCGCGGTGGTGGTGTGGGCGTCGCTGCTCATCGGTGGGGCGACGCTGGGCGTCTTCCTGGTGGAGAAGCAGCTCGGCGCGGCCGACGGGGTGGCGCAGACCTCGGCCGTCACAATGCTCGCGCTGGGGCAGATGGCGTTCCTGTTCTCGTGCCGGTTCCTCAACGGCTCGTCGCTGACCTGGCGAGTGGTGCGGGGCAACCGCGTGGTGTGGATCGCGGTCGGTGCGCTGCTCGTGCTGCAGCTCGTCTTCAACTACGCGCCGTTCATGCACTCCTGGTTCGGCTCCGCGCCCATCGGGCTGCGGGACTGGGGACTGACGGTGGTCATCGCGCTCGGGGTGTTCCTGCTCAGCGAGGCGGGGAAGGCGGTCGCGCACCGCATGCGTGCCTGAGCCACGGCCAGCCCGGCCGCGGCGACGAGCACGACGAGCGCCGCGGGCAGCGGCACCGCCGAGGCACCGGACCGCGCGACGACCGCGCTGCCCGCCGCGGCACCCACCGCGACGCCCAGGTTGAGCACGACGGGGATCAGCGCACCCGCCGTCGTGCGCAGCCGCTCGCCCGCGCGCCGCATGATCTCGGTCTGCGCGAGGGCCGGGAGGGCGCCGGTGGCGGCGCCCCACAGCACGACGACACCCACCGCCGACGCGAGGTGCGCCGTCGCGAGCGGCACGAGGGCCAGCGCGACCGCCGTCAGCGCGCCGGCGGTCGGCAGCGCGAGCGCGACGCGGGCCGCGGGCAGGCGCCCCACTACGGCCAGCCCTCCCGCCGACGCGAGCCCGAACACGAGCAGCAGCGTGGGCACGCCGCCGGGGAGCGCCGTCGCGGGGGCCGCCAGCAGCCGCGTGACGAACGTGTAGGCCGCGAAGTGGCCCACCAGCAGCAGGCCCACGAGCCCGGTGGTCGTGGCCACGCGACCCAGGACCGTGCGCACCGGCGGGTCGTCGGGCGCGGCGCCGGCCGGTGACGCGACGTGCGCACCGGCCGCCGGGACCGCGACCCGCACGGCCACCGCGGCGAGGACGGCGACGACGGCGAGACCCGCGAAGGCCGCGCGCCAGCCGGTCGCCGCGGCCACCACCCCGGCGAGGGGCACCCCGACGACGGTGCCGAGCGTCGCACCACCGAGCACGACGGCGACCGCAGGCGCCAGCCGGTCGCCCGGCACCAGGTCGGCGGTGTGCGCGTTGACGCTCGCCCACAGCAGCCCGCAGGCGGCGGCCCCCAGCAGGCGCGCCGCCAGCACGAGCGGGTAGTCGGGTGCCGCCGCGGTGAGCGCGGCCGACACGGCGAGCGCGGCCATCGCGACCACGATGACGTCGCGCCGCCCCCACCGGGCGGCCAGGCGCACGAGGGGGAAGCTGACGACGACGACCGCGAGCGCCCAGGCCGACACGAGCACGCCGACGCGGTCGGGCGTCGTGCCGAGGTCGGCGGCCATCTGCGGCAGCACGGCGGTCGGCAGCATCTCGGCGGTGACCATGACGAACGTGCCCGCGGCGAGGACGAGCAGGCTCCGGCGGAGGGTGTCCATGAGCGCGACGCTAGACTTTGACACCAGTGTGAAGGTCAAGGGTGCGACGACGGGGGCGGCGACGTGCGGATCGGCGAGCTGGCGCGCAGGACGGGGGTCGCGACACGACTGCTGCGCTACTACGAGGAGCAAGGGCTGCTCTCGCCCGCGCGAGGCTCGAACGCCTACCGCGAGTACGGCGAGGACGACGTCGCACGCGTCGAGCGCGTCGCGGGCCTGGTGCGGGCGGGCGTGCCCACGCGCCTGGTCCGGGTGATCCTCGACCTCGAGGCGGCCCAGGAGACGGACCTGCCGGCGTCCTGCCCCCGGACGGTCGCCGAGATGCTCGCCCAGGAGCTGGAGGGCCTCGACCAGCGCATCGCGTGCCTGACCGCGAGCCGGGCGACCCTGCACGACTACCTCGTGCGCACGGAGCACGCGGTGCTGCTGCGGGACGCGGCGCGGGCCTGACGCGGCCGCTCACGCCGGCGTGCGCTCCGGCGGGACGAACCAGCTCACCGACCGCGCGACGTCGCCCGCCCGCAGCCACGTGTGACGCTCCGAGCGCGGGTCGGCGTCGTGCTCGCGCCACGCGACCATGACGTGCGTACGCGTCCACCGGATCGCGCGCGCCGCCCGCCACTCCTCGGCCCCGTCCGACCACACCAGCCGCACGACGACCGCCACGTCACCCTGCGGGCGCGTCGGGATGCCGTCGGGGACCTCGCTGTTCGCGACGTCGCGGGCCGGGGGTCGAGGTGGGGCGGGGCGGTCGGGCATGGTCCGATCCTACTCGAACACGTGTTCGAGCGAACCTGTCCGCTGCCGGGATTCACCCGTCGTCGGACACCGTCACGCGAGCTGGTTGATGCGCACCATGTTCCCCGCCGGGTCGCGGAAGGCGCAGTCGCGGGTCCCGTACGGCTGGTCCATGGGCTCCTGGACGACCTCGGCGCCGCCGGCCTGCACCTTCTCGAACGCCGCGTCGACGTCGGACGCCGCCAGCACGATCGACGCGTACGAGCCCTTCGCCATGAGCTCGGCGATGGTGTGCCGCTCGTCGTCGGTGATGCCGGGGTCGGCGGCCGGCGGGTGCAGCACGATCGACGTCTGCGGCTGCGCGGGCGGGCCGACGGTGATCCAGCGCATGTCGCCGTAGCCGACGTCGTTGCGCACGTCGAAGTCCAGGACGTCGCGGTAGAACGCGAGCGAGGCCTCGGGGTCGTCGGCGGGGAGGAACGTGTAGTGGATGTAGAGGTCCATGCCACCCACGCTAGGAGGACGCTCCCGTCCCCGGCTTCTCGGATCCTGACCGATCCCGCCGCGGCCGCATGACCTGCTTGGCGACGCAGGACGGGATGCCCGCGCCGTCCCCCGTGGCGATCTGGCGGTACCGGCCGGGCGGGATCCCGACGAGCTCGGTGAACCGCGTGCTGAACGTGCCCAGCGACCCGCAGCCGACGGCGAAGCACACGTCCGTCACCGACAGGTCCCCCCGCCGCAGGAGCGTCATCGCCCGCTCGATGCGACGCGTCATGAGGTAGCTGTAGGGCGACTCGCCGAACGCCGCCCGGAACCGCCGGCTCAGGTGGCCGGCGGACATGTGCGCCCCGCGCGCGAGCGCCTCGACGTCCAGCGGCTGGGCGTAGTCGCGGTCGATGCGGTCCCGCACGGCCCGCAGCGCGCGCAGCTCGCGCAGCCGGGCGTCGGCGTCGGCAGCCATGGGAAGAGCCTGCCGCGCGGAGCGCGCCGTGCCCAGCCCTCGAGCGGGTGCACCCGGGCAGGTGTGTCAGGGTGAGCGCCGGGACGCACGGCGCGTGGTGCGAGCAGCGCCGTGCACCACCCGGCCACCGCGCGGGAACCGGCGCAGGCCGGCGGGCGTTCATGCTGCGTCCCGCACCCACCGACCGGAGAGACGATGGACCCCGACAGTCCCAGCCACAGTCCCCTGCCCCACCCCTGTGACGCGCCGACGGCGCACCGGGAGGTGGGGACCTGATGTGGGTGCTCACGCTCCTCGTCGGTGTGGTCGTCGTCCTGGCGATCACCGCTGTGACCGCGTACTTCGTGGCGCAGGAGTTCGGCTACATGTCGGTCGACCGCTCGCGGCTCGCCGCGCGCGCCGAGGCCGGTGACGAGGGCGCGCGCAAGGCGCTCGACGTCACGCGCCGCACGTCCTTCATGCTGTCCGGTGCGCAGCTGGGCATCACCGTCACCGGGCTGCTCGTCGGCTACGTGGCAGAGCCGCTCATCGGTGAGTCCCTCGGTGAGGCGTTCGGCCTGGTGAACGTGCCCACGGGCGTCGGCGTCGCCGTCGGCACCGTGCTGGCGCTGCTGTTCTCCACGTTCGTGCAGATGCTCTTCGGCGAGCTGTTCCCCAAGAACCTCGCGATCGCACGCCCCGAGCCCACGGCCGTCCGCCTGGCGACCTCGACGATCTGGTACCTGCGCGGCTTCGGGTGGCTCATCCGCGTCTTCGACGCCGCGTCCAACGCGCTGCTGAAGGTGCTGGGCATCGAGCCCGTGCACGACGTCGAGCACTCGGCCACCGCACGCGACCTCGAGCACATCGTCGCGGACTCCGCCGACCTGCCCCGCGACCTGTCGGTCCTGCTCGACCGCATCCTCGACTTCCCCGCCAGCGACGTCGAGCACGCCATGGTCCCGCGCTCGCGCGTCGACACGGTCACCCCCGACACGGGCGTCGCCCGCCTGCGCGAGCTCATGTCCGACGGGCACTCGCGCTACCCCGTGCTCGACGACGAGACCGTGACCGGCGTGGTGCACCTGCCCGACGTGCTGCGCAGCACGGACCCGACCGCGACCGCGGGCACGCTGCAGCGGCCGCCCGCGCTCGTCCCCGAGTCGATGTCGCTGCCCGACGCGGTGCGCGTCCTCGTCGCTTCCGACAACCAGCTCGCCGTCGTCATCGACGAGTACGGCGGCTTCGCGGGCACGCTGTCCGTGGAGGACGTCGCCGAGGAGCTCGTCGGCGAGATCCACGACGAGCACGACCCGCTCGACGCGGCCGACCTGACCCGGCAGGACGACGGGTCCTGGCTCGTCGCCGGCGACGTGCACGTCGACGAGGTCGAGCGCACCCTGGAGCACGACCTGCCGCGGGACGACTACGAGACCATCGCCGGCCTGACGATCGACGCCCACGGCGCGCTGCCGCCGCTCGGCACGGTCGTCGAGGTGCCGCTGGCCCCGGACCCGGCGCACCTCGTGGACGACGCCGAGCCGCTGCCCCTCGTGCTGCGCATCGAGGTCCTGCGCATCGAGCGGCACGTGCCCTCCCGGGTGCGGCTGACCATCGAGCCCGCCACGGCGGGCGCCGGCACGCACGAGGAGGCGGACCGATGAGCAACCCCTGGGTCGTCGTCGCGACGACCGTCGCGATCATCGCGCTGTCCGCGTTCTTCGTCGCCGTCGAGTTCGCCATGCTCGCCGCGCGCCGCCACCGGTTCGAGGACGCGGCCGCCACGAGCCGCTCCGCACGCGCCGCCCTGCGCAGCTCCCACGAGCTGACGGTGCTGCTCGCCGGCGCCCAGCTCGGCATCACCGCGTGCACGCTCGCGCTCGGGGCCATCACCAAGCCCGCCGTGCACCACTGGCTCACGCCGCTGTTCGCGTCGTGGGGCCTGCCCGCGGTCCCGGCCGACGTCGTGGGCTTCGTGCTCGCGCTGGTCATCGTGACGTTCCTGCACCTGGTGGTCGGCGAGATGGCCCCGAAGTCGTGGGCGATCGCCCACCCGGAGGCGTCCGCCGAGCTGCTGGCGCTGCCGATGCGCGGCTTCATGTGGGCCGTGCGGCCCGTGCTGCGGGCGCTCAACGAGGCGGCGAACGGCCTGCTGCGACGCGTCGGCATCGAGCCGGTCGACGAGATGACGGCGGGCACGGACCCGGCGTCGCTGCGTCACCTCGTCGAGCACTCCGCGAACGTCGGCGCGCTGGACGCCGCGTTCTCCACGCAGCTCTCGCAGGCGCTGGAGCTGCAGCGCATGAAGGTCCGCGACCTGGCCGACCCCGCGTCGGTCCCGGTCACGGTGCCGACGTCCGCCACGGTCGCGGACGTGCAGCGCGCGTCCCTCGACAGCGGGCACCTGCGCATCCTCGTGGGCGACGACGGGGCCGTGTCGGGGGTCGTGCACGTGCGCGACACCCTGATGACCGACCCCGCGCAGCCGGCGACGCCGTTCGTCCGGCCGGCGTACGAGCTGCCGGGCGACACGCTCGTCGCCACCGCGTTCGCCGGGATGCGCGAGGGACGCCACCACCTGGCGATCGTGACCGGTGGGGAGCGTCCGCTCGTCGTGACGCTCACCGACGTCGTCGCGCGGCTGCTGCCGCAGACGACCGGCACGGCCGCCTGAGCCGGCGGCGTGCGGGCCGCACCGGACGGCCCGCACGCCCCGGCGCGCCGTCCCCGCGCACCGTCCCCCGGCGGGTGAGAGTGGTGCCGTGCACGCGCGGCGGGACGTCGACGACGGGCGCCGTCCGCGGCACCCGTACTTCCGCGACCCCTCGGGCGTCGTGGCGCTCGCCCACCGGGGCTTCGCGCTCGACGGGCGGGAGAACGCCCTGCCGGCGTTCGCCGCAGCCGTGGACCTGGGCTTCCGGTACGTCGAGACCGACGCGCACGCGACCTCGGACCACGTCGCCGTCGCGCTGCACGACGAGACCCTGGACCGCACGACCGACGCCACGGGCCTGGTCCGCGAGCTGCCGTGGTCCGTGGTGGGCCGTGCGCGCATCGGCGGCGTCGACCCCGTGCCGCGCCTCGACGACGTGCTGGGCACGTGGCCGGACCTGCGCGTCAACATCGACGTCAAGAGCGAGCACGCGATGGCGCCCGTGGCCGAGACGATCGAGCGCACCGCCGCCCACGACCGGGTGTGCGTGACGTCGTTCTCCGCGGCCCGCCGGCGCGGGACGCTCGCGCTGCTGAGCAGGCCGGTGGCGACGTCGGCGGCGACGGCGGAGGTCGTGGGGTTCCTCGCGGCGCACCGCGCGCACGTGCCCCGGCTGGCGGCCCGGGCGCTGCGCGACGTGGACGCGCTGCAGGTGCCGGTGGCCCAGGGGCGCGTCACGGTCGTGGACGCCGGCACGGTCGCCACCGCGCACGCCGCGGGCCGGGACGTGCACGTGTGGACGGTCAACGACCCGGCCGAGATGCACCGGCTGCTCGACCTGGGCGTCGACGGCCTGGTCACCGACCGCGCGGACCTCCTGCGCGACGTCCTGCGCACCCGAGGCCTCTGGCCCTGACCCCCTCTCTCTCCCCCTCCCCCCCGCGACAGGTCGATCCAGTCACTCCCTCACCCTCCCGTCCCGCCGCGCCGCGCCGCCGGTCCGCGGCGGCACCGGCTGTGGACGACGCGTCCGCTGTCGGCGCGGTTCGCTAGCGTGCGTCGGGTGACGGCGGCAGGGCGGGGACGGTCGGGGACGACCGGGGCGGCGGGCCCGCTGCGCGTGCACACGTCCGAGCGCGCGGACGTCCTGGTCGACGCGCTCGGCGACCTGCTGACGCACCTGCCCGCGGGGACCGACCCGTTCGCCCGCGAGGTCGTCGCGGTCCCGACGCGGGGCGTCGAGCGGTGGGTCGCGCAGCGGCTCTCGCACCGCCTGGGCGCCGGTCCCGACGGCGAGGCCGGCGTGAGCGCACGCATCGACTTCGACCCGCCCGCGCGGTTGGTGGCGCGGGCCGTCGCCGACGCCACGGGGACCTCGCGCGACGACGACCCGTGGGAGCCCGAGCGCCTGGTGTGGCACGTGCTGCGCGCGGTCGACGACGCCGTCGCCCAGGCAATGACGTGGGCCGGCCCCCTCGCCCGGCACCTGACCGACGAGCCGGGCGCCCGCGACGACGTGCGGGCCGGGCGTCGGCTGCGGCTCGCACGTCGCCTCGCCGGGGCGTTCGCGGCGTACGCCGCGCAGCGTCCGTCGCTGGTCGTCGCGTGGGCCGCGGGCCGCGACGACGACGGTGCGGGCGCGCCGTTGCCGGCCGACGTGGCCTGGCAGGCACCGCTGTGGCGCGCGGTCCGCGCCGCCGCCGCCACGCCGAGCCCCGCCGAGCTGCTCGCCGACGCCGTCGCAGCCCTGCGCACCGACCCGGACCGCGTCGACCTGCCCTCCCGCCTGTCCGTGCTCGGCCCGACCCGGCTGCCGCGCGCGCACGTCGACGTGCTGACCGCGCTGGCGGTCCACCGCGACGTGCACCTGTGGCTGCCGCACCCGTCGGCCGCCCTGTGGCAGCGGGCGCAGCGGCACGCCACGACGGACGCCGCCGGCGTCGCGCCCCGGCGGCGCGCCGTGCCCACGATCGCCGTCCACCCCCTGCTCGCCTCGGCGGCACGGGACGCGACCGAGCTCGGGCTGCGCCTCGCGGCCGTCGGCGCGGACGTGACGCACCACCCGGCGCCGGCGCCGGCGGCGACGGTGCTCGGTGCGCTGCAGGCGGCGCTGCGGGCGGACGAACGGCCGGCCGGCCGCACGGCCGTGGGCCCGGACGACCGCAGCATCCAGGTCCACGCGTGCCACGGCCGCGGCCGGCAGGTCGAGGTGCTGCGCGAGGCCGTGCTGGGCGTCCTGGCCGACGACCCCACGCTGCAGCCCCGCGACGTCGTCGTGCTGTGCCCCGACGTCGAGGCGTTCGCACCGCTGGTCGTGGCCGCGTTCGGCGGTGCGGCGACCCCCGGCGAGCCCGACGACGCGGGCGCACCCGGCGGCGCACGTCCCGCGGTGCACCCCGGCCGCACCCTGCGGGTACGCGTCGCGGACCGCGCCCCGGCCCGCACCAACCCGCTGCTGCGGGTGCTCGCCGAGCTGCTCGCGCTCGCCGGGTCGCGCGTCACCGCGTCGGGGGTCGTGGACCTCGCGGGGCTGCCCGCGGTGCGCCGGCGCTTCGGGTTCGACGACGCGGATCTCGAGCGCGTGCGCGGGTGGGCCCTCGAGTCCGGGGTGCGCTGGGGTGAGGACCAGGTGCGACGCGCCCGGTACGGCCTCGGCGCCGTCGCCCAGGGCACGTGGCGCACGGCGACGGACCGGCTGCTGCTCGGCGTCGCGATGGCGGAGGAGGACCACAGGTTCGTCGGCTCGGCGCTGCCGCTGGACGACGTGGACAGCACGGCCGTGGACCTCGCGGGCCGGTTCGCCGAGCTCGTCGAGCGGCTCACGGCCCTGCTCGACGAGCTCGAGGGCGTGCGACCCGCGTCCGCGTGGTTCGACGCCCTCGACCGCGCGCTCCTGCTGCTCACCGCCGCGGACCCCGCCGACGCGTGGCAGGAGGTCGGCGCCCGCGCCGTCCTGACGGAGGCGCGGACGTCCGCCGCGGGGGCCGACGTCCCGCTGCGCCTGCCCGACGTGGTCGCGCTGCTCGACCCGTACCTCGCGGGCCGCCCGACGCGCACCGGCTTCCGGACCGGCGCGCTCACGGTGTGCTCGCTGGAGCCGATGCGCGCCGTGCCGCACCGCGTGGTCTGCCTCCTCGGCCTGGACGACGGCGTGTTCCCGCGGGCCGGGGCACCCGACGGCGACGACGTCCTGGCACGCGACCCGCTGGTCGGCGAGCGCGACCGCCGGGCGGAGGACCGCCAGCTCTTCCTGGACGCGGTGACGGCCGCGGGCGACCACCTGCTGATCGTGCACAGCGGCGCGGACGAGCGCACCGGGGCGCCGCGCCCGCCCGCGGTGCCCGTGGGCGAGCTCCTGGACGCGGTCGACGAGGCCGTCGAGCTGCCCGGCGGGCGACCGGCCCGCGAGGCCCTCGTGGTGCACCACCCGCTGCAGACGGTCGACGAGCGCAACTTCGTCCCGGGTGCGCTGGGCCGCCCGGGGCCGTTCAGCTTCGACGACGTGGACCGCGCGGCGGCGGTCGTCGCCCGCAGCCCGCGACGGCCCCGTCCCCCGCTGCTGGGCGCGCCGCTCCCGCCGCTCGACGAGCCGGTCCTCGACCTCGACGACCTGGTGGCTGCGCTGGAGCACCCGGTCAAGGCGTTCGTCCGCCGCCGGCTCGGCGTGCTCGTGCCCGGTGAGGTCGAGGACCTGGACGACCGGCTGCCGCTGACGCTCGCGCCGCTGGACGGCTGGGCGACCGGTGACCGGCTCCTCGCGGCCGTGCTGGACGGGGTGGACCTCGACCGCGCCGCGGCCGCCGAGCGGCGCCGGGGCAAGGTGCCGCCCGGCAACCTGGGCGGTGCGGCGCTCGCCGACGTCGCCACGCGCGTGGCCGCGGTCGCCGCGGCGGCCGTGCCCGTCCTGGGGGCGCCGGCCACGACCGTCGACGTCACCGTGCCCCTGCCCGGCGGCCGCGTCCTGACCGGCACGGTGCCCGGCGTGCACGGCGACGTCCTGGTCCGCGCGGTGTACGCCCGGCTGGGGGCCAAGCACCGGCTCCGGGCCTGGGTCCGCCTGCTGGCGCTCGTCGCCGGCCCGGAAGCGCCCCCGGTCCGCGGAGCCGCGACCGTCGGGCGCGGCCCGGGGACGCGCGCGACGGCGGCCACGTCGTGGCTCACTCCCCCGTCCCCGGACGACGCGCGCCGCCTGCTCGCCGACCTGGTGGCCGTGCGGGACCGGGCGATGTGCGCGCCGCTGCCGCTGCCGGTCGCCGCCGCCGGCACGTACGCGCAGCGCCGCCACGGGCACGACGACCCGGCGGGCGCCCTGGCGGACGCCCAGCAGGTGCTGCGCGACCGCTTCGAGCACACCGACGAGTACCACGTGCTCGCCTGGGGCGACGGCTTCACCCTCACGGGCGTCGCGGGTGACCCGACGCCGGCCGACCGCGCCGCCTGGCCGGACGAGCCCACGCTCCTGGGCGCCCTGGCGCGCACGGTCTGGGACGCGCTGCTCACCCACGAGGGGCGGGGCCCGGCATGACCGCCACGACCGGTACCGACGTCTTCGACGTCTGCGGCCCCCTGCCCACGGGCACCACCGTGCTGGAGGCCAGCGCGGGCACGGGCAAGACCTTCACGATCGCGGCGCTCGCCGCCCGCTACGTCGCCGAGGGGCACGCGCGCCTGCCCGAGCTCCTGCTCGTGACGTTCGGGCGCATGGCCACCAGCGAGCTGCGGGACCGGGTCCGCGCCCGGCTCGTCACGACGGAGCGCGCGCTGCGCGACGCCGGCGCCCGGACCAGCGACGACCCGCTGGTGCGGCACCTCGCGGACGTCGACGACGCCGAGCTGGCCCGGCGCCGCGACCGGCTCACCGTCGCGCTGTCCGAGGTCGACGCGGCGACGATCACCACCACGCACGGCTTCTGCCAGCAGATGCTGCGCGCGCTGGGCACCACGACCGGCGGCGGCGTCGTCGAACCGGGAGCGACGCTCCTGCCGGACGTCGCGGACCTCGAGGCCGAGGTCGTCGACGACCTGTACCTCGCGGCGTACGCGGGCGCCGACGTGCCCGTGCTGACCGTCGCCGACGCACGCGAGGTCGCCCGGGCCGCCGTCAGCGACCACGCGGCCGCGCTCGCGCCCGACGACGCACCGGCGGGCACCGCCCCGGACCACCGCTACCGCCTGGCGGGAGCCGCCCGGCGCGAGATCGTGCGGCGGCGCCGCGCCGCGCACGTCGTCGACTACGACGACCTGCTGACCCTCCTGCACGCCGCGCTCACCGACCCGGCGACGGGCTCCGCAGCGGCCGAGCGCGTGCGCTCGCCGTACCGCGTCGTCATGGTCGACGAGTTCCAGGACACCGACCAGGTGCAGTGGCAGATCCTGCGCACCGCGTTCCACGGGCACCGCACGCTCGTGCTCATCGGGGACCCCAAGCAGGCGATCTACGCCTTCCGCGGCGCCGACGTGCACACGTACCTCGAGGCGCGGGAGGTCGCCTCCACGTCGACCCTGAGTCGGAACTGGCGGACGGACGGGCCCGTGCTCGACGGGCTCGCGCACCTCCTGGGCGGTGCCGCGCTGGGCGACCCGCGGATCGTCGTGCACCCCGTCGAGGCCGCGCACTCCCGCCGCCGGCTGGACGGGGGTCCGCCCGTGCTGGTGCGCCGCGTGACCCGCCGCGCGGTCGGTGCCGGCAGCGCGGCACCGCGCGTGGACACCGTGCGCTCGCTGGTCCACCGGGACGTGGCCGCGCAGGTGGTGCGGACGCTGGACGGCGCCCGGCTGCGCGACGGGGACGGGTGGCGCCCGGTGCTGCCCGGTGACGTGGCCGTGCTGGCGCGCCGGAACGCCGACGCGCTGGCGGTGCGCGAGGCGCTGGCGGCGGCGGGCGTGCCGGCCGTGGTCTCGGGGTTGTCGAGCGTCTTCTCGACGTCGGCGGCACGCGACTGGCTGGTGCTGCTCAGCGCGCTGGCGTCGACCGGCGACTCCGCGCGGGTCGCGGCGGCGGCGCTCACGCCGTTCGTCGGCTGGGACGCCGCGCGGCTCGCGGGTGCGGACGACGTCGAGCGCGAGGACCTCGCGGACCTGCTGCGCGGCTGGTCCCACGTGCTGGCCGGCCAGGGCGTCGCCGCCCTGCTGCAGGCGGCCGCCGCGGCGGGCCTGCACGAGCGGCTGGCCGCCCGGGTCGACGGCGAGCGCACGCTCACGGACGTGCGGCACGTCGGCGAGGTGCTGCACGCCGCGGCACGCGACGCGGGCCTCGGCGCGGCCGCCCTCACCGAGTGGCTGCGCGCGCGCATCGACCAGGCGGCGGGCGACTACGCCGAGGAGCGCAGCCGGCGCCTCGAGACGGACGCCGCGGCCGTGCAGGTGGTGACGGTGCACGCCGCGAAGGGCCTGGAGTTCCCGGTGGTCATGGTGCCGTTCGCCTGGGACCGCTTCGTGCCCCGCACCCCGACCGTGCTGCGGTACCACGACGAGGACGGCACGCGGCGGCTGCACGTCGGCGGCCCGGGCAGCGCGGGCTACGACGCCGCGCGCACGCGCCACCAGGCCGAGGAGTCCGGCGAGGACCTGCGCCTGGCGTACGTGGCGCTGACGCGGGCCGCCTCCCAGGTGGTGGTGTGGTGGGCGCCGAGCACCGTCTCGGCGTCCGGAGCGGTGGGGCGGCTGGCACTCGGTGCGCGCGACCCGCAAGGGCTGCCGCCGGACACCGTGCCCGTGCCGCGCGATGACCAGGCCGCCGCCGGGTTCGACGGGCTCGCGGTGCGGTCGGGCGGGACGGTGGTGCACGAGACCGTCGACGGGCCGCCGCCGGCGGTCCGGTGGGAGCCGGCACGCGGCGAGCCGGTCCCGCTCGAGGTCGCGCGCCTGCGCCGGGGCGTCGACACGACCTGGCGGCGCACCTCGTACTCCGGGCTGACGGCGGCCGCGCACGACGCGGGCCCCGCCGGACCGGGCGCCCCCGACCGCACCGGCGTCGCCGACGAGCCGGAGGACCCGGGGATCCAGGACGAGGCCGACGGCCCCGTGCCCGCGCCGCACGTGGGCTCCGGCGACGCCCCGGACCCGGAGGTCCTGGCCGTCGTCACCCCGGACCCCGCGGCCGTCGCGGCGCTGCGGTCGGTGCCCTCGCCGCTGGGCGGCCTGCCCGGCGGCACCGCGTTCGGCACGCTCGTGCACCACGTGCTGGAGCAGGTCGACACCGCGGCCGACGACCTGGCGGCCGAGCTGCGTGCCCGCTGCGCGCAGGCCGTGGGGCCCGGACGCGGGCTCGGCCTCGACCCGGACGCACTGGCCGACGCCCTGCTGCCCGCGCTGCACACCCCCGGCGGTCCCCTGCTCGGCAGCCGCACGCTCGCCCAGATCGCGCCGCGGGACCGGCTGGCCGAGCTGGACCTGGAGCTCCCGCTCGCGGGCGGGGACCTGGACCCGGCCGGCCGCCGCCCGGCGACGCTGCACGACGTCGCGGACCTGCTGCGCGCGCACCTGCCGCCGGACGACCCGTTCGCCGCCTACGCGCAGCGGCTCGACGCGCTGCACGCCGACGTGCGGACCCGGCCGGCCGCGCTGCGCGGGTACCTGACCGGCAGCATCGACGCCGTCCTGCGCGTGGACGTCGACGGGGACACCCGGTACGTCGTCGTCGACTACAAGACCAACCGCCTGGGCCCGCCCGACGAGCCGCTCACCGCGTGGCACTACCGGCCCGCCGCGATGCGCACGGCGATGCTCGACGCGCACTACCCGCTGCAGCTGCTGCTCTACACCGTCGCGCTGCACCGGTTCCTGCGGTGGCGGCTGCCGGGGTATGACCCGGACCGTCACCTGGGCGGCGGGGCGTACCTGTTCGTGCGCGGCATGTGCGGGCCGGACACGCCTGTGGTCGACGGCTCGCCGTGCGGTGTCGTGTCGTGGCGGCCACCCGCGGCGCTGGTCGTGGCGCTCTCCGCGCTCCTCGACGGCCGGGGGGCGTCCCGGTGAGCGCGACCGAGGCGTGGACGGGCACGACCCCGCCCGGGCTGCCCGGCGCGGACGTCGACCCCGGCGACCCGCGTCGGCCGTGGCGCGCAGGGCCCCTGCTCGCGACCTTCGCCGCCGCGGGCGTCCTGACGTCGGCCGACGTGCGCGTCGCCGAGCGGTTGGGGCTGCTCACCGGTGAGGCCGACCCGACGGTGCACCTGGCCGCGGCGCTGGCGGTGCGCGCGGTGCGGTCGGGCTCCGTGTGCGTGGACCTGGCCGACGCCCCGTCGCTCGCGGCCGAGGGCTCGCCGGAGGACCCCGACGCCCCGGCCCCGGACGTCGACCTCCCCTGGCCGGGGCTCGACCCGTGGACGGCGGCCGTGCGCCGCAGCCCGCTGGTCGCCGACGGCGTCGACGGGCCCGCCGACCGTCCCGTCCGGTGGGTCGACGGGCGCGTCTACCTCGACCGGTACTGGCGCGACGAGCAGGTCGTCCGCCGGGAGGTCGACGCGCGGCTCGTCGGGCTGCTCGACGTCGACGACGACGCCCTGCGCGCCGCCGTGCACGCACGGTTCGGCCGCCCGCAGGACGCCCGCCAGCGCCTCGCCGCGGCGACCGCGGCCCTGTCCCGGCTGACCGTCCTGACGGGCGGCCCGGGCACGGGCAAGACGACGACGGTCGCACGTCTGGTCGCTGTCCTGCGCGACGTCGCCGGACCCGGCCTGCGCGTCGCGCTCGCCGCGCCGACGGGCAAGGCCGCGGCGCGGCTGCAGGAGGCCGTGAACTCCGAGCTCGCCCGGTTGGCCGGTGGGACGGCCGACACGGCGGCCGTCACGCCGCTCGCGGCGTCGACGGTGCACCGCCTGCTGGGCTGGCGGCCGTCGGGCACGCGCTTCGCGCACGACCGCACGCACCGGCTGCCCCACGACGTGGTCGTGCTCGACGAGGCGTCGATGGTCTCCCTGCCGCTGCTCGCGCGCGTGCTCGACGCCCTGCGCCCGGACGCACGGCTGGTCCTCGTCGGCGACCCGGACCAGCTCGCGTCCGTCGAGGTCGGCGCGGTGCTGGGCGACCTCGTCACGCGGACGATGCGCCCCGGGCTCCTCCCCTCCCGGCTGGCGGCGGTGCTGCCGGACGACGTGCCGCGGTCGGCCTCGCCGAGCGGGGAGGCTGCCCAGCGCCGCCAGGGCGACGGCGCCCCCGACGACGACGCACGCGACGCAGCCGCCCTGCACGGCGGCGTGGTCCGGCTCGTCGTTCCCCACCGCTTCGGCCACGACCTCGGTGCGCTGGCCGACGCGGTGCGTCGTGGCGACGCCGACACGACGCTCGAGCTGCTGCGGGCCGGCGGTGCGCACGCGTCGCTCGTCGAGCCCGCGGGTGGCACGCCCACCGACGACGAGGTGCCCGGGCTGCAGGTCGACGTCGGGGCGACAGGCGCGCGCATCCGGGCGTCCGCGCTCACCGGTGACGCCGCGGGCGCGCTCGAGGCGCTCGGCACCCACCGGCTGCTGCTGGCGCACCGCCGTGGGCCGGCCGGTGTGGCCCGGTGGGCCGCGCTCGCGCAGCGCTGGGTCGAGGACGCGACGGGCGACCGCGCGCACGGCCCATGGCCCGTGGGCCGTCCGCTGCTGGTCACCACGAACGACCGGACGACCGGGCTGTCCAACGGCGACACCGGCGTGGTCGTCGCCGACGGGGCCGGCGGCGTGGTCGCGGCGTTCGGGGACCCGCACGCGCCGCGGCTCGTGCGGCCTCACCGCCTGCCCGCGGTCGAGACCGTGCACGCCATGACCGTGCACCGCGCGCAGGGCAGCCAGTTCACGTACGTCACCGTCGTCCTGCCACCCGCGTCGTCACCGCTGCTGACCCGCGAGCTGCTCTACACCGCGATCACGCGGGCACGCGAGAACGTGCGCGTCGTCGGCTCGGCCGACGCCGTGCGGGCCGCGGTCGAGCGCCCGGTCCGCCGCGCGAGCGGCCTGCGCTTCCCGCGGTAGCGGCAGCGGGCCCGCGGCAGCATCGCTCACGCACCCATCGAGAGCGCGCGCATGGCGCGACCATCGAAGGACGGACGTGTGGGCAGCGCACCCAGCCTCCTTCCCAGCTCGCCACGTAGCGCGGCCGACTCCTCCATCACCATGATCCGCATCACGACGGAGGAGTGCCGACCACGCAGCTCCACGAGGTCGTCGCCACGCGGCACCCAGACGTAGTCGAGCCCGCTGATGTCGCAGACGGGCATCGCTGTCACGTGACGCCGAGTCTGCTCCACGAGGCGGTCGCCATCGATCCAGTGCCGCCTGACCGGACAGCATGCGACGTACACGACGGCGCCGATGACGCACGCGCCGACGGACGCCGGCCGCAACGGCCCAGCGAACGTGAGCACGCACAGCGGGACTCCCACCAGGAGGCCGATTGCTGCGAGGGCGGCAGCGTTGACGCGGCCTTGCTCCTCGCTGATGAACTCCCGTCCCTGTGCGGGCACCATCCACTCCTCACGTGGGTCCTCGAACCCTCGAACCCTGCCGCACCTTCCCCTGCCCTGGCCAGAGGCCCGAGACCGTCATGCCGACGATGCCGCGCTTCCGAAGGCGGGCGCGCGACAGGCCCGGACCCGGGCGGCTCTCGCCTGCCCCGGGCCCGGGCCCCTCGCCTCAGCAGCAGCTCTCGTGCGCCACGCGCTCGCGCGCGTCGTCGCGTGCCCGCCACCACTGGGCGCGGGTCAGCGGCGGGTGGTCGCCGTGGTGGGTGGCGTGCGCGGCGACGTACCGGTCGTACGCCGCCTCACCCGTCATCTCCCGCACGTACCACCGCACGGCACGGAGCACCTTCCTCATCTCAGTGCGACCCTCCAGCCAGCAGCTTCGGATCGCCGACCACCGCGTACTCGGCCTCGACCTTGCGCTCGAGCGGGCTCGGCACCAGCAGCCCGGACGGCGCGTAGAAGTGCGACGGCTCGTCGGGGTCCTCGCTCGTGCCGACCTCGTCCCCGCGTCCCGCGCCGGCCTTCAGCGCCTTGACGACCGCCACGACGGCCGTCGCCATGAGCAGCCCGACGAGCACGACGAACAGGATCGACAGCGTGCCCTGGATGGCGGTGTTGCGCACGGTGGCCTCGGCGTTCGCGAGGGCGTCACCCTCGAGCCCGCCGGCCGCGATCTTGTCCTTGGTCGCGTTGTGCAGCGCCCAGTAGCCGATCGCCAGGTCGCTGGAGAAGATCTTCTGGTACGACGCCGTGAACGTGGTCGCGGTGTCGAACGCGAGCGGCACCAACGGGATCCAGGCCCACTTCACGAAGCCCTTCTTCACGACCATCACCGTGACGATCGTCAGCGCGCTCGCAGCGATGAGCTGGTTGGCGATGCCGAACAGCGGGAACAGCGTGCGGATCCCGCCGTTGGGGTCGGTGACGCCCATGAGCAGCAGCGAGCCCCACGAGGCCACGACGACGCCCGTCGTGAGCCACGACCCCAGGCGCCAGCCCGGGTCCCGGAACTTCGGCAGCAGGTTGCCGATGGCGTCACCCAGCTGGAACCGCGCGACGCGGGTCACCGCGTCCACGGCGGACAGGATGAACAACGCCTCGAACATGATGGCGAAGTGGTACCAGAACGACATCATCGCTTTTCCGCCGACGACGTTGTGCATGATGTTCGCCATGCCGACCGCGAGCGTCGGTGCGCCGCCCGTGCGGGACACGATCGACGGCTCGCCGACGTCCTTGGCGACCTGCTCGAGGGCAGCGGCGCCCGTGAGCGTCACCTCCTCACCGTCGACGACGGAGTCCCACGTGACCTCCGGCTGGTTGCCGGCCGGGTCCGAGACGCCGAGGTTCGCGATGGCGGCCGCGGCGTTCTCCTCGGGCGTGCCGTCGGCCGAGTACTGCTCGCCGGCCGTCTGCTCGATCGACGCCGGGGACATGTTCATCGAGAAGTAGATGCCCTGGTTGAGGGAGACCGCGGCGGCCAGCGCCATGATGGCGACGAACGACTCCATGAGCATGCCGCCGTACCCGATCATGCGGACCTGCGACTCCTTCTGGACCATCTTGGGGGTGGTCCCGGAGGAGACCATCGCGTGCATGCCGGACAGGGCGCCGCAGGCGATGGTGATGAACAGGAACGGGAAGAGCGCCCCGGCGAACACCGGGCCCTCCGAGTTGAACGCGAACTCGGTGACGTCGGGCATCTGCGCGATGGGCCGCACGACGATGATCCCGACGGCGAGCAGGAGGATCGTCCCGACCTTCATGAACGTCGACAGGTAGTCGCGCGGCGTGAGCAGCAGCCACACGGGCAGCACGGCGGCGAAGAACCCGTAGATGACCATGCACACGACGAGCGTCGTCGGGGTGAGGTGGAAGAAGTCACCCCACGAGGACTCGGCGACGTAGCGTCCGCCGATGATCGCCGCCAGCAGCGCGACGAACCCGATGATCGACACCTCGGTGACGCGGCCGGGGCGCAGGTACCGCAGGTACAGGCCCATGAGCAGCGCGATCGGGATGGTGCAGCCGACCGAGAAGACGCCCCACGGGGACTCGGCCAGGGCGTTGACGCAGACCAGCGCGAGCACGGCCAGGACGATCATCAGCATGACGAACACGACGATGATGGCGACCGTGCCGCCGAACCGCCCGATCTCGTCGCGCGCCATCTGGCCCAGCGACCGACCGCCCCGACGCATCGAGTAGAAGAGCACCAGCATGTCCTGGACCGCGCCGGCGACGACGACGCCGAGGATGATCCACAGCGTGCCGGGCAGGTAGCCCATCTGCGCCGCGAGCACGGGCCCGACGAGCGGTCCCGCACCGGCGATGGCGGCGAAGTGGTGCCCGTAGAGCACGCGCCGGTCGGTGGGGTCGAAGTCCCGGCCGTTGTTGATGCGCTCGGCGGGGGTCGCCCGCCGGTCGTCGGGCCGCATGATGCGCCGCTGGATGTACAGCGCGTAGAACCGGTACGCGATCGCGTACGTCGACACCGCGGTGACGACGAACCAGATCGTGTTGACCTCCTCGCCGCGCACGACGGCGAGCATCATCCAGCCGAACGCCCCGAGCAGCGAGATGCCCACCCAGAGCGCCACCTTCATCGGCGTCCAGCGCGGCTTCTCGACGACGCCGACGGGTACCCCGGCGTCGTCACGGAGGATCTCCGCCTGTTCCTCAGGCGTGTATTCGGGCACGCGCGGTTCTTGCGTGGTCGTCATGTCAACTCCGTCGGTGACAGTGAGGCGGCCATCGTCGCCCGCCCGACGGCCCTGAGCAGCACCATCGTGGACGTCGCCCGAGGATTGCGCACGGGACTCACGTCACTCGCGCCGCACCAGGTTTCGTGCCTGCGGACCGGCGGGTCGACCCGGTGCCGCGTATGCGCAGGTCTGCCGCCCTGAGGCACCGCTCACGGCTGGTCAGCGACCCCGCGAGGGGCGGTCGGAGTGCGGATCGGCGACGCCTCCCGGTGCGGTGTGCACATCGTCCCGGCCGGGGCCGTCGTCGACCGACGACGAACCCGTAGCCGGTCATTCCGCGAGCCTCCACAGCACGAGCAGTCCCAGGAAGACGACGAGCGACACCGAGCGCAGAGCTGACGGGTTCGCCCACGCCTCCAGCACGGTGCGGTCGGCGGTGCGCTGCCTCACGTCGACGAGCGTCAGCACCACCATGACCACGCCGGCGGCGATCACCACGAGCTCCACGCGTCGAGCCACCTCCTCGTCACACAGCCCCGCGACCCGTCACAGGAGGCCCGCACGCCGCAGCGCTCTCGCCGACCCCGGGTCGTTCAGGGCTGCCGCGGGACTGCCCATCCGGACCGCCGCCGCGAGCTGAGCCCGGAACTCGCGGGTTCCCCAGACCACCGGGACCTCGAGGGCACGGCCATCGCTCCACTCGAGGTCGATCACGGACCCGTAGAACGGGATCCAGTGGAACGTCGCACCGATGAGGTCGGACATCTCGAAGACCTCGGGCCCGCGCCCCTCCTCACGCGTGAGGGTCGCACCGGAGATCTCGATGACGAGGTGCTCAGAACGCAGCCACACTGCGATGACACCGACGGCGACGGTGCCGCCGACGGCCGACACGTACAGCCATGGCGGCTCGAGGAACGCCCACGACGCCAACCAGCAGAAGGCCACCATGAAGGCGTACGCGGGCCACCCGAGGGAGCCCGAGTCGACGGTTCGATAACGAGCCCCACGGAGTGTCATCGCCGCCTCACCGGAGTCCGACCCCCGTCGTCCCCGAGGACGGTTCGGGACAGTCGATCGGCCCTTCCGCCTCCAGGAGCTGACGCTCGGTCATGACCACGCCGTCCACGATGTACGCGCCGTCGTCGAGCCCTTCCAGGGCACGGACGTCGTTCTCGTCCGCGACCCCGCCGTACCACCCGCCGTCCGTGACGACATCGACGCTGAAGGGTGTCGTCCAGTCCGGTGCCGGGCCGCTCGAGCTCTCCCGGGAGGCGGGGTCGAGGACGATACGAGGCGCGCGTCCCGCGGACGTACCACTCGTGCTCGGGGCGACGTACCCGCTCGCGGTCCACCAGCGGGACTCGTCGAGGGCTGACGCGCCGTCGTCCGGCGCGAAGGCCACCGACTCGACCTCGACGTGCGACGAGCCCGGAGGTCCTGCGGGCGCGCGTCATGAACGGGACCGTGCGCGGCGGGCGTCGGCCAGGGCTCGCAGGAGCACCAGCGCGGACTCGGGCACGACGTCCCGACACGGCGAGCGAGGCGACGCTCACGACCTCATCACGGCCTCGTGGAGCAGCTCGGCGCGCTCACGCACGCGGGACGGCGTGTCCGCCGTGAACCGGAGCTCGACGGGCAGGCGACGACCCACGACCTCGAGCGACACCATCGACACGAACCGCGAGTCGCTGAACCGGTTGGCGAAGCCGGAGTACGCGACGACGCGGACGTCGAGGATCTTCTCGCGGTCGATGCCGGAGGTCCGGAGCCACGAACGGACGAGGAGTCGGTCGGTGCGGGGGTAGCAGCCGACGACTGCCGCGCGGAGCGCGATGGCGACGGACGCCGCGAGCAGGCAGAGCGCAAACGGCTCCGTGAGCGTTCCGGCACCCAGGATCGCCATCACCAGGAGCAGCTCCAGCAGTCCGACGAACGCGGCGGCGGCTCGTCCGAGCGCGACTGGACGGCACATGCACGTCACCTCCACCGCTCGCGGATCCCGTCGCCGGCCGCCACCTCGCCGTCGCTGCGTGGATGCTATCGGCGCAGTTGCCGGTTGCGTCCCGTCTCACCCGATCTCGGGACCGGCGACCCCGCGCACGGCGTCGCGACGTCGACGCCACGGGCTCGTCATGGCACGATGTAAGCGTTTTCCCCGCCGACGACCGCAAGGAACCCCGTGTCCCTCGCCTCCCCCGGACGCTCCGGCGCCGCCACGTCCACGCCGCCGCGCACCGCCCTGCTGCTCGCTCCCGGCGACGACGTCGCGGTGACCGTCGTGGACGTCCTCGCGGGCACCTCCGTGGCGCTGGGCGACACCGTCGTCACGGCCTCGAGCGACGTCCCGCGCGGCCACAAGCTCGCGGTCCGCCCCCTTCCCGCCGGCGCCCAGGTGCACAAGTACGGCCAGGTCATCGGTCGCACGACCACCGACGTCGCGGTCGGCGCCCATGTCCACGCCCACAACCTCGGCATGGACTCCGTGGCCCACGCGTACGAGTTCGGCACGGCGCGCGTCACGATCCCGCCGGCTACCACGACGCGCACGTTCGAGGGCTTCCGGCGCGCCGACGGCCGCGTCGGCACGCGCAGCTACGTCGGCATCGTGACGTCCGTGAACTGCTCGGCCTCCACCGCCCGCATGATCGCCGACCAGTTCCGCGGCCCGGTGATGGACGCGTGGCCGCACGTCGACGGCGTCGTCGCCCTGACGCACGACTCGGGGTGCGGGCTGGTGCCCGAGTCCGAGGGCGGGCAGGTGCTGCGTCGCACGCTGCGCGGGTACGCCGCGCACCCCAACGTGCAGGGCCTGCTGGTGCTCGGCCTGGGCTGCGAGATGCTCGCCGTCCAAGGGCTGCTCGCGGACCTGCCCGCGTCGCCCGACACGCTCGTCGAGCACCTGACCATCCAGGACACCGGCGGCATCCGCGCGACGGTCCGCGCGGGCGTCGACGTCGTGCGCACCATGCTCGACGACCTCGAGACCCGCCGCCGCGTGACCGTGCCGGCCTCCGAGCTCGTCCTCGGCCTCAACTGCGGCGGCTCCGACGGGTACTCCGGCATCACCGCCAACCCCGCGCTCGGCCGCGCGTCGGACCTGCTCGTGGCCCAGGGCGGCACGAGCGTGCTGGCCGAGACGCCCGAGGTCTTCGGTGCCGAGCACCTGCTGACGCGCCGCGCCGTGAGCGAGGCCGTGGGCCGCCGCCTGCTCGACCGCATCGACTGGTGGCAGGACTACGTGCGTCGCGGCGGCGGCACCCTCGACAACAACCCGTCACCCGGCAACAAGGCCGGCGGCCTGACGACCATCCTCGAGAAGTCCCTCGGCGCGGTGGCCAAGGGCGGCACCGCCGAGCTGACGGCGGTGTACGAGTACGCCGAGCCGGTCGTCGACCGCGGCTTCACGTTCATGGACACCCCCGGCTACGACCCCGTCTCGGTCACCGGCATCGTGGCGGGCGGCGCGACGGTCGTCGTCTTCACGACGGGCCGCGGCTCCGTGCTCGGCGCCAAGCCCGCGCCGTGCGTCAAGGTGGCGACCAGCACCGAGATGTACGAGCGGATGCGCGAGGACATGGACCTCGACGCCGGCCGCATCGTCACCGGGACGGCGACGATCGACGAGGTGGGCCACGAGATCCTCGAGCTCGTGCTCGACGTCGCCTCCGGGCGTGCCACGGTCAGCGAGGAGCTGGACCTGGGCCGCGACGAGTTCGTCCCCTGGCAGCTCGGCGCGGTGACCTGAGGTCGCGCCTGGCCCTCACGACGCCGCCTCGACCCCCGTCCGGCGCCGGGCGCGCCCCGGCGGCCCTCCCGTCTCCCGCGTGAACGCCCGGCTGAACGCGGCGGCGGACTCGTACCCCGCGGCCGCGGCCGCCTGCGCGACGCCGTCACCGCGCGCGAGCCGGTCGGCGGCGACGTGCATGCGCCACGTCGCGACGTAGCGCATCGCCGGCACGCCCACGACCTGCGTGAACCGGGCGGCGAACGCCGAGCGCGACATCGCAGCCTCGCGGGCGAGCCCCGCGACGGTCCACGGCCGTGCGGGGTCCCGGTGCACCGCCGCGAGCGCCGCGCCGACGTACGGGTCGCGCAACCCGCCGATCCAGCCCGTGACCGGCTCCTGCGCGTCGAGCCAGGCGCGCACCGCCTGGATGACCAGGACGTCCGCCAGCCGCGTGAGGACCGCCTCCCCGCCCGGGCGCACGTGCTCGAGCTCGGCTGCCATGAGCCCGAGCGTGCGTCCGACCCACGTCCCGGACGACGCCGGGACGTGCACGACCGCCGGCAGCAGCTCCAGCAGCGGCCGCGCGGCGGGCCCGTCCACGCTCAGGACCCCGCACACCAGCGTCGTGCGCGGGCCGTCGCCGTCGTGCCGCAGCACGGAGTAGCTCTCGGTGACGTACTCCTGCGGGAGCAGGTCGACGCGACCCAGCGACGGTGCGGCCAGGTCGCCGGCGAGCACGTGGCCGCGCCCGTGCGGCACGAGCGCGAGATCACCGCTGCGCAGCCGCACGGGCTCGGCCCCCGGGACCGCGACCCACGACTCGCCCTGCGTCACGACGTGGAACGACAGGCAGTCGCCGAAGGCGGGCATGTCCACCGCCCACGGCCCCGCGGCCTCCGTGCGGCAGTAGAAGACGCCCGCGACGCGCAGCCGGTGCAGCGCTTCCCCCACCGGGTCGGGCGCGGCGCGCGGCGGGACGACGGGTCCGCCCACGGGACCTCCCGGTGCTGGACGATCGAGCATGCTTCGACGACGCACGAGCATAGACCGTCCACGCCAGCGCTGGTGTGCTGGACCCAGCGGCGGTCGCACGGACCGCCGGCGGACCTCGGAGGCCACCATGCAGGTACTCGTCGTCGGAGCCACCGGAGGGTCGGGCCGCGCGGCCGTCGCCGCGCTCACCGCCCGCGGTCACACCGTCACCGCGCTGTCGCGCCACGCGTCGGCGCTCACCGGGCCGCTGGTGCGCGGCGTCGACGGCGACGTGACCGACGCCGTCACGGTCGACGCCGTCATGGCCGGGCAGGACGCGGTGGTCGTCACTCTCGGCATCAGCGAGAACCCGGTGCGGGTGCGGCTGCGCGGGCCGTCCACCACGCCCGCCGACGTGCGCTCGCGGGGCACCCGGCACGTCGTGGACGCGATGGCGCGGCACGGGGTGCGCCGCCTCGTCGTGCAGACGTCGTACGGCGTGGGCGCGACGCGTCCGCTGCTGCCGTTCACGATGCGGGCGATGTTCGCGCTGCTGCTCGCCCCGCAGATCGCGGACACCGAGCGGCAGGCGAGGATCGTGCACCGCAGCGGCCTGGACTGGGTCGAGGTGCAGCCGGTCAACCTCGTCGACGCGGACCTGCCGGGAGCGGCGTTCGCGTCGGTCACCGGTGCGCAGCGGAGCATGAAGGTCTCGCGCACCCAGGTCGGCCGGTTCCTCGCCGACGCGGTCGAGCCGGGCGCACAGGTCGCGGCCACGGTCGCGCTGTCGCACGACCCGGCGTCCGCCCCGGCCTCCGTCGCCCGGTGACACCGCTCCGGAATTCTCAACTACGGTGTCCTCGTTGAGAACGGCGACGGTGCGGACGGTGAGAGGTGCAGGCGATGATCGGTCAGCGGGTCACCCGCCAGCGGGTGGCGATCGCGGAGCTGCTCGAGGACGTCGACGAGTTCCGCAGCGCGCAGCAGATCCACCAGATGCTCCAGCAGCGCGGGCAGGAGATCGGGCTCGCCACGGTGTACCGCACGCTCAACGCGATGGCCGAGCAGGGCGACCTCGAGGTGCTCCTGCAGCCCACCGGCGAGCACACCTACCTGCGGTGCGAGCCGCGCAGCGAGCACCACCACCACCTCGTGTGCCGCGTCTGCGGGCGCACCGTCGACGTCGCGGCCCCCGAGCTCGAGCGCATCGTCGAGGCCCTGGCGTCCAGCCACGACTTCGCCGACGTCGAGCACAGCATCGACTTCGTGGGCACCTGCCGCGACTGCGCCCGCGCCTGACGTCCCGACCGGGCTCCCCCGGGGGACGGGGTGCGCCGGGCCCGGCGCCTGTCGATACTGGCCGGAGGACCTGCACGGCAGGGCACGGGGGGCCACGACCGGTGAGGACACCATGACGCACACGGCAGCGGCGCGCCCCGACGACACGACCGGGCCTCCGGCCGGGTCGGCAGCGCACGGCGACGAGGTCGTGGCGCTCGTGCGCCGCTGGCTGACCGAGGCTGCCGACGAGCCCGTCGACCCGGCGGCGCGGCAGCTCGCGGCTCTGCTGCGCGAGCCGGACGGGCTGGCGTTCGCCGTCGGGTTCGTCGACGGCGTCGTGCGTCCGGAGGACCACCGGGTCGCCGCGCGGCGGCTGCGGGAGCTCGCCGCGCGTCCCCCGCAGTTCCTGCCACCGCCGCTGCGGGCGGCGCTGCGGCTGGGCGGGTCGGTCGCGCCCGCGCTCCCCGACGTCGCCGTGCCCGTCGCACGCCGCGTCCTGCGCCAGATGGTCGGCCACCTCGTCGTCGATGCCGGGGACCGCCGCCTCGGGTCCGCGATCGCACGCCTGCGCCGCGACGGCACGCGCCTCAACGTCAACCTCCTCGGCGAGGCCGTGCTGGGCGACCGCGAGGCGGAACGCCGGCTGGCCGGCACCCGCCGGCTGCTGGCGCGCGACGACGTCGACTACGTGTCCGTCAAGGTGTCGTCGGTCGTCGCACCCCACGCCCCGTGGGCGTTCGACCAGTCCGTCACGGACGTCGTCGAGCGCCTCGTCCCGCTGTTCGAGCAGGCGGCGGCCTCGTCGACGCCGAAGTTCATCAACCTCGACATGGAGGAGTACAAGGACCTGGACCTCACGGTCGAGGTCTTCACGCGCCTGCTGGAGCGTCCGTCCCTGCGCCGGCTCGAGGCGGGCATCGTGCTCCAGGCGTACCTCCCCGACGCGCTGCCCGCGATGCACCGGCTCCAGGAGTGGGCCGCCGCGCGCCGTGCCGGGGGCGGCGCGGGCATCAAGGTCCGGCTGGTCAAGGGCGCGAACCTGCCGATGGAGCAGGTCGAGGCCGAGCTGCACGGCTGGCCGCCGGCCACCTGGTCGTGCAAGCGCGCGACGGACGCCCACTACAAGCGGGTCCTCGACTGGGCGCTGCGGCCCGACCGCGTCGCGAACGTCCGCCTGGGCGTCGCGGGGCACAACCTGTTCGACGTCGCCCACGCGTGGCTGCTGGCCGGGGAGCGCGGCGTCCGGGACGGCGTCGACGTCGAGATGCTGCTGGGCATGGCACCGGGCCAGGCGGAGGCCGTGCGTCGGGACGTCGGCAGCCTGCTGCTGTACACGCCCGTGGTCGCACCGCAGGAGTTCGACGTGGCGATCGCCTACCTCGTGCGGCGCCTCGAGGAGGGCGCGTCGAGCGACAACTTCATGTCCGCGGTGTTCGACCTGGCCGACGACGACGCCCTCTTCGACCGCGAGCGCGACCGCTTCGTCGCGTCGCTGGCCGACGTCGGCTCCCCCGTCCCGGACCGCCACCGGGTGCCGGACCGGCACGCCGCCGTGCCGCCGTCCGCACCCGGCGCGTTCACCAACACCCCCGACACGGACCCGGCGGTCCGCGAGCACCGGGCGTGGGTCCGCGAGGTGCTGGCCCGGGTGCCGGGGTCCCGCCTCGGGGTGGCGGGGATCGACGCCGCGAGAGTGCGCGACGCGGCCACGCTCGACGTGCTGGTCCGCGACGCCCAGAAGGCCGGGCGGGCGTGGGGCGCCCGGCCCGCGGCCGAGCGCGCCGCGGTCCTCGACCGTGCCGGCGCGACCCTCGAGGCGCACCGCGGCGACCTGCTCGAGGTCATGGCGTCCGAGGCGGGCAAGACCGTCGACCAGGGCGACCCCGAGGTGTCGGAGGCCGTCGACTTCGCGCACTGGTACGCCGAGCTGGCGCGCGGCCTGGACCACGTCGACGGCGCGGTGTTCGTGCCCGCGGCCCTCACGCTGGTCACTCCCCCGTGGAACTTCCCCGTCGCGATCCCGGCCGGGTCGGCGCTCGCGGCGTTGGCCGCGGGGTCGGCGGTCGTCCTCAAGCCGGCCCGGCCCGCCGAGCGGTGCGGTGCGGTGCTGGCCGAGGCGCTGTGGGAGGCCGGGGTCCCGCGCGACGTGCTGCGCCTGGTGCAGGTCGACGAGGACACCCTCGGCCGCGACCTCGTCGCCCACCCGGCCGTGGACCGCGTCATCCTCACCGGTGCGTACGAGACGGCCGAGCTGTTCCGGTCGTTCCGGCCCGACCTGCCGCTGCTGGCCGAGACCAGCGGCAAGAACGCGATCGTCGTGACCCCGAGCGCGGACCTCGACCTGGCCGTGCGTGACGTGGTCGCCTCGGCGTTCGGGCACGCGGGGCAGAAGTGCTCGGCGGCGTCCCTCGTCGTGCTCGTCGGGTCGGTCGCGACGTCGCGTCGGTTCCGCTCCCAGCTGCTCGACGCCGTGTCGTCCCTGGCGGTCGGGCCACCGGACGACGCCCGCACGCAGATGGGCCCGCTGATCGAGCCCGCCGCCGGCAAGCTGCTGACCGGGCTGACCGAGCTGGAGCGCGGCCAGGCGTGGGCGCTGACCCCCCGCCCGCTGGACGCCGAGGGCCGGGTGTGGACGCCGGGCGTCGTCACCGGCGTGCGGCGCGGGTCGCGCACGCACCGCACCGAGTACTTCGGCCCCGTGCTGGGCATCATGACCGCGCGGACCCTCGACGACGCGATCGACCTGGTGAACGACGTGGAGTACGGCCTGACGTCCGGCCTGCACAGCCTCGACCCCGACGAGATCGCGACCTGGCTCGGCCGGGTCCAGGCCGGCAACCTCTACGTCAACCGCGGCACCACGGGGGCCGTCGTGCGCCGCCAGCCGTTCGGGGGGTGGCGGCGGTCGGCCGTGGGGCCGGGCGCCAAGGCCGGCGGTCCGAGCTACCTGGTGGGCCTCGGCGGGTGGGCGCCGGCCCGTGCGACGTCCGGCGCCCCGGTGACGGACCCCGACGCCGTGCGGCTGGTCGCGGCCGCGGGCGTCGACCTCCCCCCGGCCGAGGCCGCCCGCGTGGAGCGCGCGGCCGGCAGCGACGCCGCCGCGTGGCGCGACGTGTTCGCCGCGCGTGACGTCAGCGGGCTCGCGTGCGAGCGCAACGTGCTGCGCCACCTGCCGGTGGCCGAGGCGGTGCTGGTCCGCCTCGCACCCGGCGCACCGGTGGCCGACCTCGTGCGCGTGGTCGCCGCCGCGGCGGTGGCCGGGGCGCGGCTCGTCGCGTCGGTGCCTGCGGCACTCCCGACGGGGCTCGCGGCCGCCGTCGACGCGGTCGGGCCGGTGCACGTCGAGGACGACGCGGCGTGGGCCGCGCGGGTCGGTGCCCTCGGGGCCGGTCGGGTGCGGCTCGTCGGGGCGGCGGCCGCCTCCGTGGCGGACGCGACGCGCGGCCGTCCCGACGTCGCCGTCTGGGACCACCCCGTCACCGAGGCGGGGCGCATCGAGCTGCTGCCGTTCCTGCGGGAGCAGGCCGTGAGCGTCACGGCCCACCGGTTCGGCACCGCGCACGACCTGACGTCCCGCGCGCTGCCCCTCGGTCCCTGAGACCTGGGGTCGACGCGGCTCAGGCGTCGGGCGCGTCGTCCCTCGCCACGAGGTAGACCCGGCCCGAGGCGTCGCGCACCCGCTCGAACCCGCCGCGCAGCTCACCCTCACGGGCCCGCTCGGCGTCCGTCGTGCCACGCCCGGCGCGACGCGGGTCGGTCACCTGGGCCGGGCCGACGAGGTACCGCGCGAGCCACGCCGTCGCGTCGAGCCGTTCCTTGCGCTGCCTGGTCACACCGGCTCCGTTCGTGCCCTCACTGTCAACGCCCACACTATGCCAGCCCTACGATGAGGCCCGTGACGTCGCAGCCCGCCATCGACCCGCTCGCCGTCGAGACCCAGGTCTGCCTCACCCTGTCCGCCGCCGCACGCAGCCTCGTCGGCTTCTACCGTCCGCTGCTCGAGCCGCTCGGCCTGACGCACCCGCAGTACCTGGCCATGCTGGCCCTGTGGCAGCACGCACCGCTGTCGCTGCGCGACCTGGCGGACCTGCTGCACCTCGAGCCGGCCACGGCGTCCCCGCTCGTGCGCCGGCTCGAGAGGCTGGGCCTGGTCACCCGGACCCGGGTGGCGGGCGACGAGCGCACGCTCGAGATCGCCCTCACGGCCACGGGCCTGGCGATGCGCGACCGGGCCGAGCCCGTGCCCGGGACGATGGTCGAGCGCCTGGGCCTGACATCCGAGCAGATCGACGAGGTCCGGCGCGCCGCGCAGCTCGTCATCGACGCGACGGCCGCTGCACGGCCCTGACCCCGGCTCAGTGCTGCACGGCGTGGCCCTTGCGCCTGTGCACCTGGTGCATGACCAGCACGACGACGGCGCCGACGACGAGCCCGACGAGCGCGGACGCCACCGTGTTCACGAGCCACGCCAGCAGCCCACCCACACCGGCGACACCGTGGACGGCCTCCTCCAGGTGGTGGACGACGTCGTACAGGCCGTGCCAGCCGAGCTCGTCGACGCCGACGAGCAGGATGTGACCGCCGACCCACAGCATCGCGGCGGTGCCCACCGTCGACAGGACGGACAGCACCTTCGGCATCGCGTTGACCAGTCCGCGCCCGAACGCCGCTCCGGCCCCGCTGCGCGTCTGCGCGAGCCGCAGCCCGATGTCGTCCATCTTCACGATCAGCGCGACCACGCCGTACACGAGGGCCGTGATGCCCAGCGCCACGACGACGAGGATGAGCGCGCGCGACAGGAACTGCTCGTCCGCCACCTCGTTGAGCGCGATGACCATGATCTCGGCCGACAGGATGAGGTCGGTCCGGATCGCGCTGGACACCATGCGGTTCTCGGCGTCCGGGCCCTGCTCGGGGGCGGTGACGGCGGGCTTCTCGTGCTTCTTGCCGCTCACCGCCTCCCACAGCTTCTCAGCGCCCTCGAACGCCAGGTAGGTGCCGCCGACCATGAGGATCGGCGTCAGCAGCCACGGCAGGAACTGGCTGAGCAGCAGGATCGCGGGGAGGATGAACAGCAGCTTGTTGCGCAGCGAGCCCTTCGCGATCTTCCAGATCATGGGCAGCTCGCGGTTCGACGTCACGCCGTGGACGTACTGCGGCGTCACCGCGGTGTCGTCGATGACGACGCCCACCGCCTTCGCGCTGGCACGGCCCGCCGCCGCACCGACATCGTCGATCGACGCCGCCGCCAGCTTCGCGAGCGTCGCGATGTCGTCCAGGAGCGCCGCCAGACCGCCTGCCATGTGCCACCTTCGTCCGTGCCGTGCGACGTCCGGGCGGACCGTGCGCAGGGACAGGGTAGGCGCGTCCGGCGCGTCCGGCGCGCGCGGTGCGGCGGCGTCGCGCTCGTCGCTCCGGCCGGTCCCCGTCAGACTCGGGGGGTGAGCGCGCTCCACCGGTACGACGTCGAGATCCTGCACCTGCTCGTCTCGCCCGCGCACGCCTACTTCGGCCGGCCGCGCGACGGGGCCGCCGACGTCCCGACGCACGACGCGGACCGGGCGGACGTCGTCGCCGACAAGGGCGTCGTCGGCGACCGCTTCTACGGCAGGGCCGTGCACCTGGACGCCTCGGTGACGCTCCTGGCGGTCGAGGCGCTCGACGCGGTCGCCGCCGAGCTCGGTGTCCCCCGGTTCGACCCGATGCTCGCCCGGCGCAACGTCGTGCTGCGCGGCGCGCACCTGACCCCCCTGGTCGGCGAGGAGATCGTCCTGGAGTCCGGCGGGGACGCGGTCCGACTGCGCGTGGGCCGGTTCGCGAACCCCTGCGCGTGGATGGACCGCGTCCTGGCGCCCGGCGCCCACCCCGCGATGCGCGGCGGGCGCGGCGGCGTGCGGTGCCGCCCGCTGACCGACGGGGTGCTCCACCGCGGGCCGGCCGTGCTGGTCAGCCCCGTGCCGATGGACCCGTCGCGCGCCGGCGAGGCGCTGCGACGTCCTCACCTGCCCTGACGGACCCGCGCGTCGGGGCAGCTGCCCCGGACGGCGGGGTCACCGCCCGGCGCGACGCGGAACACCCGCCGCCCACCCGCAGGGCCGCCCCGCACCACGTGCGCCGCCACGCCACGCTGCTGCTGGTCCGGTGGACGACCGAGGGCCTGGCCCCCTCCCGACGGACCGACACCGGGCGCGCCGACGGGCCGCCCCGCGTCGGCGGGGCGGCCCGTCGACCCTGCTACGCGACGACGGCCGTCGCGACCTGCGTGGTCCGACGGGCCGCCAGCGCGGTGGCGACCAGGGCGAACACGACCACGGCGGCGCTGACGACGCCGTAGGACGGCAGGTCGACCACCGGCGGCCCGTCGAGGATCCCGGCGCTCGCCCCGATGACGGCGGGCACCACCGCCACGGTCCCGACCACGGCGGCCGTCAGCCCCGTGACCGCCGCCTCGACGGTGGTCATCGCCATCAGCTGGCGCCGGGTGGTGCCGGTGCGGTGCAGCAGGGCCAGCTCGTCGCGCCGGGCGACCGTGGTCATCGCCAGCGTGCTGGCCGCGCCGACCGCCACGACGGCGAGGAGCAGCATGAGCAGCGCGTTGCCGACCTCGTTCCCGGTCCCACCCGACTGGGTCGACGTGCTGACGTACGTCTCGACGTCCGTCGCCGTGGCCCCCAGCGCGGCGATCTCCGCCACGACGTCCGCCCGGTCCGCACCCGGGGTCAGGTCGACCAGCACGGTGTCGGCGACGACCGGCAGGCCGTGGGCCTCGGCCGTCGCGGGACCGGTGATGAACCCGGCCACACCCAGTCCGCGGGTGAACACCGCGACCACGGTCGCGTCGACGACGTCCTCCCCGAGCCGCAGCGTCACCGTCTCGCCCAGGCCGGCGCCGGCCTGCCAGGCCGTGTCGGTGCTGACGGCCACGGTGTCCGGCGCGTCGATGTCGGCGAGCGTGCCCTCCACGACGTCGGGGTCGAGCGCCCGGGTGTCGCCGGGGACGACGCGCAGCCCGGTCGCCTCCCAGGTCACCACGCCCTCGTCCTCGCCGCGGACCTCCGCCGGGACGAGGGCCAGCGGGACGGTCGACGCCGCGCCCGGGACCGCCGCCACCTGCGCGGGCAGGTCCGGCGTCGCGCCCTGCGCGGGCGTGACGACGAGGTCCGCGCTGATCGCCGCGGTGAGCTCCTGCTGCATGCCGGTGACGAGCGCCCGGTTGACGCTGGTCTGGACGGTCGCCGCGGCGACGACGAGGGCGAGCGGCACGACGACGGTCGTCAGCCGGCGGGAGAACCCGCGCACGTTGCGGACGGCGAGCATCGCCGCCGGGTGCCCGGTGGACGGGCCGACCCGCGCCAGGCGGTCGAAGATCCACCCGACCAGGACCGGGCCGGCGAGCGCTGCGGCTCCCACCAGCATGAACGCCGAGAGGGAGGCCGTGGCCGCCCCCATCGGCCCGGGGATCCACAGGCTGGAGAAGGCCATGGCGACCCCACCGAGGGTGAGCACGAGCGCGATGACGCGCCGGGCGACCCCCACCTGGCGGTCCTCGACGGCGCTCTGCTGGAGCGCGGCCGTGGGGGCGGTGCGGGCGGCCTCACGGGCGCCGAGCCGACCCACGGGGATCGCGGTGACCGCGATCAGCGCGACGGCGATGAGCACGGGCAGCGGCGAGAGCGCCGAGGTGAAGTCGGGCGCGACCATCTCCGACCGGACGAGCACGGGGTCCAGCAGGCGCGCCCCGAACAGGCCCGCGACCGCACCGAGGGGTGCGGAGACGAGCGACACCACCCCGACCTCCAGGGTGACGGCCCGCCGCACCTGGGCCGGCGTGGCACCGACCGCACGCAGCAGGGCGAACTCGCGGCGGCGGCTGCGCAGCGCGAGGCTGACGGTCGCCGCGACGACCATCACCACCACGACGATCAGCGTGCCCGCGTACGACGAGGCCAGGCTGACGAGCAACCCTCCGGACTCCGGGTCGCCACCCGACTGCAGGCGCAGGCCGGACTCGAAGAGGACGCCCGTGACGGCGAGCACCGCCGAGGCGACGGCGAGGACGACGGCGGTGCCGGCGAAGGCCCCGCGGTGGGCGCGGACGCCCGAGGACGCGAGCTTCCACATCGTGCTCACCGCCCCTTCGACAGGAGGCGGGCGGTGACCTGCTCGGCCGTGGGGCGCTCGAGCTGGTCGACGACGAGGCCGTCGGCGAGGACGACGACGCGCTCCGCGGCGGCCGCGACCCCCGCGTCGTGCGTCACGACGACGACGGTCTGCCCCAGCTCGGCGGCCGTGTCGCGCAGCACCTGGAGCACGGCGGCCCCGGTGCGCGAGTCGAGCGCGCCCGTGGGCTCGTCGGCGAAGACGACGGCGGGGCGCGTGATGAGCGCGCGGGCGATCGCAACCCGCTGCGCCTGCCCGCCGGACAGCTCGCCCGGCAGCCGGTCCATGAGGTGCGGCACGCCGAGGAACTCCAGCAGCGCCGACTCCCACGCCGCGTCGACCGGGCGGCCCGCGAGCGCGAGCGGCAGACGCACGTTCTCGCGTGCCGTCAGGTGCCCGATGAGGTTGTAGGCCTGGAAGACGAAGCCCACGTGCTCGCGGCGGAACCGCGTGAGGTCGTCGGGCCGCAGCGTCGTCAGGTCGTGCCCCCCGACGACGACCGAGCCGCGGCTGGGCGAGTCGAGCCCGGCGGCGCAGTTCAGCAGCGTGGACTTGCCCGAGCCGGACTGGCCCACGACGGCGGTCACGGACCCGGCGAGCAGCTCCAGGGTCACACCGCGCAGCGCGTGGACGGGCTCGCGGCCCGGGTACGTCTTGTGGATGTCGACGAGGCGGACGGCGGTGGCCGTCACCTCGGTCGTCGTCGGTGTCGCCATGATGTGCTCCCGAGGTCGAGGTCTCTTGTCGATCTCGAACCTAGGAAGCGGGAGGGGTGCCCATCGAGCCTCGGAGGATGGCCCCCGGAGGGTTGCATCCTTCGATGGAGGCTGCCGTCACCCCGGTGTCGTCAGGAAGCCACCGCCACGCCGAGGACGGACGCGAGGTCCGCGGCGACGGCCTCGTAGCCCTTGCCGCGCCGACGGCTCAGACCTCCGCCGCCCGGTGTGTGCAGGATGAACCCGTGCCGCGTGCCGTCCGCGAGGACGACCACCAGCCCGCGCTGCACGCGATGGTGAATGCTCTCCACGTCGTCGGTTCCCACCGCGGCCACGTCCTGGCGGGCGATGCTCAGCACCTCACGCCCCCCGTCCTCGAGCCACAGCCGCACGCCCTCGGAGGAGTACCCGAAGCCGCACATCGCCGCGGCGTCCCACACCCCCGCGGCCTCGAGGTCCGCCGCCTGGGTCGACGTCAGCCGCGCCCCGTACGTCCTCCAGCCGGGCCCGTCGGCGCCGACCGCCGTGCGCGCCCGGGAGTGGCGGCGGCTGTACGTCAGGAATCCGAGCAGGCCGACCACGAGCATGCAGAGAACGAAGAGGCCGACGAAGACGACGGTGGTCCCCGTCGTGGGAACGGGGGTCATGGACGTGCTCATGTGGTCCCTTCGGGGTGCCGTGCTCCCAAGTCATTGGCCGTACGCCGCGCGGTTGATCGCCCGGTCCCCGGCTCGCTGCGCGAAGTACGTGACACCGAACCCGATGATGCCGCCCCCGATCGCCCCGACGAGAGTACCGACGACGGGCACCACACTGCCGATCGCCGCTCCGGCCACGACGCCGGCCATGACTCCAGTGGTCGTCGCAGCGGCCGCGTTGACGCCGCGCGCTGCCACGACACCACCGCTCTCACCCGCCTCGATCGACGAGTACACGGTCGAGCCCGTCGCCACCACGACGGCCGCCGGCGGCACGCCGCGCGCGAGCAGCCCAACGCGCGGTGCGGCGTCGTCCAAGAACCCCCCGACCCTGCTGACGGTGGCTGCTGCCGTACCGCTCGCGGAGTAGTCGGCCAGTCCCGCAGCGCTCAGCTCGACGGTGTTGAGGACGCCGGAGGCCCCGGACAGACCTGCGACCGCCTCCTGCTGCCAGGTGCCCACCCCGGGCGCTTGCCACAACGGACGCGCGGGGCGGAGCTGGAACCGTGGCGCAGCGACGTCGAACTGGGACGCCGAGGGCCCGGAGGCGTAGCCCTGGAACGCGCGGTCGCTCACCGAGCGCAGCCCGAGCGGGTCGACCAGGTTCAAGGGGTCGTTGTTGACGTACGGGTACGGCGTCGTCGTGCCCGCGAGCCCGGCCACCGGCGGCAACGGATCGACGGCAGTGAACCGCCCGGTCGCCGCGTCGTAGGCGCGCGACGTCATCAACGCCAGCCCTGCCACCGTCAGCTGCCCCCGATAACCGAACCCGACCGCCGGCACGTCCGCCGTGCCGGTCGCGCTGCCGAACTCGTCGAACCCGCCCGCGAGGCGCCCGATCACGTCGTTACCGAGGATCGACCCGAGCACGTCACGCGACACGTCGGAGATGACCGTGTCGGTCGACGTCTGCAGCAGCGCCCCTCCGGCACCGCGGAGCAGGCTGGTGGTCGACTCGCCGTCCGACAACGCCGCGACCGCTGGAACACCGCGCAGGTCGGGCAACCAGTCCAGCGCCGTCGTCCCGGAACCGGCCCCCGTCGTGGACCACGACACCGACCGCGGGTTCCCGTCACCGTCGCGAACGAGCTCCGCCACGGTCCGCGCGCTCGCGTCACCCGACTCGTCCGGTCGCACGGACGTGATCGACGTCGGCACGCCGAGGCCGTCGTACGACAGCTCCAGCGTCGAGCCGTCGGCGACCTCGCGCCCTGTCAGACGGCCGGCGCCGTCGTAGGTCGAGGTCGCCCACGTCCGTCCGCCCCGCTCCACCGCGGTCAGCTGGTTCGCCGCGTCGTAGGTGTACTCCTCGAGCGTCCCACCGACGGTCCTGGTCGCCCGGTTGCCCGCCCGGTCGTACGTGTAGGTGCCGTCGTCGTCGCCAGGGCCGTCGACGCCGGTGAGCTGCCCGGCGCGGTCGTACGCGTACGCGGTGGCCGCACCGTCCGTGGTCAGCGTGGTGATGCGGCCGTTGGCGTCGCGCTCGACGCCGGTCGTGGCCGTCGGGGCCTCGGCACCCAGCTGCTCCGTGTAGCTCGACAGCAGCCCGTCGAGGTAGGTGAACGTGCGCACCGCTCCCGCTGACGATCCCTCACGCGTCACCCGACCGTCCTGGTCGACGGAGTACGCGAGGAAGCTCCCACGGTTGTCCGTCACCGCAGCCAGGTGGCCGTCGGGGTCCCGACCGTACGTCACGATCGTCCCGTCGGGGTACGTCGTGGTCGCGACCCGCCCGTTGCCGTCGTAGGTGAACGTGAAGGGCGGCTCGTCCTGCGGCGAGTCGATCGACGTGAGCTGGCCCGCCGGGTCGTAGGTGTACCGGGTCGTGCCGGTGGCGTCGGTCATCGACGTTCGCCGGCCCATGAGGTCATACGTCCACGACGACCGCTCACCGCTCGGGTCCGTCCGGGAGACCAGCCGCCCCACCCGGTCGTACGTGTACGCGGTCACCTCGCCGTCCGGGTCCTCCACCCGCGTGACGTTGCCGCGCGTGTCGTACCGGTAGGACGTCACGCGGTCCAGCGGGTCCGTCACCGACGTGACGTGCCCGTTGTCGTCGTACGCGTACCGCGTCTCCCCTCCGCGGGGGTCGGTCTGGACGGTGAGCAGCCCGGCCTCGTCGTAGGCGTACGTCGTCCTGCCGCCGACCGCGTCCGTCGACGACGCCGGACGACCCGCGTCGTCGTAGGTGTAGCCGATCGCTCCACCGCCCGCGTCGACCACCTTCGTGGGGAGCCCGGCCCCCGTGAGCTCCGTCGTCACGGTGCCGGTCCCCGGTGCCGTCACCGACGTGCGACGCCCGGCCGCGTCGTACCCGTAGCTGGTCACGAGTCCGGCAGGGCTCGTGATCGACGTGACGCGTCCGCCTGCGTCGTAGCCGTACGTCCACTCGTGGTCACCCGGGGTCGTGACGGTCGCCAGGCGTCCGTCGACGTCGTAGCCGTACCGCGTCGTGTAGCCCATGGCGTCGGTCGCGGACGCCAGGAGGCCGGCAGCCGTGTAGGTGGCGGCCGACGTGCGGCCCATCGGGTCGCGGCGCGAGACCTCGTTGCCGTTCGCGTCGTACGTGGACGTGGTCGTCGTGCCGTCCGGTGCGACCGTCGACAGCAGCCGCCCGTGCGCGTCGTACCCGTACCGGGTCATCGCGCCGTCGGCGTCCGTCGACCCGATGACGCGCCCGGCGTCGTCGTAGGTGAGTGAGACGCTCTGACCGCCTTGCTCGACGGCCGTGCGCCGCCCGTTGGCGTCGTACGCGTACGAGGTCGTGACGTCGCCGCGGGTGGACGTGGCGACGCGCCCGAACAGGTCGCTCGTGTACGTCGTCTCCACGCCCGACGGGTCGACCGTCCGGGCGAGGTCTCCGCGCTCGTCGTAGTGGTAGCGCGTCACGCCGCCGTCGGGGCCGGTCTGCGTCTCGACCCTGCCCGCGTCGTCGTAGGTGTACGTCGTGGTCCGACCGTCCGGGTCGGTGCGACTCGCGACCCGCCCCGCCTTCGTGTACGTCGTGCTCGTGACCGCGCCCGTCGGCTCGGTCTGTGAGACGAGCCTGCCGGCGTCGTCGTGCTTCAGCAGCGTGACGCCGCCGTCGGGGGCGGTCACGGTCGTGACCCGGCCCGCCGCGTCGCGGGTGAAGGTCGTCACGGCGCCGCTCGGCGCCGTCTCCGAGGCGACGTTGCCCTGCTCGTCGTAGGTGTAGCGGGTGGTGCGCCCGTCGGCGTCCGTCAGTGCCGAGAGCCGCGGGCCGTCGACCTGCGCGTCGACCTCGGAGCCGTCGGGCAGGGTTGCGCCGGTAGGCACACGACTCGCGCCCTCGTAGCTGTACGTCACCACCTCGCCGGTGGGACCGGTGACCTTCGTCGGACGCGCGGCGTCGTCGTACTCGTAGGTCGTGGTCGCACCGTTCGTGGTGACGGACTCGACCTGCCCCGTGGCCGTCCATGTGGTCGTGGTCGCCGCGCCGGCACGGTCCGTGGACTCCGAGATGCGCCCGTCCGCGTCGTAGGACCGGGTGGTCGTCGTGCCGTCACCGGTGGTCATCGCCGTGAGCCGACCGTCCTCGTCGAACGTGTACGCCATGACGAGCGTCCCGTCCGGGTCGGTGATGCGGGCCGAGCCGTGCTCCTCGTCGTACTCGAACACCTCGGTGGGCTGCCCCGGGCGGGACTGCTCCAGCACACGCCCGTCCGAGTCGTACCTGTTGTCGACGACCTTCTTCCCGTCGGCGTCCGTGATCGAGTCGAGGAGACCGGCGTCGCTGTACCCGTAGCGGCGCTCACCGCCTGCGGGGTCCGCGACACCCACCAGCCGCCCGTCGTCGTAGCTCAGGGTCGCGGTGCGTCCGTCCGACGAGGTGACGGACCTGACCAGCCCGGAGTCGGAGTACGTGAGCTCCATCGAGTAGCCGGATCCCTCGAGGGTCCGGACCTGGCCGGACCATGCCCGCTCGACCGTGACGACGCGGCCGTCCGGATCCCGGAAGGACAGCACCCGCCCCGCGTTGTCGAAGGTCTCGCCCGAGCCGTCGGGCCGCGAGGTCGCCCAGCCTGTCGACTGCCGCGTCAGCGCCGCGTCCAGGCCCGGCGGGGTGACGTAGCCGTTGTCGTCCCCGAGCGGGTAGACGACGGTCGAGCCGTCCGGCCACCGCACGGTGGCGGAGCCGTCCTCGTTCTCGGTGACCGACTGCGTCAACGACGAGGACCACCCCGGCCCGAACGGGCCTTCACGGTCGTCGCGCGAGTTGTACGTGAGGGACACGCTCGGCGTCCACGGCCCGGGGAAGTCGAGCACCCGCTCGGGCTGCGTGAAGTTGCCGGTCGCGACGTTCACCGGGTCGTCGGAGTACCCGCCGTACGTCGAGTGCCCGAACAGCGACTCCACGGTCGCGCTGATCGGTCGCCCACCGGACGAGCCTCCGGCACCGCCGACGAACGGCGTGACCGTCATGTTGCCGACGCGGGGGTTCTCCGAGTTGATGCTCGGGGAGAACTCCGCCACGTCGTCGAAGGCGAACCCGTACGCGTTGCCGTTGGCCTCGCTGCGGTGCATCGCCTTCGAGTACAGGTTGGACGCGACACCGGGCCGGTAGAAGGACGCCGCGTCGTGGGTCGCCTGCACGTCCGACCCCTGGAACGAGGACGTCGACAGTGTCCCGCGGTTGAACGCGGCGCACAGCCGAGCCCCGATGGCCAGCGCTGCGTGGTGGTGGGGCTGACCGAGCGGCTGGGTCGTGCCCTCGCACGCGAAGATGTCGGTCGTCGAGAACTTCGCGAACGTCCCGACGACTGCTCCTGCGGTGTCCCGGAACACGAACTTGCCGTTCTCGACCCGTCCGACGAAGTTGCCGAGCGCAGTGGTCACCGTGAGCGGGTGCGTCGTGTAGTACGTCCACGCGTCGTTGACGTACTTCGTGAAGTAGCTCGCCGGGATGGTCCCGTCCTCCACGCCGTGGATCGGGGCGATCGCCCGCAGGGGCATCTTGCCGCCCTCGCGGTACTGGATGAGACCGCCCCAGCCGTACGACTTCAGGTCGTCGAAGATCCGCTGCCGACCATTCGTCACCAGGCGTCCCTGGGTCTCCGGGCGCCCGTCACCGTGCACGACGGACACCGAGATCGGCACGGAGAAGGCATCCACCATCGTGGTGTTGATGAAGAAGCGAGACCCGTCCCGTGCGAACTCGACCCAGTCGAAGAGCGTGTCGTGGTTCGGGTCGGTCTCGACCCAGCCGGCCGGTTCGACCAGTCCTTCGGGTGCGAGGAAGAACTTCAGCTCGTTGCCGAACGACATGTAGATGCGACCCGAGACGAGTCCCGCACGCAGCTGCAGCGTGATGCTCGTGCCGTTGGCCGGACCCGGGATGGCCGTGTCCGGGGCAGGCGGCGGGGGTGTCCCCTCCTCGAGCTCGTCCGGCATGTCGAACGCGTGGAAGGTACCTGCGCCGTCGACCCAACCTTGCACGCCTGTCGCCTGGTCACGCGCCATGACGTACAGGAACGTCCTGTCGGACAGGCCCGAGCTGTTCGTCACCGTGAAGGGCAGCATCCCTGCGGCGGCCTGGGCCGGGGCGGTGAGGCCCGCTGCGACGACCAGTGACGTGAGCACGGCGCCGAGCGTCCGCATCAGACGGTCGGAGCGCCGCGTGCGCGCATGACGAGTTCGGTCCACGAGGCCCCCTGCGACGATGGTCGGCGGGTTTCCCGCGCGACGAACCGGGAGCATCCTGACAGCCCGGGCATGTCCGGAGTCAATGACTGGGGCAACTCTTCTCACGGACGTAACACGCGCGAAAGGACCGGGACGCGAGAGGTCGAGTCGATCGAGCCGCCCTCCCCGGCGCACGTGTGCAGCCGCAGGAACGCCAGAGGCCCTTCCGATCAGCTGATCGGAAGGGCCTCTGGACTTCTACTTCACGAGTAGCGGGGGCAGGATTTGAACCTGCGACCTCTGGGTTATGAGCCCAGCGAGCTACCGAGCTGCTCCACCCCGCGTCGGTGTCTCAACCATACGTCAGGTGCGCCGAGCGTCCAAATCGGTGCGCTGGTCAGCGGCCGTGCCGGTCGTCAGGGCCGCTTTCGGCGGCACCGCGGACCGCCGCCCGGCCCGCTGCGCCACGACCACGCCGAGCACGACGAGCAGCCCTCCGACCGGCTCGTTCCAGTGCAGCTGCTCCCCCAGCACGACGATCCCCAGGAGCACACCGACCAGCGGCGTCAGGTACGTGACCGTCGAGGCGCGCTGCGGGCCCCACGCGTCGATGATGCGGGCCATCCAGACGTACGCCAGACCCGTGCCCAGGGCGCCGAGCCCGAGCATGGACAGCACGACGGGCCAGGTCAGGTGCACGGGCCCCGTCGCGACGAGCGGTGAGGCGAGCGTCAGCAGCAGGGCACCCGCGCTCACCTGACCGGCGGCCACGGTCTCCGGCGGCAGCCGCAGGGGCACCACGAACCGACGCTGGTACGTGGTGCCGAGCCCGTAGCAGGCCGTCGCACCGAGGCACGCGAGGACGGCCGGCAGCGGGGCCGCGGTGGCGACGTCCCCCGCGTACGCCCACGGGCCGACGACGACCACGACGCCCACCGCGCCGACGGCCAGGCCCACGCGCTGGATCGCCGTGAGCCGCTCGACCGGCAGCAGCAGCGCGACGGCGGCGGCCGTCATGAGCGGCGTCGTCGCGTTGAAGATGCTGGACAGGCCCGAGGCGAGGTGCTGCCCCGCCCACGCGAACAGCAGGTACGGCACCATGCACAGCAGCACGCCGACCACGGTGAGGTGCCCCCAGGTCCGCCGGTCCCGCGGCCAGGCCCGGCGCGCGACCGCCATGACGACCACGAGCGTCAGGGCGCCGAGGAGCAGGCGCGACAGCGCCACCTGGGCGGGCGAGAGCCCTTCGAGGCCGACCTTCATGAACAGGAAGCTCGAACCCCACACGAGTGCGGCGGCCAGGTACGGGGCCACCACGCGGTTGTCGGACGTCATCCCCCGAGGGTCGCGCACGCCACTGACATCCGACAGCAGGATCTCTGCCGCCGACCGTCGAGTCCCGGCCCGACGCCGGGCCGGCCGGGAGCACGACGACGCCCGCCGTCCCCACCGCGAGGGTGGGGACGACGGGCGTCGACGGTGCGGCGTCAGCCGCCCAGACGCTCCTCCGCGGCGATCGCGTCCGCGAGGGCCTGGTCGAGGCGCTTCTGCGCCTCGCCGTAGGCGGCGAAGTCGTTGTCCGCCAGCGCCTCCTGGCCCTCGACGATCGCCTGCCGCGCACGCTGCAGGGCCTCGTCGAGCGCGGTCCGCGCGTCCGTGGCGTCGGCGCTCGGCGCCGGCGTCGCGTCGGCGCTGGGCTCGGCCGTCGGGTCGTCGGTCGCGTCCTCGCCGGGCGCCTCGGTCGGCACCTCGGGCACGGGCTCCGCGCCCGCGTCGCCCGCGTCGGCACCGGAGTCGCCGCCGAAGACCTGGTCCAGCGCCCCGTCGAGCGTCTCGGCGAACCCGATCTCGTCACCGAAGGACACGAGCACGCGCTGCAGCAGGGGGAACGTCGTCCCGCTGGCCGCCTGCACGTACACGGGCTGCACGTACAGCAGACCGCCGCCGACCGGCAGCGTCAGCAGGTTGCCGCGCCGCACCGACGAGTCCCCGCGCTGGAGGATGTTCAGCTCGTTGGACACCTTCGGGTCGGCGGTGAAGTTGGCGCTCGCCTGACCCGGGCCCGGCACCGTCGAGTCCCGTGGCAGCTCCAGCAGCCGCATCTTGCCGTACGTCTCGGAGACCTTCCCCGGGGTGTTGCCGGCCTCGGCGTCCACCGCCAGGTAGCCGGTGAGCACGTTGCGCGCGTTGCCACCGCCCGGGATGAACGTCGACATCAGGGAGAACGTCGCGTCCTGCTCACCCGGCATCTGCAGCGTGAGGTAGTACGGCGGCTGCGGGACGTCCGAGTTGGTCGCCGTCGGGTCCCCCGGGTTCTGCCAGAAGTCGTTGCCGGAGAAGAACTCGGCCGCGCTCGTCACGTGGTACTGCCCGAGCAGGGCCCGCTGGACCTTGAACAGGTCCTCCGGGTACCGGATGTGGCTCATCAGGTCGCCGCTGATGTCGGACATCGGCTGCAGCGTCGTCGGGAAGACCTTCGTCCACGCCTTGAGGATCGGGTCCTCCGTGTCCCAGGCGTACAGGTCGACCGAGCCGTCGTACGCGTCGACGGTGGCCTTCACCGAGTTGCGGATGTAGTTCACCTGCTTGGGCTGCAGGGCCTGCACCGTGGCGCTGCGCTCGGTGAGCGAGTCCGTCGTCGCGTCCTCCAGGGAGCGCACGGCCGCGTACGGGTACTGGTCGGAGGTCGTGTAGCCGTCGATGATCCACTTGACCCGCCCGTCGACGACGGCGGGGTACACGCGCCCGTCGAGGTCGAGGAACGGCGCGACCTTCGCGACCCGCTCGCGCGGGTCACGGTCGTACAGGATCTGCGAGTTCTCGTTGACGCGCTCGGAGAACAGCAGCTGCTCGTCACCGAACTTCAGGGCGTACAGCGCCTTGTGCCACAGGCTGCCGACCGAGGGACCGGCGGACACGTCCTGCGTCGGGAACCGGAACGGGACCGACCCGGTGCCGGTCTCGTCGTCCGGGTAGTCGAACTCCCAGCCGTCGGTGCCCTCCGGGCCGCCGACGATGGAGTACTCGGGCGACTGCTGGCCGAAGTAGATGCGCGGCTCGTACTCGCCGAGCTGCCCCTGCGAGGGGATGCCGCCCTCCCAGAACGCCGGCGCACCGCGCGCACCGCGGGTGTTGCCGTAGGCGGCGACCACGCCGAAGCCGTGCGTGTAGACCGTCGTGTCGTTGGTCCAGTTGCGCTGCGCGTCGTTCAGGCCGGCGAGGTCGAGCTCGCGCACCGCGATCACCGTGTCGCGGCTCTCGCCCTCGATCGTGTAGCGGTCGACCGACAGCGAGTCGGGGAAGTTGTAGAAGCCGCGGATCTGCTGCAGCTGCTTGAACGACGGGGAGACGATGTTCGGGTCGAGCAGGCGGATCGACGACGTGGTCTCCGCGTCCTCGCGCAGCGCGCCGGGCTCGGCGGTGACCTTGGCGTCGTACTCGCTGATCTCGATGTCCCGCAGGTCGTACGCCGACAGCGTCGCGTCGATGTTGCGCTGGATGTACTCCGACTCCGCGTCCTGCTGGTTCGGCTGCACCTGGAAGCGCTGCACGACCGCGGGGTACACGCCACCGACGACGACGGCGGCGACGACCATGAGGCCCACGCCGATCGCCGGCAGCCGCCAGTTGCCCGTGAACGCGGTGGCGACGAACGCCCCGGCGACCACGACCGCCGCGACGGCGAGGATGGCCTTGGACGGGATGACGGCGTGCACGTCGGTGAAGCCCGCGCCCTGCCACCGCTGCTCACCGGTCTGCTGCTTGGTGAGGATCGAGTAGCGGTCGAGCCAGTAGTTGGCGGCGACGAGCAGCAGCACGAGCGCGCCGAGCACCGACAGGTGCACGCGCGCCGCGCGCGTCGTCCGCGGCGCGCCCGCGCCGCCACCGATCCGCAGGCCCCCGTAGAGGTAGTGCGTGGCCACGGCCGCGACCGACGACAGCACGAGGACGGCCATGAGGAACGACACGACGAACCGCAGCCCGGGCAGCGTGAACAGGTAGAACCCCAGGTCGACGTCCCACTGCGGGTCGGTGACGCCGACGCGCCCGCCGTTGAGCCACAGCTGCACCGTGCTCCACTGCTGCGACGCGGCACCGCCGGCGAACAGCCCCAGGACCACCGGGCCGATCACCAGGACGAGGCGACGCAGGGGCTCGATCGCCTCGCGGTACTGGTCGAGGTTCGCCTGCTCCTGCGTCGACGGCGCGTACACCGGCCGTGCGCGGTAGGCGAAGCTCAGGGAGAACCCGACGCCCGCGGCCATGACCGCGAAGCCGAGCACGAACAGCAGCCCGCGCGTGACCCACTCGGTCCGCAGCACCTCGGTGAACCCGAGCTGGGAGAACCACAGCACCTCGGTCCACACCTGGGCGAGGACGAGGAGCAGGACGACGAGCACACCCAGGGTGACGAGCGTCGGGACCAGCGGTCCGCGGCGGCGGGGCGCTACGGGTCGAGGGCGGGGCGGGGAGGCGAAGGTCACGGCGTGGCGGTCCTCGTCATTCGGCGGTCGACGGGCGCAGGGCGCGCCCACCCAGGCGAACGGGCCGGGTGGGTCCCAGGTTCCCACACGGGTGGGACCATGGATGCTGTGAGCACGTCCCCCACCCCGCCGCAGCCCACCGACGACTCCTCGTCCGACGCCCGCGCCCGCCGCGCGCTGGCCGACGCGGTCCGCGAGATCGAGCACCACGTGGCCTCCGCGGGCTGGGACGCGCCCGTCCGCGTCTTCGCCCTGGTGCGCACGCAGGCCGCGCTCGAGGCGGAGCCGGGCCTGGCCGGGCAGCTCGACGCCCAGGTGCTCGCGGCCGCCCGTGCCGACGACCAGCACCTGACGTCCGTCGAGCAGGAGGGCCTGCCGTCCGCCGACGACCTCGAGCACCTGCTCGGGGGCCTGACGTGGCCGCCCACGGTGCACGGCGCCGCGGTGACGGTGGAGCGGGTCGTGCTCCCCCCGGGCGCCGAGGAGGACCTGCCGACGGATCCCGAGGCGGCGCTCGCGGCGCTGCTGTCGCACCCGCAGCGGCAGGACGTGCGTCTCGCGGTCGGTGTGCTGCGCGACGGGCCGTCGTGGTGTGCGGTGCGCACCCGGGCCCACGACAGCGACGACGCGGTCGGCCAGGGGCCCGACCTCGTGCCCGGCCTCGTCGAGGCGGTGCGCGCGACCCTGGCGTGACGCGCGGCGACGCCCGTCGGTCAGCCCGCGGTGCAGGTGGGCAGGTCGCCGCCCTCGCCCGCGCCGATCGCGACCATCGCCTCGCGCGCCTCGTGCAGCGTCGCGACCTCGACGACGCGCAGGCCGTCCGGGACGTGCCCGACGACCTCGTCGCAGTTGTCGCTCGGTGCGAGGAACCACGTGGCGCCGTCGCGCGCCGCGCCCGCGAGCTTCTGGCGGATGCCGCCGATCGGCCCGATCGCACCGGTGACGTCCACCGTGCCGGTCCCGGCGATGACCTCGCCGGCGGCCTCGTCCTCGGGCGTGAGCAGGTCCACGATCCCGAGCGCGAACATCGCGCCCGCGCTCGGCCCGCCGATGCCCTCGATGTTGATGTCGACGTCGACCGGCATGTCGAAGGACGGGTCCACGAAGACGCCGATCTGCGCGCCGCCGTCCTCGCGCTCCCCCGTCACCACCGGGACGTCCACGCTGCGCGAGTGCCGCGTGACGGTGAGCGTCACGGTGTCGCCCGGCTCCACGTCCGCCAGGCGGGCGACGAGCGACTGGTAGTCCGGCAGCGGCTCCCCGTCGAGCGCGGTGAGGACGTCGCCCTCCTCGAGCTTGCCCTCGGCGTCCGTCCCCTCGACCGTGCCGGCCACCACGAGGGTGGCGGGCACCTCGTACCCGAGCTCGGTCAGCGCCGCGACGCTCGCGTTCTCCTGCGACGAGACCATCTGCCCCGCGTTGACCTCGTCGATCTCCTCGCGCGAGACGTCCTGCGGGTACACCTCCTCGACCGGGCGCACGACGGACGACGGTGAGAACCAGCCCTGCAGCACGTTGAGCGCGTACGCCGGGTAGCCCGGGCCACCGACGCCCGAGATGGTGGTCAGGCGCAGCTCCCCCGTCGACGGGTACGTCTCCGCGCCCGCCACCTCGATCAGGGGCTCGCCGTCCACCTCGCCCAGCACGTCCTTGGTGGGGCCGGGCCCGTTGACCGCGTACGGCGCCGGCAGGACGACCAGCACGCCCGTCAGGACGGCGATCGCGAGCATCCCGAAGGACAGGACGAGCGCCCGCGGCGTCGGCCGCGCGGGCTCGCCGTCGCCGTCGCCGGGCGCGTCCGCGGGGCCGGGACCGTCCGAGGGACGCGGGTCGTCGGCAGGGTCGTCGGCAGGGTCGTCGAGCGGTCGGTCGTCGAGCACGTCACCGATCATCCCTCACCGGGGACGGGCCGCCCCGCGGCACGCGTGTGCGCCGTGAGCGAACCGGGCCCACGCACCCGTCGGAGGGGGCCACCGCCCGGTTACCGTGGAGGCTCCCGGCCAGCCAGGAGGCCCGCATGAGCCCCGACGTCCCCGCCCCGGACGGTCCCGACGCGACCGGTCCGCAGCAGTGGGAGCAGATGCTCCGCGCGATGCTCGGCCCCGCGGCCGACGACGCGATCCGCGAGATGCGCGAGATGGGCGTCGACCCGGCGGCCATGGCCGCCGCGTCCGGGCTGCCCGCGGACCCCGTGGCGCTGCAGCAGGCGCTCGCGCAGGTCCAGCGCATGCTCGCCACCTCGGGCGACCAGCCCGTCAACTGGCAGATGGCCCACGACCTGGCGCGTCAGCAGGCGGCCGTCGGGGGCGACCCCAGCCTCACGCCCGCCCAGGCCAAGGAGGTGCGTGACGCGCTGTCCGTGGCCGAGCTGTGGCTCGACGTCGCGACCGACCTGCCGCCCGTCGTCGGCGCACCGCAGGCGTGGAGCCGGGCCGAGTGGGTCGAGGCGACGCTCCCCACGTGGCGCACGCTCACCGAGCCCGTCGCGACGTCGCTCTCCGCAGCCCTCGCCGGCGCGCTGGGACCGGCGATCGGCGAGATCGGCTCGGCGTTCCCCGGCGGTCTGACGGACGCGGGCGCCGGCGACCCCACCCAGCTGCTGCGCGGGCTCGGGTCGGCGGTGTTCGGGCTGCAGGTCGGTCAGGCCGCCGGCACGCTGGCCCGCGAGGCGTTCGGCACGACCGACATCGGGCTGCCGCTGCTGGAGCGGCCGGCACCCGCGCTCGTCGCCGCCAACGTCGACGCCTTCGCCCAGGGGCTGGACGCCCCGGCGGAGGAGGTGCGGTTGTACCTCGCGCTGCGGGAGGCGGCCGCGAGCCGCCTGTTCGGCCACGTCCCATGGCTGCGGGCGCACCTGCTCGACACCGTCGCCGAGTACGCGCGGGGCATCGCGATCGACGTCGAGCACCTCGAGGAGGCCGTCGCCTCCATCGACCCGACCGACCCCGCGGCACTCCAGGAGGCACTGTCGGGAGGCGTGTTCGCCCCGCAGACCACACCCGCGCAGCAGGCCGCCCTCGCCCGCCTCGAGCACGCCCTCGCCCTCGTGGAGGGCTGGGTCGACGAGGTCGCGACGGCCGCCGCGACACCGCACCTGCCGCACGCCGTGCCGCTGCGCGAGATGGTCCGCCGTCGCCGCGCCGCCGGCGGCCCGGCCGAGCAGACGTTCGCCAGCCTCGTCGGGCTCGAGCTGCGGCCACGACGCCTGCGGGACGCCGCGACGGTGTGGGCGCACCTGACCGCGACGCGTGACGTCGCGGGCCGCGACGCCCTGTGGGCGCACCCGGACCTCGTGCCCACGCCCGAGGACCTGGACGACCCCGCGGGGTTCGACGCCCGCCGCCAGGCGGAGGTCGACGGGTCCGCCGACCTGGACCGGGCACTGGCCCAGATCCTCGGCGACGCCGACGGCACGGACGAGGGCGACCAGGCGACGGGCACGCCCGCGGGCTGACGGACACCCCCGGGCCCTCGGGCCCCGGTGCCCGGGTCAGTCGGTGGCGGCGGTCGCCGGCTCGCCGTCGGGCGCGTGGACGTCCACCCGGTCGTCGTCGTCCGCGGGCTCGTCGTCCAGCGGCTCGTCGGGCGGCTCCCCGCCGTCGTGGCCGTCACGCGTGAACGCGCAGCCCTCGAGGAAGCCTCGCGCCCGCTGCGTGTGCGGGTACGTCGACAGCTCGGCCCAGAAATGCTCCCCGTGCCCGGGCTGCAGGAGGTGCGCGAGCTCGTGCAGCAGCACGTAGTCGAGCACCCAGCGCGGCATGCCACGGACCCGGTCGGAGATGCGGATCGTCCCCTCGGACGGCGTGCACGACCCCCAGCGCCGCCCCTGGTTCGACGACCAGCGCACGCTCGTCGGCACCGCCCGCCCGCCCAGGTACCGGCGGGACAGCTCGGTGGCGCGCGTGACGAGCTGGTCGTCGGACGGCCGGCGGCGCCGCTCCTGCGCGGCCAGCCGGTCGACCATGCGGCCGACCCACTCCCGCTCCTGCGCCCGCGTGAACCGGGCCGGGATCGCGACGACCGTGCGGCCGTCCTCGCGCCACGCGCTCACCGTGCGCGCGCGGCGCCGAGAACGACGGACCTCCACGACCGGCTCGGCAGCGGGTCCGCGGCGCGGCGACGACACGCCCGGTGCGCCGTCAGGGCGCGACCCGGCGGTCGGCGTCGCCTCGCGCGATGTCGGCACCCTCGAACGCTAGCGCGCGGGACCCCCCGCGGCACTCAGGACATCGGCGGTTCACCCGCTCCGGGTGGGCGACGCCGGGCCCCGCAGGCGTGCGCGGCCGCACCGACCACTACTGTGTGAGCGCACGGAGGCCGTCATGGTCCCTTGCCCCGGGCGCGATGCCACCGCCCGGGAGAGCGTTCGAGGAGGGACCACATGGCCGACACCTGGGCGGGCGAGTTCTACTGCGTGAAGTGCAAGGAGAAGCGGGAGACGGAGGGCGAGGTCGTCGTCTCCGAGTCCGGCCGCCGCATGGCCAAGGGTACGTGCCCCGTCTGCGGGACCAAGCTGAACCGGATCCTCGGCAAGGCCTGACGTCCCCGGTCGCGGCCAGGCCGTGACCGCCACGAGGGCACCGTCGCACGCGACGGTGCCCTCGTCACGTCCGCGCCCGTCGTCGGCGGCCTGTGGACGACGCCCGACGGGTGCGCCCGCCCGGTGCCATCGTGGGCGGGTGACCGGCCCGACGTCCCCCGCCCTCCGGCTGCGACCCGGTCTGCGCGTCCTGACCCGCGCGGACGACGAGGTGCAGATCGGCACGGACCCCCGCTGGGCCGTCCGGCTCGTGGGGCTGCGGCCCGCCGAGGCGCGGCTGTGGGGCGGGGTCGACGCGACCACGGACCTGTCGACGCTGCCCGCACGCGCACGGGCGCTCGGCACGGACCCCGCGGCCGTCGCCGCGACCGTCGACGACCTGCGACGGGCAGGGCTGACACGGCACCGGCCCGACGCGGTCCGCGGGCCGACCGCTGCCGACGCGGCCGCGTGGACGTTGCTGCTGCCCGACGCGACCGGTGACGACGTCGTCACGGCCCGCGAGCGGGCCGTCGTCGGGGTCGTCGGCCTCGGGCCCACGGGCCTCGGCATCGCCCGGCACCTGGCCGTCGCCGGGGTGGGGAGCCTCCTCCTGGACGACGAGGCCCCCGTCCGCTCACCGGACGTCGCGGCGGGGATCCACCGGTGGGCGGACGTGGGGGCGCCGCGCGCGGTCGCGGCACGGCGCGCGCTGCGGGAGGCGGCGCCCGGCGTGCGGTTCGACGGTGACGACGACCCCGACGTGGTCGTGGTCGTCGAGCACGAGGCGGCGGACCCGCTGCGGGCCGCGGTGCTGACGACCCACGGCGTGGCGCACCTGTCCGTCGTCGTGCGGACGGCCGACGCGCTCGTCGGGCCGATGGTGCGCCCCGGTACCGACCCGTGCCTGCGCTGCCTCGACCTGCACCGCGCGGACGCCGACCCCGCGTGGCCGACGGTGCTCGGGTCGCTCACGGGGCCCGGCGGCGCGGACGTCCCGGCGTCCGGCGAGGTGGGGGTGCTCGCCGGCGCGTGCGCCGCGTCGGCGGCCGCCCACGTCCTCACCCTCCTGGCGGGGGCGACGCCCGTCACCTGCGGCGCGACCCTCGAGCTCGCGCTGCCGGACCTCGTCGCCCGCGAGCGCCGCTTCGGGCCGCACCCCGCGTGCGGGTGCGTGGTGCCGCCGGGGACGGCGCGGGCCGGGCCGCACGAGGAGTGACCTCGGCGGCCCGGCCCGGGTGCCGCGACGGCGACGGGACGGGAGCACCGGCCGCCGGCTCAGGCAGCCGTCGCGTCCTTGCGGGGCCGACCACGGCCGCGCTTGGTCGGGACGACCACGCCACCGACGAAGACCTGACCGCCCCAGACACCCCACGGCTCCGCCCGCTCGACGGCGCCGGCGAGGCAGCCGTCGATGAGCGGGCACTCGCGGCACAGGGCCTTGGCCAGCTCCACGTCGGACTGACGCTCGGCGAACCACAGCTCGGCGTCGTTCGACCGGCACGGGATGAGGCCGGCCACCATCCGGTCGAACTGGTCGTTCGTCGTCGCGGTGCTGCTGGTGGGCCAGGGGCCGGAGCCCCCCTGGTTCACGTTGTCGAGCAGCGTCGTGAGCCGCACGATGTCCTCCTGATGTCCTTGCGGGTGAGCTGTGGATGCCGGATCGGGCCGCTCGCCCCGGTGGAGGACCGGAGAAATGAGAGAGGCCGCGGATCCGAGTTCGGACTCCGCGGCCTGCCTGGTGAGGCTGCTGCTACGGGGTCCTGTGTCGAAGATCGGTGACGGACGTCGCGGGACGGAGACGGCGCTTGTGCCCGGACATGGGCACAGCGATCCCCTGGAAGTTCCCGGCGGTGGGCGCGAGGACGCGCGTGTACGCACGGGCCGACGTCATGTCGATCGTGTTGGTCTCCATCAGGTCACCCACCTCCTCTCCAGGGTCGGGTCCCGCCTCTTCGGCAGCACCCCGCGAACAAGGACGTGACCACCCTAGGGCGGCCCGTCTGACCGTCACAAGCAATTAACGGAACTTCGTCCGGACGTCTTTCCCGTCGTCCTGCGGGGTCTCGTCGGCGACCACGCGGAGCAGGGCGTCGCCGTACTCCCGCAGGCGTGTCTGGCCGAGCCCTTGGACGTACCGCAGGTCCGCGGGCGCCGTGGGCATCGCCGCGGCGACGGCCTCGAGCGCGACGTCCGGCAGGACCCGGAAGGCAGGGACCCCGCGCTCGTCGGCGACCTGTGCGCGCCACGTGCGCAGCCGGTCGAGGACGGCCGGGTCCGCGGCGGCCGAGGCGCGCCGTCCGGTCCCCCGACCGCCGTCCTCCCCCGGCCACAGCCCGGCGAGGAAGCGCGACCGTGTCCGCGAGGCCCGGGACCCGGGGGTGCGGGCGGCCGCGTAGGACAGCTCGAGGTGGCGCCGCGCGCGCGTGACCCCGACGTACAGCAGCCGCCGCTCCTCGGACACCGCCGCCTCCGTCTGGGCCAGCGAGATGGGCAGGAGCCCGTCCGACAGGCCGACGAGGAACACCGCGTCCCACTCCAGGCCCTTGGCCGCGTGCAGCGACGCGAGCGTCACGCCGTCCACGGTCGGGGCGTGCTGCGCGGACGCACGGTCGTCGAGCTCGGCCACGAGGTCCGTGAGCGTCGCGCCGCCGCGCGTCGCGACCATGTCGTCCGCGAGCCCCACGAGCGCCTGCATCGCGTCCCACCGCTCCCGGGCCGCGCCGCGCGCCGAGGGCGGCTGGGGCGCCCACCCCACGGACGTCAGGATGTCGCGGACCGTCTGCCCCAGCGGCACGTCGGCGTCCGCCGACCGTGCCCCGCCGCGCAGCAGCACGAGCGCGTCCCGCACGTCGCGCCGGGCGAAGAACCGCAGGCCGCCGCGCACCTGGTAGCCCAGCCCCGCGGCCGCGAGCGCCTGCTCGAGCACCTCGGACTGCACGTTGGTGCGGTACAGCACCGCGATCTCGCTGGCCGGCACCCCGGCCGCCACGAGCCGCGCGGCCCGCGCGGCGACGCCCGCGGCCTCCGCCTCGTCGTCCGAGTACGCGGTGAACCGCACCTGCGGCCCGTCGGGCTGCTGCGCGACGAGGTGCAGCGGCACCGGGTCGGACGGCCTGCGCGTCGAGGTGAGGACACGGTTGGCCAGGCCCACGACCTGCGGCGTCGAGCGGTAGTCGCGCACCAGCTTCACGACCCGGGTGCCGGGGTGCTGCCGCGCGAACGTCAGCAGGTGGTGCGGCGTCGCGCCGGCGAACGAGTAGATCGTCTGGCTCGGGTCACCCACGACGCAGACGTCGTGACGCCCACCGAGCCACTGGTCGAGCAGGTACTGCTGGAGCGGGCTGACGTCCTGGTACTCGTCGACCACGAAGTGCCGGTACTGGGAGCGGACCTCGTCCGCCACCTCCCCGCGCTGCGCGAGCATGGCCGCGAGCAGCAGCAGCACGTCCTCGAAGTCGATGACGCCCCGCTCGGTCTTGACGTCCTCGTACGCGGTGATCAACCGGGCGACCGCCTGCGCGTCCTGCCCCGCGGGCGCGGGCCGCCGCACGGCTGCGGCCGCGCGCTCGTAGTCCTCGGCGGTGACGAGCGACACCTTCGCCCACTCGATCTCGGCCGCGAGGTCGCGCACCGTGATCCGGTCGACGGAGACGCCCACACGCCGACCGGCCTCCGCGACCAGCGTCGCCTTCTGCTCCGCCAGCCGCGGCGGCGCGCCACCCACGACCCGGGGCCAGAAGTGCCCGAGCTGGCGCAGCGCCGCCGCGTGGAACGTGCGGGCCTGCACCCCGCTCGCGCCCAGGTCGCGCAACCGCACCCGCATCTCCCCCGCCGCACGGGCGGTGAACGTCACGGCCAGGACGGACGCAGGGCGGTACACGCCGGTCCGCACGCCGTAGGCGATGCGGTGGGTGATCGCGCGCGTCTTGCCCGTGCCCGCGCCCGCGAGCACGCAGACGGGACCCGTCAGGGCGGTGGCGACGGTGCGCTGCTCGGGGTCGAGCGCGTCGAGGAGGGAGTCGGCGGACATCGTGACCAGTCTCCCAGGCCCCGCCGACACGACGTGCGAGGATCTGTGGAGGAGACGACCGACGAGCACCGGCGAGGAGCCATGACGACCCCCACCCCGGCACCGGGCACCGTGACGATGTACTCCACGACGTGGTGCGGCTACTGCCACCGCCTGCGCAAGCAGCTCGACTCCGCGGGCATCGCCTACGACGTCGTCGACATCGAGCAGCAGCCCGAGGCCGCGCAGCTCGTCGAGGACCTCAACGGCGGCAACCAGACCGTGCCCACCGTCGTGTTCCCCGACGGCTCCGCCGCCACCAACCCGTCCCTCGCCCAGGTGCGCGAGCGCCTCGGCGTCTGACGCCCGGCGGCCGGTCAGTCCGCGATCGGGCGCCCGAACCACTGCTCGACGAGCGCCCGCGCGATCGACGCACCGCCGGGCAGCAGCACCTCGCCCGACGCGACGGCGGCGACGAGCCCTTCGCGCGTGAACCAGCGCGCCTCGGCCATCTCCACGCCGTCGACCTGCACGCGCGTGCTCGTCGCGCGCGCCCGGAAGCCCAGCATCAGCGACCCCGGGAACGGCCACGGCTGGCTCCCCGCGTACTCCACGTCGCCGACCTCGACGCCCGTCTCCTCCGCGACCTCGCGCCGCACGGCCTGCTCGGCCGACTCGCCGGCCTCGACGAAGCCCGCCAGCGTCGACCACCGGCCGGCCGGCCACGCCGCGGCGTGACCCAGCAGCAGACGGTCGTCGTCGTCGACGACCGCCATGATCACCGCCGGGTCCGTGCGGGGGTAGTGCTCGGACCCGTCGGCCTCGCACACGCGTGACCACCCGGCCTGCGCGACGCGCGTCGGCGCGCCGCAGCGCGGGCAGCGCGGGTGACGGTCGTGCCAGGCGTCGAGCGCCACCGCCGCGGTGGCGAGTCCCGCGTCGTGCGCGTCGAGGCCCGCACCGACGGCGCGCAGGGAATGCCAGCCACCGCGCGTCACCGGGCCGTCCGGGAGGTGGACCAGCACGTCGGCCGGCTCGCCGCGCACGGGCAGCGGGTGCTCGTCGGGCAGCCGCACGGCCAGCACCCGTGCGCCGTCGTCCTCCGCGCCCAGCAGGAGCCAGACGTCGTGGGGTTCGGCGTCGCCCGTCGGGACGTCGCCCGGCGCGCCCGCCGATCGCACGTCCGTCGCGGCGCCGGCCTCGCCGACCGCCGCGCCCGCCGCCAGCAGCGCACGCGCACCGGCGGGGTCCAGCCAGCGCACCGCGCCGTCGCCGTCGAGGAGCAGGCCGCCGTCGCGGACCGCCAGGACGCGGGTGCGACGGTCGGCCAGCGCGTCGGTCAGCACCCGCGGGCCGTCGCGCAGCTCGGCGGCGCGCGCCACGGACGCCCGCGCGAGCGGCAGGTCGGTCAGGGCGGGACGGGTCACGTGCGTCACGTTACGCGGAGCCGGCCGCGCCGACGGGCGCCCGCGACCGCAGGCCGCAGGGCCGCGCCGGGGGACGTCCCCTGACGTCCCGGGACGTCCGTGGACGAACCGGACGCCAACACGCCGTGCGTCCGGCCCGGAGGACGGCCCCGCACGACCTACCCTGGCGGTCGTGACCCGTTCGCCGCTCGCACTCGCCGCCCTCGCGACCGTCGCCGTCCCGGGGCTCGACGCGTACGACGTGCGGCGCCCCGTGCACCCGGGCGCCGACGTCGACGTCGCCGTCGTCGTCGACTCGGTCCGCCAGCGCTGGGTCGTCCGGGCGCCCCAGCACCCGGCCGCCGGCGCGGCGCTGGAGGCCGAGGTCGCGCTCCTGGAGGCGCTGGGGCCGTTCGTCGACGACGACCGGCTGCCGTTCGCGGTGCCGCGCCCGGTCGGGTTCGCGCACCTGCCCGAGGGCGGGCGGGCGAGCGTCCACCGGGAGGTCCCCGGCCGGCCGCTGCGGCTCGAGACCCTGCGCCCCGGGCCCGGCCTGGCCGCCGCGGTGGGCCGCGCGCTCGCCGCCGTCCACGAGCTGCCGACGTCCGTCGTGGAGAACGCCGGGCTGCCGGTCTACGACGCCGCCGGCTACCGCGAGCGCCGCCAGGCCGAGGTCGACGAGGCGGCGCGCACCGGCCTCGTGCCCGCGTCGCTGCTGCGGCGCTGGGAGGAGCTGCTCGAGGACGTCGCGATGTGGCGGTTCCGGCCGACGGTGGTGCACGGCGACCTGTCGAGCACGCACGTGCTGGTGTCCGACGGCGCCGTCACCGGCGTGCTCGACTGGGGGTCGGCGATGGTCGCGGACCCCGCCGACGACCTGTCGTGGCTGCTCGTCGCCGCACCGCAGGACGCGGTGGACTCGATCCTCGAGGCGTACCTGCTGCGCCGCACCGAGCTGACGGACCCGCACCTGGCCGACCGCGCGCTGCTCGCCGGTGAGCTGGCGCTGGCCCGCTGGCTGCTGCACGGCGTGCGTGCCCACCGTCAGGACGTCGTGGACGACGCCGTGCAGATGCTGCACGACCTGGAGGAGCACACCCGCGTCGACGAGGCCGCCGCGGCCTTCTGACGCCCCGCCGGATCTCTCCGGCCCGGCCGGTCGACGTCCCTCAGCGGGCACGGTCCCCGTCCGGCCGACCGCTCGCGGGAGCGGCGGTGGCGAGCAGGTGCGCGACCTCGTCGGGGCCGGGCAGCCGGTCCGGCACCACCGTGACACCCGCGCCGACGTAGCAGAACGCCGCCCGGACCAGCTCGGGGTCCGTGCCGCTCAGCCGCGCCCAGGCGATGCGGTAGACGGCCAGCTGCAGCTCACGTGAGCCCTGCTCGGCCGTGTCGCGGGGCGGCGCACCGGTCTTCCAGTCGACCACGACCACCGCTCCCGGCACACCCGGACGGTCGGGGTCGGGGAAGACGGCGTCGATGCGCGAGCGCAGCACGTACCCGCCGATGGTCGTCTCGACGTCGACCTCGACGGCCACCGGCGAGCGGTGGGCCCAGGGTGTGCGCAGGAAGGCCGCCCGCAGCGCCGCCTGGTCCGGGTCGTCGGGGAGCACGTCGTCGTCGGCCCCCGGCAGGTCGTCCACGTCGACGAGCGTCGCCTGGCCGTACCAGGCCTCCACCCAGGCGTGGAACGCCGTGCCGCGGCGCGCCTGCGGGGACGGCTCGCGCGGCACCGGTCGACGCAGGCCGAGGGCGAACTGGTCGGGCTGGGCGTCGAGGCGCACGAGCGACGACGCCGACAGGTGCGCCGGCAGCGCGACGCGGGCGTCACCCCGTCGGCGCGCGGCCTGCTCCGCGAGCAGCCGGTCCGCGAGCGCGTCCCAGTCGTCGGCGGCGCGCGACGGCCGGGCGCCGTCGGCCCCGCCGCCGTCGGTCCGCGTGCCGTCGGGCACGTCGTGGCCGAGCGGGTCGCCGCCGAGCCGGACGTCCGTGCCGCCGCGAGGGACGGGCACGTCGGATCGGGACGCCGGGGCGCCGGTGAGGGACGCCGGGACCTCGGCGCGCATCGCCGCCGCGGCGGCACGGACGGCCGCGGCCGACGCGGCCACGGCGGCGCGCCGCGGCGCCGCCCCGTCGACGGTGAACGGGTCGACGGGCCAGACGGCCGCCGGGGTGAGGGCGCCGCGCGGGTTCTGGGTGCCGGTCTCCGGCTCGTCGGCCCGGGCGACGACGTCGACGAGCCCCGCGTCGACGAGCTCGGTGAGGAACGGGGACAACCGGCGAGGCGCCTTCGGCTCCCCCCAGTAGGCCGCGGACAGCAGCAGGTCCTCCCGTGCGCGGGTCACCGCGACGTACGCCAGGCGGCGCTCCTCGGCGACCTCGTGGTCGCCGGCGTCCAGGCGGAACCGGTCGAGACGGTCGGCGAGCTCCTTCGGAGACTCGGCGCCCGCGCAGTCCAGGCGCGGCAGGTCGTCCGCGTCGCCCCGCAGCGGGTACGGCAGCACGCCCAGCCCGGTCAGCCACGCCGAGTCCTTGGGGCCGTCCTTGCCGAGCATCGCGGTCGCGGGGAGCCCTCCGTCGACGAGCCCGGCGACCGCGACCGCGTCCCACTCGAGGCCCTTGGCGGCGTGCACCGTCATCACCTGGACCGCGTCGGGGTCCGGCTCGGTCACGGGCAGCTCGAGGCCGTCCTCACGGGCGTCCGCCGCCTCGAGCCAGGCGAGGAACGCGCCCAGCGTCGGGCGGTCGGCCCCGCGCGCGAACTCGGCGGCGACGTCCGCGAAGGCGTCGAGGTGCGCCCGCGCGCGCCCGGGTGCGGTGTCGGCACGCGCCTGCACCTCGATGTCGAGGCCGAACAGCCGCTCCGCCTCGCCGACGAGCTCCGGCAGCGACAGGCCCTGCTGGGCGCGGACGGCGCGCAGCACCCCCGCCAGCTCCGCCAGCCGACGGCGCCCCTCGGCGGTCAGCGCACGGCCGGCAGGGCTGCGCCAGCCCGGGGGCGGCGGGTCGTCGAGCGCGTCGACGAGGCTGCGCTCGTCGACGACGTCGGCCTCGACCCCCTGCCCGCCCGGCGCGCGTCCCGCCGGCCGCGCGCCCTGACGCGCCCAGTCGCCCAGCGCATGCAGGTCCGCGGCGCCCAGCCGGGTACGGGCGCCGGTCAGCAGCCGCACGACCGCGTCCCCACGCGTCGGGTCGTGGGCCGCCTGCAGCACGGCGACGAGGTCGACCACCTCGGGCGTGGCGAGCAGCCCGCCCAGCCCCACCACCTCGACCGGGAGGCCCGCGGCGCGCAGCGCCCGCCGCACGGGCTCGAACTGCGAGCGCTTGCGGCACAGCACGGCGGCGGTCCGGCGTCCCGCCGGGTGCGCCGCGGGCCGCCACCGGGCGGCCACCCACGCGGCGACGGCCTCCGCCTCGTCCTCGACGGTGCTCGCGACGACCCCCTGGACGGCACCCGGGCCGGCGCCGGGTCGCGGTGCCAGCCGGGGCACGTCGACCCGGGCGGCACCGGTGCGCAGGGGCGCGGCGACCTGGTTGGCGGCGTCCAGCACCGCGACGTCGTTGCGCCACGACGTCGAGAGCTGGACGACGTCCGCAGGCCGCCGCCGCGCGCGCACGCCCTCGGCCGTGGGGCCCGCAGAGCCCGACCCGCCGGGGCCGCCGTCGGGGCCGCCGTCAGGGTCGCCGCCGGGGCCGCCGTCGGCGCCCCGGCCCGCCTCGACGACCGGGAAGGCCGCCGGGAACCGGGCGAGCCCGCCCGGGCTGGCGCCGCGCCAGCCGTAGATCGACTGGTGCGGGTCCCCGACCGCCGTCACCGGGTGCCCGCCCGAGAACAGCGCCTGCAGGAGCACGAGCTGCGCGTACGAGGTGTCCTGGTACTCGTCGAGCAGGACGACCCGGAACCGGTCGCGCTCGGCGGCACCGACCTCGGGGACGTCGCGGGCGAGGCGGGCGGCGAGCGCCACCTGGTCGCCGAAGTCCAGGCTGTCGGCGGCCCGCTTGCGCGCGCGGTAGTCCGCGACGAGGTCGAGCACCCGGGCGCGCTCACCGAGCGAGGCGACGAGGTCGCGGACCTTCGCGTACGGCACGCGCGGCTGGGTGCCTGCGGGCGTGGCCTCGAGGTCCGCCACGAGGGCCTCGATGCCACGGCGTGCGGCGGCGGGGTCGAGAAGGTGCTCGTCGAGCGCGCCGGACAGCGCGAGCACGGCGTCCACGACCGTCGACGTCGCCGCCGACGTGTCGAGGTCGCCCGCCCAGGACTCGACGACCTGCGACGCGAGCTGCCACTGGGCGGCCTCCCCGAGGAGCCTGGCCCCCGGCTCGACGCCGAGGCGCAGCGCGTGGTCGGTCACCAGGGAGGCCGCGTAGGCGTGGTAGGTGGAGACGTGGGGCCGGGCGAGCTCGTCGACGACGTCCGCGCCCGTGGGCAGCGGGACGCCCTCGGCAGCCGCCGACCGCACCAGGGCCCGCAGCCGGCGCCGCACGCGCTCCGAGAGCTCGCCGGCCGCCTTGCGCGTGAACGTCAGGCCCAGCACCTGCTCCGGCGCCACCAGGCCGTTGGCGACCAGCCAGACCACCCGCGCCGCCATCGTCTCGGTCTTGCCGGAGCCCGCGCCCGCCACGACGAGCGACGGGCGCAGCGGCGCCTCGATGACGGCACGCTGCTCCTCGGTCGGCGGGTGCTGCCCGACGAGCCGCGCGATGCGCACCGCCGAGAGGCCCTGGGCCTGCGACGTGGTGAGGGCGCTCATGCGACCACCTGCCCACCCTCGCCCCGCAGCGGGCACGAGCGCCGGACGGGGCAGCGGTCGCACAGGTCGTTGGCGCGTGCCTCGAAGCTCGACGCGGCCATGCGCCCGGCGACGTCGTCGACGAGCACGCGGGCCCAGCTCGGCCCGTCGTCCTCGGGACCCAGGCCCTCCTGCCGCCGCTGCGTGGGGCCGCCGGACCCCTGCGCGAGGTGCACGAGCCTGGCCGCGACGCTGCGCGTCCCCGGCTCGAGGCCGGGGACGGCACCCGCGTCCACCGCGAGCTGGTACGCCCCGAGCTGTGCGTGCTCGCCGGCCTGCGCGAGGGTCGGGACGCGCGACCCGGTCTTGAGGTCGACGACCTCGACCGCGCCGCCGCCACCGTCGCCCTCGGTGACCGCGCGCTCGACCCGGTCGACCGAGCCGCGGACGACGGCGCGGTCGGTCTCGAGCGTGAACGGGGCCTCCACCAGGACGGGCTCGCCCGCCGCGCGCAGGTAGGACGCCAGCCGCTCGATCATCGCGTCGGCCCTGCGCCGCGCAGCCACCGCCGGCCAGCCGTCCCCCAGCGCGAGCTCGTGCCACCGGCGGTCGAGCTCCGCACGCAGCGTCGGCAGGTCGGCCGTCGGGTGCTCCTGCGCGATCGCGTGCACGAGCGTGCCGAGGGACTGCTGCGCCGACGACGCGGGCGTCCCGCCGGCCGCCTCGAGCGCCCACCGCAGCGTGCACCGCTGCGCCGTCTCGAGCCGCGACGGCGAGACGGGGACCCGGGCGTCGGGCTCCCACAGCGGTGCGTCGCTCGACGGCTCCGCGAGCCCGAACCACGACGCCGGGTCGGCGCCGGGGACGCCGTGCGCCGCGAGCCGCGCGAGCGTGCGGGCCGCCGCCTCGTCCGGCTCCCCCAGCGCGGCGGTGCGCTCGAGCGTCGCCCGCAGCCGCGCGACGAGGCCCCGCAGGTCCAGGGGCGCGGGCGCGCTCGTGCGTCGAGGGTCCGGACCGTCGTCGTCCGACCCCGGCTGGACGAGGTCGACGAACGGGGAGGGCGTCGCGTCCTGGTCGTCCACCGCGGTCACCAGCAGGTGGGTCCGGGCGCGCGAGCAGGCCAGCGCGAAGGCGCGCAGCTCGTCGGCGAGCACCGCGGCGCGCGCCGCGCGGGCGTGCTCCTCCCCCGGCCCGGTGGTGGCCTCGCGCCCGGCCAGCAGGTCGACCAGCGCCTGGGCGCCCAGCATCGAGTCGCGCAGCCGCAGGTCGGGCCAGACGCCCTCCTGCACGCCGACGACGGCCACGACCTCCCACGACCCGCCCGCGGCGCCGGCGGGTGTCAGCACGCTGACGCCCGCGGCACGCGACGCCGGGGCCAGGGAGTCGGCCGGCAGGTCCTGCGCGAGCACCCAGTCGACGAAGGCCAGCGGCGTGGCCTGCGGCATGCGCTCGACGAACGTCTCCGCCGCGCGGAAGAGCGCGAGGACGGCGTCGAGGTCGCGGTCGGCCCGCTCGCCACCGGACCCGCCCGCGAGCGCCGCCCGGCGCCACGGGTCGGCCAGACCGGCCCGGTCCCACACCGCCCACAGCACCGCCTGCACGTCGGCGGCGGGCGCGGCGGCCGCGTCGCGCCCGGCCTGCAGCACCTGCGCCAGCCGCTGCACGGGCCGGCCGACGTGCGGCTCGAGCGTCGCGGCTCGGCCCGGAGCGGCCAGCGCCTCGACCAGCAGGACGTCGCTGGACCGTCCGCCGCCGCCGGCGAGCTCCTCCGCGCGCAGCGCGCGCCGCACCCGGCGCAGGCCGACCGCGTCGAGCCCGCCGAGGGGCGAGCACGCGAGCCGTGCGGCGACCTCCGCGTCGAGGTCCTGCGGCTGCAGCGCGACGCGCACCGCGTCCAGGAGCGGCCGGACCGCCGGCTCCTCGCGCAGGGGGACGTCGCTCCCGACGACGCGCACGGGCACGCCGGCCTGGGCCAGCGCGCGCCGGACGGCCGTGACGCGGCTGCCGGCGCGTGCGACCACGGCCATCTCGTCCCACGGGACGCCGCCCGTCAGGTGCGCGCGGCGCAGCCGGTGCGCGACCCACGCGGCCTCCTGCGCGGCGCTGGGCAGCACGGCCACGCGCGGCGCCGGGCCGGCCGCGCGGTCGTCCGGGACGTCCGCGCGCCGGTGCGCCACCGTCCCGGACGCCGCGACGCGCTCGGTGATCCGTGCCGTCACCTCGCGCAGCGGCGCGCTCTGGCGCCACACCGTGCGCAGGACGACGTGCTCCGCCGCGAGCTCACCCGCACCGGCGGCCGCCGCCCGCGCGACGAGCGACGGCTGCGCGCCGCGGAACGTCTGCACCGCGACGTCGGGGTCCCCGAGCAGCAGCAGCCGCGCGCCGCGGTCCGCGAAGGCGCGCAGCAGCCGGGCCGTCGCGGCGGTGCTCTCCTGGTGGTCGTCGACGACCACCAGCCGGCGACGCGGGCACGGGACACCGGGGACGTCGTCGTCCCAGCCGCGCAGCGCCGCGACGGCCGCGTCGACGACGACCGCCGGGTCGAGCCGCTCGCCGGCGTCCGGCGTCGCGGTCGCGAGCGCCATGACGTCGAGGTACTCCTCGTACACGCGGGCCGCGGCGACCCAGGCGGGCCGCTGCTCCCGGCGCCCGAGCGCCGCCAGGTCCGTCGGCGCCAGGCCGCGCTCGGCCGCCCGCATCAGCAGGTCGCGCAGCTCGTCGCGGAACGCGCGGGTCGCCAGCGCCGCCTGCGGGACGCCCGCCGGCCACCGCGGGCCGGGCACCTCCCCGGAGGCGTGCCCGGCGAGCAGCTCGGCCAGCGCCAGGTCCTGCTCCGGCCCGGAGACCAGCACGGGCGGCGGCTCTCCGAGGGCACCGGCCCGCGCCCGCAGCACCGCGAACGCCACGGCGGCGGGCGTCTGCACGAGCGGCCGACCGGCGGTGCGGCCGAGCCGCACCGCGAGCCGGTCGCGCAGCTCGGCCGCCGCGCGGCGGCTCGCGGCGAGCACCAGGACGTCGTCCGGTGCGAGCCCTGCCTCGACGGCCGCGGCGGCGGACTCGAGCGCCACCGTCGTCCGCCCGGTCCCCGGCGCGCCGGTGACGAGCAGCGCGCCGTCGACCCCGGCCACGACACGCTCGACGACCTCGCGCTGCCGCGCGTCCAGCGTGGGGCGCGCCTCGTCGCCGAGCGCCGCGCGCTCGACCAGAGGTGCCGCCACGAGCCGGGTCGTCGGTGCCGTCGTCACGGCGCCGATCACATCACGCCCCGCCGACATCCCCGCCCTCCCGCCGCGACGTCCGCACCGCCGTCACCGCACCACGGACGCGACCCCTGCCCGCAACACACCGTGGCTACGATCGGCGGATGACCGACGCCCAGCGTGCGCCCGCGTCCCGGTCCCGCGGGCCGCGGATGGCCCGCGCCGAGCGCCGCTCCCAGCTCCTCGCGACGGCACTCGAGCTGTTCTCGACCGACGGCTTCCACCACGTCTCGATGGACGACATCGCCGACCGGGCCGCGGTCTCCAAGCCCGTGCTCTACCGGCACTTCCCGTCGAAGCTCGACCTGTACCTCGCGCTCGTCGACGAGCAGGGGGCGGCGCTGCTCGCGACCGTCGAGCGCGCGGTCGCGCCGATCGAGGCCGGGCCGGTCGGGCGGGGCGAGGGACGGGCGGTCGTCGGCGCGGTGGTCGAGGCGTACCTGGCGTTCGTCCAGGTGGCCGGCGAGTCCTCGACCCTGCTCTTCGAGTCCGACGTCACGCACGACGCCCAGGTCCGCGGGCGCGTGGAGCACGCGTCCGCGGAGGCGACCCGCCGGATCGCCGACGTGCTCGCCGGGGTCACCGGCCGCGGCCGCGCCGAGGCCGACGTGCTGGCGGCGGCGCTCGTCGCGGCGGCCCAGGGCGCCGCGACGTACTGGCTGCGCCACGGTGCCGGGCAGAGCACCCAGCGGGTCGTCGACCTCGTCTCCGACCTGCAGTGGCACGGCCTCGCCGGGCTCGTGCGTCCGGACTACCCGTACGGGGACGCCTAGGATCGTGGACGACCAGCCCGGCGCCCGCGCCGGGCACAGCGGCGATGAGGAGTGTCCGTGGAGATCACGATCGGCGTGCAGAACCTGACCCGCGAGCTGACGATCGAGTCCGACCAGTCGGCGGACGAGATCGCCGCGGTGGTGCAGGCGGCGCTCGACGGCACGGCCGCGACGCTCGAGCTGACGGACGTCCGCGGACGTCGCGTCATCGTGCCCACCGCCGTCCTCGGCTTCGTCGAGATCGGGGCCGAGACCAAGGGCCGCGTGGGCTTCGGCTCGATCTGAGCGACGTCCCGACGCGCGCGGCAGCCGCCGGGCGCGTCGGGCCGTGGCGGCCGTCGGACCGTCAGGCGGTCAGGTGCAGCCGCGACATGCGACGCGTGTGCTCCGCCGTCAGCTCGTTGAACACCGTGGCAGGCGTCTGGACCGCCTCGCCCTTCCCGTCGGCGTCGACCACCGCTCCGGCCACCCCCGCGCGGTCGAGCACGCGCGCCACCTCCGGGCGCTGTGCGACGCGCTGCACCACACCGAGGGCCTCACCGACGAGCCGCCGCCCCCACAGCGCGAGCCGTGAGGAGAGCACCTGGTCGCCCGCGCACGCCTCGTCCAGCTCGCGCACGGCCAGCTCGGTGTGCGAGGCGTCGTCGAGGACCTCCTCGACGAGACCCGCGGACTGCGCGTCGAGCCCGCGCGCGACGAGCCGGCAGAAGTCGTCGGCGACGCCGTAGCCGACGTACGCCTTGAGCAGCCGCTCGGCCCACGTGCTCGGCGGGGTGCGGGCGTCGAAGTCGTCGAGCAGCCCGTCGAACCGGCCCAGCGCGGCGACCGCGTCGCCGCCGAGCTCCTCGATGCGGGCCAGCACCCGGTCGCGGCGCTCGGTGCAGCGGGCGGCGAGGCGGCTCAGGGCGAGGGACTGCTCCAGGCCGGGCGCCTGGCGGCTGTCGCCGGCGAGCCGGGCGAAGGCCTGGTGCTCGAGACTCGCGACGAGGGCCAGCACCTCGACGGCGTCGGCGGCCTCGGCCGACCGCACGGCTGCGGCGTCCTTGCCGGTCCGGTTCGCCGACCGGTCGTCGCTCCCGGTGGACTCGGAGCGCAGGGGGCGGGCGTTGCCGGCGCTGGTCGTCATCCGGGGATCGTATCGCCGCCGGACGCGCCGTCACCGCCCGGGCCGGGTACCGGGACGGGCGTCCGATAGACTGCCCGTGTACAACCCGTACATCGGTTGCCCGTTCGTCTCGGTTTCCCGGTCCGGCACATGCCGCGACCCTCCCCGTGCGACGCGCACCGGCCCGCCGTCCGCCGGGCTCCACGCCCGCGGACACGCCGGCAGGGTGCGCCGCTCGGGGCGACTTCTACGATCGGCTGCCGGCCAACCCGCGTGGCGCAGCCCGCTGTCGCCCGGGGCGGACGAGCGCGCGCGACGCGCCGCCGGCCCCCGGCCCGCACCGTGAGCCGCCACCCTGGCAGTGAAGAGCCGCACGTGACCACCGACCAGACCGTCGACACCGAGCAGCGCACCGACGCCGCCGTCGACACCCCTGTCCCCGACACCACCGCAGCACCCGAGGCCGAGCTCCGCACCGCTGCCGACGCCGTGCCGACGGAGTCGCCCACGGGCTCGCGCCGCGCCGCCTCCGTGCAGGCCGTCGACGCGTCGTTCGCCGACTTCGACGTCCGCCCCGAGATCGTGGCCGCGCTCGCCGCCGCCGGGATCACGCAGCCGTTCCCCATCCAGGCGATGACCCTGCCGGTCGCGCTGTCGGGCCACGACATCATCGGCCAGGCCAAGACGGGCACCGGCAAGACCCTCGGCTTCGGCGTCCCCCTGCTGCACCGCGTCATCGCGCCGGACGAGGACGGCTACGACCGCCTGGCCGCACCGGGCGAGCCGCAGGCGCTCGTCGTGGTGCCGACCCGTGAGCTCGCCGTGCAGGTCGCGGGCGACCTCGCGATGGCCTCGACCGGCCGCAAGGTGCGGATCGTCCAGGTGTACGGCGGGCGCGCGTACGAGCCGCAGGTCGAGGCGCTCAAGCGTGGTGCCGACGTCGTGGTCGGCACGCCCGGGCGCATGATCGACCTGCTCAACCAGCGGCACCTGCGCCTGGCGCACGCGACCGAGGTCGTCCTCGACGAGGCCGACGAGATGCTCGACCTGGGCTTCCTGCCCGACGTCGAGAAGCTGCTCGCGGCGACGCCGGGCAACCGCCACACGATGCTGTTCTCGGCGACCATGCCGGGTGCGGTCGTCGCGATGGCCCGTCGCTACATGTCGCAGCCCACGCACATCCGCGCCTCGGCGCCGGACGACGAGGGCCAGACCGTCAAGAACATCAAGCAGGTCGCGTACCGCGCGCACGCGCTCGACAAGGTCGAGCTGCTGGCGCGGATCCTGCAGGCCAACGGCCGCGGTCTGACGATCGTGTTCGCGCGGACCAAGCGCACCGCCGCGAAGGTCGCCGACGAGCTCGTCGACCGCGGGTTCGCCGCCGGCGCGATCCACGGCGACCTCGGCCAGGGGGCGCGCGAGCAGGCGCTGCGCGCGTTCCGCCACGGCAAGGTCGACGTGCTCGTCGCCACCGACGTGGCCGCGCGCGGCATCGACGTCGAGGACGTCACGCACGTCATCAACTACCAGTGCCCCGAGGACGAGAAGACGTACCTGCACCGCACGGGCCGCACCGGCCGCGCGGGCAACAAGGGCACGGCCGTGACGTTCGTCGACTGGGACGACCTGCCGCGCTGGGGCCTCATCGACAAGGCGCTCGGCCTGGGCATCCCGCAGCCCGTCGAGACGTACTCCTCGTCGGAGCACGCCTACACCGACCTCGACATCCCGCGGGGCGTCACGGGCCGGCTGCCGAAGTCGCAGCAGACCCGCGCGGGCCTGGGCGCCGAGGTCCTCGAGGACCTGGGCGAGACGGGCAAGCGCGGGGGCGGCACGCGTCCGGCACGGTCCGACGACCGGCCGGCGGGCGGCCGCGAGGGCGCGCGCGGACCGGCGCGGGACGGCGGCCGTCGCGACGGCGGGTCGGACGAGCAGGCCGGCGGCGAGGGCCGCGGCCGTCGCCGCGGCGGACGCGGCCGGTCGGGCGACGAGCCGTCGCGCACCGAGGAGGGCACCCGGCAGCAGCCCGCGGCGCAGCCGCAGGCCGTGCCCGCGACGTCCGGCCCTGCCGGCGCCGACGGCCCCGCGGAGGGCGGCGAGTCGGCGGGTGCGCCCCGCCGCCGTCGCCGTCGCCGCTCACGCGGCGGCGCACCGGGCGCGGACGCCGGCACGCCGGCTCCCAGCGACGCCTGAGTCCCCGGACCACGAGCGACCCGATCGCCCTCTCACCACCCGGTGAGGGGGCGATCGGCGTACCGCCCGACGGCGGGGGTCAGATCTCGCGGGCGAACGTCACGACGGCGTCGGCGAGCAGCTGCACGGCGATGGCCGCGAGCAGCAGACCGGCGATGCGGCTGACGAGCATCGTCCCCGAGTCCTTCAGGACGCGGTGGATCGACCCGGCGAAGCGCATGGACAGCCACAGGCACACGTGCACCAGGACGATGCCGAGCCCGAGCGCGACCCAGTCGGACGGCTCGGTGGACTGCTGGACGTAGACCATCGTCGCGACGATCGCCCCGGGCCCGGCGAGCAGCGGGGTGCCCAGCGGCACGAGCGCGACGTTGCCCTGGGTGCCCTCGTAGCCCTCGTTCGTGTCCATCTTGCCGGTCAGCAGCTCCATCGCGACGAGCAGCAGCAGCAGGCCCCCGGCGCCCTGCAGCGCCTCGACGGACACGTGCAGGTAGTTCAGCAGCGACTGGCCGAACAGCGCGAAGCCCACGATCACGCCGAAGGCCACCAGGATCGCCTGGCGCGCGGCGCGCACCCGCTGGTGGCGCGTCATCGACCCGGTCAGGGCGAGGAACAGCGGGACCGTCCCGGGCGGGTCCATGATGACGAAGAGCGTCACGAACACCGACATGAACAGCTGGACGTCGAGCACGCTGCTCACGCCGTCACCACCTCCGTCGTGCCCTGCCGGACGATCTCGTCCAGCACCCGGGGCTCGGTCAGATTCTCCCCCAGCCGGTTGACCTTCCCGGACCCGTGGTAGTCGCTCGAGCCCGTGACCAGCAGTCCCAGGCGCTCCGCGATCGCCAGCAGCCGCTCCCGCTGGGCCGGCGAGTGGTCCCGGTGGTGCACCTCGAGACCGGCGAGGCCCGCCTCCGCGAGCTCGTCGAACACCCGGTCGGGCACCGTCCGGCCGCGCGCGTCGGCCGCCGGGTGGGCGAACACCGGCACGCCACCGGACGCCCGGATCGCGGCCACCGCGGCCACGGCGTCCGGCGCGTAGTGGTCGACGTGGTACTCGCTGTCGGACGCCAGCAGGTGCGCGAACGCGGCGTCACGGTCGCGCACCACCCCGAGGGCGACGAGCGCGTCGGCGATGTGGGGCCGACCGATGGCGAGCGCGCCGCCCGCCTGGTCGAGCACGTCCTGCCAGGTGACCGGCACGTCGCGCGCGAGGCGCTCGACGATGTGCCGGGCACGGTGCACGCGCGACTCGCGGGCCCGCGCGAGCTCGTCGGCGAGCGCCGGGTGGTCCGGGTCCTGCAGGTAGCACAGCAGGTGCACGCTGATGCCGCGGGAGCGGGCCGAGACCTCCGTGCCGCGCACGAGCGCGATGCCGGCGTCGCGGGCCGCGGCTGCGGCCTCGTCCCAGCCGGCCGTGGTGTCGTGGTCGGTGAGGGCCACGACGTCGAGGCCGGCGTCGCGCGCGGCGAGGACCAGCTCGGCGGGGGTCTGCGTGCCGTCCGACGCGCGGGAGTGCGTGTGGAGGTCGATGCGCACCCGTCCACGCTAGTCGCTCACGGGCGTGACCCCCGCCGCGCCGGGTGCGTTCGGTGCGAGACTGGAGCCGTGAGCACCGACGCGCGCCCCGAGAACCTCACCTCCGAGACCGTGACCCCGGCGGACCACGAGCAGCCGCTCGAGGAGCGCGGGACCAACCGGTCCCACCGCCCGCAGTCGCGACGCTTCGTCGAGTTCGTGACGTCCGGGTGGGGTGAGCGCCCGCCGTCGAGCGCGACGCGGGCGCCCGTCGCGGACCACACGGCCGCGCGCCGCAGCGCCCTGTCGGCGCAGTTCCCCGGCGTGCGGCTCGTCGTGCCCGCCGGCTCGTACAAGGTGCGCTCGAACGACACGGACTTCCGGTTCCGCCCGCACGCGGCGTTCGCGCACCTCACCGGCCTCGGGGGCGAGCAGGAGCCCGACGCGGTGCTCGTGCTGCACCCCGTCGAGGACGGCACGGGCGACGACGGCAGCGCGCACCGGGCGGTGCTGTACATGAACCCGCTCGCCGGCCGGGACACCCCGGAGTTCTTCTCGGACGCCCGGTACGGCGAGTTCTGGGTGGGCGCGCGGCCGACGCTCGACGAGATCGCGACGACCACGGGCATCGCGACCGCGCACGTCGCGGACCTGGCCGACGCCGTCGCCAAGGACGTCGGCGAGGGTGGCGTCCGCGTGCTGGTGGTGCCGGGCGCGGACGAGTCCGTCGAGGAGGTCGTCGCGCAGGTCCGCGCCGAGGAGGAGTCCGGCGAGGCCGACGCCCGCCTCGCCGAGGCGCTCTCGGAGCTGCGGCTGCTGAAGGACGCGTACGAGGTCGAGCAGATGCGGCTCGCGGTGGACGCCACGATCGAGGGCTTCGAGAAGGTCGTCCGGGCCCTGCCGCGCGCCGTGACCCACCGGCGCGGCGAACGCGTCATCGAGGGGACGTTCCTCGGGCACGCGCGCGAGGAGGGCAACGACGTCGGCTACACGACGATCGCGGCGAGCGGTGAGCACGCGACGACGCTGCACTGGACGGACAACGACGGGCAGGTGCGCCCGGGCGAGCTCGTCCTGGTCGACGCCGGGGTCGAGGTCGACTCCCTGTACACCGCCGACGTGACACGCACGCTGCCGGTCGACGGCACGTTCACCGACGTGCAGCGCCGCGTCTACCAGGCGGTGCTGGACGCGGCCGACGCGGGCTTCGAGGCGGCCGTCCCCGGCGCGAGGTTCCGCGACGTGCACGACGCCGCGATGCGCGTCCTGGCCGCGCGCCTCGAGGAGTGGGGCCTGCTGCCGGTCTCCGCCGAGGAGTCCCTCGACCCGGACAACCAGCACCACCGTCGCTGGATGGTGCACGGCACGTCGCACCACCTGGGGCTGGACGTGCACGACTGCGCGCAGGCGCGGGCCGAGCTGTACCTCGACGGCGTCCTGCAGCCGGGCATGGTCTTCACGATCGAGCCCGGGCTGTACTTCAAGTCCGACGACCTGCTGGTGCCGGCGGAGTACCGCGGCATCGGCGTGCGCATCGAGGACGACGTGCTCGTGACGGCCGACGGCAACGAGAACCTCTCGGCCGCGCTCCCCCGGGACCCCGACGCCGTCGAGGCGTGGATGGCGTCGCTGCAGCAGGCCTGAGCGCCCGGCGGCGCCGGGGCGCCCGGCGGGTGGCGCTCGGCCGCTACGCGCTCGGCGGCCCGGGCGGTCCCGGCGGGGGCTGCGGCGTGCCGGCGGGCGGCGGGTAGCCCGTCCCCGTCGGCGGCGGGTAGCCCACGGTCGGGTCGGACGGCGGCGCCCCGACGGGCGGCGCCGGCGGGCTGACGGGCTGCGGCCAGCCGGACACCACGCCACCGGTGTCGGCGAGCAGGTTGCGCGCCTTGTGCGCGTGCTCCGCCTGGCACAGCACGGCGTACGACGTCGCGACGATCTGGCTCGAGGACGCGAAGTCGCGCCGCCCCCGGGTGAACGAGTACCCGATCACCGAGAACAGCAGACCGAACGCGCCGCCGAACAGGATGGCGGGCAGCATCACGCCGGCGCTGCCCCCCGGAGAGAAGAGCGTGAGGAGGAGGCCCACGAAGAGCCCGAACCACGCGCCGGACAGGAACCCTCCCAGCGCGGCGCTCGGGTAGGACAGCCGACGGATGACGCGCTCGACCATGCGCAGGTCCGTCCCGACGATCGTGACCGCGCGCACGGGGAACTGCTTCTCCGCGAGGAGCTCGACGGCCTTCTGCGCCTGGAGGTACGTGCCGTACGTGGCGACGGTCTCGCCGGTCGGCAGCGTCGGGGTCGTCGGGATCCGCTCGGACTGCGTGAACGACATGACCTGATCCTCCCCCACGCACCTGGACATCGCCCCCGGAGCGCGGCGCGTGCCCGGCCTCCCGTGGTCGCGGCGTCTAGGCTGACCGCGTGAGCAGCGTCGGGACCCGGGTGTTCGTCGCGCGCCTCGCCGGCACCTCCGTCTTCGACCCGATCGGCGACGAGGTCGGCAAGGTGCGCGACGTCGTCGTCCTCGTCCGCCTCAAGGGCGCGCCGCGCGCCGTGGGCCTGGTCGTCGAGGTGCCGGGGCGGCGGCGCGTGTTCCTGCCGCTGACCCGGGTGACGTCGATCGACGCCGGTCAGGTGATCTCGACCGGCCTGGTCAACATGCGCCGCTTCGAGCAGCGGATGTCCGAGACGGTCGTCGTCGGCGAGCTGCTGGACCGCACCGTGGAGCTGGCGGACGGCTCGGGCAGCGCACGCGTCGAGGACGTCGCGATCGAGCTGCAGCGCAACGGCGACTGGTTGGCCACCAAGGTGTTCGTGCGCCGCACCGACCAGCGCGGAGGGCTCCTGCGCCGCCGCGGCGAGACGCTGCTGGTGGCGGTGGAGGACGTCGTCGGGCTGGGGCGGCCCTCGGCGGCGCAGGGCGCCCGGCTGCTGCTGGCGCAGTACGAGGACCTGAAGCCGGCCGACCTCGCGGACGTGCTGCACGACATGGGCGTCACCCGACGCCTCGAGGTCGCGTCCGCCCTCGATGACGAGCGCCTGGCCGACGTGCTCGAGGAGCTCCCGGAGGACGACCAGGTCGCGATCCTCGGCGCCCTCGGGCGAGCCCGCGCGGCCGACGTGCTCGAGGCGATGCAGCCCGACGACGCCGCCGACCTGCTGGCCGAGCTCCCCCACGACCAGGTGACCGAGCTGCTCGCGCTCATGGAGCCCGACGAGGCGAAGGACGTGCGCCGGCTCCTGGCCTACGCGGACAACACCGCCGGAGGGCTCATGACGACGGAGCCGGTGATCCTGGGGCCCGAGACGTCGATCGCCGCGGCGCTCGCGCACGTGCGCCGGCAGGACCTCAACCCGGCGCTGGCGTCGCTGGTGTTCGTCGCCCGGCCGCCGCTGGAGACCCCGACGGGCCGGTACATCGGCGTCGTGCACCTGCAGCGCATGCTGCGCGAGCCCCCGCACGAGGCCATCGGGCAGATCGTCGACACGGACCTCGAGCCCGTCGCCGTCGACGCGCCGCTCCTGACGGTGACGCGCCAGCTCGCGACGTACAACCTGCTGGCGCTGCCGGTGGTCGACGAGCAGCGCCGCCTGCTCGGCGCCGTCTCGGTCGACGACGTGCTCGACCACCTGCTGCCGGACGACTGGCGCGAGACCGACGACGTGCACGCCGGCCCGCCGACGCGCCCCACCCCCACGGTCCGGGCGCCCGGTCAGGGGGCCGGCCGTGGCTGACCGCCTCGACCAGCCGCGTGTGCGCGGCCGCTCCCTGCTGCCCCGCGTGCAGTTCGAGGCCGACGCCTCGGGCCGCCTCTCGGAGTCGATCGCCCGGTTCCTCGGCACGCCCCGGTTCATCTTCTGGCTCACGGCGTTCTGCGTCGTGTGGCTCGTGTGGAACACGTGGGGGCCGGCCGACCTGCGGTTCGACCGCGCCGACGTGGGGTTCACGGCCCTGACGCTCATGCTGTCGCTGCAGGCGTCGTACGCGGCACCGCTGATCCTGCTGGCGCAGAACCGGCAGGCGGACCGCGACCGCGTCTCGGCCGAGCAGGACCGGCAGCGCGCCGAGCGGAACCTCGCCGACACCGAGTTCCTCGCCCGGGAGATGGCGTCCCTGCGCATCGCCATGTCCGAGGTCGCGACCCGCGACTTCGTCCGGTCCGAGCTGCGCAACCTCCTCGAGGAGCTCCAGACGGGGTCGGACGACGAGGAGGACGGCGAGCGGGTCCGCCGCGGCGCCGACCGCCAGCCGTAGCCGCGCGCGCCGCGACCTACGATGGTGCGGTGCCACCACTCGACGCCTCCACGCCCGCCGACCCGCTGATCGAGGCCGTCCGCGCGGCACTGTCCGGCGTGCAGGACCCCGAGATCCGCCGCCCGGTCACGGAGCTCGGGATGATCCGCTCGGTCGACGTCGAGCCGCGCGACGGTGGTGCGTTCGTCGTCGTCGGGCTCGACCTGACGACGCCTGGCTGCCCGCTGAAGGAGACGCTGACGCGGGACGTGACGGCAGCGGTCGCACCGCTCGACGGCGTCGTGGGCGTGCGCGTGGACCTCGGGGTCATGTCGGCCGAGCAGCGCGCCGGCCTGCGCACGCTGCTGCGCGGCACGGACGCCGAGCCGCAGATCCCGTTCGCCCAGCCGGGCTCGCTGACCAAGGTGATCGCGGTCGCGTCCGGGAAGGGCGGTGTCGGCAAGTCGTCCGTGACCGCGAACCTCGCGGTGGCCATGGCGGCCGACGGGCTGCGCGTGGGCGTCGTCGACGCCGACATCTACGGCTTCTCGATCCCCCGCATGCTCGGTGTGGACCGGCCGCCGACCAAGGTCGACGACATGCTGCTGCCGCCCGTCGCGCACGACGTGAAGGTCGTGTCGATCGGCATGTTCGTGCCCGCCGGGCAGCCCGTCGTGTGGCGGGGGCCGATGCTGCACCGCGCGCTCCAGCAGTTCCTGGCCGACGTGTTCTGGGGCGACCTGGACGTGCTGCTGCTCGACCTGCCGCCGGGCACGGGCGACATCGCCATCTCGGTGGCGCAGCTGCTCCCGGGCTCGGAGATCGTCGTGGTCACGACGCCGCAGGTGGCGGCGGCGGAGGTCGCGGAGCGTGCGGGAGCCGTGGCGGTGCAGACGCGCCAGCGCGTGGTCGGCGTCGTCGAGAACATGGCGTGGCTGGTGCAGCCGGACGGCTCGCGCCTCGAGCTGTTCGGGGCGGGCGGCGGCCGTCGCGTGGCGGACAACCTCTCGCGCCTGACCGGCGCCGAGGTCCCCCTGCTGGGCCAGGTGCCCCTCGACGTGGAGCTGCGCGAGGCGGGCGACGGCGGCACCCCGGTGGTGCTGTCCGCACCCGGGTCGCCGGGCGCGGTCGCGCTGCGGGCGGTGGCACGCTCCCTCGCCGCGCGCCCGCGCAACCTGGCCGGGCGCCCGCTCGACCTCTCGCCGGTCACCCGCTGAGTCCCGCAACTTTCGCGCCGCGACAGGTCGACATGAGCGCGTCGGGGATGGCGACTGTGACCCAGGTCACGGCATGAGAGTCCTTTAACGATACAAATCCCCCCGTCCACACCACGACAGAGTGCTTAAACGATTACGAGATCGTCGAAACCACGCGAATACGACATCTCGCGTTGACGTTAAACCTCGCCGTGGAGGACGGTGTGCTGCCGGTTGTTCCGGCGAGCACCCCTGAGGAGGGATCGATGACGATCACACGTCACCGGCGCGCACGCGTCGGCGCGGTCGGCGCCGTCGCCGTGGCCGCACTGGCCGTCGCACTGGCCGTTCCGGCCGCGGCAGCAGGCAGCACGCTCCAGGCGGCCGCGGCCGAGTCGGGCCGCTACTTCGGCACCGCGATCGCGGCCAGCCGGCTGAACGACGGGACCTACACGAACATCGCGAACCGTGAGTTCAACATGATCACGGCCGAGAACGAGATGAAGATGGACGCGATGCAGCCCAACCGCGGCCAGTTCAACTGGTCCTCGGGCGACCGCATCGTCAACTGGGCCCGCCAGAACGGCAAGCAGGTCCGTGGCCACGCGCTGTCCTGGCACTCGCAGCAGCCGGAGTGGATGCGGACGATGGAGGGCTCCGCACTCCGCACCGCCATGCTCGACCACGTCACGCAGGTCGCGTCGTACTACCGCGGCAAGATCTACGCCTGGGACGTCGTCAACGAGGCGTTCGCCGACGGGAACTCCGGCGGCCGCCGCGACTCGAACCTGCAGCGCACCGGCAGCGACTGGATCGAGGCGGCCTTCCGCGCCGCCCGCGCCGCGGACCCCGCCGCCAAGCTCTGCTACAACGACTACAACACCGACAACTGGTCCCACGCCAAGACGCAGGGCGTCTACAACATGGTCAAGGACTTCAAGGCGCGCGGCGTGCCGATCGACTGCGTCGGCTTCCAGGCGCACTTCAACTCGGGCAACCCGGTGCCGTCGAACTACGACGTGACGCTGCGGAACTTCGCCGCGCTCGGCGTGGACGTGCAGATCACCGAGCTCGACATCGAGGGCTCCGGCTCCTCGCAGGCGCAGCAGTACCAGGGCGTCGTCCAGGCCTGCCTCTCCGTGGCCCGCTGCACCGGCATCACGGTGTGGGGCGTGCGTGACAGCGACTCGTGGCGCGCCTCGGGCACCCCGCTGCTGTTCGACGGCTCGGGCAACAAGAAGGCGGCCTACACGAGCACGCTCAACGCGCTCAACGCCGGCGGCACGCCGGTCCCGAGCACGAGCCCGACACCCGGCCCCTCGACGAGCCCGACGCCCGGCCCCAGCACCAGCCCGACGCCGACCCCGACGACGACGCCGCCGCCCACCGGCAGCGGCAGCTGCACGGCGACGTACTCCGAGGGCCAGAAGTGGAACGACCGGTTCAACGGCACGGTGACGATCCGCGCCAACGGCAACATCAGCAGCTGGACCTCGACCGTCACGGTCCGTTCCCCGCAGCGCATCGTCGCGACCTGGAGCGGCTCGCCCACCTGGGACAGCAGCGGCAACGTCATGACGATGCGTCCCAGCGGCAGCGGTGCCCTGGCGAACGGCCAGACGGCGTCGTTCGGCTTCACGGTCCAGCACGGCGGCAACTGGACGTGGCCGGCGGTCAGCTGCTCCGCCTCCTGACGACCTGATCGTCCGCACCTGACGGGGCGGGCGCGGTGCTCCTCGCACCGCGTCCGTCCCGTCGTGCGTCCCGGACACCATTCTTGTTGGATTCTGTTCGTTCATGATGGATACTGTCGGGATGCTGGCGACCCAGAGACGTGAACGGATCCTCGCGGAGGTCCGCGCCCACGGAGCGGCTCGGGTCGCCGACCTGGTCGTGGCGCTGGGCGTCTCGGACATGACGGTCCGCCGCGACATCGCCGAGCTGGCCCGCGAAGGGCTCGTGCGGCGCGTGCACGGCGGCGCGGTCGCACCGGACACGCCCTCCCGGTCCACCGACGAGCCGGGATTCGAGGCCAAACGCACCTGGTCGTCCGCGCAGAAGACGGCGATCGCCCGCGCCGCCCTCGCCGACGTCGAGCCGGGGCAGGCGCTCGCGCTGTCCGCCGGGACCACGACGTGGGTGCTCGCCACGATGATCGCCGCCGACCCGACGCTGCGCCCGCTCACCGTCGTCACCAACGGGCTGCGGGTGGCGGACGCGCTGCACGGCGCCGACGACGTCGAGGTCGTCCTCACGGGCGGGACCCGCACGCCGTCGGACGCCCTGGTCGGGCCCGTCGCCGACGCGACGCTGGCGGACCTGCGCGTCGACCGCACCTTCCTCGGCGTGCACGGGCTCGACGCCGACGGCCCCACCACCCCGAACCTCGCCGAGGCCGCCACCGACCGCGCGCTGGTGCGGTGCGCGGCCGCGACCACCGTCCTGGCCGACCACACCAAGTGGGGCACCGTCGGGCTCGCGCGCATCTGCGGGTTCGACGAGATCGACACGCTCGTCGTCGACGCCGGCCTGGCCGACGACGCGCGCACCCACCTCGCCGCAGCCGTCGACCGCCTCGTCCTGGCCCGCCCGACCCCCGGAGACCCGCAGTGAGCGACATCCCGTCCGACGTCCGCGCCCGCGTGCGGCGCACACCCACCCGCCTCGCCGACGGCCGCGAGCTCATCTACTTCGACGACTCCGAGCCGTACGTCTCGGGCGCCGCCACGCGCCGGCTCGACGACCCGCGCCCGCTGCCGGACCGGTTCGCGCCCGTGGTCGACGCCGACGGCGTCGTGCACCCGGTCATCGGCCCTGAGCTGCGTCTCGACCCGCTGACCGGGGAGTGGATCCCCATGGCCGCGCACCGCATGAACCGCACGTTCCTGCCGCCGGCCGACGCGAACCCGCTGGCCCCCGCCACGCCGGGCGCGGCCTACCAGGACGGCGAGATCCCCGACACCGACTACGACGTCGTGGTGTTCGAGAACCGCTTCCCCTCGCTCCTGGCGGTGCCGGACCTCGAGGACACGGACGAGCTGGTCGACGGCGAGGTGCTGTGGCAGCGCCGTCCGGCCACCGGGCGCTGCGAGGTCATCTGCTTCTCGTCCGACCCGAGCGCCTCGCTGGCGACGGTGAGCCCGCGGCGCATGCGCACGGTCGTCGAGGCGTGGACGGACCGCACGCGCGAGCTGTCGACCCTGCCCGGCGTCGAGCAGGTGTTCTGCTTCGAGAACCGCGGCAAGGAGATCGGCGTCACGCTGCACCACCCGCACGGGCAGATCTACGCCTTCCCGTACGTGACGCCGAAGACGCGGACGATGCTGCGCCAGGCCCGCGCGTACCACGCGGGGACGGGCCGCGTGCTGCTGCGCGACGTGCTCGACGCCGAGCTGCGCCACGGCACGCGCGTCGTGCTGGAGTCGGAGCACTGGGTCGCGTACGTGCCCTACGCCGCGCGCTGGCCGGTCGAGGTGCACCTGGCACCGCGCCGGGACGTGCCGGACCTGCCGGCGCTGACCGACGCCGAGAAGGCCGACCTGTCGATGACGTACCTGACGCTGCTGCGCCGCCTCGACCAGTTCTTCGTCGACGGCGACGGCGGCGCGATCCCGCTGCCCTACATCAGCGGCTGGCACCAGGCGCCGGTACGCGAGGGCCGGGACGTGTCGCGCCTGCACCTGCAGGTCTTCTCGGTGCTGCGCGCGCCGGGCAAGCTCAAGTACCTCGCGGGCGTGGAGTCCGCCATGGCCTCGTGGATCAGCGACACCACGCCCGAGCGCATCGCGCGCCGCCTGCAGGAGCTGGCGTGAGCGCCGGCCCCGCACGCCGCACCCCCACCCCGACGAGCACGGAGCCGCACCCCATGACGAGCGCCACCTGGACCCACGCCTGGGACCGCGCCGACGGTGAGCGGCGCGCCCGCGACCTGTTCACCGGGACGTTCGGCGCGGCGCCCGACGGCGTGTGGTCTGCGCCCGGACGGGTCAACCTCATCGGCGAGCACACCGACTACAACGACGGCCTCGCGCTGCCGATCGCGCTGCCGCACCGGACGTACGCGGCCGTCGCGCGGCGCACCGACGGCCTGGTCCGGCTCGTCTCGGCGCAGGAGCCGTCGGGCGTGCGCGAGGTCCCGCTCGCCGAGGCCGTGCCGGGTGCGGTGCGCGGCTGGGCGGCGTACGTCGTCGGGGTCGCGTGGGCGCTGCGGGCGGCCGGGCACGACGTGGGCGGGTTCGACGTCGCGATCGACTCGTGCGTGCCGTTCGGGGCCGGCCTGTCCTCGTCCGCGGCCCTCGAGGCGTCGGTGGCCGTCGCGCTCGACGCCCTGCACGGCCTCGGGCTCGCGGGGGGCGTCGACGACGCGGGCGCGGCGACCGACGACGCGGGCCGCGGCGTGCTCGCGACCCTGTGCGTGCGCGCCGAGAACGAGATGGCCGGTGCCCCCACGGGGGGCATGGACCAGGCCGCGTCGCTGCGGGCGCGCGCCGGGAACGCGCTGCTGCTGGACTGCCGCGACGGGTCGGTGCGCCACGTGCCCTTCGACCTCGCCGCCCACGGCCTGGCACTTCTGGTCGTCGACACCCGCGCCGAGCACTCGCACGTCGACGGCGAGTACGCGCAGCGGCGCGCCGCGTGCGAGGCGGCCGCGCGCCGTCTGGGCGTGGCCTCGCTGCGGGAGGTGGCCGACGACGCGCGCGGCGACGGCTGGGCGCTCGAGGCGCTCACCGCCGACGAGGACGGCGTGCTGCTCGCGCGCCGCGTCCGCCACGTGACCTCGGAGATCGGCCGGGTCACCGCGTTCGTCGAGGCGCTCGACGCGGGGGACGTCCGTGCGGTCGCGCCGCTCATGGACGCCTCGCACGCGTCGCTGCGGGACGACTACGAGGTGTCGTGCGACGAGCTCGACGTGGCCGTCGACGCGGCGCGGGCCGCCGGGGCGCTCGGCGCGCGCATGACGGGCGGGGGCTTCGGCGGGTCGGCGATCGCGCTGGTCGGCGTCGACGAGGTCGAGGCCGTCGCCGAGGGCGTCGCGCGCGCGTTCGCCGCGCGGGGCCTGCGCTCCCCCGCGTTCGCCGTGGCCGTGGCGGGTCCGCCGGCGGGCTGACGTGCGCGCCTGCCGCCGTTCGCGTCCCACGCGTTCGCCCGTCCGGGTGAGAGGCGGTGGCGGAACGGAGGGACCCGGCGATCCGGGCCCGCTACTCCTCATCGCGTAGTAGCGTGCGGCGCGCACGGCAGCGGCGCCCCCACCCGTGACGGCGACAGCCCGACCGGACCCGTGACGACGCCACCGCGCCGCCCGCCGTCCACGTCGCGAGGAGCAGCACCCCTGTGGTCCGTCGATACGTCTTCCCGACCCTGCGCCTGGTGATCTGGGCCGTCATCGCCGTCGCGCTCGTCCGCATCGCCTTCGCCGGCGCGGACGTGACCACCGAGGCCTCCGGCGCCGAGCCCACCGGGCAGGTCGTCGAGCCGACGGTCGAGGCCGTCACCGGCAGCATCACCAACGCCGTCACCGTGCGGGGCGCGGTCGTCGCGGACCCGTCCGTCGTCGTGCGCGCCACGCTCGCCGGCACGGTGTCGAAGCTGCTGGCGGCCGACGGTCAGCGCGTCGACGCGGGAACCCCGGTGCTCGAGATCCGCCAGGAGACCCCGCAGGACCCGATCACGAAGACCGACCCGGACACCGGGGAGACCACGGTCACCGAGCGGAAGCCGAAGGTGGTCGTGGAGCGGGTCACGGCGCCCGTCGCGGGCACGCTCAGCCTCCCGACGCTCAAGGACCAGGTCGTCTCCGTGGGTGACACGGTCGGGCAGGTCGCACCCGGCACGCTCTCGGTCTCCGGGACACTGACGGCCGACCAGCAGTACCGCCTGGTCGGGGCACCCACCGAGGCGCAGGTGACGCTCAAGGGCGGCCCCGCACCGTTCACGTGCACGGGCCTGCGCATCGGCACGGCGGCACCGGCCGCGCCCGGCCCCGTGGCCGAGGGCGAGGGCGACCCCGCGTCCGCCGCGTCGGGCACGGTCCTGTGCGCACTGCCCGGCGACGTCACCGCGTTCCCAGGGCTGGGCGCCGACCTCGAGATCGTCAACGGCACCGCGGCCGACGCCGTCGTCGTCCCCGTCACCGCCGTCCAGGGGACCGTGCAGCGCGGGAACGTCTGGGTGGTGACCGCCGAGGGCGCCGAGCCCGAGGAACGGGAGGTCGGGCTCGGCCTGACCGACGGGGAGGTCGTGCAGATCACCGAGGGCCTCGCGCTCGGTGACCAGGTCCTCGAGTTCGTGCCCGTCCCCGGTGGCGACGGCGAGGTCGACTGCGGCGACCCGATGCAGTACGACCCGATGGTGTGCGGCGGATGAGCCTGCTCGAGCTCACCGGGGTCACCCGGTCCGTGCGGCTGCCCGACGACCGGCTCCTGGAGATCCTGCGCGGCGTCACGCTGAGCGTCGACACGGGCGAGCACGTCGCCGTCGTCGGCCGCTCGGGGACCGGGAAGTCGACCCTGCTGAACATCCTGGGCCTGCTCGACGCCCCGACGTCCGGGGAGTACCTGCTGGAGGGCGTGCCCATCGGCCACCTGTCGAACCGCGAGCGGACCCGCCGTCGCGGCCGGGACTTCGGTTTCGTCTTCCAGCAGTTCAACCTGCTGCCGGGCCGCACCGCCCTGCAGAACGTGGCCGCACCGCTGATGTACGCCACGGGGCAGCAGTTCTGGCGCCGGCGGTCCATCGCGGAGCAGATGCTCGACCGGGTCGGGCTCGGCGACCGCCTCGACACGATGCCCGAGAAGCTGTCCGGCGGCGAGCAGCAGCGCGTGGCCATCGCGCGCGCCCTCGTGCGCGGCCCGCGCGTCATCCTGGCCGACGAGCCGACGGGTGCCCTCGACGTCGAGACCGGCCAGGAGGTGATGGGCCTGCTCGACGAGATCGCCTCGATGACCGGGGCCGCGCTCGTGACCATCACCCACGACCTGGCCGTCGCCGCCCGCGCGCAACGGCACTACCGGCTCGCCGAGGGCGTGCTGGTGCCCGTGGACCTCACCGGTGCGGGGCACGAGTGGGTGGGCGACGTGCCGCTGGCGCCCGGCGCCCGGCGCCTGCCGGACGCGGTCGCGGGCGTGCCCGAGCTCGGCCCGTCGGTGCCGGCGGAGGTCCGGCCGTGAGCGGGTTCGTCGGCGCGCTCGTCGAGGCCTGGGACGAGCTGCGGCTGCACAAGCTGCGCGTCCTGCTGGCCCTCATCGGCGTGGCCGTGGCCGTCGCCGCCATCACGGCGGTGACCGCCGCCGTCCAGATGCTCACCCAGGGCTTCCAGGAGCAGTCCGAGCGCGACATGGGCCGCCAGGTCACGCTGACCCTCAGCGCCTGGGCGCAGACCGAGCAGGCGGCACCGCTGGACGAGCTGGACGCCACGTACCTGCGCGCCCTCGACCGCTACGGGATCACGTGGGCGACCCGCGACTGGTACCTGCGCGTGCCGTTCCGCTTCCCCGACGGCACCCGGCCCACCGAGGTCCGCGCCGTCGACCCCGACCTCGGCACCATGCAGCGGGTCCAGGTCGACGAGGGCCGGTGGTTCACCGAGGCCGACCGCGACACGTTCGCGCCGCTGCTCGTGGTCAACGAGGCGTTCCTCGGGGCGCTGGGCGCCGACGGGCTCGAGACACGGCCGACCGTGCTCCTGGGCGACCGGGAGCCCGTCCGGGCGCGGGTGATCGGCGTCGTGCCCGACCGCTGGCCGGACGAGATGCCCCAGGCCATGGTGCTCTACGACCAGCTGACCCGCTGGTACGCGCCGGAGTCCGGCGGCGGGCAGCAGGCACCCGAGCTCAAGGTCTGGGTGCCTCCCGAGTCCGCCGACGACCTCGGGCCCCGCCTGCGGCGCGACGTCGCCGCCGTGCTGCCCGGCTGGCAGGTCGAGGTCTGGGACAACCGCAGCACGGGATCGGGCCTCGACGGCGCAGCACGCTGGGTCGCCCTGGGGGTCGGCGGCTTCGCGCTGCTGCTCGGCGGGCTCGGCCTGGTGAACATCGCGCTCGTGACCGTCCGGTACCGGATCCGCGAGATCGGCATCCGCCGGTCGTTCGGCGCCACGTCGGGACGGATCTTCTTCGGCGTCCTCATGGAGTCCGTGGTCGCCACGGTGGTGGCGGGGCTCGTCGGTGTCGTCCTGGCCGTGGCGATCGTCAAGAACATCCCCGTGGACGTGCTCTTCGGCACCCTCCAGGACCGCCCGCCCTTCCCCGTCTCCGCGGCGCTCGTCGGCATGGCGTGCGCGACGGGGGTCGGCGCCCTCGCCGGCCTCATCCCGGCGACGGTCGCCGTCCGCGTGAAGGTCATCGACGCGATCCGCTACTGACGAGGCCGGGCCAGGAACCCGACCTGGGTACCCCAACCTTTCGGAAAGGTCATCCCGAAGTCGGACACGGCGGGCACATCCCGCCGATATCGTCGCGGTGACGCCCGTCGAGGGCGCGGTGACCTCGGTCATCATCTCCCGCGAAAGGCACGCCGATGCGTCGTCCTCCCGTCCTGCCCGCCCTTGCCGGAGCCGTCGCGGCACTCGTCCTGGTGGGCTGCACCGGGAGCGACGCGGCGGGCCCGTCCGACGACGAGACCGGCCCGGTGACGGCGTTCTTCGAGAAGGTCGGCGGCTCGTTCGACGACGAGCAGTTCCAGGACGACCAGCGCAGGATCGAGGAGCTCATCGCCGCCTGCATGACCGAGGAGGGCTTCGAGTACACGCCCGTCGACCCGACGTCCGGCGGCGTGATGTCGAGCGACGACGCCCCGGACTGGGGCTCCGAGGAGTTCGTCGAGCAGTACGGCTACGGGGTGACCACCGGCGAGGAGCTGTTCGGCGGCGGCCAGGAGCCGTCCACCGACCCGAACCAGGAGTACGTCGCCGCGATGTCGGAGAGCGAGCAGCTCGCCTACAACGAGGCCCTCTACGGTGCGATGACCGAGGTGGACCCGGAGGCGGACCCCGACGCGCCGATCGAGTCGAACTGGGAGGAGGAGGGCTGCTGGGGCGCCGCCTCGCACGAGGTGAACCAGGCCCAGATCTGGGACGACCCGGCCGTCGCGGACATGACGGAGGAGATGCAGGTCGAGTACGAGAACCTCGAGGACGACCCCTCGCTGAGCGAGGCGCAGGGCAGGTGGAGCGAGTGCATCGCGGAGGCGGGATACGACTTCGCGGCCCCCCACGAGGCCGAGCAGAGCATCAGCGACGAGATGAGCGCGCTGTGGGAGGCCGTGATGCCGGCCGACCCCGAGGCGGAGATCGACCCCACCGCGTCCTTCGAACCCGACCCGGCGGCCGTGGCCGAGCTGAAGGAGAAGGAGTTCGCCCTCTCCGCCGCCGACCACGAGTGCCGCAGGTCCACCGGCTTCGCGAAGGCCCAGCAGGCGGCCGTCATCGCGCTCGAGGAGCGCCTCTGGGAGAAGTACGGCGACCAGCTCGAGGCCGCCGCGGCGAAGACCCCGGCGAAGTGACGACCGGCCCCGGGACGAGGACGGCACGATGAGCAGCACCGGCACCCGCGTCACCGGCGGCCGCCGCACGATCGTCGCGATGGCCGTCGTGGCCGTCGTCTGCCTGGCGGCGGGTCTGCTGCTGTCCAGGCTGATCATCTCCCCCGGCCAGGCGGCGGCCAACGCTGCGCCGCCGACCGCCGGCCCCATCACCGTCCCCGTCGAGAGCCGGGTCATCGCGAACGAGGTCGTCCTGCGCGGCGACGTCGGGTACGACGACCCCGTGGACCTCGCGATGGAGACGGGCGACCTCGGCGGCCCGGCCGTCGTGACCGGTCAGGTCAAGGAGGTGGGGGCGACGGTCGACGCGGCCGCGGTCGTCCTCGAGGTCACCGGCCGACCCGTCATCGCGCTGCCGGGCGACCTGCCGACCTACCGGACGCTGCGCACCGGGGTCTCCGGGCCCGACGTCCAGCAGCTGAAGGCGGCGCTGCGCGCCGTCGGCATCGACGGCGGCGACCCCGCGGGCGCGACGTACGACGCGACCGCGGCCGCAGGCGTCCGGGCGCTGTACCAGAAGGTCGGCTACGAGCCCCCGACCGGCGGACCCGAGACGCAGGAGGCGGTGGAGGCCGCACAGGAGGGCGTCACCGCGGCGCAGGCGCAGGTCGCGAGCGCCGAGGCCGCGCTGACCGCGGCGGCACGTGCGACCGGCGGCGCCTCCGTCGCGGAGCTCGACGGCGCCGTGCGCATCGCCGAGGCGCAGGTCGCGTACCTCGCCGAGCAGTGCTCGCGGCCGGCGGCACCGCCGGACCCGCAGGCCGCACCGGAGATGTCCGTCGCCGACTGCACGCCCCCCGGGCGCGTCAGGGCGGACGCGGAGCTCCACAGCGCCCGCGCGGCCCGCGCGGCCGCGGACGTCGCCCCCGACACCTCGGCGGAGCGTCAGGGCGTGCGCGCCGCGAAGGACCAGCTCACCGCCGCCCGCGAGCGGCTCACGGAGGCGCAGTCCGCGGCCCTGACGCCGCTGCCGGCCACCGAGATCGTGTACCTGCCCTCGCTGCCGCGCCGCGTGGACGCGGTGTCCGTCGAGCGCGGCGGCATCGTGCAGGGCAAGTTCATGAGCGTGTCGGGCGCCACCGTCCAGATCACGGCCTCGGCGTCGCGCGCCGACGCCGAGCTGATGACGCCGGGGACCGCGGGCGTCATCAGCATCGACGGCACGGACGCGCCCGTGACGGTGGCCGAGGTGACCGACGCCGAGGCGACGGAGGCCGACGCCGCCGCCGGGACCGAGGCGAAGCCGGCCACCAGCGACCGGCGCAGGGTGGTGTTCACGGTCGGGGAGCTGACCCCCGAGCAGCTGACCGCGCTCGAGGGCACGAACGTGCGCGTGCGCGTCCCGGTCAGCTCCACCGACTCCGAGGTCCTGGCGGTCCCGCTCGCGGCGCTCACCGCCGGGCCGGGCGGCGAGAGCCGCGTCGAGGTGTCCGGTGACGGGACGAGCCGCCTCGTCGAGGTCACGACGGGCCTGGCCGCGTCGGGGTACGTCGAGATCACCGCGTCGGAGGAGCCGCTGGAGGCGGGCGACCTCGTCGTCGTCGGCGTCTCGCCCACGGACGAGGAGACCGCCGAGCCCGGGACCGACCCGGACGAGACCCCCGAGGAGGACGCGTGACCGTCCTCGACCTGCTCGGAGTACCGCAGGAGGGCGCACCGCAGGACGCCGGGGTGCACCCGGTCGTGGAGCTGCGCGGGGTCGCGCGCGAGTTCCCCGGGGAGCCGCCCGTGCACGCGCTGTACCCGGCCGACCTGCGGGTCGACGCCGGCGAGTACGTGTCGGTCGTCGGGCCGTCCGGTTCCGGCAAGTCGACCCTGCTGAACCTGCTCGGCCTGCTCGACCGGCCGTCGCACGGCGAGTACCTCATCGACGGCGTCCCGACGGCGCGCGCGGGCGAACGTGAGCGGGCCGCGCTGCGCGCCCGGCACATCGGCTTCGTCTTCCAGGCTTTCCACCTGCTTCCGCACCGCACGGTGCTGGAGAACGTCCTGCTCGCGACCCTCTACAGCGGCGTCCCCCGCGCCGAGCGTCGTGACCGGGCCGTCGAGGCCCTCGCGCGGGTCGGCCTGACGCACCGCCTCGACTTCCGGCCCACGGTCCTGTCGGGGGGTGAGCGCCAGCGCACCGCCGTCGCACGCGCGGTGGTGTCCCAGCCCCGTGTGCTGCTCGCGGACGAGCCCACGGGCAACCTGGACTCGGAGAGCTCCGCCGCCGTGCTCGAGCTCTTCGACGAGCTGCACGCCGACGGGCTGACGCTGCTCGTCATCACGCACGAGACGGACGTCTCGTCGCGCGCGCAGCGCCGCGTCCGGATCGCCGACGGCCACCTGCAGGAGATCGCGTGACGACGGTCGTGCAGGACGTGCCGCGCACCGACCGCTTCGGCGCGAGCGACCTGCTCGCCGAGGCCGCCGCCGGTATCGGCGCACGACCCGGCAGGCTCGTGCTGACGATCCTCGGGACCGTCCTGGGGATCGCGTCCGTCGTGGTCACCGTGGGCCTCGCGCAGACGGCCGCCGGTCAGATCAACAAGCAGTTCGACGCCGTCGCGGCGACGCAGGGCGCTGCCCAGCCCGCCGAGAGCGACCCGTTCGGTGGCACGCCGCGCCCGATCGGCACGCTGCCGTGGGACGCCGCCGACCGCGCCGAGCGTCTCAACGGCGTGCAGGCGGCCGCGCTGGTCTCCGAGATCGCCCTGGGCGAGCGCGAGGTGACCGCGGTGCCCGTCCACGACCCCTCCGCGGCCCGGGTCACGAGCCCTGCCGTCCTCGCGACGAGCCCCGGGGTCGTGGCGGCGCTCGACGGTCGGATCGTGCAGGGTCGCTACTTCGACCGCGGGCACGACGAGCGTGCCGACCGCGTCGTCGTGCTGGGTGCGAAGGCGGCGGCCCGCCTCGGCGTCGTCCGCGTGGACCGGCAGCCGTCGATCTTCATCGGTGACCGCGCCTACCAGGTGATCGGCATCATCGACGACGTGGTGCGACGCACCGACCTGCTGTCCGCGGTGATCATGCCGAACGGCACCGCACGCGCCGACCTCGCGCTGACCACGCCGCAGGAGCTGCACCTGCACCTGGCCGTGGGGGCCGGGCCCGTCGTCGGCGAGCAGCTCCCCGTCGCGCTGGACCCCCACGCGCCGGAGACGTTCGACGTCCAGGTACCGGCCGGGACGTCCTCGGTGCGCCAGGACGTGCAGGCGGACATCAACGCGATCTTCCTGGCCCTCGGCGGGGTCGCCCTGCTCATCGGTGGCGTCGGCATCGCGAACGTGACGCTGCTGTCGGTGCTCGAGCGGGTCGGGGAGATCGGCCTGCGACGCGCGCTCGGGGCGACGCGTCGCCAGATCGCGGCCCAGTTCATGGTCGAGTCGGTGGTCATCGGCATGCTCGGCGGCCTCGTGGGCGCGGCGCTCGGCGTCGCGGTCGTGACCGTCGTGTCCGCCGTGTCGGAGTGGACGCCCGTCCTCGACCTGCGGATGGTGGGCGTCGCGGCGATGTCCGGTGGCCTGATCGGCCTGCTCGCGGGCCTCTACCCGTCGATGAAGGCCGCGTCGATCGAGCCGATCTCCGCGCTGCGCGGCGGCGTCTGACGCCCCACCCCCGCGTCGCCCCGGTGACAGGACGATGCAGCACCGGCCGTTGCGACGGCCGGGGGCGTCAGAGGTCGTACTCGACGACGACGGGGGCGTGGTCGCTGAACCTCGCGTCGTAGGCGGCCGCGCGGTCCACCGTCGCCGTGCGCGCCAGGGCCGCCAGCGCCGGGGTCGCGAGCTGGTAGTCGATGCGCCAGCCCGCGTCGTTGTCGAACGCCTTCCCGCGCCACGACCACCACGTGTAGGGCCCGGGCCCCGGGCCGCCGAGGTCGCGGCCCAGGTCGCGCCAGCCGAGGCCGTCGAACCACCGGTCCAGGTACGCCCGCTCCTCGGGCAGGAACCCGGCCTTCTTCAGGTTGCCCTTCCAGTTCTTGATGTCCACCTCGCGGTGGGCGATGTTGAGGTCCCCGGCGACGACGGCGAGCCGCTCGTCGTCCAGCAGCGCCGTCAGCCGTGTGGTCACCTGCGCGAGGAAGGCGTACTTCTCCTCCAGCGACGGCGTCCCCGCCGTCGCCGAGTGCAGGTAGGCGGACGCCACCGTCAGCGTCCGCGCGGGCCGCCCGTCCTCGGCCGGCACCTCGAGGTCCGCCTCGACCCACCGACCGGCGTCACCGGTCACGCCGGTCCCCAGCCCGATGCGTACCGCGCTCATCGGCAGGCGCGACGCGATCGCGACCCCGGCCCGGCCCTTGGCGTGCCCGGCCTCGTGCGCCAGGTGCCACTCGCCGGGTGCCAGGTGGTCGGCGAGGATCTCGTCCGACCCCCGCACCTCCTGCAGCAGCAGCACGTCCGACTTGCGGACGTCCAGCCAGTCGGCCATGCCGCGGCGGAAGGCGGCCCGGATCCCGTTGACGTTGACGGTGGCGACGCGAAGCACCCGGCCATCCTGCACCACGCCGCCGACGTCGCCGGGCCGGATGCGGGGTGCGGGAGACGTCGCCCTCGTCACTCCCCCGCGTAGGCCGCCTCCAGCGGCGCGATCTCGAGCTTGTGCATCCGGAGCATCGCCTGCGTCGCGCGAACGACCCCCGCCGCGTCCGGGCGGGACATGATCTCGTCGAACGCACGGGGCACCACCTGCCAGGACACGCCGTACCGGTCCTTGAGCCAGCCGCAGGGCCCGTGGGACCCGCCGCCGGCGACCAGCGCCTCCCAGTAGTGGTCGACCTCCTCCTGCGTGTCGACCGCGAGGTAGAAGGAGAACGCCTCGTCCGGCGTGAACGACGGACCGGCGGTGAGGATGGTGACAGCGTGCCCGTCGAGCTCGAGCTCGACGAGGAACGGCGACCCCTCGGGCACGTCCGGCATCCCCGGCGCCGCGTGCACCACCCGCGTGATCCGCGAGCGCGGCACGACGGACACGTAGAACTGCGCGGCCTCGTGGCCTCGGTCGACGAACCACAGGTGCGTGCGGACCATGCCCATGGCGGGCTCCTCTCGTCGGTGCGTCGTCAGTACCGACCCGCCGTGAGCCCGTGACTCATCGCCCGTGCGCGACACGTCGGCACGCAGGACGCCGAGGGCCCCGGGTCGTGCGACCCGGGGCCCTCGTGGTGCGCGCAGCGTCAGCCGACGTGCCGCTCCGCGGTCTCCACGACGTTCCTCAGCAGCATCGCCCGCGTCATGGGGCCGACCCCGCCCGGGTTGGGCGACACCCACGACGCGACGTCCCAGACGTTCGGGTGCACGTCACCCACGATGCGGCTGCGCCCGGTCTCCGGGTCCTCGACCCGCGAGACGCCGACGTCGACGACCACGGCGCCCGGCTTCACGATCTCGGAGGTGATGATGCTCGGGACACCGGCGGCGGCGATGATGACGTCCGCGTTGCGCGTGTGCTCGGCCAGGTCGTCGGTGCCCGTGTGCGTGAGGGTCACCGTCGCGTTGACCGCGCGCCGCGTCAGGAGCAGGCCGATCGACCGGCCGACGGTCACGCCGCGCCCGACGACGACGACGTCGGCCCCGTGCAGCGGGACGTCGTGCCGCTCGAGCAGCTCGATGATCCCCGCCGGGGTGCACGGCAGCGGCGACGTGATCTCGTCGTTGACCCGCAGCACCAGCCGCCCGAGGTTGGTCGGGTGCAGGCCGTCGGCGTCCTTCTCCGGGTCGACGAGCTCCAGCACGCGGTGCACGTCGATGCCCTGCGGCAGCGGCAGCTGGACGATGTACCCGGTGCACGCCGGGTCGTCGTTGAGCCGCTGCACGGCGGCCTCGATGTCGGCCTGCGTGGCGTCGGCGGGCAGGTCCTCACGGATGGAGGCGATGCCGACCTCGGCGCAGTCCTTGTGCTTGCCGTTGACGTACCAGCGCGAGCCGGGGTCGTCGCCGACGAGCAGCGTGCCGAGGCCCGGCGCCACGCCGCGCGCGGCGAGCGCCGCGACGCGGGTGGTGAGGTCGGCCTTGATGGCGGCAGCGGTCGCGCTGCCGTCCAGCTTCTGGGCGGTCATCGGTCCCCCGCTCAGTACTGCTGCAGACCGGGGTACAGGGGGAACGCCTCGGTGAGCTTGCGCACCCGGGCGGCCAGCGCCTCGACGTCGGCACCCGGGCCCTCCACCAGCGCGGTCGCGATGATGTCCGCGACCTCGGTGAACTCGGCGTCGCCGAAGCCGCGCGTCGCGAGCGCGGGCGTGCCGATGCGCAGGCCCGACGTCACGCGCGGGGGGCGGGGGTCGAACGGCACCGCGTTGCGGTTCACCGTCACACCGGCGGAGTGCAGGAGGTCCTCGGCCTGCTGGCCGTCGAGCGGCGAGTGGCGCAGGTCGACGAGCACGAGGTGCACGTCCGTGCCGCCCGTGAGCACCGAGATGCCGGCCGCAGCGACGTCCGGGGCCGTGAGGCGGTCGGCGATGATGCGCGCGCCGTCGAGGGTGCGCTGCTGACGGGCCTTGAAGTCCTCGGTGCCCGCGACCTTGAACGCCACGGCTTTGGCGGCGATGACGTGCATGAGCGGGCCGCCCTGCTGGCCCGGGAACACCGCGGAGTCGATCTTCTTGGCGTACTCGCCCTTGCTGAGGATGAAGCCCGAGCGCGGGCCGCCGATCGTCTTGTGCACGGTGGACGACACGACGTCCGCGTGCGGCACCGGCGACGGGTGCAGGTCCGCGGCCACCAGACCCGCGAAGTGCGCCATGTCGACCCACAGCTTGGCGCCGACCTCGTCCGCGATCTCGCGGAACGCCGCGAAGTCGAGCTGACGCGGGTACGCCGACCAGCCGCCGATGATGACGTCCGGGCGGTGCTCGAGCGCGGCCGTGCGGACGGCGTCGTAGTCGACGCGGAACGTCTGCGGGTCCACGCCGTACGCGGCGACGTCGTACAGCTTGCCGGAGAAGTTGATCCGCATGCCGTGCGTCAGGTGGCCGCCGTGCGCGAGGTCCAGACCGAGGATCCTGTCCCCGGCGTTGATCAGCGCGTGCAGGACCGCGGCGTTGGCCGTGGCGCCCGAGTGCGGCTGGACGTTGGCGTGCTCGGCGCCGAACAGGGCCTTGGCGCGGTCGATCGCGATGGTCTCCGCGATGTCGACCTGCTCGCAGCCGCCGTAGTAGCGGCGGCCCGGGTAGCCCTCGGCGTACTTGTTGGTGAGCACCGAGCCCTGCGCCTGCAGGACGGCCCGGGGCACGAAGTTCTCCGAGGCGATCATCTCGAGGGTGTTCTGCTGGCGGGCCAGCTCACCGTCGAGGACGGCGGCGATCTCGGGGTCGAGGTCGGAGATGTTCTGGTCGAGCACGTTCTCGCTCATGCAGGGACTCCTGTCGCAGTCAACTGTGCGGGCGACGTCCGGCGCACCGCACACGTCGGGTGTGGGGCGACCGAGGGCCCAGGCGTCCGACCCGTTGGTCCAGCTGCTGCGTCGCTCCCCGGTGGTGACCCACCCTGCTGCGCCAGTCGCGACCCACACACCCTACCAACCACGGCAGCCCGCCCCCCGCGGTCACCCGCTCTCGCGAGAGAGAGGACTGCGGGCATCCCATGCCCCGGATCCTCTGTCTCGCGGGACAGGGGGTCATGCCGTGGCCGGGGGGTGCTCCAGGGTCGCCAGCCAGGTGCGCAGGATGCGCTCGAGCTCGTCGGCGTCGGCGGGGGTGAGAGCGCCCAGGAGGCGGCGCTCGTTGGCCATGTGGTCGGTGAACGCGGCGTCGATGACCTCGCGGCCGCGGTCGGTGAGCGCGACGAGCCGGGCGCGGGCGTCGGTGTCGCTCACGCGGCGGGCCACCAGGCCCGCGCGCTCGAGCCGGTCGACGCGCTTGGTCATGCCGCCGCTGGTGACGAGGGTGTGGGCCGCGAGGTCGCCGGGCGAGCGCTCGTAGGGCGGGCCGACGCGGCGCAGGGTCGCGAGGACGTCGAACTCCCCCTCGGTGAGCCCGTGCTGCGCGTAGACGGCGACGAGTTCGTCGGTCAGGTGGTGGGCGACGCGGTGCAGCCGGCCGATGACCTGCTGCGGGCGGACGTCGACGTCGGGACGCTCGCGCCGCCACGCGTCGCCGATGAGGTCGAGGCGGTCCGGCGAGGGCGTCGGCCGGGGCGAGGGTGGGATCACGCGAGGAATATATCTTCCTCGTCAAGTATTTTGTCTTCCATGGAAAGCACCTGGCGCTGGTCCCTGCTCGCCGCCGTCGCCCCGGTCACCTGGGGCGCGGCCTACTACGTCACCGCGCAGACGCTGCCGGACTCGCACCCCCTGTGGGGTTCCGTGATGCGCGCCCTTCCGGCCGGTCTCCTCCTGCTCGTGGTCGCCCGCCGGGCACCCCGCGGCGCCTGGTGGTGGCGGTCCCTCGTGCTCGGCGCGCTCAACATGAGCGCGTTCTTCGTGCTCGTGTACGTCGCCGCGCAGCGCCTGCCCACGTCGGTGGCCTCCACCGTCATGGCGGTCTCGCCGTTCGCGCTGGCGCTCGTCGCCTGGCCGCTGCTCGGCCAGCGGCCGCGCGTCGCGTCGCTCGCGGGCGCGGGCCTCGGGTTCACCGGGGTCGTCGCGATGCTGCTGACCGGCAGCGTGCAGATCGACCCGGTCGGGGTGCTCGCCGGCACCGCCGCGATGCTCATGTCGTCCGTCGGGTTCGTCCTGGCCACCCGGTGGAAGGACGAGGTCGACGTGCTGACGACGACCTCCTGGCAGCTGGTGGCCGGCGGGCTGCTGCTCGTCCCCGTCGCCGTCGCGGCCGAGGGTGCTCCCCCGACGCTCGACGCCCGCGGCTGGCTCGGCCTGGCGTTCCTGTCGCTCGTCGCGACGGCGCTCGCCTACGTCACGTGGTTCACCGCGCTGCGGCACCTGCCCGCGAGCGCAGTGGGTCTCGTCGGGCTCCTCAACCCCGTCACCGGCGTCGCCGCCGGGCTCACGCTCGGCGGCGAGCACCTCACCGGCCGGCAGACGCTCGGCGTCGTGGCCGTCCTCGCCGCGGTCCTCCTCGGGCAGCCCGCGGTGCAGGCGCGGCTCCGCGGTCGCCGCCCGACGCCCCACCCCGGGCACGACACCGTGCGAGCCGTCGCGCAGCTCACGCCCCCCGGGCCACACGTCGCGTCGCCGGGCGCGACGTCGTCGTCCTCATGACCTCCCCACGAGGGGGCGTCAGGCTCGGACGGGCTCACCGTCGCCGAGGAGCTTGCGCAGGTACGCGTACGTGAGGTCGCCCGCCGTCTGGTCGTGCTGGTGCTCGTAGCCGGCCTTGTTGTACAGCGCGATGTTCTGCAGCGAGTCGCGCCCGGTGAACACCCAGACCTCGTCGATCCCGTCGGGCAGCGTCGGCAGGATCGCCGAGAGCAGCTCGGTGCCGATGCCCTTGCCCTGCAGGTCGGGGGCGACCGCGAACCGGCCGAGCGTCGCCTTGGACCCCTCGACGAGCACGCGGATCGAGCCCACCAGCCGGTGGCCCCACCACGCGCCGAGCGTGATGACGCCGTCGGCCCGCAGGTCCTCCTCGAGCTCCGGCAGCGTCTGGGTCAGCGGCGGGATGTTCGGGTCGCCGTACTGCTGCGCCTCCGTGACGAACGCGGCACGGCGCAGAGTGAGCAGCTCACCCGCGTCGTCGGCCGTGACGGGGCGGATGTCGAGGGCGGTCATGCGGCCATCGTCTCAGCCCACGCCCTGCGCGCACTACTCTCGGACCTCGTGTCTCCCACTTCGGACCTCGACCCGAGCCACCTCGTCCTGACCCTGTCGTGCCCGGACCGCCCCGGCATCGTCGCGGCCGTCGCCGGACTGCTCGCCGAGCACGGCGGGAACATCACCGAGTCGCAGCAGTTCGGCGACCCGCTGTCGGGGCTGTTCTTCATGCGGGTGCAGGTGACGACGCAGGCGCCGGCCGACGTGCTGCGCGCGGACCTCACGGCGCTGGCCCACCGGTTCGAGATGAGCTGGCAGCTCGACCTGGCGGGCCGCCCCGTGCGCACGCTGGTCATGGTCTCCACGACCGCCCACTGCCTCAACGACCTGGCCTTCCGCCAGCGGTCGGAGGGCCTGCCCGTCGACCTGGTCGCCGTGGTGTCCAACCACGACCTGCTGCGCCCCATGGCCGACTTCTACGACATCCCGTTCCACCACGTCCCCGTGACGTCGGCGACCAAGGCGGCGGCCGAGGCGCGGCTGCTCGAGCTCGTCGAGGAGCTCGACGTCGAGCTCGTCGTGCTGGCGCGGTACATGCAGATCCTCTCGGACGACCTGTGCCGGCGCCTGCAGGGCCGTGTCATCAACATCCACCACTCGTTCCTGCCCTCGTTCAAGGGTGCCCGGCCCTACGCGCAGGCCCACGAGCGAGGGGTCAAGCTCATCGGCGCGACCGCGCACTACGTGACCGGCGACCTCGACGAGGGCCCGATCATCGAGCAGGACGTCGAGCGGGTGGACCACACCCACGCCGTGGAGCACCTCGTGGCGCTGGGGCAGGACGTCGAGCGTCGCGCACTGGCCCGCGCGGTGCGCTGGCACGCCGAGCACCGTGTGCTGCTCGACGGCACGCGGACCATCGTCTTCCGCTGACGCGGACCCGCGCGCTGGATCGTCCTCTCACGCCCTTCATCCCCGGAGGGCGGTGAGAGCCGGGGGCACGAAGCGTTTCGCGTCGTGCGGGGAGCGCCCCGCGGGGAACATGCTCGGCTCGACGGTCCGACAAACGTTCTCGGACCGGTCGACGACGCCGGGCGTACCGCCGCGCCCGGCAGGGCGAGAGGACCCCCGCGATGAGACTCTTCCGCTCCGGCGCACGTCGCCGTGCCGCCGTGCGCGCCGGGGTGCTGGCCACCGCGCTGACGCTGGGCCTGACGGCCGCCGTGCAGCTCGCGACCGCACCACCGGCGCAGGCCGCGTCGCTCGTCGAGGTGACGGGGTTCGGCACCAACCCCGGCGGGCTCAGGATGCACCTGTTCGTGCCGGACCGGGTCGCACCCACCCCGGGCATCCTCGTCGTCGTGCACTACTGCACCGGCAGCGCGCAGGCGATGTACAACGGCGCGCAGTTCGACGAGCTGGCGTCGCAGCACGGGTTCATCGCGGTCTACCCGAGCACCGACCGGCCCGGCAACTGCTTCGACGTCTCCTCCACGGCCGCCATGACGCGTGACGGGGGCAGCGACCCCCAGAGCATCGTGCAGATGGTCCGGTACGTGCAGCAGCGGTACACCACGGACACGTCGCGCGTCTTCGTCACCGGCGTCTCGTCCGGCGCGATGACGACGCAGCTGCTGCTCGCCGAGTACCCCGACGTGTTCGCGGCCGGGTCCGCGTTCGCGGGCGTCCCGGCGACCTGCTTCTCGACCGGCGGCGCCAAGCCGGGGACCACCGCGCAGGCCGGGTGGAACAGCGAGTGCGCGCAGGGCCGGCGGATCCTCACGGCGCAGCAGTGGGGCGACCTGGCGCGCGCCACGTACCCCGGGTACACGGGCAAGCGCCCGCGCGTGCAGCTGTGGCACGGCACCAACGACGAGACCCTCGGCTTCCAGAACTTCACCGAGGCCACCAAGCAGTGGACCGACGTGCTGGGCCTCAGCGCCACGCCGAGCAGCACCGAGACCATCGGGTCGAACCGCACCCGCGCCCGCTACGGCGGCACGGGCACGCAGGCGCCGCTCGAGACGAACCGCCTGCAGAGCACCTCCCACAACCTGCCCGTCGACGCCGCCGCCGCCATCGCGTTCTTCGGCCTGGACCAGGCCGGACCGTCCCCGACGCCGACGCCCACCGTGAGCCCCACACCCACGGTCAGCCCCACGCCCACCGTGAGCCCCACGCCCACGGTCAGCCCCACGCCGACCCCGACGGCGACCCCCACCCCCACGCCCCCCGCCGGGTCGTGCGCGGTGTCGTACACCGTCAACCAGTGGAACACGGGGTTCACGGCGAGCGTCACGATCCGCAACACGTCGGGCACCGCGCTCGACGCGTGGTCGCTGCGGTGGTCGTTCCCGTCCGGGCAGCAGGTGACGCAGGCGTGGAGCAGCACCGTGACGCAGGCGGGCAGCACCGTCACGGCGGCGCAGGCGCCGTGGAACGGCCGGATCCCGGCGGGTGGGTCGGTGCAGTTCGGGTTCAACGGGACGCACAGCGGCACCAACGCCGCCCCGAGCTCCTTCACGCTCAACGGGGCGGCCTGCACGACGACCTGAGGCGGGCCGGCGGCGACCACGGAGGCAATGTGACCCAGGTCACATGAAGCGTTTTGTTGAGTATCTCCTTGAGATTTCACCCACCACCGTGAGTCCACCGGTACCGCTCAGGGGGCCGGTACCGCACGAACGAAGGGGTACCCATGTCCGCCGACGTCGCACCCACCGCCGCATCCGCCGGCGCCACGCCCGCCGCACCACCCGCCGACCGGCGCGTCCGCGTCCTCGGCACGCTGCTCGTCGCGCTGGGCCTGCTCATGGGCCTCGCGGGAGTCGGGACCTGGGCCGCCATCGCCCAGGGACTCGCGCAGGAGGAGATCACGGTCTCGGAGGACGCGGCCGCGTTCGCCGGGCAGCCCGTCGTGACGCCCTGGACCGTCTGGGCGCAGGCCGAGGTCATCCGGGCCGACCTCGACGAGATGACCGGCGGGCGCACCTACGCGGAGATGGACCGTGAGGACCCGCAGCGTCCAGCCGTCGCGACCGGCACGTTCCTGCGGGCGTCGCTCATCACGTCGGTCGTCGCGTTCGGCGTCGCCCTCGCGCTCGTCGGGGTCGGCACGGGGTTCGTCCTCGGCGGGCTCGGCCTGCGCGGCGCCGCCGCCCGCTGACCCGATCGGCCGACGGCCCGGGCGTGCGCGTCCGGGCCGTCGGCCGACCTCAGCCGACGGCGCCCAGCGGACGCGCGGGAGGCACCTGCGTGGCCCCCGTGATCGCCGCCAGCAGCTCCTCCTGGGAGACGTGCCGCGCGTCGAACGACCCGTTGTTGCGGCCGTGGCGCAGCACCTCGATGCGGTCCGACACGGCCCGCACGTCGTTGAGGTTGTGGCTGATGAGCACGACACCGAGACCGAGCTCGCGCAGCCGCTCGATGTGGTTGAGCACCTCGGCGGTGTGCGCGACCGACAGCGCCGCCGTGGGCTCGTCGAGCACGACGAGCCGGGGCGACCCGATGAGCGTGCGCGCGATCGCGACGGTCTGGCGCTGACCGGCCGACAGGTGACCGATCGGCGTGCGGACCGACGGGATGCGGCTGGTGAGGTCCTGCAGGATCCGGCGGGCCACCCGCTCCATCTCGCCGTCCCGCATGAGCGTGCGTTCCCGCAGCTCACGGCCCAGGAAGAGGTTGGCCGTGACGTCGAGGTTCTCGCACAGCGCGTAGTCCTGGAAGACGGTCGCGATGCCGGCCTGGTGGGCGTCCGAGGGCGAGGTGATCGCGACCTGCTCACCGCCGAGCTCGATCAGGCCGCCGTCGGGCTGCAGGACGCCGGAGACCACCTTGGCCAGCGTCGACTTGCCGGCCCCGTTGTCCCCGACGAGCGCGACCACCTCGTGCGGGTGCACCACGAGGTCGACGCCCACGAGCGCCTCCACGGGCCCGAACCGCTTGGACACCTGCCGGACCGACAGCACCGGCGTCCGGTGGCCGGCACCCGCTGTCCCGCTCATCTGCCCTCCGTCGCGCACGTCGTCTCCAGTCGATCCCCGGCCCAGGGGGCCGTCCATCGTCGTCATCCCGCGCCGCCCGTCGCGGCGTCGATCCCGCCCCCGGCCTCGGCCGACTCCCCCGAGGTCCCCGTCGCGACCGCCTGGTCCGTCGCCTCCAGCGCCATCGCGAGCGCGCCGAGCACCGACGCCCGCACCCCCAGGTCCCCCGCGACCACGTCGAGCGACACGACCTGGTTCAGCGGCACCCGGCGCGCGATCGCCTCACGCATCGGCTGCAGCAGCACCTCCCCCGTGCCGGCCAGCTCCCCACCGACCACGATGCACTGGGGGTTGACGACCATCGCCATCGTCGCGACGACGCCGGCGATGACGACGCCCGCGTCCGCGACGACCTGCCGGCAGCCGGGGTCGCCGTCGACGGCGCGCTGCACGACGTCGCGCACGGTCAGCGCCCCGTGGCTGACGGCGAGCGGCTCGACCAGCGCCGGGTACCCCACGACGGTGTCGAGGCAGCCGCGCGAGCCGCACCGGCAGATCCTCCCCTGCGGGTCGACCTGCACGTGACCGATCTCCCCCGCGGTGCCGCCGAAGCCGCGGTGCAGGTGGCCCGAGAGCACGATTCCCGCGCCGGTCCCGGCGCCCACCGAGACGTACACGACGTCCTGGTAGCCGCGGGCGGCGCCGAACCGGCTCTCCGCGAGCGCACCGAGGTTGGCCTCGTTGTCGACGAGGACGGGCTTGGCGAGGCGCTTGGCCAGGACGTGCACGACCGGCGTCTCGTCCCACCCGCGCAGCACGCCGCGGACCGTGACGAGCCCGGTGCCGGGCTCGACCGGGGCCGGCAGCCCGACGCCCAGGCCGACGAGGTCGTCGAGCGAGGCGCCGACCCGCTCCAGCAGGTCGACGACGAGCAGGGCCGCGCGGTCGAGCGTGGTGTCGGCGCGGTGGTCCGCCGGCAGCGGCAGGCTCTGCTCCGCGACGATCTCGCGCGTCACGTCGCCCAGTGCGACGCGCAGGTGGCGCGGGCCGACGTCGACGCCCGCGGCGAGCCCGGTGCTCCGCGCGATCGTGACGAGCTGGGCCCGTCGCCCCGAGCGGATCGTGCTGCGCGTGTCGACGACGCCTGCGGCGAGGAGCTCCTTGACGATCGAGCTGACCGTGGCAGGCGACAGGCTGGTCGCGGCGGTGAGCTCCACCTGGGTGAGGCCGCCGTACCGCTTGACGGTCTCGACGACGAGGGCCCGGTTGGCGCCCCGGAGGGACGACTGCGATCCCGTCATCGGTCCCCTCACGTCGGCCGAGCCTAGCGGTGACACGGTGCGGCGCAGGTCACGCCCCCACGGGCGGCGCGCCGGACGACGCGGGCCCGCACCGGATCACCGGCACGGGCCCGCGCAGCCCTGGTCAGCGCGCGTCGGCGCGGCGCTTGTTCCAGACGTCGAACGCGACGGCCAGCAGGAGCACGAGGCCCTTGACCATCTGCTGGATCGACTGCGGCACGCCCATGAGCTGCATGCCGTTGCTCATGACGGCCATGATCAGCGCGCCGGTCATGGCGCCCGTCACACGGCCCACGCCACCGGTCGTCGACGCCCCGCCGATGAACGCGGCGGCGATGGCGTCGAGCTCGAACATGTTGCCGGCGCTCGGCTGGGCGCCGTTCATGCGCGAGGAGTACACGACACCGGCGACGCCCGCGAGCAGACCCATGTTGACGTAGGTCCAGAACGTGACGACCCGGACCTTCACGCCGGACAGCTGCGCGGCGTTGAGGTTGCCGCCGATGGCGTAGATGTGACGGCCGAACACCGAGCGCTGCGTGATCACGGAGTAGGCCATGATCAGCACCGCGAGCAGGATCAGCACGTTCGGCAGGCCGCGGTACTGCGCGAGCTGGTACCCGAACCACATGACCACGGCCGCGATCGCCACGATCTTGCCGACGAAGATCGGCATCGACTCCACGACCTGCTGGTAGGCGATGCGTCCGCGGCGCGTGCGCCACTGGCTCACGGCGTACCCGACGACCGCGATCGCGAAGATCACGAGCGTGAACACGTCGACGCCGTAGCCGCCGAACCAGCCGTTGGTCGAGAACCCGTTGGCGATGTCGTAGTACGTGCCGCCGAAGGGCGACAGCGACACGTTGTCGAGGACCCGGTACGTCATGCCGCGGAACAGCAGCATGCCGGCCAGCGTGACGATGAAGCCGGGGATCCCGACGTACGCCACCCAGAAGCCCTGCCACATGCCGACCAGGACGCCCACCACGAGGGCGGCGAGCACGCCGACCCACCACGGCGCTCCGTGCCGGATGACCAGCACACCGGCGACCGCCCCGGTCAGGGCCACCACCGACCCGACGGACAGGTCGATCTGCCCCAGCACGATCACCATCACCATGCCGATGGCGAGGATGAGGATGTAGGAGTACTGCAGGACGATGTTCGTCAGGTTGCCGGGGCTCAGGAAGTTCGAGTTCAGGAACGAGAAGAGCAGGACGATGAGCACGAACGCGATGAAGATGCCGCTCTGGCGGACGTTCCGCGTCACCATGTCCCGGAAACCGGCGATGGCCGTCATGATGCAAGGTCCTTTGCTGTCTCGCGCTCGATGGTCATGAGCTCCATCAGCCGCTCCTGGGTGGCCTGCGCGACGGGCACCTCACCGGTGATCCGCCCGAACGCGAGGGTGTAGATGCGGTCGCAGATGCCGAGCAGCTCGGGCAGCTCGGAGGAGATGACGACGACCGCCTTCCCCGCCGCGACCATCTCGTTGACGATCGTGTAGATCTCGTACTTGGCACCGACGTCGATGCCGCGGGTCGGCTCGTCGAGGATCAGCACGTCCGGCTGGGTGTAGAGCCACTTGGCCAGGACGACCTTCTGCTGGTTGCCGCCGGAGAGCTTGCCGGTGATCGCCATGACGGTCGGCGCCTTGATGTTCAGGCTCCTGCGGTACTCCTCCGCGACCTTGATCTCCTCGTTGCCGTTGACCCAGCCCCGGGGGGCGAGGCGGCGCATGCCGGCGGCGGAGATGTTGCGGCGGATGTCCTCGATGAGGTTCAGCCCGTACCGCTTGCGGTCCTCGGTGGCGTACGCCAGGCCGTGCTCGATCGCGTCATCGACGTCGCGCAGGACGATCTCGTGACCGTTCTTGTAGATCCGGCCGGTGATGCCGCGCCCGTACGAGCGCCCGAAGATGCTCATCGCGAGCTCGGTGCGCCCGGCCCCCATGAGGCCGGCGATGCCGACGACCTCGCCCGCCCGCACGTTGAAGGACGCACGGTCGATGACGATGCGGTCCGCCTGGGTGGGGTGGCGCACCGTCCAGTCCTCGACCCGCAGCACCTCGTCGCCGATCTGCGGCGTCCGCTCCGGGTACCGGTGCTCCAGGTCGCGCCCGACCATGCCGCGGATGATGCGGTCCTGGGTCGAGCCGGGCTCGCTCATGTCGATCGTCTCGATGGTGCGCCCGTCGCGGATGATGGTCGTGCGGTCGGCGATCTCGGCGATCTCGTTGAGCTTGTGGCTGATGATGATCGACGTGATGCCCTGCTCCTGGAGCTGGCGCAGCAGGCCGAGCAGGTGCTCGGAGTCGGTGTCGTTCAGCGCCGCGGTCGGCTCGTCGAGGATGAGGAGCCGGACCTCCTTGGACAGCGCCTTGGCGATCTCGACGAGCTGCTGCTTGCCGACACCGAGCTGGGACACCTGCGTCGTCGGGTTCTCGACGAGCCCGACGCGGGCGAGGAGCGCCGCGGCCTCGGAGTTGGCCTTGTTCCAGTCGATCAGCGGGCCGCTGCTGCGCACCTCGTTGCCGAGGAAGATGTTCTCGGCGACCGACAGGTGCGGCACCAGCGCGAGCTCCTGGTGGATGATGACGATGCCGCGGCTCTCCGAGTCGTTGATCGAGCCGAACTCGACCTCCGCGCCCTCGTAGACGATCGCGCCGTCGTACGTGCCGTGCGGGTAGACGCCGGACAGGACCTTCATCAGGGTCGACTTGCCGGCGCCGTTCTCCCCGCAGATGGCGTGGATCTCGCCGCGCCGCACGGACAGGTTGACGTCCTGCAGCGCCTTGACGCCCGGGAAGGTCTTGGTGATGGACCGCATCTCGAGGATGTCGCTGTGGTCCATGACCCCTCCGTTCAGTGGTGGGTCGGGTGGTCGGGCACGGCGCGCGGCCCGGCCCGAGGGCCGGGCCGCGCGGCCGGGTCAGTCGGAGACGCCCGAGGCGACCTCGGCCTCGGTCCAGTACTCGGACTCGACCAGCAGCGGCGTGATGTCGGCGGCGAACACCGTGTCGACGTCGAGCAGGTACGACGGGACGACCTTGACGCCGTTGTCGTACGTGTCGGTGTCGTTGGCCTCCGGCTCCTCGGCGTTGATGAACGCCTCGGCGACCTTGATGGACTGGTCCGCGAGCTTGCGGGTGTCCTTGAAGATCGTGGAGGACTGCACGCCGTCGGCGATGAGCTTGACCGACGCGATCTCCGCGTCCTGGCCGGTCACGATCGGCAGGCCGGCCTCGATGGTCGGGCCCTGGCCGACGCCCTGGAGCGCCGTGATGATGCCGCGCGAGATGCCGTCGAACGGCGAGAGCACGCCGGCGAGCTTCGAACCGTCGGAGTACGTGGAGGTGAGCAGGTCCTCCATGCGCTTCTGTGCGGCCTCCTGCGACCAGCGCAGCGTGGCGACCGTGTCGAAGTCGGTCTGGCCGGACTTCACGACGAACGTGCCGTCGGTGATGTAGGGCTCGAGGACCGACATCGCACCCTCGAAGAAGAACCCGGCGTTGTTGTCGTCCGGCGAGCCGGCGAACAGCTCGATGTTGAACGGCCCGGTGACACCCGCGACCTCGGCGCCCGTCTCGTCCACGAGGCCCATGCCGCGCAGCAGGGCGGTGCCCTGGGCGACGCCGACCGCGAAGTTGTCGAACGTGACGTAGAAGTCGACGTTCTCGCTGTCGCGGATGAGGCGGTCGTAGGCGATGACCGGGATGTTCTGCGCGGCCGCGTTCTCGAGCTGGCTCGTCAGCGCGGTGCCGTCGATCGACGCGATGATCAGGACGTCGGCGCCGCTGGTGATCATCTGGTCGATCTGCTGCGTCTGGGTCGGGATGTCGTCGCCCGCGTACTGCAGGTCGACCTTGTACCCGAGCTCCTCGAGGCCGGCCTTGACGGCGTTGCCGTCGGCGATCCACCGCTCGGACGTCTCGGTGGGCATCGCGACACCGATGGTGATGTCGCTCTTGTCGGCGCCGTCGCCGGCACCCTCGGTGCTGTCGGTGCTGCCCGCACCGCCGCCGCCGCAGGCGGCGAGGCTCAGGGCGAGGGCTCCGGCCGCTGCCGCCATGGTGATCTTGCGTCGCATCTCGTGCGCTCCTTCTCGTCGTCGAGAGGTTCCTGTCCCGAATTCATCGGGCGTCCGAGCGCGGCCGTTGTGCCGCACTCGACCGGAGGTACCGGCTGCGTGGGCCGTGACATGGGGTCGTCGTCGTCCCGCTGCAGTGCGCCCACTCTGCTTTCGTTCGGAACCCGAAGTCAAACGACATCGGGCGAATATTGGTTACGAACTCATCACGACACGCGTGCGCGCCACGAACGGGGGATCTGGGAGCGCGCCCACGGTGCGGTCGGTGGACGACGACCGCCCGGCTCAGGACCGGGCGACGGCCGGACGCAGGTACGCGTCGGGGCGCACCGCGCCCGTGATGGCGCCGAGGATCGACTCGTAGCCCGTCGTCCGGGCGTCGAAGGAGCCGTTGTTGCGCCCGTGGCGCAGGACCTCGATGCGGTCGGCGACCGAGCGGACGTCGGTCATGTTGTGGCTGATGAGGATCACGCCGAGCCCCAGGTCGCGCAGCCCTTCGATGTGCATCAGCACCTCGGCCGTGTGTGCCACCGACAGCGCGGCCGTCGGCTCGTCCAGCACGACGATGCGCGGGGCGCCGATGAGCGTGCGCGCGATGGCCACCGACTGCCGCTGCCCGGCCGACAGGTCCGACAGCGGGATCCGCACCGACGGGATCCGGCTGCTCAGGTCCCGCAGGGTCTGCCGGGCGATCTGCTCCATGCGCTCGTCGTCGCGCACCCCGCGCGCGGAGGACAGCTCGCGCCCGAGGAAGATGTTGGACGTCACGTCGAGGTTGTCGCACAGCGCGAGGTCCTGGAAGACGGTCGCGACCCCGAGGCCGTGGGCGGCCGCCGGCGTGGGGATGCTCACGGGCACGCCGTCGATCTCCATCAGGCCCGTGTCGGGCGTCACCACGCCCGCGACCATCTTGGCGAGCGTCGACTTGCCGGCGCCGTTGTCCCCCACGAGTGCGACGACCTCGTGGCGGTGCACGTCGAGGTCGACGCCCACGAGCGCCTCGACCCCGCCGAACCGCTTGCTGATGCCGCGCATCGAGAGCAAGGGCACCCTTGTCGCGTCAGCCATGCCAGACCCACCTGCTCCCCGTCGCGCACGCGTCACGTGCAGTGAAACCCCCTGCCCTCGTACGGTCAACCCTGGTCGTGCTCCGCCGGCCCGTCCGGCTCGGGCAGGGGGACGTCCTCCTCCACCCGCACCGGGACGTCCGCCGACCGCAGCGCGAGCACCAGGGCGCCCATCACCTCGGCCCGCTGCCCGAGCGCGGCCGGCACCACCTCGAGCGGGGCGATCTGGTTGAGCAGCACCCGGCGCCGCACCGCCTCGCGCAGCGGTCCCAGCAGCACCTCTCCCGTCTCCGCGAGCTCGCCGCCCACGACCACGCACTGCGGGTTGACCGCCGTGCCCAGGCCCGCGACGACCGCGCCGATCGCGGCGCCCGCGTCGGCCACGACACGCACGAAGCCGGGGTCGCCGTCGCGCGTGCGCGCGATGACGTCACGCAGCGCGAGCGACCCGTGCGTCGCCCGCAGCGGCTCGACCAGCGCGTTCGCACCGACCACCGTGTCGAGGCAGCCGCGTGACCCGCACCGGCAGATGTGGCCGGCCGGGTCCACCTGCGCGTGCCCGATCTCCCCGGCCGTCCCCGCGAACCCGCGGTGCACCTGCCCGTTGATGACGATGCCCGCGCCGGTGCCGTACGACGCCCGCACGTACACCGCGTCGCGGTACCCGCGCGCCGCACCCAGCGTCGACTCCGCGAGCGCCCCGAGGTTGGCGTCGTTGTCGACGAGCACCGGCCGCCCGAGCCGCTTGGTCAGCACCTGCCCCAGGTGCTCCCCCTCCCAGCCGCGCATGATGCCGGGCACCGAGACCATCCCCGTGTCGGTGTCCACCGGTGCGGGCACGCCCACACCGATGCCGACCACCTCGTCGAGGCCGGACCCGATGCGCTCGAGCAGGTCCATGATCAGCAGCGCGGCGCGGTCCAGCGTCGTGTCCGACGGGTGCTCGTACGGCAGCGGCAGCATCTGCTCGGCGACCACCTCGTGCGCGAAGTCCCCGAGCGCGACCCGCAGGTGGCGGTGGCCGACGTGGACGCCGACCGCGAGCCCCACGCGGCGGGCCAGCGTGACGAGCTGCGCCCGGCGCCCGCTGCGCGTCGTGACGGCCGTGTCGACGAGCCCGGCGGCCAGCAGCTCGCGGACGATGTTCGACACGGTCGCCTGCGACAGGCCGGTGGCGGCGGCGAGCTCGACCTGCGTGAGCCCGCCGTACCGCTGCACCGTGCCGACCACCGAGGCCTTGTTCGCCTCGCGCAGGGACGTCTGCGAGCCTGCCGCCGTCGCTCGCCCGCTCACGAGGGCAACCTACCGGCGCGTACGTCCCTCACCGCGGTACCGAGGCCCTACTGCGTGCCCGCGCGGCGCTTGTTGAGCAGGTCGAACGCGACGGCCAGCAGCAGCACCAGCCCCTTGATGGCCTGCTGCCACGACGGGTCGACCGACAGGATCGACAGGCCCATGTTGAGCACGCCCATGATGAGCGCACCGACGATGGCACCCGCGACACGGCCGACCCCACCCGTGACCGCCGCACCGCCGATGAAGCAGGCGGCGATCGCGTCGAGCTCGTAGTTCACGCCGGCGGACGCGATCGCCGCACCGGCACGCGCCGTGGTCATGACGGCGGCCACGCCGGCGAGCAGGCCGATGTTCACGAAGATCAGGAAGTCGACCTTGCGCGTGTTCACGCCCGACAGCGCGGCGGCCGGACGGTTGCCGCCGATCGCGTAGATGTGCCGGCCGAACACCGTGCGTCCCATGAGGAACGAGTACGCGACGACCAGGATGCCCACGATGACGAGCACGATGGGCGTGCCACCGGCCGACAGCGACAGGATCACCGTGAAGACGCCGATGCCCAGCACGACCATGGCGATCTTGGTGACGAACAGGCCCGTGGACTCGACGTGCAGGTCGTGGCGGCGCAGCGCGCGCCGGGCACGCACCTGCGTGAGCGCGATCGCCGCGATGGCGGCCGCACCGATGACGAGCGTGACGACGTCCATGTTGTTGACGAATCCCAGGACGTTCGGCAGCGACCCCTTGGAGATCCGGATGAACGCCGAGGGCAGGCCCGCGAGCGTCTCGCCCACGACGACGAGCGCGAGACCCCGGAACACGAGCATGCCCGCGAGCGTGACGATGAACGCCGGGATGCCCACGTACGCGACCCAGAACCCCTGCCACGCCCCCACCAGCGCACCCAGCGCCAGGCCGACGAGCACGGCGACGATCCACGGCGTGTCGAAGTCACGCATCGTGACCGCGACGACGCCGCCGACGAAGGCGACCACGGATCCCACGGACAGGTCGATGTGCCCGGCCACGATGACCATGAGCATGCCGATCGCGAGCACCATGATGTGCCCGTTCTGCTGGAACAGGGCCGCGACGTTGTTGGCGAGCAGCAGCTTGCCGTCGGTCAGCACCTGGAACAGCAGCACGATGACGACGAGCGCGGCGAAGATGCCGTACTGGCGCGCGTTGCCCCCGAGCCCTTGCAGCCGCTGCGCGACCGAGAGACGCGGTGCGTCGGGGGGCGTCGGGGAGGGAAGGTTGAGGTCGGTGGTCGTGCTCATCGGGCGATCCCGTCCTTGTCCATCGTCATGAAGTGCATGAGGTGCTCCTGGGTCGCGTCGGCCCGGGCCACCTCGCCCGTGACACGACCCTGGCTGAGCGCGTAGATGCGGTCGCAGACCCCGATGAGCTCGGGCAGCTCCGAGGAGATGACGAGCACGCCCTTGCCCTCGTCGGCGAGCCTGTTGATGATCGTGTAGATCTCGTACTTGGCGCCGACGTCGATGCCACGCGTCGGCTCGTCGAGGATCAGCACGTCCGGGTCGGTGTAGATCCACTTCGACAGGACGACCTTCTGCTGGTTGCCGCCCGACAGCTTGCCGACCAGCGCCGCGACCGTCGGGGTCCGGATGTTCAGCTCCTTGCGGTACTGCTCGGCGACCCTCAGCTCGGTCTCGCGGTCGACGACGCCGCGGCGCGAGAGCCTGTCCAGGCCCGCGGAGGACACGTTGTGCTGCACGGTGTCGATGAGGTTGAGCCCGAACCGCTTGCGGTCCTCGGTCGCGTACGCGATGCCGTGGGCGATCGCCTGCTGCACGCTACCGGCCGTGATCTCGCGGCCGTCCTTGTAGAGCCGGCCGGAGATGCCCGTGCCGTACGAGCGGCCGAAGACGCTCATCGCGAGCTCGGTGCGGCCGGCGCCCATCAGACCGGCGAGCCCGACGATCTCGCCGCGCCGCACCGTCAGGCTGGCGCGGTCGACGACCTTGCGCGCCTGGTCGACCGGGTGGTGCACGGTCCAGTCCTCGATGCGCAGCACCTCCTCGCCGATGGTGGGCGTGTGCTCGGGGAAGCGGTGGTCGAGCGGGCGTCCGACCATGCCGCGGATGATGCGCTCCTCGGTCACGGGGTCGTCGCCGTGCATGTCCAGCGACTCGACCGTCTGCCCGTCGCGCAGGATCGTCGTGGTGTCGGCGATCGCCTCGATCTCGTTGAGCTTGTGGCTGATGATGATCGAGGTGATGCCCTCGGAGCGCAGCCCTTCGATGAGGCCGAGGAGGTGGGCGCTGTCCTCGTCGTTGAGGGCGGCCGTCGGCTCGTCGAGGATGAGCAGGCGGACCTCCTTCGACAGCGCCTTGGCGATCTCGACGAGCTGCTGCTTGCCGACGCCGATGTCGCTGACCCGGGTGTCGGGCCGCTCGGCGAGGCCGACGCGCCCGAGCAGCCGGGCGGCCTCGGCGTTGGTGCGGTTCCAGTCGACGACGCCGCGCTCGGCGCGCTCGTTGCCGAGGAAGATGTTCTCGGCGATCGACAGGTACGGCGACAGCGCGAGCTCCTGGTGGATGATGACGATCCCCCGGCGCTCGGAGTCCCGGATGCCCCGGAACTCCTGCACCTGGCCGTCCAGGACGATGTCGCCCTCGTAGCTGCCGTGGGGGTAGATCCCCGACAGCACCTTCATGAGGGTCGACTTGCCGGCGCCGTTCTCGCCGCAGATCGCGTGGATCTCCCCGCGGCGCACGGCCAGGGTGACGTCCGCGAGCGCCTTCACGCCGGGGAAGGTCTTGGTGATGCCGCGCATCTCGAGGATGTGCTCGGTGTCCATGTGTCCTCGCTGGCTGGTCCGGGCGGGCCGTGCGTGTCGGGTAGCCGGCCGGCCGCGCGACCGTGGTGGTCGCGCGGCCGGCGAGGTCTCACATGCCGAGGTCGTCGGCCGTGTAGAAGCCCGACTCGACGAGCACGTCGACCGTGTCCGGCGTGATGACCTGCGGGTCCAGGAGGAACGTCGGCACGACCTTCTCGCCGTTGTCGTACGTCTTCTCGTCGTTGACCTCGACGGTCTCGCCGTCGACGATCTGCTGGATCATCACGGCGACCTGGTCGCCCAGCATGCGGGTGTCCTTCCACACCGACATCGACTGCTTGCCGGCGATCATGTTGAGGACGTTCGCCTGGTCGGCGTCCTGACCAGTCAGCACCGGGTAGTCCGCGCCGGGTGCGTAGCCGGCGCCGGCGAGCGCCTGCGCGATGCCCAGCGCGAGGGAGTCGTTGGGCGACAGCACGACGTCGACCTGCGTGCCGCCGGCGTAGAACGAGTTGAGCCGGTTCTCCATCTCCGACTGGGCCGTCTCCGACGCCCAGGCCTGGATGCCGATCGACGCCCAGTCGTCGTTCGACGCCGGGGCCTTGCCCGACGGCACGACCAGCTTGCCGCTGTCGACGTACTCGGACAGGACGTCCCAAGCACCGGCGAAGAAGAACTTCGCGTTGTTGTCGTCCGGCGACCCGGCGAACGGCTCGAGGTTGAACGGGCCGGCCCCGCCGGCCAGGTCGAGCGCCTCGGCGATGAACTCGCCCTGCATCGTGCCGACGCGGTAGTTGTCGAACGTCGCGTAGTAGTCGACGTTCGGGGTGTCGTTGATGAGGCGGTCGTAGGCGATGACCGTGACGCCCGCGTCGGCCGCCTGCTGGAGCGTCGGCGCGAGCGCCGTGCCGTCGATCGCGGCGATGACGAGGATGTCCGCGCCCTGGTTGATCATGTTCTCGAGCTGGGTCGCCTGCTGGTCGACCTTGTTGTCGGCGTACTGCAGGCTCGTCTCGTAGCCCGCGTCGGTCAGCAGCTCCTCGAGGTGGGCACCGTCACGGTTCCACCGCTCGAGGCTCTTCGTCGGCATCGCGATGCCGACGAGCGTCTCCTCGGCGCTCCCCGCGCCCTCGGTGCTCTCCGAACCGGAGTCGCGCTCCGTGCTGCAGGCCGCCATCGACCCCACGAGCACACCTGCGGCGACCATGGCGATCGCGCTCTTCTTCCACGCCAGTGACATCGTTGTCCGCTCCCTCGCGTCGCGCCGCCCGCCACGACGTCCGTCGTCGCGGTCCCGGGCGGCATCGGTGCCGGTGCCCGGTACGGCTTCGCGCTGAATTCAAGACCTGAAGGCTTGCGAGAGCAAGGGACGTGACCAATCCGTGTCCTGACCGTATCCGGCGACCGTTTGCCACCCTCTGCGTGCGGTTCGTGCCGGACACGCCGCGCGACGGACCGGGACGAGCGGCACGACCCTCGCCCCGGTCCCCCACCTGACTTCAGGGCCTGAAGCCACCGTGCGCGGTCTCCACCAGCACCGCCACCGTCCGTGCGGGCACCACGACCGTCCCCGTCGCCCGGTCCCACGTGGTCGTCCGCACCACGGGGTCGGCGCCGCCGGCCTGCACCGGGGACAGCGCGTAGCGGCGACCGGCGAGCGCGTCGAAGCGCTGCGTCGTGGGCTCGTCCGACGCGTTGACGACGACGAGCAGCCCGTCGAGCCGCCGGTCGACGTCCGTGCGCCACGTCCACCGCGACCAGTCCCACCCGGCCCGGTCGTCGACGTGCATCACCACGACCCCGGGCGTCGCGTCGGCGCCCGCGCCCGGGAACGTCACCTTCTGCTCGATCAGGTCCGCGTCCCCGAGCCGGAACAGCCGCGTCGAGGACCGCAGCTCGAGCAGCTCGGTCGCCGCCGTGCCCGCCGCGGCGATGTCGTCGGGCGTCGGCACGAGGGCCGGGTCGGCCAGCAGCGGCTGCTGGAACGGCCACTTCGCCTCGTTGTCCGGTGCCGGCGGCAGCCCGCGGGCGAAGCCGTTGGTCTGCCCCGACCAGTCGAGCACGTTGAACCAGTCGCCCGAGTCGTAGGAGTTGCGGTCCAGGGACTTGCTCCGCAGGAGGTCCGCGCCGGCGTGCCAGAACGACGGCGTCTGCGCGAGCGTCGCCGTCGCGAGCGACACCGTGTTCATCCGCACCCGGTCCGCCATGGACGTGTCCTGCGGCAGCTTGAGGTACAGGTTGTCGAACAGGGTCTCGTTGTCGTGCGCGTCGACGTAGGTGACGACCTCCTCCGGGGAGTCGGCGTAGCCGGCGGGCTGCCCGTTGTAGTCGACCTGGTCGCCGCGGCGCACGGTGCCGTCGCTCGTCGCCAGCTCGTAGTCGCGCAGGTTGCCCGCCATGCCCAGCCGGACCAGGTCGGCCTGGTGCTGCACGCGTGCGAGCTGCTCGTCGGTGGTCCCGTTGACCGCAGCACCGTTCGGGTCCGTGAACGCACCCGAGCCGAAGCCCTGCAGGCGCGGGTCCTCGTCGAACGGGCCGCCGCCGCGCACCGCGTCACGCAGCCGGTCGGAGAAGGTCCCGATGCCGGTCCCGCCGAGCTGGCCCTGCGTGGCCTGCTCGAACAAGCGGTTGTCGGCCACCTCGCCGAAGTTCCAGCCCTCGCCGTACAGGTACACCTTGCGTCCGTCGACGCCGTCGCGCCGCGGCGTGAGGCGGTCGAGCGCGTCGCGCACCGCCTCCATCGTCTGGCGGGAGTGGTGCCCCATGAGGTCGAACCGGAAGCCGTCGACCTTGTGGTCGCGGGCCCACGTGACGACCGAGTCGACCATCATCTTCTCGGCCAGCGCGTGCTCGGTCGCGACGTTCTGGCAGCACGTCGACGTCTCGACCTGGCCCGTGGCGTTCAGCCGGTGGTAGTACCCCGGGACCACGCGGTCGAGCACGCTCTTCGCGTCCTGCCCGCTGGCGGCCGTGTGGTTGAACACCTGGTCGAGCACCACCTGCAGGCCGTCGGCGTGCAGCGCGCCGACCATCGAGCGGAACTCGGCGATGCGGGCGCCACCGTGCGCGTCGACGGCGTAGGAGCCCTCGGGCGCGGTCCAGTGCCACGGGTCGTAGCCCCAGTTGAAGCCGTCGGAGCCCGCGACCGCGGTGACGCACGCCTGCTGCTCGGTCGAGTCGGGCGGCAGCGACGCGAGGTCGCAGGCCGGGCGGGCCTGGGCGGCGCGGTCCTCCTCGATCGAGGCGATGTCGAACGTCGGCAGCAGGTGCACCGTCGTCAGGCCGGCCTCCGCGAGGTCGCGCAGGTGCTCGCGCCCGTCGCTGGAGCGCACCGCGAAGGCGCCGTACGTGCCGCGCAGGGCGGCGGGGACGGTCGCGTCCGAGATCGAGAAGTCGCGCACGTGCAGCTCGTAGATGGTCTGGTCGACGGGCCGGACGACCGGCTGCGCCGTGCGCTCCCACTGCCGCGGCCGGTAGCGCCGGTCGTCGAGGTCCACCAGCACGCCGTGCGTGCTGTTGAGCGTCAGGGCGACGGCGTACGGGTCGGTCACACGGTTGACCTCGACCTGCCCGGTCGTGGGCGCGTAGACGGTCACCTCCCACAGGTAGGCGCCACCGGACCACGACGACGGCCCGGACGCGGTCCACGACCCGTCCCGCTGCCGCGACGCGTCGGTGCGCACGGGGTCGGCCTCGAGGTCGACCGCACCCCGGCGGTCGGCGGGCCACACGAGCAGGTCGACGTCCTGCGCCGTGGGTGCCCACAGCGCGAGCGACGGGCGACCCCTCGACCACGTCGTGCCGAACGTACGCTCGACGGCCTTGCCGCTGTACAGGTCGTCCAGCACGCCGGGCACCTGCACCCCCGTCACGGCCTGGGCGACGTCGGCGGCGTCCGCCTGCCGCACCAGCAGCTGGCCGGTGAGCAGCCGCTCGACCGTTCGCCGGTCGGCGTCGACCCGCAGGGCGAGGTACCCCTCGAGCGCGGGGAACCGTGCGAGCTGGTCGGCGGTGAGCCCGCCGGGCACGAGGGTCAGCCCGACGTCCTCGCCGCCCGTGACCTGGCCGTCCACCACCTCGAGCGCGGCGTCGGGGGATCCGTGCAGCGAGAACCGCAGCGTCGCGGGGTCGGTCCCGATCGCCACGAGCGACGTGGGCCAGGCGATCGTCCGCCGGTCCAGCCACTGCGCGGCCAGCTCACCCGTGCCGGACAGCGGGGGGTCCGTGACCTGGACGGTCAGCACGTGCGTCGTCAGGTCGTACGTGAACGTCACGGGCGAGCCCCCGGGCACCGTGAACGCGATGTCGGCGCCGCCGGGCACACCGTCGGCACCGTAGTTCTCGTCCCACGTCAGCCCGTGGGCGACCTTCACCCCGTACGTCCCGGCCGCCAGGTCGGGCAGCGTGAACGTCGCGGTGCCGTCGCCGTCGCCGTCGACCAGCGCCGTCTCCAGGCACGCGGGGTCCCAGTCCGCCGGGCAGCCCGCCTCGCTCTGGTACGAGCCCGGCAGGGTGATCAACGCGCCCTGCGCGGACGACGTGGCCTGGTGCGTCGTCGCGTCGTACACGAACGTCACCGGCTGCGGCGCGTCACCCGTGACGGTGTACGTGAGGTTCGCGCCGCCCGGCGCGCCGCCGGCGCCGTAGTTCTCGTCCCACGTGCCGCCGATCGCGACCTTGTACTCGTAGGAGCCCGGCGGGATCGTGAACGTCCCGGAGTACACCAGGCCGTTCGTCGAGGTCAGGCGCGCGGCCTCGCAGCCGGGCTGCCAGTCCGCCGGGCACCCCATGGCCGCGTTGTGGCTGCCCGGGACCGTGACGTGCACGTCCCCCGGGCCGGGCGGCGGCTCGACACCGTCGACCGCGACGCCCACGCTCGCGTACGTCGACGCGGCGCTGCGGTGGCCCGTCACGTCCTCGCGCACGGCGCGGTACTCGACCAGGGTGCCGGGAGCGAGCTCCGCCACGTCGTGGAACACGCGCGGGTCGGCCGTCTCGGCCGTGCCCAGCGGCGTCCAGTCGCCGTCCCCCACGACGCGGTACGCGAACGACGTCGTGGCGTAGGCGTCGTCGGTGTCCGCCGCCACGGGGGCGAGGCCGGTGAGCGCGGCGCCGGCACCCGGGGCGGTCAGCGTGATCGCGTCGTCACCCGCGGCGACCGTCGCACCGGCCCGCAGCACCACCGAGCCGTGCGCGGGCACCGTGAGCCCGATCGTGCCGTCCGCCGCGGCCTCGACCGGCGCCGCGTCGACCACGTCCGTGCCCGAGGTCGCCAGCAGCGGGGTGAACGCCGCGCCGGGCGTGAGCGTGTCGACCGTGACGGCCGCCGGCGCGTCGGCGTTGTTGAGCGCGACGAGGTGCTCGACGTCGTCGTCACCGATGCGCGAGAACGCGTACACCGACCCCGCGGCGAGACGCTCGACCTGGGCACCGGACGTCAGCGCCGGGGTGGTCGCGCGCAGGTCCGCGAGGGCCGCGACGTGCGCGTACAGGGGTGCGTCGGTGTCGTAGCGGTCGACCGCTCCCGCCGGCGTGCCGTCGAGCAGGGCCTGGTCGGCGTACTGCGCCACCTGCGTGGCGAACAGCGACTGGCGCGCGTCCTTGTCCTTGCCGGCGAGCGGCCCGTCACCGACGAACCCCTGCTCGTCGCCGTAGTAGACGACCGGCTGACCGCGGCTCGTGTACATCAGCGCGTGCGCGAGCCCGGACCGCGCCTGCGGGTCCGGCGCGTCCTTGACGGCGTACCCGATGCGGCCCATGTCGTGGTTGCCGAGGAACGTGGGCAGCGCCTGGGCGTTGCTCGTCGCCGTCGTGTACAGGTCGTCGCTCGCGAACAGCGCCTGCAGGCCCGCGGCCGACAGGCCCTTGGCGTAGTTCGCCGCTGCGGCCTGGAACGAGAAGTCGAGGACGGCGTTCATGTCCGTCTCGCGGACGTACGGCGCGGTGAGCGCGGCGTCGGCGTCGTAGACCTCGCCGAACATGAAGAAGTCCGGGTCGCCCGCCGCGGCCGCGTGCTGCGCGACCTGCGTCGTGAAGACGTCCCAGAACTCGCGGTTCACGTGCTTGACGGTGTCGATGCGGAACCCGTCGACGCCCAGGTCCACCCACGCCTCGTAGACGTCCACGAAGCCGTCGACCACGTCGGGGTGCTCGGTCATCAGGTCGTCGAGACCGTCGAAGTCGCCGTGCGTGACGGACTCGCCCGTCCACGTCGAGTTGCCGCGGTTGTGGTACAGCGTCGGGTCGTTGAGCCAGGCGGGGACCTTGAGGTCGGCGTCCGCCGGGTCCACGACCGGCGTGTACGGGAACGACGCGGCCGCGTCGAGCGCCGGGAAGTCGTCGGTCCCGGCGTAGGCGGCCGGGTCGAACGGGACGCCCGCGGCGTCGCGGTACGGCTCGGTGGACTGCTCGACGTACGTGTACTCCCCCTCGGCGTAGTCGACGACGTCGGCCGTGTGGTTCGTGATGATGTCGAAGTAGACCTTGATGCCGCGCGCGTGGGCGTCGGCGATGAGGGCCTCGAGCTCGGCGTTCGTGCCCAGGTGCGGGTCGATGCGCGTGAAGTCGGTGACCCAGTACCCGTGGTAGCCGGCCGACGCGTCGGCGCCCTCGCCCTGTACGGGGCGGTTGAGGAACGAGGGGGTCAGCCAGATCGCGGTCGTCCCCAGGCCCTCGATGTAGTCCAGGCGCTCGCGCAGACCCGCGAGGTCGCCACCGTGGTAGAACCCCTTGTCCGTGGGGTCCAGGCCGGTGGCCAGGCGGTCGCCGGCCAGCCCGCCGGCGTCGTTGCCGGCGTCGCCGTTGGCGAAGCGGTCCGTGAGGACGAAGTACAGCTGCTCGCCCGCGCCCGGGTCCCGCACGGGCTCGGCGACGAGCGGGGCGTCGTCCTCGGTGTAGCCGCCGGTCAGGTCCGTCACGACCACCGACGTGCGGTGCGTGGTGTCGTCGTAGGTGAACGTGAGGTCGGCGGGACCGGCCAGGACGAGCGGCGTGTTCGCGTCGCCGCCGTCCGCCCCGTACGCCGCGTCCCAGCTGCCGTCGAGCGCGACCTTCCACTCGTGCGCACCGCCGGGCACCGTGAACGTCGCGGAGAAGCGGCCGGGCACGTCGGTGGCCGCCAGCGTCGTCGCGGCGCACGCGGGGTCCCAGTCGTCGGCGCAGCCGAGCTCGCTCTGCAGGCTGCCGACGAGCGTGACGGAACCCGCAGCGGCGACCGCCGGCGGACCGAGCGCGACGAGCGCTCCCCCGAGGACGACGGAGCCGGCCGCGAGGCCGGCGACGGCGCGTCGGACGCCGGTGCCGCGGGTCGCGCGGGCGGACGTCCGGCGGGTGCAGGGGCGTGGCAGGGCGGCGCCGACCATCGTGACTCCTTCGTCGCGGCACTCCGTCGTGCCGTCGGTGGCTGTCCTGGGAACCTAGCCCGCTGCAACGTGTTGCAGCAAGGTTTCGGTCATACCCGACGCACCGGGCACCACGACGCGAGCGCGATCCGGCGGGTCAACCGCCCAGCAGCTCGTCCAGCCGCCGGCGCAGCCCGTCGTCCACCACCGCGTCGTCGACGTCGAGGACCTTGTCGCGGCTCGTCGCGCCGGCCACCAGGGTCACGTGACGCGGGCGCACACCGAGCGCGTCCGCGACGGCCGCGAGGGCCGCCTGCGTCGCGGCGCCGTCCACGGCGCGCGCGGTCACCGCCACGACCAGCCGGTCGGCGTACCTGCCACCGACCCGCGTGCGCGACGCACCGGGCCGGACCCGGATCGCGACGCGCACCCGACCCGACCCGCTCAGACGAGCCCGAGCGCCCGCACCGCCTCGCGCTCCTCGACCAGCTCGGCCACCGACGCGTCGATCCGCTCGCGGGAGAACGCGTCGACGTCGAGGTCGGGGACGATCGTGTAGGCGCCGTCGGCGGCCGTGACGGGGAACGACGAGAGGAGACCCTCGGGCACGCCGTAGGAGCCGTCGGACACCACGCCCGCCGACGTCCAGTCCCCCGCCGGCGTGCCGTGCACCCACGTGTGCACGTGGTCGATCGCCGCGTTGGCCGCCGACGCCGCCGACGACGCGCCGCGTGCCTCGATGATCGCCGCGCCGCGCTTGGCGACCGTGGGGATGAACGTGTCACGCACCCACGCGTCGTCGCCGACCACCTCGAGCGCGGGGCGCCCGCCGATCGTGGCGTGCGTGAGGTCGGGGTACTGCGTGGCGGAGTGGTTGCCCCAGATGGCGACGCGTGCGATGTCGTCGATAGCGGCGCCCGTGCGGTGCCGCAGCTGGGCCAGGGCCCGGTTGTGGTCGAGCCGCGTCATCGCGGTGAACCGGTCGGCAGGCACGTCGGGCGCGTGGGACGACGCGATGTACGCGTTGGTGTTGGCGGGGTTGCCCACCACCAGGACACGCACGTCGGACGCGGCACCGGCGTTGATCGCCGCGCCCTGCGGGCCGAAGATGCCGCCGTTGGCGCTCAGCAGGTCGCCGCGCTCCATGCCCTTGGTCCGCGGACGGGCACCCACCAGCAGCGCCACGTTCACGCCGTCGAACGCGGCCTTGGCGTCGTCGGTGATGTCGATGCCGTCGAGCAGGGGGAAGGCGCAGTCGTCGAGCTCCATCGCCACACCCTCGGCGGCCTTCACCGCCGGCGGGATCTCCAGCATGCGCAGCCGCACCGGGGTGTCGGGCCCGAGCAGCTGGCCCGAGGCGATGCGGAAGGCGAGGGCGTACCCGATCTGACCGGCGGCGCCGGTGACGGTGACGACAGCGGGCGTGGAGACGGACACGGACGGGCTCCTTCGATCGGCCGACGGGCGGCGCGACACCCAGGGCGTCGACGCCTGCGTCGAACCTACCCGAGCGTCACCACGGACGGCACCGATCCGCTCCGACCCGCAGGACGTCAGGCGTACGCCGAACAGGTCCAGCCGCCGGCGGCCGCCCGCCGGACCACGGCGACCAGCTGCACCAGGTCCGCGCCCAGCACCTGCGACGCCGGCCGGGCCAGGAACGGACGTCGTCCCCGCCCGGTACGACCCGGAGGCCGGCGGGCCGCGCCGGTCGCGCCGGCCCGACCGGGCCCACCCGGCGGCCCGGCACACTGTCGCCCGACGCGGCGCCACCCCCGACCCCAACCCCGCACCACCCGGCGCTCGTTGAGGTGGCACGAGCACGACGGGACGGCGGGAGAGGTGGACACGTGGCACGACCATGGGAGGTGTTGCTCGAGGAGGTGGCGCGCCAGAGGTGGCGGCGCCTCGTCACGCACGCCACGTTCGTGTCGGGGTCGTACGCCGACGCCCCCGACCTGGTGCAGGAGGCGCTCATCAGCACCTTCTCCGGGCGGGCGCGGTTCACGACCGCGGACCAGGCGGAGGCGTACGTCCGCCGGGCGATCGCCTCGCGGGCGGTCGACGCGTCGCGCCGCCGTGCGCGGGACCGGCGCCTCGTCGCCGACGTCGCCGGACGCACGCCGACCGCGACGCACGACGTCGACCGCCTGCCCGGCGCCGACGTCGTGCGCGCCCTGGCGACCCTCAGCCCTCGCGAGCGCGCGTGCGTCGTGCTGCGGCAGATGGAGGACATGTCGGTGGCCGAGACGGCCACCGTGCTCGGGCTGAGCGAGGGCGCCGTGAAGCGCTACACCGCCGACGCCGTCCGGCGCCTCGGCGACCTGCTGGACGCCGTACCGTCCGCGGCGGAGCACGAGACGACGACCGTCACGACGACGGTGGGCAAGGAGGTGCTCCGTGACCGGTGACCTGGACGACCTGTTCGCACGCGCGGCGAACGACATCGAGGCCGCGACCGCACCCGCCCCCGCCGCGACCCTCTCCCACGTCCACGCCCGTGCGCGGCGCGGGCGCATCCGGCGGCACGCCACCGAGTCCGTCGGGGCCGTCGCCGTCGTGGCCGTGGTCGCCGTCGGCCTGACGTTCGCCGGGCGACCGCCCGTGGAGCCGGCCCACCCGACGCCTGTGCCCACCGGGTCGGCGACCCCCACACCGTCGGCGACGCCCACCCCTGCGCCGCCCGTCCCGACGGGCCCGCCGGTCCGGGAGGACGACGTGGACGACGCCACGGCCCTGGCCCGCCTGTCGGCGCCCCGGACCGGGGAGGTCTGGTCGACACCCGTCCGCGTGGCGGCACCGGTCCCCGTCAGCGGTGACACGCCGCTCGACTGGTACGAGGTCGGGACGCGCGGCGACGCCCGCGTCTACGCCGTGACGCGCGGCACGGACGCCCGGGACGACCTCGACGTCTGGCTCGACGACCTGCGGGTCACGCTGTACGAGCTGCAGGACGCCACGCTGCGGCACATCGCCTGCCCCAGCGCGCGGCCGTCCGACGCGTGCGGCCCCGACGGGGTCGAGGGCGTGGACGCGCAGCGCGACGAGGACACGTTCTACGACAGCCTGACACCACCGCGCCGCATCACCCTGCCCGACGGGTACGTCGTGCGCACCGGGCAGACCTGGGCGACGGGCCGTGCCGTGACGGGCAGCATGTCCGCGGCCTACTGGGACAACGAGGTGCAGGTCCACGCCGACCTCGGCGGTGGGGTGCGCGTCGTCGAGGAGGTCCGGCGGACGCACACCGAGGGCCCGTTCGCCGGCTGGAGAGAGGTGGCGGTCGCACTCCAGCTGCCCTACGGCGCCCTCGTGCGGCTCGAGGCGCAGGACCTGCCCGGCGGTGACAGCGCGGGGATCACCTGGGACGACGGCGTGACGCGCGCGAGCGACGACCCGCGCTCGTGGCCGCCGTCGGGGTCGCGGTGCGACGGGCCGGGCTTCGCGGTGCCGCCCGGTGGGACGGACCGCTCGGCGTGGGTCCGCGCGGGCGAGGCCGACGGGGTCGCGATCCACGTGCCGGCACCCGGCAGCACCGACCTCGCGACGCAGGTGTTCGGGTCCCAGCAGGAGCGGTCGTACGCGATGGACGAGGACGGGTTCACCGACGGCGCGGACGCGTACCCGCTGACGTCCGTGCAGGAGCTGCTCGACCGCCGGGCGCTGCTCGGCTTCGAGGGCCCCGGCGGGCGGTGGATGCTCGCGCTGCGTGGCGACGCCGTGAACACCGCCTACGAGTGCGTCTGACCCCACGGACGACGACGGCGCCCTCCCCGGGTGGGGAGGGCGCCGTCGGTGCGGATCGGGAAGGCTCAGGCCAGGCGCGCGGCCAGGTTCTCGTCGAGTGCCGCGAGGAACTCCTCGGTCGTCAGCCACGCCTGGTCGGGGCCGACCAGCGACGCGAGGTCCTTCGTCATCTTGCCGCTCTCGACGGTCTTGACGACGACGTCCTCGAGCGTCTCGGCGAACTGCGTGACCTCGGGGGTCCCGTCCAGCTTGCCGCGGTGCTTCAGGCCACCGGTCCAGGCGAAGATCGACGCGATCGGGTTGGTCGACGTCGGCTTGCCCTGCTGGTGCTGGCGGTAGTGGCGCGTGACCGTCCCGTGCGCAGCCTCGGCCTCGACGGTCTTGCCGTCCGGGGTCATGAGGACCGACGTCATCAGGCCCAGCGAGCCGAAACCCTGCGCGACGGTGTCGGACTGGACGTCGCCGTCGTAGTTCTTGCACGCCCAGACGTAGCCGCCCTCCCACTTCATCGCGGCGGCGACCATGTCGTCGATCAGGCGGTGCTCGTACGTGAGGCCCGCGGCGTCGAACTTGTCCTTGTACTCGGTCTCGAACACCTCGGCGAAGATGTCCTTGAAGGCACCGTCGTACGCCTTGAGGATCGTGTTCTTCGTCGACAGGTACACGGGGTACCCGCGCTGCAGGCCGTACGAGAACGAGGCGCGCGCGAAGTCGCGGATCGACTCGTTGAAGTTGTACATGCCCATCGCCACGCCGCCCGCCTCGGGCATCGTCACGACCTCGAACTGCTGGGGCTCGGAGCCGTCGGCCGGCTCGAACGTCATCGTGATCTTCCCGGCGCCGGGCACCTTGAAGTTCGTCGACTTGTACTGGTCGCCGTGGGCGTGACGGCCGATGATGATCGGCTTGTTCCAGCCCGGGACCAGCCGCGGGATGTTGGAGATGATGATCGGCTCGCGGAAGACGACGCCACCGAGGATGTTGCGGATCGTGCCGTTGGGCGAGACCCACATCTTCTTCAGGCCGAACTCCTCGACGCGCGCCTCGTCCGGCGTGATCGTCGCGCACTTGACGCCGACGCCGTGCTCCTTGATGGCGTGGGCGGCGTCGATCGTCACCTGGTCGTCGGTCGCGTCCCGGTTCTGGATCGACAGGTCGTAGTAGCGCAGGTCGATGTCGAGGTACGGGTGGATCAGGCGGTCCTTGATGAACTGCCAGATGATGCGCGTCATCTCGTCGCCGTCGAGCTCGACGACCGGACCGACGACCTTGATCTTCGCCATGCGGGGGCCTGCCTCCTGTGCCGTGGGTGTGGCGCCCAGGTTACTCGACATCGAGAGACCTGGGACTGCCCCCCGCACGGCCCCGGTGCGATCCACCCCTGCACTCGCACGGCCCGGGCTGGCATGCTGGGCTTGCGTAGTTCGCCCGTGTCGCCCCGTCCCGTCCGTCGCGGACGAGGCGCGGCCGCACGGCACCGACCGGTGGCTCACCCACCTCACACGACAGGACCGACATGTCCCAGCAGAAGCCAGAGTCCCCCGGGGGCACCCCGGAGCCCGAGGACACCACGGCGACCTCGGCCACCCCGGCCGGCACCACTCCCCCGGAGCGGTCCGCAGCCGGCACCCCGGTCGAGGAGGTCGTCGTCGAGGAGGTCGTGGTCGAGGAGCCCGTCGTCCCCGTCGCCGCGGCACCCAGCGCCCCCCGCGAGGACGAGGACGACGAGGACCACGACGACCCGAAGGGTGCGTACGTCCTGCCCGCCGGCACGGTGGTCACCGGGACCCCGGGGCTCGTCGCGCGCCTCGGGGCCGAGGCGTTCGGCACGTTCTTCCTCGTGCTCGTCGGCGTCGGCATCGCGCTGTACTCGTCGTTCAGCAACGTCGGCGGCGGCCTCGGCTCCGCGCTCGGCTTCGGCGTCGCGGTCCTGGCCGCCATCGTCGCGGTGGGGCACGTGTCCGGGGGGCACTTCAACCCGGCCGTGACGCTCGGCGCCTGCCTCGCGGGCCGCACGTCCTTCCGCGACCTGCTCCCGTACTGGCTCGCCCAGGTCGTCGGCGGTGCGCTCGGCGCCGCCGTGCTGTTCCTCACCATCCCCTCCGAGCTGCCGGCTCTCCTGAGCCAGGGCGCGCCGGCGAGCGTCCGCTCCTTCTTCAGCGCGACCGCCAACGGCTACGGCCCGCACTCGCCGCTGGCGACGCTGTCCGGCGGCGGGGCGGAGTTCGGCCTCGTGTCCGCCCTGCTCATCGAGGTCGTCGGCACGGCCGTGTTCGTCGGCGTGATCCTCGGCGCCACCGACCGGCGCGCCAACAAGGCGCACGTCCCGTTCGCGGTCGGCCTGACGCTCACCGTCGTGCTGATGCTCGCGACCCCGGTGACCAACGGCTCGATCAACCCGGCGCGCTCGCTCGCCGCGGCGATCTTCTCCGAGTCGTGGGCGCTGGAGCAGGTCTGGCTCTTCTGGGTCGCACCGCTGCTCGGTGCCGCGATCGCCGCACTCGTCTACCGCGCGTTCGCGGCCGAGCCGGTCGAGGACTCGCTGTTCGCGGAGGACGAGCTGTACGTCGCCGACGAGGACGTCGTCGTCGTCGACCGCTGACCTGACGCCGCACGCACGGGGCCCCGGGAGCACCGCTCCCGGGGCCCCGTGCGCGTCACGCCCCGGGTCGACGCCTGTGGCGACGCCTCGCCGTCACGCGGCCGGGAGCACGGAGGCCAGCACCGCGAGCGCGACCGCTGCGAGCACCAGGACCGCGACGTCCAGCGGCTTCGAGCGGACCGTCACGGCGGCCGGGCCCGGCGGCCGGCCCACGGCGCGCACCACCGCGTACACCAGCAGCAGCACGACCAGCACACCCGTGCCCACCACGGCGTCCCACACGTAGGTGGCGCCGACGGCCGTCGCGATGCCCGTCAGCGTCCACCACAGCGAGCGGTTGCGACCCGCCGCGAGCGAGGCACGCGCGATGCTGCGCGGGTCGAGCTCCCGCTCCTCCGGGGGCACGTCCGCCGGGACGTGGTCGGCCACGACCGGAGACGGTGCGGGCGCGGCCGCCGGCCGGGCGGGCGCCGTCGGGGCCGGTGCGGCGGCGGCCCCGTTCCGGGAGGCACGCTCGCCCGGTGCCACGGGCGCACCGGCGTCGGCGCGGCCCTGTGCCAGCGGCGGCGCGGGACGCGCCGGCCACACCGGGCCGGGCAGCCCGGCGGCGGGCGTGCGCGCGGGTGTCGACATCCGTGCGCTCCCTCCGTCCGGTCCGCCGCACCGCGGGGACCGGGACACCCGGGACCCCGCAGCACGCGGACGTGCGTCCGTCGGCTGTCTGCGGTGGGTCCCAGCGTACCGCCGGACCCTCCTGGATACGGTGAGCCCGTGACGTGCGATCCGACCTCCCCACCCGTACCACCGGACGACGTGCTCGTCGTGGGAGCCGGGCTCGCCGCACTCCGGACGGTCGCGGCGCTGCGCGAGCACGGCTACGACGGACCGGTGCGCGTGCTGGGCGCCGAGGGGCTCGACCCGTACGACAGACCGCCGCTGTCGAAGCACCTGCTCGACCGCACGTCGCCCGCCTGGCTCGCCGACGACCTCGGGCACGACCTGCACGCGCTCGCCGACCACGTGGACCTGGCCCGCCCCGCCCGGTCGCTGCGCCCGCTGCCGGACGGCGGTGCGGTGGTCGCCACGGACGAGGGCGACGTGCGGGCGGCGTGCGTCGTCGTGGCGACCGGCGCGCACGCCGTCACCGTGCCCGGCTGGCGCGCCCGCACGCTGCACACGGCTGCCGACGCCGACGCGCTGCGTGCGGCGCTCGGGGACGGGCCCGCCCGGCTCGTCGTCGTGGGCGCGGGCTGGGTGGGCGCCGAGGTCGCCGGCGTGTCGGCGGCCGCCGGCCACCACGTCACGGTGGTCGAGGCGCGTGCCGCACCCCTCGCCACGGCGCTCGGCGAACGCGTGGGCGCGCTGACCGCGCCCTGGTACGCCGCCGCCGGTGTGGACCTGCGGGCAGGAGCGCGGGTCGGTCACGTCGACGACCTCGGCGTGCACCTCGAGGACGGCACGAGCCTCGCGGCCGACGTCGTCCTCGTCGCCGTCGGCGCACGGCCCGCGACCACGTGGCTCGCGGACGCCGTCCCGCTCCGCGCGGGCGGCGCCGTCCCGGTCGACGAGTCGTACCGCGTCCTGGGGCCCTCGGGCGCGCTGCCGGGGCTGCTGGCCGTCGGCGACGTCGCGGTCCGTCGCTCGGCGCGGCACGGGTGGGTGAGCGGCGGCCACTGGGACGAGGCGCTGCGAGGCCCGGACGTCCTGGTCCGCCGCCTCCTGGGGCTCGCCGTCGACGAGCCGGAGGCGACGTCGTACGTGTTCTCCACCCAGCTGGGGCACGACCTGACCGTGTTCGGCCTGCCGGGCGACGGCGACGCGGTGAGCGTGCTGGGCGACCCGGCAGGCCCGGGGTGGACCGCCGTGTGGTCACGCGGCGACGTCGTGACGGGTGCCCTCGTGGTCGACCGGCCGCGCGACGTCGGTGCGGCACGCCGGCTGTTCTCCCGTGACGGGCTCCCGCACGTCGCACTGCCCGCGCAGCGGGACCTGCCCGACGACCTGCGCACGCTCCTGCGGACGTCGCCGGCCGCCTGACCACGCCACGGAGCCCTCCCCCGCACCCCGCCGGGAGGCGGACCGACCCCTCGCGACGAGGGGTCGGTCCGGCCCGTGTCAGTGCGCGAAGTGGCGCGTGCCCGTGAGGTAGAGCGTGACGCCCGCGGCGGCCGCGGCGGCGACGACCTCCTCGTCCCGCACGGATCCGCCCGGCTGCACGACCGCCCGCACGCCCGCGTCGAGCAGGACCTGCAGGCCGTCGGCGAACGGGAAGAACGCGTCCGACGCCGCGACGGCACCGCGGGCGCGCTCGACGTCACCGGCGTTGGCGCGCTCCACCGCCAGGCGGCAGGAGTCGACGCGGTTGACCTGCCCCATGCCCACCCCGACGGCCGCGCCGCCGTCCGCGAGCAGGATCGCGTTGGACTTCACGGCCCGCACGGCCCGCCACGCGAACACGAGGTCGGCGAGGGTCGCCGCGTCGGCGGCCTCGCCCGCGGCCAGCGTCCACGCCGCGGGGTCGTCGCCCGGCGCGTCGATGCGGTCGGTGGACTGCAGCAGCAGGCCACCGGACACGGGGCGCATCTCGACCTGCGCCGCGGGCGGCGTGTCGAGCACGAGCAGGCGGATGTTCTTCTTCTGCGTGAGCAGCTCGAGCGCGTCGTCGTCGAACCCGGGTGCGACGACGACCTCGGTGAACACCGGTGCGATCTGCTCGGCCGCCGCGCGCGTGACCGGCCGGTTGGTGGCGATGACGCCCCCGAAGGCCGACACGGGGTCGCAGGCGTGGGCCTTGGCGTGCGCGTCGGCGACGTCGGCGCCCACGGCGATGCCGCACGGGTTGGCGTGCTTGACGACGGCGACCGTGGCGGCGTCGCCGTGGTCGTGCGCGGCCCGCCACGCGGCGTCGGCGTCGACGTAGTTGTTGTAGCTCATGGCCTTGCCGTGCAGCTGACGCGCCTGGGCGATGCCCGCGGCACCGTGCCCGGCCGTGTACAGGGCGGCCCGCTGGTGCGGGTTCTCGCCGTAGCGCAGCACGTCCGCACGGTCCCAGGTGGCCCCGACCCACGCGGGGAAGCCGGTCGCGACGCCGTCGACCTCGTCGGTCGTCGTCGCGACGCTGCCCATCCAGGACGCCACGGCCACGTCGTACGTCGCGGTGTGGACGAACGCCTGCGCGGCCAGCCGGGTGCGCTCGGCGAGCGTGAAGCCGCCCGCGGCGACCGCGGCGACGACGTCGTCGTACCGCTCCGGGTCCACGACGACCGCGACGCTCGGGTGGTTCTTGGCGGCCGCGCGGACCATCGAGGGTCCCCCGATGTCGATCTGCTCGACGCACTCGTCGACGCCCGCGCCCGACGCGACCGTCTGCGTGAACGGGTACAGGTTGACGACGACGAGCTCGAACGCGGCGACCCCCAGCTCCTCGAGCTGCGCGAGGTGCTCCGGACGGCGCGTGTCGGCGAGGATGCCGGCGTGCACGCGCGGGTGGAGCGTCTTGACGCGCCCGTCGAGGCACTCAGGGAACCCGGTAAGGTCCTCGACGCGCGTGACGGGCACCCCGGCGGCGGCGACCGTCGCGGCGGTCGAGCCGGTCGAGACCAGCTCGACGCCCGCGTCGTGCAGCGCGGTCGCGAGCTGGACGAGGCCGGTCTTGTCGTAGACCGACAGCAGCGCGCGGCGCACGGGACGGCGGGTGGCGTCGGACGTCGGGTCGGCGACGACGGCGGCGGGCGGGGTCGGTGCGTGCGTCATGGCACACCTTCCTGGGTCGGTCGGCGGTCCGGGTGGACCTCGGCAAGGACCCAGGCACCCAGGCGGGCGGTGCACGGACAGGGGTGACGCTCGGTCGCTCCCCGGTGGTCCTCCACCCGCGCCAGTCACGACCGCGCCCGAGCCTACAGGGCGGCCACCGGCTCACCCCACGCCTCCGCGAGGTCGATCCGCAGCCCGACCCCGGCGGCTGCGGTCGCCACGACGACGTCGAACGCGCGCGCCCGGTCCGCCGCGATGCCGGTGAGGTGGCCGAACAGCTCGGACGTGACCGCGCCGACGAGGGTCGCGAACATCGTCAGGCAGCGGGCGGCGTCCGCGGCGTCGAGCACCGCGGCCCGCGGGTCCCGCGCGACGGCGAACGCGAGCACGTCGTCGGTGACGACACCGGCCGGGGGGAACGCGTGACCGGCAGGGTCCAGCGACCCGGCCTCGCGGGCGGCGACCAGGACGTCCACCACCACGCCCCACAGGCGCGCCGCGGGGGTGACCGTGTCGGGCGGCGCGACGTACCCGGGCACGGGCGTGCCGTAGATGAGCTCGAACCCGTGCGGGTCGTCGAGCGCCCAGGCGCGGAACGCGCGCCCGGCCTCGAGCCAGGTGCGCGCCGGTGCGTGGCCGGCGGCGACGGACGCCTCGGCGGCCTGCTCGACGGCGTGCCCGACGGCGTCGTAGGACTGCGACACGAGGAGCGTGAGCAAGGCGTCCCGCGACTCGACGTACCGGTACACGGCCGACGACGCGAGGCCGAGGTCGCGGGCGACGGCCCGCAGCGAGAGCTGCTGCGGCCCGTCCTGCGCGAGGCGGGCGCGCGCCGCCGCCAGCAGGTCACGCATGAGCTCGGCGCGGGCGCGCTCGCGTGGCGTGGGGCGGGTGGTGGCGTCGGCCATGGACGCCAGCATGGGCGACGAGAGCATCGCACGCAAACGAGAGCAGCGCTCTTGACAAGGTCTCCCCAGACCGCGAGCATTGCTCACATCAGAGAGCACTGCTCACATTCCACGAAGGGCCACGACCATGGCACGGCACACCGTCCTCGGGAAGGGCCCCATCGGCCGCACCCTCGCCCGCCACCTGGCCGACGCGGGCCACGAGGTCCATGTCCTGTCCCGCTCGGGGCCCCGCCCCGGCTCCCCCGCCCGCACCGAGGTCGCGAGCGGCGGCAGCGTCGCGCACCACGTCGTCGACGGCGCCGACGCCGACGCGCTCACGACGCACGCCCGCGGGTCCGCCGCCCTCTTCAACTGCGTCAACCCCGCGTACCACCGCTGGGTCACCGACTGGCCCCCGGTCGCCGCGGCCCTGCTGACCGCCGCCGAGCGCACGGGTGCCGTGCTCGTCATCACCGGCAACCTGTACGGCTACGGCGCCGGCAACCAGCACATGCACGAGGACGACGCGCCCGCCACGCGCGAGACCAAGGGCCGGGTGCGCGCCCGGATGTGGGCGGACGCCCTCGCGCGCCACGAGGCCGGCGCGCTGCGCACCACCGAGGTGCGCGGCAGCGACTACCTCGGCCCCGGCGCCGAGGCGCACGCGCACGCCGGACCGCGCATGCTCACGCCGCTCCTCGCCGGCAAGGTCCTGCGCCCGGTGGGCTCGGCCGACCAGCCCCACACCTGGACCTACCTGCCGGACTTCGCCGACGCTCTCGTCCGTGCGGCCGAGCTGCCCGCGGCCTGGGGCCGTCCGTGGCACGTGCCGTCCCCCGAGCCGCTCACGCTGCGCCAGGTGGCCGAGCGCTTCGCGGCCGCGGCGGGTGCGCCCGCGCCGCGCATCTCACCCGTCCCCGTGGCCGTCGTGCGTGCGCTCGGTCTGGTGAACCCGATGATGCGCGAGGTCGCCGCGATGACCTACCAGTTCACCGAGCCGTTCGTCGCGGACGACGCGGCGAGCCGCCGTGCGCTCGGCCTGCAGCCCACCGACTGGGACACGATCGTCGCCCGCACGCTCGCGGCGCACCGCGCCGACCACCCGGGCCCCGTCGCGACCCGCCCGTGAGGCACGGCCTCAGCCCAGCCGCACGTGCCGGCCCTCGACCCGCAGGCCGTCGCGCGCGATCCGTCCCACGACGTCGACCAGGAGCCGGCGCTCGACGACCTTGATGCGCTCGTGCAGCGACTGCTCGTCGTCGTCGTCGGCGACCGGGACGGCCTCCTGCGCGATGATCGGCCCCGCGTCGACGCCCTCGTCGACCACGATCACCGAGCACCCGCTGACCTTCACGCCGTACGCGAGCGCGTCGCGCACGCCGTGCGCGCCGGGGAACGACGGGAGCAGCGCCGGGTGCGTGTTGACCGTCCGCCCACCGAACCGGTCGAGGAACGCCGCACCGACGAGCTTCATGAACCCCGCGGCGACGACGGTGTCCGGGGCGAACACCGCGACCGCCTCGGTGAGCCCCCGGTCCCACGCGGCGCGGTCGGGGAAGTCCCGCAGCGCCACCACGGCGGTCGGGACGCCGGCCTCGCGTGCGCGGTCGAGCGCGGCGACGCCGGGCCGGTCCGACACCACACCGACGACGCGTGCGCCGTACCCCGGGTCGGTGTGGGCCTCGAGCAGCGCGGCGAGGTTGGAGCCCCCGCCCGACACGAGCACCACGAGACGGTGCGTCCGGGTGACGGGACGGGCGGGCGGGACGGGGCCGGGACGTGCGGAGGGCGTCACGCCGCGCAACCTACCGGCCCGCGGGCCGCGACGTCCGCACGTCCACCGGCGCCGGTGCGGGAGAATGGCGCCATGGGCAACCCCTGGGCACCGTCGGACCAGTCGCAGGCACCGGGACGGCAGGCTCCCGAGCAGCAGCCTGCGACGACCCCCGACGGGGGCGGGTGGCCCGAGCACGCACCGGCACCCGGCCCGCACGGGCCCGGTCCGCACGCACCCGGTCCGCACCCCGTGCCGCCGCCCGACCCCGCCGGGGTCGCCCGCGCGGCGCGCACGACCATGTGGAGCGCCGCGGCGCTGCTCGTCGGCCTGCTCCTGTCCGGTGCGTCGTACCCGGCCATGCTCCTCGCCCCGGTCACGGCCCTCACCGGCTTCGTGCTGGCGATCCTGGCCGTGGTCCGCGCCGCCCGTGCGCGGGCCCGGGGGCCCGTCGTCGTGCTGCCCGTCGTCCTGCTCCTGGCCTCGCTGGGCTGGGTCGTCGTCAGCGCCCAGACCCTGCTGTACGTCGACGCCGCACGCGACTACCAGCAGTGCCGGTCCGCCGCGCTCACGCAGCAGGCGGAGCGCACGTGCGCCCTGCAGCTGGAGGACGACATGGAGGAGCGGCTCCGGTCGATGCTCGGCTCGCGCGGGCTGCCCACGCCCCGTCCCTGACCCGGCTCAGTCGCCACCCGGCCCGGGGCGCGCCGCCCCGTCCTGCTCCTGCGTGCCATGCCGACGCGCACGCCACCGGCGGACGGCGGCCCTGACCTGGGGATCGAAGGGCACGCTCGCGCCGGCCGCCGCGAGGCCGCACCCGGCGGCGGTGAGCAGGCCCACCCACGCGGGGTGGGCGCCCACCTCGGCCATCCGGCCCGGGCCCACGGAGCCGCTGGCCACGGCCACGAGCAGCGCCACCAGCAGCCCCGACGTCGCGGCGACCGCCCCCACGGCGACCCAGACGTCCCGCACCCGCACCGGGTCGAGCCACCGTCGCACGGCGAGCCCGGCGAGCACCCCGACCGCGACCACCAGCGCCGGCGCGGCCAGCACGGCGCCGCCCGTGGCATCCGGCAGCGCCCCGAGCATCGGCACCGCGGGAAGCGGGCCCGCGACCACCTCGTCCGGCGCGAAGCGTGTCCCCGCGCCCACCGCGAAACCCGGCCCGACCACCCACGCCAGGGCCCACACCACCAGGTTCGGCACGAACGCGAGCTCGGCCACGGCGAGGACGACACCGCCCACGGCGTCCAGCGACAGCCCGCGCACGATGTCGAGGATCGTGGCGCGCCCCGCGAGGACCCAGAACAGGGACACCACGGCGGCCAGCAGCAGCAGCCCGGTGGTGGCGACGAGGCCGGCGCGCACGCCGACGACCGCGGCGTCCGGGCACCGGTCGCGCAGCGGCGCGACCAGGTGCGACCACGGCGGGGCCTCCGGGCGGCGCAGCAGCCCGGCGCCGAGGCCGAGGCCGCCCACGACGACGCCGCCGAGCAGCGCGCGCAGCGCACCCGGACCGTCCGTGCCGGCGACCAGCGCGACCAGCAGCGTGAGCAGCGCGTACCCCGCGACGGAGGCCACGGCGGTGCCGCGCGTCGCGAGCCCCGACCGGCGCGCCGACGCGTAGCAGGCGAACAGCGCCAGGCCCGTCAGGCCCAGCGGCACGACCGACACCACGGCCCCGTCCAGGACGGTGGGCACGCCGTGCGCGAGCAACCACAGGTGGGAGGCGACGACGACCGCTCGCGTCCAGGCGACGTCGGCGTTGGCGGGGTCCGCCGACGTCGCGACGAACACCGCCACGGCGGGCACCGCGACCGTCAGCAGGGACAGCGCCGCGGCCTGCACGGCCGTGAGCACCCCCACTCCCCAGCGCGGCGCGCCGTCGATGGCGGACGTGAAGAACGACGGGCGCGGGTCGTCCTGCAGGACGCGGCGCGCGCGTCCCGCGACGGGCACGGGACCGGTGGAGGGCACGCACCCATGGTGGTCGGTGGGCGCGGCGCGTCGCCGGACCCACCCCGGCGCGTCGCCCGCGGTCTGGGTCACCCCGTGGCGCCCCGCCCCGACGCACCGCAGCCCCGGTCCGTCGGGACCGGGGCTGCGGGTGACGTCCGCGAGGACCTCAGGCGCTGAGGAGCTCGCGCGCCAGCTGGGCGGTCTCGGACGGCGTCCTGCCGACCTTGACGCCGGCGGCCTCGAGGGCCTCCTTCTTGGCCTGCGCGGTGCCCGACGAGCCGGACACGATGGCGCCGGCGTGGCCCATCGTCTTGCCCTCGGGCGCGGTGAACCCGGCGACGTAGCCGACGACGGGCTTGGTGACGTGCTCGGCGATGTACGCCGCGGCGCGCTCCTCGGCGTCGCCACCGATCTCACCGATCATCACGATGACCTCGGTCTCGGGGTCCGCCTCGAACGCCGCGAGGGCGTCGATGTGCGTCGTGCCGATGATCGGGTCGCCGCCGATGCCGATGGCCGTGGAGAACCCGAAGTCCCGCAGCTCGTACATCATCTGGTACGTCAGCGTGCCGGACTTCGACACGAGCCCGACCTTGCCGGGGCCCGTGATGTCGGCCGGGATGATGCCCACGTTGGACTTCCCGGGGCTGATGAGCCCGGGGCAGTTCGGGCCGATGAGCCGCACGCCCTTCTCCTGGGCGTAGGAGAAGAACTCGGCCGTGTCGGCCACCGGGACGCCCTCGGTGATGATGACAGCCAGCGGGATGCCCGCGTCGACGGCCTCGACGACGGCGCCCTTGGTGTGGGCGGGCGGGACGAAGATGACGGAGACGTCGGCGCCGGTCTTGTCGATGGCCTCGGCCACCGAGCCGAACACCGGGACGTCGACGTCACCGAACGTCACGGTGGTGCCGGCCTTGCGGGGGTTCACCCCGCCGACGACGTTGGTGCCGGACGCGAGCATGCGGTTCGTGTGCTTCTGGCCCTCGGAACCCGTCATGCCCTGGACGATGACCTTGGAGTCCTCGGTCAGGAAGATCGCCATGTGAAGTCTGCTTCTCTCTGCGTCGGGGGTCTCAGGCGGCGGCGTGCGCCAGGCGGGCGGCCGTGTCGGCCCCGCCGTCCATCGTGTCGGCCAGGGTGACCAGCGGGTGGCCGGCCTCCGCCAGGATGCGGCGGCCCTCGAGGACGTTGTTGCCGTCGAGCCGCACGACCAGCGGCTTCGACGCCTCGTCACCGAGGATGCGCAGCGCCGCGACGATGCCGTCGGCCACCGCGTCGCACGCCGTGATGCCGCCGAACACGTTGACGAACACGGACTTGACCTGCGGGTCCGTGAGGATGATGTCGAGGCCCGCGGCCATCACCTCGGCGGACGCGCCGCCGCCGATGTCGAGGAAGTTCGCGGGCTTGACCCCGCCGTGCGCCTCGCCGGCGTACGCGACGACGTCGAGCGTGCTCATCACGAGGCCCGCGCCGTTGCCGATGATGCCGACCTCGCCGTCGAGCTTGACGTAGTTGAGGTCCTTCTCCTTGGCACGCGCCTCGAGCGGGTCGGCGGCGGCCGTGTCCTCGAGCGCCGCGTGGTCCGGGTGGCGGAAGTCCGCGTTGGCGTCGAGCGTGACCTTGCCGTCGAGCGCGACGACGTCGCCGTCCTCGGTGAGGACCAGCGGGTTCACCTCGACCAGCGTCGCGTCCTCACCGGCGTAGACGTCCCACAGCGTGCGCAGGACGTCCGCGACCTTGTCCGCGACCTCGGGCGCGAAGCCCGCGGCGGCGACGATCTCGTCAGCCTTCGCCTGGTCGATGCCGACCAGCGGGTCGACCGCGACCTTGGCGAGCGCGTCAGGGCGCTCCACGGCGAGCTGCTCGATGTCCATGCCGCCCTCGACCGACGCCATCGCCAGGTAGCGACGCTCGGCGCGGTCGAGCAGCAGCGAGAAGTAGAACTCCTGGGCGATCTTCGCGCCCGCGGCGATCATCACCCGGTGGACGGTGTGGCCCTTGATGTCCATGCCGAGGATCTCGCCGGCCTTCTCGGCCGCCTCGTCGGCGGAGCGGGCGATCTTGACGCCGCCCGCCTTGCCGCGCCCACCGGTCTTCACCTGGGCCTTGACGACGACCACGCCACCCTCGGGCGGGAGCAGCTGCTGGGCTGCCGCGCGCGCCTCCTCGGGCGTCGTGGCGACGATGCCGCCGAGCACGGGCACGCCGTGCTTCTCGAAGATGTCACGTGCCTGGTACTCGAACAGGTCCACCTGGTCCGGTTTCCTCTCGTCGACCGCGCGCAGCGACCTCGGTGCGGCCGCATCGCCCGGACGCATGCTATCGCCGGGACCGAGGTCCCTCGACATCAAGAGATGTGTCCGCGCTCACCTTCCTGCCGGGGCGCGCCGACGTCGCCGTCGACCGGGACGGGGACCGGCCCGGGGTCAGCCGGACACGACGGGGACGTCGGTCAGCCGGAAGGGTGCCCTCCCCGCGACCTGGAGCTGACCCCCGCCGCCGCGGAACCGCGGCGCCACGTCCACCGTCACCGTGTCGGTGCCCGGGTCGGGCCACACGACCGTGACGACCCGCGTCTCACCGGGGCCGATGCCGTTGACGATCCGGTCGGTCAGCGGGTCGCGCCGGCCGTTCTCGGGGTCCGACAGGTAGTCGACCGGGTACCACCGGGTCGTCGTCGACACGAGCGTGACGTTCGTGGGCGCGAACTGCAGGCGGGCGTCGAACGACCCACGGGAGTCCCACGCGCTGCCGGACAGGGCGTTCAGCGACAGGTCGTCCGTCCCGGTGTTCGTCACCTCGAGGGCGCCCACGAGGTACCGGCCGACGCGGCGGACCTCCGGGAGCCGCACGTCGAACGTCCCGTCGCCGTCGACGACGGACAGGCCCGTGGCTCCGGGCGCGGTGGGCCCGGCCGGGTCCGGCAGCGCGCCGGTCTCCTCGACGGCCTGCACCTCGACGGGGTCCGCGTCCACGTCCGGGACGAGCACCAGCTCGACCCGGCGGTTCAGCGCCCGCTCGGCGTCGCCGGTGCCGGCGACCACGGGCTGCGACTCGCCCCGGCCCTCGACCGTCACGTCGAACGCCGTGAGGTCGGTCAGCTCGGCGAGCCGCGCGGCGACGGTCGCGGCGCGGCGCTGCGACAGGTCGACGTTGTAGGCGTCGTCGCCCTGGTCGTCGGTGTGGCCCACCACCGCGAGCTCACCACCGCCGTGCGCCGCCACCTGCGCGGCGGCCGCCTGCAGGGCGCCGTCGGCCTCGGGGGCGAGCTGGTCGGAGTCGAACGCGAAGAGCACGTCCGACGCGACCGCGACGGCCACCTGCTCGGTGGTGCGCCGCGCCCGGACGTTCCCGTCGTGCGCCTCGCTGAACTCCTCGAGCACGAAGGTCTCGGCCTCGTCGAGCGACCCCTCGACCAGCTCGGCGGGTGGGACGGTGAGCGTGCCGGCCTGCGACGCGGGGACGACGGCGACGTCCTGCACCCAGCCGACCTCGGGCAGCAGCACGTCCACGGTCGGGGAGTCCGGGACCGGGAACGCGGCGTAGACGATCGTCGTGTCCTCGCCGGCCGCCGCGTCGGCGGCCTCCGTCGCCGGGCCCTCGGGGCTGCCGTTGCGGGTCGCCACCACCCGGTCGTCGGTCGAGCGCAGCACGCTGGTGACGGTCCCGGCCTCGAGGTCCACGAGCCGCACACCGTTCGGCGCCGGGCTGCCCGTGCTCTCGTAGACGTGCCAGAACGCCATCGCCAGCGTCGAGTAGCTCGTCGGCGCCGCCAGCCGCAGCACACCCGCGCCGTCGTGGACCGCGAGCGGGCCCACCTCGAGGTCGACGGTCTCGCCGTCGAGCCGCGCCTGGACGACGACCGGCTCGGCCGGCGGGGCCTCGGGCGTCGCCGACGAGGTCGGTGTCGACACGGGCGTCGCCGGCTCCGCGCCACCCGTGCAGGCGGCGAGCAGCACGACGGCGACGACGGCGCCCCCGGCGCGCGTGAAGGCGCTGGTCATGGGTCTCCTCCTGGGGTCGGGAGGAGCAGCCTAGAGCTTCGTCACCGGGGAGTACCGCAGCAGCAGCCGCTTCTCGCCGTTCGAGCCGAAGTCGATCTTGGCGACCGCGTTCTGCCCGGCGCCCTCGAGCGCGACGACCGTGCCCAGTCCGTAGGAGTCGTGCGTGACCTTGTCGCCGACGGCGAGGTCGGGGACGGAGGCCCGCGGCGTCGCCGACCCGAAGGATGCGCCCGTGCGGGGCAGCGGCTCGCGCTTCTCGCTGCGCACCGGGCCGCTGCTCGACCCCGACGAGCCGCGCTCACCCCACGACGACGCGCCGCGCGACCCGCCGCCGGAGCCGAAGCCCGAGCCCCACCCGCCGCGCAACCGCGACGTGGACGACTCCCGGCGGCGCCAGTCGACGAGCTCCTCCGGGATGTCGTCGAGGAACCTGCTGGGCGGGAACTCGTTCGGCACGCCCCACGCCGTGCGCACCGCGGCGCGCGACACGTACAGCCGCTGCCGCGCGCGCGTGAGCCCGACGTACGCCAGGCGGCGCTCCTCGGCGAGCTGGTCGGGGTCGGCCAGGGAGCGCATGTGCGGGAACGTGCCGTCCTCCATCCCCGTGAGGAAGACGACGGGGAACTCGAGGCCCTTGGCGGTGTGCAGCGTCATGAGGGTGACGACGCCGGCGTCACGCGCGGCCGCAGCGGTCGCCTCGTCGTCGGCGCCGTCCGGCACGGGGATCTGGTCGGAGTCCGCCACGAGGGACACGCGCTCGAGGAAGTCGGTGAGGTCGCCCTCGGGGTCGGACTCCTCGAACTCCGCGGCCACGGCGTGCAGCTCCGCGAGGTTGTCGACGCGCGACCCGTCCTGCGGGTCGTCGCTCGCGCGAAGCGTCGTGAGGTAGCCGCTGCGGTCGAGAGCCGCCCCGAGCACCTGGGACGGCCCGGCGCCCGACGCGGCCAGGTCGCGCAGCTCGTCGAGCATCGCGGCGAACGCACGCAGGCCGGTCAGCGCGCGGGTCCCGAGGCCCGGCACCTCGTCCAGACGGGTCAGCGCGGCGCCGAACGAGATGCGCTCCCGCTCGGCGAACGCCGCGACCATCGCCTCCGAGCGCTCCCCCAGCCCGCGCTTGGGCTCGTTGAGGATGCGCCGCGTGCTCACGTCGTCGTCGGGGTTCGCCAGCGCGCGCAGGTACGCGATCGCGTCCTTGATCTCCTTGCGCTCGTAGAAGCGCGTGCCACCGACGACCTTGTACGGCAGGCCGACGCGGACGAGGACCTCCTCCAGCGCGCGGGACTGCGCGTTCGCGCGGTAGAAGATCGCGACGTCACCGGGACGCACGCCGTCGGAGTCGCCGAGGCGGTCGATCTCCTCCGCGACGAACCGCGCCTCCTCGTGCTCGGTGTCCGCGACGTACGCGACGATCTGCGGGCCGGCACCGGAGTCCGTCCACAGGCGCTTGGCCTGGCGTCCGGAGTTCTTGCTGATCACCGCGTTGGCGGCCGACAGGATGTTCTGCGTCGAGCGGTAGTTCTGCTCCAGCAGGATGGTCGTGGCGTCCGGGTAGTCGGCCTCGAACTCCATGATGTTGCGGATCGACGCGCCGCGGAACGCGTAGATCGACTGGTCGGCGTCACCGACGACCGTCAGCTCCCCGCGCCCGACGCCGTCCCCGTCCGTGGCCCCGACCCCGGCGAGCTCGCGCACCAGCACGTACTGCGCGTGGTTCGTGTCCTGGTACTCGTCGACCAGGATGTGCCGGAACCGGCGCCGGTAGTGCTCGGCCACCTGCGGGAACGCCTGCAGCAGGTGCACGGTGCGCATGATGAGGTCGTCGAAGTCCAGCGCGTTCGCCTGCTGCAGCCGCTGCTGGTAGCGCGTGTAGACCTGCGCGAGGACGGTGTCGAACTCGTCGGCGCGGCCGCCGCCGTTGCTCGCGGCGAACGCGTCGGGGTCCACCAGCTCGTCCTTGAGCGCCGAGATCTTGTGCCCCAGCGCCTTGGCGGGGTACTTCTTCGGGTCGAGCTCGAGCTCGCGCGCCACGAGCGTCAGCAGGCGCTGGGAGTCCGCCTGGTCGTAGATCGAGAAGCTCGTGCGCAGGCCGAGCGTGGCCGCCTCGCGGCGCAGGATCCGCACGCACGCCGAGTGGAACGTCGAGACCCACATGCGCTGCGCCGACGGGCCGACCAGGTGCTCGACGCGCTCGCGCATCTCCGCGGCCGCCTTGTTGGTGAACGTGATGGCGAGGATCTCGCCGGGGCGGGCCCGGCGCGTGGCCAGCAGGTGCGCGATGCGGTGCGTCAGCACGCGCGTCTTTCCCGAGCCGGCCCCGGCGACGATGAGCAGCGGTCCGCCGGCGTGCAGCACCGCGGCACGCTGCTGCGGGTTGAGGCCGTCGAGCAGGGCGGCCGCGCGCTCCTCCTGTGCCGCGGCGCGCTCCCCCGCACCGGGGTCGGCCTCGACGTCGCCGTCGCGCGGCGGGACGACGAGCGGCAGGCCGGAGGACTCCCCGGCGTGCGAGCGCGCGGCGGCCGCGCGTGGGCCGGGCGTGGCAGGCACGGGCGCTCCGGGAACGGGCAGGGCGAGGCTCTCGAACAACGACGTCATGGCACCTCCAGCCTAGGCGCCACCGCCGACATCCCCGCCCCGCGACGTGGCGCGCGTCAGCGCCAGAGGACGGCGATCGCGACGTTGAGGGCCGTCAGGCCCGCGATCCCCCCGAGGTACCCGCGCGTGACGAGCTCGGGGCGGCGGCGACCGACGACGATCATCGCCGTCACCGCGAGCGCGACGACGAGCTTGACCGCGATCTTCGCGTTGTCGGGCTCGTGGCCCGCGACGCCCGACGACGCGAGCCCGACCAGCAGGATGCCGGTGACCAGCGCGGTGAGCACCCCGTGGAAGGCGCCCGGGTTCAGGGTCACGCCCTTCATCCCGGCGAGCACGCCGCCGAACACCATCGCCCACCCGAGCAGGTGGAGCACCACAAGGATCCCGTACACCGTGTCCATGGCCCCATGGTAGGCGATCTGACGCCGTGTCAGATCACCTCCCGGGACGGGCCCGCCCCGCGCGTCCGTCCCGGCCGGTAGCCTCACGCGCACACGCACCGACGCGCGGAGGAGCCCGGATGACCGACCTGCAACGCCACCCGGCCGCGGCGCTCGACGTCCCGGCCCTGGTCGCCCGCGCACGCGCCGCCGCGGGTCCCGACGGCAGCCTGCCCGTCGGCGACGTCGTCACCTGGGACACCTTCCCCTTCGAGCCCGACGGCCTGCGCCTGCGCGAGCTCGACGACCCGGTGGTCCCCGAGCCGCAGCGGTCCGACGAGGACGCGGGGACCTGCGCGCGCTGCGCCCGCCCCGACGAGCGCTTCGCCTGGACGGACGACGCGTGGCGGGTCAGTGCACCCGACTCGGTCAGCGTCCCGTCGGTGATCCTCGACCGCCGCGCGCACGGCGACCTGGGCGACCTCGACGACGAGGCCGCCGCCGACCTCGGCCGGATGATCGTCCGCGTCGAGCGCGCGCTGGCCGCCGTGCCGGGCGTCGGGCGGGTGCACGTGCAGCGCTGGGGCGACGGCAACGGGCACCTGCACGTGTTCTTCTCCGCACGCCCAGCGGGCATGCTCCAGCTGCGCGGTCTCGTCATGCCGCTGTGGACGCTCCACCTGCCGGCGCTGCCCGACGACGAATGGGCCGCGATCGTCGCGTCCGTCGTCGCGCGCCTCGACGCCGGCCGCACCTGACCTCCACCTCGGGCGGCGGGCGGCTCAGAGCAGCCGGCGCGCCGCCGCCCACCGGGTCAGCTCGTTGCGGTTCGACAGCTGCAGCTTGCGCAGCACCGCGGACACGTGGGTCTCGACCGTCTTGACCGAGATGAAGAGCTCGGCGGCGACCTCCCGGTACGTGTACCCGCGGGCGATCAGCCGCATGACCTCGCGCTCGCGCGCCGAGAGCCGGTCGAGCTCGTCGTCGCCCGTGGCGACGTCCCCCGCCGCCGCACCGAAGGCGTCGAGCACGAACCCGGCGAGCCGCGGGGAGAACACCGCGTCGCCGCCGGCGACCCGCAGCACCGCGTCGGACAGCGCCTGCGGGTCGATGTTCTTGGTGACGTAGCCGCGTGCGCCCACGCGGATGACCGCGACGACGTCCTCCGCCGCGTCCGACACGGACAGCGCGAGGAAGCGCGTGCCGGGTACGTCGACGCACCGCCGGACGACCTCCGCGCCGCCGCCCCCGTCGCCACCCGGCAGGTGGACGTCGAGCAGCACCACGGGCGGGCGCAGGTCGTGCACCACCTGCACGGCGGAGTCCACGTCGGCCGCCTCCCCCACCACGTGCACCCGGGCGTCGAGCGACGCCTTCACGCCCGCACGGAACATGTGGTGGTCGTCGACCAGCACCACGTCGACCGGTTCGTTCACGCGTCGCGCTCCTCGTCCTCGTCAGGGCCCCTGCCGGAGCCGGGCCCGCCGACCGGCATGCACAGGTGCACCTCGGTGCCCCGCCCGGGGCTGCTCGTCACGCGGGCGGTGCCGCCGCGGCGCCGCACGCGTCCCATGATCGACTCCCGGACGCCGAAGCGGTCGGGTCCGACGTCCTCCAGGTCGAAGCCGTCGCCGCGGTCGCGCACGAACACCTCGACGGAGTCCGGCCCGACCTCCAGGTAGAGCGAGACCGGCGGCCGCCCGTGCACCACCGCGTTGACCAGGGCCTCCCGCGTGGCCTGCAGCAGCGCCAGCGTGTCCGGCTCGGGCGCGCGGTCCCCGACGACCACGACGTCGACGGCCACGGGCTCGCCGGTCGGCCCCGACCGGGAGTCCTCGACCTCGGCGACGACGGCCCGCAGCGCGGCGACGAGCGACGTGCCGGGCTCGTGCCGGTCGTCGTACAGCCACTCGCGCAGCTCGCGCTCCTGCGCGCGCGCCATGCGCGCGACCTCGGCGGGCTCGTCGGCCCGGGCCCGGATCAGCGCGAGCGTCTGGAGCACCGAGTCGTGCAGGTGCGCGGCGATGTCCGCACGCTCCGCCTCCCGGGCCCGCGCCGCGCGCTCGTCACCGAGCTCGCGCACCAGCCGCACCCACCACGGTGCCATGACCAGGCCCACGCCCAGCAGCACCGCGAGCGCCGCGACCCCCGACTGCACGAGCAGCGCCGGCTCGACCCCCTGCCCGACCACCTGCCCGGCGACGAGCAGCACCCCCGCGGCCGCGAGCAGGCCACCGCCGATGAGCCGCAGCACGCTGATGCGCCGCCCGTCCGGCCGCCCGCGCTGCACGGCGTCGAGCTGGCTCCACGCGAGCGCCACGCCCACGAGCACCACCAGGACGGGCAACGCCCACGCCGCGTCGATCTGCGCCCCGAACCGCATCGCCACCAGCACGGCGGCGGTGAGGACCAGCAGCGCACCGAGCGCGAGCTCGGCCCACGGGATGCGTCGGGAGTCGTCGCGCAGGGGCTGGCGGCGCGCGAGCCGCTGCAGGGCGCTGGGCCGCGAGCCGGCCGCCACGGCGGCGGGGTCCCCCGCCGGCACCGTGAGCCACCAGAACACGTACAGCGCGATCCCGACGCCCGCGACGGTCGCCAGCGCGACGAAGCCGACGCGCACGAGCGGCACCGGCAGGTCCAGGTGCGCCGCGAGACCCGTCGCGACCCCCGCGAACCACCGGCCGCGCTCGGGGCGGCGCAGCGGCAGCCGCACGCGCGGCGGCACGCCGGGACGCGGCGGGGCGCCGGCAGGAGCGGGGTTCACGCACCGATCGTCACACGCGCAGGCGCCCGCCGGTGTGCACCCGGGCCGGGTTCAGGGGCCGGGACCCCAGGTTGAGGGTACGGGCCAGGGTCACCTCAGGGGTGGTCCCTGATGTGGTCGGCCGGCACGCGAGGTCAGGATCGAGCCATGGACACGCAGACTCCCGCCGGTGCCGACGCCGGCACGCCAGGCCCGACGCCCGGCGCGGGCCCCGGGCCGTACCCGGGCACCACGCCCCCGCCCGCACCCCACACCTTCTGGGCCGGGGTGCGCCGCACGGGGCTGTACCGCTCCGACGAACGCTGGGTCGGCGGGGTCGCCGGCGGCCTGGCCGAGCGCGTCGGGGTCGACCCGCTGCTCGTGCGTGGCGTGCTCGCCGTGACGTTCCTGGTCGGCGGGCTGGGCCTCGTGCTCTACGGCGTCGCCTGGGCCCTGCTGCCCGACCAGCGCGACGGCCGCATCCTGCTGGAGCGGCTGGGCGCCGGCGACGCCGACGGCGCGCTGCTCGGCTCTCTCGCGTTCGTCGTCGTGGGGTTCGCCCGCGGCGACGGCTGGTGGTGGTTCTGGGACGGCGGCGGCGGCCTGTTCGGTGCGATCGCCGTCGTGTCCGCGATCGCGATCGTCGCGCTGATCGCCACGGCCGTGCAGCGTCGCGACGGCGGTACGGCGTGGCGCCCGCCGGCCGGCGCACCCCCGTACGGCACCGAGCCGGCGCCGGGTGCGCCCACCGGACCGTCCGCCGCGTGGACGCGGCCGGTGGCGACGGCACCGCTGCCGACGGCCGGCCCCGGGCCGGCCGGCCCTGCTGCACCCGCACCGCCCTACCCGCCGTACGGCGGCGCGCCCGTCCCGCCCGTGCCACCGCCCCCGCCCGCACCTCGTCCCGCCCGGCGGGGCGCCGACGGGGCCACCGTCGGCGCGGTGGTCGGGCTGAGCGTCATCGGCCTCGGCGTGGTGATGCTGCTCGAGCGCGCCGGGCTCCTCGGCGGGCCGGTGTGGCTCGTCGCGGGCGGCATCGCCCTCGTGGTGGCGGGCCTCGGCATCGTCGCGCTGGGCCTGCGGGGCCGCAGCAGCGGCTTCGTGGGGTTCCTGGCCGTGGCCGGTGCGCTCGTGTGGGTGCCCACGGCGATGCTGCACCAGGGGGCCTGGGCGGACGCGGCCGCCCGGTGGGACGGCGACCGGGCCGGTGACGTGGCGGTGACGAGCCGCGACGTCGCGAGCTCCGGCTTCGATCTCGGTGCCGGCCGCTCGCGCATCGACCTCACGCAGGTGCCTCTGGAGGACGAGGTGCTGCGGGTCCCGATCGACATCGGCACCGGTCAGCTCACGGTCGTCGTGCCGCCGGAGGCGGCGGTGCGGGCGGACGTCACGGTCGGCATCGGCTCCGTGCGCTTCGAGGTCGACGAGGACCGGTACCACCAGAGCGGCGTCGGCCTGGGCGATCTCGTCTACCAGGACGACGACGCGGCGGCCGGCACCCCGAACCTGGTGCTCGAGATCAGCGCGGGCGTCGGCGAGGTCCGCATCATCGAGGAGGACGCAGCATGAGCACCGACGACGTGACACCGACCGACGCCGTCGCGCACGACGACGCACCGTCCGCCGCGCCGGACGCACCGCGCACGCAGCACCGGCCGGGCGTCCGGGTGGGCACGGTGGTGGGAGGTCTGATCGTCGTGCTCCTCGGTGCGGGCGTGCTGCTCGTCGCCGCCGGGTACACGGTCGACGTCCAGCTCGCGGCGATCGTGCTGCTCATCGCCGCCGGCGTCGGTCTCATCCTCGGACCGCTGGTCCAGGGGCTGCGCCGCGGCCGCACCGGCGACCAGTGACGCCGGGCCCCGCGGAGGGCGGGGCCCGTGCACGACGAAGGGCCGGTACCCGTGACGGGTACCGGCCCTTCGTCGTCTGCCGGAGCGGTCCGCTCACCGAACCGCGCGGGGCGCGACCCGTGGAGGGAGCGGGCGGCTCAGACGGTCTGCGTGACGGGCGTGGCGGACGCCGGCGCCTCGACGCGGACGGCGATGCGGCGCAGGGCCTCACCGGTGACGATGAAGACGACGCCCAGGCCGAAGACCAGGAGGCCGACGCCGAACGCCACGACCGAGGTGAACAGCGAGGCCCGCAGGAAGGAGCCGTTCATGACCGAGGCGCGCGCCGGGTCCTCCTTGTCGAGCTCGGCGTAGGTCTTGCCGTCCGAGCCGGCGAGCGCGTGCTTGTTGATGATGTCGGCCTGGGCCCAGGCCTCCCACGGCGTGTCGACGAGCTCGCCGCCGAAGGCGGCGGCGTCGTCGGAGACCGTGATCTGCTCCGCGCGCAGGTTGGTCGACACCGCGATCCAGGTGCCGGCGCCCGCGACGGCGAAGAGGCCGCCGAAGACGATGACGATGATTGCCAGGAGCTTGATGTGGGCGGGCTTCGACTGGACTGCTGCTGCGTTGGACATCTCGATCTCCCCGATCGTTGAGTTCCCCCACGGGACCGGATGTCCGGCCCGATGAGCCATCTGCTCACGTGGACAAGCGTCGCCGCAGGTAGGGCCGATCCGCTGGGACTCTGGTCCTGTCTGGTCCGGCGAGCGCGACGCGTCGTCACCCCGACGGGTGAACCCTCGACGCTACCCCGGACCAAGGGCCCGGGGTACGCGCTTCACCTGCCGCGTCGTGCCCCGCACGTCGTCGACGGCCGGAGCCGCTCAGACGAGTCGTCGGGCCCGCGCGTACTGCGCGTCCGCCGCGGCCAGGACGTGGTCCCAGTCGAACGGGGGCGGCACGGCCGCGGCGTGGCCGCGCATCGCGGCGAGCAGGCCGCGGTCCTGCGCCAGCCGCACGACGGCGTCGGACATGGCCGCGTCGTCCGCCACGAGGAAGCCGTCCAGCCCGTCGGTGACGAACTCCCCCACACCCGTCCCGGCGTGGGCGAGGACGACCAGACCGGCCGTGCGCGCCTCGAGCGCGGCGATGCCGAAGGCCTCGAGGCGCGCGGGTGCGAGGAAGACGTCGGCGTCGGCGTACGTCGCGCGGACCGCCGGACGGCTCAGGCGTCCGCGCAGGTCCACCGCGTCGCCCAGCCCGGTCGCGGCCACCCGCGCCCGGACGGCGTCGCGCGCGGGACCGTCCCCGACCAGGGTGAGCCGCACGGCGCCCGGCGGCAGGCGTCGCACGGCCGCGGCGACGAGGTCCACCAAGGGGACCGCCCGCTTGCGCGGCGCCAGCCGCATGGTCGCCACGAGGTGCACCGGGGCGTCCGGCGCGGCGGGCGTGACGGGAGTGCCGGGCGCCCACGCCGCGACGTCGATGCCGTTGGGCACGACGTCGACCTGCGTGTCGAACAGCTCCGCCACCCGCCGTGCCGCGGCACCGCTGACCGCGCTCAACGCCGCCGGCAGCCGCCGCCACCGCGTGTGCCGCACGAGCGGGCGACCGAGGCCGGTCGTGCCGTCGAGCATGCAGTGCCACGTGACGGCCGTCGGGAGCCGCAGCGCGGTCGCGACGCGCACACCGTCGAACGCGAACGGCGAGAGCACGCCGGCGTGCACGTGCACCGCGTCGGGACGCGCCTCGCGCAGCGCGGACCGGATCAGGCCGGGCCCGGCGAGGGGGTTCACCGGCAGGTCGAACGGCAGCCGCGCGCCCAGCCGGTGCACGTGGACGCCGTCCTCGACGTCGACGACGCCCCCGCGCTCGCCGCCCTCCCCCAGGGTGGCCGTCAGGACGTGGACCTCGTGCCCCGCGCGCACCTGGTGCCGCGCCAGGTCACCGACCTGCGTCTCGATCCCACCCGTCCGGGGGGCGAAGCAGTCGGAGACGTGGACGATCCGCACGCGGGCGACCGTGCCCGTCAGGCCTGCGAGCCGGCGGCCGCGGCGATGCGCGCCTGCGCGTCGGCGTGCACGCGCCGCTCCAGGACGAACGACATCACCGGCACGACGCCGGCAGCGGCCATCGTCACGAAGCGCCCGATCCGCCAGCGCAGGGTCGCCCACAGGTCGAAGACCGTCACGAGGTACAGCACGTAGATCCAGCCGTGCGCGATCGCCACCCAGATGCCGAACACGCCCAGCGGCTCACCCTCGGCGTCGAACCCGCCGGCGTGGAAGACGTACTTGGCCACCATCTCCACGCACAGGAGCAGGAGCATCGTGCCGGTCACCCACGCCATGACGCGGTACCGGGTCAGCGCGCCGCGGGCCTTGCGGGCCCAGGCGTCCACGTCGGGTGCCTGCCCCGCGTCGGTCGGGGTGCTCGTCGGTTCCGTGCTCACTGTGGTCCTCTCGTCGTCGCCCGTCGATTGTCCCTCACGCGTCGGGTGCTCAACGTCCGACGACCAGCGCGGTGGCCGTGAACCAGAGCGCGAGGCCGACGAGCATCAGGCCCATGAGGAGCAGCAGCACGCCGGCCACCGACGACGCGGACCCGGCCGCCAGCCGGACGGCACCCGGGGCCCGCGGGTCGACCCACACGGTGATCCGGTCCCCCGGCCCTGCCACCCGACCGTCGCCGGTGGTCACGGCCAGCCCTTCGACGCGCCGGGCACGCAGCCACCCACCCGGCACCGGGTAGTCGAACGTCACGCTCGCCGGGCGCACGTGGGACGTCCTGTGCACGACCACCGCCTCGACCGCCACCCAGGTGCTCGGGAGGCGCGTGGCGCGCCGCAGCACGACGACGCCGCCCACCCCCAGCCCGAGGCCGACGACCGCGCAGCCGACGCCGAACAGCCCCGCGACCACCTCGGCGACCGTCACGTGCGACCCGCCGTCACTCCCACTCGATCGTGCCCGGCGGCTTGCTCGTCACGTCCAGCACGACGCGGTTGACCTCGGGGACCTCGTTGGTGATCCGCGTCGAGATCGTCGCCAGCACGTCGTACGGCAGGCGCGTCCAGTCGGCGGTCATCGCGTCCTCCGACGACACCGGCCGCAGCACGACCGGGTGGCCGTAGGTGCGCCCGTCGCCCTGCACGCCCACGGAGCGCACGTCGCCGAGCAGGACCACCGGGCACTGCCAGATCTCGCGGTCCAGACCGGCGCGCGTCAGCTCCTCGCGGGCGATCGCGTCGGCGGCGCGCAGCGTCTCCAGGCGCTCGGCCGTGACCTCGCCGACGATGCGGATGCCCAGGCCGGGCCCGGGGAACGGCTGGCGCCACACGATGACCTCGGGCACGCCCAGCTCCAGGCCGACCGCGCGGACCTCGTCCTTGAACAGCGTGCGCAGCGGCTCGACGAGCTCGAACTGCAGGTCGTCCGGCAGGCCCCCGACGTTGTGGTGCGACTTGATGTTCGCCGCGCCCTCGCCGCCGCCGGACTCCACGACGTCCGGGTAGAGCGTGCCCTGGACGAGGAACCTCACGGTCTCGCCGTGCGCCCCCGCGTCCTCGACGACCTCGCGCGCCGCGTCCTCGAACACGCGGATGAACTCGCGGCCGATGATCTTGCGCTTGGTCTCCGGGTCGCTGACACCCGCCAGCGCGTGCAGGAACCGCTCGCGGGCGTCGACTACCTTGAGCTGCACGCCCGTCGCGTCGACGAAGTCCTTCTCGACCTGCTCGGCCTCGCCCTGGCGCAGCAGCCCGTGGTCCACGAACACGCAGGTGAGCTGGTCACCGACGGCGCGCTGCACGAGCGCGGCCGCCACCGAGGAGTCCACGCCCCCGGACAGGCCGCAGATGACGCGCGCGTCGCCGACCTGCGCGCGGATGCGCTCGACCTGCTCGGCGACGACGTTGCCCGGGTTCCAGTCGGGCGTGATCCCGGCACCGCGGTACAGGAAGTTCTCCAGCGCCTGCTGACCGAGCGGCGAGTGCTTCACCTCGGGGTGCCACTGCACGCCGTACAGGCGTCGCTCGCGGTCCTCGAACGCCGCCACGGGGCTGCCGGCGCTCGTCGCGAGCACCTCGAAGCCCTCGGGGGCGGCGTGCACGGCGTCGCCGTGGCTCATCCAGACCGTCTGGCCCTCGGGGCTGCCCTCGAGCACCGTCCCGGGCTCGGTCACCTCGACCGCCGTCCCGCCGTACTCGCGCTGACCGGTCTGGGCCACCGTCCCGCCGAGCGCCTGCGCCATCGCCTGGAAGCCGTAGCAGATGCCCAGCACGGGCACGCCGGCCTCGAACAGCTCGGGGCCGACGAAGGGGGCGCCGGCCGCGTACACCGACGAGGGGCCGCCGGACAGGATGATCGCGGCGGGGTCCTTCGCCAGCAGCTCCTCGACGCTCGCGGTGTGCGGCACGATCTCGGAGTAGACGTTCGCCTCGCGCACCCGCCGCGCGATGAGCTGGGCGTACTGGGCGCCGAAGTCGACGACGAGGACCGGCCGGTGGTGCGTGGGCTGTGCGGGCGTGGCGGTGGCGGGTGTCTGCGTCACGCGGTCCAGCCTAGTCGCCGCGCGCCCGCCGCCCGTGCCGCCTGCGGTCAGTCCCCGACGACGGTGATGCTCTCCTCGATGCCGGAGACGACGTCGTCCGGCAGGTCGCGACCGGTCAGCTGCAGCCCGACGCTCGCCCCCGAGCGGGCGTCGGCCGCGGCCCAGAACACGCCCTGCACGTCGTCGTACGTGAAGTCGTTGCGCCGGACCTCGAGCGTCTCGGTCGCCACGGGCGTCGACGTCCCCGTCGACGCGTAGCCCCAGCCGCCGACCTGGGCGCCGGCGACGAAGGTGTCGAGCGCCTGCTCGGCGCCGTCCTGCCCCAGCTCCGGCGCGCCGACGAGCAGCACGGACGTCGCCCCGGGGTCCGCGTCGTCGGACCAGCCGACGCTCCACACGTCGTCGCTCTGCGGCACCTCGACCCACGCATCAGGCACCGCGAACGACAGCGGGCCGGACTCGACGCGCTGCCACCCCTCGGGCGTCGTCGCGGCGGGCTCGTCGGACCCCGTGCATCCCGCGACGGCCAGCGCGAGCAGGCTGCCGCCGATCAGGACGGACAACGGACGACGGGGCACGTCACACCACCTCGGCATAGGTCGAACGGCTCGGCGGCGACCAGCGTACGTGGGCGAGCGCACCGCCCGCCGCACCGGTCGCGAGCAGCACGAGCACGGGCACGGCGACGTCGAGGACCTGCACGAGCGGCGCAACGTCGGCGCGCGCGGCCGCCTCGGCGGCACCCAGCAGCGACGTCACGAGCGCGACGACCGCCGGGACGGCGACGGCCACCAGGCCGCTGGACCGTGCCGGCCGCACCGCGGCACGGGCGACCACGACCAGCACCGAGACGGCTCCCGCGAGCAGGCCCGGCACGACCAGCACGGGCCAGGCGGTCACCGCCGCGCCGGACCGGGCCACCAGGACCCCGAGGAGCAGGGCCCCGGCCACCAGCGCTGCCAGGTAGGTCACCGTCCCCGCCACCCACGCCACCAGGAGCCGTCGCACCGTCCTCACCCCGTCCTCGTCGGTCCGGCGCCGCACGACGCCGCTCATGCGCACAGCCCGTCGTCGACGAGCTGCCTGCTGCCGTCCTGCGTCGGCGCCCCCAGGAACGACGCGTCCACCTTCGTGGCCGTCGCCTCCTCCGCGCTGATGTTGAAGCCGAACTCCCAACCCTTCTTGACCGCCGCACCGAACTCCCAGGAGTCCTTGACGTTGTGGTAGGTCACCTGGCTGAGCCTCGCCTCCTCGTACATCAGCTGGAGGAAGGGGTCGTCCGACGGGTGCTCCGGGATCATCGCCGAGAACGGCAGCGTCAGCGTCTCGCCCGCGGCGTTCCGGTCGATCCACTCCTGCACCTCGGCGCGGTTCTCGTCCGTCACGTCGAGCTTGGTGGTCGTGACGACGGACCGGGTCTCCCCCTCCGCCAGCTTGCCGCTCACCGACTTGAACGTGTTGTTGCCGAGGTTCATGCTGCCGCCGACCTCGTACGACGACTTGAACGCGATCTGCGAGAGGTTCCCGTCCGCGTCGTACGTCGTGGTGAAGGCACCCGAGACCGAGCCCTCGCCGGTGGCGTGGCCGACGACCATGCTGCCGCCGAGGGTGCCCTTGCCGCTCAGCTCGTACGTGTAGCTCTTGGTCCCCTTCTCGGTGTCGTTCATGACGGTCACCGACCCGCCGGCGGACAGGGAGCCGTTGACACCGAGCTTGGGGTCGATGAGCTTGTCCTTGCCGTCGGCGTCCTTGCTGGTGCCGGGGATGCGCGCGCCCGCGCTGGCCTTGAGCGCCGCCTCGAGCGAGATCCTGCTGTACGAGATCCTGGGGTCCTTCGGCGCGTCGACCCAGCCGTCGGTCAGCCACAGGTAGATCGACATCCCCGCCGCGCCCTCGCCCTTGAGCTGCTGCTGCTGGATGAGGTAGTCGTCGAGCTGCTCCTGCATCGACTCCCACTGCTGCGCGTCGTCGAACTCCCAGGTCGAGCCGTACTCGAACTTCAGGTCGCCGCCCAGGCTCACCTCGACGCCCGCGTTGTCGCCGTCGCCGAGCTTGCCGGCGTCGAACGTCTTGGATCCCAGGCTGGTGCTCGCGCCGATCCCGGCGCCGTCCGTCAGGGTCGCCCGGACCGTGCCGTCGGAGAACTCCTGGACGATGAAGCCCGAGCTGTCGCTGATCTTGAAGAACCAGATCTTGACCTCGGCCGAGTACCTCTCCTTGGTCTCGGACAGCATGCAGACACCGGGGTGGTAGTCCATGTCGTCGGGCGCCGTCGTCGGTGCCGGCACGTCGCAGTCCCCGGCCCCGCCGTCCAGCACCGCGACGACGCGGCACACCGCCGACGCCGCGTAGGGCGTGATGGTGGGGGTGGCCGCGACGGTGACGCCGATGAGCAGGGCAGCCACCGCGATGATGCCCGTGTACTCGAGCGTCCCGGAACCCTCGTCGCGCGGCGGTGCCGCGTGACGCCGGAGCGTGCGCAGCCCCACGTCGACCTCCCGGTCCTCGGTATGTGTGTGGACAGGACGCTACGGGCCCCGCCCGGCCGTCGGCCGGGGCCCAGGGGTCCATCTGTGCGTCACGCCTGGGGCCGCGGACCCATCACGGCAGGTCCGGGCCCCGGGCACCGCGCGACGGCGGTCGGTGCGTCAGCCGGCCGCGGGGGCGCGCGGACCGCGCACCGCCCGCCGCGTCAGCCAGCCCAGGAGGAACAGCACGGGGGCGAACACGATCAGCGCCAGACCGAAGCCGGGCGTACCGGCGACGCTCGGGTCCGCCGACACCGCGACCTCGGCGAGGTCGCCGCCGCTGCACGTGACGGTCGCCGCGGCCCCGGTGCCGGCCGTGACGGCGAGCAGCGTCCACTCGCCCGTCCCCCCGGCGTCCTGCACCGTCGACGGCAGCCCTTCGACGGGCCCGACGGGCAGATCGGCCACGGGGTCACCCGACGACCGGGCGGTGGTGCAGGTGACGCCCGCGGACGACGGCCGGCCCCACACGGCCGCGTCCCCCGCGGCCGGCAGCAGCTCCAGCGGCTCGCCCGCCGGGCCCGTCCGCCACATCTCGACGGGCGCCTGCGCACCCGGACCGGTCCCCATCGTGAGCAGGACGCCCATGAGCAGCACGAACGGTGCGCCCAGCATCGCGACCCACGACCACAGCCGGGCCGTGCGCCCCAGGTTGCGGCGCGTCAGGACGGCCACGCGTCAGCCCACCGTCACGGACGCGAGGACGTCGTGCGCCCCCGACTCGTCGAAGTCCTCGGCGGGTGCGACGACGGCGACGATGGCCTGCGAGCTGTCCTCGAGGTCGATGACGAGGTACTCGTAGCGCATGTCGACGTCGTCGGCACCGATCCGCACGGTCGCCTCGTACCCGATCCACCCCGCGTTCTCGGCGCCGGGCCAGGACAGCACGGCCTCCTCGACGTCGCGCGCCTCGACGCCGGCCGAGCCGACGTCCTTGAGGTTCGCGATCGCGGCCTCGGCGTCCCGCCGCCGCTCCGACGTCACCGACGTGTGGACCCCGGTGCCCGGACCCTCACCCTGCGCACGCAGCGCGTACGCCTCGTCGGCGGCCTCGCCGGGCTCGGTGGCGAACTCCTCCCACTCCCCCGGCGCCGAGAGGTCCACCGGACCCATCGCGTGCGACGTCCAGCCGTCGGGCGCGGCGGCCGGCACCAGCGGTGCGTCACCGCTCGCGTCCTCGGACGTCCCGCACGCCGCGAGGGCGAGCGGTGCGAGCAGGACCGCGAGGATCCGGCGGCGTCGGGCAGGGGTTGTCACACAGGCCTCCAGGGGAAGGGACGTCCGGGCGAGGGCCCGGCCGCGTGTCGGGGCGGCGGTCCGGGGCACGAGGATCACACGACGCACTCGGCCCGGTCCACCATGCCCGTGCCGTCGAAGTAGCGGTAGTCGGTCGTGGCGCGGGTGCTGTCGATGGTCTCCGCGCTCAGCCCGAGCTCGAGGCCCACCTTGCCCTGCGCGTTGACGCCGTCCTCGGTGGAGCCCGTGGTGTACGTCTGCTCGTAGATGTACCCGCGGTCCGCGGCCGCCACGCCCAGCTCCCTGCCCAGGTCCGCCGGGTTGAAGCGGTCCAGCACCGTCTGCGACACGTTCACGCTGTCGGTGATGCCCGGGTAGTACGGCACACCGGCGGCGTGCATGACGCGCGTGGCCAGCCGACGGTCGGCCGCCGAGTCGAGCGGGATCTCGACGACGCGCTCGGTGAACGAGGGGTCGCCGTCGATGCCGCCCGGGCCCGAGTAGCTCTCGTCAGCCACCGTGTCCCAGCTCGTGACGCTGCGGATGCGGAACGCCGTGGGGTTGCCGTCCTCGTCGCGGTCGACCTCCATGACGGCGCCCATCGACCCGTCGAGCGTGAACTGCTGGTAGATGTCGTTGCCCGTGGGGGTCACACCGTGACCCTGGAGGCCGCCACCGATCCCCATGTCCGCCCGCAGGTAGTCGGTGGACGTCCCGTCCTTGCGGTTCGTGCGCCCGACGTAGGCCTCGAGGAACGCCTCGGCGTCCACGGACCCGGCGATCGCGTTGACGCCGGCCGACGCCTCACCCTCGACGCCACCCTCCACGAACCACTCGTCGGGGTCGAGCTGCTCGAACTCGTTGCTGCCGCCGAGCTCCTCGTTCACCCAGTCCACACCGTCGCGCAGGGGGTTGTCGTCACCGAACCAGAAGTCCTTGGTGTCGTCGTTGCGCTTGTGGTCGAGGATGCGCTTGGCCTCCTCGGCCGACTTCGCGATGTACGACTCGCCCCCGCCGACGACGAGCGAGACGCTCGCGTCCGCCGTCGCCCCGACGCCGTAGGTCTGGCCGTCGTTGGTCACGCTGACGTCGAAGCCGACGCCCACGCCCATGCCGACGCCGACGTCCGCGGCCCGGGTCAGCCGGTACGTGCCGTCACCGAGCTGCTCGATGACCCAGCGCTCGCCGCTGTCGAGGGTGACGACCACCGTGATGGAGCCGTTCTCCTCCCGGCCGTTGGAGGACACGACGCACTCCTCCGGCGGGACGTAGTCCCCGGGTGCCCGGCCACCGGGCACGGTCGAGCAGTCACCGCCCTGCCCGAACGCCTCCATGATGCGGCACATCGCGGCCTGCGCGTGGTCACCCGGCCGCATGGACGTCAACGAGACCACCACGGCCGCGATGAGGACGGCGGCGACCGTGATGACGCCCACGTACTCGAGCGTGCCGATGCCCGCGTCGCCCTGCAGGGCGCGCTCCCGCGCCTTCCGCCACCGCCTCATCGCACATACCCCTTCGCTGTCTCGCGCATCCGCACCCGCACACCGACCGCCGTGGCCAGCACGACCGCGACCCAGGCCACCAGGTCGACGGCCAGCGTCCCGGCGCCCGCCGGCAGCAGCAGCTGCCCGAGGAACGTCCGGGCGGCCCACGTGAACGGGTTCGCCAGGAAGCCGACCACGGACGCGACCGTCACGGCCACGACCACGCCGGACGTCACCCGGACGCCCTGCAGACCGCGCCAGGTGACGACCACCAGCACCATCGCCACCAGCACCGTCTTGAGGAGCAGGGCCGGGACCGTCGGGAGGCCCGCGAGCGCGAGGACCCCTGCGGCCCACGCCATCACCGCTGCACCGGCCGCATACACCGCGGTCATGACCGCGAGCCGAACCACCGACACGTCCCCACCTCCCCGCGGCTGGCCCAGCGCCCGCCGGCACGGCAAGTGTCGACGTCGGCAGGGGTGCGGCGGTGGGTCGAGGGGTCCGGACATCCGTCCGGCGGTGGGCTCCCGGGCCCACCGGCACGGTCCGGCGCGTGGTTAGCGTGGCCGTGATCCGGGGACGCGACGCGTCCCACCGTCGCCGACCCGCCGAGGACCCGTGCCATGCGACCCGCTCTCACCGCCCAGCTCGCGCTCACGACAGCCGCGGCCGCGCTGCTGAGCTCGTTCGCCGCGCTGTACGTCGCGCAGCAGGCCATGGACGCGCGCGCGGGGGTCGTCCTGCGCGCGCTCCTGGTGACCGTGGCCCTGGTCGTGGGGTCCTGGGCCGCGGTACGTCCGCGCGTCCTGGGTGCCACCCGCGCCGGCCTGCGCCTCCGTGCGCTGCTCGGCCTCGCGCTGGGCTACGCGCTGAGTCCCACGACGTGGCAGGGGCGCACCTACGCCGCCCAGCTCGTCGTGGCACCGGGCACGGCGACGGTCCTGCTGGACCTCGCGCTCTGGCTCGTCGTCGGCGGTGCGGTCGTCATGGTGGCGAGCGCACCGGCGGCGGCGGGCGAGCGGGCGACGTACGCCGTCGGGTGAGCGGCCCGCCGCCCGCGGGGGGTCAGGACCGCGTCACCGGCACGGCGACCAGCGGCTCGAGCCCGGGGAACTCGATGGTGACCTCGGTGGTGCCCTCCGCGAGCGGGGGCAGCAGGGCGGCGAGCACGTCGCCCTCCCCGATCGACATGGGCATCTGGGAGCAGGCGCAGAAGTCGTCGCTCGTCGTGTCGCCGGCCGTGTACCCCGTGTAGGGCAGCAGGCGCTCACCGCCGGCGTCCACCACGACGATCGAGCGCGTGTCGTTCCAGATGTCGCGACCGTCGCCCCAGGGGCGCCGGTCGACGTCCGTCACGCCGTCGTCCGTGGACCGCAGCACGTAGACCAGGTCGGTCCCCTGCGCGTGTGCCGTCACCGACAGGACGTCGACCTGCACGTCCCAGTCGCCCTTCGCGGACGCCACGGTCCCGCTGGTGCCCGCGACGGGCTCCGCGCCGAGCACGTCCGACTCGAGCACCGCCTCCGCGAGCGACTCGACAGTCCACTGCGGCTCCTCGGCCGCGGCGGACCCGCTGGGCGCCGTGGTGGGCGTCGGCGTCGCGTCGGCGGAGCACCCCGCCAGGAGCACGAGCACGACCGCCCCCGACACGACCCCGGTCCTCGTGACCCTCATGACCCCGCCCCGATCTGGTACTGGACCGTCACCCGCCGGTTGAGCTGCATGTTCTCCGGGGTGTCGTTCGGCGCGACGGCGTCCTTCTCGCCACGACCCACCGCGCTGAACGTCACGTTGCCGCCGGCACCGGGCTGCAGCGCGGCGACGACGGCCGCGGCCCGCTGCTCCGAGAGCGTCTGGTTGGACGAGGAGGACCCGTCCGAGTCGGTGTGCCCCGTGACGACGACCTCGCCCCTGCCGCGGGCCGCGATGTCCGCGGCCACGCCGGCGAGCGCGTCGGCGGCAGCGGGGGTCAGCGTCGCCGAGCTCTTGTCGAACAGCACGTTGGCGTCGAGCGTCGTGGCGACCTGCTCGGTCGACTCGGCGGTCGCGACCACCTCGTCCGGCGTCACGGTGCGACGCGCGAGGTCGAAGATCGACGCCTGCGGGTCGGCCTGCGCCAGCACCGCCGCGTCGGGCAGCTCGGGCCACCCCGTGCCCAGCAGGGGCGCGGGCTCGTCCGACACCGGCTCGAGCGCGCCGTCGCCGACGGGGACGCGCGCCACCACCACGTTGGTGTCGCCGAGGACGACGTCGACCGAGGCGACGGACTCCGGGAGCTCCGGGAACACGCCCCACAGGACGCGCAGCTCACCCCGGTCGAAGCGGGCGTCCTTCTTGGTCGTCGTGAACGTCGTCTCGCCGTCGAGCAGGACGCGGTACACCTTCAGCCCCACCCGGTCCACGAGGTACATCTGCCCGAGCGCGTCGGTCGGGTAGCCCCGGCTGGTCTCGCGGAAGAACTGCCCGGCGCTGAAGGTGCTGTCGGCGTCCGCCGCGACGCCCGCGGACGCGTACAGCACCGTCCCGCCCTCGACCCGCTGCACGCCGTGGACCGCTCCGCGCACCAGGTCCAGGTCGCCGCGGTCGCGGGCGCGGCGCGCGAAGGTGCCGAGCACCGGCACGTCCACGCCGTCCACCTCGAGCGTGCCCGAGGGCGTACGCGCCGTGTCGGCAGCGCCCGCCGGGACGGCCACGCCTCCCGCGAGAAGCGCCGCCAGCACGGCGACCGCCGTGCCCGCACGCGCTCGTCGTGTGCTCACCTGCACCTTGACCTCCTGGTCATCGCCGCCGGATGGATCGCGACAGGTCGGACATCATCGCACGAGGCGCGGTTCGAGCCGGGCGTCGAGCCAGGCGCGCCCCGCGTCGAGCACGTCGGACCGGTCCCGGTCCCAGGCTCCGGTGTACCCGTCGCAGAGGAACCGGTAGCTGGTGCCCCAGATGGGCACGGGCGGTGGCGGCGGGGTCGGCGACGGGGTCGGCGTCGGGGTCGCGGCCGGGTCCTCCGGCGGGGGCGTGGGCGTCGGGGAGGGCTCGGGCGGGGGCTCGTAGCCGATGATCTCCGCCCGCGACTCGAGGCGGCAGCTGCTCAGGGTGACACCGACCTCGGCCGCACCGTTGCGCACCGTCCGCCCGTCGTCGCCCTCGACGACCTCCCCCTGGTCCCGCAGCGCGACCCGGAGCTCGACGCGCCCGTCGCCGCGGTCGAGGGAGTACGTGCCCGGGACGAGGTCGGCGCCGTTGCGCGACGCGTAGGTCGCCGCCTCACCGATGCCCGTCGACGCCGGCAGGACCGACGCGAGGCTGACCCCGACCGCGAGGCCGGGCACGGAGTCCAGGGCGAGCACGCGCACGCGCTGGGCGGCCGCCAGGGCCGCGGCGTCCGCGGCGTCCTCGCCCTGGTCGGAGTTGGCCGTCAGCTGCATGATCGGCACGACGGCGGCCATGAGCAGGACGAGCGCGGCGAGGGCCACGATCAGGGTCAGCCCCGAGACGGCCATGCCGTCGTCGTGGCGCGCCGACCACCGCAGGGCCGCCCGCAGCCCTTCGACGGCCCGTGCTCGACGGACCACGCTCAGCGCACGCATGCGCTCCTCCTTCGTCAGCCGGACGACGCGCCCACCCCGGACAGCACGACGAGCCTGCGGCACCGAGGGTGCCGCAGGCTCGTCGTCACCTGTCAACGGTTGAGCGAGTCCTGGATCTCCTGCGCACGGTCGCCCACGATGCCCTCGACGTCGATGATGTCGAGCGCGCCCATGACGGCGACGATGAGGACGGCGGCGATCACGAGGATGCCGACGTACTCGAGCATGCCCTGACCGGCCTCACGGTCCTGGCCGGCGAGGCGGGCCTCGACCGCGTTCTGCAGACGGACCTTGGTGTTCACGAACATCCGAGTCATCGCTGTCTCCATCTCGTCGCGCCGGCCGCCCGGCTCCGTGTGGCGTTCCGGCTGGTGAGCCGGTCGTGTGCTGATGACCGAAAACCTACGGTCCCTCCCGCACCCGCCGACGGGTCCGTGGACCCAAACACGGGCCCAATCAGGTCCCGACGCGGTGTGGGCTCGTCGACCCGCCCAGCCACACCGAGACGGCCTCCGCCCGGGTCCGGACGCCCAGCTTGGCGAAGATGTGGTTGATGTGGTTCTTGACCGTCTTCTCGGACAGGAAGCACTCGCGCGCGATGTCGCCGTTCGTCCGCCCCGCGGCCACCAGCTCCATCACCTCGATCTCGCGCGACGACAGGCCGGCGTCGGGCCGCACGGGCGCGGCCGGGGCCGCGGGCGACGACCAGGCGGACCGCATCGCGACCGCCGCGGGCGACGACAGGACGAACGACCCCTGCGCCACGGCCAGGATGGTCCGTTCCAGCTCCCCGGCGTCGAACTGCCCGTGCACGAGGTACCCGACGGCACCGGCCTCGACCGCGGCACGCACCACCTCCGGCGCGTCGGAGTACGTGAGCATGAGGACCTTGCTCCAGGCCCGGACCTCGGCGGCGACCTGCACGCCGTCCCGGCGCGGCATGCGCACGTCCAGCAGCACGACGTCGGGCACGGTCTCGCGCACGACGCGCACCGCCTCCTCGCCGTCGCCGGCCTCGCCGACGACCCGCACGGTCGCCATGGCGCCGAGCAGGCTCCGCAGACCCATCCTGATCACCGCGTTGTCGTCGACCACGACGACGCTCACCTCGGCCGTCACTGTGCTCCTCCCGTCACCGTCGAGCGCTCCCGCGGACGCGACGCGCGCGCGTCACCGACCGGCGACCACGTCACCGTCACGGACGTGCCGTCACCCGGCGCGGAGTCGACGCGCAGCAGTGCGCCGACCATCTCCGCCCGCTCGTACATCCCGACCAGCCCGAAGTGGCCGGCAGGGCCCTCCCCCGGCGGCCCGGGCACGAACCCGACGCCGTCGTCCCGCACGCCGGCGCGCACCGCCTCGCCCACACGCTCGAGCGTCACGGCGACGCGGGAGGCGCGAGCGTGGCGGACCACGTTCTCGAGCGCCTCCCCGACGATCGCCAGGACCTCGTAGCGCACCGAGGTGGGCAGGTCGACGGCCTCGTGCGCGGTGAACGTGCAGCGGACGCCGGTCTGCGCCTGCCACGCCCCGCACAGGTCGGCCAGCACCTCGGCGAGGGCACGGTCCGGCTCGTCGCGGCGCATCCGCACGAGGAGCTCGCGCGCCTCGCGGGCGGCCTGCTCCGCCCCCACGGCGAGGGCCTGCGCCTGCTGCCGCGCGACGGCCACGTCGCGGTCGATCCACGCCACCAGCCCCTGCGCCCCGAGCGCCAGGCCGTGCAGCGACTTGCCCACCGAGTCGTGCATCTCGCGTGCGAGCCGCGCACGCTCGTCGGCCGCGGCCGCGTCGCGCTGCGCCACGCCGAGCGCGTGCACCGCCTCGACCTGCTGGCGGTGGGCGGAGCGCACGCTGACGCCGATCGCGAGCAGCGACACGTACAGCAGCGGCACACCCAGGTCCGACATGAAGCCCCGCGCCTCCGGCTGCACGGGCGAGGAGATGGCGACCAGGTAGTACCCGGCGCACAGCACGGCGGCCGCACCGATCGCGACGCGCCGCTCGACGATCACCCCGACGATGAGGGCCACCGGGAAGGTCGCCAGCACCAGGGGTGACTCCACGCCGAGCGCCCAGACCACCGCGAGGTTGATGAGGACGTCGATCACCAGCACCAGGGGGTGCCGCATCGCGAAGTCCATGGTCCGCTGGTACGTCAGCATCGCGAAGGTCGTCGCGCTCAGCACCAGCACGCAGGCCAGCAGCGGTCCGGTGATCAGCTGACCGACCAGGCCGATCAGCGCGATCATGATGGCGAGCAGGCGCAGCACGAGGGCCACGCCGACGATGCGCCCGGCGAAGTCCCGCTCGGGGTGCGCCATCACAGACTGCCCAGGAGCGCCGTGAAGTCGAGGTCGGAACCCAGCACCAGTCCCGTGAGCAGCAGGATCATCGCCGCCGGGACCAGCAGGATCGTGCTCGTCAACGTCACCTTGGGCGCCGTGCGGGCGGCGGCCTGCCGCTGCCGCTGACCGGAGTCGCGGCGCATGTCGATCGCGATCTGGCGCAGCGACTCCGCGAGCGGCGCACCCAGCTCCTGGGACTGCAGCAGCGCGGAGACGAACTGCCCGACCGGCTCGGACGACGAGCGCCGACGCAGGTCGGAGAAGCCCTCGCGCACCGAGGCGCCGTTCGCGATCTGGTGCAGCGTCAGCTGCACCTCGTCCGCGAGCGCCCCCGCGAACTGCTCGGAGACCCGCCACAGCGCCTGGCGGAAGTTGACGCCCGCCATCACGGTCACCGCGAGCACGTCGAGGAAGTCCGGCAGGTCACGGTCCATCTGCTCGCGGCGTACCCGTCGTGCGCGGTCGAGCCTGCCCAGGGGGATGAACACGGGCACGAGCAGCACGAGCAGGGCGAGCAGCACGTAGCCCTGGATCGCGGCGAGCAGCCCGACGGGAATCACCAGGACGAGCCACCACGCGACACGGCCGAGGAACCCGTCGACCGTCATGCCGTCCGGCCGCCCGGCCTCGTCGATACGACGCTGCAGGCTCGCGAGCCGGCGCGCGCCCAGACGCCGCCGGATCGGCGGCACCAGGCGGTCGGCGAGCCGCTGCAGCGGCGACGTGCCCTCGGCGCGACGCCGCTGCTGCCCGCGCAGCAGCTCGAGGTCCTCCACCGCGAGGGTGTCGAGGGCGTCGGTGCGCAGCTGGCGGTACCCCGTCATGAGCAGCACGACGGCGACCGCGCCGACCAGCGGGACCAGCACACCCAGCAGCAGCGCGTTCACCCGTCGAACCTCGTCATCCTGCGGATCGCGACGAACCCGGCGAAGAACAGGCCACCGGCGACGACGAGCGCGGTACGGCCCGCCCAGGACTCGGTCATGGCCTGGACGGTGCCCGGCTGGATCGTGTTGAGCAGGAAGAGGATGGCCACCCCCATGCCGATCACCGCGTACCCGGTGACCGTCGCCTGGGCGAGCGTCGTCTTCACCTCGCGGCGGGTCTCCTTGCGGTCGTCGAGCGTGTCGGCGATGTCGCGCAGCGCCGTCACGAGGGAACCACCGCTGCGCGCCGAGACCAGGAGCGTCGAGACCAGCACGCTGACCTCGCGGGACGGCAGCCGCCCCTCCAGCTCGCGCATCGCGGTCTCCAGGCTGCCGCCGAACCGCAGGCGCGAGGCGACGCGCTGGAGCTCGACACCGGCCGGTGCCTGCAGCTCCTCCGCGGCCACGGCCACGGCCGACGCGATCGACAGACCCGCGCTGGTGGCGTTCGACAGCACCCGCGCGAGTTCCGGCATCTGCGCGATGAACTGCTCGTTGCGGCGGTCGCGCGCGCGGGCGAGCCAGACGCGGACCGCGACGACACCTCCCGCGAGGCCCGCGAGGGCGAAGACCGGCGCGAGGCCGGCCGCCAGGATCCACGCCAGAACCACCCCGACCCCCGCCGCGACGGCGACGACGAGGACCGGGGAGCGGCGCTCCTCGCCGGCCAGCAGCAGCTGCCGCTGCGTCCACGCACCCGCCTTCGTCCGGGCGAACACGCGGTCCCACTGCGCCACCCGGCCCTGCCACGTCGGCACGGGCTCGTCGGCCACGCCGGACAGGATGGTGCGCCGGCGGGTGGACACCGACGTCAGCTCGACGACGCCGGCGACGAAGGCCACGGTGGCGACGAACACGAGGGCCAGGACGAGGACGAGGGTCACGACGTCGCCTCCCACTCGGGGGTCTCCTGCTCCGCGGCCGCGGGCTTCGGGCCCTCCCCGGCGATCCGGAGGCGGTCCACGAGGACCTTGGGCAGCGGGTGGCGGACGAACGCCCCCGGCGTCGCGCCGTCGCCCGGCGCCTCGGGGTCCCAGTGCATGATCGGAGAGATCTGGAAGTCCTCGCGGTGGCGGGACGTCACGTACCCGACCTCCACCACGCGCCGCGTGCCGTCGGAGCCGCGCAGCAGCTGGACGACGATGTCGATCGCGTTGTTGACCTGGTCGCGCAGCGCGTGGAACGGCACCTCGACGTCGCTCATCGACGCGAGCGTCTCCAGGCGGATGAGCGCGTCGACCGACGAGTTGGCGTGCACGGTCGCGAGCGAGCCCTCGTGGCCCGTGTTCATCGCCTGGAGCATGTCCAGGGCCTCGCCACCGCGGACCTCGCCGACGATGATGCGGTCGGGCCGCATGCGCAGCGCGTTGCGCACCAGGTCGCGGATCGTGACCTGGCCGTGCCCCTCGACGTTCGCCGGGCGGGTCTCCAGGCGCACCACGTGCTCCTGCTCCAGCGAGAGCTCCGCGGCGTCCTCGATCGTGATGATCCGCTGCCGGCCCGGGATGAAGGCCGACAGGGCGTTGAGGAACGTGGTCTTGCCGGACGACGTGCCGCCCGAGACCACGATGTTCGCGCGCATGCGGACGCACGCGGCGAGCAGGTCCGCGGTCGGCTGGTCGAGCGTGCCGCGACGCATCAGCTCGTCCAGCCCGTAGGAGCGGGGGAACAGACGGATCGTCACGGTCGGCCCGTTGAGCGCGAGCGGCGGCAGGATCACGTGGACGCGCGCGCCGCGCGGCATGCGGTCGTCGGCGGGCAGACGTGCGTCCACCATGGGGCTCGACTCGTCGACGCGCCGGTTGACGGTCGAGACGATGCGGTCGATCGTCTGCCGCAGCTGCTCCTCGTTCGCGAACGAGGTGGTGGCGCGCTCGATCCGGCCGAACCGCTCGACGTAGATCGTGTCGTGCCCGTTGATCATGATCTCGGAGATGCTGTCGTCCGCGATCAGCGGCTCGAGGACTCCGAGCCCGATGGACTCGTCGACCACGCGCCGGATCAGCGAGTTGCGCTCGCGGGTCGACAGGATGACGCCCTCGGTCGACACGAGGTGGGCGACGACGCGCTCGAGCCGCACGCGGCGCTGGCCCGCGTCGAGCCGGCCCAGCTCGTGGAGGTCCACCTCGTCGAGGAGCTGGCGCTTGAACTGCGTCACCAGCTGCTCGTCCACGTCGTTGCGGACCGCGGCCATCGACCCGTTCGACGGCGCCTCGAGCCCCGCGGGACGGCCCCAGTCCGCGAATCCCTCGCTCATCGTCCCGTCCTCGGCATGGCGACCTGGCGCCCGACGTCCATCGTGAAGATGGGACCGTCGACGGTGACCTCGACCCGCACGGTGTCGCTCGCGGGGTACTCGATCCGGTAGGTGGAGTCACCCGGCACGGACCGGGCGACGGCCAGCGGCACGGACCTGCCCAGGCTCAGTGCCCGGGCACCGTCGCGCGCCGCCTGGTGCGCCACGTGGATCCCGATCATGAACGAGATCATCTGCACGATGGCGAACAGGACGACGCCCATCACGATCACCGCGCCGACGACCTCGATGGCCGCCGACCCCCGGTCGTCGTCGCGTGCGGACGGTCGCCGGACGGACGCCTGCAGCAGCCTCACGGCTCCACCACCACCTGTCGGTCGATCGTCATCTCCCACGGCGTGCTGCGCAGGCCGGGGGCCAGCAGCGGGACGTTGGCCGTCACCTGGACCCGGCCCGTCGTGACGTCGCTCTCCACGCGCACCGTGTCGCGCATCGTGTCCGGCACCCGGTCGCGGGCCGCGTCCAGCACCCTCGTCGGGTTCTCGCGCAGCGCCGTGGCGTCCGCCGCGGCGGACGCGGCGTAGCCGGTCCACACGAAGGTCAGCCCCGCGACGACCAGCTGCAGGAGCCCCATCGCCATGAGCAGGACCCACGGCAGCACGGAGATGAACTCCATGGCCACGGCGCCCTCGTCGTCGTCGCCACGCCGGCGCCGCGCACGCGACCTGCGCGCGGGCTCCTCGCCCTCGCCGGCCTCGGACGTCTCGCGTCGGCCGACGCCGAGGGTCTTGCCGATCCCCCGCAGGGCCTGCCACCACTGCGCGTCGGTCATGTACTCCGGCGACCGCGAGTTCGTCGACTGCTCGAGCCGACGCCCCTGGTCCGCGATCGCCACGTCCAGCACCGGCGAGGGCGAGAGCCGCTGGACCGTGTCCGGCTGGATCTCGTCGGCACGGGCGTGCTTGTTGAGCACGACGTGCACCGCGTCGGGCTTGCGGACGGCGAGCTGCTCCCACCAGCCCACGTTGCGGCGCAGCCCGCGGATGCTGACGAGGTCGGGGGTGGTGATGACCACCACCTCGTCCGCGATCTCGACGACCGCCGCCTGCACCGGCGTCACGCGCGCGCCGACGTCGACGACGACGAGGTCGTACTGCTGGCGGACGAGGCCGACGATCTGGCGGATGGCCTGCGGCGTCACGAAGCCCGCGTCACGGACGTCCTCCGGCGGCAGCAGCAGGTGGATGCCGGACTCGTGCTCGTACACCGCGTCCGCGACGGTCCGCAGCGACAGGTCGTCGGCGACCTTGGCGAGGTCCGCGACGGACGTCCGGTGCCGCGCCTCGAGGACGGAGCTGACGTCGCCCTTCTCCAGGTCCAGGTCGACGAGCAGCACCTTGCGGTCCGGCAGCTCGCGCCGCACGTCCCAGGCCAGGTGGGTCGCGACCGTCGTCACGCCGACCCCGCCCTTGGCGCCGGACAGCGCGAGGACGAGCGCCCGGTGCCCTCCCGCGCTGTCCGACCGGTCGACGAGGAACTCCCGCAGGCGGGCCGACCAGTCGAGGGCGTTGGAGACGCGCTGCTGCACCTCGGCGAAGCTGAACGGGTACGACAGGACACCGCGCGCACCGGCGTCCATGGCCTGCGCCAGGACCTCGGGGTCGGCCTCCCCCGCCACGACGAGCGACACGCTCGCCGGACGGCGCAGCGTGAGCTCACGCACCACCTGGTGCATCGGCTCGGGCCCGAGCCGGTCGTGCACCAGGACGATGTTCGGCTCCCGCTCCACGACGCGGGCCACGAGCTCCGTCGTGCTCTCGGCGACCGCGAGGACCTCCAGGTCCCCGACCTCCGACAGCTGCGAGCGCAGGTCGTACGCGAGCGACTGGTCCGCGCACCCGATGATGACGGTCCCGGCCATCAGCCGACGCTCCCCTCGGCCACGGCCTGCCCGCCGAGGTCCTCGGCGTCGAAGTCGTCCTGCTCGTCCGTGCGGTCCTCGCCCGTGCCGGTCGGCAGACCGACGAGACGGACCTCCTCGGCGAACGCGGCGGCGTACGTCACGGCCAGCGCGTCGTTGGGCTCGAGCGCCAGGGTCACCGGCACCACGGCGGCCTCACCGGTCGGGCTGTCCTCGTCGAAGCGGACCTGGCTGCCGCGCACGGACACGACCCGCACGTTCTTCACCAGGACCCGCACCTGCTTCGGGAGCCCGGGCACGTCGGAGAAGACCGCGTAGATGTCGACGTAGTCCCCGGGACGCACACGGTCGGCGATGCCGGTGATCTGGTTCACCTGGATCGCGATCTCGCGCTCGGTCTCGGACAGGTCGGACGGCGGCACGAGCATGTCCTCGGACAGCAGCGTGCCGGCCCCGACGTTGAACCCGATGCGACGGCCGAGCAGGTCCTCGGCCTCGACGCGCGCGGTGTCCGACAGCCACCGGGCCGGCACCTCGTCGGTCTCGATCGACGACTCGTCGAGGATCGCGTACGCCGGCAGGTCGTCGGCGGCGCGGTACACCGTGACGACGGAGCCGACCTGGCTCTGCACGTTGCCGACGTAGCTGGCGATGACGAAGAAGACGACGACGGCGAGGACGGCGGACAGCAGGATGAACAGGACGCCTCGACGCTGGCGGGGGTTCACGCAAGGACTCCTTGGGGATCGACGACCGCGGGCCGTACGTGGCAGAAGGGGCAGGTGTCGGAGAACAGGAGGGCGTCGCACACCGAGCAGCGACCCCGGGCGGGGGGCAGCTCCATGCGCTGCTCGAGGGGCAGCGCGACGAGCTCGACCGCCGTGTCGACGCCCACGCGCCCGCGCACGTCCAGCGCGAGAGCGGGCAGGTCGACCGTGCTGGCGGCACCGGCGGTCGTCAGCACGTCGGGCAGCGCGGCGGCCGGGATCCGGCCGATGCCCGCGCCGTACACGTCGCCGCGCCGCAGCTCCGGCTCGGCCGCCGACGCGCGCCCCACGAGCCGCGCCTCCGGCAGCGGGCCGGAGAACGTCACGACGAACCCGTCGCCCCCGGGGAGCCACGACCGCAGGTGCTGCCCGACGGCGACCTCGGGGTGCTCCAGCCGCGCGACGCTCGGCGTCCAGGCGCCGCTCCACGTCTCGGCGATCAGGCGGTCGGCGATGACCACCGCGATGCCCGCGTCCACGCCGGCGGCGGCGATCTGGTTGGCCATCAGGAGGATCGCGGCGGGCCCGTGGTGCGTTGCGCGCCACGCGACGTGGCAGCCCCTGTCCGAGGCGAGGGCGGCATGCTGACGCACGAGGGGCTCATGGCGCTTTTCACCCAGCAGAAGGATGTGCGGTGCACGCCCGTCGAGCCGTTCGACCAGTGCGGGGAGGTCGCCCGGGGGGACGAGCAGCAGGGAGTCGCTCTCGAGCAGCTCCCGCGCGTCGGGGGTGGGCGGCACGAGCGCCGACACGACGATGCGATGCATGGATACCGTGCTCTCCTCGGTGCCGTGGCCTGCGTGGGCACAGTGGCGGCCTCCGGGCACCGCGAGGTGTGCGGTACACGGGGGGAACGTGGGGACGTGCGGCCCGGCGTGTGACGTGGGGAGCACCGGACGTCCGGATGATAGTGGGAGGCCTGTGATGAGCAGCAGGAATGCTCGGCTGATCGTGGACGGCAGGGACGTGGCGCAGGTCGTCGTCGCGGACACCTGGGCCCGGCGCGCCCGCGGCATGCTCGCGCGCAGGTCCCCGCCGGAGGCGATGTGGTTCGTGGGCGAGAGCGGCGTGCACGGTGTCGGGATGACCCGGTCGCTGGACGTCGCGCTCCTGGACCGCGAAGGGCGGGTGCTGGCCACGACCGTGCTGCGCCCGTTCGGCATGACACGTCCGCGGCGCGGCGTGGCGGACGTGCTGGAGGCCGCGCGCGGCAGCTTCGACGCCTGGGGCCTGGCCGTCGGGAGCGCGCTGGCGCGCCGTGGCGACGGCGTGGCGCAGGCAGACGGCTTCCGAGGCATGCTCACATGATCGACACCCGGGGCAGCGGGACGTAGGGCCCACGGACCGATTCACCTGCCGGCGGTGGGCCCGGCGACCCACCGCGGCGGGTCGGTGCGTCCGGCTCGCCCGACCTGTCCGGAGACCCTCGCCCCGACGGACCGCGGGGGGCCCGCCGCATCGCGTCGTGCGCCGCGATAACCCCTTCGGGGATGTCGGCACCGGCACGTAACGTTGCCCGACGTGCGCTCCCTCCCCCTTGCCGACCCCGGCACCCCGCCGCTGCGTGGGCCCGCCGCCTACCTGTGGTGGACGGCCCGGCGCCAGTGGGGCATCCTCCTGGCCGCCGTCGCGTGCGGCGTCGTGCAGTTCGCCTGCCAGGCGTTCCTCCCCTTCCTCACGGGACGGGCGATCGACGGCGGGCTCGAGCACGGCTTCGGCCCGGACCTGCTCCGCGCCGCCGGCGCGCTGCTGAGCCTCGGCGTCCTGAGCGCGGCCGCCTCGGCGGTGGGCCACCGGTTCGACGTCGCGAACTGGCTGCGCGCCGCGTTCACGACGTCACAGCTGGTGGGACGCACCACGGCACGCTCCGGGCACGCCGTCACGGCCGAGCTCCCGACCGGCGAGGTCGTGTCCGCCGTGGCGAACGACGCCCTGCGCGTCGGCGACCTGTTCGCCGTCACCGCGCGGTTCATCGGGTCGCTGACGGCGTACGCGGCCGTCGCGGTGCTGATGCTCCAGGTCTCGGTCCCGCTGGGCCTCGTCGTCCTGCTCGGCCTGCCCACGGTCGCGGCGACGCTCGGCCTGCTGGTCAAGCCCCTGCAGCGACGCCAGTCGGCACAGCGGGAGGCGTCGGGCCGGCTGACCACGCTGGGGTCCGACACCGTCTCGGGGCTGCGCGTGCTGCGCGGCATCGGTGGGGAGTCGGTGTTCACGGGTCGCTACCGCCGGCAGTCCCAGCTCGTGCGCGAGCGCGGGGAGAACGTCGCGGTCACGCAGTCCTGGCTCGACGCGCTGCAGGTGCTCCTGCCCGGCCTGTTCGTCACCGCGCTGGTGTGGATGGGTGCGCACATGGCGCTGGACGGCACGATCACGCCCGGGCAGCTCGTCACGACCTACGGGTACGCGGCCTTCCTGGGGTGGCCCGTGCAGAACGCGACCGAGTTCCTCCAGTCCACCACCCGCGCCGTCGTGGCGACGCGCAAGGTGCTCGCCGTGCTGCGCGTCGTGCCGGCCGCGGGGGCCACGCCGGGCGCGGCCGCCATGCCACCCGCCGGGTCGCCCCTCGTCGACGAGGCCAGCGGTGTCACGCTCGAGCAGGGCCGCGTCGTCGCGCTCGTGTCGGCGGACCCCGACGAGTCGGCCGCCATCGCCACCCGGCTCGGACGGTTCGACGACGACGCGGAGGCCGGTACGCCGGTGCTGCTCGGGGGCGTGCCGCTGCGCGACCTGCCCCTGGCCGACGTCCGGCGCCGCATCGTCGTCGCCGAGGCGATGCCGCAGCTGTTCTCCGGCAGCCTGGCCGCCGGCCTCGACGTGCGCGGCGGTGCCGCCCGCGAGGACCTCCTCGCGGCCATCGGCCTCGCCGACGCGCAGGACGTGCTCGACTCCGTGCCCGACGGCCTGGACGGGGAGCTGCCGGAGAAGGGCCGGTCCCTGTCCGGCGGCCAGCGCCAGCGCGTGGCGCTCGCCCGGGCACTGGTCACGGAGGCCGAGATCCTCGTGCTCGTCGAGCCCACGAGCGCGGTCGACGCGCACACCGAGGCGCGGATCGCCGCTCGCCTGTCGGACGCGCGCCGCGGCCGGACGACGCTCGTGGTCACCGCGAGCCCGCTGGTGCTCGACCACGTCGACGAGGTGCAGCTCGTCGCCGACGGCCGGCTCGTCGCCCGCGGCACCCACGCCGGGCTGCTCGACGGCGTCGCGGGGCGCGAGGTCGCCGCCAGCTACCGCCGCGTCGTCGGCCGGCGCATGGACGACGACGCACCCGTCGAGGAGTCGTTCGACGACGCGGGACGTCCCGACCTCGCACCGTACGACCTGTCCCCCGTCGACCAGTCCACCGGAGGTGCCGCGTGAAGCTCCCCATCGCGGACGCGGCGACCGTGCGCGCCTACGCCGCCGAGCTGCTGGGCCGGCACCGCCGCCGCCTGGGGGGCCTCGCGGCGCTGCACACGCTGGCGGCCGTCGCCGGCCTGACCGGTCCGCTGCTCCTGGGCCGGCTCGTCGACGCGGTGACGCGCGGCACCGACGCCCGGTACGTCAACACGCTCGTCGTGATCGGCGTGACGGCCGTGCTCACGCAGACCGGCCTGATCCGGTACGCGCAGCGGGCCTCCATGCTCTTCGGCGAGAAGGTCTTCGCCGAGCTCCGCGAGGAGTTCCTCGAGACCGTGACGTCCCTGCCGCTGTCGGTCGTCGAGCGGGCCGGCACCGGCGACCTCGTGGCCCGCACCACGAACGACGTCAACAAGCTGCAGCACGCCGTCCGGTTCGGGGTGCCGCGGGTCATCGTCGCCGTCGTCACCATCACGCTCACCGTGGTCGCGTGCCTGGTCATCGACCCGCTCGTGTCCCTCGGCCTGTTCCTCGGCGTGCCGACGATGGTGGTGATGGTCCGCTGGTACCTGCGGCGCGCGACGCCCGCGTACGTGCGGGAGTCGGCGGCCTACGCCGTGCTCAACGGCACGATCACCGAGACGGTGGAGGGCGCACGGACCGTCGACGCCCTCGCCCTGGCCGACGCGCGCGAGCAGCAGGTGCGCGACGACCTGCGCGAGGCGTTCGACGCCGAGCGCGCCACGCTACGGTTGCGCACCATCCTGTTCCCGGGCGTGGACCTCGCGTTCGTCCTCGCGCCGGTCGCCGTCCTGGTCTGGGGCGGGTACCTCGCGTCGACCGGCCACGTGACGCTCGGCGCGGTCACGACCATCGTGATGTACGCCTACCAGGTGACCGGGCCGGTGTGGGAGCTCATCTTCTGGGTCGACGAGATCCAGGTCGCCGCCACGGCCCTGGCCCGCATCGTCGGCGTCCGGCTGGTCGAGACCGACCGGGAGGCGTCGGACGCGCAGCCCGTCGACGAGCGCATCTCGACGCGCGGCCTGCGGTACGCGTACCGCGAGGGCCACGACGTGCTGCACGGCATCGACCTCGACCTCGCGCCCGGCGAGCGGCTCGCCGTCGTCGGCCCGTCCGGGGCCGGCAAGTCGACGCTCGGCCGCATGATCGCCGGCATCCACCCGCCCACGGGCGGCTCCGCGACGGTCGGCGGCGTGCCGCTGGTCGACCTGCCGCTCGAGGAGCTGCGCGGGCACGTGGCCCTGGTGACCCAGGAGCACCACGTGTTCGTCGGCACGGTCGCGGACAACCTGCGCCTGGCGAAGGTCGAGGCGGACGACACCGAGATCGAGCGCGCGCTGCGTGCCGTCGACGCGTGGGAGTGGGTGCAGGGGCTGCCCGAGGGCCTGGCCACCGAGGTCGGCTCGGGCGGCACGGCGCTGACGCCGGCGCAGGCCCAGCAGCTCGCGCTCGCGCGGCTCGTGCTCCTGGACCCGCACACGCTCGTGCTCGACGAGGCGACGTCGCTGCTCGACCCGCGCGCGGCACGCCACCTCGAGCGCTCGCTGTCCGCGGTGCTCGCCGGGCGGACGGTCGTCGCGATCGCCCACCGCCTGCACACCGCGCACGACGCGGACCGCGTGGCCGTGGTCGACGCGGGCCGGATCAGCGAGATCGGACCGCACGACGAGCTCGTCGCCGCGGGCGGCGAGTACGCCGCGCTGTGGCGGTCCTGGCAGCACGAGTCCGCCTGACACGGGGCACCGCGGCCGTCGCGACGGCGGCCGCGGTCCCGCCCGTCAGCGTCGCGCCGCGAGCGCGTCGTCCTCGGCCTCGGCCGGTGCGTCGCCCGGCAGCAGGGGCCGTCCCGCCGCCTCGTCGCGCACCAGGCGCCACCAGAGAGCGGCCACGAACAGCCCGAAGATCCACCACTGCGCCGCGTACGCGAGGTTCTGGATGTTCAGGCCGGAGCCGGCCCTGGTCGGCGGGTCGAGCGGCTCGAGACCGGCCTGCGCGGCCGGGTCCGCGGGGTCGCTCGTCTGCACCACGAGGTAGCCGGTGTAGACGGGACCGCCCCAGGTCGTGAGGAGCTGGGCGGGGCTGATCGCGTCGGTGCGTCCGTCGACGACGGGGTCGCCGGCCGCCTCGCCCACCTGCAACCACCCCACGACCTCGACGGGTCCGTCCGGCGCGGACGGGACGTCGTCCCCGGCCGTCCACCCGCGCACGACGGGCAGGACGGCCGTCCCCTCGTCGGTGGGCACGAGCAGCGGCGTCAGGACGAGGTTCCCCTCGCTGCGCGTGTCGTGCGAGCGGCCCGTCACCAGCAGCGTGGCGTCGTCGTCGTAGGTGCCGGTGACGACGGCCTTGCGCGCCACGAGGTCCCCGACGAAGGGGTCGCCGGGCGCCAGCAGGTCCGCGAGGGGCTCGGGGTCGGCGGACAGGATGCGCTCGGCCTCCCGGTCCGCCGACAGCGCGCCGCGCACCTCGGCCCGCTCGAGCTGCCACACGCCGAGCCGGGCGCACACCGCGGCGGCGGCCAGCAGCACGACCAGCAGCCCGAGCATGCGCGGGCGGAGCGCGGCGCGCCACAGGGAGGTGGGGGTGTCGGCCACGTCTTCACGGTACCCGCCGCGGCCGGCCGGCCGGTGCGTCACCCGCGCCGCGCACGACGATGCCCCTGCGGTGGCGCCGCATGTGCGCTTGTATGGCTGTGGTCAGGAGCACAGACGATGTGGGCCGGACGTCCCACCTCTCGCCCCGACCTGACGGAAGGCTGGGCGACGGCCCGGCCACAGGTACTGCCCTCGGGAGGGGACATGACATCCACCACTGCGGACCCGCACACCTCCGGTGCCGGTCCGATCGCCCCGGGGCTGTTCGCCGAGGCCGAGGCGAGAACCGCCTGGCGCACGGGGTCCGGCGCCCTCGACGACGCGACGCTGCGCCGCATCGAGAAGTGGTGGCGCGCCGCCAACTACCTGTCCGTGGGTCAGATCTACCTGCTCGACAACCCGCTGCTGCGCCGGCCGCTGAGCCGGGACGACGTCAAGCCGCGGCTGCTCGGCCACTGGGGCACCACGCCCGGCCTGAACTTCCTGTACGCGCACCTCAACCGCGCCGTCGCGGAGCGGCAGCAGTCGACGATCTACGTCACCGGACCCGGCCACGGCGGCCCCGGGCTCGTCGCGAGCGCGTACCTCGACGGCACGTACTCCGAGGTGTACTCCGACATCACGAAGGACGAGGAGGGCCTGCGTCGGCTGTTCCGGCAGTTCTCCTTCCCCGGTGGCATCCCGTCGCACGTCGCACCGGAGACCCCCGGGTCGATCCACGAGGGCGGCGAGCTCGGCTACGCGCTGAGCCACGCGTACGGTGCCGCGTTCGACAACCCGCACCTGCTGGTCGCGGCGGTCGTCGGCGACGGCGAGGCCGAGACCGGCCCGCTGGCGACCAGCTGGCACTCGAACAAGTTCGTCAACCCGCGCCAGGACGGCATCGTCCTGCCGATCCTGCACCTCAACGGGTACAAGATCGCCAACCCCACGGTCCTCGCGCGCATCAGCGACGACGAGCTGCACGACCTCATGGTCGGCTACGGCCACACGCCGCACGTGTTCGTCGCGGGCTTCGACGACGAGGACGTCCTGGAGACGCACCGCCGGTTCGCGGTCCTGCTCGACGAGGTGCTCGACGAGATCGCGCAGATCAAGGCGCGGGCGGCCGAGGGCGACCTCACGCGGCCGATGTACCCGATGATCGTGTTCCGCACCCCCAAGGGATGGACGGGGCCGGCGGAGATCGACGGCAAGAAGACCACCGGCTCGTGGCGGGCGCACCAGGTGCCGCTCGCGAACGCGCGGGACACCCCCGAGCACCTGGCCGTGCTGGAGGAGTGGCTGCAGTCCTACCGCCCGGCCGAGCTGTTCGACGCCACCGGCTGCCTGGACCCCGACATCGCCGCGCTCGCCCCGGCGGGCGACCTGCGGATGAGCGCGAACCCGCACACCAACGGCGGCCTGCTGCTGCGCGACCTGCGGATGCCCGACTTCCGCACGTTCGCGCAGGACGTGCCCGCCCCCGGTGCCACGTTCGCCGAGGCCCCGCGCGTGCTCGGGGAGTTCCTCACCGAGGTCATCCGGCGCAACCCCGACAACTTCCGGATCTTCGGGCCCGACGAGACCGCGTCCAACCGCCTGCAGGCGGTGTACGAGGTCACGGACAAGCAGTGGAACGCGGAGTTCTACGGGCCCGACGTCGACGAGCACCTGGCCCGTGCCGGCCGCGTCATGGAGATGCTGTCGGAGCACCAGTGCCAGGGCTGGCTCGAGGGGTACCTGCTCACCGGGCGGCACGGGCTGTTCACGTCGTACGAGGCCTTCATCCACATCGTCGACTCGATGTTCAACCAGCACGCGAAGTGGCTGAAGGTCACCAACGACATCCCGTGGCGCCGGCCGGTCGCGAGCCTGAACTACCTGCTGTCGAGCCACGTGTGGCGCCAGGACCACAACGGCTTCAGCCACCAGGACCCCGGCTTCATCGACCACGTCGTGAACAAGAAGGCCGAGGTCGTGCGGGTCTACCTGCCGCCGGACGCCAACACGCTGCTGAGCACGTACGACCACTGCCTGCGCAGCCGGCAGTACGTCAACGTCGTCGTGTCCGGCAAGCAGCCCGCACCGAACTTCCTGACGATGGACCAGGCGGTCGCGCACTGCACGCGCGGCCTCGGCATCTGGGAGTGGGCCGGGTCCGAGGCCCAGGACGAGGAGCCGGACGTCGTGCTCGGCTGCGCCGGCGACGTGCCGACGCTCGAGGTGCTCGCGGCCGCCGACATCCTGCGACGCGAGCTGCCGCAGCTGAAGGTGCGCGTCGTGAACGTCGTGGACCTCATGCGGCTGCAGGACGCACGTGAGCATCCTCACGGTATGACCGACGCCGAGTTCGACACGATCTTCACCGCGGACCGGCCGATCGTCTTCGCGTACCACGGGTACCCGTGGCTCATCCACCGCCTCACGTACCGCCGCAACGGGCACGCCAACCTGCACGTCCGCGGCTACAAGGAGGAGGGCACCACCACCACGCCGTTCGACATGGTGATGCTCAACGACCTCGACCGGTACCACCTGGTCATCGACGTCATCGACCACGTCCACTGGCTGCGCGCGTCCCAGGCGGGCCTGCGTCAGCGTATGGTCGATGCCCGCATCCGAGCGCGGCAGTACACGCGTGAGCACGGCGAGGACATCCCCGAGGTGCGTGACTGGGTGTGGCCCGACGTCGGTGAGACCGCGACGGAGGAGGGCGGCCCGCAGCCCGCGCGCCCGTCCACGGCGGCGGACACCGGCGGGGACAACGAGTAGCCGGACCATCAGCGGTGGCGTCCGGGCCCACCGGCCCGGACGCCACCGGAACACGACCAGCCCCCACCCGGGGCGACAGGAGTGAGCAGCACAGTGGCCAGGACGATCTACGTCATGTCGGCCGAGGGTGACACGGGCAAGTCCGTCGTCGCCCTGGGTCTCGTCGACCTGCTGACGCGCTCGGTGCAGCGCGTCGGCGTCTTCCGCCCCGTCGCCAGGTCGACGGACGAGCGCGACTACGTCCTCGAGCTGCTGCTCGAGCACGACGGGGTCGAGATCGCCTACGACGAGGCGGTCGGCGCGACGTACGACGAGGTGATCGAGGACCCCGAGGCCGCGCTGTCGCGCATCGTGTCCCGGTTCCACGACGTCGAGCGGCGCTGCGACGCCGTCGTCGTCGTCGGCACCGACTACACGGACGTCGCCGGGCCCACCGAGCTGGCGTACAACGCGCGGATCGCCGCGAACCTCGGCGCACCGGTCGTGCTCGTGGTCAACGGCGCCCAGCGCACCCCCGAGGACGTGCACCACGCGGTCGACGTCGCCACCGCCGCGATCACGGCCGACCACGCGCAGGTGGTCTCGGTGATCGCCAACCGCTGCGCCCCCGGCTCGCTCGACCAGGTGCGCGAGGCGCTCGCCGGGCCGGTCCCGGTGTGGGCGCTGCCCGACTCCCCGCTGCTGTACGCGCCCACGCTGCGTCAGCTCATGGAGGCCGTCGGCGGCACCCTGACCGGTGGCGACGAGGAGCTGCTGGGCCGCGAGGTGCTCGACGTGCTCGTCGGCGCCATGTCGATCGAGCACCTGCTGGACCGGCTGCAGGACGGCGCCGTCGTCATCACGCCCGGCGACCGCTCGGAGGTGCTGCTCGGCCTGCTCATGGCCCACCAGGCCGAGGGCTTCCCGTCCCTGGCGGGTCTCATCCTCAACGGCGGGCTCGCCCCCGCCCCCAGCATCGAGCGGCTCGTCAGCGGCCTCGGCTCGCGGCTGCCGCTCATCACCACCAACCTCGGGACGTTCCGCACCGCCAGCGCGGCGGCGGCGGCCCGCGGGCGCCTGACCCACGACGCGCAGCGCAAGGTCGACACCGCGCTCGCGCTCTTCGAGCAGCACGTGAACGGCGGCGAGCTGCTCGCGACGCTCGACGTGCCGCGCCCCGAGGTCGTCACGCCCCTGATGTTCGAGTACGCGCTGCTCGACCGGGCCCGCGCGGACCGCAAGCACGTCGTCCTGCCCGAGGGCAACGACGACCGCATCCTGCGCGCCGCGTCGACCCTGCTCCAGCGGCAGGTGGCGGACCTGACGATCCTCGGCGACGAGGCCGCGATCCGGACGCGGGCGATCGAGCTCGGCCTGGACCTCGACGGCGCGCAGGTCATCGACCCGAAGAACGGCGAGACGCTCGAGCGGTTCGCGGAGATCTACACCGAGCTGCGCAAGCACAAGGGCATGACGGTCGAGCGGGCGCGCGAGATCGTCTCGTCCGTGTCGTACTTCGGCACGCTCATGGTGCAGCTCGGCATGGCCGACGGCATGGTGTCCGGCGCCGTGCACACGACGGCGCACACGATCAAGCCGTCCTTCGAGATCATCAAGACCACGCCGGGCGTCGGCAGCGTGTCGTCCTGCTTCCTCATGTGCCTCGAGGACCGCGTGCTGGTCTACGCCGACTGCGCCGTCATCCCCGACCCGACGGCCGAGCAGCTCGCGGACATCGCGATCTCGTCCGCGGAGACCGCGACGCAGTTCGGCATCGAGCCGCGGATCGCCATGCTGTCGTACTCGACCGGCGAGTCCGGCTCGGGTGCCGACGTCGAGAAGGTGCGCGAGGCGACCCGGCTGGTCCGCGAGCGCCGTCCCGACCTGTCGGTCGAGGGCCCGATCCAGTACGACGCCGCGGTCGACGCGTCGGTCGCGAAGACGAAGATGCCCGACTCGGCGGTCGCCGGGCGTGCGACCGTGTTCGTCTTCCCCGACCTCAACACCGGCAACAACACCTACAAGGCCGTGCAGCGCTCGGCCGGCGCCGTGGCCATCGGCCCGGTGCTGCAGGGGCTGCGCAAGCCCGTCAACGACCTGTCCCGCGGCGCCCTGGTCCAGGACATCGTCAACACCGTCGCGATCACCGCGATCCAGGCGCAGGCGCTCGCCGCCGCGAACGCCGCCGACACCGCCACGAACCCGGAAGGCACCACCCGATGAGCACGTCCCCCTCCCCGCAGCACCGCGCGACGGTCCTCGTCGTCAACTCCGGGTCGTCGTCGATCAAGTACCAGCTCGTGGACCCGGACAGCGGCGACGCCGTCGCCTCGGGGCTGGTCGAGCGCATCGGCGAGGACACCGGCGCGGTCAAGCACGTCGCGCACGGCGTGACGACGCGCCGCGAGGTGCCCGTGCCGGACCACGCCGAGGGCCTGCGGATCGTGCTCGGGCTCTTCGACGAGATCGGCCCGGACCTGGCGACGTCGAACGTCGTGGCCGTGGGGCACCGGGTCGTCCAGGGCGGCGCCCTGTTCGACGGCCCGGCCCTGGTCGACGCCGAGGTCGAGCGCAAGATCGAGCAGCTCGCTCCCCTGGCGCCGTTGCACAACCCGGCCAACCTCACGGGCATCCGGGTCGCGCAGGCGCTGCTGCCCGACGTGCCGCACGTCGTGGTCTTCGACACCGCGTTCTTCCGCACGCTGCCCGACGCGGCCGCGACGTACGCGATCGACGCGCAGGTGGCCGCGGACCACCAGGTCCGCCGGTACGGCGCCCACGGCACGTCGCACCAGTACGTGTCGCAGCAGGTGGCGCAGCTGCTCGGGCGTCCGGTGTCCGAGCTGAACCAGATCGTCCTGCACCTGGGCAACGGCGCGTCGGCCTCGGCCGTGCGCGGCGGGGTCGCGGTCGAGACGTCCATGGGGCTCACGCCGCTCGAGGGCCTGGTCATGGGCACGCGCTCGGGCGACATCGACCCGGCCGTCGTGTTCCACCTGTACCGCAACGCGGGCATGAGCATCGACGAGATCGACGACCTGCTCAACCGCCGGTCGGGCATCAAGGGCCTGTCGGGCGAGAACGACTTCCGTCAGCTGCACGACATGGTCGCGGCGGGCGACACGGCCGCGCGCCTCGCGCTCGACGTGTACCTGCACCGTCTGCGCAAGTACATCGGCGCGTACCACGCGGTGCTGGGCCGCCTCGACGTCATCGCCTTCACCGCCGGCGTCGGCGAGAACGACGACATCGTGCGCGCGGGCGTCCTGAGCGGGCTGGAGGCGCTCGGCATCGAGCTCGACCTCGAGCGCAACGCGGGCCGCAAGTCCGAGCCGACGGTCATCTCCCCCGACGGCGCCAAGGTCACGGTCCTGGTGCTCCCGACGAACGAGGAGCTCGCGATCGCCCGGCAGGCCATCGAGGTCGTCGGCGCCTGACGCCGGCACCTCGGCGACGGGCCGGATCGCTCTCTCACCGCGGGGTGGACACCCGCCCGGGCGTGGGAGAGCGATCCGGTCCCGACGCGGACGGCCTCAGGGCAGGCGGAGCGTCCGCTCCGCCCGCAGCAGGCGCGTGAGGACCCGGGGCCACACGTCGGGACCGAGCTCGTGGAGCTCGCGCATGCCGAACCCGCGGCCGCTGTGGACGCCACGCTGGGCGACGACACCCTGGGTCCACGTCGTCTCCCACAAGCCCTCGCGGCCGTGGCGGCGGCCGAACCCCGACGCACCCACCCCGCCGATCGGCACCCCGACGCTTCCCCACAGCAGGTGGTGGGTGTCGTTGACGACCACCGCACCGGCCCGCGTGCGCGCCGCGAGCGCCGTGCCCCGCGCCGTCGAGCGCGTCCACACGGCCGCGACGAGCCCGAGCTCGGAGTCGTTCATCGCGGCCACGGCCTCGTCGTCGGACGCGACCGGGTAGACCGACACGACGGGCCCGAAGGTCTCCTCGCGGTGGGCCCGGGCCGTGGGAGGCACGTCCGCCAGCAGCGTCGGCTCGAAGAAGTACGGCCCGAGGTCGGGCCGCTGCTCACCGCCCGTCAGGAGCGTCGCGCCGTGCCCCAGGGCGTCCTCGACGTGCTCGACGACGCGCGCGAGCTGCGCCGGGCCGACGAGCGACCCCATGTCGGCGCGGTAGTCGAGCCCCGCCCCGAGCCGCAGCGCGGCCGTCCGGCGCACGAGGGCCGCGACGAACGCGTCGCGCACGTCCTCGTGGACGTAGATCCGCTCGATGCTGGCGCACAGCTGCCCGGCGGACCCGAAGCAGGCCCGCACGGCGCCCTCCGCGGCCGCCTCCACGTCGACGTCGTCGGCGACGTACATCGCGTTCTTGCCGCCGAGCTCCAGGGTCACCGGCACGCCGAGCTCACCCGCACGCCCGGCGAACACCCGCCCGGAGGCGGTCGACCCGGTGAAGCCGGCGTGGTCGACGTGCTCGAGCAGCGCCATGCCGACGTCGGGGCCGCCGACGAGCACCTGCAGCAGGTCGGGCGGCAGGCCGGCGTCCTCGAGCAGCTCGGCACCCCACAGCAGCGTGAGCGCCGTCTGGGGGTCGGCACGCAGCAGCACCGCGTTGCCGGCCACGAGCGCGGGCAGGGGGTCCCCCAGGCCGAGGGACAGCGGGTAGTTCCACGGCGTGACGATCCCGACCACCCCGACGGGGTGCCGCAGCACGCGGGCCGACGTGAAGGGCCCGAACAGCCCGCGCACGCTGCGCGGCGCGAGCATGCGGCGGGCGCGCAGCCCGTAGTAGCGCGCCGCGTTGGCGACGTCACCGAGCTCCTCCCACGCGTGCGCGCGGGCCTTGCCGGTCTCCACCTGCAGCAGGTCGAGCACGTCGGACTGCCGCTCGAGCAGCAGGTCGTGCACCCGCAGCAGCACGGCAGCGCGCTCGGCCACCGGCCGGGCCGCCCACAGCCGCTGCGCCGCGCGGGCGCGGCGGGCCGCGTCGGGCAGGTCACCGGGCGCGGTGAGCGGGACGGCCGCGACGGGGCTGCCCGTGAACGGTGCCACGGCCGACGCCGTGGCGTGCCCCGGGCTCGCGACGACGCGCGCGAGGAGAGGACGCACGTCGTCGGGCTCGAGCACGTACGTGGCGAGCGGGTCGGTCTCCGGGTCGTGCAGGTCGGCATGCTCGGGCGCCATCGCGTCAGCGTACGCCGCCGCGCCGGTCAGCCCTCGTGCGACACCGTCCCCGTCACAGGGCGAGGGTCGTGCGCACCTCGGGGTCCACGAGGGCCGTGGCCGCGGCACGCGCCTCGCGGGCCGTGCGCGCGTCGAGCGCGGCGGCCGCGATCTGCCCGCAGCGCGCCGAGGTGTGCCGCCGGACGGCGTACCGGGCCGCGGGCAGCGCACCGGGAGCCATCGACAGGCTCGTGACGCCGAGACCGACGAGCACGAGCGCCATCACCGGGTCCGCCGCCGACTCGCCGCACACCCCCACGGGCTTGCCGGTCGCGGCCCCGGCCCGTGCGGTCGCCGCGACCAGGTCGAGCACCGCCGGCTGCCAGGCGTCCAGCAGGTCGGCCAGCTCGCCGCGCAGCCGGTCCGTCGCCATCGCGTACTGGGCGAGGTCGTTCGTCCCGAGCGACACGAAGTCGACCTCCGCCAGGATGTCCCCGGCCCGCAGCGCCGCGGCGGGCACCTCCACCATGACGCCCGCCGTCACGACGCCGGCGGCCCGCGCCCGCGCCGCGAAGTCGCGCGCCTCCTCGGGCGTCGCGATCATCGGGGCCATCACCCAGGGCGTGGCGCCGGTGGCGTCCTGCGCCCGGGCGAGTGCCGCGAGCTGGGTGTCGAGCAGCTCGGGGTGCGAGCGCACCAGGCGGTAGCCGCGCACCCCGAGCGCCGGGTTCTCCTCGTCCGGCTGGGTCGCGAAGGCCAGCGGCTTGTCGGCGCCCGCGTCGAGCGTGCGGACGACGACCTTGCGCCCGTCCGCCGCGCGCAGGACGGCCGCGTAGGCCTCGGCCTGCTCCTCGACCGTCGGCGCCGCCTGCCGCTCGAGGAACAGCACCTCGGTGCGGAAGAGCCCGATGCCCTCGGCGACGGCGCCGACGCGCTCGGCGTCCGCCGGGGTGCCGATGTTGGCGAGCAGCGCGACCGCCTGCCCGTCCGCCGTGGCACCGGGCGCGGTGTCGGCCGCGAGCGCGGCCTGCGCGACCCGCCGCCGCTCGAAGGCGTCGCGCACCGCGTCGTCCGGGTCGGGCTGCACGGTGCCGGCGGCGGCGTCGACGGCGACCACCGTGCCGTCGGGCAGGTCCGCGGCGCCGGCGACGCGCACGACGCACGGCAGCCCGAGCTGACCGGCGATGATCGCCGTGTGACCCGTCGGCCCGCCCAGCTCGGTGACGATGGCCAGCACCTTGTCCAGGTCGAGCGCGGCGGTGTCCGCCGGGGCGAGGTCGCGGGCGACGACGACCGACGCGCGATCGAGACGCGGCACGCCCGGGTCCGGCAGCCCCAGCGTGCGGGCGACGACGCGGTCGCGGACCGAGCGCAGGTCCGTGACCCGCTCGGCCAGGTAGCCGCCGGCCTGCTCGAACATCGTGGCGAACATCTCCACGACGCCGTCGATGGCGCCCACCGGGGGCTCGCCGGCGTCGACGCGGGTCAGCACCTGGCTGCGCAGCGCGGCGTCGTCCGCCATCTGCGCCGTGGCGGCCAGCACGTCGGCCACCGTGCCCGACGCGGCCGCGGCCTGCTCGCGCAGCCCGGCCGCGACCTCGGCGAACGCCCGCTCGACGGCGTCGTGGACACGCCCGGGCCCGGCCACCTCGCCGTCGACCACGAGCGGCGCGTCCGCGGGGACGGCCGGTGCGGCGCGCACCTGCGCGACGGGGCCGACGACGGCACGTCGCCCCACGCCCACGCCCTGCAGCACGCCGCCGGCGGCTTCGTCGACCGTGGGGGCGGTCATGACGCGGCCGCGGTGCCCGGCGCGTCCGGCGCGTCGAGGTCCGTCGCGAGCAGCGCGACGAGCTCGTCGAGCACGCGGTCGGCGTCGGGTCCGTCGGCGGCGAGCGTCACCTCCTCGCCGTGCGGCACGCCGAGCGACATGACGAACAGGATGCTGGACGCGTCGACGGGCGCGCCGCCGGCCTTCGCGATGGTCACGGGGACCCCGCTCGCGGCGACGGCCTGGGTGAACAGCATCGCGGGGCGGGCGTGCAGCCCCACGCGCGAGGCGACGGCGACGGTGCGCTCGGCCATGGTGGTCTCCTTCGACGGGGAGGGATCAGGCGGACCGGGCGACGAGCGCGGGGTCGCGCTCCTCCTCGGCGGCACGCTCGGCGGCGACGACGGGATCGTGGGCCAGGGTCTTGAGGAGGACGACGATCACCGCGGTGACGACCGTGCCGACGACGACCGCCGCCAGGAAGCCCAGCGGGTTGCCGATGAGGGGCAGCACCCACAAGCCGCCGTGCGGAGCGACGAGCGTCGAGCCGAAGCCCATGACGAGGGCGCCGGTCGCGGCGGACCCGACGACCGACGACACGATGACGCGCCACGGGTCGGCCGCCGCGAACGGGATCGCCCCCTCCGAGATGAACGACGCCCCGAGCAGCCACGCCGCCTTCCCGTTCTCCTGCTCGACGTGCGTGAACAGCCGCTTGCGCACGGTCGTGGCGAGCGCCAGGGCCAGCGGTGCGACCATCCCGGCGCCCATGACGGCGGCCATGATCCGGTACTGCGTCGCGTCGGCCGTGAGCCCTTCGGTGGCCAGCCCCGTGACCGCGAACGTGTACGCGACCTTGTTGACGGGCCCGCCGAGGTCGAAGCCCATCATCGCGCCGAGGAGGAGGCCGAGCAGGACGGCACTGGACCCCGACAGGCCCTCCAGCCAGCTCGACAGCCCTTCCATCGCGGCGGCGATGGGGCGTCCCAGCAGGACGAGCATGACGACGCCGACGATCGCTGACGACAGCAGGGGGATGACGACGACGGGCATGATCCCGCGTACGCCCCGGGGGACGTTCCAGCGGCTGATCCACAGGGCCAGGCCGCCGGCGATGAAGCCGGTCACCAGACCACCCAGGAACCCGGCACCGACGAACACCGCGGCGGCACCACCGAGGAACCCCGGCACGAGCCCCGGCCGGTCGGCGATCGCGTAGGCGATGAAGCCGGACAGCACGGGCACGAGGAACCCGAACGCGAGCTGCCCGGTCTTCAGCAGGATGACCGACCAGTCCTGCAGCGAGGCGGGGTCGAACGCGCCCACGACCTCGGCGGCGTCGACGTTCGTCACCTCGATCGCACCCTCGGCACCGCCCCACGCCACCTGCGCGAGCATGTAGGACAGCGCGATGAGGATCCCGCCGGCGGCGACGAACGGGATCATGTAGGACACGCCCGTCATCAGCCACTGGCGCACCTTCGTCCCCGCCCCGGCGCCGCGGTCGCCCGCGGGCGCCGGTGCGGGCGTGGCGGCAGGGCGGTCGGCGGCGTGGGCCGGCCCGGTGCGCGCCTCCTCGGGGCGGGGGTCGGCCGTGGCGCCCGCCTGGACCGCGGCGACCGCGGCGGCGATGACGCCGGGCGCGTCGTGCACGGCCTTCTTCACGCCGACGTCGACGAAGGGCTTGCCGGCGAAGCGCTGCTTGTCCTTCACCTCCAGGTCGGCGGCGTAGATGACGCCGTCCGCGGCGGCGATGACGGCGGGGTCGAGCGGGGTGGAACCGGCAGCGCCCTGCGTCTCGACGTGCACCTCGTGGCCGGCGGCCTTGCCCGCCTGCTCCAGCGCCTCGGCGGCCATGTACGTGTGGGCGATCCCCGTGGGGCACGAGGAGACGGCGACGAGCTTCATGACGGGACCACCTCTCGGGTGACGATCTGCGCGACGGTCGCGGCGTCCGGCGCCTCGAGGAGCGAGGTGCGGAACTCCTCGTGCACCAGCCGCCGGGCGAGGGCGGCCAGGATCTGCAGGTGGTCGGCGTCGCCCGAGGCGGGTGCGGCGATGAGGAACACGAGCCGGGCCGGGCCGTCGGGCGCCCCCCAGTCGACGCCCTGCGCCAGCTTGCCGACGGCGAGGCTCGGGGCGACGACGTGCTCGGAGCGGGCGTGGGGCAGGCCGATGCCGCCGGGCATGCCGGTGGCCATCTGCGCCTCGCGCGCCGCGACGTCGGCCGCGAAGCCGTCGCCGTCCGACACGCGTCCGGCTGCGACGAGCAGGTCGATGAGGCGACGCGTCACCTCGGTGCGGTCGGCGGCCACCAGGTCGACGGCGACGAGGTCGGCGGTGATGAGCGGGGTGGTCGTGCCCATGTCACAGCTCCTTGAGTGCGAGGCCGGGGTCGGGGCCCTCGACGACGCGGACCGCGTCGAGGTCGAGCTGGGCGGGTGAGGGGACCTCGGTGCCGGGCAGCAGCACCGCGGCGCGCCCCCACGCCACACCGTTGCGGAGCCGCTCGGCACCCGTGCCGGTGCCGGCGAGGAAGCCGGCGACCGTCGAGTCGCCGGCCCCGACGGTGGACAGCGGCACGAGCGGGGGGCCGCCGGCCCACCAGGTGGCGTCGTCCAGCACCAGCAGCGCACCGTGCGCGCCGAGGCTGACGAGGACGGCCGACGTGCCGAGCGCGATGACCTCCCGCGCGGCCGCGACGACGTCGCCGACGGTGACGAGGTCACCTCCGACGAGCTCGGCGAGCTCCTCGGCGTTCGGCTTGATGAGGCACAGCCCGCCGGCCCGCACGGCGCGCGCGAGCGGCGTCCCGGACGTGTCGAGCACCACGGGGACGCCGTAGCGCCCGGCCAGGCCCGCGAGGCGGACGAAGAAGACGTCGCCGGCGCCCGCCGGGAGCGACCCCGCGGCGACGACCGCGCGCGGCGCGGTGGCGAGCTGGTCCTCCACCGCCGCGAGCAGGGCGTCGACCTCGGCGTCGGACAGCCGCGGGCCGGGCGCGTTGACCTTGGTGGTCACGCCGTCGGCCTCGACGAGCGTGATGTTGGTGCGGGTGTCACCGCTGACCGGCACCGGCACGGCGGGCACCCCGTGCTCCGCGAGCAGCGTGACGAGCCGCGTCCCGTCGGCGCCCCCGACCGGGACGACCGCGAGCGCCGCCTCCCCGTGCCGGACCAGCGCCCGCGCGACGTTGATGCCCTTGCCGCCCGGGTGCACGTGCACCCCGTGCGCCCGGTTCACCTCACCGACCTCGAGACGGTCGAGCTCGAGCGCACGGTCCAGGCTGGGGTTGGGCGTGACCGTGACGACCGTGCGTGCGCTGCTCGTCGCACCCGGCCCACGCGTCGTCGCGTCCGTCATGTCCACATCGCCCCCGGGGCCCATCCTGCGCCCGCGGGTCGCTGCGCGCACGCGCCCGTGTCGCGCAGGTCACCTTTCCTCGCCCCGGGGTCGATGGGCTAAGGTAAGCCTCACCTACAGAGCCCGCCTCCCGCGGGCCCGTCGGACGGGCGCCCGCGCGCCGTCGTGACGACTGCGACCTCCCTGAAGGACCACCATGCGCACTGCGCTCTCCCGCCGCGCCTTGCGACCGCTGGTCGCCGCGACCGCCGCGTCGCTCCTCCTCGCCGCCTGCGCCTCGGGCGGCACGGACGACCCCGCGGACGCCGCGGCCACGTCCGGCGCCTCGGACGACGTCTTCCCCGTGACCCTGACGAACACCTTCGGCGAGACGACGATCGAGTCGGAGCCCACGGCCGTCGCCACCGTCAACTGGGGCAACCACGACGTGCCGATCGCGCTCGGCATCGTCCCCGTCGGGTTCGCGGGGGCGACCTACGGCGACGACGACGGGGACGGCGTGCACCCCTGGACGTACGAGGGCCTCGAGGCGCTCGACGCGACCGGTGACGACCTGCCCGTGCTCTTCGACGAGACCGACGGCATCCCGTACGAGGCCGTCAACAACACGTCCCCCGACGTCGTCCTCGCGGCGTACTCCGGCCTCACGGAGGACGACTGGACGACGCTGTCGCAGATCGCGCCCACCGTCTCGTACCCGCAGTTCGCGTGGGGCACGAACTGGAAGGACATGGCGCTGGTCAACGGCGAGGCGCTCGGCCGCAAGGCCGACGCGCAGGCGCTCGTGAACGACGTCCTCGCCCAGATCGACGACGCGCTCGCCGAGCGCCCTGACGTCGAGGGCAAGACCGTCGCGTTCACGTGGCTGGACCCCGCCGACCCCAGCACCATCGGCGTCTACACGCCGCTCGACGCGCGCGTGCAGCTCCTCGCGGACCTCGGCATGACCAACGCGCCGTCCGTCCTCGAGCTCGCGGGTGACACCGACCAGTTCTTCGTCGACCTCGCCGCCGAGCAGGCCGACGCGCTGTCGGACGTGGACGTCCTGGCGACCTACGGCGACGACACCACGCTCGCCCGGCTGCAGGCCGACCCGCTGCTCAGCAAGATCCCGGCCGTCGCCCGCGGGTCGGTGGCCGTGATCCCCGACGGCGTGCCGCTGGCCTCGGCCACGTCGGGCCCGACCATCCTGTCGGTGCCGTGGGCCCTCGACGCGTACCTCGACATCTTCCAGGGTGCCGCCGAGCGCGTCGGATGACCCTGACCGCCGCACCGGGGACGCCGGCCGCACCCTCGCGGGTGGGGCCGGCGTCCCTGCGCCGTCGGCGCGCCCTCGGGCTCGCCGCGTGCGTCGTGGCGGTGCTGCTGGCCGTGGTCGCGTCGCTCGCGTTCGGCGCGCGGGTCGTCGGGTGGTCCGACGTCGTCGCCGGCGTGCTGCACCCCGACACCTCGGACATCGCCCAGGCCGCCGTGCAGTCGCGGGTCCCGCGCACGGTCCTCGGCCTGCTCGTGGGGGCGGCGCTCGGCATGGGCGGTGCGGTCCTGCAGGGGCTGACGCGCAACCCGCTCGCGGACCCCGCCCTGCTCGGCATCAGCTCCGGGGCGTCGCTCGCCGTCGTCCTCGGCATCATGCTGCTCGGCCTGTCGACCCTCACGCAGTACGTGTGGTTCGCGTTCGCGGGCGCCGGCCTGGCCTCCCTGCTGGTCTACGCGATCGGGTCGCTCGGCCGTGAGGGCGCGACGCCCCTGAAGCTCGCCCTCGCAGGTGCCGCCACCACCGCGGCGCTCGGGTCCGGCGTCTCCATGGTCCTGCTGTCCCGCACCGACGTGCTCGACACGTTCCGGTTCTGGCAGGTCGGGTCCCTCGGCCGCGCCTCGTTCACGGAGATCGGCCAGGTCCTGCCGTTCCTCGTCGCGGGCGCCGCGCTGGCGGTCGGCTGCGCGCGCGGCATGGACGCCATCGCGCTCGGCGACGACGTCGCCGTCGGGCTCGGGCAGCGTGTCGGCGTCGTGCGGGCCGTCGGTGGGGGCGCCGCCGTCCTGCTGTGCGGCACGGCCGTCGCCGCGGCTGGCCCCATCGGCTTCGTCGGCCTCGTCATGCCGCACCTCGCCCGCACGTTCACCGGGCCCAGCCACCGCTGGCTGCTGCCGTGCTCCGCGGCGCTCGGGGCCGCGCTCCTGCTGGCGGCCGACGTCGTCGGCCGCGTCGTGGCCCGCCCCCAGGAGCTCGAGGTCGGGATCGTCACCGCAGTCCTCGGTGCGCCGGTGTTCATCGCGATCATCCGACGACGCAAGGTGAGCGAGCTGTGACCGCCGTCCTGCCGGACGCCCCGGCCACCGGCGTCGTCGTGGCCCGCGGCCGGCGCGCCCGCACGCGGCGCGCCCGCGCCGTGGTGCTCGTGCTGCTGCTCGCGGTGCTCGCGGTCGCCGTCGTGGCGCTGTGCGTCGGGGAGCGGACCTACACGCCGGTGCAGGTGCTGCGCGTGCTGCTCGGCGAGGAGGTGCCGGGGGCGTCCTTCAACGTCGGCGTGCTGCGGGCGCCGCGGGTCCTGACGGGGATGCTCGTGGGCCTCGCGTTCGGGATGGGCGGCGTCGTGTTCCAGACGATGCTGCGCAACCCCCTGGCCAGCCCCGACATCATCGGCGTGAGCGCGGGCTCGAGCGCCGCCGCGGTCGTCGCCATCACGATGTTCGGGTTGTCCGGCGCGTCGCTCTCGCTCGTCGCCGTGGTCGCAGGGCTCGGCGTCGCGGCGGTGATCTACGCGCTGTCCTGGCGCAACGGCGTCCAGGGGGCGCGGCTCGTCCTGATCGGCATCGCCGTGGGCGCCATGCTCGACTCCGTCATCGCCTACGCGATGACGCGGGCGGGCGTGTACGACGCGGGCGAGGCGCTGCGGTGGCTCACGGGATCGCTGAACTCCGCCTTCTGGGCGGGCGTCGGCCCGCTCGCGGCCGCGCTCGCCGTCCTGGTGCCCCTGCTCCTGGCGCTGGCCCGCCGGCTGCCCGCGCTGCAGCTCGGCGACGACGCGGCCGCCGGGCTCGGCGTCGCGCCCGACCGGTCGCGCCTCTACCTGCTGCTCGTCGCGGTCGCCGTGATCGCGGTGGCGACGGCGGCGTCCGGACCGATCGCGTTCGTCGCCTTCCTGTCCGGGCCCATCGCGCACCGGCTGCTGCGCGGCGCCGGCTCCCTGGTCGTGCCCGCGGGGCTCGTCGGCGTGCTGCTCGTGCTGGTGGGCGACCTCGTCGGGCAGCACCTGCTGGGTCACCGCTTCCCGGTCGGCGTCGTCACCGGCGTCCTCGGGGCGCCCTACCTGCTCTGGCTGCTCGCCAGGACCAACCGTTCCGGAGGCTCCCTGTGACGGACTCCCCCGCTCCCCACACGCTCGCGGTCGAGGCCGTCACCGTCGGGTACGACGACCGCGTCGTCGTGCACGACATGACGCTGGAGGTCGTGCCGGGCGCCGTCACGGCGATCGTGGGCGCCAACGGCTGCGGCAAGTCGACGCTGCTGCGCGCCATGGCCCGTCTGCTGCCGGCGCGCACGGGTCGCGTGCTCCTCGACGGCGTGCCGATCGACACGATCCCGTCGCGCCAGGTGGCGACCGTGCTGGGCCTGCTCCCGCAGTCGCCGGTGTGCCCGGAGGGCATCGCCGTGGCCGACCTCGTGGGGCGCGGGCGGTACCCGCACCAGGGCTGGTTCCGTCGGTGGACCGCGGACGACGACGCCGTCGTCGAGCAGGCGCTCGTGGCCACCGACATCCTCGACCTCGCGGACCGCCCCGTCGACGAGCTGTCCGGCGGGCAGCGCCAGCGCGTCTGGATCGCGATGGCCCTCGCGCAGCAGACCGACGTCCTCCTGCTCGACGAGCCGACGACGTTCCTCGACGTCGCCCACCAGGTCGACGTCCTCGACCTGCTGGTGGACCTCAACCGCGAGCGCGGCACGACCATCGTCATGGTGCTGCACGACCTCAACCTGGCCGCCCGGTACGCCGACAGCCTGGTGGCGCTGACCGACGGCCGCCTGTACGCGCAGGGCGACCCGGCGCAGGTCGTCACCGAGCAGATGGTGCAGGACGTGTTCGGCATGACCGCGCGCGTCGTGCCGGACCCCGTCAGCGGCACGCCGCTGGTGCTGCCGGTGGGACGCCACCGGGCCCGGCAGGCGCCGTCCGCCGCGGCGCTCACCGAGCGGTCGGTCTCCCTGCCCGTACCGTGAGGAGATGACCTCTCGCGAGGACGCGGTGGTGTACCCGGCCGGGTGGGAGCCGGACGTCCTCGGCGAGGGGTACGAGCAGCGGACGCTGCCGCTGCCGGACGACCCCGAGGGGCCGGTGGTCGCGACCCTCGTGCGGCGCGTGCGGGGACCCGATGCCCCCGACCTGGGGCTCGACGTCCTGTACGTGCACGGGTGGTCGGACTACTTCTTCCAGACCGAGCTCGCGGACTTCTGGACGGCGCAGGGCGCCCGGTTCTTCGCGCTCGACCTGCGCCGCTACGGGCGCAGCCTGCGTCCCGGGCAGATCCCCGGCTTCGTCACCGACCTCGCCACGTACGACGAGGACGTCGCCGCCGCCCGTGCCGCCATGGCGGAGGACGTGCCGGACGGAGCGCCGCGGCGTCTGGTGCTCATGGGGCACTCGACCGGCGGCCTGACCCTGAGCCTGTGGGCGCAGCGGAACCCGGGCGAGGCGGCGGCCCTCGTCCTCAACAGCCCGTGGCTGGAGCTCCAGACGCGTGAGGTCGGCCGGGTCCTGCTCGAGCCGGTCGTGCAGGTGGGCGCGCGACTGAACCCGGCGCGGCAGCTGCCGGTCGTCGACCCGGGCTTCTACACGCGCGTGGTGTCCGACGCGTACGGCGGTGAGTGGCACTACGACATGGCGTGGCGTCCCGAGCGCGGCTTCCGCGTGACCTCCGGCTGGCTGGGCGCGATCTTCGCGGGGCAGGACCGCCTCGCCCGCGGCCTCGACCTGCTCGTTCCGGTGCTGGTCCTGCTGTCCACCCGCAGCGCGCTGCTCCCCCGCTGGGACCCCGCGCGGATGACCCGGGCGGACGTCGCGCTCGACGTCGACGGCGTCGCCCGCCGGGCCGCCGACCTGGGGCGGCACGTGACGATCGTGCGGATCGAGGGAGCGCTGCACGACGTCGTGCTGTCGGCGGCGCCCGTGCGCAACGCCGCCTACGAGGCGACGGCCCGCTGGGTGGCCGGGACGGTCACCCTGGGCGACGTGACGGCGGCCGCCGCCCGCTCCCCCGACGCCCGGGGCGCCGCGCCGACGCACCCGGGCCTCCTCGAGTGGCTCGCCCGCCGCCACCGCGACGTCACCGGCCGCGGGTGACGCCGGGCGGGCCGACCCGTCAGAACGGCTGGTACGGCGAGACGACGACCTCGATGCGCTGGAACTCCTTGAGGTCCGAGTACCCCGTGGTCGCCATGGCCCGCCGCAGCGCACCGACGAGGTTGAGGGTGCCGTCGGCGGTCCGCCCGGGGCCGAACAGGATCTGGTCCAGCGTGCCGACCGTGCCCACCTCGACGCGCTCGCCGCGCGGCAGCTGCGGGTGGTGCGCCTCGGGGCCCCAGTGGAAGCCGCGGCCGGGCGCGTCGCTCGCGCGCGCCAGCGCGGCGCCGAGCATGACCGCGTCGGCGCCGCAGGCGACGGCCTTGACGAGGTCGCCGGAGCGCCCCACGCCGCCGTCGGCGATGACGTGGACGTAGCGGCCACCGGACTCGTCGAGGTAGTCGCGGCGGGCCGCGGCGACGTCGGCCACGGCCGTGGCCATGGGCGCGTGGATGCCCAGCGACACCCGCGTCGTGTGGGCCGCTCCCCCGCCGAAGCCGACGAGCACGCCCGCGGCACCGGTGCGCATGAGGTGCAGCGCGGCGGTGTACGTGGACGCGCCGCCGACGATCACCGGGACGTCGAGCTCGTAGATGAACCGCTTGAGGTTGAGCGGCTCCGCACGCCCGGACACGTGCTCGGCGGACACCGTGGTGCCGCGGATGAGGAACAGGTCGACCCCCGCGTCGACGACGGTCCGCCAGTGCTCCTGCGTCCGCTGGGGGCTCAGCGCGCCGGCCACCACCACTCCGGCGTCGCGGATCTCCTGCAGGCGCGCGCGGATCAGCTCGGGCTGGATGGGCGCCGCGTAGATCTCCTGCATGCGGGCCGTCGCGCGGGCGGCGTCGAGGGACGCGATCTCCTCCAGCAGGGGCGTCGGGTCCTCGTACCGCGTCCACAGCCCTTCGAGGTCGAGGACGCCCACACCCCCGGCCTGCCCGAGCGCGACGGCGGTCGCCGGGCTCACCACGGAGTCCATGGGAGCGGCGAGGATCGGCAGGTCGAAGTGGTAGGCGTCGATCTGCCAGCCGACCGAGACCTCCTCCGGGTCGCGGGTGCGCCGCGAGGGCACCACCGCGATGTCGTCGAAGGAGTACGCCCTGCGTCCCCGCTTGCCGCGTCCGATCTCGATGTCGCTGGTCACCCCACGAGCCTACCGGCGCCCGCGGGTGGCCCCGTGCGGCTCAGCGACCCGTGTAGTTCGGGGCCTCGACCGTCATCTGGATGTCGTGCGGGTGCGACTCCTTGAGCCCTGCCGGGGTGATCCGGATGAACTGCCCACGCTGCTGCAGCTCGGCGATCGTGTGCGCACCGACGTAGAACATGGACTGGTGCAGCCCGCCGACGAGCTGGTGCGCGACGGCCGACAGCGGCCCGCGGTACGGCACCTGCCCCTCGATCCCCTCGGGCACGATCTTCTCGTCGGTCGTCACGTCGGCCTGGAAGTACCGGTCCTTGGAGTACGACACCCGCCCGCGCGACGCCATCGCACCGAGCGACCCCATGCCGCGGTAGTGCTTGTACTGCTTGCCGTTGACGAACACGAGGTCGCCGGGCGACTCGTCGCAGCCCGCCAGGAGGGAGCCGAGCATCACGGTGTCCGCCCCCGCGACCAGGGCCTTGGCGATGTCGCCGGAGTACTGCAGGCCGCCGTCGCCGATGACGGGTACGCCGGCCGGCCTGCACACCTGCGCGGCGTCGTGGATGGCCGTCACCTGCGGCACGCCCACGCCGGCCACGACCCGCGTCGTGCAGATCGAGCCGGGGCCGACGCCGACCTTCACGGCGTCGACGCCGGCCTCGACGAGCGCCTGGGCGCCGGCACGGGTCGCGACGTTGCCGCCGATGACCTGCACGTGGCGCGTCGCCGGGTCGGACTTCAGCCGGCGCACCATGTCGAGCATCAGCCGGGCGTGACCGTTGGCCGTGTCGACGACGAGCACGTCGACCGCCGCCTCCACGAGCGCGGCGGCGCGCTCCCAGGCGTCGCCGAAGAACCCGATCGCGGCGCCGACGACGAGGCGCCCCTCGCCGTCCTTCGTGGCGTGCGGGTACTGCTCGGACTTGACGAAGTCCTTGACCGTGATCAGGCCGGCGAGCTTGCCGTGGTCGTCCACCAGCGGGAGCTTCTCGACCTTGTGCTTGGCGAGCAGCGCGGCGGCGTCGGCGCGGGCGATCCCCACGGGGGCCGTGACCAGGGGCATCGACGTCATCTCGTCGCGCACCCGGCGCGTGGCGAACTCGCCCGGCGGGACGAAGCGCAGGTCGCGGTTGGTGATGATGCCGACGAGCCGGCCGTCGCCGTCGACGACGGGCAGGCCCGACACCCGGTACGTGCCGCACAGCGCGTCGAGCTCGGCGAGCGTCGCGTCGGGCCCGACCGTCACCGGGTCGGACACCATGCCGGACTCGGAGCGCTTGACCAGGTCGACCTGGTGCGCCTGGTCGGCGATCGACAGGTTGCGGTGCAGGATGCCCACGCCGCCCTGGCGCGCCATGGCGACGGCCATCCGCGACTCGGTCACGGTGTCCATCGCCGCCGAGACCAGCGGCACGCGGACCGAGATCTCGCGCGTCAGGCGCGAGCTCGTGTCCACCTCGGAGGGGATGACGTCCGTCTCGCCGGGGAGCAGCAGGACGTCGTCGTAGGTGAGTCCGACCCGGGCGAACGGGTCCGCAGGGGCGGTCGTGGGAGACTCGGGCGCCGTCATCGCCTCAGGATACGTGGCGCGACGGTGCGTCCGGGTGGGCGGTCCCGGCTGGCGGACGCCCCTGCGTGGTCGCGTCAGTCGATGATGCCGCGTCGCAGCCCGATGGCCACGGCCTGCGCGCGGTCCGACGCCCCGAGCTTGCGGAACAGCCGGCGCGCGTGCGTCTTGACCGTGTCCTCGGACAGGAACAGCTCCTGGCCGATCTGCGCGTTGGAGCGACCGTGGCTCATGCCGATGAGGACCTCGATCTCGCGCTTGGTCAGCACGGGCGTGGAATCAGCCGGGCGCGTCGTGAGGCCGGCGTCGGCGCGCTGGGCGTGCGCCTCCTGCAACGGCGACGCCGGGTGGGGCACCGCCTGCGCCCCGGCCGGCGCGGACGAGACCGGGCTGGCCTGCACGTGGGCGGCGACGGCGGCGAGCTCGGCGCGGCCGACGTCGGGCGCGAGGAAACCGCGGGCGCCCAGGGCGAGCGCGCGGTCGAGCGCCTCCCCGTCCTCAGGGCCGGCGAGCAGGACGACCGCCGCCGAGGGCGCGACGGCACGCAGCCGCCGGATCGCCTCGGCCGGGCCAGCACCGGGCAGGTGCGCGTCGAGCAGGACGACCGTGGGAGCGATGCGGCGCGCGAGCGCGAGCAGCTCGTCCGCGGTCGCGGCAGCCCGGACGGGCGCCAACGACGGCACGCCGATCGATGTCACGACGAGCCGCTCGCGAACGGTCGCCGAGCCGTGGCAGACCACGACTCCAGCCATGGGGTTCCTCCTCGCGCCGATCCCGATACCACACGCGTGCACGGGTCCATGCCTGCATCGGCGTTACCGGTGCGTCACGTTAGCCCCCGGGACGTACCGTCGATAATCGAACGCGCCGTTTCCTCACAGTTACGGGCGCTCGCGTGCTATGCGATCACGCGTTCGGGTCATCCGGTCGTGGACGAATGAGACAACGTCACAGCGGCGACGACTGGACGACCGCGGCCAGCGCCTCGTGGAGCAGGCCCGGCAGGGTGCGCGCGCGGTGGACCGAGCGGTCCAGCGGGACACGCCCCTCGGCCGCTTCGGCCACCATGACGAACTGCGGGAGGTCGCTGCGCTCCTGCGCGAGCCGGGCGACCACGGACAGGTCCGGCGTCGGCGACTCCGACAGGGTCACGACGGCCCGCGCCCGGGTCATCAGGGCGAGCTCGCCCGCGTGCCGGGTCGACACGGGTCCGGCGACGAGGCGCGCGTCGACGCCGCCGTCGACCAGCGCGGCCGCGAGCACGTGCGCGAGCACCGGCCGCGGCTCGCCCGGGACGGGCAGCAGCAGGACGACCGGGGCGCCGGAGGGCGGCGGCGTCGCGGTGTGGGCACGCAGGGCCGCGAGCACGGCACCGAGCAAGGTCTCGCGCGCGTCGACGCCCGGCCGCTCGACGACGGTGCGGCGCGCGAGGGCCGCGAGGGCCGGCTGCACGAGTCCCGTCCACCACCGCGCGAGGTCCTGGCCGGCGGCGACGTCGAGGAGCGCGGCGCAGCGATCGGCCCGGCCGGTGAGCGCGGCGTCGACCAGCGCGACGGTCGCGCCCGCTCCCCCGTCGGCCCGGCCGGACGTCGCGGACCCCCTCGCGCCCCCGTCCGTGCGCGCGCTGGGCACCGTCGTCGCGGGCAGGCGGCCGGTGAGGTCGTCGCTGGCCGGGGTGGTCGGGGGCACGACGGCGTCACGCACGTCGGACGAGAGCGCGAGCCGCGCCGCCTCCGCCGGGGCGACACCGTCGATGGTCAGCCGCCGCATCACCAGGAGCCGCTCGAGGTCGTGCGTGCTGTAGCGCCGGTGCGCGCCGGCGGAGTGCTCGGACGGCCCCAGCCCGTAGCGCCGGTCCCAGGTGCGCAGCGTGGCCGGGGCGACGCCGAGGCGGCGCGCGACCGCCGCGACCGTCAGCGCCGGGCTGCCCGCGCCGGGCGGCTCCGGAGCGCGGTCCGCCTCGGCGGCCGGCCCGGTGCGCTCCGCGTCGCCGGGACCCACCGAGGTCTCGTCTGCTGCGGGCGCCATGACGCGATTGTGCCAGCCGGTGGCGCGATCGCCCGCCGGGGGCCCGTACACGCCCTGAGCGCCCGGACGGACGTCCTGCACCTCCGTCCAGATCGCGCCAGCGAACCGCGCCGCACGATCGCGTCAGAAAGAGGGTCTTGAACAACTTGTGGCGCGGTTGTAGCGTTGCGGCACGTCGCCACGAGAACCACGGTGTCGACGACGACTTTCGTCCCGGCGGTGCCGCTGGACGTTCACGACGCAGCCCAGGAGGAACACATGGCCGAGATCTCGCGTCTGCCCGGACCGGTGATGGACCTGTGGGAGTGGCAGTTCGACGGCGCGTGCCGCGACGCCGACCAGGACCTCTTCTTCCACCCCGAGGGCGAGCGCGGCTCGGCCCGTCGTCGTCGTGCGGAGGCCGCCAAGGCGATCTGCGCCACGTGCCCGGTGCTGAACGAGTGCCGCGAGCAGTCGCTCGCCGTGCGCGAGCCGTACGGCGTGTGGGGCGGCCTGTCCGAGGAGGAGCGGGCCGCCGTGCTCGCCGACCGCGCAGGGCGTCGCGTCACCGCCTGAGCCGACCACCGACCTGGGTGCACGACGAAGGCCCCCTCCCGAGGGAGGGGGCCTTCGTCGTGCCCGGGACGCGTCCCGGTCAGCAGATCTGTCGTCAGCCGACGATCGCGAGGATGTCGCGCGCCGAGAGGATCAGGTAGTCCTCACCGGCGTACTTGACCTCGGTGCCGCCGTACTTGGAGTAGATGACCTTGTCGCCGACGGCCACGTCGAGCGGCACGCGGTTGCCCTTGTCGTCGATCCGACCGGGGCCCACCGCCAGGACCTCGCCCTCCTGGGGCTTCTCCTTGGCGCTGTCGGGGATGACGAGACCCGAAGCAGTCGTCGTCTCGGCCTCAAGGGTCTTGACGACGATGCGGTCCTCGAGGGGCTTGATGGAGACCGACACAGCGGACCTCCCCTTCGCATGTGAGTAGTTCAGGTGAGTGTCTGCGCCGCACCGTCGCCGCCGTCGTCGCGGGAGCCGGGGCCACGGGCACGGTTGGCACCCTCACGGGGAGAGTGCCAGATCCTCACTCTAGGAAGGCGTTAGCACTCGGTCAACCCGAGTGCCAGCATCCACCCGTTTTCCGGGCTCGTGACCCGCCCGCGCGGCCGGAGCGCCGTGACCAGCCGCGGCGCGACGTGGGAGGCTGGGCACGTGGACGACGCCGGCCTGGTCAAGCTCCTGCGACCCGACGGGTGGGCGCTGCTGCAGGCGCTGCCGCCGTACGACGAGCGGCTCGCGCTGCCGATCGCGGAGCGGCTGCAGAAGGAGGGCCTGGACCCCTCCCTCGTCGCCGCCGCGCTGACGCAGTCGCGGCTGCGCGCCAAGGCCCGCGGCAAGCTCGGCGACTTCGCCGACGGGATGCTCTTCACCGTCGCAGGGCTGGAGCAGGCCACCCGCCTGGAGGTCGCGGCGCACCACGCCCGGCGGTACCTCGATGCGGGCTGCACCTACGTGGCGGACCTGACGTGCGGCCTGGGCGCCGACGCCCTCGCGCTCGCCGGCGTGGGCCTGCGGGTGCTGGCCACCGACGTCGACGAGACGACGGCCGCGCTCGCGACCGTCAACCTGCGCGCCTTCCCCGAGGTCGAGATCCGCATGGGCGACGGCCTCGCGCTCGACCTCGTCGCCGAGGGCGTCGACGGCGTGTACGCGGACCCCGCGCGCCGCACCGGCACGGGCCGGCGCGTCTTCGACCCCCGGGCGTACTCCCCGCCGCTGGACGAGGTGCTCGCCGTGCGCGACACCGTCCCCGCGCTGGGCCTGAAGCTGGGCCCCGGCCTCGCGCACCGCGACCTGCCGGTCGACGCCGACGCGCAGTGGGTCTCCGCGGACGGCGAGGTCGTCGAGCTCGGGCTGTGGTTCGGCCCCCTGGCGCCCGACGGCCCGGGACGCTCCGCGCTCGTGCTGCGCGACGGTGCCGCGCACACGCTGCGCGCCCACCCCGACGGCGTCGACGACGCGCCCCCGGTCGGGCCGGTCGGCGGCTACCTGTACGAGCCCGACGGCGCCGTCATCCGCGCCGGCCTGGTCGGCACCGTCGCGCACCGCGTGCGCGGACGGCTGGTGGACCCGACGATCGCCTACGTGACGTCCGACGCCCTCGCCGACCGCACCGCCTGGTACCCGTACGCGACCGCGTACCGGGTCCTCGACGAGCTGCCGTTCGGGCTCAAGCGGCTGCGCACGTACCTGCGGGAGCGGGGCGTCGGCCGGCTGACGATCAAGAAGCGCGGCACCGCGGTGGTCCCCGAGACGCTGCGCCGCCAGCTGGACCTGAGGGGCGGAGCCGAGGGCACGGTCGTGCTCACGCGCGTCGCCGGCCAGCAGCGTGTGCTCGTCGTGGAGCCGATCTGATGGCCGCGCCCGTCGCCCTGCCGTTCGCGCACTCCGAGCGCTCGACCGTCGGGATCGAGTGGGAGGTCGCGCTGGTCGACCAGGACTCCGGTGACCTGCGGCAGGCGGCGCAGGCGATCTTCGCGGCCGTGCAGCCCCCGGACGGGCGGGACCACCCCCACATCACCTCCGAGCTGCTGCTCAACACGGTCGAGGTGTCCTCGGGCAAGTGCCGGACGGTCGGCGAGGCCGGTGCCGACCTGCAGCGCGCGCTCGACGAGGTCGCGGCCGCCGCCCGGCCCCTGCGGATCGAGCTGATGGGCGCGGGCACCCACCCGTTCGCCAACTGGGCCACGCAGCGCGTCACCGACAAGCAGCGCTACACCACCCTCATCGACCGGACCCAGTGGTGGGGCCGGCAGATGCTCATCTACGGCGTCCACGTGCACGTCGGCATCGAGGACCGCGCCAAGGTCCTGCCGCTGAGCCGCGCGATGCTCACGGTGTTCCCGCACATCCAGTCGCTGTCGGCCTCGTCGCCGTTCTGGGGCGGCCAGGACACCGGCTACGCGTCGAACCGGGCCCTGCTCTTCCAGCAGCTGCCCACCGCCGGGCTGCCGCCGCAGTTCGAGCGGTGGGAGCAGCTCGAGCAGTACGTGGGCGACATGAGGCACACCGGCGTCATCGACGAGGTCAACGAGGTGCGGTGGGACATCCGGCCGTCGCCGCGGTTCGGGACCCTCGAGATGCGCATCGCCGACGGCGCCGCGAACCTGCTCGAGGTCACGGCGATCAGCGCGCTGACCCACTGCCTGGTCGAGCACTTCTCGTCGATGATCGACGCCGGCGAACCGCTGCCCACCCTGCCGCCGTGGTTCGCGCAGGAGAACAAGTGGCGCTCGGCGCGGTACGGCATGGACGCGATCGTCATCACGAACGCCGACGGGGACGAGGAGCTCGTCACCGACTCGATCGGCCGCTGGCTGGTCGAGCTGGCGCCCGTCGCCGAGCGCCTGGGGTGCGCGGCGGAGCTGGAGCAGGTGCGCGTCATCCTGCGGCGGGGTGCGTCGTACCAGCGGCAGCGGGCGGTGGCCCGACGGCACGCGGGCGAGCTCGAGCCCGTCGTGCGGTCCCTGGTCGCCGAGCTCGCGGCCGGCCGCCCGCTCTGAGCCTCAGACCCACCGCCAGGACGCCAGGAGCGCGTCGAGGGCGTGCAGCGGTGCCGGCTCCGGCGTCGTGCGCGTCAGCGACCACGCCCAGGTGCGGCCGTCGCGGTCGAGCCGCAGCTCCGTGCGCCGCACGCCGTCCCCGACCGCGAAGGTGCGGGCGAGCACCTCGCCCGCGGGTGTCGTACGCGCCGTGACGGGTCCCACCGGGAGCACCGACGGCCCGTAGGGGTGCACGTGCGGGGACTCCAGAGCGGTACGGGCGTCGCGCCCGCCGGCCAGCGGCGCCGACGTGACGACCAGCGCCGCAGCGCGGGTGAGCCGCACGTACAGGTGGGTCCAGGTGCCGTCGACCGCCGGCACGTCGACGGCGGTCGGTGCCGCGGGCAGCAGGCACGTGGCGACCGTCGAGCCCTCGGGTCCACCGACGGCGACCGGCAGGGTCGCGTCGCACGGGTCGTCGGGCAGGTCCGGCGCGGCGGGACACGGGGCGGCCGCGGGGTCGTCCGGCAGCCACTGCCAGCTCGCCAGGACGGCGTCGACGAGACGGTCGACGTCGAGGTCCGTCTCCCCGTCGCGACGCATCACCCCGATGGCGAACGCCCAACCGTCGTGGTCGACGTGCGTGTCCGTGATGCGGCCGTTCCCCACGACGAACGTGGCACGCCACGCCGGCCCGGCGGCCGTCTGCGCGTGCTCCACCTCACCGACGTGGCGCGTCCGGTCACCGCCGATCGCGCGCACCACGACCGGGCGGTCGGGCGCGGCGGGCATCAGCTCACCGCGCGTGACCGCACCGACGCGGCCGTTGCACGCGACGAGGAGCGCGCGACCGGGACCCAGCCCGACGACGACGTCCGTCCGGCTGCCGTCCTCTCCCAGTGCCCCGGCGCGCGGGTCGTTGGGCCCCGGCGCCAGGAACGCCTCACCGGGCCGCCCGTCGCCGAGCGGCGCGACGCGGATCGGCACGGTGGGCACGGCGGGGTCCGCGCCGCGCGGGAGGGCCGCGAACCCGCGCGGCGCCCGCGCGACCGGGACGATCTCGTGCACGTGGCGCACGGCGGCGGCCCGGTCCTGCGGCGACAGCCGGGGGTCGAGCCTCCGGATCATGCGGCGGCGCAGCCGCCACCGCCCGAGCGGCCCGAGGTCACGCACGAACAGCCACAGCAGCCCCGCGCCGACCACGACCAGCAGTGCGGTGTGCACGTCGCTCACCCCGACGCAGTCGGCACGGGGCGCGGTGGACTTGACCCGCGACGAGGGGGGCCACACACGCTGAGCCGCGGGGCCGCACCGTCGGCTATCTTGCATAGCCTGCTACCCGGCGTTACTGTTCAGCAGTGCACCGACCCCGCGACCCCCAGCTGCTCAAGGGCGTGCTGCCGATGCTCGTCCTCGCCGCGCTGGCGCACGACGAGACGTACGGCTACGAGCTCGTCACGGCGCTGCGCGAAGCCGGCCTGGACGACCTGTCGACGGGGACGCTCTACCCGGTCCTCAGCCGGCTCGAGCACGACGGGCTCGTGACGTCGCGGCTCGTCCCGTCGTCGTCCGGTCCCGCGCGCAAGTACTACCGCCTGAGCGCACCGGGCGTGGCCGCCCTGGACGAGCGGCGCGCGGCCTGGGACGCGCTCGTGGCCACCGTCGAGGGCGTCCTCGACGCCGTTCCCCCGCCCGACGTCCACCCGTACGTCCCACCCCGCACCGACCACCCCAGGAGGACGCCATGACCCTGACCGCCGACCTGCCGGGGGCACCCGCCCCGCAGCCCGCCCGGCACCTCGGGCGTGCCGACCGGCTCCGGCTCGAGGTGTGGCTGTGGCGCCTCGCGCAGGCGATGGACGACTACCCGCGGCGTGCCGCTCGCGAGATCCGCCGGGACCTGCGCGCGTCCGCGCTCGACGAGGCGTCGCGCGTCGGCATGGCGGCGGCGCTGCGCGACCTCGGTCGGCCCTCCCGCCTCGCGGCGGCGTACTTCGCCCAGCTGGACCGGCCGCGCCCGCGCTGGACGGACGGCGCCGTGCTGGCCTTCCTGGTCGGGGCCGCGTTCCCCGTGTACCTGGCCTGCGCGTGGGCCGTGGGGGCCACGCAGGCGGTCGCTGCCATGGGCGGCGGCACCGTGGAGCTCACGTGGCTGTGGGCCCCGGTCACGGTGGAGAGCACCGACGACGCGATGGGCGTCGAGTTCGCGACGGCGTGGCAGCCGCTGGCCGTCGCCCTGGGTCTCGGGTCGATCGCGTTCGCCCTCGGCGCCCGCATCTGGCGGCTGTGGGCGACGCCCCGGCCGTGACACCCCCGCCGGGGTGGGTCAGACGAGGACCTGGGTCAGCGGCATCGTCGAGTCCACCGGCAGGTCCAGCGGCGACGGCGGCAGGCCGCGCCGCACGACCGCCGACCCGAGCGCCGCGATCATCGCGCCGTTGTCCGTGCAGTAGCGGATCGGCGGGATCCGCAGGTCGATGCCGGCCTCCGCGCAGCGTGCCGCCGCCATGTCGCGCAGCTGGGAGTTGGCGGAGAAGCCGCCGCCGACGACGAGCGTCGAGACACCCTCGCGCCGGCACGCCGCGATCGTCTTGGCGGTGAGCACGTCGGCGACCGCGGCGGCGAACGACGCGGCGACGTCCTCGAGCGGGACCGGCTCGCCGGCGTCCTGCCGCGCCTCCACCCACCGCGCCACCGCGGTCTTCAGCCCGGAGAACGAGAAGTCGGTCGCGTGCTTCGCCTGGTCCTTGGGCGCCGTCAGCCCGCGCGGGAACCGGATCGCCGTGGGGTCTCCCGCGCGCGCGAGCCGGTCGATGTGCGGGCCACCGGGGTAGGGCAGGCCGAGCAGCCGACCGACCTTGTCGAACGCCTCCCCCGCCGCGTCGTCGAGCGTCGAGCCGAGCTCGGTGACGTTCACGGTGTCGTCGATCATCAGCAGCGACGAGTGCCCGCCGGACACCACGAGCGCCATGACACGCTCGGGGAACGGCCCGTCGACGAGCTCGTCGACCACCGCGTGCCCGATGACGTGGTTGACGCCGTAGAGCGGCTTGCCGAGTCCGAGCGCGAGCGCCTTGGCGGCGGCGGCGCCGATGGTCAGCGGGCCCACGAGCCCGGGGCCGGCGGTGACGGCGACCGCGTCGACCTGGTCGAGCGTCACCTGCGCCGTGGCGAGCGCACGCTCGATGGTGGGCACCATCGCCTCGAGGTGGGCCCGCGACGCGATCTCGGGGATGATCCCGCCGAACCGCGCGTGCTCGTCGACCGAGCTGGCGACGGCGTCGACGAGCAGGTCGTACCCGCGCACCAGACCGACGCCGGTCTCGTCGCAGGAGGTCTCGATCCCGAGGACGAGGGGTGCGCTCACGGCGTCCAGGATAGGCGGCACCCGCACCGTGACGCGTCTCACGGTTGCCCGGGGGTATCGATGCGAACGCAACGACGTTGACGACGGCGTGACCACCAGCGAGCTCCTCCACGCGACCCCGGCGCCGCGCGCCGACGAGCGCACCCTCGACCTGCTGTTCCGTGACGCCCGCACCACGGGCCGCTTCCTGGACACCCCGGTGCCCGACGAGCTGCTGCGCGACGTCCACGACACGGTGCGCTGGGGCCCGACCGCGATGAACACCGTCCCCCTGCGCATGCTCGTCGTGCGCAGCAGCGACGCCCGCGAGCGCCTCGCCGCGCACATGAGCGAGTTCAACCGCGCGCGCGTCCTGGCCGCGCCCGTCACGCTCGTCGTCGCCGCCGACACCGACTTCCACCTGCACCTGCCCACGCTGACGCCGCACGCCCCGACCTCCGGGGACGGCCTGGCGGGCGTTCCCGAGGTGCGCGCCCGCATGGCCCGCGACAACGCGTGGCTGCAGACCGGCTACCTCGTCGTCGGCCTGCGCGCCGCCGGCCTGGGCGTCGGGCCCATGACGGGCATGGACGCCGACGGCGTCGACGGCGAGTTCTTCGCCGGCACGTCGTGGCGCACGCTGGCGGTCCTCAACGTCGGGTGGCCCGACGGCGAGGGCACCGACCGGCCGCGCGCACCGCGGCTCGCGTGGGACCAGGTCGCGCGCGTCGTCTGACCGCGTGAGACGGCGGTGCGGTCCCGCTCAGCCGGTCGCGACAGGGCGGTCCGGGTCGTTCGACCACTGGGACCACGATCCCGGGTACAGCGCGGCGTCGACCCCCACCGACGCGAGCGCGGCCACCTCGTGCGCGGCCGTGACCCCGGACCCGCAGTACACCCCCACACGGACGCCGCCGCCGGACACCGGCACGCCGAGCCCCGCCAGGCGCGCGGCCAGCGCGTCGGCGTCCAGGAAGCGGCCGTCGGGTGCGAGGTTCGCCGACGTCGGCGCGCTCACCGCACCGGGCACGTGACCCGCGCGCGGGTCGACCGGCTCGACCAGGCCGGCGTACCGCTCGGCCGCGCGCGCGTCGAGCAGCAGGCCGTCCGCGGCGATCGCGGCCGCCCCGTCCGCGTCGACCGTCTCCAGCGCCCCGGGCACGAGCACGACGTCCCCCGGCTCGGGCGTCACCTCGCCCGGCTCGACGCCGTACCCCGCCGCGGTCCACGCCGGCAGCCCGCCGTCGAGGATCCGCACGTCGCGCACGCCCGCCCAGCGCAGCAGCCACCACGCGCGCGCGGCCGACGTGCCGCCCGCGTCGTCGTAGACGACGACCGCCGCACCGTCGCGCACGCCCCAGCGGCGGGCGGCCCTCTCCAGGTCCGCCACGTCGGGCAGGGGGTGACGCCCGGCCCCCGGGGACGGCGGCCCCGCCAGCTCGGTGTCGAGGTCGACGTACACGCCGCCCGGCAGGTGCGCCGCGAGGTACCGCTCGTGGCCGTCGGTGCGCCCCAGCGCCCACCGCACGTCGAGCAGGACGGGCGGCTCGTCGTCCGCCAGCAGCCGCGCCAGCTCGTCCACGTCGACCAGGACGCCCCGGCGGGCGGCGTCGGACGCACTCACGGCGCCTCCTGCGCGGTGCGGGCCGGACGCGGCAGCGGCAGCTGCATGGTCCACGCGTCGACGTTCTCCGGCTGGTAGTACCCGCGGCGGCGCCCCAGCCGCCGGAAGCCCAGGCTCTCGTACAGGTGGATCGCGGGCGCGTTGTCGACCCGCACCTCCAGCAGCACCGACTCCGCGCCGACCGCGCGTGCATGGTCCAGCAGCGTCGTCAGCATCCGGCGCCCGATGCCCTGCCCCTGGTGCCCGGGGTCGGTGGCGACGGTCATGACCTGGGCGTCGCGGCCGTCGAACCACAGGCCGGCGTACCCCACGAGCGACCCGCCCGGCAGCTCGGCACCGACGTACGTGCGGCCGGGCCCGACGAGCTCGTCGGCGAGCATCTGCCGCGACCACGCACTGACGCCGAACAGCGTGCGCTCCATGCGGTCGAGCGCCGCGAGGTCGGCCGCCACGAGGGGCCGGACCAGCACGTCGACGGCGGCCGCACTCACGCCAGGACCCGCTTGGCGCCGGAGGGCGGCACGGCATCGGGGCGGCGCAGGTACAGCGGGTCCGCGGGGAGCTCCTCGCCGGCCGCGAGGCGCCGCTGCGCGATCCGCACGAGGTGCACGGGGTTCGGGCTGCGCAGGTCGGGGTCGTGCGACGGCACGCGCGGATCGGGCGCGCCGAACACCTCCGGGTACAGGTCGCGCGCCGCACCGAGGACGATCTCGCCGGGCACGCGCGGGACGTCGCCCGGCGCGGCCACGTCGGGGCCCGAGACGGGCACGGCCGCACGGTCGCGCACCTCGTAGCGAGCCCAGTAGACCTCGCGGCGGCGCGCGTCGGTCACGACGAGCAGCGGCGTGCCGTCGTCCACGGCCCCGAGCTGCGCCGCCCGCTCGGCCAGCGCGTCCAGGCTCGACACCCCGTGGACGGGGACGCCGAGGGCCAGACCCAGCGTGCGCGCCGTCACCAGGCCGACACGCAGCCCCGTGAACAGGGCGGGCCCGGTCCCGACGACGATGCTCTCGACGTCCCGCAGCGGCCGCCCCTTCCGCTCGGAGAGCTCGGCGATCAGCGGTGCGAGCAGCTCCGCGTGCCGGCGCGGCTGGTCGTCGGCGAGCGACTCGGCGTGGACCTCGTCGAGCACGAGCGCGGCGGCGACCTCCCCCGACGTGTCGATCCCCAGGTGCATCAGGCCCCGCTCCCCTCGTGGTCGTCCGCGTGCACGCGCGACGCGGTCGCGGACGTGGTCGGCAGCTCGACGCCCGCCCAGCGCTTCCCCACCCCGTGGACCGTGAGCACCCGCTCCCCCGCGGCGGCGTCCTCGACGTCGTCCACGACGCCCCCGTGCGGGCGCTCCAGGCGCAGCTCGAGGCGGTCGTCGGCGAGCCCCTCGACCCAGCCCTCGCCCCACTCCACGACCGTGACGGCCTCGTCGAGCCCCGCGTCGAGGTCGAGCGCCTCGACCTCGTCCAGGGAGCCCAGGCGGTACGCGTCGACGTGCACGAGCGCGGGACCACGCGTGCCGTCGGGGCGGGGCAGCGACGGGTGCTCGCGCGCGATGACGAACGTCGGCGACGCGACCTGCCCGCGCACGCCGAGGCCCTCGCCGATCCCCTGCGTGAGCGTGGTCTTGCCGGCGCCGAGGTCACCGGTGAGCACGAGCAGGTCCCCGGCGCGCAGCACCGCCGCCAGCGCCCGGCCCCACGCCCGCGTCGCGTCGGCGTCGGGCAGGCGCACCTGCGCGGTCACGCGGCACCTCCGACGACCGTCGTGAGGGCGGTCACGGACAGGTCGCCCCGCTCGGTGTCGACGTAGTCGCGCGGCACGCGCGCGCCCAGCCGCGTGACGATCTCGTAGGAGATGGTGCCCGCCGCCTCGGCCCAGTCCTGCGCGGTGGGCCCGCCGTCGCGGCCGTCGCCCCACAGGACGACCCGGTCGCCGGCGACCTCGGCCGCCCCGGGTCCGAGGTCCACCACGACCTGGTCCATGCACACTCGCCCGGCGATCCCCAGGCGCCGCCCCCCGACCTGCAGGGGACCGCCCCAGCGGTCGGCCGTCCCGGAGGCGTGCCGCGGGATGCCGTCGGCGTACCCGAGCGGGACGACGCCCAGGACCGTGTCGTGCGGCACCACGTACTCGTGGCCGTACGAGACCCCGGACCCGGCCGGCACCGGCTTGACCGTGGCGAGCTGCGCCTCGAGCGTCATCGCCGGCACCAGGCCGTACCGCTCCGGTCCACCGACCTGCGGGACCGGCGACAGGCCGTACACCGCGACGCCGGGACGCACGAGGTCCCAGTGCAGGTCCGGTGCCGTGAGCGTCGCGGCGGAGTTGGCGAGGTGGCGGACCTCGAGCCGCGCACCTGCCGCCTCGACGGCGGCGACGGACTGCGCGAAGACCGCGGCCTGCCGACGGACCACGGGGTGCCCGGGGTCGTCGGCGAACGCGAGGTGCGACCACAGCCCGACGACGCGCAGCACGCCCTCCGCCTCGGCCGCCAGAGCGGCGGCGAGCACGTCGGGCAGCTCCGCGGGCACCAGGCCGTTGCGCCCCAGCCCGGTGTCGACCTTGAGGTGCACGCGCGCGGTGCGCCCCGCCTCCCGTGCCGCGGCGACGACGTCGTGCAGGGCCCAGCGCGACGCCACGGACAGGTCGAGGTCGGCCTCCACGGCCTCGCGCAGCGGTGCGCCCGGGGCGTAGAGCCACGCCAGGATCCGCACGCCGGTGACGCCCACGCGCCGCAGGTGCAGGGCCTCGGGGATCTGCGCGGTCCCCAGCCAGGTGGCGCCGCCCTCGACGGCCGCGAGCGCCGCGGGCACCAGCCCGTGCCCGTACGCGTCGGCCTTCACCACGGCCATGACCTGCGCGGTGGGTGCGTGGGCCGCGAGCGCGCGGACGTTGCCGCGCACCGCCCCCAGGTCGACGACCGCACGTGCCGGGAAGTCGTTCACGCCCGCAAGTGTCTCACCGCCGCGTCGCGTCCGGTGATGGCCCGCCGCGCGGCGGGTCAGCCGAGCAGGTCCGGGCCCACCACGACGTCCGCGCGCGCGGCCGTCGGGGCGACCAGCCGGGCGTTGGCGGCGTCCGGGCCGGTGGACCACGCGAGCGCCGCGGCGGGCGGCTTGCCGAACCGCTCGTGGCGCGCGACGAGACGCGCGAGCCGCAGGTCCTCCCGGGGTGCCGTGAACCAGGACTCGTCGAGCAGCTCGGCGACGGGCGCGAAGCCGTGGGCGTCGAGCAGCAGGTAGTTGCCCTCCGTGACGACGAGGGGCACGTCCGCGGGCACCGCGATCGCGCCCGCGACGCCGTTGCGCAGGTCACGGCGGTACTCGGGGGCGTACACGACGTGCCCGGGGCGCGGCTCGCGCAGGCGTCGCAGCAGCGCGACGTAGCCGTCGGCGTCGAACGTGTCCGGCGCACCCTTGCGGTCCGCCCGGCCGAGCCGCTCCAGCTCGGTCTGCGCCAGGTGGAACCCGTCCATCGGCACCACGACGCACGCGTCGCCGAACGTCGCGGCCAGCTGCGCGGCGAGCGTCGACTTGCCCGCGCCGGGCGGGCCGGTGATGCCGAGCACGCGCCGCCCGCCGCCCGCCAGCAGCGCACGCACGCGGCGGGTCAGCGCCGGGGCGAGCGGCGGGTCGGGGAGCGCGGCGGGCGCGGCGGGCGCGGCGGGCGCGGACGACGATCCGCGGGCGGACGGGCGGTCGGTCATGCCCGCAGCAGCCCTGCGACGGCACCGGGCAGCGCGGCGGCCACGCCACCGGCCGAGACCGGTCCCCCCGGGTTGGCGTGGTGCGCGGCGCGGCCGTGCACGAGCGCCGCGGCCGCCGCGAGCGCGGCCGGCAGCGTCGGCTCGGCGGCCGCCTGCGACGCCCTGCCGGCCAGCAGCGCGCCGAGGACCCCGCCGAGGACGTCCCCGGCCCCCGCCGTCGCCAGCCACGGCGGGCCGTCGGCCTGCGCGTACGACGCACCGTGCGGTCCCACGACCACCGTGGTCCCGCCCTTGAGCAGCACGGTCGCGCCCGTCAGCTCGTGCGCGCGACGTGCGTGGGCCCACGGGGCGGCCTCGACGTCGGCGCGGGTGACGTCGGCGCCCCGGTCGCGCAGCAGGGCCGCGAGCTCGCCCGCGTGCGGCGTGAGCACGACGTGCGGGGGGACCCTGTCCGGCAGCAGGTCGAGCGCTCCGGCGTCGACGACCGCGGGCTCGCCGTGCGCGAGGGCGTGCTCCAGCGCGTCGCGTGCCCGCGCGCGCTGCTCGTCGTCGTCCGGCGCGACGCCCGACCCGAGCACCCAGGCCTGCACGCGCCCCTCCCCCACGACGACCTCGGGGTGCGCGGCGAGCACCTGCGGCCCGGCCGCCCCCTGGTAGCGCACCATGCCGACACCGGCGCCGATCGCCCCGGACACCTGCAGCACCGCGGCGCCGGGGTAGCGGGCGGAGCCGGCGACGACGCCGAGGACCCCGCGCACGTACTTGTGCGCGTCGCGTCCCGGCACTGGCCACAGGCCGGCGACGTCCGCGGCCGCCAGCCGGACGACCGCCGGCCGGCCCGTGAGGTGCAGGCCCAGGTCGACGACCTCGACACGGCCGGCCGCGGCCGCCGCGGGCGGCAGCAGGAGCGCGGGCTTGCACGCGCCGAACGTCACGGTGAGGTCGGCGTCCAGCACGTCGCCCGTCCGCGTGCCGTCGTCGACCCCGACGCCCGACGGCACGTCGACCGCGACGACCAGAGGACGCGCGCCCGCGTCGAGCGCCGCCAGCTGCGCGACGAGCCGCGCCCCCGGTCCGCGCACGCCTCCGCGACCGCCGATGCCCAGGAGCCCGTCGAGCACGACGTCCGCGCGCGCCAGGTCGCCCGCCAGGGCCTCGGCCGCCGCGTCGTCGAGCGCCGTCACGACGCGTCCGTGTGCGGCGCGCAGCGCCTCGAGACCGCCGGCGTGGGTCCGTGCGGCGGTGAGCACGGCGGTGACCTGCACCCCGCGGCGCGCGAGCAGCGCGCCGGCGTGCAGGGTGTCACCCCCGTTGTTGCCGGAACCGACCAGCAGAGCCACCCGCGACCCCCCGACCCGGCCGCGGGCGTCGCGCAGCACGCGCGCCACGTGGGTCGCGAGCGCGAAGGCGGCGCGTCCCATCAGCGGCACCCCGGCCGCGAGCAGCGGTTGCTCGGCGGCTCGCACGGCGGCGGCGTCCCACGAGTGCAGCACCCGCTCATCCTGCCTCCCCGCGCCCCGGTGCGCGCACGGGCGCGCCCTCGACGCACCCGCACGGCGAGGAGCGCGCGTCCACGGCGCGGCCTCCGCGCCCCGACGAGGCCGCGCCCCGTGCGCCCGGGTAGCGTGCGTCACATGCGCTTCGGACTCTTCATCCCCCAGGGCTGGCGGCAGGACCTCACGGGCATCGAGCCCCGCGACCACTGGAAGGTCATGCACGGCCTGGCCCGGTGGGCCGACGACGGCGACGTCTTCGAGTCCATCTGGGTCTACGACCACTTCCACGCGGTGCCCGAGCCCAACGGCGAGGCCACGCACGAGGCCTGGAGCCTCATCAACGCGTTCGCGGCGTCCACGTCACGCGTGCGCCTCGGCCAGATGTGCACGTGCATGGCGTACCGCAACCCCGCCTACCTCGCGAAGGTCGCCACGACGGCCGACGTCATCTCGGGCGGCCGCGTCGAGATGGGCATCGGCGCCGGCTGGTACGAGCACGAGTGGCGTGCGTACGGCTACGGCTTCCCGCGCGCCGGCGAGCGCATCGCGATGCTCGACGAGGGCGTCCAGATCTTCAAGCAGATGTGGACCAACGGCACCGCGACCCTGCACGGCGAGCACTACCAGGTCGAGGGCGCGCAGCTCTCGCCGCTCCCGCTGCAGGTCGACGGCCCGCCGCTGTGGATCGCGGGCGGTGGCGAGAAGAAGACGCTGCGCATCGCCGCGGAGCACGCGCAGTACACCAACTTCGACGGCAGCCTTGAGGGCTTCGCGCACAAGTCGGAGATCCTGCGCGGCCACTGCGAGGCGATCGGCCGCCCGTTCGAGGAGATCACGCGGTCGTCCAACTACAACGTGGTCATCGGTGCGACGCAGGCCGAGGTCGACGACCGCATCGCGTGGGTCGAGGAGCACTACGCGAACACGGTGCCGGACAAGGCGCCCGGTGTCGCCGAGGAGTTCCGTCGCGGCCCGCTCGTCGGCACCCCCGACCAGATCGTCGAGAAGCTGCGCGCCCTGCAGGACCTGGGCATGACGTACGCGATCTGCTACTTCGCCGAGGCGGCGTACGACCGCTCGGGCATCGAGCTCTTCGCGCGCGAGGTCGCGCCCCGGCTCCGCTGACCCGACTGGATTGCTCTCTCACCCCAGGGTGAGAGAGCAATCCAGTCCCCCCACCCCAGGCGTGAGAGAGCAATCCAGTCCCCCCGCCCCTCAGGCGTGAGAGAGCAATCCAGCCCACCCCACCCCCCAGGCGTGAGAGGGCGATCCAGTCCGACGCCGGCGGTCAGGCGTCGCGCTCGGCGACGACGACGGCCGACGCGATGCCCGCGTCGTGCGAGATCGACAGGTGGAACCGGGACACGCCGAGCTCGTCCGCACGCGCGCGGACCGTCCCGACGACCTCGACGACCGGCTGGGCACCGACCGCGCGCCGGACCGTCGCGTCCTGCCAGCTCATGCCGGCCGGGGCACCCAGCGCCTTGGCGATCGCCTCCTTGGCGGCGAACCGCGCGGCGAGCGACGCGTCGGGCAGGTCCCGCTCGTCGGGCGTGAACAGGCGCGTGCGCAGCGCGGGTACGCGCTCGATCGTCGCCACGAAGCGCGCGACGTCGACGACGTCGATGCCCACGCCGACGATCACGCGGCGCACCGCCCGTCCGTGCCGGTCACTCGACCGTGACGGACTTCGCGAGGTTGCGCGGCTGGTCCACGTCGAGCCCCTTGGCCGTGGCGAGCTCCGAGGCGAAGATCTGCAGCGGCACCACCGCGAGCAGCGGTGCGAGGAGGGTCGACGTCTGCGGCACGAAGAAGACCTCGTCCGCGTAGGGCACGACCGCGTCGTCGCCGTCCTCGGCCACCACGAGCGTGCGGGCGCCGCGCGCACGGATCTCCTGGATGTTCGAGACGACCTTCGAGTGCAGGGAGTTGCGTCCGCGCGGTGACGGCACGATGACGAACACCGGCTGGCCGGGCTCGATCAGCGCGATCGGCCCGTGCTTCAGCTCGCCGGCGGCGAAGCCCTCGGCGTGGATGTACGCCAGCTCCTTGAGCTTCAGCGCGCCCTCGAGCGCGACCGGGAACCCGACGTGCCGGCCGAGGAACAGGACCGACTGGGTGTCGGCCATCCACCGGGCGATCTCCCGCACCCGCTCGGACCGGTCCAGGACCTGCTGGATCTTGTCCGGCATCTGGCGCAGCTCGCCGAGGGTCGTCGCGATCTCGTCCGGGAACTTGTTGCCGCGCAGCTGGGCGAGGTACAGCCCCAGCAGGTAGGCGGCCGTGATCTGGGCCAGGAACGCCTTGGTCGACGCGACCGCGATCTCCGGGCCGGCGTGCGTGTACAGCACGGCGTCGGACTCCCGCGGGATGGTCGAGCCGTGGGTGTTGACGATGGCGAGCGTCGTGGCGCCCTGCTCGCGCGCGTGACGCACGGCCATCAGGGTGTCCATCGTCTCGCCCGACTGCGACACCGCGACGACGAGCGTCCGGTCGTCCACGACGGGGTCGCGGTACCGGAACTCGTGCGCGAGCTCGACCTCGACCGGGATGCGGCACCAGTGCTCGATCGCGTACTTGGCGACGTGGCCGGCGTACGCGGCGGTGCCGCACGCGACGACGACGATCTTGTCCACCGACCGCAGCACCGACTCGTCGATGCGCATCTCGTCGAGCGTGAGGAGCCCCGACACGTCCAGCCTGCCGAGGAGCGTGTCCGCGACGGCGTGCGGCTGGTCGTGGATCTCCTTCTCCATGAACGAGCGGTAGCCGCCCTTCTCGGCGGCCTTCGTGTCCCAGTCGACCGTGAACGGCTTCGCCTCGACGGGGTTGCCCTCGAGGTCCGTCACCTCGACGGACGTCGGTGTGATCGTCACGACCTGGTCCTGGCCCAGCTCGAGCGCGCGACGCGTGGAGCCGATGAACGCCGCGACGTCCGACCCGAGGAAGTTCTCGCCGTCGCCGAGCCCGACCACGAGGGGCGAGTCGTGCCGCGCACCCACCACGGTGTCCGGGGCGTCGGCGTGCACGGCGAGCAGCGTGAAGGTCCCGTCGAGGCGCCGCGAGACCGACGTGAGCGCCGCGGTCAGGTCCTTCGACTCGTCGTACGCGCGCGCCACGAGGTGGGCCACCACCTCGGTGTCCGTCTCGGAGAGGAACTCGGCTCCCGTGGCGAGCAGCTCCGCCTTCAGCGCGGCGAAGTTCTCCACGATGCCGTTGTGGATCACCGCGAGCCGACCCGCCACGTGCGGGTGCGCGTTGGCGTCGGTCGGCCCGCCGTGCGTCGCCCACCGGGTGTGCCCGATCGCGGCCGTCGCCGGCGGCAGCGGGTGCTGCTCGAGCTCCTCGACGAGGTTGGCGAGCTTGCCCGCCTTCTTGGCCGTGGCGAGCTCACCACCGGGCACGACCAGAGCGACACCGGCGGAGTCGTACCCCCGGTACTCCAAGCGCCGCAGACCCTCCAGCACCACGTCGAGCGGACGTCCGCTCGGCCCCCCGCTGCCCACGTACCCGACGATTCCGCACATGCGCCCGATCCTAACGGGGGTCCACGCGTCTCGGCCCGGACGGCGCGGCCCGGCGGGCGCACGGGCCGCGATGCGGGAGAATCGTCGGGTGCCGTCCCTGGTCCCCGCCACCCCCTACGTCGACCTCGACCGTGACGCCTGGACCCGGTTGTCCGCCTCGACGCCGCTGCCGTTCACCGACGCCGACATCGACCGGCTCCGCGGCATCGGCGACCCCATCGACCTCGCGGAGGTCGACGCGACCTACCGCCCGCTGTCCCGCCTGCTCGACCTGTACATCCAGGCCACGCAGGGCCTGCACGGCGCCACCAGCACGTTCCTGCGCGAGGACGTGGGCCGCACGCCCTTCGTCATCGGCGTCGCGGGGTCCGTCGCGGTCGGCAAGTCCACGACGGCCCGCGTGCTGCGCGAGCTCATCGCACGCTGGCCGGCGACGCCGCGGGTCGAGCTGGTGACGACGGACGGGTTCCTGCACCCCAACGCCGAGCTCGAGCGACGTGGCCTGCTGCAGCGCAAGGGCTTCCCCGAGTCGTACGACCGGCGTGCGCTGCTGCGCTTCGTGTCGAAGGTCAAGGCGGGCCGCCCCGAGGTCGCGGTCCCCGTGTACGACCACCTGACGTACGACATCGTGCCGGGCGCGCAGGTCGTCGTGCGCCAGCCCGACGTCCTGATCGTCGAGGGGCTCAACGTGCTGCAGCCCGCGCGCCCGACCCTCGAGGGCACGTCCAACCTGGCCCTGAGCGACTTCTTCGACTTCTCGATCTACGTCGACGCGCGCACGTCGGACGTCAAGCAGTGGTACGTCGACCGGTTCCTGTCGCTGCGGGCCACCGCGTTCGCGCGACCCGAGTCGTACTTCCACCGGTACGCGTCGCTCACGGACGAGGAGGCGGTGGCGCGCGCCGAGAGCATCTGGGACAGCATCAACGCCCCGAACCTCGAGCAGAACATCCTGCCGACGCGCAGCCGCGCGACGCTCGTGCTCACCAAGGGTCCGGACCACACCGTGCAGCGGGTCCGGCTGCGCAAGATCTGACGGCACGGCGGCCGAGGCACCGCACGTCTCAGGAGGACGCCCCCGCGACAGGCTGCGCCAGGGCGACGGGGTGCTCGGTGCGGTCGACGACGCCGAGGTCGGCCAGCGCCACCGCGAGCTCGTCGCCCGCGCACGCCGCGTCGCGCGGCAGCAGCACGGCCGCGCCCATCGCGTCGACGAGCCACACCTGCGCGACGACGCCGGTCCCGCACGCTGCGACCGTCGTGGTCCCGGCGACGAGGTCGACGAGCGGGTCGAGGTCGCCCTCGAGGAGCGTGGCGGTGACGGCGCGCCACCGGCCGGCGGAGTCCCGCAGGGTCTCGCCGCGGTCGCACACCAGGGCGGTCTCCGCGACGAACCCCTCGGGCGGCAGGCCGCGCGTGACGGGTGCGGGGGCCCGGGTGCGCAGGGACTCGTCGAGCTCGAGGCCCAGAGCGTCGAGCACGTCGGGGTCGAGGCAGCTCGCCTCGGTCCGCACCTCCGCGGTCGTGGCAGCCGGTGCGTCGGACGTCGCTGCGCTGCAGCCGGCGAGCAGCAGCACCGCGGTCGCCCCCGCCGCCACGCGTCCTGCTGCCCGCACCTGTCGCCTCCCGCTGCCGTCCGTCCCGGCGCACGCGTGGCCGGACCCCCGTCGGACGAGGGCCTCGCGAGCGCGGGGAAGGACGACTGCCACGTCGCCCTGCGCCCGAGCGTAGGACGGACCGCGGGGTGCCGCCCGGTGACGGAGCAGTCGATACCGGATCGTTGTCACACCGTCCGTATCGTGAGGTCATCGTGACCTCTACACGGCGTGCCGCGCCGACCGGCGGCTCGGCCCGTCAGGCCGCGGTGCCCTCGCGGGGCGCCGTCTGCTCGACCGCCATCGGCGCGCCCGGCACGTCGGCGGACGGCTCGTCCCCGGGCTCGTCCGGACCCGGGAGCTCCGGAGGCGCCACGCCGAGCCACCGGCGCATGACCCAGTCCACCACGAGGCCGATGACGAACCCGCCGACGACGCCCACGACGACGCCGGTCAGCGGCGAGTGGCCGAGGACGGCGCCGGTGCCGACGCCGATCGCGGTCGCGTACAGCGCCCACGTGACCGCCGCGATCCCCGTGAGCAGCACGAACCGGCCGCGCGGGAACCGCAGGGCGCCGGCCGTCATGTTGACCGCGACCCGACCGATGGGCACGTACCGGGCCCCGATGATGAAGGCGGCACCCCGCGTGCGCAGCGCGTGCTCCGCCCAGTCGAGGACCGCGTGGCCGCGACGGCCGCGGAACATCCGCAGGCGCCGGATGGGCACGGCCGTACCGATCTGGTAGGCGATCTGGTCACCGGTGAAGGCACCGAGCGCCCCGACCACGATGACGGCCCACAGCACCGGGCTGCCCGTCGACATCGACAACGAGGCGAGCGCGATGACGATCGACTCGCTGGGGACCGGGGGGAAGATCCCGTCGACGGTCACCATGCCGAGCAGCACCGCGAAGACCCACGGCGATCCCGCCAGGTCGAGTGCCCACTGCTCGAGCACGTGATCTCCCCCCGTCGTGCCCACCCCCCAGCGGGGCCGACAGGACCACGCTAGGCGCGCGCACCGTGCAGGTACATGGGGATTACCCCCGAATCAGCCCTGAGAGACGCCGCTCCCGTCCCGGGGTACGGGTCCACGGCGGCCGCCGTCCGTCCCCGGGTGGACGTGCCGCTCGACGAAGGCGCGTAGCACCGCGGGCACCGTGCGCACACCGCTCGTGCGTGCGGCGGCGACGACCTCCGTCGCCTCCTCCGGGTCGAAGTAGCCGTCGTAGCGGTAGGCCTCGACGCGCGTCTCGAGGCCGTCCGCGTCGAGCTCGGGGTGGAACTGGGTGGCGTACACGTGGCGTCCCACGCGGAACGCCTGGACGGGTGCGGTGGCCGAGGTCGCGAGGAGCACGGCGTGCGGCGGCGGGGCGCTGAGCCCTTCCTTGTGCCCCACGAACGCACCGAACCGCGCGGGCGCGGCACCCATGACCGGGTCGGCGCGACCTGCGGCCGTGAGCTCCACGGTCACGGCCCCGACGGGCTCGGGGTGCGCGCGGTCGACGACCGCGCCCTGGTGCCGTCCCAGCGTGCCGATGCCGTAGCAGGCGCCGAAGAACGGGAAGTCGGCGGGCACCACGGCGTCCAGCAGGCGCGCGAGGTCCGCCTCGACACGGCGCTGCACGGCGGACTTGCCGTCCTCCGGGTCGCTCACGCAGAACGGTCCCCCGCCGAGCACGATCCCCGACCACGCGTCGAGATCCACCTCGCCGAGCGGGGCCGCCTCGAGCCGCACCCGGCGCAGCGTGGACTCGTCCAGGCCGGTGCAGCGCAGCATGGCCGCGTACTCGTCGTCAGCGGGTGTGTCCTCCGGGCGCACCCCGAGGAACAGGAACGGCTTCATCGCGGCTCCTCCCGGGCGCCCGGACGCGCCGTCTGCGGGATCTCGAAGCCCAGCGCCCGCGCGGCCTCGTGCGGGACGGGCTCCGACCCCCAGTGTGCGCCCCAGGCGTCCGTCGCGGACAGCGAGCGCGGCAGCGCCCGGTCGACGTACAGCGTCCCGTTCAGGTGGTCCGTCTCGTGCTGCACGATCCGCGCGGGCCAGCCGGTGAGGACCTCGTCGAGCGCGCGGCCCGTCTCGTCGTACCCGGTCAGGTGGACGGCCCGGGGCCGCGCGACCACCGCCTGGTAGCCGACGACGCTCAGGCAGCCCTCGTAGAACCCGACGCGGTCGTCGCCGACCGGCGAGTAGGCGGGGTTCACCAGCACCCGGTGCGCCAGGACCGGCCGCTCACGGACCCGCGCCACCTCCTCGTCGCCGGCGCCCGGGTCCTCGACGACCGCGAGGGCGAGCGGCAGGCCGATCTGCGGCGCGGCGAGCCCCACCCCGGGTGCCGCGCGCATGGTGCGGTCCATGAGGGCCAGCAGCGCGGTCAGCTCGTCGGCGCCCAGATGCCCGTCGTACGGCGACGCGACGGCGCGCAGCACGGGGTGCCCGGCCTGCACGATGGGGGCGACGGCGTCGGGTCCGGCCACCCGTGCCGCCTCGAGCGTGCGCAGCGCCAGCTCGCGCACGATCCGGTCGCGTCCGGTCATGGTGCTCCTCGCTCGGTTCAGTGCCGGGCTGCTCGCGTGCTCGTCACAGCGCCAGCCGGGCGCGCACGACGTCGGCCAGCTCGTGCGCCACACGGTCCGCCTCGTCCTGCGTGCCTGCCTCGACCATGACACGGACCAGCGGCTCCGTGCCCGACGGGCGCAGCAGGACGCGCCCGCTGTCGCCCAGCGCCTCGCTCGCCACGGCGACGGCCTGCGCCAGGACCTCGTCGTCCGTGCGCGCGCGGTCGACGTCCGGGACGTTGACGAGCGTCTGCGGCAGCCGCTGCACCACGCCGGCGAGCTCCGCGAGCGTGCGGCCCGTCTCGACCACGCGCGCTGCGAGCTGCAGCGCCGTGAGCAGGCCGTCGCCGGTGGTCGCGTGCGCCGCCATGATGATGTGCCCCGACTGCTCGCCGCCCAGCCCGTAGCCACCGGTGCGCATGGCCTCCAGCACGTACCGGTCGCCGACGCCGGTCTCGACGGTGGCGATCCCCGCCTCCCGCATCGCGATGCGCAGGCCGAGGTTGCTCATGACGGTGGTCACCAGCGTGTCGTGCGGCAGCTCGCCCCGGTCGCGCAGCGCGATCGCGAGGATGCCCATGATCTGGTCGCCGTCCACCAGCCTGCCGGTCGCGTCGACGGCCAGGCACCGGTCCGCGTCGCCGTCGAAGGCCACACCCAGGTCGGCGTGCGCCGCGACGACCGCGGACTGCAGCTGCTCCGGGTGCGTGGAGCCGCACGCCTCGTTGATGTTGCGGCCGTCGGGCGACGCGTTGATGACGACGACGTCCGCGCCCGCCTCGCGCAGGGCGGCCGGGCCGACCTCGCTGGCCGCGCCGTTGGCGCAGTCCACGACGATGCGCAGGCCCTCGAGCCGCGTGCCGATGGTCGCGACGAGGTGGTCGACGTACTGCTGGCCCGCGAGGCTCACGTCGGTGCGGATGCGCCCGACGGCGGCGCCCAGCGGTCGGTCCCACACCTCGCCCATCCGCGCCTCGATCGCGGCCTCGACCTCGTCGTCGAGCTTGAGCCCACCACGGGAGAGGAACTTGATGCCGTTGTCCGGCATCGGGTTGTGCGACGCCGACAGCACGACACCGAGGTCGACACCCCTCGCGGCGGTCAGGTACGCCACCGCGGGCGTCGGCAGGACGCCGACGTTGTCGACGTCGACACCCGCCGAGGCGAGGCCGGCCGCGACCGCCGCGGACAGGAACTCCCCCGACACGCGCGTGTCGCGACCCACGACGGCGCGGGGACGGTGCCCCTCGAACGCCCCGGTGGTCGCCAGCACGTGCGCCGCGGCCACGGACGCGTCGAGTGCGACCTCCGCCGTCACGTCCCGGTTCGCAAGACCGCGAACCCCGTCGGTCCCGAACAGTCGACCCATCAACCGGCTCCTTCGTCCTGCCCACGACAGGCACCCCGCGTGGGGCGCACCGCCGCCGGCGTGCCTGATCCGTGTACGACGACGCTGCGGGCGCGTCGCGGCCCTGCGCCCCGGCATGCCGATGGCCCCGGCGGTCTGTCGACCGCCGGGGCCATCGGGCCGGAGCGCTGGGTCAGCGCTTCGAGTACTGCGGCGCCTTGCGGGCCTTCTTGAGACCCGCCTTCTTGCGCTCGACCACACGCGCGTCACGCGTGAGGAAGCCGGCCTTCTTGAGGGCCGGGCGGTTGTTCTCCTCGTCGATGGCGTTCAGCGCACGGGCGATGCCCAGACGCAGGGCGCCGGCCTGGCCGGAGACGCCACCACCGGTGATGCGCGCGACGACGTCGAAACGACCCTCGACGTCCACGAGCTTCAGCGGGGAGTTGACGAGCTGCTGGTGCACCTTGTTGGGGAAGTACTCCTCCAGGGCGCGGCCGTTGATCTTCCACTGGCCGGTGCCGGGCACCAGGCGGACGCGGGCGACAGCCTCCTTACGACGGCCGAGCGCCTGGCCCGGTGCCGTGAGGGACTGCCCGCGGCCGGTGGGCGCAGCGGTCTCGGAGGTGTAGCTGGTGGGCGTGTCGTCGCCCTCGTACTCGGTCTCGACGGTGGTCTGAGCCACGGGATCCTCGCGTTCTAGTTTCTTCGCCGCAGCAGCCGGGGGCTTACTGCGCCACCTGGGTCAGCACGAACGGCTTCGGCTGCTGGGCCTGGTGCGGGTGCTCCGCACCGGCGTAGACCTTGAGCTTGCTCAGCTGCTGACGACCGAGGGTCGTGTGGGGCAGCATGCCGCGAACGGCCTTCTCGATCGCCCGCTCCGGGTGCTTCTCGAGCAGGTCGACGTAACGGGTCGCCCGCAGACCGCCCGGGTAGCCGGAGTGCCGGTAGGCGAGCTTGGTCTCACGCTTGTTGCCGGTGAGCGCGACCTTCTCCGCGTTGATGACGATGACGAAGTCGCCGCCGTCGACGTGGGGAGCGAAGGTCGCCTTGTGCTTGCCGCGCAGCAGGGTGGCCACGTGGCTGGCCAGGCGGCCGAGCACGACATCGGTCGCGTCGATGACGTACCAGTTCCGCTCGACGTCGCCGGGCTTCGGGGTGTACGTGCGCACGGGTGCCTCTGTCTCGTGATACGTGTCGTGGCCGGGCGCACGGGGCGACCGGCCGAGGATGGCTGCCGGAGCATCCCGCCCGGCGAGTGGGATCGCACCAGGACGGCCATCGGCACACGGTGGTGAGAAGCCACCGGTGCGCAACGGGGGACGCACAACGACACAACAGACTACCCGTACGTCGCCGCACGGCAAAACGCGGTCCGGCCAGGTGCTCAGCGCACCCGCTGCACACGCCCCGCGTCCCAGACGGGCTCGGGTGTCTCGACGACCGAGCCGTCGGCCGCGAAGAGCAGGAACCGGTCGAAGGTGCGGGTGAACCACCGGTCGTGCGTGACGGCCAGCACCGTGCCGTCGAACGCGGCGAGGCCCACCTCCAGCGCCTCGGCCGAGTGCAGGTCGAGGTTGTCCGTGGGCTCGTCGAGGAGCAGCAGCGTCGCTCCCCCGAGCTCCAGCAGGAGGATCTGCAGGCGCGCCTGCTGCCCGCCCGACAACGTCTCGTACGGCTGCTCGGCCGCGGCGACCAGCTCGTAGCGGTCCAGGGCCCGGCTCGCGGCCTCCCGGCCGAGGCCGGCCCGGTGCCCGTCGCCGCGGTGCAGGATCTCCAGCAGCGTGCGCCCCACGAGCTCGGGGTGCGCGTGGTTCTGCGCGAACCAGCCGGGCCGCACGCGCGACCCGAGGACGACCGACCCGGTGTGCGGCACCGGCGCGGCGACGACGTCGCCCGCGGGCGCGTGCTCGGGGTCCGAGCCGCCGGCCGCGAGCAGGCGCAGGAAGTGGGACTTGCCCGACCCGTTGGCGCCGAGCACCGCCACCCGCTCGCCGTACCAGACCTCCAGGTCGAACGGCTTCATGAGGCCCGTGAGCTCCAGCCCGGTGGCGACCACGGCCCGCTTGGCGGTGCGCCCGCCCCGCAGGCGCACGCGGACCTGCTGCTCGCGCGCGACGACGGCCGGCGGTCCCGCCTCCTCGAACTTGCGCAGCCGGGTCTGCGCGGCCTGGTAGCGCGAGGCCAGCCCGTCGTTGAAGGCCGCCTTGGTGCGCAGGGTGAGGACCAGCTCGCGCAGCTGGGCGAGCTCCTCCTCCCAGCGGCGCAGCAGCTCCTCCAGGCGCGCGCGACGATCCGCCCGGGCCTGCGCGTAGCTCGCGAAGCCGCCGCCGTGGACCCACACCCGGGCGCCCCCGGGCGTCGGCTCGAGCGTCGCGACGTGCGTCGCGACGCGGGCCAGCAGCTCGCGGTCGTGGCTGACGAACAGCACGGTCCGCCCGCTGGCGACCAGACGGTCCTCGAGCCAGCGCTTGGTCGGCACGTCGAGCGCGTTGTCGGGCTCGTCGAGCAGCAGCACCTCGTCCGGGCCGCGCAGCAGCGCCTCGACGACGAGCCGCTTCTGCTCGCCGCCCGACAACGTGCGCACGTACCGGTGCTGCGCACGCTCGAACGGCAGCGAGAGGACCGCCTGCGTCACGCGGTCCCACCCGGCCTCGGCGTCGTACCCGCCGACGTCCGCCCAGTCCGCGAGCGCCTGCGCGTAGCGCATCTGCGTCGGCTCGTCGTCCACCTCCATCATCGCCAGCTCGGCGGCCGTCAGCTCGGCCGCCGCCGAGCGGACGGCCGGCGGGGCGAGGTCCGCGAGCAGGTCCCGCACGCTGCGGTCGTCGTCGATGCGCCCCACGTCCTGCCGCATCACGCCCAGCCCGCCGCTGCGCTGGACCGATCCCGCGTGCGGCGAGGTGTCCCCGGTGACGATGCGCAGCAGCGTCGACTTGCCGACGCCGTTGGGGCCGACCAGCGCCACGCGCGCGCCCTCCGGGACGCGGAACGTGACGTCGTGCAGCAGCGGGCGACCGTCGGGGAGCGTGTAGCCGACACCGCCGACGTCGAGATGACCCATGCCGTCAGTGTCCCCGGCGACGGGCCCGCGGCGAAACGCAGTGCGCACCACGGGCAACGGTCCTGTGGCGGGCTCCCGGCTGCGGTGCTTGGGTCGGGGGCATGAGCGAGGACACCCCAGCCACCAGCACCGACCCCGCCCTCGGTTCCGAGGGCGACAGCAACCAGCTTCCGGGCGAGGACACCTTGGTCGAGCGCGGCGTCGAGGACCCGCTCGACGAGGGCGTCGCGCCGCCCGAGCGGCCGCGACCGGCGTCCGCGCACTTCGGCGAGACCGCCTGGGAGGAGGCGCGCGGCGAGACGCTCGACCAGCGCGTCGCGCAGGAGGAGCCGGAGGTGTGGGAGGTCGACGCGCCGCCCGCGCCCCACCGCGACGAGCTCCGCGCCGGTCGCCTGGTCGAGGACGAGGACGCGGTGGAGGCGGGCGGCACCGACCAGTTCGCCGTCGACGCCGGCGTGGACGGCGGTGCGGCGAGCGCCGAGGAGGCCGCCGTGCACGTCATCGAGGAGGAGTACGTGGTCGTGGACCCCATGGGCGACGACGACGAGGTGACGTACCTGCCCGGCACCGACGAGCCGGGCCCGCGCTGACGAGCCGTCAGCCGCAGCACCCGCGCGGCGCGTCGTCCACGTCGTGGGCGGCGCGCCGCGCGCGCGTCTGCTCGGCGCGTCGCCCCAGCTCGTCGTCCGACGGGTAGCCGACCTCCTCGAGCGTGAGCCCGTGCGCGGCCACGACCGTCGCCCCGCCCTCCCGGCGGCGGCCGTCGAGCAGCTCGCGCGGCCACGTCACGGGCCGGCGCCCCTCCCCCACGGCGAGGCTCGCCCCCACCAGGGCACGGACCATCGAGTGGCAGAACGCGTCGGCCTGCACGTGGGCGACCACGAGGCCCGCGTCGGCGCCGTCGGCCGGGCGGGACCAGCCGAACTCCTCCAGCGTGCGGATCGTCGTCGCGTCGGGGCGCGGCTTGCAGTACGCCGCGAAGTCGTGGCGCCCGACGAGCGTGCGGGCCGCCGCGTCCATCGCCGCGGCGTCCAGCGGACGACGGTGCCACAGCACCCAGCCGCGGCTCAGCGGGTCGCGCGCGGCGTCCAGGTCGCACACCCGGTACGCGTACCGGCGGCGCAGCGCGGAGAAGCGCGCGTCGAAGCCCGGCGGCGCGTGGGTGACCGCCCGCACCACGAGGTCGGCGGGCAGGACGCCCGCCAGCCGCGCCGCCAGCGCGTCGACGTCCGCGCGGCCGGAGCGCCCGCGCGCCGCGTCCAGCGCGGCCGCGACGACGTCGACGTGCGCGACCTGCCCACGGGCGTGGACCCCGGCGTCGGTCCGCCCTGCCACGGTCACGCGCGGCGGCGCCTCGCCCCGCGGCACGCTGCGCAGGACCGTGGCGAGCCCTTCCTCCAGGACGCCCTGCACGGTCCGCAGACCGGGCTGGCGCGCCCAGCCCGCGAAGTGCGTCCCGTCGTACGCGAGGTCCAGACGCAGTCGCACGGTGGGTGTCTCCTCGCCGGTCACGGCCCCCACGGTAGCCGCCGGGCTACCGTGGCACGGTGACCCGCGCCTCCGAGCCGTACACGCTGGCCGTCGACTGCGGCGGCAGCGGCATCAAGGCCTCGGTGCTCGACGCCGACGGCACGCTGCACGTCCCGCCCGTCCGTGTCCCGACGCCCTACCCGCTGCCGCCGGAGCGGCTCGCCGACACGATCACCGAGATCGCGGCGGGTCTTCCGCCCGCCCAGCGCGCGACCGTCGGCGTGCCGGGCATGATCCGCCACGGCGTCGTCGTCGCCACGCCGCACTACGTGACGCGCTCCGGGCCGCGCTCGGCGGTGCTCCCGGAGCTGCTCACGGCGTGGTCCGGCTGCGACGTCCAGGCGGTGCTCGCGCACCGCCTGGGGCTCCCCACGCTCGTGCTCAACGACGCCGAGGTGCACGGCGCGGGCGTCGTGTCGGGCACCGGGCTCGAGCTCGTGCTCACCCTCGGGACGGGCCTGGGCTCGGCGCTGTTCGACGGCGGGCGACTCGCGCCGCACCTCGAGCTCTCGCACGCCCCCGTGCGCCGGGGCACGACGTACGACGCGTACATCGGGCAGCACGAGCGGGCGCGTCTGGGCGACGCCCTGTGGTCACGCCGTGTCCGCCGGGTCGTCGACGGCTTCCGCCCGGTCTTCAGGTGGGACCGCCTGTACCTCGGCGGCGGCAACTCGCGGCGTATCACCGCGCGCGTCCTGGACGACCTCGGGGACGACGTCGTCGTGGTCCCCAACCAGGCCGGGATCGTCGGCGGCGTGCGTGCGTGGGACCTCACCGGCCGGGAGCACTGACCCGCCCGATCGTGCCGCCAGCACGTCGAGCACGTCGAGCAGCACCCGCGTGAAGCGCACCGGCTGGACGAGGCTGACCAGGTGCGTGGCCCGCGGCACCACGACGAGCCGCCCGTCGCGGCACGCCGCGAGGAACCGCCGCTCGTCGCCGCGGAAGTGGTCGTACTGGCCGTTCACGAGCCAGACCGGCGCCCGTACCCGGGCGAGATCGGCGACGGGTGCCGCCTGGCGCATCGCCCGCATGACGTCGCCGACGACGCCGAGGGCGAAGCCGCCGGCGCCCACGTCCGCGGCGCTCCCCGGGGGCAGCGTGCGGTCGACCAGCGCCTGGTTGATCGCCGCGCCGCGGTCCGGCAGCCGGGCGAACAACGCGTCCGCGGCCAGCCCCCACGCCCGCACCACGGCGGGACGGGGCACCGAGCTGCACGCGGCGGCGACGAGACCGACCACCTGCTCCGGGTGCCGCGCCGCGTGCGCGATCGCGGTGTAGCCGCCGAGGGACAGCCCGACGACCAGCGCACGACCGCCGACGGCGTCCACCCCGTCGCGCACGGCCCCGACGGCACCGTCGAGCGTGAACGTCTCCGCCATCCGCTCGCCATGCCCCGGCAGGTCGATCGCCACCGCGACGTGACCGGCCTGCCGCAGCGCCTCGACCTGGGCACGCCACATGGTCCGGGAGGCCCGCATCCCGTGCACCAGGACGACGGGAGGTGCCGCGGCAGCCATGCGGCCAGGCTACTGCGGCGCACCGGGCGCTGCCCGGACGCTCGGGCGGGCCCCCCGCACGACGCACGAGGGCCCGGACACCGTGGTGGTGTCCGGGCCCTCGTGAGGGTGCTGCGTGCGTCAGGCCTTGTCGGCGGGCGCGTCCTCGACGGGCGCGTCCTCGACGGGCGCGTCCTCGACGGGCGCGTCCTCGACGGGCGCGTCCTCGACCGGCTTGTCCTCGACCGGCTTGGCGGCCTTCTTCGGCGCGGCCTTCTCGGTGGCCTTGGTGGCCTCCTTGACGACGGCCTGCTTCGGCGACAGCGGCTCCAGGACGAGCTCGATGACGGCCATGGGGGCGTTGTCGCCCTTGCGCGGGCCGATCTTCGTGATGCGCGTGTAGCCGCCCTGACGCTCGGCGACGGCCGGCGCGATCTCGGTGAACAGGGCGTGCACGACACCCTTGTCCTTGACGACGGTCAGCACCCGGCGGCGCGAGTGCAGGTCGCCGCGCTTGGCGAACGTGATGAGGCGCTCGGCCAGAGGGCGCAGGCGCTTGGCCTTCGTCTCGGTCGTGGTGATCCGCCGGTGCTCGAACAGCGCCGTCGCGAGGTTCGCGAGGATGAGCCGCTCGTGCGCCGGGCTGCCACCGAGCCGCGGACCCTTGGTGGGCGTGGGCATGGTCTCTACTCCTTGAGTGATGCGGTGAGGGGCGACGTCCCGGGGGCCGGCGCGTCAGCGCTCGGTCCCCGGATCACCTACGTCAGTACTGCTCGTCCTCGACGAAGTCCGTCTCGTCGTCCCCGTAGTAGCCACCGGCGGCCGAGGGGTCGAAGTCCAGCGGGCTGTCCTTGAGGGTCAGGCCCAGCTCGGCCAGCTTCTCCTTGACCTCGGTGATCGACTTCGCACCGAAGTTGCGGATGTCCAGCAGGTCCGCCTCGGACCGCGCGACGAGCTCGCCCACCGTGTGGATGCCCTCACGCTTGAGGCAGTTGTACGACCGGATCGTCAGCTGCAGGTCCTCGATCGGCAGCGCCAGGTCCGCGGCGAGTGCCGCGTCCGTCGGCGACGGGCCGATCTCGATGCCCTCGGCCTCGACGTTGAGCTCACGGGCGAGCCCGAAGAGCTCGACGAGCGTGCGGCCGGCCGACGCGAGCGCGTCGCGCGGGCTGATGGCCGCCTTCGTCTCGACGTCGACGATGAGCTTGTCGAAGTCCGTGCGCTGCTCGACACGGGTCGCCTCGACCTTGTAGGTCACCTTGAGCACCGGCGAGTAGATCGAGTCGACCGGGATCCGGCCGATCTCGGCGTCGAAGGACTTGTTCTGGTTGGCAGACACGTAGCCGCGGCCGCGCTCGACGGTCAGCTCGATCTCGAGCTTGCCCTTGTCGTTCAGCGTGGCCAGGTGCAGGCCCGGGTTGTGGACCTCGACGCCGGCGGGCGGCACGATGTCCGCGCCGGTGACCTCGCCCGAGCCCTGCTTGCGCAGGTACATCACGACGGGCTCGTCGTTCTCCGAGGAGACGACGAGGTTCTTGATGTTGAGGATGATCTCGGTGACGTCCTCCTTGACACCCGGGATCGTCGAGAACTCGTGCAGCACGCCGTCGATCCGGATGGAGGTGACGGCGGCGCCCGGGATGGACGACAGCAGGGTCCGGCGCAGGGAGTTGCCGAGGGTGTAGCCGAAGCCGGGTTCGAGAGGCTCGATGGAGAACCGCGAACGGTTCTCCGAGATGACCTCTTCGGTCAGGGTGGGGCGCTGTGCGATCAGCACGGTGTGATTCCTCTCCGCGAGCGTCCGCCATATGACGCTTTCGCAGGTACTGCGTGCCTGGACGTGCCTCGGTCCGCATGTCCGGGCGGGAGTGCGGGTGTGGTCCGACGTCGTGCCGTGCGCCTGTGTCCCCTCACGGGGCGACGAGCGTGGTCCGTGTCGGACACGCGAGGGCCGGGACGCGTGCCGTGCGGCACCGTCCCGGCCATGCGTGACTCAGACGCGGCGACGCTTGGGCGGACGGCAGCCGTTGTGGGCCTGCGGCGTCACGTCCTGGATCGAGCCGACCTCGAGGCCGGCAGCCGTCAGCGACCGGATCGCCGTCTCACGGCCCGAGCCGGGGCCCTTGACGAAGACGTCGACCTTGCGCATGCCGTGCTCCTGCGCGCGACGCGCGGCTGCCTCGGCGGCGAGCTGCGCGGCGAACGGGGTCGACTTGCGCGAGCCCTTGAAGCCCACCTGGCCCGACGAGGCCCAGGCGATCACGGCACCCGAGGGGTCCGTGATGGAGACGATGGTGTTGTTGAACGTGCTCTTGATGTGCGCCTGGCCGTGGGAGACGTTCTTCTTCTCCTTGCGGCGCGGCTTGCGCACGGCGGTGCGGGACTTGGGAGGCATCTCTTCTTCTCTCGAGGTCTACGGGTCGGTGGGCCGACGGGCGGGCGGTCAGCGGCGAGCGCGACCGGCCCGCGTCGTCACTTGCGCCCGGCCTTCTTCTTGCCGGCGACGGTGCGCTTGGGGCCCTTGCGGGTACGCGCGTTGGTCTTGGTGCGCTGACCACGCACCGGGAGGCCGCGGCGGTGACGCAGACCCTCGTAGCTGCCGATCTCGACCTTGCGGCGGATGTCGGCGGCGATCTCGCGACGGAGGTCACCCTCGAGCTTGAAGCTGCCCTCGAGGTAGTCGCGCAGCGCGACCAGCTCGGTGTCGCCCAGGTCCTTGACCCGGACGTCGGGGCTGATGCCCGTGGCGGCCAGGGTCTGCTGCGCACGCGTGCGCCCGACCCCGAAGATGTAGGTGAGAGCGACCTCGACCCGCTTGTCGCGGGGGAGGTCGACACCGATGAGACGTGCCATGTGCCTGGTGGCTCCTGTACGGCGTTCGGAGGTCTGCCGCACCGTCCTCCCGCGGATCTGCGGGCCCCAGCCTCCGAGCTGGGGGTTCACCGTGCCGGCGGGCCCGAGGGCCCTCGTCACGGAGCGGCGGTGCGCTTGCTGGTCCTGGTGGACCGGTGGTGGTGGCTGCTCAGCCCTGGCGCTGCTTGTGGCGCAGGTTCTCGCAGATCACCTGGACGCGACCGTGCCGGCGGATCACCTTGCACTTGTCGCAGATCTTCTTGACGCTCGGCTTGACCTTCATCGCGTTCGTTCCTCCGCCGCCGCACACCGGACCCTGGGGCCCGACCGACGGCGTCTCGATGGTGGTGGTTACTTGTAGCGGTAGACGATGCGCCCGCGGGACAGGTCGTACGGGCTGAGCTCCACGACCACCCGGTCCTCGGGGAGGATCCGGATGTAGTGCTGGCGCATCTTGCCCGAGATGTGGGCAAGCACCTTGTGGCCGTTCGCGAGCTCCACGCGGAACATCGCGTTGGGCAGCGCTTCGACCACGCTGCCCTCGATCTCGATGACGCCGTCCTTCTTGGCCATGTCCTCCGCTAACTGTCGTGCTCGACTTGTCCTGCCGGTGGTCGTCCCACCCCGCGCCGCAGCCCGGCACACGTGCCGGACACCGCCGGACCATGCCTGGTCCCGCGGAGGATCATGGGGTGACTGGTCGCCGAACCAACGGCGCACACAACCAACGGGAAATCATACGGCATCCGGACGGGCGGTCGGTACCCGGAGCCGCACAGGACCGGCGCACCGGTCAGATCGACGCGATCTCCACACCCAGTGCCCGCAGCCGCTCGGCGCCGCCGTCCCGTGCCGTCAGCACGACGATCCCGCCGTCCAGGAGGGCGACCGTGTGCTCCCAGTGCGCCGCCCGCGACCCGTCGTCGGTGACGACGGTCCAGTCGTCGGCGAGCACGTGGTTGACCTGCGAGCCCCGCACGAGCATGGGCTCGACCGCGACGCAGAGCCCCGGGCGCAGCCGGGTGCCGCGGTCACGGGTGCGGAAGTTCGGGACGTCCGGCGGCTGGTGCATGGCCGTGCCGATGCCGTGGCCGACGTAGTCCTCGACGATGCCCAGCGGCGCCGTGCCGGTCCGGGCGGCCGCGGCCTCGACGACGTCCTCGACGGCCTCGCCCACCGCACCGAGGCGCTCCCCCGTCGCGAGCGCGGCGATGCCGGCCCACAGGGCGTTCTCCGTCGTGGCGGCGAGCGCGACGTCCGCCGGGTCGGCGGGGTCGAGCACGGCCGTGAAGGCCGAGTCGCCGTGCCAGCCGTCGACGACGGCGCCGCAGTCGACCGACACGACGTCACCGGGCTGCAGCACGCGCGAGCCGGGGATGCCGTGGACGATCTCGTCGTTCACCGACACGCACAGCGACGCGGGGTAGCCGTGGTACCCGAGGAACGAGGGCGTGGCCCCCGCCGACGCGATGACCTCCTCGGCCACCGCGTCGAGCTCGGCCGTCGTCACGCCCGGCGCGAGCACCGCCCGCACCGCGTCCAGCGCGTCGGCGACCACCAGCCCGGCGCGCCGCATGACGGCGACCTGCTCGGGTGTCTTGTACTCGATGCGCTCGCGACCGAACACCGTCGCCCCGTCAGGACAGGACGGGGCTCAGCGCCGCGAGGAGCCGGGCCGTCACGTCGTCGACCGCGCCCAGGCCGTCGACCTGGACGAGCAGGCCACGGGCTGCGTAGACCTGCGAGATGGGGGCCGTCTGCTCGGCGTAGACGTCGAGCCGGTGCCGGACGACGTCCTCGGTGTCGTCCGCGCGCCCCTCGATCTGAGCGCGACGCGTGAGCCGCTCGACGACCACCTGCGCGTCGACCGTCAGCTCGAGCGCGATGTCGAGCGCGTGCCCGGCGGCCGCGAGGATCTCGTCCAGCGCCGCGACCTGGGCCACGTTGCGCGGGTACCCGTCGAGCAGGAACCCGTCGACCGCGTCCGCCTGGGCCAGGCGGTCACGGACGAGCTCGTTGGTCAGCTCGTCCGGGACGAGCGACCCCGACGCGGTGATGTCCTGCACCCGGCGTCCGAGCTCGGTGCCGTTCTTGATGTTGGACCGGAAGATGTCGCCCGTCGAGATGGCCGGGACACCCAGCCGATCCGCCAGACGGACGGCCTGCGTACCCTTCCCCGCTCCGGGGGGGCCGAGCAGGACCAGACGTGCGCTCAACGCAAGAACCCTTCGTAGTGCCGCTGCTGAAGCTGGGACTCGATCTGCTTGACGGTCTCGAGGCCGACGCCCACGACGATGAGGATCGACGCCCCGCCGAACGGGATGTTGGTGCCCACGCCGAGGACGATGAACGCGATCGTCGGGATCAGCGCGACCAGGGCCAGGTAGATCGAGCCCGGCGCGGTGATCCGCGTGATGACGAAGTCCAGGTACTCGGCCGTGGGACGGCCCGCACGGATGCCGGGGATGAACCCGCCGTACTTCTTCATGTTGTCCGCGACCTCGTCCGGGTTGAACGTGATCGCCGTGTAGAAGTAGCAGAAGAAGATGATCAGCAGCAGGTAGATCCCGATGTGCAGCGGCGCACCCGGGTCCGCGAGGTTCACGCTGATCCACTGCACCCAGCCCGCGGTCGCGTCGCCGAACTGGGCGATGAGCGTCGGCACGGCCAGCAGCGAGGAGGCGAAGATGACCGGGATGACGCCGGCCATGTTGATCTTGATCGGGATGTAGGTGCTCGACCCGCCGTACATGCGGCGGCCCACCATGCGCTTGGCGTACTGGACCGGGATGCGGCGCTGCGACTGCTCGACGAAGACGACGAGCCCGATGACCAGGACGACGACCGCCAGGACGGCGATGAACTTGCCGGCACCGCCGGCGCCGCCGGCGATCGACCACATGGCGCCGGGGAACGACGCGGCGATCGACGTGAAGATGAGCAGCGACATGCCGTTGCCGACGCCGCGCTCGGTGATGAGCTCGCCGAGCCACATGATCAGGCCGGTGCCCGCGGTCATCGTGATGACCATGATGAGCAGCGTGATCGGCGTGTCGTCGGGGATGACCTCGAGGCTGCAGCCCTGGAACAGGTTGCCGGAGCGCGCGAACGTGATGATCGTCGTCGACTGCAGGATCGCCAGGCCGATGGTCAGGTACCGCGTGTACTGCGTGAGCTTCGCGGTGCCGGACTGGCCCTCCTTGTGGAGCTCCTCGAACTTGGGGATCACCACGCGCAGGAGCTGGACGATGATGCTGGCCGTGATGTACGGCATGATCCCGAGCGAGAACACCGACAGCTGCAGCAGCGCGCCGCCGCTGAACAGGTTGACCAGGCCGAGCAGGTCGTTGTCGGCGGTCTGCTCGATGCAGGCCTGCACGTTCGGGTAGCTGACACCAGGGGTCGGCAGGAACGACCCGATGCGGAACACCACCATCATGCCGATGGTGAAGAGCAGCTTGCGCCGCAGGTCGGGCGTCCTGAACGCCCGAACGAATGCACTGAGCACCTGTCGTCCTCCTGCTGTGTGGGCCGTCCTCAGACCCCGTCGCCGTCGAAGAGCGGGACGGACCGCCGGTAGAGACTACCCCGCAGACGGCGGAGCGCCGCACCCGTGCGGCTCCCGGGGTCGTCCGGCCGGCCCCGGCGCCCCCGGTCCGGCGCCGTTCGCGCCGTCGACGGACGGCGCCACCGGCAGCCGGCCGGCCTCGCGCCGGGCGTCGCGACGACGCCGGGCCCCACCCAGCAGCATCGAGCCGGTCCCGATCGCGACCACCGCGACCAGCGCGGCCCGCAGACCGTGCAGGACGGTGTGGGCGAGCGGCCCCGCACCGGCCCCTCCTGCCGCCTGGACCTCCGCGATCGTCACGATGGTGTCGGCCTGCGGCGTCACGGCGTCGACGTCGGTCCCCGCGGGCCCGGAGGGCGACGTGGCCGCGGCCCTGGCCCACGTGCTCCCGTCCAGCCGCAGCACGACCTCGTACGTGGCCTCCCGCGGCGCGACGTTCGCACGGTTGCCCGACGTCGCGTCCGTGGCGAGCGCGGTCACCACGGTGACCTCGGTGCTCGCCCCGCGCGCGAGCAGCACGTCGACCACGGGCGTGGCACCCGCCGTCGCGAGCCGACGGAACGACGAGTGCCCGTCCCCCGACGCGGTGCGCCACGTGAGCGTGAGGTCGGCGTAGAAGTCCACCTCCGGCGGACCGTCGGGGAGGTCGGCCTCGGGGGCGTCGGGGTCGAGGAGCTGCACGTCCTGCACCCAGCCGCGCAGCACCGCGTCGGTCGGGCCGGCGTTGGTCACGGTGATCGTCCTGCCCTGGACGCCGCCCGGCACCACGACCGGCGCACCCGAGAACGTCGCGGAGCTGGCCGTGGCCGGCGGCCCGTCCCACGCGAGGTCGACGGACGGCCCGTCCCACGTGGTCACGAGCTCGTCGCCGGACGCCGCCGCTGCGCCGGCCGGCACCACGAGCGCCAGGAGGACACCGGCCACGAGGGCCCGGGAGGCGGGGGCCGCCCGCGTCACCGGCCGGGCCGGAACGTGGTGAACGTGAACGTCAGGCGGTGCGTCGGCTCGTCCGCCGGCACGAGGGCCCTGCCCACCGACGCGCTCCACCGGTCCTCGTCGGTCACGCGCTGCGGCGTGGCCCCGCCGGAGGTGGCGACGCCGGCGTCGACGGACGCCGTGCTGTCGTACGTGCCCTGCACGGGGTCGAAGGTCGCCACGAGGCACCAGTACTCGCTGGTCAGCCGTCGGGTGTCGCTGTAGTCGGCCGGGACGGGCGTCGACGCGCCGGCGTCGGGACCGGCCACCGTGGTCGTGCAGGCGGCGGGCCCGGCCACCTTGACGAGCCGCACGTCCGACTCCCCGAGGATGCCGCCCGCGATGTGCCGCGTCACGGTGTACCGCAGGCCCCGGTGCCCCTGCGCGAGCGCGTCGACCTGCACGGGGACGGCGATCGACCCGGTCGCGAGGAGCGTCGCGGCGGCGGCGGGACCGAACGTCAGGTCCACGGTGTCACCGGGGCCCGTCGCGTAGTCCGTGAGCGTCCCGGGCTCGCCGGGGGGCCCGACCCCGAACACGACGACCCCGGCGGGCATGCCGGCCGTGACGGTCTCGACGTCGCGCCACAGCGCGAGCGTCCCGCCGCCGACGACCCCCACGAGCGCGGCGAGCGCGACGGTGAGGGCCAGCACCCCGGCCGTGGGCAGGCTGACGACCCGGTCGCGCAGGCCGCTCACGGCGCGAGCCCGTCGTCCCGCACCTGCCGCAGGTCGACCTGGATCGTCCCGCCGACCCGGGTCGCGGGCTGCCCGGCCAGGGTGGACGGTGCCACCACCCGGTCGGCGCCGTTCCACACGAGGGTCGCCACCAGCGTCCACTCCCCCGTGCCGAGGGGCAGGCTCGCCCCGGCGCCCGACGGCAGCGTCAACGGCGTGCCGAGCGGGGCCGGGGCGCTGGGGACGCCCGACGGCGGCGTCACGACGTACGTGCCCTCGACGCCCGCCGGGACGGGCCCGGCCGGCAGCCAGGAGACCGTGAGACGCGCGCGCAGGTTGTCGCCCTCCAGGGTCGTCCGGAAGCGTTGCGTGACCGTGAAGGAGTCGCCCGGGACCGCGAGGTGGCCGGCGGTCCCGTCCGCTCCCGACGCGACGGCGTGGCCGACGTGGCCCGGGGAGGTCTCGGCCCACCGGACGTCACCGACCAGCTCGAGATCGAGGTCCCCGGAGCGCAGGACGCCGATCGACGCCTCGGCGTCGGTCGACCACAGGGCGTAGGTGGTGCTGCTCATGAGGGACGCCGTGAGCACGGCGGCCACCGCCAGGGCGGCGAGGCGGCGCCGGCTCATGCGTCGACGTCCGCGGCGCGCCGGTCCTCGTCGGACGCGGTCCCGTCCGTGGCTGCGGCACCGTCCGCGCGCGCCTGACGACGCCCCCGGTCGGGGCTGAGCACCATCCACGCGCCGTACACCAGCAGGACGGCGGCGCCCGCCATGACGACCGTGGAGCGGTGGGCGCCGACGGCCACCATGACGTGCCCGACGTCGGGCACGTGGTAGACGACCTCGGCCTTGATCTGCTCCGGGCGCAGGGGCTCGTCGTCGGTGTCGTTGGCGTCACCGCGCGTCACCCAGCGCGGGCCGTCGGACGTCGAGCGGACGGCGACCACGCGGTGCGTGACGAGCGTGGGGTCCTCCGGGAAGGGCTGGAACGACACGACGTCGCCCACCTCGATCTCGGCCGGCACGTCCTTCACGCCGCGGACGACGACGACGTCACCGGGCTCGTAGGTCGGCACCATCGACCCGGTGAGGACGGTGAGCGCGACGCCGTCGAGTAGCCGCGGGACCAGCGCCAGCGCGACGGCCAGTGTGAGCACCACGACGACCGCGGCCGTGCTGAGCACCGACAGGACGGTCGGCAGGACGCGGCGGCGCGCGGTGCGGGGCCGGTTCATGGCGTCCTCCTGTCGGTGCGGGGTGGTAGGTCGGTCGGGTGGGGACCCGGGCGGCGCGCCGCGGAGGCGCCGCCGCCCGGGTGGTCCGTCAGGCGCCGGCGACCTGCGTGAGGCTCACGCCCACCTCGCCCAGCTGGTAGACGGTCGCGGACATGTCCGCCGCCTTGTCCGAGGCGAAGTCGACGGTCACGACCACGTGCACGTCGGCGGCCGTCGTCTTGTCGACCGCCACGTTGCCGGCCGCGCCGCGCAGGTCGGCGCCGGCGTCGGGGCCCACGAACGTCAGCTTGCCGCCGACGAGCTTGCTCGTGATCTCGTTCCTGTTGCCGTCGTAGATCTTGAACGCCGCGGTGCCACCGTTCGCGGCGACGACCCGGAGGTTCGAGACGTCGAGCTGCGCGGCGAGGTTGTCGCCCTCGAGCGCCACGTCGAACGAGTACGTCGCCTCCGCGCTGTCACCCGGGACGGTGCGCCACGTCGCCAGGTCGATCGTGTGCCCGGCACGCCCCGTCACCGGGGTGGTCGCGGCGGCGTCCGACCGGCCGGCCGTCACGTCGTACCAGACCGGCGTGCTGACACCCGTGATGTCGAGCTTTCCGGAGGTGATGGTGGCGCCGTTCTGCGTGAGGGTCTCGCTCCACGTCGCGAACGTGGTGCCGCCCGCGAGCAGCGCGATGCCGGCGACACCGGCGAGGACGCCCTTGGTCTTCTTGTTCATGGTCGTGCCCTTCTGAGAGGAGAGGTCTGCCCGGAGGCGGTGTCCGAGACGTCCGGAGGGCGCCTCGAGGGGTGGATCAGGTCGGTCGGTCTGGTCGCCGGTCAGGGGGCTGCGTCGTCACAGCACCCCCCTGGACCGGCAGCCGATCTCCTGGCCGGGGGCCAGGGACGGGATGGTGACGGACGTCCCGGCGGGGATGTCGGTGCGTCCCGGGCACGCGATGGCGGCGTCGCCCGTGGTCGTGGCCCCGCCGACGGTGACGGCGGCGTAGGCGTCACGCAGCCGGATGTCGACGAGGGTGGTCTGGCCGGTGTTGCGCACCGTGTACCGCCGGACGATGTGCGTCCCGGCGGGCCGCCGCTCGCCGGTGGGGATCGGCGACGCGAACGCCGTGTCGTCGGCCAGGAACGTCTGCGTGACGACCTCGACACCGGGCCGCAGGTTCACCACGGTGCACGTGTGGCTGCGTCCGCGCTCCAGCCTGACGTCGTACGGGTTCCCGGTGGCGGTCACGGCCGCCGCGCCGCCGTCGTCGCGGCGGCAGGTCACGGTGTCGACGACGTAGCCGGCGGGCACCGCCTCCGTCACGCGCACGACGCGCGTCGCGTCGGGCACGGCGACCGTCGCCGCGGCGGAGCCGCCGGGTCCGGTGACGAGCGGGGCCGCACCCAGCGCGTCGACCGTGAACTCCCAGCCCGCGGTCGGTACCCCCGCGCCCGGCGCCGCGCCCTCGGGCACCGCCACGCCGACGAGGGTGAGGGTCGTGGGTGCCACGTAGCTGCTGACGAAGGTGCAGACGAGCGGGGCGGCAGCGGCCGTCGCGGCCTCCGGGACGTTCTCCAGCACGACGCTGCGCGCGCCGGGACCGACCGTGGCGCCCGGCGCCAGCACGGCGCCCCGCCCGTCCCGGCAGGTGATCGAGGAGAGCTCCCACGAGGCCGCCGGTGCGTCCGCGGTGAGCACGACGCGCTCGCGTCGCGCGAGGACCGTGCCCGCGGCGGTCGACACGGTGCTCCCCGGGCCGGTGACGGCCGTCGGCGACAGCGTGTACCTGGCCGCCGGTGCGGCGCCGCGCTCCGCCGTGACGGAGAAGCCCGGCGGTACCGACGCGGGTGCGTCACCCACCGCGGCGGCCTGCTGGACGATCGTCAGGGGCCGCACCTGGTCCAGCCGCGCCCACAGGCACGCGGTGGTGACCGCACCGTGCGGTGCGGTCACGCCCGTCGTGGGGGTGCCGGTCGGTGCTGCACCGCAGCCGGCGCCGGACCCGGCGGCCGTGAAGCCCTCCACGGTGAGCCTGTGCTCGATGCCGTCGTGGACCACCGGGAACGTGCGCGTGAGGTCACCGAACGCCAGGGTGTCGTCGCCTGCCGCCGTGTCGCGCAGCACGTACGTCGGCGCCAGGGTGCCGCGCGTGCCGAGGCGCAGCCCCAGGGCACCCTCGTAGTGCGACGCGACGGACTGGGTGGGGTTGTTGGCGTACCGGAGGGTGCCGACGAGGAACGAGGTGCCGGTCGGGACCGACGCGACGGTGGCGGGCGCGAACCCGAGCGTGCTCTGCCCCGCGGTGCGGTACTCGGTCGGCAGCAGGAGGCGGCCGTCGTCCCAGCTCCGCTCGGTGCCGAGCACGTCCGGGCACTGGGTGGAGTGGTGGCTCCAGGCGCCCCAGACGAACACGCGCATGCGGGAGTCCACCTGCTCCCGACCGTGCCCCACGCGCACCTCGGCCCTCGACGGGGTCCCGGGCGCCGGCGAGTACCTGACGCAGCCGGCAGCCGCGTTGTCCGTCGCCGGCACGAGGGTGCCGTTGCCGTCGGTTCCGCGGTGACCCCTCAGATCGGCCTCGACGGGGCCGATGGTGACGGGAACAGCGGCAGCGGAGGGCGCCGTGGCGACGCCGACCACCGGCGCGAGGACCAGGGCCAGCGCGATCGACGCGGCCGTCCTCGTCGTGCGCCGACGCAGGCGCGCGCGGCGCCCTGCTGTCGTGTTCTCTCGCATACGTCCCTCGGCCCGCGGCGGACGTCCGGGGCGCTCGTCTCGAGCGCCGACTCGCGGACGTCCACATCCCGCTGGGCTTAGTAGGACACCTGTCCAACACGTCCGCCACGACTGGGAAGCACCCGAACCGGACGAGATCGGACCATCGCGCCACATCGCCGGGTGCTAGCACCCAGGCCGGCCGCAACTTTCACCCGTGCCACCGAAAGTCGATCAGCCCCAGGCATCATGGGCCTGCCGTCGTCGGCGGCCGGGTAGCGTGCGTGCGGGCACGACGAAGCGGGCGGCCCCGGGTCTCCCCGGGACCGCCCGCTGCGTGCGTGGTCCGGCCGTGCGGCCGCGTGCGGAGGGCCTCAGCCCTGCGCGACGCTCCCGCCGGCGGCCTCGATCTTGTCCTTCGCGGACGCGGAGCACTTGTCCACGTCCACGGCGACCTTGACGGTCAGCTCGCCGTCACCCAGCACCTTGACGGGCTGGCCCTTGCGGACCGCACCCTTGGCGACCAGGTCGGCGACCGTCACGTCGCCACCGTCGGGGTACAGCGCCGAGATCTTGTCCAGGTTGACGACCTGGTACTCGACGCGGAACGGGTTCTTGAAGCCGCGGAGCTTGGGCAGCCGCATGTGCAGCGGCATCTGCCCACCCTCGAAGCGGTCCGGCACCTGGTACCGGGCCTTGGTGCCCTTGGTACCGCGGCCGGCGGTCTTGCCCTTGGACGCCTCGCCACGACCCACGCGGGTCTTGGCGGTCTTGGCGCCCGGAGCCGGACGGAGGTGGTGCACCTTGAGGGTGCCGCCGCCGCCGGGCTGGGCAGCGGCCTCGGCGGCAGCCTTCGCGGCAGCCGTCGGAGCCTTCTTCGCCGGGGCCTTGTCGGCCTTCGCCGGGGCCTTGTCCGCCGCGGCGGAGGACTCCGCCTTGGCGGACGCCGACTTCGCGGAGGACGCCTTCGCGGAGGACGCCTTGGTGGCCGTCTTCTTCTCCGCAGCAGGAGCCGTCTCCGCCTTGGCGGCGGCCTTCTTCGCCGGAGCCTTGGCCTTGGGGGCCGTGGTCTCCGTCGTCTTGTCGTCGGCCTTCTTGTCGTCGGCCATGGTCACTCGACCTCCTCGACCGCGACGAGGTGCGTCACCGTCTTGACCATGCCGCGGATCTCAGGACGGTCCTCCTTGACGACGACGTCGCCGATCCGCTTCAGGCCCAGGGTGCGCAGCGTGTCGCGCTGGTTCTGCTTCCCGCCGATGGCGGAACGGGTCTGGGTCACCTTCAGGCGCGCCATCACGCACCTGCCTTCGCGGCCACCGCGGCGGCACGGCCCTCGGCCTGCGCCCGCAGCAGCGAGTGCGGCGCGACGTGGTCGAGCGGCAGCCCACGACGGGCGGCCACGGCCTCGGGCTCCTCGAGGGAGCGCAGGGCCTCGACCGTGGCGTGCACGATGTTGATCGCGTTGGACGACCCGAGCGACTTGCTGAGCACGTCGTGGATGCCGGCGCACTCGAGCACCGCACGCACCGGACCACCGGCGATCACACCGGTACCCGGCGACGCGGGACGCAGGAACACGACACCGGCGGCCTTCTCACCCTGGACGGGGTGAGGGATGGTGCCCTGGATGCGCGGGACGCGGAAGAAGTTCTTCTTCGCCTCCTCGACGCCCTTGGCGATCGCCGCGGGCACCTCCTTGGCCTTGCCGTAGCCGACACCGACCGTGCCGTCACCGTCGCCCACCACGACGAGCGCGGTGAAGCTGAACCGGCGGCCGCCCTTGACGACCTTGGCGACACGGTTGATCGTCACGACGCGCTCGACGAACGCGCTCTTCTCGGCGGCGTCACCGCGCCGCCCGCCGTCACGACGGCCGCCGTCCCGGCGGTCGCCGCCGGTGCCACCGGCACCGGTGTTGCTGCGCTGAGGAGCAGCCATCAGAAAGTCCTCTTCTTCGATGCGGAGTTCGTCGTCACAGGTTCAGACCACCCTCGCGGGCGCCGTCAGCAACTGCAGCCACGCGACCGTGGTACTTGTTGCCACCGCGGTCGAAGACGACCGCCTCGACGCCGACGGCCTTGGCGCGGGCGGCGATGAGCTCGCCGACCTTCTTCGCCTTGGCGGTCTTGTCGCCGTCGTTCGCGCGCAGGTCGGCCTCGAGGGTCGACGCGGACGCGACGGTCTTGCCGATGGCGTCGTCGACGACCTGGGCGGTGATGTGCCGCGCCGAGCGCGTCACGACGAGGCGGGGACGAGCGGCCGTACCGACGACCTTCTTGCGAAGGCGCAGGTGGCGGCGACGACGGGCGATGGACGTGCCCTTGCCCTTGATGCCGATAGCCATGGGTTACTTCCCAGCCTTTCCGACCTTGCGGCGCACGTTCTCGCCCGCGTACCGCACGCCCTTGCCCTTGTACGGCTCAGGCTTGCGGATCTTGCGGATGTTCGCGGCGACCTCGCCCACCTGCTGCTTGTCGATGCCCTGCACCGAGAAGCGGGTCGGCGCCTCGACGGCGAACGTGATGCCCGCCGGCGGCTCGACGACGACGGGGTGGCTGAAGCCGAGCGCGAACTCGAGGTTGTCGCCCTTCGCCGTGACGCGGTAACCCGTGCCGACGATCTCGAGCTTCTTGGTGTAGCCCTCCGTGACGCCGGTGACCAGGTTGGCCAGCAGCGTGCGGGTCAGGCCGTGCAGCGAGCGCGAGAGGCGCTCGTCGTCGGGACGCGTCACCACGAGGGCGCCCGCGTCGTCGCGGTCCACCGTGAGGGGCGCGGCGATCGTGTGGCTGAGCGTGCCCTTGGGGCCCGTGACCGTCACGAGGCGGTCGTCGATGCTGACATCGACGCCGGCCGGTACCGGGACGGGGATCCTGCCGATTCGAGACATGGCTGTTCTCCTCTCCGTCTCGGACTTACCAGACGTAGGCGAGGACTTCCCCACCCACGCCCTTCTTGGCGGCCTGCTTGTCGGTCAGGAGGCCGGAGGACGTGGACAGGATCGCCACGCCCAGGCCGCCGAGCACCTTCGGCAGGTTGGTCGACTTCGCGTACACGCGCAGGCCCGGCTTGGACACGCGCTTGACGCCGGCGAGCGCACGCTCGCGGTTGGGGCCGTACTTCAGCGTGATCGTGAGGTTCTTGCCCACGGGGGCGTCCTCGACGGTCCAGCCGGAGATGTAGCCCTCGGCCTGCAGGATCTCGGCGACGTGGCTCTTGAGCTTCGAGAACGGGATCGTCACCGTGTCGTGGTGCGCCGAGTTCGCGTTGCGCAGACGCGTCAGGAAGTCTGCGATCGGGTCGGTCATGGTCATCGGGCGTCAGCCCTTTCTCGCCGGGGTATCCGCGGCCCCGTGAGGGGCCGCGGACCTACCGACGTCAGGAGGGTGCTACTGGGTGCTGGATTACCAGCTGCTCTTGGTCACGCCGGGGAGCTCGCCACGGTGGGCCATCTCCCGCACGCAGATCCGGCACAGGCCGAACTTGCGGTACACCGAGTGCGGGCGACCGCACCTCTGGCAGCGCGTGTACCCGCGGACCGCGAACTTCGGCTTCGCGGCCGCCTTGTTGATCAGAGCGGTCTTCGCCATGTCAGTTCTCCTTGAACGGGAAGCCGAGGCGCTTGAGGAGCGCGCGCCCCTCCTCGTCCGTCGTCGCGGTCGTGACGATCGTGATGTCCATACCGCGGACACGGTCGATCTTGTCCTGGTCGATCTCGTGGAACACGGACTGCTCCACGAGGCCGAACGTGTAGTTCCCGTGGCCGTCGAACTGCTGGGGCGACAGCCCCCGGAAGTCACGGATGCGCGGCAGCGCGGTGGACAGCAGGCGGTCGAGGAACTCCCAGGCACGGTCGCCGCGCAGCGTGACGTGCGCGCCGATCGGCATGCCCTCGCGCAGCTTGAACTGCGCGATGGACTTGCGTGCCTTGGTGACCTGCGGCTTCTGGCCCGTGATCTGGGTCAGGTCGCGGATCGCGCCCTCGATGAGCTTGGAGTCCTTCGCGGCCTCGCCGACACCCATGTTCACGACGACCTTGACGAGTCGCGCGACCTGGTTGATGTTCGCGTGGCCGAACTCCTCGAAGAGCGCCGACCGGATCTCGTCGTTGTAGCGCGTCTTGAGGCGCGGGGAGGCCGGAGCCTCGATGGTGGTCTCGGTCATCAGATGTCCTTACCGGAGCGCTTGGCGACGCGGACGCGCACGTTGCGCGTGCGTCCGTCGCGCTCGACCTGCTCGGTGCGGTAGCCGACCCGGGTGCCCTTCTTGGTCTCCGGGTCCACGAGCATCACGTTGCTGATGTGGATGGGGGCCTCGATCGTCTCGATGCCACCGGTACGGGTACCGCGCGCGGTCTGGCCGGCCTTCGTGTGCTTCTGCACACGCTGGACGCCCTCCACGACGACGCGCTGGGTCTCGGGGAGGACCTCGAGGACGCGCCCCTGCTGGCCCTTGTCCCGGCCCGAGATGACGACGACGAGGTCGCCCTTCTTGATCTTGGCCATGGTCAGATCACCTCCGGAGCGAGCGAGATGATCTTCATGAACTTCTTGTCGCGCAGCTCGCGACCCACGGGGCCGAAGATGCGCGTGCCGCGCGGCTCGCCGTCGTTCTTGAGGATCACCGCGGCGTTCTCGTCGAACTTGATGTACGAGCCGTCGGGACGCCGGCGCTCCTTGCGGGTGCGCACGATGACCGCCTTGACGACGTCGCCCTTCTTGACGTTGCCGCCGGGGATGGCGTCCTTGACGGTGGCGACGATGACGTCACCGATACCGGCGTAGCGGCGGCCTGAGCCGCCGAGCACACGGATGCAGAGGATCTCCTTGGCACCCGTGTTGTCGGCGACACGCAGTCGCGACTCCTGCTGGATCATCTAGCTACTCCTGTCGTCTGGCGGGTTCTCGTGCGCTCGATGGCGCCGAGCCTGGCCATCCGGATGGTTGCCGTGGTGCACACGCCGCGGGCGGGAGACCCGCCCGCGTCGTGGGCAACTGTCGTGGTGCTGTGCTGCGGTGGCCTCGCGGCCGACGCAGGATTACTTGGCCTTCTCGAGGACCTCGACGAGACGCCAGCGCTTCGTCGCCGACAGCGGCCGGGTCTCCATGATCTCGACCAGGTCGCCGACGCCGGCGGTGTTCAGCTCGTCGTGAGCCTTGACCTTGCTGGTCCGGCGGATGACCTTGCCGTACAGCGGGTGCTTGACGCGGTCCTCGACCTCGACGACGACGGTCTTGTCCATCTTGTCGGACACGACGTAGCCGCGACGGGTCTTACGGTACGCGCGGTGGTCCGACGTGGCCGTCGTGTGCTCGTGCTTCGTGGTCATTGCTGCCTCACTCCGCGCTCGGGGCGGTACGGATGCCGAGCTCACGCTCGCGCAGGATCGTGTAGATGCGCGCGATGTCGCGGCGGACGGCCTTCAGACGCCCGTGGCTCTCGAGCTGACCGGTCGCGGACTGGAAGCGGAGGTTGAACAGCTCCTCCTTGGCCTTCTTCAGCTCGGCGACCAGCTTCTCGTCGTCGAAGGTGTCCAGCTCGGTGGGAGCCAGCTCCTTGGTTCCGATAGCCATCAGTTACCACCCTCGCGCACGATGAAACGTGTCTTCATCGGGAGCTTGTGCTGCGCGCGACGCATGGCCTCACGCGCGAGCGGCTCCGGGACACCGGCGAGCTCGAAGAGAACTCGGCCCGGCTTGACGTTGGCGATCCACCACTCGGGCGAGCCCTTGCCGGAACCCATGCGGGTCTCGGCGGGCTTCTTCGTCAGGGGACGGTCCGGGTAGATGTTGATCCAGACCTTCCCCCCACGCTTGATGTGGCGGGTCATGGCGATACGCGCAGCCTCGATCTGCCGGTTCGTGACGTAGGCCGGCTCGAGAGCCTGGATGCCGTACTCACCGAACGAGATCGTCGTGCCACCCGTGGCGGCGCCGGAGCGCCCGGGGTGGTGCTGCTTGCGGTGCTTCAGCCTGCGCGGGATCAGCACGGCTCAGGCCTCCGTTCCGGACTCGGTGGGCGCCTCCGCAGCGGGCGCCTGCTCGGCGGCCGGTGCTGCGGGAGCGTCCTGACGCTCGGGACGACGACCGCCACCGCGAGGCCCACGGTCGCCGCCGCGGTCACCCCCACGGTCACCACGGTCGCCACGCGGGCCGCCGCGGGAAGGACGGGGAGCCTGCGAGGCCTGCTCGCGCGCCCACTCCTTCTCCGTCATGTCGCCCTTGTAGACCCAGACCTTCACGCCGATGCGGCCGAAGGTCGTGCGGGCCTCGAAGAAGCCGTAGTCGATGTTCGCGCGCAGCGTGTGCAGCGGCACACGACCCTCGCGGTAGAACTCCGTACGGCTCATCTCCGCGCCACCGAGGCGGCCGGAGACCTGCACGCGGATGCCCTTGGCACCGGCGCGCTGAGCCGACTGGATGCCCTTGCGCATGGCACGGCGGAACGAGACACGGCTCGCCAGCTGCTCGGCGATGCCCTGGGCGACGAGCTGAGCCTCGATCTCGGCGTTCTTGACCTCGAGGATGTTCAGCTGCACCTGCTTGCCCGTGAGCTTCTCGAGCTCGCCGCGGATGCGGTCGGCCTCCGCGCCACGACGCCCGATGACGATGCCCGGGCGGGCGGTGTGGATGTCGACGCGCACACGGTCACGCGTGCGCTCGATCTCGACCTTGGCGATGCCGGCGCGCTCCAGACCCGTGCTCATGAGCTTGCGGATCTGCACGTCCTCGCGCACGTAGTCGCGGTACCGCTGGCCCGGCTTCGTCGAGTCCGCGAACCACCGCGACCGGTGGTCGGTCGTGATGCCGAGGCGGTACCCGAGCGGGTTGACCTTCTGTCCCACTAGCGGGTCCCTCCCTTGGTGGACGTCGCCTTCTCGCGCTGCGAGACGACGACCGTGATGTGGCTCGTGCGCTTGTTGATCCGACCGGCGCGACCCTGCGCGCGCGGACGGAAACGCTTGAGCGTCGGGCCCTCGTCGACGAAGACCTCGGAAATGAAGAGGTCTGCCTCGTCGAGGCGCTCGCTGTTGCGCTTGGCCCCCTCGACCGCATTCGCGACCGCGGACTGCACCGTCTTGAGGACGGGCTCTGCCGCGGCCTGCGGCGCGAACTTCAGCACCGCCACGGCCTCGGCCGCCTGCTTGCCACGGATGAGGTCCACGACGCGGCGGGCCTTCTGGGGCGTGACGCGGACGAACCGCGCCTTCGCCTTGGCTTCCATCGCTGTCCTGCTCTCTTGTCTCTGCCGTCAGGGCGTCACCAGGCTGACCCGGGGGTCAGCGGCGACGGCCCTTCCGGTCGTCCTTCTCGTGGCCGCGGAACGTCCGCGTGGGGGCGAACTCGCCGAGCTTGTGCCCGACCATCGACTCCGTCACGAACACCGGGGTGTGCTTGCGGCCGTCGTGGACCGCGAAGGTGTGGCCGAGGAAGTCGGGCGTGATCATCGAACGACGCGACCACGTCTTGATGACGTTCTTCGTGCCGGACTCGTTCTGCGCGTCGACCTTCTTCTGCAGGTGGCCGTCGACGAACGGGCCCTTCTTGAGGCTGCGAGGCATTCTCTCGGGCTCCTATCAGCGCTTCTTGCCGGTGCGCCGACGGCGCACGATGAGCTTGTCGCTCGGCTTGTTCGGACGACGGGTGCGGCCCTCGGCCTGACCCCAGGGGCTCACCGGGTGGCGACCACCGGAGGTCTTGCCCTCACCACCACCGTGCGGGTGGTCGATCGGGTTCATGGCGACACCACGGACGGTCGGGCGCTTGCCCTTCCAGCGCATGCGGCCGGCCTTGCCCCAGTTGATGTTCGACTGCTCGGCGTTGCCCACCTCGCCGACCGTGGCGCGGCAGCGCAGGTCGACGTTGCGGATCTCGCCGGACGGCATGCGCAGCTGCGCGTACGGCCCGTCCTTGGCGACGAGCTGCACCGACGCACCGGCCGAACGTGCGATCTTCGCGCCGCCACCGGGCTTGAGCTCGATGGCGTGGATGACCGTACCGGTCGGGATGTTGCGCAGCGGCAGGTTGTTGCCGGGCTTGATGTCGGCACCCGCGCCGGCCTCGAGCACGTCACCCTGCGACACCTTGTTGGGGGCGAGGATGTACCGCTTCTCGCCGTCCGCGTAGTGCAGCAGCGCGATGCGCGCGGTGCGGTTCGGGTCGTACTCGATGTGCGCGACCTTGGCCGGCACGCCGTCCTTGTCGTGGCGACGGAAGTCGATCACGCGGTAGGCGCGCTTGTGGCCGCCGCCCTGGTGACGCGTCGTGACGCGACCGGTGGAGTTGCGTCCACCCGTCTTGTGCAGCGGACGGACGAGCGACTTCTCCGGCTGCGAGCGCGTGATCTCGACGAAGTCGGCGACGCTCGAGCCGCGGCGGCCAGGCGTCGTCGGCTTGTACTTACGGATTCCCATGAAAGTAAGTCCTCTTCGCTCTCGGTCAGCCGACCGGTCCGCCGAAGATGTCGATCGAGCCCTCGCGGAGGGTGACGATCGCACGCTTCGTGTTCTTGCGGCGGCCGATGCCGAAGCGGGTCCGGCGGGCCTTGCCCTGACGGTTCGCGGTGTTGACCGACTCGACCTTGACGCCGAAGACCTGCTCGACGGCGATCTTGATCTCGGTCTTGTTGGCACGCGGGTCGACGAGGAAGGTGTACTTCCCCTCGTCCAGCAGGCCGTAGCTCTTCTCCGAGACGACCGGCGCGATCAGGATGTCGCGCGGGTCCTTGCCGGCGGCGGTCACTTCGTCTCCTCGTTGGCCTCGGACTCGGAAGCGACTGCCTTCGCGCCCTTGACCGGGCCCGCGAGGAACGCGTCGAGCGCGCCCTGCGTGAAGACCACGTCGTCCGAGATGAGGACGTCGTAGGTGTTGAGCTGGTCGGCGACGAGCAGGTGGACCCGCTCGACGTTCCGCAGCGACTTCCAGGTGATCTCGTCCTGACGCTCGACGACCACGAGGACGTTCTTGCGACCGGAGAGGTTGTCGAGCACCGCGAGAGCGGACTTCGTCGACGGGACCTCGCCCGGGGCGAAGCCCGTGACGACGTGGACGCGACCGGCACGCGCGCGGTCCGAGAGAGCACCGCGGAGCGCCGCGGCCTTCATCTTCTTCGGGGTCCGCTGCGAGTAGTCACGCGGGGTGGGGCCGTGGACGACACCACCACCGGCGAACTGAGGCGCACGGGTCGAGCCCTGACGGGCGCGGCCGGTGCCCTTCTGCTTGTACGGCTTCCTGCCACCACCGCGGACCTCGCCGCGGCTCTTGGTGTCGTGCGTGCCCTGCCGCGCGGCGGCGAGCTGGGCGACGACGACCTGGTGGATCAGCGGGACGTTCGTCGTGACGTCGAAGACGTCACCGGGCAGGTCGGCCGTGCCGGCCTTCTTGCCCGACTCGTCGAGGACGTCGACGGTCAGCGTGTCGCTCATCGAGGTCACGCACCCTTCGCAGCGGAACGCACGACCACGACGCCGCCCTTGGGGCCGGGAACCGCGCCCTTGACGAGCAGCAGACCCTTCTCGACGTCGACCGCGTGCACGGTCAGGTTCTGTGTGGTCTGGCGGTCCACGCCCATGCGACCGGCCATCTTGATGCCCTTGAACACGCGCGACGGCGTCGATGCGCCACCGATCGAGCCGGGCTTGCGGTGGTTGCGGTGCGCACCGTGGGAGGCGCCGACGCCGTGGAAGCCGTGACGCTTCATCACACCGGCGGTGCCCTTGCCCTTGGTGGTACCGATGACGTCGACGATCTGACCGGCCTCGAAGGCGTCGGCGGTGATCTCCTGCCCGAGCGTGTGCTCGGACGCGTCGGACGTGCGAATCTCGGCCACGTGCCGGCGGGGGGTGACCCCCGCCTTCTCGAAGTGGCCCTTGAGCGGCTTGGTGACCTTGCGCGGGTCGATCTGGCCGTAGGCCAGCTGGACCGCGGCGTAGCCGTCGCTCTCAGCGGAGCGGACCTGCGTCACGACGTTCGTGCCCACGGCGACGACGGTGACGGGCACGAGGCGACCTGCCTCGTCCCACACCTGCGTCATGCCGAGCTTGATGCCGAGCAGCGCCGTGACGGGGCGCGCGTTCTGCTGGGTAGCCATGAAGATCAGTCCCTTCCCAGCGATCAGAGCTTGATCTCGATGTTCACGTCCGCGGGCAGGTCGAGACGCATGAGCGAGTCGACGGCCTTCGGCGTGGGATCGATGATGTCGATGAGCCGCTTGTGCGTGCGCATCTCGAAGTGCTCGCGGCTGTCCTTGTACTTGTGGGGCGACCGGATGACGCAGAAGACGTTCTTCTCCGTCGGCAGCGGCACCGGACCCACGACCGACGCACCAGCGCGAGTCACCGTGTCGACGATCTTGCGCGCCGAGCTGTCGATGACCTCGTGGTCGTAGGACTTGAGCCTGATGCGGATCTTCTGTCCCGCCATGGCGTCGTCTACTTCTCTCTCTCGAAAAACCGGTCCTGTCCGACCCCCGCACTCGGGCGTGTCGCTCTTCGCGACACGCCTCCGCGCTGCGTACCGTTCCCGGGACAGGGGCCGTGGTTGTCGAACGCTCCCCCATCGGGTGACCCCGAGGTCCGAGCGCTCGCCACGTCTGTTCGCCCAGCCGATGGGCGCGCGTGAACGCACACCCCAGCGGGCAACCCCGACAGTCTGCCAGACATGACGGTGAAAGGCCAACTCCGCCCGGCGACGGCCGCGGGGCGGGCCTCCCAGGAGGTCCGCACCGCCGGCTGTCGTCACCGCGGCACCGTCGTGGCAAGGTGTCGGGGACGACGCAGGGCCCGTGAGCCGAGGCTCCCGGGCCCTGCGCGGTCGTTCAGCCCCGAGGGGCGGGGATCACTTGATGATCTTCGTGACCCGGCCCGAGCCGACGGTGCGGCCACCCTCGCGGATGGCGAAGCCGAGGCCCTCCTCCATCGCGATCGGCTGGATCAGCGTGACCGTGATCTCGGTGTTGTCGCCGGGCATGACCATCTCGGTGCCCTCGGGCAGCGTGATGACGCCGGTGACGTCGGTGGTGCGGAAGTAGAACTGCGGGCGGTAGTTCCCGTAGAACGGGTTGTGACGGCCGCCCTCGTCCTTGGCCAGGATGTAGACCTGGCCCTCGAACTCGGTGTGCGGCGTGATCGAGCCCGGCTTCACGACGACCTGGCCGCGCTCGACCTCCTCGCGCTTCGTGCCGCGCAGGAGCAGACCGACGTTCTCGCCGGCCTCGGCGTAGTCGAGCAGCTTGCGGAACATCTCGACACCGGTGACGGTGGTCTTGATCGCCTTCTCCTTGATGCCGACGATCTCCACCTCCTCGTTCACCTTGAGCTTGCCGCGCTCCACGCGACCGGTGACGACGGTGCCACGACCGGTGATCGTGAAGACGTCCTCGATCGGCATGAGGAACGGCTTGTCGATCTCGCGCACCGGGTCCGGCACGTTCTCGTCGACCGCGTCCAGCAAGTCCTCGACCGACTTCACCCAGGTCGGGTCGCCCTCGAGCGCCTTGAGACCCGAGACGCGCACGACCGGCGCGTTGTCGCCGTCGAAGCCCTGCGACGACAGCAGCTCGCGGACCTCCATCTCGACGAGCTCGAGGATCTCCTCGTCGTCGACCATGTCCGACTTGTTGAGCGCCACGAGCAGGTACGGCACGCCGACCTGGCGGGCGAGCAGCACGTGCTCACGCGTCTGGGCCATCGGACCGTCGGTCGCGGCGACCACCAGGATGGCGCCGTCCATCTGCGCCGCACCCGTGATCATGTTCTTGATGTAGTCGGCGTGACCGGGCGCGTCGACGTGCGCGTAGTGACGCTTCTCGGTCTGGTACTCGACGTGCGCGATGTTGATGGTGATACCGCGCTGCTTCTCCTCCGGTGCCTTGTCGATCTCGTCGAACGGCGTGAAGGGGTTCAGGTCCGGGTACTTGTCGTGCAGCACCTTCGAGATCGCGGCGGTCAGCGTCGTCTTGCCGTGGTCGACGTGACCGATGGTCCCGATGTTGACGTGCGGCTTCGTCCGCTCGAACTTCGCCTTGCCCACTGGGTGTCCTCCTCAGGACTTGGTAGAGATTGCCCGACGGCAGCCACCTGACGGTACCTGCTCGACGTGCGGTCCTACGGGTCGGATGTGTAGCTGGAACTGCAGGGTTCGACCTGTGGGACTACTCGCCCCGGGTCTTCTTGATGATCTCTTCGGCAACGTTCCGAGGAACCTCGGCGTAGCTGTCGAACTGCATCGAGTAGACGGCACGACCCTGGGTCTTGGACCGCAGGTCGCCGACGTACCCGAACATCTCCGAGAGCGGCACCTGGGCGCGGATGACCTTCACGCCCGTCGCGTCCTCCATCGACTGGATCATGCCGCGCCGCGAGTTGATGTCGCCGATGACGTCGCCCATGTACTCCTCGGGCGTACGCACCTCGACGGCCATGATCGGCTCGAGGAGGGCCGGGTCCGCCTTGCGCACCGCCTCCTTGAGGATCATCGAGCCGGCGATCTTGAACGCCATCTCCGAGGAGTCGACGTCGTGCGCCGCACCGTCGAGCAGGATCGCCTTGACGCCCACGAGCGGGTAGCCCGCGAGGACGCCGAGCTGCATCGCGCTCTGGATGCCCGCGTCGACCGACGGGATGTACTCGCGCGGGATCCGGCCACCGGTGACCTTGTTCTCGAACTCGTACAGCTCGCCCTCGGCAGGGTCCAGCGGCTGGAACGTCATCTGCACCTTGGCGTACTGACCCGAGCCACCGGTCTGCTTCTTGTGCGTGTAGTCGATCTTCTCGACCGCACGGCGGATCGTCTCGCGGTACGCGACCTGCGGCTTGCCGACGTTGGCCTCGACCTTGAACTCGCGACGCATGCGGTCGACGAGGATGTCGAGGTGGAGCTCGCCCATGCCGCCGATGACGGTCTGGCCGGTCTCCTCGTCGAGCTTGACGCGGAAGGTCGGGTCCTCCTCGGCGAGCTTCTGGATGGCCGTGGAGAGCTTCTCCTGGTCACCCTTGGTCTTCGGCTCGATCGCCACGTCGATGACGGGCTCCGGGAAGGTCATCGACTCCAGGATCACCGGCGCGCTCGGGTCGCACAGGGTGTCACCGGTGGTGACGTCCTTGAGGCCGATGAACGCGTAGATGTGCCCGGCCTGCGCCTCGGGGACGGGGTTCTCCTTGTTGGAGTGCATCTGGAAGAGCTTCCCGATGCGCTCCTTCTTCCCCTTGGTCGAGTTGAGCACCTGGGCGCCCGACTCGACCCGGCCCGAGTACACCCGGACGTAGGTCAGCTTGCCGAAGAACGGGTGCGAGGCGACCTTGAACGCGAGGGCCGCGAACGGCTCCGTCGCGTCCGGGTGGCGCTCGACGACCTTCTCCTCGTCCTTGACGTCGTGGCCGGCGACGGCCGGGACGTCCAGGGGCGTGGGCAGGTAGTCGATGACGGCGTCGAGCATGGGCTGCACGCCCTTGTTCTTGAACGCCGAGCCGCACAGGACCGGGTAGGCGGCCGACGAGATCGTGAGCTGGCGGATGCCGGCCTTGATCTCAGCGACCGTCAGCTCCTCGCCGCCGAGGTACTTCTCGAGCAGCTCCTCGCTGGTCTCCGCGACGGCCTCGACGAGCTCGGCCCGGTACTGCTCGGCCTTCTCCTGGAGGTCGGCGGGGATGTCCTCGATCTCGTACTTCTCACCGAGGGCCGTCTCGCCGCGCCACACCAGCGCGCGCATCTCGACCAGGTCGACGACTCCGATGAAGTCGTTCTCCGAGCCGATCGGCAGCTGGATGACCAGCGGCTTGGCCTTCAGGCGGTCGACGATCGTCTTGACCGTGAAGTAGAAGTCCGCGCCGAGCTTGTCCATCTTGTTGACGAAGCAGATGCGCGGGACGTCGTACTTGTCGGCCTGGCGCCACACGGTCTCCGACTGGGGCTCCACGCCCTCCTTGCCGTCGAACACGGCGACGGCACCGTCCAGGACGCGCAGCGAGCGCTCCACCTCGACCGTGAAGTCGACGTGCCCGGGCGTGTCGATGATGTTGATCTGGTTGTTCTTCCAGTAGCAGGTCGTCGCGGCCGACGTGATCGTGATGCCGCGCTCCTGCTCCTGCTCCATCCAGTCCATCGTCGAGGCGCCGTCGTGCGTCTCACCGATCTTGTAGTTGACCCCCGTGTAGAACAGGATCCGCTCGGTGGTCGTGGTCTTGCCGGCGTCGATGTGCGCCATGATGCCGATGTTGCGGACCTTCTGGAGATCCGTCAGCACGTCCAGTGCCACGTGAATAGCCCCTTGTCGGTTGGCTTGAGGTGGTGCCGCTCACGCCGCCGCGGACCTGCGTGCAGGTCCGCGGCGGCGGCGGGTCACCAGCGGTAGTGCGCGAACGCCCGGTTGGACTCGGCCATCTTGTGCATGTCCTCGCGACGCTTGACCGCGGCACCCAGGCCGTTGGAGGCGTCGAGGATCTCGTTCATGAGGCGCTCGGTCATGGTCTTCTCGCGACGAGCGCGCGAGAAGTCGGTGAGCCAGCGCAGCGCGAGCGTGGTCGCCCGCACCGGACGGACCTCGATCGGCACCTGGTAGGTCGCACCACCGACGCGGCGGGACTTGACCTCGATGGAGGGACGCACGTTGTCCAGCGCGCGCTTGAGCACGACGACCGGGTCGGACTGCGTCTTCTCACGGACGCCCTCGAGCGCGCCGTAGACGATGGACTCGGCGACGGTCTTCTTGCCGTCGAGGAGCACCTTGTTGATGAGCTGCGTGACCACCGGCGAACCGTAGACGGGGTCGACGATCAGCGGCCGCTTCGGAGCGGGACCCTTGCGAGGCATCTGTCTCAGCCCTTCTTCGCGCCGTAGCGGGAACGTGCCTGCTTGCGGTTCTTGACACCCTGGGTGTCGAGCGCGCCGCGCACGATCTTGTAACGGACGCCGGGCAGGTCCTTCACACGCCCGCCGCGGACGAGCACGATCGAGTGCTCCTGCAGGTTGTGGCCGACGCCGGGGATGTACGCGGTGACCTCGATGCCCGAGGAGAGGCGCACGCGCGCGACCTTGCGGAGCGCGGAGTTCGGCTTCTTCGGCGTGGTCGTGTAGACGCGGGTGCACACACCGCGTCGCTGGGGGGAGCCCTTGAGGGCAGGCGTCTTCGACTTGTTCGTCTTCGCCTGCCGGCCCTTGCGGACCAGCTGCTGGATCGTAGGCACTACGTCTCCGTCTGTCGGTGTTCTCTGGTCTGACCGGCACCCGTCACCCTGGACGGCCGGCTCGGCCCGGATCGTCGCCCGTCGCGCGACTACCCCGGAGGTCTTTCCTCCCGCACCGACCCCCGCGCCCGGGCGTGTCGCCCCGGCCCTCCGCACGGCGACCGTCCTGGTGAGGACCGTTCCGGTGGAGGTGGGGAGCCACCCGGTGCCTCGGCGATCCCGCCCCCGCAAGGGGTGGTGACCGAGTGCACGCGCAAGGGCCCGACGGCGCGGGCACGGTGTCCTACGCTACCTCCCACGGGCATGAGCGTCAAAGGAGCACTCTACGCCCGGCGCGGGTCGGTCCTGCGCAGCGGCGTCAGTCGTCGACGGGCAGCACCCACGCGTAGCTCCCCGACCCGCCCGGCGCGGACTCGGCCGTGTCCTCGTGCACCGAGAGGAGCTCGAACGACCGGCCCTTGATCGTGGCGCGCTCCCCCACGGCCAGGTCGGCGTTCTCGGCCGCGCCGTCCCCGTCGTCGACGGACAGCACGATCGAGTCGTCCCAGATGTTGCCGGCCACCAGGCGCACGTCCCCGACGGTGGTCGGCTGGTTCTGCCGCAGCTGCACCGCGCCGTCCGGCTGCTCCGCCGGGTCGTCGCCGCACCCGCTCAGGGCGAGGGCAGCCGTCACGGCGAGCACCCAGAGGAAGCGCGACCGTCCCCGCACCATCAGCTCACCTCGTTGACGTCGACCTGGCGGAACTGCTCGAGATAGTCGGTGTACGGCATCGTGATCGGGGGGTTCCCCGCGATCCCCCACGGGTTCACGAGCGTCACGGTGCCGCCCTTCACGTCGACCGACTGCACGTAGTACGCGTGGTTCGCGAACAGGCGGTTCGCCCCCGCGTCCTGCTGATAGTAGGTGCTCTTCTTCGCGTCCTCCGGCTCGAGCGACGCCACGCCGATCGCCCCACCGTCCGACAGCGTCGACGCGAGCTGCTGGATCGAGAGGTCACCGGTCCCGTGGCTCGTCGACTCCCGGCCGGTCAGGGCGGTCATGCCGTCCGACGGCCACCCGCCCTCGATCTGCTCGTAGTCGCCGTACTCGAGAGCCAGCGCCTTCTCCAGGACCATGGGCCACAGCTCGTACGGGGGGCCGGCCCCGTCGTTCGACACGAACGCCGGCGTGCCGTCGGGCATCAGCACCATGTCGGGCGTGACGGTCACGGCGACCCGCTGCCCGTCGCGGTACAGGTGGACGGTGTAGGTGCCGTTCGGGTTGGTCGTGATGGCGTCCCGGATCACCTGCGGGTCGGCCTGCGCCACCGCCATCATCGACGCGATCCACCAGCAGTCGCCGATCATGCCCTGGGACACCTCCTGGGGCCGGACCGTCCCCACGAACAGGTCATGGGCGACCTCGCCGAACTCGGCCACGTTCGCCGGGCTCTGCGGGTCGTCACGCGCACCGTCCCCGCCCACACCGTCGAACGACGGCTGCAGCTCGTCGGTGAACCCGGAGAGCCGGTCGAGGGTCGCCTTCGAGGCGCGGGACGCCAGCAGCTCCCACAGCTCGCGGCGCTCCTCGCGCGACCACCCGCCGAGCAGCCAGCCGTCCTCCATCTGGCTGACCCAGCGCTCGAGCTCCTCGTCGTCCATCGAGGCGATGAGCGCGTCGAGCTCACGACCGTTCAGGTCCTCGACGGCGTCGCGCGCGTCCTCGAGGTCACCCGCACGCACGCCGAAGAACCCGCCCTCGAGCGCGTCGCGCAGCTCCTCGAGAGCGTCCGCGACCCGCTCGGGGTCCGCCTCCTCGCGCTCGTCCGCGGCGTTGACGTAGTCGGGCGACGGCGCGTCGTCCTGTTCCTGCTCCTCACCGGCCGGCACCTCGCCGGACCCACCGGGCGCGCCGGCGGTCAGCCCGTCGCCGTCCTGGCCGTCGTAGGTCGTGGGTGCGTCGTCACCGCCGCAGTCGCCCGCCTGGGAGAAGGCCGACCGGATGTCGCACACGGCCGCAGCCACGTGCTGCGCCGCACCGGTCGACCGCACCCCCGCGATCACGGCGACGACGAGGACCGCCGCCACCACGATGACGCCGACGTACTCCAACGTCCCGGCGCCGCGCTCGTCCCGGCCGCACCTCGCTCGATGGTTCACGGAGGAGATCCTGCCGGTGTCCGCCCGTCCGGCCCAGGGCCCAGCGACCCATCGCCCGGTCCGCACCTCCTGCTCCGGAACGCCCGAGGGGCCCGTCGGACGAACCGACGGGCCCCTCGGGGGTCGTGCTGGGAGAGAGCCGACCTCAGCGGTAGTCGCCGAAGTCGATGTCCTCGAGCGGGATCGCGTCGCCGGTGCCCAGGCCGAGCGCCGGGAAGTCGATCTCGTCGTAGCCGAAGGCCGGGTACAGCTCGGCCTTCGCCTCCTCGGTCGCCTCCACCTCCACGTTGCGGTAGCGGGGCAGGCCCGTACCGGCGGGGATGAGCTTTCCGAGGATGACGTTCTCCTTCAGGCCCAGCAGCGGGTCCGAACGGCTCGACATCGCGGCCTCGGTGAGCACCTTCGTCGTCTCCTGGAAGGAGGCCGCCGAGAGCCACGAGTCGGTCGCGAGCGACGCCTTCGTGATGCCCATGAGCTCCGGACGCCCCGAGGCCGGCTGGCCACCCTCGGACACGGCACGGCGGTTGAAGTCCTCGAAGCGACCGCGCTCGGCCAGCTCGCCGGGCAGCAGGCCCGTCTCGCCGGAGTCGAGCACCGTCACGCGCCGCAGCATCTGCCGCACGATGACCTCGATGTGCTTGTCGTGGATGTCCACGCCCTGGGAGCGGTAGACCTCCTGGACCTCGTCCACCAGGTGCTTCTGCGTGGCACGCGGGCCGAGGATGCGCAGGACCTTCTTGGGGTCGACCGCACCCTGGACCAGCTGCGTGCCCACCGAGACGTGGTCGCCGTCCTGCACCAGCAGGCGCGAGCGCTTGGTGATCGCGTAGCGGATCTCCTCCGAGCCGTCGTCCGGGGTGAGCACGAGTGCCCGCGCCCGGTCCGTCTCCTCGATGGTGATCCGGCCCGAGAACTCCGCGATGTGCGCCTCACCCTTGGGGGTGCGGGCCTCGAAGAGCTCCTGGACACGCGGCAGACCCTGCGTGATGTCGTCGGCCGACGCCACACCACCGGTGTGGAAGGTACGCATCGTCAGCTGCGTGCCGGGCTCACCGATCGACTGCGCCGCGATGATGCCGACGGCCTCGCCGATGTCGACGAGCTTGCCGGTGGCCAGCGAACGGCCGTAGCACTTGGCACACGTGCCGACGCGGGACTCGCAGGTGAGCACCGAACGGATCTTGAGCTCGGTGACCCCCGTCTCCAGGAGACGGTCGAGGAGCACGTCGCCGACGTCGTCACCGGCGTGGCCGATGATCTCGCCGTCCACCTCGATGTCGGTGGCCAGCGTCCGCGAGTACACGGACGTCTCGACCTTGTCGTGGCGGCGCAGGGCGCCGTCCGCCGCCGCCACGCCGATCGGCATGGTCAGGCCGCGCTCGGTGCCGCAGTCCTCCTCGCGGACGATGACGTCCTGCGAGACGTCCACCAGACGACGCGTGAGGTAGCCCGAGTCGGCGGTCCGCAGAGCGGTGTCCGCCAGACCCTTGCGGGCACCGTGCGTCGCGATGAAGTACTCGAGGACGGACAGGCCCTCGCGGTAGTTCGCCTTGATCGGGCGCGGGATGATCTCGCCCTTCGGGTTGGCCACGAGGCCACGCATGCCCGCGATCTGGCGGACCTGCATCCAGTTGCCTCGCGCACCCGAGCCGACCATCCGGAAGACGGTGTTGCGGGGCGGGAAGTTCGCCTGCATGGCCTTGGCGACCTTGTCGGTGGCGTTCGTCCAGATCTCGATGAGCTCCTGGCGACGCTCGTCGTCGGTGATGAGGCCCTTGTCGTACTGGCCCTGCACCTTCGCCGCACGCGCCTCGTGCTCGTCGAGGATCTCCTGCTTCACCGCCGGCGTGGCGACGTCGGAGATCGCGATCGTGACGCCCGAGCGGGTGGCCCAGCGGAAGCCGGCCTCCTTCAGCGCGTCGAGCGAGGCCGCGACCTCGACCTTCGGGTACCGCTCCGCCAGGTCGTTGACGATGACCGACAGGCGCTTCTTGTCGACGACGCCGTTCTCGTACGGGTAGTCGACGGGCAGCAGCTCGTTGAAGAGCGCACGGCCCAGCGTCGTCTCGTACAGCAGCGGCTGCCCCGGCTCCCAGCCCTCGGGCGCCTGGTCCTCGGCGAGCACCAGGTCCTCGAACCGGATCTTCACGACCGCGTTGAGGTCGAGGGACCCCTGGTCGAACGCCATGATCGCCTCGGCGACCGAGCTGAACAACCGGCCCTGACCCACCGGGTCCTCCTTGTCGGAGGTGAGGTGGAACAGGCCGATGATCATGTCCTGCGAGGGCATGGTCACCGGGCGGCCGTCGGACGGCTTGAGGATGTTGTTGCTCGAGAGCATGAGGATGCGGGCCTCGGCCTGCGCCTCCGCGCTCAGGGGCAGGTGGACGGCCATCTGGTCACCGTCGAAGTCCGCGTTGAACGCGGCGCAGACGAGCGGGTGCAGGTGGATCGCCTTGCCCTCGACCAGCTGGGGCTCGAACGCCTGGATGCCCAGACGGTGCAGCGTGGGTGCACGGTTCAGCAGCACCGGGTGCTCGGTGATGACCTCCTCGAGCACGTCCCACACGACCGGGCGCGCGCGCTCGACCATGCGCTTGGCCGACTTGATGTTCTGCGCGTGGTTGAGGTCCACCAGGCGCTTCATCACGAACGGCTTGAACAGCTCGAGCGCCATCTGCTTGGGCAGACCGCACTGGTGCAGCTTGAGCTGCGGGCCGACGACGATGACCGAACGGCCCGAGTAGTCGACGCGCTTGCCGAGCAGGTTCTGGCGGAACCGGCCCTGCTTGCCCTTGAGCATGTCGGAGATCGACTTCAGCGGACGGTTGCCGGGGCCCGTGACGGGCCGGCCGCGGCGGCCGTTGTCGAACAGCGAGTCCACGGCCTCCTGGAGCATCCGCTTCTCGTTGTTGACGATGATCTCCGGCGCGCCCAGGTCCAGGAGCCGCTTGAGGCGGTTGTTCCGGTTGATGACGCGGCGGTACAGGTCGTTGAGGTCCGACGTGGCGAAGCGGCCACCGTCGAGCTGGACCATCGGGCGCAGGTCCGGCGGGATGACCGGGACCGCGTCGAGGACCATGCCCGTCGGCGAGTTGTTCGTCGTGAGGAACGCGTTGACGACCTTGAGGCGCTTGAGGGCACGGGTCTTGCGCTGGCCCTTGCCGCTGCGGATGGTCTCGCGCAGCGAGTCCGCCTCGGCCGCGAGGTCGAAGGCCTGCAGGCGCTTCTGGATCGCCTGGGCGCCCATCGAGCCCTCGAAGTAGTTGCCGTACCGGTCCTGCAGCGCCCGGTAGAGCATCTCGTCGCCCTCGAGGTCCGCGACCTTGAGGTTCTTGAACCGGTCCCAGACCTGCTCGAGCCGGTCGAGCTCGGCGTCGGCCCGCTTGCGGATCTGCGCCATCTCGCGCTCGGCGGAGTCACGCACCTTGCGGCGCGCGTCGGCCTTGGCACCCTCGGCCTCGAGCTCGGCCAGGTCGGCCTCGAGCTTCGCGGCACGCGTGTTGATGTCGTTGTCGCGCCGGTCCGAGATCTCCTTCTTCTCCAGGTCGATCTCGTTCTGGAGGTTCGGGAGGTCCTCCTGGCGGCCGTCCACGTCGACCCACGTGATCATGTAGGCCGCGAAGTAGATGACCTTCTCCAGGTCCTTCGGCGCCAGGTCGAGCAGGTAGCCCAGTCGCGACGGCACACCCTTGAAGAACCAGATGTGCGTGACGGGGGCGGCGAGCTCGATGTGGCCCATGCGCTCACGGCGCACCTTCGAGCGCGTCACCTCGACGCCGCAGCGCTCGCAGATGATGCCCTTGAAGCGCACGCGCTTGTACTTGCCGCAGTAGCACTCCCAGTCCCGGGTGGGGCCGAAGATCTTCTCGCAGAAGAGCCCGTCCTTCTCCGGCTTCAGGGTGCGGTAGTTGATGGTCTCGGGCTTCTTCACCTCGCCGTGCGACCAGGCACGGATGTCGTCGGCCGTAGCCAGGCCGATGCGCAGCTCGTCGAAGACGTTGACGTCGAGCAAGGGGGTCCTACTTCCTTCGCTTGCCGGTTTCGAGAACCAGCGGAACGGAAATCGTGCTGAGGGGTGCGGGCACCCGGTCCGGCATCACGTGTGTGTGCAGCCGGACCGGGGCTCGACGTCAGATCTCTTCGACGCTGCTGGCGTTCGGGCGCCGCGACAGGTCGATGCCGAGCTCTTCCGCGGCGCGGTAGACCTCGTCGTCGTTCTCCTTCATGTCGATGGAGACGCCGTCCGAGGACAGCACCTCGACGTTCAGGCAGAGCGACTGCATCTCCTTGAGCAGGACCTTGAACGACTCCGGGATGCCGGAGTCCGGGATGTTCTCGCCCTTGACGATCGCCTCGTAGACCTTCACGCGGCCCGGGACGTCGTCCGACTTGATGGTCAGCAGCTCCTGCAGCGTGTAGGCGGCGCCGTACGCCTCGAGGGCCCACACCTCCATCTCGCCGAACCGCTGGCCACCGAACTGCGCCTTACCACCCAGCGGCTGCTGCGTGATCATCGAGTACGGGCCGGTCGACCGGGCGTGGATCTTGTCGTCCACGAGGTGGTGCAGCTTGAGGATGTACATGTAGCCGACCGAGACGGGCTCGGGGAACGGCTCGCCGGAGCGGCCGTCGAACAGCCGCGCCTTGCCGTCGCCCTTGACCATCCGCTCGCCGTCACGGTTGAGCGTCGTCGAGCCGAGCAGGCCGGTGAGGGTCTGCTCGGGCACGCCGTCGAACACCGGGGTGGCGACGGGGGTGCCGGGCTCCGAGCGGTGCGCGACCGCCGGGACGCCGTCCTTCCACGTCAGGTCACCCTCGGCGAGCTCGATGTCCCAGCCCTGCTTGGCGACCCAGCCCAGGTGCGTCTCGAGGACCTGGCCCACGTTCATGCGTCCGGGGACGCCGAGCGGGTTGAGCACGACGTCGACCGCCGTGCCGTCCTCGAGGAACGGCATGTCCTCGACGGGCAGGATCTTGGAGATGACGCCCTTGTTGCCGTGACGGCCGGCGAGCTTGTCGCCGTCCGTGATCTTGCGGCGCTGCGCGATGTACACGCGGACGAGCTCGTTGACACCCGCGGGCAGCTCGTCGCCGTCGTCGCGGCTGAACGTGCGCACCTCGATGACTGTGCCGGACTCGCCGTGGGGCACCTTGAGGGACGTGTCACGCACCTCGCGGGCCTTCTCGCCGAAGATCGCACGCAGCAGGCGCTCCTCCGGGGTCAGCTCGGTCTCGCCCTTGGGCGTGACCTTGCCGACGAGGATGTCGCCGGCGCCGACCTCGGCACCGATGCGGATGATCCCGCGCTCGTCGAGGTCGCCCAGGACCTCCTCGGAGACGTTCGGGATGTCCCGCGTGATCTCCTCGGGGCCGAGCTTGGTGTCGCGCGCGTCGACCTCGTGCTCCTCGATGTGGATGGAGGACAGCACGTCGTCCTGCACGAGGCGCTGCGACAGGATGATCGCGTCCTCGTAGTTGTGGCCCTCCCACGACATGAACGCGACCAGCAGGTTGCGTCCGAGCGCGAGCTCGCCCTCGTCCGTCGCCGGGCCGTCGGCCAGCACGGAGCCGGGCTCGACGCGGGCGCCGTGCTCGACCAGCACGCGCTGGTTGTAGCAGGTGCCCTGGTTCGAGCGACGGAACTTGGCGATGCGGTACGTCGACGTCGTCGCGTCGTCGTTGGCCACCGTGACCAGGTCCGCCGACACCTCGGTGACGACACCGGGCTTGGTCGCCACGACGACGTCGCCGGCGTCGACGGCCGCACGACGCTCCATGCCGGTGCCGACGAGCGGCGCCTCGGAGCGGACCAGCGGCACGGCCTGGCGCTGCATGTTGGCGCCCATGAGCGCGCGGTTGGCGTCGTCGTGCTCGAGGAACGGGATGAGCGCGGTCGCGACCGACACCATCTGGCGCGGCGAGACGTCCATGTAGTCCACGTTCGCCGGCGGCACCAGGTCGGGCTCGCCGCCCTTGGTGCGCACGAGGACCGCGTCCTCGACGAACTGGCCGTCGGCCGTCAGCGGCGCGTTGGCCTGCGCGATGATGTGCCGGTCCTCGTCGTCCGCGGTCAGGTAGTCGACCTCGTCCGAGACCTTGCCGTCCTTGACGCGGCGGTACGGCGTCTCGACGAAGCCGAACGGGTTGATCCGCCCGTACGTCGCGAGCGAGCCGATGAGGCCGATGTTCGGGCCCTCAGGCGTCTCGATCGGGCACATGCGGCCGTAGTGCGAGGTGTGGACGTCGCGGACCTCCATGCCGGCGCGGTCGCGGGACAGACCACCCGGGCCCAGGGCCGACAGACGCCGCTTGTGCGTCAGGCCCGCGAGCGGGTTGTTCTGGTCCATGAACTGCGACAGCTGGCTGGTCCCGAAGAACTCCTTGATGGAGGCGACGACGGGACGGATGTTGATCAGCGTCTGCGGCGTGATGGCCTCGACGTCCTGCGTCGTCATCCGCTCGCGCACGACGCGCTCCATCCGGGACAGGCCCGTGCGGACCTGGTTCTGGATGAGCTCGCCGACGGCGCGGATGCGACGGTTGCCGAAGTGGTCGATGTCGTCGGGCTCGACGCGGATCTCGATCGACTCCCCGTTGCGCGTGCCGGGCAGCGTGGGCTTGTCGATGTGGAGGGCGGCGAGGTACTTGATGGTCGCGACGACGTCGGACAGCGTCAGCACGGAGTCCGACAGCGGGGCGTCCTGGCCGAGCTTCTTGTTCACCTTGTAGCGGCCGACCTTCGCCAGGTCGTAGCGCTTGGGGTTGAAGTAGAAGTTCTCGAGCAGCGCGCGACCGGCCTCGACGGTCGGCGGCTCGCCCGGGCGGATCTTGCGGTACAGGTCGAGCAGGGCCTCGTCCTGCGTCTGGACGTGGTCCTTCTCGAGGGTGTCGATGACCGCCGGGTACTCGGCGAACTCCTCGCGGATCTCGCTCTCGGTCATGCCGAGCGCCTTGAGCAGCACCGTCGCGTTCTGCTTGCGCTTGCGGTCGACGCGCACGCCGACGTTGTCGCGCTTGTCGATCTCGAACTCGAGCCACGCACCACGGCTCGGGATGATCTTGGCCGTCAGGACGTCCTTGTCGGACGTCTTGTCGGCCGTGCGCTCGAAGTACACGCCCGGGGAACGGACGAGCTGCGAGACCACGACGCGCTCGGTGCCGTTGATGATGAAGGTGCCGCGCTCGGTCATCAGGGGGAAGTCACCCATGAAGACGGTCTGCGACTTGATCTCGCCCGTCGTGTAGTTGACGAACTCGGCCGTCACGAACAGCGGCGCCGCGAAGGTGAAGTCCTTCTCCTTGCACTCCTCGGCCGTGTACTTCGGCGGCTCGAAGCGGTGCTCGCGGAAGGACAGGGACATCGTCCCGCCGAAGTCCTCGATCGGCGAGATCTCCTCGAAGATCTCCTCGAGCCCGGCAGTCTCCGGCACGTCCGTGCGGCCGGCCTCGAGCGCGGCGGCCACGCGGGCCTGCCAGCGCTCGTTGCCCAGCAGCCAGTCGAAGCTCTCGGTCTGCAGACCGAGGAGGTCGGGGACCTCGAGCGGCTCGTGGATCTTGGCGAAGGAGATGCGACGGGAGGCGGTGCGGTTCGCGATGGCGTCGGCGGACGGTGCATGAGGGATGCGCGAGGCAGCCAAGAGGGGTCCTTCCCTGCGGATCGTGGCACGCTGCGCCGCCTGGCGAGGCGCGACCCCCCGGCCGCGAACCACGGCGCCCGACGCGCACGTGCGTCGGATCCGGGGTCGGGATATCTGAGGTCGCGGGCACAGGCCAGCGCAAAGCGCTAGCATACCCGCACAGGCGTGCCAAGTAAACCCACCGCGAGAACCCCGGTCGTCGCGGCAACGTCGCCGCTCGTCTCCGAGCATCCGGGCCCCGGTCGTCGCGGGCCCTTCCTCGTGCGACGGCTCCATCACCGTCGTGGACATGGTGGCACATCCGGGCGCCCGACGTGAAGCCGGACGGGTGCCACCGGGCCCTCCCCCGACGCGACCAGCGCCGACGCCCCGCAGACGGTGCGGCGCGCGCCCTCCGCCGGGGGCGCTCCCCCCGCCGTCGCACCGAGCCCCACCAGCGACGGTCCGGACCGCACCGGCCCGGACGACGACGGAGCCCGCACCCCCGAGGGGTGCGGGCTCCGTCGTGCGTGCCTGGTGCCGGCGGGCCGTCGACGTCCGTCGGCGGCCGGCCGGCTCAGATCACTTGAGGGTGACCGTGGCGCCGGCGCCCTCGAGGGCCGCCTTCGCCTTCTCGGCCGCCTCCTTGTTGACGCCCTCCAGGACGGCCTTCGGCGCGCCGTCGACGAGGTCCTTGGCCTCCTTCAGACCGAGGCTCGTGAGCGTGCGCACCTCCTTGATGACCTGGATCTTCTTGTCGCCGGCGGCCTCGAGGACGACGTCGAACGAGTCCTTCTCCTCCTCGACCTCGGCGTCGGCGCCCGCGCCACCCGCGGCGGGGGCAGCGGCGACGGCGGCCGGGGCGGCGGCGGTGACCTCGAAGGTCTCCTCGAACGCCTTCACGAACTCGGACAGCTCGATGAGCGTGAGGTCCTTGAACGCGTCGATGAGCTCGTCGGTGGTGAGCTTCGCCATGGTGGCGGTTCCTTCCGTTCGGACCCGCAGCCCGGTGGTCGGACGGCGGGGGGTGCTGGGCTTGCTACGAGAACGTGCGGCCGGAGCGTCGGGCTCAGGCTGCGGCGTCGGACTCCTCGCGCTTGACGCGCAGGGCCTCGACGGTGCGCACGGCCTGCGAGGCAGGAGCCGTGAACAGGTACGCGGCCTGGTAGAGCTTGGCCTTCATCGCGCCGGCCGCCTTGGCCAGCAGGACCTCGCGGGACTCGAGGTCCGCGAGCTTGGTGATGTCCGCAGCGGTCAGCGGGCGACCGTCGAGCACGCCCCCCTTGATGACCAGTGCGGGGTTCGCCTTGGCGAAGTCACGCAGTCCCTTGGCCGCCTCGACCGGGTCACCGGTGACGAAGGCGATCGCCGACGGGCCCGCGAGCGCGTCGTCGAGGCCCTCGAGGCCGGCGTCCTTGGCCGCGATCGCGGTCAGCGTGTTCTTCACCACGGCGTAGTTCGCGTTGCCGCCGAGCGTCTTGCGCAGCGTCTTGAGCTGCGCGACGGTGAGCCCGCGGTACTCGGTCAGCACAGCCGCGTTCGAGCTGCGGAAGCGCTCCGTCAGCTCCGCGACAGCGGCAGCCTTGTCCGGCCTCGCCATGGCATTCCTTCCGATGGTGGTGCCACCGGGCGTCTTCCCGTCGCTGCCGCACAGACGACAAGAGCCCCGCGCAGGCGCGGGGCTCGTAGGCACGGTGAGCCGGCACGGACCTTCTCAGGCCACGGCCGGGCACTCACATGCGTCGGAACTCTCACCTGCGCAGGCCCCCGCGTCTCGCGGAGCTTCGGCCGGTCCGACGAGCGGACCGACGACCGGCGGTCTTGGGCCTTACGAGACTACGGCACGCCGGCCGCCCGGCCAAATCCCTCACGCGGCCCCGTGCGCACCGAACGTGCACCAGTTGACGAACCCGGCCGGGGTGTCACGGTCGATCTCACCACGCGCACCGTGCAGGGCCCGCGCCATCGTCTCCCCCGCCGCCAGCCGGCGGTGCAGCGCGAGCATGAGGTCCACGACCTCGACGTCGGGCACGGCGGCGATGGAGGCGACGACCCCCCGCGTGCCGCGCGCCAGCATGGCGGAGACGAAGCCGAGGACCTCGTCACCGTCGTACGCGACGTCCGCGCCCGCGTGGCACGACGCCAGGACGAGCCGTTGCGGCGCGCCGCCCAGCTCGTGCAGCTCCTGCACCGTGACCGCCCGGTCGGCGAGCACGAGCGCGGAGAACATCGGGTTGTCGATGCGCGGCACGCCGTGGCAGGCGAGGTGCGCGAGACCGGCGCCCCGCACCGCGGCCAGCACGTCGCCGCTCCGGCTGGCCGTGGGGCCGAGCACGTCGGCGTGCCGGTGCAGCCGTGCGAGCGCGTCGACCTCCTCCTGCGCGCCGCGCAGCCCCGGCCCGGCGACGAGTACCACGGACGAGGCGAGCGCGCTCCCGGCCGTCGCGGTCGCCCACCACGACGTGGCCGAGGGCGCCAGCGCGACCGGTCGGTCGTGCAGGGCCGCCCAGGGCACCTGGTGCAGCGCACCCACGGGCACGACGACCAGCTCCTCACCCTCGACGGCGCACGGCTCCAGGAGCAGCGCGCGCAGGCGGCGGAGACTGACGTCCGCGCTCAGGCGCGCGGCCTCGCCGGACTGCGGCGAGGAGGGGTCAGCGAGCCTGCGCAGGGCGAAGACGAGCGGACGCGCCGCGGCCACCACGTCCGCCGTGCGCGCGAGCGGGACGACACGCGTGCGGCGGGGGTCGACCACGACCGCGACGTAGCGCCCGTCGCAGACGCCGATCTCGACGAGGACACGCCCGCCGAGCGCGCCCCGCAGCGCGGACGTCGTGGGTGGCGCGCCCACCGGCGGGTCCTGCCACCCGTCCGGGAGCTGCGCGGCGGACGGCACGGCCGCAGACGCCTCGACCGCGTGGCCGACGCCACGGACCACGTCCCGCAACGCCCGCTCGGGCAGGGCCTCCCCCGACGCCCGGTCCGCGCCGGCCACGGCGGGCGGGAGCAGCGGCAGCCGGGCCGCCAGCGCGGCCGCGCGGGTGCGCTCCATCCAGCGCAGCACCTGCGTCGGTCCGCTCGTGCGCAGCAGCACGCGCAGGCCGATCTCCCCGAGCTCCCCGCCGTGGCCGGACGCCAGCGCGCGCAGCTCCATCGTCGGCAGCGACGAGCGGTGCGACGCGAGGTCGCGCAGCCCTGCCCTGGCCTCCCCCACGGCCCGTACGTCGTCCCCGGCGACGAGCGCGGCCGTCGCCGACGCGACGCGCCCCCGTACCCGCAGCAGCAAGGGCCCGCGTGCCGCGAGGCGGGACGCCGCCTCCAGGTCGCCGCGCGCGCGGGCGGGGTGCTGCCCGGTGAGCGCCGCACGTCCGGCCGCCATGTGGGCGTCGACCGCGGCCACGAGGTCACCGCGCCGCTGCAGCCCTGCCGCCGCGCGGCGCAGCGCCGCGACATCGCCGCTCACGTCGAGCCCGAGCGCGGCCCGCGCGCGCGAGTCCAGCACCAGGGCGCGCGCCTGCCAGGCGTGCCGACGCTGCGTGCGGCTCCGGAGCAGGACCGCGGTCGCGAGATCCCGCGCACGTGCCGCGTCACCGTGCGCCAGGCACAGGTGGGCGAGCCGGGTCTGCGCCTCCACCCACATGAGCCAGGTCCCGGACCGCGCGTGCTCCTCGACGGCCGCCTCGGCCGCCGCGATCGCCTCGGGCAGCAGCCGGAGGTCCGCCATCGCCTCCGCGACCTCGACGTGGTGCTCGCCGAGGGGCATGGCGGCGCTCCGGTAGGCGTCGGCGACCTCGGCGAACTCCGCGAGCCCTTCCGCGAGCCGGCCGCGGTGCACCGAGATCCAGGCATGCGTCTGGCGCGTGACCGCGTGGGTCGCCGGCCCCAGGCCGGCCGCGACCTCGACGGCCCGCGCCGACGACGCGTGCGCCTCCTCGTACCGCCCGCGCGCCGCCAGGATCATCGCCAGGTTGTTGGCGACGCGCACCGTCACGTCCGTCGACGCGTGGCGCATCGACAGGATGCGTCGGTACTGCACCTCCGCGTCGCGCAGCCGCCCGGCGTTGTGGTCGAGCGCCGCCCGCTGGAGCTGGAGGAAGGCCCTCAGTCGCTCGCGGTCCTCGGCCGACACGTCGGACGCCCGGCTCAGCGCTGCGAGCGCCGCGTCGACGTCCCGTCCGGCCGCCACGACGCGGCCCTGGCCGTGCCGCACGGCGGCACGTGCGCCGCGCACCTCCGCCTCGACGATCGCGTCACCGTGCCGCGCGGCGAGCCGCAGCGCGGTGTCGAGGAGCCGGGCGGCCTCGGTGTGCTCCCACCGCGCCCGGTGCACGGCCGCCAGCGCGCGGAGCGCGACGGCGTGGGCCGCGTGGGCGCGCTCGGACCGCGCACGTGCCACGAGGGCGCGCACGTCGGCCTCCACGGAGCGGGGATCGGCGCTCGCCCGGTCAGCCAGCGCGCGTGCCTGTATCAGGAGCGCCCCCGGGCGCTCCTGCTCCCCGGGCGCATCTGCGCGCCTACCCGTCATGTCCTCCCCTGCCAGGGACCAACGACCCGAAGGAGCCCGTCGATGAGCACGTCCGACGCTACCGGCCACCACGACCAGGACCACGATCGGTCCCGAGGACGCGCCAAGGTCCGCCGTCAGGTCACGGAGCTGAGCCGCGCCGCCCACGACCCGGCCCTGCGCCGACAGGCGGCGCGGTCGATCGCGAACCGCTACCAGGCGCGGACGGAGCAGCGTATCGGCACCGTCAGCCAGCACGGCGGGTCGCACGTGCTGGCGGTCGAGGGCGAGCTGGTGGCGACACGCGCGACGTGGGACGACCGGGGTGCGCGCGGCTACCTGGAGGCACGGGGCCTGCGGCGCGTCCGCGCGGATCTCGGTGGCATCGCCGACCGCGTCGTGCTGCTGCGCGCCTCCGGGGTCACGCTGGACGACCTGGACGACACCGTGGCGGAGCTGCGGCTGCGCGGCTTCGCGGTGTCGCAGAACCAGGTCCTGCCCTGCGACCCCGTCATGAAGAACCTCGGCGGGCCCGCCCTCGCGCCGCCCCTCGCGCCGTTCGACCACGAGCCGACGCCGGACGCGCCGCACGTCGCGGTGGTGGACACCGGCATCGACGGACGCCCTCGCGGCGACGGCCGGCTGTCGTCGGTGGCCCGCCACCGCAAGGGCCCGGACCAGAACATCGACCCGCTGGACATCGAGCCCGACGACGGCTTGCTCGACCTGTGCGCGGGGCACGGCACCTTCGTCGCGGGCGTCGTCGAGCGGGTGGCACCTCAGGCCCGCATCTCCGTGCACCGTGCGCTCCTCGGCGGGGGCGTCGGCAGCGAGGTGGACGTCGCCAAGGCCATGGTCCGCGCCGCGAGGCTGGGCGCCGACGTCATCAACCTGTCGCTCGGCTCCAACACGCGCTTCGACCAGCCGTCCCTCGCCGTCGAGGCGGCCCTCGACGTCATCGAGTCCATCGAGGAGGAGACGGGGCGCGAGATCCTCGTCGTGGCCGCAGCGGGCAACACCGGCGACACGCGGCCCGTCTGGCCGGCCGCGTTCCGCAACGTCGTCGCGGTCGCGGGCCTCACCCCCGACGGCCGCGCCGCCCCGTGGTCGAGCCACGGCTTCTGGGTCGACTGCTCGGCGGTCGCCGAGGGGATCCACGCCCCGTTCGTCAAGGGCAAGGAGTCGTACGAGTTCACCGCGGAGCCGGACGACTTCCCGGCCGACGGGTTCGCGTGGTGGAGCGGCACGTCGTTCGCCGCGCCGCAGGTCGCCGGGGCCGTCGCGGCGCTCATGCACGAGCACGGCATCGGCGCCCGCCGGGCGTTCGCGCGCCTGCGGGCCACCGGCACGCCGCTGCCCGACTACGGACGGGCCCTGCGCATCCTGGACGGCCTGTGAGCGCGGCCCGCGGGGCGCCGCCCGTGGAGCCGAGGTCGGTCGTCGTCGTATCACGGGGCACGGTTCCGCGCTCCGACTCCCACAGGACGAACGCCTCGCCGTCGCCGACGACGCCCGGCCCCGCCGAAGGAGGACTGCCATGACCCTGTCGACCGGTCGGCACCTCAGGTCGCCCGACCTGGTGCCGGTGCGGCTGTCGCTCCACCCCGACCTGGCGCGTCAAGTGCTGGGCACCTGCCTCGTCGCGCGCAATGATGGGCTTCGGGACAAACCCGACAGGCGAAGGAGCCGCGCCGTGAGCAGCCGAGAACCGCTGGGCAGCCCGTACGACGAGCGCTCCACGTCGCAGCTCGTGGCCGGAGCGCTGACGGGCGACGAGGGGTCCTGGTCCGAGATCGTGCACCGGCACACGAGCCTCGTCATGGCACGGGTCCGGCAGTTCCGCCTGACGCCGCAGCAGGCGGAGGACGTCGCGCAGACCGTCTGGCTCAACCTGCTGGAGCACCTGGCCGACCTGCGCGAGCCGGCGGCGCTGCCGGGCTGGATCTCCACCGCGACGCGGCACGAGTGCATCCGGACGGCCAACCTGTCGCGCCGGTCGATCCCGGTCGACCCGACGACGGGCCGGCTCGACGCGCAGGACGACGTCGAGCTGGACGTCGAGCTGCTGCGCAGCGAGCAGCATGCCGCCCTGCGGGCGGCGCTCGCGGAGCTGCCCGCCCACCAGCGCGACCTCCTGCTGCTGCTCTCGACCGATCCACCCCCGAGCTACCAGGAGGTCTCCGCGCGCCTGGGCATCCCGGTGGGGTCGATCGGCCCCACCCGGCAGCGCGGGCTGGCCCGCCTGCGTCAGAGCCACGCCATCCGTACCTACCTCGCGGCGACGTCCAGCCGCGCGCCCGGCGAAGGAGGCCGCGATGTCCTGGCACTCGGATGACATGAGCGTGCCGCAGCCACGGCCGGCCGACGCGTGGGAGGACGACGACGCACTCGCCGCCGACCTCACGCGGGCGGTCCGGGACGGCGAGACGGCCGAGCGGATCAGGTCCGCCGCGGTCACGGCGTTCCACGCGCACCGCGGCATGCTCGCGCTGCGCGACGAGCTGGCCACCGACCTGCTGCTCCTGACGCTCGTGCACGACTCGTGCACCGCGGCCGGCGTCGCGGCCGTGCGCGACCGCAGCGGTCAGCCGTCGCGCACCCTCGTGTTCGAGGGTGACGGGGTGGGCGTCGAGATCGAGGTCACGGACGTCGCGGTGGAGGGCCAGCTCATCCCCGCCCGTCGCGGTCGGGTCGTGCTGCGCCGCCCCGACGGCGACGTCGCCGCGGTCGACACCGACGAGGTCGGCTACTTCCGCCTCGAGAACCGGCCCGACGGGCCCGTCCGGCTGGTGTGCCAGAGCGCGGACGGCACGTGCGTGACCGAGTGGCTGCCCTGGTGAGGGGAGGGCGCACCGCGGCTTGACCGGTGCGTCGACGAGGCCCGGCCCGCAGGGGGGACCGGGCCTCGTCGCTCGCCTGCGCACGCACGACGGCCCGGCTCCCTCGCGGGTGCCGGGCCGTCGTGGCGTGGTGGAGCGACCGTCAGGCCGCGTCCTCCTCGGTGAGGTTGCGGGTCTTGCTCTGGTCCAGCGGGATGCCGGGGCCGTTGGTCGTCGACATGGTCGCCTTGCTGATGTAGCGACCCTTCGACGACGCGGGCTTCAGACGCGAGATCTCCTCGAGCGCCGCGGCGTAGTTCTCCACCAGGGCGACGTCGGAGAACGACGTCTTGCCGATGATGAAGTGCAGGTTCGCGTGCCGGTCGACGCGGAACTCGATCTTGCCGCCCTTGATGTCGGACACGGCCTTGGCCACGTCCATCGTCACGGTGCCGGTCTTCGGGTTCGGCATCAGGCCACGCGGGCCGAGGACCTTGCCGAGGCGACCGACCTTGCCCATGAGGTCAGGCGTGGCGACGGCGGCGTCGAAGTCGGTCCAGCCGTCGGCGACGCGGGCGATGAGCTCGTCGCCGCCGACCTCGTCGGCGCCGGCGGCGCGGGCCTGCTCGGCACGCTCACCGTTCGCGAAGACGATGACGCGGGCCGTCTTGCCGGTGCCGTGGGGCAGGTTGACCGTGCCACGGACCATCTGGTCGGCCTTGCGGGGGTCGACACCGAGGCGGAACGCGACCTCGACGGTCGCGTCGTACTTCGTGGTCGACGTCTCCTTGGCGAGGCGCACGGCCTCGAGGGGGGCGTAGAGCCGCTCGGCGTCGATCTTCTCGACGGCGGCGCGGTACGCCTTGCTGTGCTTGGGCATCTGCTTGTTCTCCTCGTGTCAGCAGTCGTGGTCATGCGGGCCGCACACGGGCCCTGCCACGTGCCCACCGGCGCAGGTCGCGCCGGCGGACGGGTGGTGCGGGGGCTGGGTCAGCCCTCGACCTTGATCCCCATGGAACGCGCGGTCCCGGCGATGATCTTCTCCGCCGCGGCCAGGTCGTTCGCGTTGAGGTCCTCGAGCTTGGTGCTGGCGATCTCGCGCACCTGGTCGGCCGTCAGCGTCGCCACCTTGACGGTGTGCGGCGTCGGCGAGCCCTTGGCCACGCCCGCGGCCTTCTTGATCAGCTCGGCGGCCGGCGGCGTCTTCGTGATGAAGGTGAACGAGCGGTCCTCGTACACCGTGATCTCGACGGGGATGACGTTGCCGCGCTGCGACTCCGTCGCCGCGTTGTACGCCTTGCAGAACTCCATGATGTTCACGCCGTGCTGACCGAGCGCGGGCCCGATCGGCGGCGCCGGCGTCGCGGCACCAGCGTTGATCTGGAGCTTGATGAGGCCGGTGACCTTCTTCTTCGGGGGCATGGTGCCTTCCGTTCTGTTCGTGGGCCGACGCCGTGGGCGATGACCCGGTTGCATCGCCCCGCAGCGCGGGGCGGGTCAGACAGGTCAGATCTTCGAGACCTGGCTGAAGGACAGCTCGACCGGGGTCTCCCGGCCGAAGAGGGAGACGAGGACCTTGAGCTTCTGGTTCTCGGGATTGATCTCGGAGATCGTCGCCGGCAGCGTGTCGAAGGGCCCGCCGTCGGTGACGGTGACCGACTCGCCGACCGTGAAGTCGACCTCGACGGGCTTGCTCGACGCCTTGGCGGCGTGCTGGGCCGGGGTCTTGGCCTCGAGCACGGGCGCGAGCATCGAGAAGACCTCGTCGAGCGTCAGCGGCACCGGCTGGTGCGTGTGGCCGACGAAGCCCGTGACACCGGGCGTGTGGCGCACGGCGCCCCACGACTCGTCGGTGAGGTCCATGCGGACGAGGACGTAGCCGGGGATCCGCACGCGCTTGACGACCTTGCGCTGCGCGTTCTTGATCTCCACGACCTCCTCCATGGGGACCTCCACCTGGTGGATGTAGTCCTCCATGTTGAGGCTCTGCGTGCGCGACTCGAGGTTCGCCTTCACGCGGTTCTCGTACCCCGCGTAGGAGTGGATGACGAACCAGTCGCCGGGCAGCCGGCGCAGCTTGGCCTTGAACGCGACCTCGGGGTCCTCGTCGGGGTCGTCCTCGTCGGACGGCGCGTCCTGCTCGTCGGCGGACTCCGCCTCCGCGTCGACCTCCGGGGCCTCGTCGGCCTCCGGGGCCTCGTCGGTCTCGGGCTCGACCTCGGTGGCGTCCGTGTCGTCGACCTCGTCACCCGCGCTCGCCTCGACGGCCTCGACGGACGCCAGGGCGTCCGCCATCTCGGCCTCGGCGCCCGACGTGGGCTCCTGCGACTCCTGCGACACGTGCAACCTGCTTTCTGGAGATGGGGGGCCGGCGCTCATGCCGGTGGTGCGCGGACCGGTCCGCGCGGGTGGGGTGGTGAGGCGGCGTCAGCCTGCCGTCGTCACCCGAAGACCAGGAACGTCAGCTTGCCGATGCCCAGGTCGATGAGCGTCACGAACAGCATCACGACGGTGACGAACACGAGCACGACGCCGGTGTACGTGACCAGCTCCTGGCGCGTGGGCCGGACGACCTTCTTGAGCTCGGCCACGACCTGGCGCACGAAGAGCGCGATGCGCGCGAACAGCCCGCGCTTCTCCTCACCGCGACGCGGCGCGTGCTCGCTCCTGCGGGCGGCCGAGCCCTCGGCGTCGGACGCCGCGGCGGCAGCGGTATCGCTCACGTCTGGCCCCTGTCTCGTCTCGTGCGGCCTCCGGGTGGACGCCGCGGGTCGAGGACACGGACGGGCCGACGCGACGCGCCGGACCGACCGGCGGTCCTGCTCACGACGCCGACCCGTGCCCCGTGGGATCGGAACCCCTCGGGGACAGGTCGGTCCGCGTGCGCAGGGCAGACAGGACTCGAACCTGCAACCTGCGGTTTTGGAGACCGCTGCGCTACCAATTGCGCCACTGCCCTACGACGGCCTGGCTCGCCACGACTCCGGACGCACTCCGACCTGCTCGGCCTGAGGGCGTGCTTCATCATGGCGGACGTCAACCGCCGGGTGACCACTGTACGCGACCACGGGCGTGCGGTCGAACTCACACCCGCGCCCCACCCGGGTGCCGCCCGCGGACGCCGTACCACGTCGTGATATCACGTGGCCCCGGCGCTGCGCGCCTCTGCGAGGATGGGCCCGTGAGCGAGCACACCGCCCAGACGACGACGTCCACCCGCGCCCGGGTCTCCGCGCGCATCGCCGCGATCGCGGAGTCCGCGACGCTCGCGGTCGACGCGAAGGCCAAGGCCCTCAAGGCCGCCGGCCGGCCGGTGATCGGCTTCGGGGCAGGTGAGCCGGACTTCCCGACGCCCGAGTACATCGTCGAGGCCGCCGTCCGCGCGGCCCAGGACCCCGTGAACCACCGCTACTCCCCCGCGGCCGGCCTGCCCGTGCTGCGCGAGGCGATCGCGGCCAAGACGCTGCGCGACTCCGGCTACGAGGTCCGGCCGGCGGACGTGCTGGTCACCAACGGCGGCAAGCAGGCCGTCTTCCAGGCGTTCGCCGCGATCCTGGACCCGGGCGACGAGGTGCTGCTCCCGGCCCCCTACTGGACCACCTACCCGGAGGCGATCCGGCTGACGGGCGCCGAGCCGGTCGAGGTGTTCGCCGGCGTCGAGCAGGGCTACCTCGTGACCGTCGAGCAGCTCGAGGCCGCGCGCACGCCGCGCACCAAGGCGCTGCTGTTCAACTCGCCGTCCAACCCCACGGGCGCGGTGTACTCCCCCGAGCAGACCGAGGAGATCGGTCGCTGGGCCCTCGAGCACGGCATCTGGGTCATCACGGACGAGATCTACGAGCACCTGACGTACGACCACGCGGTCTTCACCCCGATCGTGCGCGTCGTGCCCGAGCTGGCCGACACCACGATCGTCCTCAACGGCGTCGCCAAGACGTACGCGATGACGGGCTGGCGCGTCGGCTGGATGATCGGGCCCACCGACGTCATCAAGGCCGCGACGAACCTGCAGTCGCACCTGACGTCGAACGTCTCCAACGTCTCGCAGCGCGCGGCCGTCGCGGCGCTGACCGGCGACCTGTCCGCGGTCGAGGCGATGCGCGCGGCGTTCGACCGCCGCCGCCGCACGATGGTCGCGATGCTCGAGGCGATCGAGGGCGTGCGCTGCCCCGCGCCGCAGGGCGCGTTCTACGCGTACCCGTCGGTCGAGGGCGTGCTGGGCCGCACGATCCGCGGCGTCACCCCGACCACGTCCGCGCAGCTCGCGTCGCTGATCCTCGACGAGGTCGAGGTCGCGGTCGTGCCCGGTGAGGCGTTCGGCCCCAGCGGGTACCTGCGCCTGTCGTACGCGCTGGGCGACGACGACCTCGTCGAGGGCGTCGGCCGCGTCCAGGCCCTGCTCGCCGAGGCGGTCTGACCGTCCGGGGCGCGCCCGGGGTCCACCGACCGGTGGACCCCGGGCACCCCCGAGCGGTCGTCCCGGGCGGCACGTCCCGCGCACGACGCTGGACGCATGGTGACGACGAACGCCCCGGCCGTCCTGGTCGAGGGCCTGCACAAGCGGTACGGCGAGAAGCGCGCCGTCGACGGCCTGGACCTGCGCGTCGAGCACGGCGAGATCGTCGCGGTGCTCGGGCCCAACGGCGCGGGCAAGACGACGACGGTCGAGACGCTCGAGGGGTTCCGGCGTGCCGACGCCGGCCACGTCCGTGTCCTCGGAGAGGACCCGGCGCGCGCGGGGCGGGCGTGGCGGGCGCGCCTGGGCGTGGTGCTGCAGGACAACCGCGACCTGGCCGAGGCGACGGTGCGCGAGATCGTCCACCACGTCGCGGGCTTCTACCCCGCGCCGCGGGACCCGGAGGGCGTGATCGACGCGGTCGGGCTGCGCGACAGGGCCGGGACGCGCACGCGCGCGCTGTCCGGCGGGCAGCGACGCCGGCTCGACGTCGCGCTCGGGGTCGTCGGCGACCCCGAGCTGCTGTTCCTCGACGAGCCGACGACCGGGTTCGACCCGCAGGCCCGTCACGAGTTCTGGGAGCTCGTGGAGTCCCTGCGCGACGAGGGCACGACCATCCTGCTGACGACGCACTACCTCGAGGAGGCCGAACGCCTCGCGGACCGCGTCGTCGTCGTGGCGCACGGGCGCGTCGTGGCGGAGGGCGCGCCGGCCGACCTCGGAGGCCGCCGGGCACGGCGCGCGCGGGTGCGGTGGACGGTCGACGGCGTGACGCACGACGAGGCGACCGACACCCCGACGGCCCTGGTCGCGCGGCTCGCCGCGGAGCTGGGCCGGACCGACGGCGAGGTCCCGGGCCTGCAGGTGCTGCGCCCCACGCTCGAGGACGTGTACCTCGGGCTCATCGGACAGGACGCGGCGGCGGACGCGGCGGGCGAGGAGACGGCGCGATGACGACGACGAACCGCACCACCGGGAGCACCCGCGCAGCACACCCCACGGACCGTCCGTCGTCGGCGCTGCCCGGACTCGCGCGCCTCGCCTGGTCGCGCACGGTGTTCGAGGTCCGGGCGTTCTTCCGCGAGCGCGACGCCGTGGTGTTCGTGTTCGTGTACCCGATCCTCATGCTGGCGATCTTCGCGACCGTGTTCGGTGCCGAGGAGGAGCTGCTGCCCGGGTCGGGGGTGTACTTCCCGCAGTACTTCCTGCCCGGCATGGTCGCCACGGGCGTCATGCTCTCGAGCTTCCAGAACCTGGCGATCTCGATCGCCGGGGAGCGCGACGACGGCACGCTGAAGCGGCTGCGCTCGACCCCGCTGCCGGCCACGGCGTACTTCCTGGGCAAGACCGGCCAGGTCCTGGTCACGGCGGGCGTCCAGACCGCCCTCCTGCTCGCGGTCGCGGCGCTGGTCTTCGACGTGCCGCTGCCGACCGAGCCGGGCCGGTGGTGGACGTTCGCATGGGTCTTCGTGCTCGGCACGGCCACCGGCGCGGTGTGCGGCGTGGCGTTCTCGTCCGTGCCGCGCAGCGGTCAGTCGGCGAGCCCGGTCGTGATCCCCGTGGTGCTGGTGCTGCAGTTCGTGTCCGGGGTGTTCTTCGCGTTCGACGAGCTGCCGACGTGGATGCAGCAGGCCGCGTCGGTCTTCCCCCTGAAGTGGATGGCGCAGGGCATGCGCTCGGTGTTCCTGCCCGACGAGGGGGCTGCGCTCGAGCCGGCAGGGTCGTGGCAGCACGGTGCGACGGCCGCCGTGCTCGCGGCGTGGCTGGTCGTCGCCCTGGTCGTGGGTGTGCGGACCTTCAGCTGGCGGCGCCGGGACGACGGATGACGCGCGTCGACCACCCGGTCGGCGCCGTGGCAGAGTCACGCGCATGAGCACCCCCGCGGACGCCGGAGCCGGCACCGAGCACGGGCCCGGGCCGCAGACCGTGGACCGGCACGGCTTCTGGCTGCGCACGCTGCGGATGTGGGACCTCGTGTTCGTCGGGCTGACGGCGCTGTACCTGGTGGCGGTGCTGACGGAGGTCTCCACGCCCGCCGACGCGCTGCTCCCCGCGGGCGCGATGGCCGTGCTCGTCCTGACCTACGTGCTGGTCGGCAGGCGCGGCGTCGTCCGCGGCGACACCCGACGCGTCGACGCCTACCTCGCGGTGCTGGTGGTCGTCGTCGTCTCCCAGGTCGCGCTCGCGGACATCGGGCCGGTCCTGCTGTTCCTCGCCTACGTGCAGATCTGGAACCTCGTGCGCACCCGCGTCGCGGGCGTCGTGTGGGCGGTGGCGCTCGCCGTCGGCTGCACCGTCGCCGAGGCGCTGCGCGTGCGGGGGACGGACGAGCAGATCGTCGAGATCGCCGCGCAGTTCGGGTCCGCGCTGCTCTTCGCCGTCGCGCTCGGGCTGTGGATCACCCACGTCGCCGAGCAGAGCGAGGAACGCGCCTACCTGCTCGACGAGCTGCGCGCGACGCAGGACGCCCTCGCCGCGTCGCACCACGCGGCCGGGGTCGTCGCCGAGCGCGAACGGCTCGCGGCGGAGATCCACGACACGCTCGCCCAGGGCTTCACGTCGGTCGTCATGCTCGCTCAGACCGCGTCGGTCGAGCTCGAGCGCGGGCGCTCCGACCGGGTGGCGGCACGTCTGGCCGGCATCGAGGACGTCGCGCGGGACAACCTCGCCGAGGCCCGTGCGCTCGTCGCCGCGTTCTCCCCGCCGGACCTGCAGGACGGCACGCTCGCGGACGCCCTGGCGCGCCTCGCGACCCGGTTCACCGGCGAGACGGGGGTGCGGGTCGAGGTCGTCGACGACGCCGGCGACGACCTCGCGGGCCGCGAGGCCCAGGTCGTGCTGCTGCGCGCCGCGCAGGAGGCCCTCGCGAACGTCCGGCGGCACGCCGCCGCCTCGCACGTGACGCTGCGGCTGGCGCGGTCGGGCGACGAGGTGGTCCTCGAGGTCGCCGACGACGGACGCGGCCTGCCCGCCGGCGCGTCCGAGGGCACGGGGCTGCGGGGCATGCGGGCACGCGCCGACGCCGCCGGCGGCACGCTCGACGTCGTCGGGACCCCGGGCGACGGCACGCGGGTGCGCCTGCGCGTGCCCGTCCGCCCCGCCGCCGCCGGCACCACCGGGCCGGCCCGGACGGACGCACCGTGACCGTCCGCGTCGTCGTGGCCGACGACCACCCCGTCGTGCGGTCCGGCATCGTGGCGCTGCTCGACCTCGAGCCGGACCTCGAGGTCGTCGGCGAGGCCGGTGACGGCGAGCAGGCCGTGGCGCTGGCCGAGGAGCTGCGGCCGGACCTCGTGCTCATGGACCTGCGCATGCCGGGCACGGACGGCACCGCCGCGACCGTACGGATCGTCGCCGGGCTGCCGGGCGTGCACGTGCTGGTGCTCACGACCTACGAGACGGACACCGACATCCTGCGGGCGGTCGAGGCGGGTGCGACGGGGTACCTGCTGAAGGACACCCCGCGTGACCAGCTCGTCGCGGGGGTGCGGGCCGCGGCCCGCGGCGAGTCGGCGCTGTCGCCGTCGGTCGCCCGCCGCCTGGTCCAGCAGGTCCGCGGTGACCGCGGCGAGCGGCTCACCCCGCGCGAGCAGCAGGTGCTCGGCGGCGTCGCGCGCGGGCTGTCGAACGCCGCGATCGGCCGTGCGCTGTTCATCACCGAGGCCACCGTCAAGACCCACCTGCTGCGGGCGTTCGCCAAGCTCGGCGTCGACGACCGCACGCGCGCCGTCACGGTCGCCATCGAGCGCGGCATCCTGCCCGGCGCCTGACCCACGCACGCGTGGACCGGGCCGGACCGCGCCCCGGACGCACCTTCTGCCCGGGTTGCCGCGCGACCATACTGTCCGCATGCGGAACGGGCCGGCGTCGGGGCGTTCCGCCGCCGCGCCCGTCGACGCGCCGCGTGCGGCGGGCTCCCGGGCCACCGTCCGCGGACGCCTGATGACGGCGGTGGTGGCGCTGACGGCCGCCGCCATGACCGTCTCCGGCGTGACCGGACTGGCCCTGCAGCTGCGGGCGACGGACGCCCGCATCGACGACTCGCTCGAGCGCGCGGTCAGCGCGGTACGCACGAGCCAGGCCGAGGGCGAGGCGCAGGCCGACGACACCCGCGCCCCGTGGTCGTCCGTCCGGGACCTGCTGCGCCGAGCCGTCGAGGCACGTGTCCCCGCCGAGCACGAGGGGATGCTCTCGCTGGTGGACGGCGCGTTCGACCTGCGCCCGGCGGACGAGACGGGGGCGATCCGTCTCGACACCGACGAGGAGCTCATGGCGTGGCTCGCGGCCCTGCCGGCCGACGACCCGCTCGCGGGCCACCCCCGCACGGTCCGCACGTCGGTCACCGAGTACCGGCTGGTGACCGTGCCGGTCGGCGTCGAGGCCGACCCGGGCGTCGCGGGCATGTTCGTCGTGGCGTCCGACCGGACCGCGCAGAACGCGGACGTGTGGCGCATCTTCCTCACGTACTCCGTGGTCGGTCTGGTGGCGCTCGCCGTCACCTCGCTCGTCGCGTGGTTCGTCGTCGGGCGCATGCTGCGTCCGGTGCGGGTGCTGCGGGACACCGTCCGGCGCGTCACCGAGTCCGACCTGTCGGAGCGCATCGAGCTCACCGGCAAGGACGACCTGACGGACCTCGCCGCCTCGGTGAACTCGATGCTCGAGCGCCTGGAGCGCGCCTTCGGCTCGCAGCGCGAGCTGCTCGACGACGTGGGCCACGAGCTGCGGACACCCCTGACGATCGTGCGCGGGCACCTCGAGCTGCTGGACCCGGCCGACGTGGACGACGTGCGCGGGACGCAGGCCCTCGCGCTGGACGAGCTCGACCGCATGCAGCGGCTCGTCGACGACCTCGTCACGCTGGCGACCGCCGACCGGCCCGACTTCGTGCGCCGGGCTCCGGTGGACCTCGGGCGCCTGACCGACGACGTGCACGAGAAGGCCCGCGGGCTGGGCGAGCGCCGGTTCGTCGTCGTCGCGCGCGCCGACGTCGTGGTCGCCGTCGACGCCCAGCGCATCACCCAGGCCTGGCTGCAGCTGCTGGCCAACGCCGTGCGCTTCTCGGCACCCGGCTCCACAGTGCGACTCGGCAGCGAGGTGTCCGGGGGCCGCCTGCTGGTCTGGGTGCGCGACGAGGGGCCGGGCGTCCCCCCCGAGGAGGAGGCGCGGATCTTCGAGCGCTTCCACCGCGGGCAGGCCGACCGCGTCCAGCACGGCGCGGGCCTCGGTCTGCCGATCGTCGCGGCCATCGCCGCGGCGCACGGCGGGCGCGTCCTGCTGGAGCACCCCCCTCCCGGCGCCGGTCCCGGCGTCGGTGTCGTCCTCGACCTGCCTGCCGTCGGCCTCGTCGACGGCGAGGCCGAGTCCCTCGAGCTCGTGGAGCCGCACAGATGACACACATCCTGATCGCCGAGGACGAGGAGCGCATCGCCGCGTTCGTCGCCAAGGGCCTGCGCGCCCACGGGTACGAGGCGACCGCCGTCGTCACCGGCGAGGAGGCCCTCGAGCACGTCGAGGCCGGCGGCGTCGACCTGCTCGTGCTCGACCTCGGGCTGGGCGACATGGACGGCTTCGAGGTGCTGCGCTACCTGCGCGCCGAGCGCTACACGCTGCCGGTCATCGTCCTGACCGCCCGGTCCTCGGTCACGGACACCGTCACCGGGCTGGAGTCCGGTGCCGACGACTACATGGCCAAGCCGTTCCGGTTCGAGGAGCTGCTCGCCCGCGTCCGGCTGCGGCTGCGCAGCCAGCCCTCGGCCGCGTCACGCGGCAACGTGCTCGCCCACGGGCGGCTGCAGCTCGACCTGCGGACCCGTCGCATGAGGGTCGACGAGACCGAGGTGGACCTGTCCGCGCGGGAGTTCGCCCTCGCGGAGACGTTCATGCGGAACCCGGGTGACGTGCTCACGCGCGAGCGGCTGCTGTCCGAGGTCTGGGGGTACGACTTCGACCCCGGTTCCAACGTCGTCGACGTGTACGTGCGGTACCTGCGGCGCAAGCTCGGCGCCGAGCACTTCGACACGATCCGCGGCGTCGGGTACCGCCTCGTGGACGCCCCCGCCTGACCGGTGCCGACGCACCGCGCCTGGCACACTGGGACCGATGCGTGACCTGAGCCTGCTCCCCAAGTCGCACCTGCACCTGCACTTCACAGGCTCGATGCGTGTCGCGACGCTCGCCGAGCTGGCGGAGCGCCACCGCATCCGCCTCCCGCAGGTGCTGCTCGACGCGGACCCCCTGCGGGTGCCCGCCGGCGAGCGCGGCTGGTTCCGGTTCCAGCGCCTGTACGACGCGGCTCGGGCGTGCGTGCGGTCCGAGGCCGACATGCGCCGCATCGTCGCGGAGGCCGCCGCCGACGACGCCGCAGAGGGGTCGGGACGCCTCGAGATCCAGGTCGACCCGACGTCGTACGCGCCGTTCGTCGGCGGCCTGACGCCGGCGCTGGAGATCGTCCTGGACGAGGCGCGCGCCGCACAGGCCGCGACGGGCGTCGAGGTCGGCGTGGTCGTCGCGGCGTCCCGCATGCGGCACCCGCTCGAGGCGCGCACGCTCGCGCGGCTCGCGGCGCGGCACGCCGGCGACGGGCCCGGCCAGGTCATCGGGTTCGGCCTGTCGAACGACGAGCGCCGGGGCACGACCGCGGACTTCGCCGGGGCCTTCCGCATCGCCCACCGCGCCGGGCTGCTCAGCGTGCCGCACGGCGGCGAGCTGCTGGGGCCCGCGCACGTCGAGGAGGTGCTCGAGCACCTGCACCCCGACCGCCTGGGCCACGGGGTGCGCAGCGGGGAGGACCCGCGGGTGCTCGCGCGCGTCCTGGAGGACGAGGTCGCGCTGGAGGTCTGCCCGTCGTCGAACGTGTCGCTCGGCGTCTACCCGACGGCCGCGGACGTGCCGCTGCGGACACTGGTCGACGCCGGCGCGCGGGTCGCGCTCGGGGCCGACGACCCGCTGCTGTTCCGGGCGCGGCTCGTCGACCAGTACCGGGTCGCGCGTGAGGAGCACGGGTTCACGGACGCCGAGCTCGCGGACCTGGCGCGCGCGTCGATCACCGCGAGCGCGGCGTCCCCCACCACGCGCGCGCGGCTCCTCGCGGGCGTGGACGCGTGGCTGGCCACGGAGCCGGCCGCGGGCTGAGCGCGGGCGGGCTCACAGCGTGGCGCCCACCAGCACCGGCTCGGGCTCGAGGACGACGCCGAACCTGTCGCGCACACCGTCGCGCACCGCACGCGCCAGGGCGAGCACGTCGTCCGCGCACGCGTCGCCCCGGTTGGTGACCGCGAGGGTGTGCTTGGTCGACAGGGTCGCCGGGCCGGGCGCGCCGTACCCCCGGCCGAAGCCGGCGTGCTCGATGAGCCACGCGGCACTCGTCTTGACCGTGTCGTCCGGCATGGGCCAGCGGGGGGCGTCGGGGGGCAGGGCGTCGGCGGCCGCGGCGGGGACGACGGGGTTGGTGAAGAACGACCCGGCGCTCCAGGTGTCGTGGTCGCCGGCGTCGAGCACCATGCCCTTGCGGGCGCGCAGCGCGAGGACCGCGGCGCGCACGTCCGCGAGGGGGGCGCGCTCCCCGACGGCGACGTCGAGCGCGCGCGCGAGCTCCGGGTACGCGACGGGTGCGGACAGCGACCCCTGCTTCACCTGGAACGTCACGTCGAGCACGACGTACCGGGGCGTCGGCCCCCAGGGCGCCCGCGGGTCGGACGGGTCGGGGCGCATCGACCGCTTGAGCACCGACGTGCGGTAGCCGAAGCCGAGCGACACGTACGGCAGCGTGCGCACGCGTCCGCGTCCGCGGTCCCACACCCGCACCTGCGCGACGGTCTGCGCGACCTCCTGGCCGTACGCGCCGACGTTCTGCACGGGCGTCGCACCGGTCGAGCCGGGGATGCCGGACAGCGCCTCGACGCCGACGAGCTCGTGCTGCACCGCGTAGGCGACGACGTCGTCCCACACGGTCCCCGCCGGCACGGTCAGCGTGACGCCCGCGCACGCCGACGCGTCGGGCACCTCGACGCCGCCGCGCACGTCACGCACGACCACGCCGGGGAAGCCGGCGTCGGCGGCCAGCACGTTGGAGCCGCCACCGAGGACGAGCACCGGCTCGTCCGCCGCGTCCGCAGCGCGGACGGCCTCGACCAGCTCCGCCTCGGACGTCGCCTCGACGTAGCGCGCGACGGGGCCGCCGACGCGCAGCGTCGTGAGGTCCGCGAGCGTCGGTGTGCCGGTGTGCGTCGGGACCGCCGGCTGCGCCGGCTCGGGGGCCGGGCCGGGCAGGGCGCAGGTGTCGAGCTCCACGCGCCCAGGCTAGACCGCGCGACGGGCGGCGTCGTCGTCGGGTGCGGCACCCTGCGCCAGGGGCCGCGCGGCGCCGGTGACGAGCAGGCCGAGGGCGACGGGCACGAGGATCGCCAGCAGCGCCGGCCGGTAGCCGACGTGCTGCGCGAGCAGCCCGAGGAGCGGCGGGCCCGCGAGGAACGCGGAGTACCCGATCGTGGAGACCACCGCGACGCGCTGCGCGGCCCGCAGCGGGTCGTCGGCCGCGGCGCTCATGCCGACGGGGAAGCCCAGCGCGGCGCCGGCACCCCACACGACGACCCCGACCAGTGCCAGCCACAGCTGGTCCGCCAGGCCGAACACGAGCAGGCCGACGCCGGCCAGCCCGGCGCACAGGCGGAGCACGGCGACCCGGCCGAACCGGTCGAGCAGCGGCGTCCCGAACAGCCGCATCGCGGTCATCGCGGTGACGAACAGGCCGAAGGCCACCGCCCCGGTCACGTGGGCCGTGCCGAAGCCGTCGACGACCGCCAGGCTCACCCAGTCGTTGGCGGCGCCCTCGGTCAGCGCGGCGGCGAGCGCGACCAGGCCGATGAGCAGGGTCCGCGGCTCGAGCCAGGCGCCCACCGCCGCGCGCGCACCCCGCGGCGCGGCGGGCGTCCCGGGAGCCCCGTCGGGGCGCGGGGCGGTGGGGACCGGACCGGCGAGGAACGCGCGCACGGCCACGGCGACGCCGACGGACGACAGCGCCACGACGACCGGCAGGTGCACCTGCACCGGCACGTGCCACCACGCCGCGACGGCGGCGACGCCCGCAGCGGCCATCGTGCCGAACGAGAAGCCGGCGTGGAACCGGGGCATCACGGTGCGTCCCAGGCGCTGCTCGACGACCGCGCCCTCGAGGTTCATCGCGGCGTCCCAGACGCCCGTGCCGATCCCCGCGAGCACGAGTCCCGCACCGACGAGCACGGCCTCGCCGAGCATCACGCCGACCGAGACGACGCCGTAGCCGACCGCGTTGAGCAGCGCGAAGCCGAGGACCGTGCGCCGCGCGCCCAGCCGCTCGACGACGATGCCGGACAGCGGCAGCGCGAACAGCGACCCGAACGCCCCGACCAGGAGCAGCACGCCCATGCGCTCCGGGCTGAGCCCCAGCGCGTCGCGGACGGCGGGCAGCCGCGCGGCCCAGGACGCGAAGTTGACGCCCGAGAGCAGGAAGACGGTGAAGACGGCCGCCGACGCGAGCCGCACCTCGCGCGGAGCGGGTGCACGTCGGACGTCGTCCACGCGGCTCATCGTGCCGCACCCCGCACCGGGGGTCGACCGGCTGCGCGGCGTGCCCGCCGGCGCCCGCCGGGCAGCACGTGGTGGCGCCGGGAGCGCACGAGGCCCTCGAGATCGCCGTCCGCGGGTGCGGCTGCCTGCCGGCCGGCGGGTGCGGCAGGGGCGTCGGCCGGCCGGGCCGGCGCCCCGCCGGGAGCCGTGGCGTCGCGCGCGACCGCCGGCGCCACGACGACGCTCAGGACCATCGCGACGACGATGAGCGTGAGCGCGTGCCGGGCCCCGACCGACTCCGCCGCCAGGCCCAGCACGGGCGGTGCGACGAGCGACGCCATCGACGCGAACGCGGAGACGACCGCGACGCGTCCGGCCGCGCGCACGGGGTCGTCCGACGCCGCGGCGATCCCGATCGGGACGGCCAGCGCGGCGCCGACGCCCCACAGCACGACGCCGGCGGCGGCGAGCGCGAACGTCGGGGCGAAGCCGAACAGCAGGAGGCCCACGACCGAGGAGGCCCCGGACGCGCGCAGCACCGCGACGCGCCCGTAGCGGTCCAGCAGGCGCGTGCCGAGCAGCCGCACGGCCGTCATCGAGGCGACGAACAGGCCGAGCGCGGCGCCGCCGACCGCCTCGCTGGTCCCGAAGCCGTCCACGACGGCGAGCGACAGCCAGTTGTTCGCGGCGCCCTCCGAGAACGCCGCCGCCAGGACGACGACACCGACCAGCAGCGTGCGCCTCTCGCGCCAGGCCCCGAGCGCGGCGCCGACGCGGCGGACCCCGCGACGCGCCCGCGACGCGGTGGCGTCCGCCGGCAGGGGGCGCCCGACGGACCGCTCCGCCGTCTCGGCCGCGGACGCCGGCAGGACGACGCGGGGCAGCGACGCGAGCCGCCACACCACCATGAGGGCCGCCGTGGCCGGCAGCTGCACGGCCACGGGCACGCCGCCGGCGGAGGCGAGGGCACCGAGGCCGGAGCCCACGACCGCCCCGACCGAGAACGCCGCGTGGAACTGCGGGATCACCGTGCGGCCCAGCGCCCGCTCGACGCGCGCGGACTCGACGTTGATCGCGACGTTCCCGAGCGCCACGGCCACGCCGTTGAGGAAGATGCCGGCGGCGAGCAGGGCGACCGAGCCGACCGTCGGGCCGGTGCCGAGCAGCACGAGCGCAGCGGCGAGCACGAACGTCGAGACCAGCAGCACGCGACGGCTGCCCCACCGCTCCAGGAGCATGCCGGAGGTGGTGACGGTGAGCAGCGAGCCGACCGAGCCCACCAGCAGCAGCAGGCCGAGGTCGGCCGTGCCGAGGTCCAGGAGGTCCCGCACCGTGGGCAGGCGGGCGAGCCAGCTCGCGAACGTGATCCCGGCCAGGGTGAACAGGCCGGTGAGCAGCAGGCGCGCGCGGACGACGGCGGGCGGGTCGGGACGGGTCACAACGAGGCTCCGGTGGGGCGGGTGGGGCGGGGCGGGTGCGTTCACCGCCACGGATCGAATCGATTCGAGTTGCGCGCAGGCGTCATCGAATCGATTTGATGGGATCTGCCAATTCTGCGGGTACGCTGACCGCGACGTCAATCAGCGCGCGACGTCACACGCGTCACACGCCCTGACCGGCCCCGGAGGTCTCCCTGTCCGCGCAGCGCACCACCCTGGCCGACGTCGCGGCGAGCGCCGGCGTCTCGGTCTCGACCGCGTCCCTGGCCTTCTCCGGCTCCGGCCCCATCGCGGACACCACCCGCGCGCGCGTGCTCGACGCCGCACGGGCCCTCGGGTACGCCGGCCCCAACCCGCTCGGCCGCCAGCTGCGCCGGGGGCGGTCCGGGATCGTCGGCGTCATCATGGGCGACGCCCTGCGGCGCGCGTTCCGCGACCCCGTGGCCGTGCAGGTCCTCGACGGCCTCACCGCGACGCTCGGCCCGCTGGGCCTGGGCGTCCTGCTGATCCCGGGGCCCGACGACGCGTCGCAGCCCGCCGTCGACCCGCTGCTGGAGTCGGCCGCGATGGACGTCGCGGTGCAGATGTGGGGCGGCACGACGGACGACCCCGTGCTCGAGACGCTGCGCCGGCGCGGCACCCCCGCCGTCCTCGTCGAGGGCACGCCGCAGCCCGACGTCGCGGCCGTCGGCATCGACGACCACGGCGGCATGACCGAGCTCACGCGGCACCTGCTCGACCTCGGGCACACCCGCATCGCGACGGTCACCCTGCCGTTCGACCGCGAGCGGACGGAGGGCCCGGCCGACGAGGCCCGGCTCGCGCACATCACGTGGGAGATCAGCCGCCGCCGCCTCGCCGGGCTCACCGACGCCGGGGTCACGCCCACCGTCGTGTACGAGACGCCCGCCTCGCTCGTCGAGCACGGGGCGTCCGCCGGACGGGCGCTGCTGTCCGCCGCGGACCGCCCGACGGCGATCGTCTGCCAGTCCGACCTGCTGGCGTCCGGGGTGGTGCTCGCCGCGCGCGAGCTCGGCCTGCGGATCCCCCAGGACGTCTCGATCGCCGGGTTCGACGGCCTGGACCTGCCGTGGCTCGCGCCCGACGTGCTCACCAGCGTCGCCCAGCCGCTGGCCGAGAAGGGCGCCGCGATCGGCGAGGCCGTGGCCGAGCTGCTCGCGGGCCGCGCCCCCGAGCCGCGCGTACTGCCGGTCGCGCTGCGCGTGGGGACGACGACGGGGCCCGTCCCGCAGCAGGGGTGACGCCGCGGCCGCGAAGCCCGCCTCAGACGAGACGGACGACCGCCTGGGCCTTGCCGAGCACCCGCACGCCGTCGACGGCGACCGCCAGGTCGACGCGCACGGTCCCGGCCTCGGCGTCCATCGCACCGACCGTGGCGACGACCTCGACGAACGCCTCACCCGGGTCCGGCACGGGCACGGGGCGCGTGAACCGCGTCCGGTAGTCGACGACCCGGCCGGGGTCCCCCGCCCAGTCCACGACGACCGCGATGGCCGCACCCATGGTCCACATGCCGTGGGCGATGACACCCGGCAGGCCGACCGACGTCGCGACGCGGTCGTTCCAGTGGATCGGGTTGAAGTCGCCGGACGCACCGGCGTAGCGCACGAGCCGCGCGCGGTCGACACCGATGGTCCGGCGGGCGACCTCCTGGCCGACCGCGAGGTCGGCCACCACGGGGCGGAGGCCGGCGGTCACGAGGCGTCCTCGGGCCGCACCGCGAGCGTGGAGACGACGGTGGCGACCGGCGCCCCGTCCTCGTCCGCGACCTCGCAGCGCGTCGTCACCATGGCGAGACCCGCGCGCACCGTGACGGCGTCGACGTGCAGCGCCGCGCGCAGCCGGTCGCCCGCGTGGATGGGGCGGTGGTGCGTGAACCGCTCGTCGGCGTGCACCACGCGGCTGAAGTCGATGCCCGCGGCCGGGTCCTCGACGTACTGCGCCTCGGTCCGCTGCGCGATCACCACGGCGAAGGTGGGCGGCGCGACGACGTCGGGATGCCCCAGGGCGCGGGCCGCCTCGACGTCGGTGTGGGCGGGGTGCGTGGCACCCGTCGCCTCGGCGAACTCCCGCAGCTTCTCGCGGGAGACCACATACACGTCGCCGGGCGGGTAGACCCGCCCGGCGAAGGTGATGTCGACCGGCACGTCAGCGGGTCGGTCGGTTGCCGCGGCCCGCGTCAGCGGGTCTCGCGGTGCACCGTGTGCTTGTTGTCCCGCGGGCAGAACTTCTTCATCTCGAGCCGGTCGGGGTTGTTCCGACGGTTCTTCTTGGTGATGTAGTTCCGCTCCTTGCACTCCGTGCAGGCGAGCGTGATCTTGGGGCGGACGTCCGCGCTCTTGCTGGCCATGTTGTGTCACCTCTCGCGCCCCGCGGGGGCTGCGTTCTTCTCCTGGCGCGCGCCGGCCGACGCGCGCTGCTGCGACGGATGTATCGCCGGACGTGGTAGCGGGAGCGGGATTCGAACCCGCGACACCACGATTATGAGCCGTGTGCTCTAACCACCTGAGCTATCCCGCCACAGCGGTCGTGTCCCGGGCCGACCGTCCGAGGACGACCGGCCCGTGACATACCACAGAGCCCCGAAAGGGAATCGAACCCTTGACCTTCTCCTTACCATGGAGACGCTCTGCCGACTGAGCTATCGGGGCAGCGCGGACCAGAGTACACGCGCAGCGGGGTCGTCGTGAAATCGGCTCCGCAACCCCTCCCTGCGCGTGCTCGGCACGGCTCCGCAAGGCCCTGCCGAAGCGTTTCAGTTCGTCGCGGCGGCAGGCGTCGCGTGCCACGATCCGGCGCATGCGCACCCGTCACCGTCACCGCCGCGCGGCCGCCGCCGCGGCCCTGTCGATCCTCGTCCTGCTGCCCGCCGCCTGCACGGCCGGCGACGAGGGCGTGGACCCCTCGGCCGCGGACTGGCCCACCGCCGTCGCCCCCGCCGACGCCGACGGCGAGCTCTGGGTCGTGTGGACGGCCGTCGCCGAGGGGACGGACGACCCCGCCCTGGCCACCGAGGTCGACCGGCTCGGGAAGCTGGGCTACGAGGTCGAGCCGGCGTCCGCGGGCTGCCAGGAGGGCGCGCAGGAGGTCCTCGCCGGCCTCACCGGCTTCGCCGAGCCCACCGGCGTCGGCGTGGCGTTCGCCTCCGAGGAGGACGCGGGCGTCTTCGACACGCGCGACGAGGGCACGACCGTCTCGGTGACGACGGGCACCTGGACCTGCTGACCCGCTCCCCCGGCCCGGGGGACGACGAAGGGGGCGTCCTCTGTCGAGGACGCCCCCTCCGGTACGTGGCGGGTGAGGGATTCGAACCCCCGTAGGCGTTGCCAGCTGATTTACAGTCAGCCCCCTTTGGCCACTCGGGTAACCCGCCAGGGGTGCACTCCCACGTCGACCCGACGACCCGGGGGCCGACGCGTCCGCGTGAGCGGCGTGCGGATGGAAGGATAGCAAGTCCGAGAGGGGGCTCGTGCACACCGGCCCGCCGCGGCCGTCGGACACCCGTCCGCCGCACGCGGCAGGCGGCCCCGCGCACCCCTCGCCCGACGGACCGCAGTGGCACCTCGCAGGTGCCGGGAGGGAGCATCATGGCGAGCGAGTCGTCGTTCGACGTGGTCAGCAAGGTCGACCGCCAGGAGGTCGACAACGCCCTGAACCAGGCCGCGAAGGAGATCGCGCAGCGCTACGACTTCAAGGGCGTCGGCGCGTCCATCGCGTGGAGCGGCGAGAACATCCTCATGGTCGCCAACTCCCCCGAGCGCGTCCTCGCGGTGCTCGACGTGTTCCAGACCAAGCTGATCAAGCGCGGCATCTCCCTGAAGTCCCTGGACACCGGCGAGAACGAGCCGCAGCCGTCGGGCAAGGAGTACCGCCTGGCCGGGTCGATCAAGGAGGGCCTGAGCACCGAGGTGGCCAAGAAGCTCGCCAAGATCGTGCGCGACGAGGGCCCCAAGGGCGTCAAGACGCAGATCCAGGGCGACGAGCTGCGCGTGACCGCCAAGAGCCGCGACGACCTGCAGGCCGTGATCGCGCTGCTCAAGGGCGCCGACGTCGACGCGGCGCTGCAGTTCGTCAACTACCGCTAGGCCACCACCGGACGCCCGACGGGCCGGCAGCGGCCCGTCGGGCCGCTCCGGCCGGTCGGGCCCGCGCCGGCCCGTCGAGGACGCGTCAGTAGCGGGTGACCCCGCCGCCGGCCATCGCCTCGAGCCGCGCGATGCGGTCCGTCATCGGCGGGTGCGTCGCGAACAGCCGGCCCATGCCGCCGCCGCGGAACGGGTTGGCGATCATCAGGTGCGACACGTCGACCAGCTCGCGGTCCTGCGGCAGCGGGCGGGCGTTCGCCCCGGCCTCGAGCTTGCGGAGCGCCGACGCCAGCGCCAGCGGGTCACCGGTGAGCCGCGCACCGTCCTCGTCCGCGTCGTACTCGCGCGTGCGGGAGATCGCGAGCTGCACCATCGTCGCGGCGAGCGGCGCCAGGAAGACCATCAGCAGGGCCGCGATCGGGTTGCCGCCCTCACGACGGTCGCCGCCGCCGAAGAACATCGCGAACTGCGCGAGCGAGGTGATCACACCCGCGACCGCGGCCGCGACCGACGACGTGAGGATGTCGCGGTTGTAGACGTGCATCAGCTCGTGCCCGAGCACACCGCGCAGCTCGCGCTCGTCGAGGATCGCGAGGATCCCCTCCGTGCAGCACACCGCGGCGTTCTTGGGGTCGCGCCCCGTCGCGAACGCGTTGGGTGCCATCGTCGGCGACACGTACAGGCGCGGCATCGGCTGGCGGGCGGCGGTCGAGAGCTCGCGGACGATGCGGTACATCGTGGGCTGCTCGATCTCGCTCACCGGTCGCGCGCGCATCGCGCGGATGGCGATCTTGTCCGAGTTCCAGTAGCTGTAGCCGGTCATCGCGACGCCCAGCCCTGCGAACAGCCACAGGTACCGCGCCCCGCCGATCAGCCACCCGATCCCGAGCAGCACCGCCCACATCGCGCCGAACAGCGCCGCCGTCTTCAACCCGTTGTAGTGCCGATGGCCCATCTGTGTCCTCGTCCTCCCCGCAGCCGATGATCCGGCCCTTCATCTGGCGTCAACGCCGGACGACGCGTGGACGTTCCCGCACGTGGGGCGACGGGTGACCGGCGCCGGGGAACGCGCCGCACGGACGGTCGCCGGCACGCGTGAGGCCCCGGACGGCCGACTGCCGTCCGGGGCCCCACGTCGGCCTCAGTCCTGCGGGAGGTCGCGCCCCAGCGCGACGGCGACCATGTGCTCGCGCGGGACGAGCTTGACGCGCTCGCGCCCGTGCGGCTCGCCCAGCGACCGCTCGTAGGCGTCGAGCAGCTCCCAGCCCGCCCACTCGATGGTGTCGACGCCGCGCTGCGCGAGGAAGTCGAGGACGGCCTGCGGCTCGCGCTCGGTCGCCGTGTAGAAGGCGTCACCGGCCGCCGCGACGTCCTCCCCGAGGTGGCGGACCGTCTCGGACGCGTCGGACTTGGTGTGACCGATGAGGCCGACGGGGCCGCGCTTGATCCACCCGGTCGCGTACACGCCCGGCAGGTGCTCGCCGTCGACGTCGATGACGCGTCCCTCGCGGTTCGGGATGACACCGGCCACGTCGTCGAACGGGATGTCCACCAGCGGGGACCCGAAGTACCCGACCGCCCGGTACACGGCCTGGACCGGCCAGTCGAACGTCTGGCCGGTGCCCGTGACGTTCCCGTCGCCGTTGAACGCCGTCCGCTCGGTGCGCAGGCCGACGACCTTGCCGTCCTCCCCCAGCACCTCGACCGGCTTGTGCAGGAAGTGCAGGTGGATGCGACGCGAGGCCGTCAGGTCCTCGGGCTCCTTGAGCGTCCAGTCCGTCAGGGTCTTGACGACCTGCTTGGTCTGGTTGCTCGAGTGGATCGCGGCCATCGACCCCTCGTCGAACTCGAAGTCCTCGGGGTAGACGATCGTGTCGACGTCGGGCACGTGACCCAGCTCGCGCAGCTCGAGAGGCGAGAACTTCGCCTGCGCCGGACCGCGCCGCGCGAAGACGTGGACGTCGGTGACGGGGTTCGCCTTGAGGATGTCGTAGACGTTGCCGGGGACCTCGGTGGGCAGCAGGTCGTCGGCGTGCTTGGCGAGGATGCGCGCCACGTCGAGCGCGACGTTGCCCGCCCCGATGACCGCGACCTGCGTCGCGTCCAGCGGCCACGTGCGCGGCACGTCGGGGTGTCCGTCGTACCACGACACGAAGTCCGCGGCGCCGTAGGACCCGTCGAGGTCGACGCCCGGGATCGGCAGCGCCGCGTCCCGGATCGAGCCGGTCGAGAAGATCACCGCGTCGTAGAAGGTCCGCAGGTCGTCGAGCTTGAGGTCCGTGCCGTAGTCGACGTTCGCGAGCAGGCGGATGTCCCCGCGCTCGAGGACCTTGTGGAGCGCGACGATGATCTGCTTGATGCGCGGGTGGTCGGGGGCGACCCCGTAGCGCACGAGGCCGAAGGGCGCCGGCAGCCGCTCGAAGAGGTCGATGCTGACGTCGAGGCCGGTCTTCGACAAGATGTCTGCCGCGTAGATGCCGGCCGGACCGGCGCCGACGATCGCGACGCGCAGGGTCGGGGTGCTCACGGGACCTGGTTGCCTTCCGGTGTGGGGAGCGCTCGCACGACGGGGCGTCGTGACGGGCGTCGTGACGGGCCCGGGGGCCGCGCGCCTCGCCGTCGGTGCGAGTGCAGTGCGGCGCCAAGTCTAGGACGTGACCGCCGCGGCGCTCGACGTCCACTCCACGATACGGACATCCCATCATCCGGACGCCTGCGGGGCCCGCCGCGACGCCTAGAGTCACGGGGTGCCCGCACCCGCCCCCACCACCCCCGGCCACCGCGCCGGGCTCGCCGCCGGGCTCGCCGCGTACGCGCTGTGGGGCGCGCTCCCCCTGTACTTCCCGCTGCTGGCGCCGTCCGGCCCGGTCGAGATCATCGCCCACCGCGTCGTGTGGTCGCTGCTCTTCTGCCTGCTCCTGCTGGCCGTCACGCGGACCTGGGGAGCGTTCGTGACCATCCTGCGGGACCACGCCCTGCTCGCCCGCCTGACGCTGGCGGCCGTGCTGCTGGCCGTCAACTGGCTCGTGTTCGTCCACGGCGTGACGACCGGCCACGTCGTGGACGCCGCGCTCGGGTACTTCATCAACCCGCTCGTGACGATCGGGCTGGCGGTGCTCGTCCTCGGGGAGCGGCTGCGGGCCGTGCAGTGGGTCGCGGTCGGCTGCGGCGCGCTCGCGGTCGTCGTGCTCACCGTCGGCTACGGCAGGCTGCCGTGGATCGCGCTCGTCCTCGCCGGGAGCTTCGGCACCTACGGGCTCATCAAGAGCCGGGTCGGGCCGCGCGTCACCGCGCTGCCGGGCCTCGCGGCCGAGACGGCCGTCCTGGCGCCCGTGGCCCTGGGCTACCTGGTCTGGCTCCACCTGGCGGGCGTCGGCACCCTGGAGCTCGACTGGCACGGCCTGGCGCTCGTCGGCACGGGCGTGCTCACCGCCGTCCCGCTGCTGCTGTTCAACTCCGCCGCGCGACGGCTCCCGCTGTCGACCGTCGGGCTGCTGCAGTACCTCGCCCCCGTGCTGCAGCTCGCGATCGGCGTGCTCGTCGCCGGCGAACGCATGCCGCCCGCCCGCTGGTGGGGGTTCGGGCTCGTCTGGCTCGCCCTGGCCGTGCTCACGGTCGACGGGCTGCGGCACTCGCGCCGCCCCCACCCCCGGGACGACGCGGCGGACGCCTGACGCCGCCGGGAGCCGCCCCGGTCAGTCGTCCTCGACGCGCGCCTCACGGTCGCCCAGCCGCACGACCCAGCCGGCACCGACCACCGCACGTGCTCCCGCCGGCAGGACCCGCCCGGCCCCCGAGGGGTCGACCACGACCGTGCCGTTGGTCGACCCACGGTCCATCACCCAGATCGCCGCCTCCTCGTCGGTCGTCGCGCCCTGCGGCCCGAACTCGACGTGCACGCGCGACAGGGACCGCGCGGCGTCGCTCAGCACGACCACGTGGAGGATGTCCTGCCCGTCCTCGGCCCGCGGTCCACGGCCCACCAGACCGCGGCCGACGACGCGGACGCGCTCGCCCGTGTCGAAGTGCAGCGCGAGCGTCCCGGACCGCCGGCGCAGCGACTCGGGGTCCCGGACGCGCGTGTGCTCCAGGTCGTCCAGGTCCTCGCCCGCCGACGCGGGCACCTCGACCGGTGCGACGCCCGCTCCCGCCGCGCGCGCCGCGCCGCGCGTGCGACGCGTGGCCTCGGGCGGTCCGGGCAGCAGGTCCGCCGCCGGCGTGCTGACGGCGACGAGCGGCTCGGCACCCGTCGGCGCCTGCGGCAGCAGGTCGGGCACGGGAGGTGCGACCGCTGCCGGCTGCGCGGACGGCGGCGGCGGGAGGACGACGTCCAGCACCGGGGCCGGGACGGAGGACGGCTCGGACCCGCCACCCGCCGGTCCCGGCTGCGGGCCCGGCGGCGGGGTGGGCACCCCGGGTCCACGGACCGGCGTCCGCGACACCCCCGGTGCCCCTCGCGTCCGCCCGTCGCCCGTGCCGGTGCGCACCAGGGCGACGCCCAGCGTCGCACCGGACCGGCGCAGGGCCACGACCTGCGCGGCCACGAACAGCAGGACGAGCACTCCGGCGACGGCCGCCGCCGGGACGTCGACCAGGCCCGCCACGAGGAATCCCACCACGCCCACGACCGCGGCGGCCAGGACGTCGATCGCGTACCCGGCCACGCGCGAGCCCTCCACCGGCGCCGGCGCTGCCGCCCGACCCGACGAGGCCGTGCGAGGCGGCCTGGCCGCCTCGCGCACGGCGCGACCCGCCGCTGCCGCGTCGAACGCCGGGGCCGGTGCAGGCGGGCCGGACGCCGCGGCCGGGGCGGGCGCGCCGGACGCCGCGGTCGCGGCGGGCGCGCTCGGCGCCGCCGCGGGAGCGACCGGCGCCGGGAGGTCCCAGCGCGCAGCGACGGGCTCCTCGGGGGCCGCGGCAGGCCGTGCCGCGAGGCCGCCCACCCCGGCGGGCTCGTCGGCCGTCGCGTCGTCCTGTGCCGCTGCCGGGCGGGCGATCAAGGGGACCCGCGCCCCGCAGACGGCGCACGACTCGGCGCCGGGGCCGAGCGGCATGCCGCACGACGCGCAGCGTGGAGCCGAGGTGCGGGTGCTCACGGGCGGTCCTCCGGGGTCGGGTGAGCGGTCATCGTGCCACGCCGGAGCCGTCCGCGGCGGGGCGTGAGGGGGTGAGAGCCACGGCGTCCACGACGACCACCGTGACGTTGTCCTGGCCGCCCGCGGCCAGGGCCTCGCGCACCAGGCGGTCCGCTGCGGCGCGCGGGTGCCGCTCGGCGCGCAGCACCGCCTGGACGCGCGCGTCGGGCAGCACGTCCGTCAGTCCGTCCGAGCAGACGACCATGCGGTCGCCGGCACTCACCGGGAACATGCTCAGGTCGGGGTCGACGCGGGCCGCGCCGCCGCCCAGCACGCGGGTGACCACGTGCCGACGCGGGTGCCGCGCGGCGTCCTCGACCGCGACGAGCCCCTGCTCCACCAGCTCGGCGACCTCGGAGTGGTCACGCGTCAGCTGCTCGAGGACTCCGCCGACCATGCGGTAGGTGCGGGAGTCCCCGACGTTGAGGACGAGCCAGCACGCCACGCCCGCGTGGCGCGTGACCACCACGCCCGTGAGGGTCGTGCCCGGGCGACGCTCCCCGTGCGACGGCAGGTCACGCACCCGGCGGTGGGCCTCGCGCAGCACCCGCGTGACGTCGTCGAGACTGGGGTCCGTGCCGGCCAGGCCGCTCACCACCTCGACGACGAGCCGGGAGGCGACCTCACCGGCCTCGTGACCGCCCATGCCGTCGGCGACCACGAAGAGCCCGTCCGACGCCCACGCCGTGTCCTCGTTGGTGTCGCGGGCCGCCTGGTCCGTGGCGACGGCGGACCGCAGCCGGACGCCCGCCGCCACCGTCACCGCTCCCGGGTCACGACGCCCGGTCGACGAGCGCGTCGGCGAACGCGACGAGCGCGTCCTTCACCGGGCCCGACGGCAGCGGCTCGAGCTCCGTGACGGCCTGCCGTGCGAGGTCCACGGCACGCCGGCGCGTCAGCGAGACGACCTCGTGCTCGCGCAGCGCCGCGACCGCGGCGGCGAGGTCGGCGTCGTCCGAGAGGTCGGCATCCAGCAGCGCGAGGACGTCGCGGTCGGCCGGCCCGGCGGCGGTGGACGCCGCGCGCGAGCGCAGGAGCAGCGCGGGCATGGTCGGGACCCCCTCGCGCAGGTCGGTGCCCGGGGTCTTGCCCGTGACCTCGCCGTCGGACGTCAGGTCGATGACGTCGTCGGCGAGCTGGAACGCGACGCCGATCGTCTCGCCGAACTGCGTGACCGTGTGCACGACGTCGGGGCGGCAGCCGGCGAACATCGCCCCGAACCGGGCCGACGTCGCGATCAGGGAGGCCGTCTTGTCGGCCAGCACCTGCAGGTAGTGCGCGACCGGGTCCTCGTCGGGGCGGGGCCCGACGGTCTCGTGCAGCTGGCCCAGGCACAGCCGCTCGAACGTCTGCGCCTGGATCCGCACGGCCTCGGGGCCGAGACCGGAGACGATCGACGACGCCCGCGCGAACAGCAGGTCGCCGGTGAGGATGGCCACGGAGTTGCCCCACACCTCGTGCGCCGAGGGCGCCCCGCGGCGCAGCGGCGCGGAGTCCATCACGTCGTCGTGGTACAGCGTCGCGAGGTGCGTGAGCTCGACGACGGCCGCGGCGTCGACGACCTCGCGCCGGCCCCCGTCGCCCAGCTCGGCCGTCAGCAGGGCGAGCAGCGGACGCAGGCGCTTGCCACCGGCGTTGACGAGGTGGCTCGACGCGTCGTGCGCGATCGGGTCGGCGTACGTGACCGCGTCACGCAGGAGCTCCTCGACGAGGTCGAGGCGCCCCGTCAGGCGCTCGGCGAGCGCGGCGTCGTGGAGCGGGAGGGCGAGAGCGGTCGTCACGGCACGAACCTATCCGCACCACGGGCGGACGGCGGAACCGGGAGCGGGCGATGCCCGGACGATCCCGGTTCACGCCCCGCCCCCGGCCACCGTCGGGTCACGGCAGCAGCACCGCCACCGAGGCGATCGCGTCGAGCACCGGCGACGGCGCGACACCGAGCACCACGGTCAGAACGGCACACACCACGACGGCGACGACCGTCAGGCCCTCCCCGGCGACCACGGTCGTGGCCGGAGCACGCTCCGTGGTGACCGGCTCCGCCGTGGCGACGGAGGCCTGCTGCCCGGTTGCGCCGTGCACCACGGGGGTCGAGCCCGCGACCGCCGCGGGGGCGACGCCCGTGCCCGTGCCGGCCGTCACCGGAGCCTCGGGGACCTCGGTGAAGAACATGAGCACGATGATGCGGACGTAGAAGAACGCCGCAGCCGCCGACGCCAGCACGCCGACCAGCGCGAGCTGCCACGCCCCGCCCTCGACCGCGGCGGTGAACACCGCGAACTTGCCGACGAAGCCGGCGGTCAGCGGGATGCCCGCGAACGACAGCAGGAACAGCGTGAAGGTCACCGCCAGGACGGGGTGGGTGCGGCCCAGCCCTGCCCACTGGGACAGGCGCGTGGCCTCGCCCAGCACCGCGGGGACGTCGTCGTCGCCCGTGCCCTGCTCGCGCACGAGGGCGATGAGCCCGAAGGCACCCACCGTCGTCGCGCCGTAGGCCAGCAGGTAGAACAGCACGGCGGTGATGCCCGCGTCGTCCAGCGCGACGATGCCCGTCAGCACGAAGCCGGCGTGCGCGATCGAGGAGTACGCGAGCAGCCGCTTGACGTCCGTCTGGACGAGCGCCGCCACCGTGCCGACGACCATCGTGAGGATCGCGACGGTCCACAGGACGACGTCGAGGTCCCAGGCCATCCCCGGCAGCATGCCGTAGACCACGCGCAGCAGGGCCCCGAACGCCGCGACCTTGGTGCACGCCGCCATGAACCCCGTGACGGGCGTGGGCGCACCCTGGTACACGTCCGGCGTCCACATGTGGAACGGCACGGCGCCGATCTTGAAGAACAGGCCGGCGAGCAGCAGCAGGGCCCCGACCACGAGCAGACCCTCGAGCCCGTTCGGCGTGGCCGTCGCGACCGCGATGTCCGCGTACCGCAGCGAGCCGGAGTACCCGTAGAGCAGCGCGATGCCGAACAGCATGATCGCCGAGACGAAGGCGCCGAGCAGGAAGTACTTCATCGACGCCTCCTGCGAGAGCAGGCGGCGGCGGCGTCCCATCCCGCACAGCAGGTACAGCGGCAGCGACAGGACCTCGAGCGCCACGAACAGCGTCAGCAGGTCGGTCGTCGCCGGGAACAGCATCATCCCGCCCGTGGCGAACAGGAGCAGGGGGTACACCTCGGTCTGGCGCAGGCCCTTGCGTCGGGCGATCTCCTCGTAGTCCGAGCCCGGGACCGCGGCGGCGGACGGCGCGAACGCGTCCTCGCCCCCCGCGAACCGGTCGGCGAAGATCAGCGTCGACAGCAGTGCGAGCAGCGCGATCGTCGCCTGCAGGACGAGGGTCGGGCCGTCGACGACCAGCGAGCCGCCGAGCACGTCGGTCCCGCCGGTCTCCTCCACGCCCGACCACAGCGCGGCCACGGCCAGCAGGGCACCCGCCAGCGACGCCAGCGTGAGCGTGAGCTGCACGGCCCGGCGACGGGCGTCGGGCACGAACGCCTCGACGAGCACGCCGAGGACCGCCGCCAGCAGCACGACGAGCACGGGGACGAGGGGCCCCCACGCGATCTCGGGGGCGATGAAGCCGCTCACTGGTCACTCCCTTCGGTACCGGCGGGGATCGCGACGAGGACCGTCGGCTCGACGTCGTCGACGCCGAGCTGCGCGATGCTCTCGAGCGCGGGCGGCCGGACGAGGTCCAGCGCAGGTCCGGGCAGGAACCCGAGGACGAGCATGAGCGCCACGAGGGGGCCGACGACCCACCGCTCGCGCGTCCCGAGGTCCGTCATGGCCGCGAGCTCGGGCCGCACGGGACCGGTGAACACGCGCTGGTAGAGCCACAGGACGTAGATCGCGGCGAGCACCACGCCCAGCGTCGCCACGATCGCGGCGGCCGGGTGGCGGGCGAAGGTGCCGACGATGACGAGGAACTCGCTGACGAACGTCGACAGCCCGGGCAGCGAGAGCGCCGACAGGCCGACGACGAGGAACAGGCCCGCGAGCACGGGGACGACCTTCTGCAGCCCGCCGAAGTCGACGATCTGCTGCGACCCCCGCCGCGCCGCCAGGAACCCGACGAGCAGGAACAGCGCCCCCGTCGACAGCCCGTGGTTGACCATGTAGAAGGACGAGCCGGCGATCGACGTCGACGTGAAGGCGAAGATCCCCAGGACGATGAAGCCGAAGTGCGACACCGACGTGTACGCGACCAGCCGCATCATGTCCTTCTGGCCGATCGCCAGCAGCGCGCCGTAGAGCACCGACACGACGGCCAGCACGATGATCGCGGGAGCCGCCCAGCGCGACGCCGCCGGGAACAGCGGCAGGCACAGGGTCAGCATCCCGAAGGTGCCGACCTTGTCGAGCACGCCGACCAGCAGCGTCGACGTGCCGGCCGGTGCCTGCTGCGCCGCGTCGGGCAGCCAGGTGTGCACCGGGAACATCGGCGCCTTGATCGCGAACGCGAGGAAGAAGGACGCGAAGATCCACTTCTCGACCGTCGGGTCCATGTCGAGCCCGACGAGGTTCTCGATGAGGAAGCCCTCGGGCCCGCCCGGCCCCTGCAGGTACAGGGCGATGACGCCCACGAGCATGACCAGCCCGCCGGCGAGGGAGTACAGGAGGAACTTGACCGCGGCGTACCGCCGCTGGGCCCCGCCGAACGCGCCGATCATGAAGTAGACGGGGATGAGCATCGCCTCGAAGACGACGTAGAAGAGGAACACGTCGCGCGCGGCGAACACCAGCACGATGAACGCCTCGAGGAGCAGGACCAGCGCCAGGTAGTGCCGCAGCCGGTCCGTGGGGCCGTCCACCGAGCCCTGCTCGCGCCAGGCCGCCAGGACGACGACCGCGACGAGCACGACGGACATCGCGATGAGCGCCAGGCCGACGCCGTCGACGCCGAGCGCCCACGACACGCCGAGCGCGGGGATCCACGGCGCCGTGTCGAGGAGCTGGTGCGTCGCGGCCGCGCCCGTGTCGAAGGCCAGGAAGGCCCCGACGACGAGCAGCACCTCGACGAGCGCGAAGCCGAGTGCCACGACGCGGGTCCGCGGACGGGCACCGGCGGGCAGCAGCCACATGGCCGCGGCACCGAGGATCGGCAGCACCACCAGCGCGGTGAGCCAGGGGAAGTTCGACATCAGTTCAAGGTCTCCTGTCGACTCTTCGGTCAGCCGCGCGCGGCGAGGACGACGAACGCGAGCCCGACCACACCGACGACCATCACGGCCGCGTACGAACGGGCGTAGCCGTTCTGCACGCGGCGCACGAGGTCGCCGATGCCGACGGTGGTCCGGCCGAGGCCGGTGACCGCACCGTCGACCACGGCCTTGTCGCCGTACACGAGCGAGCGGGTCAGGTACTGACCCGGCGCCACGAGCAGCGCGTCGTTGACGGCGTCCTGGTGCAGGTCGGCACGGGCGGCGCGGGTGAGCGCCGTGCCCAGCGGGGGTGTCACCGGGACGGTCGAGACCGCGTAACGGCGCCACGCGAGCACGAGCCCGAGGGCCACGGCCACGAGCGTCAGCCCGATGATCAGGGGCACGGCCAGCACGGGATCGGCGTGCTCCGCGTGACCGACGGACGGCTCGAGCCACTCGACGAAGCCGACGCTCGAGAGCACCCAGCCCAGCCCGACCGACCCGACGGCCAGCACGATCATGGGCCACGTCATGAGCGCCGGGGACTCGTGCGGGTGCTGGTCGGAGCCGTCCCGCTTCTTGCTCCAGCGCTTCTGCCCCTCGAACGTCATGAAGAACAGGCGCGACATGTAGAACGCGGTGATGCCGGCCCCGACGAGCGCCACGGTGCCGAACACCCAGGCGCGCCACGGCTGGCCGTCGACGGGCACGAACGCGGCCTCGATGATCTTGTCCTTGCTGAAGAACCCGGCGAACGGCGGGATGCCGAGGATCGCGAGCCAGCCGGCCATGAACGTGAAGTAGGTGATCTTCATGTACCGGCCCAGGCCGCCGAAGCGCCGCATGTCGACCTGGTCGTCCATGCCGTGCATGACGGACCCGGCGCCGAGGAACATGCCGGCCTTGAAGAACCCGTGGGTCACGAGGTGGAAGATCGCGAACGCGTAGCCGATGGGGCCGAGGCCCGCGGCCAGCACCATGTACCCGATCTGGGACATCGTCGAGGCGGCCAGCGCCTTCTTGATGTCGTCCTTGGCGCAGCCGACGATCGCACCGAACAGGAGCGTGATCGCCCCCACGATCGCGACGACCAGCTGCGCGGTCGGCGCCGCGGTGAACACCGCGCCCGAGCGGATGATGAGGTAGACGCCCGCGGTCACCATCGTCGCGGCGTGGATGAGGGCGGAGACCGGCGTCGGGCCGGCCATCGCGTCCCCGAGCCAGGACTGCAGCGGGAACTGCGCCGACTTGCCGCACGCGGCGAGCAGCAGCATCAGGCCGATGGCCGTCACCGTGCCCTCCGAGGCGTTCCCCACGCCGGCGTTCACCGACGTGAAGTCCAGGGAGCCGAACGCCGCGAACATCAGGCCCATCGCGACCAGGAGGCCGACGTCACCGATGCGGTTGGCGACGAACGCCTTCTTCGCGGCCACGGCGTACGGCGTGTGGTGGTTCCAGAACCCGATGAGCAGGTAGGACGCGAGGCCCACACCCTCCCAGCCGACGAACAGCAGCACGTACGAGTCCGCGAGGACCAGCAGCAGCATCGCCGCGACGAACAGGTTGAGGTACGCGAAGAACCGGCGGCGGGCCGCGTCGTGCTCCATGTACGCCACGGAGTACACGTGGATGAGCGTGCCGACGAACGTCACGAGCAGCACGAACGTCAGCGACAGCGGGTCGACCCGCAGGCCGGCGTCGATGCTCAGCGCCCCGGCGTCCAGCCAGGTGCCGAGGTGCACGTCGGTCACGCGCTCGGCCGCCGGGCGTCCGAGCAGGCCGACCAGCAGGACGAGGGCCACGACGAAGGAGCCGGCGGAGGCCAGGACGCCGAGCCAGTGCCCCCACCGGTCGGCACGCCGGCCCAGCAGGAGCAGGACGGCGGCCGAGAGCAGCGGAAGCGCGACGAGCCAGACGGCCGCCTGCGCGCCGTCCCAGGCAGCCGCCGGCGCGACGGCAGGCACCATCACAGAGTTCAGGGTGTGCACGTCGAGCCCCTCAGCTCTTCAGCAGGTTGACGTCGTCGACCGAGGCCGAGCGCCTGGTCCGGAAGATGGTCACGATGATGGCGAGCCCCACGACGACCTCCGCCGCGGCCACCACCATCACGAAGAACGCGAGCACCTGGCCCGAGAGGTTGCCGTGGAACCGCGAGAAGGTCACGAGCAGCAGGTTCGTGGAGTTGAGCATGAGCTCGACGCCCATGAACACGATGATCGCGTTGCGCCGCAGCAGCACCGTCGTGGCGCCGATCGCGAACAGGATCGCGGCCAGCACCAGGTAGTGGGTGAGGCTCACCGGGCGTCCTCCTCGTCGTGGGTGGGCGTCTCGGCGGCGTCCGCCTCGCGCACGGTGACCGTGCCGGCGACGGGGCCGCCCGGCTCGCCCCGGTAGTCGTCGTCGGACGTGAACGTGCCGCCACCGACCGCCCAGCCGCCGGCCAGGACGCGGTCGATGCGCGCCGCGTACTCGCTCGCGTCGGCCTCCTGGCCACGCACGCGCAGCACGCGCGGCACCGAGCTCTCCAGCGGCGTGCCGTCCGGCAGGAGCGCCGGGACGTCCATCGCGTTGTGCCGCGCGTACACGCCGGGCGCCGGCAGCGACACGGGGTGCCCGCCGTCCCGCAGGCGCCGCTCGGCCAGCTCGCGCTGCCCGACCTTCGGGGTCAGGCGACGGCGGTGCGTCAGGACGAGCGCGCCGAGCGCGGCGGTGACGAGCAGCGCGCCGACGACCTCCATGGCCAGCACGTGCTGGCCGAAGATCAGCCGGGCGACCGCCTCGGGGTTCGACGGCGTGTTCGCCTCGGCGAGCCCGGTCGGCGGTCCGTACGTCGCACGCCCGACGACGCCGACGAGCACGACCGCCAGCCCGAGCCCGGCCAGCAGGCCCACCCAGCGCTGGCCGCGGATCGTCTCGACGAGCGAGTCCGACCGGTCGACGCCGACGAGCATGAGGACGAACAGGAACAGCATCATCACGGCGCCGGTGTAGACGACGACCTGCACGACGCCGAGGAACTCGGCACCCTGCGCGACGTACATGAACGCCAGCGAGATCATGACGAACACGATGGCCAGCGCCGCGTGCACGGCCTTGCGGGCGAACAGCAGCCCGAGCGCGGCCAGCACCATGAGCGGACCGAGGGTCCAGAACAGGACGGCCTCGGCCGTGCTCGTCTGGCCGGACTCGGTCAGCGCGCCGGCGGCGGCCGGCAGCGCGGTGAGAAGCGTGCTCACCTGGCACCCCCCTGGCGGTGCGCGGCCGCCGTGATCGCTCGCTGGGCGAGGCGCGTCTCGCCCAGGTCCGGGACCGTCGCGCCCCGGGCGGCGTTCTCCGGCAGGGTCGGGTCGTCCGGGCGGTGCTCGGCGACCCAGGCCACCTGGTCGTCGGTCACGCCCGTGACCTCGCCGCGGTAGTAGTCGGTGTCGGACGTGCCCTCGACCATGGGGTGCGGGGCCGCGAGCTGACCCGAGCGCAGCGGCGCCAGCAGGTCCTGCTTCTCCCAGATCATGCCGGGACGCGTCGGTCCCGCGAGCTCGTACTCGTTCGTCATGGTCAGGGCGCGCGTCGGGCAGGCCTCGATGCACAGGCCGCAGAAGATGCAGCGCAGGTAGTTGATCTGGTAGATGCGGCCGTACCGCTCCCCCGGTGAGAACTGCGCGTCGGGGGTGTTGTCGCCGCCCTCGACGTAGATCGCGTCCGCGGGGCACGCCCAGGCGCACAGCTCGCACCCGATGCACTTCTCGAGACCGTCGGGGTAGCGGTTGAGCTGGTGACGGCCGTGGTACCGCGGCTTGGTCGGCGCCTGCTCGCGCGGGTACTGCTCGGTCACCGTCGGCTTGAACATGTTGGCGAACGTGACGCCGAAGCCGGCGACGGGGGCGAACACCTCCGCGATCCCCGAGCGCTGCTCGATCATCGACCGGTAGCCCTCGGCGGGACGGCCGACCTCGCCACCGCTGCGCTCGGTGCGCTGCACCTTCTTCCCGGGCGCCTGGGCGTCCGGGGCGGCCTTCTTCTTGCGCTGCTCAGCCACCGCGCACCTCCAACGGGGTCTCGGGTCCGGACGGTCCGGCGGCCTCGGCCGCCGCGAGGCGGCGCTGCGCGCGCGGGGACGGGGGCAGGACCTGCCCCGGGAGGGGCGGGACCGGGTAGCCGCCGGCGAACGGGTCGAACTCCTTCGGGCCCGTGGGCTCCTCCTCCGCCGGCGGCTTCTTCTCCGGCACGAGGAAGGAGATCACGAGGCCGACGAGGACGACGCCCGCCAGGGTGAACAGCAGCGTCCGCAGGTCGACGTCCCACAGCTGGCGCGCGGCCTGCACGAGCGTCACGCAGACGACCCACACGAGCGCGGCCGGGATGAGCACCTTCCAGCCGATCTTCATGAACTGGTCGTAGCGGAAGCGCAGCACGGAGCCGCGGATCCACACGAACACGAACATGAACAGCCAGACCTTGGCGACGAACCACAGGAACGGCCACCATCCGGTGTTGAACATGCCGTCGTTGATGGCCGAGATCGGCCACGGGGCGCGCCAGCCTCCGAAGAACAGCGTGGTCGCGACGGCCGAGACGTTGAGCATGTTGATGTACTCGGCGAGGAAGAACCACGCGAACTTCATCGAGGAGTACTCGGTGGTGTACCCACCGACGAGCTCGCCCTCGGCCTCGGGCAGGTCGAACGGCAGGCGGTTCGTCTCGCCGACCATCGAGATGACGTAGATGACGAACGCCGGCAGCAGCGGCAGGAACCACCAGATCTGCGTCTGGGAGTCGACGATCTGCGACGTCGACATCGACCCGGCCATGATGAACACGCTGACCAGGGACAGGCCCATCGCCAGCTCGTAGGAGATGACCTGGGCCGTCGAGCGGACGCCGCCGAGCAGCGGGTACGTCGAGTTCGAGGACCAGCCGCCGAGGACGATGCCGTACACGCCCACGGCCGCGCAGGCCAGGATGTAGAGCACCGCGACAGAGAAGTCGGTCAGCTGCAGCGGCGTGATGACGCCGAACATGTTGACCTCGGGTCCGAACGGGATGACCGCGTAGACCAGCAGCGAGCACAGCACCGCGATCATCGGCGCGAGGATGTAGACGAGCTTGTCCGCCGCCTTGACGGTGACGTCCTCCTTGACCAGGAGCTTCATCGCGTCGGCGAGCGACTGCAGCAGACCGAACGGCCCGTGCACGTTCGGCCCCGGCCGCAGCTGCATGCGTCCCACGACGCGGCGCTCGAACCAGATGGCGATGAGCACGCTCGTCAGCAGGAAGACGATGATGCCGACCGCCTTGAGCAGCCACACCCAGAACACGTCCTGGCTGAAGTCGGCCGTGACGGGCGCGACGGCACCGTCGCCGACGGCCGTCGGCAGCGCCGCCAGCACCGTGGGCAGCACGCTCATGCCCGCTCCTCCTCGTCCACGCGGACGCCGGCGACGGCCTCCGCGGCATCACCGGTCAGCCCGGTGACGGCGTGCGCCGTCACCGGCGGCGCACCCGCGGCGCCGACCGCCTCGAGCCGCACGACGCTGCCGCCGACCGCACCGAGCACGTCACGCACGGCAGCGCCGCGCGTGTTGGTCGCGAGCCACACGACGTGGTCCGCCATGTCCGTGACCTGCACGGGTGCGGTGATCGTGCCGCGGTCCGTGCTGACGGCCAGCTCGTCGCCGTCCGTCACGCCCACCTCGCGCGCGGTCACCGCGCTGACGCGCACGACCGGCCGCTTCGCGGTCCCCGCGAGGTACGGCTCACCGTCCTGCAGGCGTCCCCCGTCGAGCAGCTGGTGCCAGGTCGCGAGCACGGCGTGGTGCACCGGGACGGTCGGCGGCTCGGCCGGGTCCGTCGCGGGGGCACCGACGCGCGCGCCGTCCCAGCCGCCGAGCTGGTCCAGCTCGGCGTGCACGGCCGCCAGGGCGGGCAGCCCCAGGTCGGCGCCGAGCGCGTCGGCGAGCCGGTCGAGCACGCGGAAGTCCGCCATCAGCGTGGTGGTCAGCACCTGCGGGAACGGGCGCGGGCGCCCCTCCCACGTGACGTACGTGCCGGGCTTCTCCACGGGCGGGGCGACCGGCAGCACGACGTCGGCGCGGTCCGTGACCTCGCTGCGGCGCACCTCGAGCGACACCAGGAACGGCACCGTGTCGAGAGCGGCCCGCGCGACCACCGGGTCGGCGTGGTCCGCGGGGTCGACGCCACCGACGACGAGCGCACCCAGGCGGCCCGCGGCCGCGGCGGCGACGATCTCGTCGGCGCTGCGTCCCGGCGTGGCCGGGAGCTCGTCGACACCCCAGGCGGCGGCGAGGTCGACCCGTGCCGACGCGTCGGCCACCGGGCGACCGCCCGGCAGCAGCGTCGGCAGCGTGCCCGCCTCGACGGCACCACGCTCGCCGGCGCGCCGCGGGACCCACGCGAGGCGCGCGCCCGTGCGCTCGGCGAGCCGCAGCACCGCGGACAGCGTGCCCGGCACGCTCGCGGCACGCTCGCCGACCAGGATCACGGCCCCCTCGACGCCGAGCGCCTCGGCCGTCGCACCCAGGACGTCCTGGGCACCCGGGGTGATCGCGTCGAGCACCTCGGGCTCCGTGCCCGGGGCGGCGGCCAGGAGCGTGGCGTCCAGCCGCTCGAGGCCACGGCTCGCGAGGGCGGCGACCGAGAAGACCCGCGTGCGGCCCGCCACGACGGACCCGCGCAGGCGCAGGAACAGGACCCCGCCCTCCTCCTCGGGCTCGTACGCGACGCACAGCACGGCCGGGGCGGCGACGAGGTCGCCGAAGGTGACCTGCAGCGTGCGGCCCGCGACGTGGTGGCCGAGGAACGCCTCCTCCTCGGCCGAGTGCGGACGGGCGCGGTGGTCGATGTCGTTGGTGCGCAGCGCGACGCGCGCGAACTTGGCGTACGCGTACGCGTCCTCGAGCGTCAGCCGCCCACCCGGGAGCACGCCCACGCCGGCCCCGTCGAGCGCGGCGCGCAGCCCGGCCGCCGCGGTCTCGAGCGCCTCGGTCCACGAGCAGGGCTCGAGCTCGCCCCGCGTGCCGTCGGGCAGGCGCCGACGCACGTGCGGCGTCGTGATGCGGTCCGGCGCGGACTGCCACTGGAAGGCGAACCGGTCCTTGTCGGTCACCCACTCCTGGTTGACCGCCGGGTCGTCACCGGCCAGGCGCCGCAGCACGACGCCGCGCCGGTGGTCGACGCGGATGGCCGACCCGTTGGAGTCGTGCTCCGCGATCGAGGGGACGGAGACCAGGTCGAACGGCCGGGACCGGAACCGGTACGCGGCCGACGTCAGCGCACCGACGGGGCAGATCTGGACCGTGTTGCCGGAGAAGTACGACGAGAACGGCCGCCCGCTGGTGTCGAGCGTCGAGGCACCCACGGGGGTGTCGCCCGCGAAGCCGAGCACCTGCGTGTCGAACGTGCCGATCTGCTGGTTGGCCCCGCGCTTCTGCAGGTCGATCCACACGTCGCCCGCGATCTCCTCGGAGAAGCGCGTGCAGCGCTGGCACAGGACGCACCGCTCGCGGTCGAGCAGGATCTGCGTCGAGACGGCCAGCGGCTTGGGGAACGTGCGCTTGATGTCGACGAACCGCGACGTGTCGCGCCCGTTGCTCATCGCCTGGTTCTGCAGGGGGCACTCGCCGCCCTTGTCGCAGACCGGGCAGTCCAGCGGGTGGTTGATGAGCAGGAACTCGATGATCCCGTGCTGGGCCTTGTCGGCCTCGGGCGACGTGTGCTGCGTGCGCACCTGCATGCCGGGGGTGGCCTCGAGCGTGCAGGACGCCTGCGGCTTCGGCATCTTCGCGACGTTGCCGTCGCGCCCGGGTGCCCACACCTCGACGAGGCACTGCCGGCAGGCGCCCACGGGCGCGAGCAGCGGGTGGTCGCAGAACCGCGGGATCTGGATGCCGAGCTGCTCGGCGGCCCGGATGACGAGCGTCCCCTTCGGGACCGTCGTCTCGATGCCGTCGACGGTGAACGTCACCGTCGCCTCCGGCGTCGGCTCCGCGGTCGGCGGCGCCGCCGGCACCAGAGGTGCCGAGTCGGTGGCCTTCGGAGTCGTGATCGTCATGCGTGCACCCCCGCCAGCTGCGTGCTGCGACGCGGCGTGTAGTCGAAGAGCGAGCTGCGCTCGGGCGGGAACAGGACGTCCGCGGGCGTGTGCGTGCCCGCCTCGAACTCCTCCCGGAAGTACTGGATCGCGCTCGTGACGGGGCTGGTCGCGCCGTCGCCGAGCGCGCAGAACGCGCGGCCCAGGATGTTGTCGCACAGGTCGAGCAGCAGGTCGATGTCCGCCGCCGTGCCCTGGCCCGCCTCGAGCCGCGCCATGATCTGGGCCAGCCAGAACGTGCCCTCGCGGCAGGGCGTGCACTTGCCGCAGGACTCGTGCTTGTAGAACTGGATCCAGCGCGACACGGCCTTCACGACCGACGTCGTCTCGTCGAAGATCTGCAGGGCGCGCGTGCCGAGCATGGACCCGGCCTTGCCGACGGACTCGTAGTCCAGCGGCACGTCGAGGTGCGCGTCGGTGAAGATCGGCGTCGAGGACCCGCCCGGCGTCCAGAACTTCAGCCGGTGGCCCTCGCGCACGCCGCCCGCCATGTCGAGCAGCTCGCGCAGCGTGATGCCCAGCGGGGCCTCGTACTGCCCGGGCCGCGTGACGTGGCCGGACAGCGAGAACAGGCCGTGACCGGCGGAGCGCTCGGTGCCCATCGACGTGAACCAGTCGGCACCGCCGACGAGGATGCCGGGCACCGACGCCACGGACTCGACGTTGTTGACGACCGTGGGCCGCGCGTACAGACCGGCGACGGCCGGGAACGGGGGCTTCAGGCGCGGCTGGCCGCGCAGGCCCTCGAGCGAGTCGAGCAGCGCCGTCTCCTCGCCGCAGATGTACGCGCCCGCCCCGGCGTGCACCGTGATCTCCAGGTCGAAGCCGGAGCCCAGGATGTCCGTCCCGAGGTAGCCGGCCTCGCGCGCCTCGCGCACGGACTCCAGCAGCCGGCGGTAGACGTGCACGACCTCGCCACGCACGTAGATGAAGGCGTGGTGGCAGCCGATGGCGTAGGACGTGATGATCACGCCCTCGATGAGCTCCTGCGGGCTCGCCATCATCAGCGGGATGTCCTTGCAGGTGCCCGGCTCGGACTCGTCGGCGTTGACGACGAGGTAGCGCGGGCCGCCGTCGGGCGCGGGCAGGAAGCCCCACTTCATGCCCGTCGGGAAGCCGGCACCGCCACGGCCGCGCAGGCCGGACTCCTTCACCGCGGTGACGACGTCGGCGGGGGCCATGGCCAGGGCGCGACGCAGGCCGCGGTAGCCGCCGTCGGCCTCGTACCGCGCCAGCTTCCACGCCCGGTCCGCGTCCCAGTGCGCGGACAGCACGGGGGTCAGGGTCGTCATCACGACTCCTTCGCGTCGTCGGAGCTCTGCTTGCGCTGCTCGCCCGCGGGCGAGACGTCGGCGGGGGTCGTCACGGGCCGGTCGGCGCTCGACTGCGCCTCGCCGGCCGCGGGCTCGCCGTGCGTGGCGCCGGTCGTCGCCTCGCGCTCGTCGGCGTCGAACGACGGTGCCGTCCAGCCGCGCTCCTTCGCCAGCAGCGTGCCGCGCAGCGTCGCCTCGCCCGCGGCCACGCCCTCGTCCGCGCGGCCGTCGGGGAACCCGGCGAGCACGCGGCTCATCTCCTTGAACGTGCAGACGGACGCCGCGCCGCGGGTCGGCGCCACGGGCGCGCCCTCGACGAGCCGGTCGACGACCTCGACGGCCGAGGCCGGCGTCTGGTTGTCGAAGAACTCCCAGTTGACCATCACGACCGGCGCGTAGTCGCACGCCGCGTTGCACTCGATGCGCTCGAGCGTGATCGCCCCGTCGTCGGTCGTCTCGTCGTGGCCGATCCCGAGGTGCTCGGAGAGCTCCTCCCAGATCGCGTCGCCGCCCATGATCGCGCACAGCGTGTTCGTGCAGACGCCGACCGTGTACGTGCCGTTGGGGTGGCGCTTGTACTGCGTGTAGAACGTCGCGACGGCCGACACCTCGGCGGTCGAGAGGCCCAGCGTCGCGGCGCAGAAGGCGATCCCGCGAGGGCTGACGTACCCGTCCTCCGACTGCACGAGGTGCAGCATCGGCAGCAGCGCCGAGCGCGCCTGCGGGTAGCGGGCGATGATCTCCTGCGCGTCGGCGGTCAGCCGGGCGCGGGTCTCGTCGTCGTACCCCGTGGCGTGGCGGTCCCCCGGGGTGCGGACGTGGTCGTGGGGCGCAGCGGCGCCCGCGTGCTCGACGGACATCAGCGGTCCACCCCTCCCAGCACCGGGTCGATGGACGCGACGGCGACGACGACGTCGGCCACCTGACCGCCCTCGCACATCATCGACACGGCCTGCAGGTTGTTGAACGACGGGTCACGGAAGTGCGCCCGGTACGGCTTGGTGCCGCCGTCGGAGACGAGGTGCACGCCCAGCTCGCCGCGCGGGTGCTCGACGGTCTGGAACACCTGGCCCGCCGGGACGCGGAAGCCCTCGGTGACGAGCTTGAAGTGGTGGATCAGGGCCTCCATCGAGGTGCCCATGATCTCCTTGATGTGGTCGAGCGAGTTGCCCATGCCGTCGGTGCCGATCGCGAGCTGCGCGGGCCAGGCGACCTTCTTGTCGGCGACCATCACCGGCCCGGGCGTCGCGAGCCGCTCGAGGCACTGCTCGACGATCCGCATCGACTGGTAGCACTCCTCGATGCGCAGCAGCAGGCGGCTCCAGGCGTCGGCGCCGTCGTTGACGGGCACGTCGAAGTCGTACGTCTCGTAGCCGCTGTACGGGTCCGTCTTGCGCACGTCGTACGGCAGGCCCGTGGACCGCAGGATGGGACCCGTGACGCCCAGCGCCATGCACGCGGCGAGGTTGAGGACGCCCACGTCCTTCATGCGCGCGTGCAGGATCGGGTTGGCCAGCATGAGGTCCTCGAGCTGGTGGAGGTAGCCGCGGACCTTGGTCAGCGCCTCGCGCACCGAGTCGATCGCACCCGGGGGCACGTCCTGCGCGACACCGCCGGGGCGGATGTACGCGTGGTTCATGCGCAGGCCGGAGATCAGCTCGAAGATCTTGAGGACCTCCTCGCGGGCCGTGAAGCCGAGGATCATGATCGTCGTCGCGCCGAGCTCGTTGCCGCCCGTGGCCAGGAAGACCAGGTGCGAGGAGATGCGGTTGAGCTCCATCATCAGGACGCGGATCACCGAGGCGCGCTCGGGCACGTCGTCGGTGATGCCGAGCATCTTCTCGACCGCGAGGCAGTAGGCCGCCTCCTGGAACAGCGGGGCGACGTAGTCCATGCGGGTGCAGAACGTCACGCCCTGGGTCCAGGTGCGGAACTCCATGTTCTTCTCGATGCCCGTGTGCAGGTAGCCGATGCCGGCACGGGCCTCGGTGACGGTCTCGCCGTCGATCTCGAGCATGAGCCGGAGCACGCCGTGCGTCGACGGGTGCTGCGGGCCCATGTTGACGACGATCCGCTCCTCGCCGAGGCGCGCGGCCTCCTCGGCGATGTCGGACCAGTCGCCGCCGGACGCCTCGAAGGACGGCACGCCCTGCGTGTCGTCCAGCGGGACGTGGCGGGTCGCGTGGGGGGTGTGAGAGGTGGGCGCGGTCATCAGCTGTACGACCTCCGCTGGTCCGGGGGCGGCACGGTGGCGCCCTTGTACTCGACCGGGATGCCGCCGAGCGGGTAGTCCTTGCGCTGCGGGTGGCCCGGCCAGTCGTCGGGCATCTCGATGCGCGCCAGGCCCGGGTGGCCGTCGAACACGATCCCGAAGAAGTCCCAGGTCTCGCGCTCGTGCCAGTCGTTGGCCGGGTAGACCGCCGTCGTCGACGGGATGTGCGGGTCGCCCTCGGCGACCGCGACCTCGAGCCGCAGCCGGCGCCCGTGGGTCACCGACACGACCTGGTACACCGCGTGCAGCTCGCGTCCCGCGTCGTGCGGGTAGTGCACGCCGGACACGCCGAGCGACAGCTCGAAGCGCAGGTCCGGGTCGTCTCGGAGTGCCCGGACGACCTCGACGAGGTGCTCGCGGGCGATGTGCAGCGTCAGCTCGCCACGGTCGACGACGACCGACTCGACGGCGTTCGCGTAGCCGGTGCCGGACCCGTCGAGGAGCTCGACGAGCACGTCGACGACCTCGTCGAACCAGCTGCCGTACGGACGCTCGCTCGGCCCGGGCATGGCCACGGTCGCGACCAGGCCGCCGTAGCCGGAGGTGTCGCCCGTGCCCTGCACGCCGAACATGCCCGTGCGGACGTCGACGATGTCCAGCGGGGTGCGGGGGCCGCCGGCGGGGACGTGCTGCGACCCCGACTCGAGGGCCACAGCGGTGGTCTTCTGGGCGCCCGCCGGTGCGGGGTCGCCGGGGCGCACGGCCGCGGACGCGTCCGCCTTGTCGACGGCCGCGGCGTCGGCCGGCTGCTTCTCGCCGGGCACGGCGCTCCCCTTGTCGTCGGTCATCGCAGCAGGCCCGTCATGTGGGACGTGGGCGTCGCGGCCATGGCCGCCTCCTGCGCCTTGCGGGCGGCCTCCTCGCGGTTCACGCCGAGGGGCTCGTCCTGGATCTGCTGGTGCAGCGCGAGGATCGCGTGCAGCAGCATCTCCGGGCGCGGCGGGCAGCCGGGCAGGTAGATGTCCACGGGGACGATGTGGTCGACCCCCTGCACGATCGCGTAGTTGTTGAACATGCCGCCGGACGACGCGCACACGCCCATCGACAGCACCCACTTGGGCCCGGCCATCTGGTCGTAGACCTGCCGGACCACCGGCGCCATCTTCTGGCTCACGCGCCCGGCGACGATCATGAGGTCGGACTGGCGCGGGGAGGCGCGGAACACCTCCATGCCGAGCCGGGAGATGTCGTAGCGGCTCGTGCCGGCCGCCATCATCTCGATCGCGCAGCACGCGAGCCCGAACGTCACGGGCCACAGCGAGGCCTTGCGGAAGTAGCCGACGAGGTCCTCGACCGTCGTCAGCAGGAAGCCCGAGGGCGCTTCCTCGATGCCCATGTCAGCCCCTCCTCAGGGTCGGTCGGTAGCTCGTCGCGGCACGTGCCGGGCGGTGCGCGGTCAGTCCCACTCGAGACCGCCGCGCTTCCACTCGTAGACGAACGGGACCGTGATGACCAGCAGGAACACCAGGATCGACACGAGGCCGAACGTCGCCAGCTCCGTGAAGCTCACGGCCCACGGGTAGAGGAACACGACCTCGATGTCGAAGATGATGAACGTCATCGCGACCAGGTAGTACTTGATCGGGAACCGCCCGCCGCCGATGGCGTGGGGCGTCGGCTCGATGCCGCACTCGTAGGCCTCGAGCTTGGCGCGGTTGTACCGCTTGGGTCCGAGGATCGCGCTCGCGCCGACGCCACCGAGGGCGAGGACGGCCGCGATCCCGATCATCACCAGGAGCGGGACGTACGGGTTGCTCATCGGGCTGTCCTCCTCGTCGTCGAGGCCGGGCCCGCGAGGGGCCGGCGGTGCGTGTCCGGGGCGTCGGTGGTCGCGTGCGGTGGCGTCATGCGTCGGGCGCCAGGCGTGCGAGTCCGGCGATCACGCGGTCGACCGCGTCACCCCCGCGCGGTTCGTAGCAGTCGGACAGCAGCTTGAGCACGAACTTCATGAGCAGGGGCCGCGGGAGACCGTAGCGCGTGCACAGGTGCATCACCTGCGGGTGCTCGATGAGTCGCACGAACACGCGGCCGAGCGTGTAGTACCCGCCCAGGTCGTCCTTCATGCGCTGCTGGTACGTGGCGAGGGACCGCTCGCGACCCGCGGCGGACCCGCGTGCGAGGCCCTGCGCGATGGCGTCGGCGGCGACGCGCCCCGCCTGCAGGCCGTAGGCGATGCCCTCACCGTTGAACGGGCTGACCATGCCGGCCGCGTCGCCCGCGAGGAGCAGCCCGTCGGCGTACAGCGGGCCGCGGTTGAAGCCCATGGGCAGCGCGGCGCCCCGCACGGGACCGACCTGGTGCTCGGGCGTGAACTCCCACTCGGCGGGCGCGTTGGCCATCCAACGGGCGAACAGGTCCTTGTAGTCGACCTTCGTCGCGGCGGCCGTCGAGCTGACGGAGCCGAGCCCGACGTTCGCGGTGCCGTCGCCGAGCGAGAAGATCCAGCCGTAGCCCGGCATGAGGTTCGAGCGGCCCGGGGCGCCGTCCCACAGCTCGAGGTGCGACTCCATCCACGGGTCGTCGTGGCGCGGGGTGCGGAAGTACGTGCGCACGGCGACGCCCATGGGGCGGTCGTCCCGCTTGGGCCGACCGACGGCCGTGGCGAGCCGGGCCGAGACCCCGTCGGCGGCGATCACGACGGGCGCGCGGTACGTGACCTCGTCGCCCGCGTCGACCGTGCGGCGACCGTCGGCCGCGACGGCCCGTGCGCGCACGCCCACGACCCGGCCCGTGCGCTCGTCGCGCACCGGCCCCGTGACGGACGTGCCCTCGAGCAGCTTGGCGCCCGCGGCGCGCGCGTGCTCCGCGAGCGTCTGGTCGAACGACGTGCGGGCGCGTGCCAGCCCGTAGGACGGGTAGCTCGACAGCTCGGGCCACGGGAGCTCGAGGCGGTGGCCGCCACCGATGACGCGCAGACCACGGTTGCGGACCCAGCCGTCCTGCTCGCGGATCGGCACTCCCATGCGCACGAGCTCGGAGACCGCGCGGGGCGTCAGCCCGTCGCCGCAGATCTTGTCCCGCGGGAACGTGGCCTTCTCCAGCAGCAGCACGTCGAGGCCGGCGGAGGCGCAGTGATAGGCCGCGGAGGCCCCGGTCGGACCTGCGCCGACGACGATGACGTCCGCGTCATCGGTCGTTGCGTCCACCAGGTCACCCCACTTGTGACGTCGTTCACGTGCGCCTCGGCGAGTGTAACCAGCGCCTCTGGGCCTGTCTGCGAAGGTATGGCTTACCTCATCGCCGGGCGAGGACGATGGTCCTGCACCGGCGCCCGAGCAGCGTCGCGACGCCCTGCGGGGCGGCACGTGGCGCCGGTCCGGCCCCCCATCGTCTCCCGGCGGGACCACCCCCGCAGGACCGGTGACGCGCACCGCACACCGGCGCCGCCGGCACCCCGCGCACCGGCGCCGTCGGCACCCCGCGCACCGGCGCCGTCGGCACCCCGCGCACCGGCGCCGTCGGCACCCCGCCGGCCGGCCGCCGACGGGTCAGGGACGCTGCGCCCGGTGCAGCGCGACGACGCCGCCCGTGAGGTTCCGGAACGCGACCTGGCCCCAGCCCGCGCGACGCACCATGAGCCCCAGCCCGCGCTGGTCCGGCCACTCGCGGATCGACTCCGCCAGGTACACGTACGCGTCCGGCTCCTTGGAGACGGCGCGCGCGACCGGCGGCAGCGCCCGCATGAGGTAGTTGGTGTACACCGTGCGGAACGGCGCGAACGTCGGGCGCGAGAACTCGCACACCACCAGACGGCCGCCCGGCCGCGTGACGCGCAGGAGCTCGCGCAGCGCGCCGTCCACGTCCTTCACGTTGCGCAGGCCGAACGACATGGTGACCGCGTCGAACGACTCGTCGGCGAACGGCAGGTGCAGCGCGTCGCCCGCGACGAAGGGCAGGTCCGGGCGCCGGCGACGGCCGACCCGCAGCATGCCGGTCGACAGGTCGCACGGCACGACGTGCACACCGGCGTCCGCGAGCGGCTCGCTCGACGTGCCGGTGCCGGCCGCGAGGTCGAGCACGGTCTCGCCGGGCCGCGCGTCGAGGGCGGCGAGCGTGGCCCGCCGCCACGCACGGTCCTGACCGAGCGAGATCACGTCGTTCGTGAGGTCGTACTTGTGCGCGACCGCGTCGAACATGGCGGCGACGTCGCGGGGGTCCTTGTCGAGGGCGGCGCGAGGCATGCGCCCATGGTCGCAGGTCCGCCGCGCCGGGCGCGCACCGACCAGCGGGTAGCCTGCGGCGTGGAGGCGGCCGCCGGGCCGCGCCGCACGACCGACCCCGGGGGCGTCACCAGCCATGCCGCAGTACGCGATCCTCGTCCACCCCTCGGCGAACCGGGTGTACGCCCAGCACGCCGCTCGCCTGATGCGCGGTGAGCTGCTGGCGCTCGACGGGCTGCTGCTCGACGGGCGCCTCGGTGCGCTCGGCGGGCCCGTCGAGCGCACGATGGGCGGCGTCGGGTACCTCGTGGTCCCCGCACCGGACCTCACCGAGGACGAGCTGCGGGTGCTCGGCAACCTGTCGTCGCTGCTCGCGCTGTTCGAGCTGCGGGACGACGGCGCGCTGGTGCCCCTCGACGTGCAGCGCCTCGACCGGTACGACGACGACCTGCTGACCATCCTGAAGTACGTCGGCAAGACCAACGAGCAGCTCACGCGGCTGCTGCTCAACCTCACCGCCGCCGCCGCGCTGCCGCTCGAGGACTTCCTCGGGTCGCGCGTGCGGGTGCTCGACCCGATGTGCGGGCGCGGCACGACCCTCAACCAGGCGCTCATGTACGGGTGGGACGCGTACGGCGTCGACGTGGACCGCCGCGACGTCGAGGCGTACACCGCGTTCGCCGAGCGGTGGCTCAAGGACAAGCGCCTCAAGCACCGCGTGAGCTCGTCGCGCGTGCGCGTGGCCGGCAAGAACCTGGGACGGCGCACGAGCATCGAGCTCGCCGCGTCCAAGGAGGCGTACCGCGCGGGCGACGTGCAGACGCTCGAGGTCACGCAGGGCGACACCCTCGACACCGACCGCATGTACCGCGCCGGGTTCTTCGACGTCGTCGTCGCGGACGCCCCGTACGGCATCCAGCACGGGTCCGTGACGGGCCCGCGCACGCCGTCGCGCTCCCCGCGCGCCCTGCTCGCCGACGCCATCCCGGTGTGGGCGCACCTGCTGCGCCGCGGCGGCGCGATGGGCCTGTCGTGGAACACCAAGGTCCTCCCCCGCGAGGACCTCGTCGAGATGCTCGTCGACGCCGGTCTCGACCCGCTCGACGACGCGCCGTTCCACGACCTGGCGCACCGGGTCGACCAGGCGGTCGAGCGCGACCTGGTCGTGGCGTCCAAGCCCCGCTGAGACGCACGTCGCACGCCCCCGACGGGAGCCTGCGCTGGTCAGGGCCTACGCTGGACGGCGATGAGCACGTCGCCCAGCTCCCCCGTGACCGGGGGCGTCCCCCGTCCCCTGGTGGTGCGCACCGTCGAGTGCGGGGACCTGCCGACGAGCGACGTGCCGGACCCGGCCGACCTGCTCGACCTGCTCGGACCCGACGCGCCGCTCGCGTGGGTGCGCCGCGGCGACGGGCTCGTCGCGTGGGGCGAGGCCGTGCGCGTCGAGGTCCACGGCGCCGACCGGTTCGCCGCGGCCGAGCGCGCGTGGCAGGACGTGCTCGCCCACGCGATCGTCCGCGACGAGGTCCGCCTGCCCGGCACCGGCCCGGTCGCGTTCGCGTCCTTCGCGTTCGACGACGACTCCCCCGCCGGCGGCGTCGTCGTGGTGCCGCGCGTCGTCGTCGGACGCCGGGACGGGCGCACGTGGCTCACGACCGTGAGCACGGCCGGTGAGCTGGGCCGCACGCCGCGGCTGCGCGACGTCGTCCCCCCGCGCACCGCACCGCACCCGCCGGGCGAGGTCACGTACGGCGACGGCGCGGTGGGCGCCGACGCCTGGCTGGACGTGGTCGCGCGCGGCGTCGACGCGATCCGCTCCGGCGAGGTCGACAAGGTGGTGCTCGCGCGCGACGTGAGCGCCCGCACCGAGCACCCGCTCGACGTGCGGTGGGCGCTGCAGCGCCTGGCGGACCGGTACCGGTCGTGCTGGACGTTCAGCGTCGACGGCATGATCGGCGCGACGCCGGAGCTGCTGGTGCGCTCCGAGCGCGGCCTGGTGACGTCGCGGGTCCTCGCCGGGACCGTCCGGCGCACCGGCGACGACGACGCCGACATGGCCCGTGCCGCGATCCTCGCGCACTCGTCGAAGGACCTCGAGGAGCACGAGTACGCGGTCACGTCGGTCGCCCGCGCGCTCGCGCCGTTCTGCTCGTCGTCGAACGTCCCCGACGTGCCGTTCGTCCTGTCCCTGCCGAACGTGCTGCACCTGGCGTCCGACGTGACGGGCGTCCTGACCGCGCCGCAGGGCGACGAGGCGCACCCGTCGTCGCTGGCGCTCGCCGCCGCGCTGCACCCGACGGCCGCCGTCTGCGGCACACCGACGCAGGCCGCGCGGGAGCTGATCACCCGCATCGAGGGCATGGACCGCGGGCGCTACGCCGGGCCGGTCGGCTGGTTCGGCGCCGACGGCGACGGCGAGTGGGGCATCGCGCTGCGGTGCGCCGAGGTGGACCGCGAGGACCCGCGCCGCCTGCGGCTGTTCGCCGGCTGCGGCGTGGTCGCGGCCTCGGACCCCGCCGCGGAGCTCGCGGAGTCCGTCGCCAAGCTCGACCCCATGCGCCACGCGCTGGGCTGAGCGCGCTCCCCACGCGCCGACGCCACGGACGCTCCCCCACCGGTCGGTGGGAGAGCGTCCGTGGTCGTGGTGCGAGGGCCCGCCGCGGGAGGGGGTGCCACGGCGGGCCCGTCGGTGCGCGCGGCCTGTGGGCCGTCGGCGCACGGGCGCGACCCCGCAAGGCCTGCCCTGGTCCTGGCGGTCCGTCAGCCCCGGCCCTGCTGCTGCTGCAGCCACTCCCAGAGCTGCTCGGGCGTGATGCCGCCCGGCAGACCGCCCTGGTCGCCCTGGCCCTGACCGCCCTGGTCCTGCTGCGGGAGCTGGTCACCGGCGTCGGGCCGCGTCGCGAGCGTCACGTCGACCTCGATCGTCTGCCCGTCGCGCACGACGGTCAGCGTCGCCTCGTCGCCCGAGGACATCGCGCGGACGAACGCCGTCAGCGACTCCGCGCCGCCGACGGGGTCGTCGCCGATCGCCACGATGACGTCGCCGGCCCGCAGGCCGGCCTCGGCCGCCGGGGAGCCCTCGGTGACGGACTCGACGACCGCGCCGCGGCGCGTGACGCCGTCGGCCGTGGCCGTCCCGTCGGACAGCGAGACGCCGAGGAACGCGTGCTCGGCCACACCGTCGTCCATCAGCTGGGCCGCGACGCTCCGCGCCTGGTTCGACGGGATCGCGAAGCCGAGGCCGATGGAGCCGGACTGCGCGCTGAGGGTCGCGATCGACGACGTGATGCCGATGACCTGGCCGGTCGCGTCGAACAGCGGGCCGCCGGAGTTGCCGGGGTTGATCGCCGCGTCGATCTGGATCGCGTTGGTCACGGCCGTCTCGGTGCCGCCGTCCTCCTGCGTGGAGACGGGCCGGTCCACCGCGGAGACGATGCCCGTGGTCACCGTGTTCGCCAGGCCGAGGGGGTTGCCCACGGCCATGACCGGGTCGCCCACGGTCACGTCGTCGGAGTCGCCGAACGCCGCGGCCTGCAGGTCGTCCGGCGGGTCGATGAGCTCGACGACCGCCAGGTCGGTGCTCGCGTCGGTCCCGACGACCTCGCCCTCCAGGATCCGGCCGTCGGTGAGCGTCACCTGGACGTTGCCCTGCGCACCGGAGACGACGTGGTTGTTGGTCAGCACGTGCCCGGCGTCGTCGATGATGACGCCCGAGCCCTGCCCGCCGCCGGACTGCGTCTGCACCTGGATCGCGACGACCGATGCCTGCACGGCGGCCGCCACGGCCCGCCAGTCGGGGTCCTCGGCGCTGGAGCCGGACACGGGGACCTCGTCGTTGCCGGACCGGCCCACGTCCGACAGGGACGCGGCACGGTCGGCACGGTCGGCGTCGTCGAGGACACCGGAGACGGCGACGGAGCCACCGCCCACGAGCAGCCCCGCGACCGCGGCCGACGTGATCCACAGCCAGGCCCGCGAACGCTTCTGCGGCGCCGGTGCGGGCGCGGCCGGCGTGGCCCACGGGTCCGACCCGGGCGGCACCTGACCCGGCGCGCGCGGGGGCACGCCCGCGCCACCGTCGCCGGGGCCGCGGGCGGCGCGGTGCGCCGACTCGTAGCGTGCCCACTCCTGGGCGGGCGTCAGGCGGGCGGTGGTGTCCTGCGGCCGGGGCTCGGCCGCGACCGACGCCGAGCCGTGCGGGGGCAGCGGCTGGGTCGGGTGCTCCTGCGGGTGGCCGCCGGGCTGCGGCGACGGGGGCGTGGTGGTCATGGCTTCCTCCTTGTCGACCACCATGACACCCTGCCGGCCTGAGTTCCCACTCCAGGGAACCTGGGAAGATCCTGTGGGTTTCCCAGGTACGGGTGCGGGGCGCTCAGGTCCGCGGCGACAGCGCCTTGTCCACCGCCGCCGCGACCTGGGCGGCGAGGCGCTCCGCGAGCGACCGACGGTGCGTCCGGTCCACGCGGACCTCCACGACGCTGGTCCCGGTACCCGGTGCCGCGAGCGCGGGCAGCAGACCCTCCGTGTCGACGACGCGGGTGTGCCGCACGCCGTAGCCGGCGCACAGCGCCGCGACGTCCGCACCGTGCGGCGTGGCGAACACGCGCTCGAAGACGTCCGCGCGCTCGGGCTCGCCCGGCTCGAGCGTCGTGAAGACGGATCCGCCGTCGTCGTTGGCGACGACGATCTGCAGGTCGACCGGCGGTTCCGCCGGGCCGCGCAGCAGGCCGCCCACGTCGTGCAGGAACGTCAGGTCGCCGAGGTAGGCCCGCACGCGGCGGTGCGGCAGCGCGAGCGCGACGCCGGTGGCCGTCGCGATGGTGCCGTCGATGCCGGCCAGACCGCGGTTGGCCAGCACGAGGGGTGCCAGGTCCCAGCGCGCCACGAGGTCGAGGTCGCGCACGGGGCTCGAGGAGCCGACGACCAGCACGTCGTCCGGCGCGCTCGCACGGGCCACCGCACGGGCCAGCGCCCACCCGCTGACGCGGGGGCCGCTGCGCGACCGCCGGCCGTCCTCCGCCGCCTGGAGCATGCCGTCCAGCACGTCCTGCGCCGCGGCGTCGGCCGTGCGCCAGGCGTCCAGCCACCCGGACGGCGCCCCGACGCGCCCCTGCCGCATGCGGGCGGGCACGTCGAGCACGACCTGGGACGCGTTGCGCGCCGCGTCCGGCCAGTCCGTCCCGCGCGGCGCGACGACCACCACCTCGACGTCGGGGCGCGCGAGCAGGGCCTGCACGGGGCGCGTCAGCGTCGGCCGACCGAGCACCACGACCCTCCCGACGCGACCGCCCAGGCGGTCGTCGGCGAGCAGCAGCCGGTACGCAGCGACGGCGTTCGGACCCTGCCGCGCGCCGGACGACGGCTCGGCCAGCAGCGGCCACCCGTTCGCCTCCGCCAGGCGGGCGGCGCCCGGTCCCGCGCCGTCACCCGCGACCACGACGGTGGGGACCGCTCCGCGCGACCGGCGCGACGCACGCGCACGGTCCTCGTCGGCGTCGACGACGGTCGCGTGCGCCGGCAGCGCCGCGGGCTCCGCCGGCTGGACGCGTCCCGCCACGTGCGTCAGCCCGGCGTCGGACGGCGCCGGCCACGGCTCGTCACCGGGCACGAGGGGCGGACGGAACGCGAGGTTGAGGTGCACGGGCCCGGGGTCGCCCGTGCGGGCGCCCGTCGCCGCCGCGAGGGCGCGCGAGACCGTCCGCCGCAGGTCGCGGTCCTCGCCGTCGCGCCCCGTCGGTGCCGGCACGTCGACGGCGAGCCGGACCGCGGAGGCGAACAGCTGCGCCTGCTCGGTGGTCTGGTTGGCTCCGGTGCCGCGCAGCTCGTGCGGCCGGTCCGCCGTGAGCAGCACCAGCGGCAGCCCTGCGTGGTGGGCCTCGAGGACCGCCGGGTGCAGGTTCGCCACGGCCGTGCCGGACGTCGTCACGACGGCCACGGGCCGCGCCGGGCCGGGACCGCGCTCACCGGTGTGCGCGGACGCCTTGGACAGCCCCAGGGCGAGGAACGCGGCGTCCCGCTCGTCGACGCGGACGTGCAGGCGCACCGCCGGGGCGCCCGCGGGGCGCTCGTCGTCCGGGCGGGCGGCGTCCGCGAACGCGTACGCCAGGGGTGCGCTGCGGGAGCCCGGGGCGAGCACCACGTCCGCCACCCCGAGCGACGCGAGCGCCTGCACCAGCACGCGCGCGGCGGCGACGGCCGGCGACGCGTCGTCGACCGGCGCGGGCGTCGCCACCGTCCGCCGGCGGCGGCTCGGCGTGGGCGCGTCCTCGGGCACGGGGGTCACGTGCGCCATCATGCCCGAGCCCGCACGGCCGCGAGCCGCGCGCCCCACCGCTCCGCCAGCGCGCGCGGCGCGGCGGCCGCGGCCAGCAGGTCGGGCGAGGGCAGCGGACGCCGGACCTCGATCGCCCCGCCGCGCGGCAGCAGCGGGTCGGTGACCAGGTCGTCGGCGAGCAGCGCGGCGGTCGCCAGGCCGCACGCGTGCGGCAGCTCCGGCAGCGCGGCGGCGAGCGCCAGCCCCGCGGCCAGGCCGACGGAGGTCTCGAGCGCCGACGACACGACCACGGGCAGCCCGACCTGCTCCGCCAGCCGCAGGCACGCGCGCACGCCCCCGAGCGGCTGGACCTTCAGCACGACCACGTCGGCCGCCTGCCGGCGCACCACCGCCAGCGGGTCGTCCCCCAGGCGCACGGCCTCGTCGGCCGCCAGCGGGACGTGCGTCCGACGGCGCAGCGCAGCCAGGTCGTCCACGCCGGGCACGGGCTGCTCGGCGTACTCGAGCCCACCCGCGGCGCGGTCGAGCGCCGCCAGCCTGGCCACGGCCGTGTCGACGTCCCACGCCGCGTTGGCGTCCACCCGGATCGCGCCGTCGGCGCCCAGCGCGTCGCGCACGGCCTCGAGCCGGGCCTCGTCGGCGCCCACCGGCTGCCCCGGCTCGGCCACCTTGACCTTGGCGGTCCGGCACCCGCCGGAGCCGCGGACGATCCGGTGCGCGTGCTCGGGGTCGACGGCCGGGACCGTCACGTTCACCGGGACGTGGGTGCGCACCGGGTCCGGCCAGCCCTCGTCGGCCGCCTCGCGCGCCGCGCGCCACCAGCGCACGGCGACGTCGTCGTCGTAGTCCCAGAACGGGCTGAACTCGCCCCACCCCGCGTCGCCGCGCACGAGCACGCCGTCACGCCGGGTGAGGCCGCGGAACCGGGTGCGCAGGGGCACGTCCCACACGGCGAGGTCGGGCTGTGCGCTCACCGCTACAGGCTAAGCCGCCGTCCCGCCCGGCTCGTTAGGGTGGGGCGGTGAACGAGACCGGCACCCCTGCACCTCTGCCCGCGCGCGTCTCGGAGACGTTCGACCCCGCGCGCTGGCGCGACGTCCCGGGGTTCGAGCACCTCACGGACCTGACGTACCACCGCGGTCACGCCCGGCCCACCCCCGAGCAGGCCGCGGCCGGTGCGGTCGCGCGCGACCTGCCGGTCGTGCGCGTCGCGTTCCACCGCCCGGAGGTGCGCAACGCGTTCCGCCCGCACACGGTCGACGAGCTGTACGCCGTGCTCGACCACGCCCGGACCACGTCGGACGTCGGCACGGTCCTGCTCACCGGCAACGGCCCGTCGCCCAAGGACGGCGGCTGGGCGTTCTGCTCCGGCGGCGACCAGCGGATCCGGGGACGCGACGGGTACCGGTACGCGGACGGCGAGACGGCCGAGGCCGTCGACCCGGCACGCGCCGGGCGGCTGCACATCCTGGAGGTGCAGCGGCTCATCCGCACGATGCCCAAGGTCGTCGTCGCGCTCGTCAACGGGTGGGCCGCCGGCGGCGGGCACTCGCTGCACGTCGTCGCGGACCTGACGATCGCGAGCCGTGAGCACGCGCGCTTCATGCAGACCGACGCCAACGTCGGCTCGTTCGACGGCGGCTACGGCTCGGCGCTGCTCGCGCGCCAGGTGGGCCAGAAGCGCGCGCGGGAGATCTTCTTCCTGGCCCGCGAGTACTCGGCGGACGACGCCCTGGCCTGGGGCGCCGTGAACGACGTCGTCGACCACGCCGACCTGGAGGACGCGGGGCTCGAGTACGCGCGGATCGTCGCCACCAAGTCGCCGCAGGCGGTGCGCATGCTCAAGTTCGCGTTCAACCTGGCGGACGACGGCCTGGCGGGCCAGCAGGTGTTCGCCGGCGAGGCGACGCGGCTGGCGTACATGACGGACGAGGCCGTCGAGGGGCGCGACGCGTTCCTGCAGCGGCGCGACCCCGACTGGTCCGGCTTCCCGTACGCCTACTGACGCCGGACGGCGCCGGTCACGCGCCGGCGCCCCAGGAGGCGAGGTCGACGACGGTGGCGAGCATCGCGCCGCCGCCGACGAGCATGGCGACGAGCACGAGCCCCGCCACCACGACGGCGACGGCGGAGCGCAGGGAGTGGTCCTCGTGCTCACGCGGCACGAAGGAGGGGCGGACGACGGCGGGGAGCGAGGTGTGTGCGGCCATGCGACCAGCGTCGCGCCCCGGACGTGGCCGGCGCGTCGGCCCCACGGACCGCTCGTGCGGCGCCGCCGTCACCCCCACGGTGGCGTCCCGTCCACCGGGAGGACGACCCCGGGCCGCGCCGCCTCCTCACGGGGTACCGCCCCGGGAGCGTGACGTCAGGAGACGGTCAGCGTCCCGCTGCCCGCGGGCACGAGCTCGACCCACGTGTTGCCGGGCGCGAGGGTCGCGTCCGAGCCGTCGGGCAGGAACAGCCGCATCGGCTGGTCCTGCGCGTCCTTCTGCCAGCGCGCGGCGACGGTGCGGCCACCGGTCGCGACGACCGCGTCGCCGGACCCGACGAGCTCGTAGGTCGGCACCGCGGCGCCGCCCTGCGCGCCGTACGACGTGGGCGGGTGCGGCGCGGTGATCGACACGACGTTGACGGCCGAGAGACGCGCCCCGCTGGCGGCGGTCGCCGGCTGCGACCCCTCGGAGCGGAGCCACGTGCCGCTGGCCGCGTCCCAGCTCCAGACCGGGTGCGCCTGGCCGGACAGCCGGAAGTCGAGCGTGGCCGCCGGCGTGCCCGCCGTCACGGCGGCGGCGCGGTCGGCGGAGCGCGCGAACGCGAACTGCTCGCCGGGTGCCGTCCGACCGGGCTCCGCGATCCCCCACCACGTGCTCAGGGACCCGTAGACGTTGTGCGGGGCCGAGCGCCCGCGCACGCGGTACATCCCGGGCGCCCCGCCGTCGTGCGAGACCTCCTGGACGCCGGACTGGGCGACGAGGTCCAGGATCCCCGCCTGCCCGCCCGAGTACGCGAGCAGACCGTGCAGGGGCGCGACGATCAGCGGGTCCATGGGACGCACGGAGCGGATCGGCCCGATCTCCTCGGGAGCCTGCGAGTGGTAGACGGCGACGAAGCGCGAGACCTCGAACTCGACGACGGTCTCCCAGACCACGTCGGCGTTCTCGAGGCCCGACTGCGGGCGCGCGGCCGACGTGTTCTCGATCTTCACCGCGATCGCGGGACGCGGGTCCGGGGCTCCGGGGACGCCCGTCAGCGGCCACGTCGGCGGCACCTCGGGCGCCGGGACGGCCTGCTTGTCGGCGGCGACCTCGGCGCGGTTCGTCACGGTCGGGGCCGGCGTGGCCGTCGGTGACCCGCACGCCGCGAGCGCGAGGAGCGCACCGACCGCCGCCAGGGCGCCCGCCCGTGCCTGCCGCCCGCGCGTCGTGCCCCTGCGTCCCGTCACTGCCATGTCACTCCCCGTCCACCGGCGCCGCGGCCGTCTGCCGCGGACGTGTCCTCCCGGCCCCGTGCACCACCCGCCGGGGCGGCGCCGGACCGCGGACACTCTACGACGCGCGACTTGGAGGGCCCGCACACCCCTGCGCGTCGGCGGGTCCCCGCGGCGCGCACCTCGCGGCGGACGACCTAGGCTGTGCCCGTGGACCGGCCGCTGCGCGACGTGCCCGCGCAGGCACGGGACCTCGTCACCGCCCTGACCGCGGCGCTCGACGGCACCGGCCCGGCGGTGCGGCCCCTCGACGAGCCCGCCCCCGCGCGGTCCGTCCACGTGCCCGCGGACGTGGCGCTGGTCGTGCGCACCTCGGGGTCCAGCGGCCGTCCGCGCGACGTCATGCTGTCCGCCGCGGCGCTGCGCGCCTCCGCGGACGCGACCGCGGCCCGGCTCGGCGGGCCGGGCTCCTGGCTGCTGGCACTGCCCGTGCACCACGTCGCGGGCCTGCAGGTCGTGCTGCGCTCGCTCCTGGCGGGCGGGCCCCCGGCCACCCTCCCCGACGGGCCCTTCCGCGCCGCGACCTTCACACAGGCGGCCCGCGCCGCAACCGACGGGGACGGCCGGCACTACACGTCCCTGGTCCCCACCCAGCTGGTGCGCGTGCTCGACGACGCGGACGCCACCGCCGCGGCGCGCGCCTTCGACGCCGTCCTCGTGGGCGGGGCGGCGTGCCCGCCGCCGCTGCTGGCACGGGCCCGCGCCGCGGGCGTGCGCGTCGTGACGACCTACGGCATGACGGAGACCTGCGGCGGGTGCGTGTACGACGGGCGGCCGCTCGACGGCGTCGAGGTCGCGGTGGACCGTGAGCAGCGCGTCACGCTCACCGGGCCCGTGCTCGCGACCGGCTACCTGCACCGCCCGGACCTCGACGCGACGACGTTCGTCACCGCCGAGGGCCGCCGCTGGCTGCGCACGGCCGACCGGGGACGCCTCGCCGACGGCGTCCTGCACGTGCTCGGCCGGCTCGACGACGTGCTGGTCACCGGCGGCGTGAAGGTCGACCCCCTCGCGGTCGAGGAGGTCGTCGCCCACGTCGCCGACGTGCGCGAGGTGTGCGTGGTCGGCGTCCCGGACCAGCACTGGGGGCAGTCGGTCGTCGCCGTCGTCGTGACCCGGGGCGGCGTCGTCCCGCCCCTGACGCCCCTGCGCACGGCGGTCGCCGCCGTGCTCGGGCCGGCGAGCGCGCCGCGGCAGGTGCTCGTGGTCGACGAGCTGCCGATGCGAGGGCCGGGCAAGCCCGACCGCCGCGCGGTCGCCCGCCTGGCCACGGAGCGCATGGCCTCGCCCACCCGCCCCGACGACGCCCCCTGACGACGAGGAGCACCATGGCCACCGCCTCCGACTGGATCGCCGGCGCCCGCCCGCGCACCCTGCCCGCCGCTGTCGCCCCGGTCCTCGTCGGGACGGGCGCGGCGGCGCAGGTCGACGCGGCGTCCGCCGGCCGTGCGCTGCTCGCGGCGGGCGTGGCCCTCGCGCTGCAGGTGGGCGTCAACTACGCCAACGACTACTCCGACGGGGTGCGCGGCACCGACGTGGACCGCGTCGGTCCCCGGCGGCTCACCGCGTCGGGCGCGGCGGCGCCCCGCCAGGTGCGCGGCGCCGCGTTCACCGCGTTGGGCGTCGCCGCCCTGCTGGGGCTGTGGCTCGTGGTGCTGTCGGGCGCCTGGTGGCTGCTCGCGGTGGGCGCGCTGGCCGTCGTCGCCGCGTGGACGTACACCGGCGGGCGGCGCCCGTACGGGTACCTCGGGCTCGGCGAGGTCGGCGTCTTCGTGTTCTTCGGCCTCGTGGCCGTGCTGGGGACGACGTACACGCAGGCGGGCCGGGTCACGTGGCCGGCGGTGGTCGGCGCCGTCGCGATCGGTCTGCTCGCGTGCGCCCTGCTGATGGCCAACAACCTGCGGGACATCCCCACGGACGCCCTGGTCGGCAAGCGCACGCTCGCCGTCCGGCTCGGCGACCACCGGGCCCGCCGCGCGTACGCGGCGATGGTGGTGCTGCCCGTGCTCCTGGGGGCCGTGTGCGCGGTCGCCGCGCCGTGGTCGCTGCTCGTGCTGCTGCTGCTCGCGCCCGCGGTGCTGCTCGCCGTGGCCGTGCTGGCCGGTGCGCGCGGCATCGCGCTCGTCCCCGTGCTGGGCGGCACGGGCCTGCTCGAGCTCGGGTTCGGGATGCTGCTGGGCCTCGGGCTGGCGCTGTAGGCGCCGACGACGGCGCGCGGCGGTCTCAGGCCCCGCGGTGGTCCTGGACGGCCGACCGCTCGACCTCGGCGTCCTCCGCGTCCTCGTCCGCACCGGCCCCCGCGGCCTGGCCGGCGGCGCCGCGGCGCCGCTCGGCACGAGCGGCGAGGTGGAGCGCGGCCGCGTCGCGCTGCCGGCGCAGCAGCACGTAGGACAGGGCGAACGCGATCACGGCGGCCAGGACGGGAGCCACCCAGGAGCGCATCCCGGCCCACCACAGCACGCCGGTCACGGCGAGGAAGAGGACGACGCGCAGCAGGGAGTAGACGAGAACGGGCACGCCCCCAGGGTAGGCGCCGCCGGGCGCGTCTAGGGTGGACAGGTGCTCAGGTACCTGCCGTTGATCCTCGCCGTCGCCCTCATCATCTACTGCGTCTTCGACGTGCTGGGGAGCGACGAACGGGCACGACGCGGCCTGCCGACCACCGTGTGGCTGCTGATCGTGCTGCTCCCGTTCGTCGGTGGCGTGGTGTGGCTCGTCGTGCGCCGTCGCGCACCGCACGCCGGTGCCCCGGGGGCACGCGGCGGCGGGCCGGTCGCACCGGACGACGACCCGGAGTTCCTGTTCCGGCTCGACCAGGAGCGCCGGCGCCGTCAGCGGCAGGACGGGAGCGACCGGCCGGACGACGGCAGCACCGCCGACGGGAGCAGCACGGCGGACGGGCCGCCGGCGGCCTGAGCCGGCCCGCGCCGACGGCCGTCGGGGCTCACAGCCCCGAGTACGAGTGCAGCCCGTCGACGAACAGGTTGACGACCGTGAAGTTGGCGATCACGGCGGCGTAGCCGACGAAGGCGATGTACGCGGCACGACGTCCCGTCCAGCCCCGCGTGGTGCGCGCGTGCAGGTACGCGGCGTAGACGACCCACGCGACGAACGTGCCGACCTCCTTGGGGTCCCAGCCCCAGAACCGGCCCCACGCCTCCTCGGCCCAGATCGCCCCGCCGATGAGCGTGAACGTCCACAGCACGAAGCCGACGGCGTGCAGGCGGAACGACATCGCCTCGAGACGCCGCGCGTCGGGCACCTGCTCCAGCCACGCGAACGCGGGGCCGGTGACGCGCGCCCCGGCGAACGCCTGGCGCACGCCGTCGGCCTTGCTCCAGGGCCGGTCGAGGCGCGAGCGCCCCTCGTCGCGGGACTCGCGCAGGACCTGCAGCGCGGCCGTCGCGAACGCGACCGTGAACACCCCCGTCGCCAGGATCGCGACGCCCACGTGGATGACCAGCCAGTACCGCTGCAGGGCGGGCTGGACCGCGTCCGCCTGCACGTGCAGCGTGTTCAGCGCGAGCACCAGGGCCAGGACCGACATGCCGGTGACGACCACCCCGACGAAGGCGATGGGCCGGCGCCGCTGCACGACGACGAGGACGGCGGCGGCGCAGAACGTGCCCACGATCGTGAACTCGTACATGTTGGCGGTCGGCCAGCGGCCCGCCGCGACCCCTCGCAGCACGATCGCGACGAGCAGCAGCAGCGTGCCGAGCACGAGCGTCGACCACGCGATGCCGGCAGCCTTGCCGCGCACGGGCGCGCCCGGCGTCACCGCTGCCGCCGGCGCGGCGGACGGACCCCCGACAGCGACGGGCTCGCGCACCTCCCGCGCGGCGCGCGCCACCTCGGCGACGCGCGCCAGGTCGACGGCGTACGCGACGAGCGCGATGGTCAGCGCGGTCGCGGCCGACCAGACGAACAGGTCGCTCAGCTCGGCGACGTTCATGTCGTGTCCTCCTGCGGGCCTGCGGACCCGGTGGTGTGGTGCGAGGGGCCTGGCGTGCCGAGCACGTCGGCCAGGACGCGGTCGAGCTCTGGCTGCAAGCCGATGTCGTCGCCGCGGGCGAGGCCGGCGGCGGTGATCACTGTAGTCGCCGGGCCGGGACCATCGTCCTGCGCGGGTGCCGCCCGCAGCCACAGGCGGCGGCGGGGGGCGAACAGCGAGACCGTCAGCCCCGCGAGCGCGAGCAGCGCGAACGTCAGCACCCACGCGAGCGAGGGGTCGTGGCGCAGGTCGAGGGCGACGAACCGGGGCAGGTCGTCGAACGTCAGCGTGCCCAGCCCGTCGGGCAGCTCGACCGTCTCGCCCGGACGCACGTAGAGCGTGACGACCTCGCCCGCGTCGTCGACGGCCTGCTCCATGCGCGACTCGTCGAGGCGGTAGGCGTTCTGCGGCACCCCCGTGTCCAGGCCGAGGTTGCCGGACCACACCGAGAGCACGAGCAGCGGGTCGGCGGGCTGCGGGTCCACCGAGCGCCACAGCCCCGGGGCGGGCTCGACGGCCGTGGGCAGCAGGTACCCGACGAGCCCGACCTGCGGCTGGTCCCCCGACACGTCGGGGACCTTGACCACGCCGCGCGACGTGTAGACGTCGTCCTGCGGCAGGAACGGCACGGGGCCGGAGAAGGCGACCTCGCCCGCGGCGTCGTGCACGGTGACCGCGGGCGCGTACCCGTTGCCCTGCAGGTACACCTTGGCGCCGCCGGCGACGATCGGGTGGTTCACCTTGATCGTGCGCTCCTGCGGCTCGCCCCCCGGCTCGGCGACCGTGACGTACGCGGTGAAGTCGCGCGACTGCAGCGTGGCGGGGTCGAAGCGCGCCTCGAAGTCGTCGAGGCGCATGGTGAACGGCACCAGGTCGGCGGGGTCGAACGCGGTGCCGCGCTCGAACGTGTCGTAGGCGGCCTGCACGTTGGCGAAGCCGGTGCCCTGCACGACGATCGCCTGGCCGCGGTAGTGCAGCATCTGGCCGGCCGCCATCGCGACGAGCAGGCCGAGCAGCGCCAGGTGGAACACGAGGTTGCCGGTCTCGCGCAGGTACCCGCGCTCCGCGGACACCGACCAGGTGCCGCCGCCCTCGTCGTGCACGTCCGCACGGAACGCCGGCACCCCGAGCCGGCGGCGGCGCAGCACTGCCGCGGCCCGCTCGACGACGACCTGCGGCGCGTCGGGCGACGTGCCCGCACCCTGGGCGGGGAACCGCGCGAGCCTGCGCGGCGTGCGCGGGGGGCGTCCCCGCACGGCCGCCAGGTGGACGCGCGTGCGCGGCAGGATGCAGCCGATCAGCGAGACGAACAGCAGGAGGTAGATCGCGGAGAACCAGACCGACGCGTACACGTCGAAGAACCCGAGCCGGTCGAGCCACGGCCCGGTCGACGGGTGGTCGGTCAGGTACGCCGCGACGCCGGCCGGGTCCTGCGGACGCTGCGGGAACATGGTGCCGGGCACGGCGGCCACCGCCAGCAGCACCAGGAGCAGGAGCGCGACCCGCATGCTCGTCAGCTGGCGCCAGGCCCAGCGCAGCCAGCCGACGGGGCCGAGGGCGGGCAGCTGCCCACCGGTCGCGGGTGCCGGCGGCGGCGCTCCCTGGCCGCCGTCGGAGAACGCGTCGTCGAGACCGGCGGGGCGGTAGCCCGGGGACGTCGTGGCGGCGCCCGGCCGCGTCGTGCCGCTCACAGCGCCGGCACGAACGGGTCGCCACCGGTCAGGACGCCCTGCAGCCAGGCCGCCCACGTGCCCCACGCACCGGTGAGGAGCGCCGCACCGAGCACGACGAGCACCGCGCCGCCGGTGCGCTGCACCGCCAGCCGGTGGCGTCCCAGCCACCGCAGCGCACGTCGCGACCGCTGCAGGCCGAGCCCGACGAGCACGAACGGCACCCCGAGGCCCACGCAGAACGCGGCCGCGAGCAGCGCGCCGCGCCCGGCCGAGCCGCCGGTCAGCGAGAGCGTGAGGATCGCGGCGAGCGTCGGGCCGATGCAGGGTGTCCAGCCCAGGCCGAAGGCGACGCCGAGCACGGGCGCGCCCCACACGCCGGCCCGCGGCGCCAGCCGGACCCGCCGGTCGGCCTGCAGGAACGGGACGGCACCGAGGAACGCGAGGCCGAGCACGACCGTCAGCGCGCCGAGCACGCGGCTGACCGGGTCCTGCCACTGCCACAGCGCCGCACCGAGCGACCCGGCGAGCGCGCCGAACGCGACGAACACCGCGGAGAAGCCCGCGACGAAGAGCGCGACGCCGAGCACCAGCGCGCGGCGGCCGGGGCGGGCGGGCAGCGGCACCGCGGTGCCGGCGACGGGCACGGCGGCCCCCGCGGCGGCGGGGCGCGCGTCGGCGGGCCGGGCGTCGACGGTCGCGCGTGCGCGCGCACCGAGGCGGACGACGTCCGTGGCGTCGACGACGCCCAGCCGGGCACCGGTCCCGCGCCGCTCCCCGCCGACGAGGCCGCCGAGCAGACCGAGGTAGCCCGGCACCAGCGGCAGGACGCACGGCGAGGCGAACGAGACGAGCCCTGCCAGGAGCGCGACGGGCACGGCGAGCAGCAGCGACCCGTCGGCGACGGTCGAGCCGACGCCGAGCACCGCCACGCCGACGTTCATCGGCCGTCCGCCGCGCCGGTCGCGCCCGCGGCGGACCCGGGGGCCTCGGCGAGCAGGTCGTCGACCAGCGCGCGCAGGGTCGACGCCTCGACGAGCCCGAGGACGCGCGCCGCGACGCGGCCCTCGCGGTCGAGCAGCACGGTGGTGGGCACGGCGTTGACCGGCACGACCCCCTGCAGCGCGGCGATCGCGGAGCCGCCCGTGTCGTCGAGCGACGGGTACGGCACCTCGAGCCGGCGCTGGAAGGCCTGCGCGGTCCCGGCGGCGTCCCGGCTGTTGATGCCCAGCACCCGCAGGCCGTCGTCGGCGTAGTCCGTGGCGACCTGCGCGAGGTCGGGCGCCTCCGCCCGGCACGGCGGGCATGCGGCGTACCAGGTGTTGAGCAGCACGACGTCGCCGCGCCACTGCGCGAGGTCGTGCGCGGTGCCCTCGTAGTCGGTGCCCGTGATGTCCAGGGGGCCGACGCGGTCGGCCGGCGCCCACGTCGTCGTCGAGCCGTCGCCGGACTGGTACCCCTGGTCGACGACGTCCGGGGCGGCACGGTCCTCGTCCGTGCCGCCCGCGCAGCCGGCGAGCAGCAGGAGGACCGCCGTCCCCGTCGCGAGGGCGGCCGTGAACCGGGATGCCGGGCGTCGCCGCACGTCAGGCCCCGGCGACCTGGGACGCGCCGGGCAGCAGCGCGGCGGCCGGCTCGCCGTAGCCGACCCCGACGAGCGTGTCGTCCTCGAACCGCAGGCTCGTCAGCGACGCGAGCGCGCACTGCCGGCGGCGCGGGTCGTGCCACAGCCGGCGGTTCTCCAGCGCGAGGCGGGTGACCCAGATCGGCAGCTGGTGGCTGACGAGCACGGCCTCGTGGCCGCGTGCGGCGACGCGGGCGGCGTCGACCGCGGCGAGCATCCGGTCGACCTGCTCGGCGTACGCCTCGCCCCAGGAGGGGCGGAACGGGTTGCGCAGGTGCGGCCAGTGCCGCGGGTGGCGCAGCGAGCCGTCGCCCACCCCGAAGGTCATGCCCTGGAAGTGGTTGGCGGCCTCGACGAGCCGGTCGTCGGTCCCGACGGGCAGCCCGAAGGCCGCCGCGATGGGAGCGGCCGTCTCCTGGGCGCGCTGCAGCGGCGACGCGGTGACGACCACGACGTCGCGGCGCGGCGCGTCCTGCGCCCCGGCCAGCGTGCGGGCGACGAGCTCGGCCATCTGCTGCCCGCGCTCGGACAGCCGGTAGCCGGGCAGCCGGCCGTACAGGAGACCGTCGGGGTTGTGGACCTCACCGTGCCGCAGCAGGTGGACCGTCGTGGCGACCATGTGCACAGTCTCGCAAAGTCTTCCGGGTGCCCGGCACCCGGCGGGCTCAGCGCGGCCGCCCCACCCCGTCGGGCGCGGCGGGGGCACCGGCCGGTGCGCGCAGGTGCTCGACGACCACCTGCATCGCGACGCCGAGCGCGGCGAGCTGGGTGTCGTCGAGCACGTCGACGAGGTGGGCGCGAACCGACTCGACGTGCCCGGGTGCCGCGGCGACGAGCACCTGCCAGCCGTGCTCGGTGAGCACGCAGTTGACGCCCCTCGCGTCGTCGCGCGCGGGCTCGCGTCGGACGATGCCGTCGCGCTCCATGCGGGCCACGGTGTGCGTCAGGCGGCTGCGCGAGTGCGCCAGGTCGTCGGCCAGCTCGGACATGCGCAGCGCGTGCCCCGGCGCCTCGGACAGGCGGACGAGCACCTCGTACTCCCCCAGCGACAGCCCGCTGCAGTCGTCGAGCTCGCGTGCGAGCACGTCGAAGAGCAGCGCCGTGCCGTCGCGGAACGCCCGCCAGTGCTTCTGCTGGGACTCCGAGAGCCAGCGCACGTCGTCGGGGGCGGACGGGGTGGCAGGGGTGGCGTCGGGCGGGCCGGCGTCGTCCGGCTGCACCTTGGCCGTCGAGCTGCGGGTCGGCACGTCGTCCTCCTGGGGTTGCGGCTCACCGTGCACTGTAGTAGAAAGATCAATCACCGAATACTTGTCGAGTCAACGAACCCGTTGGTCCGACGTGCGGACCCCCCACCACGACCCTACGGAGGACCCCATGACCGCTCTCCCCACCGGCACGACCGCTCTCCCCACCGGCCTGACCGCCGGCACCTGGAACATCGACCCCTCGCACACCGAGGCGTCGTTCACCGTCCGCCACGCGGGCATCTCCAAGGTCCGCGGCACCGTCGCGGTCACCTCGGGCGTCCTGACCGTCGGCGAGGACCTCGAGGCGTCGTCCGTGACCGTCACGCTCGACCCCACGACCGTCAGCACCGGCGACGCCAACCGCGACGGCCACCTCAAGAGCGGCGAGTTCTTCGACGTCGAGAAGTTCGGCGACTGGACCTTCACGTCCACCGCGGTGCGCGAGAGCGGCTCCGAGCACGTCGTGGTCGGCGACCTGACGATCCACGGCGTCACCCGCGAGGTCGAGCTCGAGACGACGTTCAACGGCACGGCCGTCGACCCGTTCGGCAACACGCGTGCGGGCTTCGAGGCCACCGTGACCATCTCCCGCAAGGACTTCGACCTGACGTGGAACGCCGCGCTCGAGGCCGGCGGCGTGCTCGTCGGCGACAAGGTGCGCATCGACCTCGACGTCTCGGCCATCAAGGCGGCCTGAGCCACCCGCCGGCACCGCCCGGCACCCACGCCCGAGGGCGCGACCCGCTCGGTCGCGCCCTCGCGGCGTCCGGGCACCGTCACGACACCCCCCCGCCGACGCTGCGCGCCCGGTCGTGGAACGCCAGGATCTGCAGCTCGGAGGCCACGTCCACCGCCCGCACGTCCACGTGGGGCGGCACGCGCAGCGCGCAGGGGGCGAAGGTCAGCACCCCCACGACGCCGGCCGCGACGAGCTCGTCGCACACGCGCTGGGCGACGGCCGCCGGCGTCGTGAGCACCGCGATCGTCGCACCGGTGCGCGCGACGACCGCGGCCAGGTCGGCCGCCGGCTCGACCACGAGCCCCGCCACGGTGGTGCCCACGACCGCCGGGTCCGCGTCGACCAGCCCCACGAGGACGAACCCCCGCTCGGCGATGCCGGCGTAGTTCGCCAGCGCGTGCCCCAGGTTCCCCACGCCCACCAGCAGGACGCGGCGGACGTCCGCGAGCCCCAGCGCCACCGTGATCTGCTCGCGCAGGTGGCCCACGTCGTAGCCGACGCCGCGCCGACCGTAGGACCCGAGGAACGACAGGTCCTTGCGCAGCTGCGCGGGCGTCACACCGGCCCGGGCCGCGAGCTCGTCCGACGACGTCAGGACGGCGCCGTCCGCGGCCGTCTCCTCCAGCGCCCGCAGGTAGCCCGGGAGCCGGCCGACCGTCGCGTGCGGAACCGCCTGGGCCTCGCGCGCGGCACGCCGGACGCCGTCTCGTCCCGAGGTGCGCCGAACGCCCACACGACCCTCCGTACCCGCGTCACCGGGGACGGCCCCGGCGCCTGGTGTCACACGCTAGGGCCTGGCACCGCCCGCCGCGAGAGCCCGCCGCAGCCGGGTCTCGTCGATGCGCCAGTAGCCGCGCCGCACGCCGTCGACGTCGACGACGGGCACGAGGTCGCCCAGCTCGTCGGCCGGCAACCGGCCGTCCGGCGCCGGGACGTCGACGTCGACCTCCGCCCACGTCGCCCCGACGTCCGCGCAGACCCGTTCCACGAGCGACCGCGCCTCGTCGCACAGGTGGCACCCGGCCCGTCCGTAGAGCACCACGCGGGGCGCCGTCGTCCGACTCACGCCGCCACGCTAACCCGCACGGGGGCGGACGGTCGCCCGGCGTGCGGCCGCGCTCGTTACAGTGTCCGGATGCACGCGGGCGACGGGACGGGCGACGACACCGTGGTCGCCGCCACGGTGGAGACACCGAGAGCACGGCTGGTGCCCGAGGGCACGCGCGTGGCGGCGTTCTTCGACGTGGACAACACGATCATCCGGGGGGCGAGCGCGTTCCACCTCGCCGTCGGCCTGTACCGCCGCGGGTTCTTCCGCAAGCACGACCTGCTGAAGTTCGCGTGGGAGCAGGCCCGCTACCGGGCCTTCGGCGAGAACCGCGAGCAGATCGACGACGTCCGCGCGCGGGCGCTGGACATCATGCGCGGGCACTCGGTCGCCGAGGTGACCGCGATCGCCGAGGACGTCTACGACGAGGTCCTCAGCCTGCGCATCTACCCCGGGACGCAGACCCTGCTCGACGCGCACCTCGCCGAGGGGCACGCCGTGTGGCTCGTGACGGCGACGCCGGTCGAGATCGGCGAGCTCATCGCGCGGCGCCTCGGTGCGAGCGGCGCGCTCGGCACCGTCGCGGAGCACCGGGACGGCTTCTACACCGGGCGCCTCGTCGGGGACCTGCTGCACGGCGAGGCCAAGGCGAGCGCGGTCCGTGCGCTCGCCGAGCGCGAGGGGTACGACCTGGGCCTGTGCCACGCCTACGGCGACTCCACCAACGACGTGCCGATCCTGTCGACCGTCGGGCACCCGTGCGCGATCAACCCCGACGGGCGGCTGCGGCGTCACGCCGCCGAGGTCGGCTGGCCGGTGCGCGAGTTCCGCACGCGGCGCCGGCAGGCGCGCCGGGGCGTCAACGCCGCGAGCCTCGCCGGCGTCGTGTGGGCGCTCGCTGTGGTGGGCCGGTCCCTGCGCCGCTCGGTGCTCCGCCGGACGGAGGGCCGATGACCGCGGTGACCGACTGGGCCGTGCGCACCGCCACCCCCCAGGACGCGCCCGCGCTCGCCGCGCTCGCCGCCGTCACGTTCCCCCTCGCGTGCCCGCCGGGGTCGACGGCCGGCGACCAGCAGGCGTTCGTCGACGAGCACCTGACCGCACCGCGGTTCGCGCAGCACGCGTCCGACCCCGCCCGCGTCGTCCTCGTCGCGTGCGCACCCGACGGGACGCTGCTCGGCTACACCCTGCTGGTCGCGGGCGAGCCGGCCGACGACGACACCCGCGCGGCGGTCCACATCCGCCCCACGGTCGAGCTGTCGAAGTGCTACGTGCACCCCGACCACCACGGCGCGGGCGTCGCGTCCGCGCTGCTGCGCGCGTCCTTCGACCACGCGCGTGCCCTCGGGGGCGCCGGCATCTGGCTGGGGGTGAACCAGCAGAACGCGCGTGCGCAGGCGTTCTACGCGCGCGAGGGGTTCGCCGTCGTGGGCGCCCGGCACTTCGTCGTGGGTGCCCGGGTCGAGGACGACCACGTGCTGGAGCGCCCGCTCTGACGCACCCGTCGGCGCGAGCGACCGGGTGGCCGGGTCACCGGGGGCGGTGCAGCTCGACCCAGCGCACGCCGTGCGCCGGGACGGTGACGTCGAGCCAGCCGTGCGGCTCGCCGGCAGCGGCGACGGGGTGCAGCGCGTCGCCGGACCACAGGTCGCGCACCTGCCAGGGGCCGCGGGCGTCGTCGTCCCCGAGGAGCGAGGACAGGGGCAGCCGCTCCGCGCGTGGCCGCTCACCGGTCCAGAACACCGCCGCGTAGCGGCCGTCCGAGCCGTCGCCGGCGCGCGCAGCCCACACGATCACCTCGCCGGCGTCCAGGTCGTGGCCGGCGGGCTCGCGCAGCAGCTCGCGGCCGTCCACGCCGGTGCGCAGGACGTGGCCGACGGCAGGCGTCGTCAGCAGCCCGATGGTCGCGGGGTCGGTCGTCGGCAGGTCCCCGCCCATCATGAGCGGCGAGCGGGCCATGACCCACAACGTCAGCAGGGTGCGCTGCTCGTCGGGCGTCAGCCTGCTGGAGCGGTCCTCCCCCCGCTCGGCCCGGATGCCGATGCGCCCGAGCGGGAGCATGTCGGCGTCCGCCCAGCCGCCGGGCCGCTGGTGCGGCGCCCAGCGCGCGAGGCGCGCGAAGTTCGCGTGCACGTCCTCCCAGCGGTCCCACAGGTCGTCGCACACGCGCCACATCTGGGCGTGCTCGCGCAGCACGGGCAGGTGCTCGGTCGACAGGCGGGTGCCGGGTGACAGCGACAGGACGATGTCGCGCCCCGAGCGGGCGATCGCGGTGCCCCAGGCGCGGACGGCGTCGGCGTGGAACGGGGCGAGCATGTCGTCGACCTTCACGAGGTCGACGCCCCAGGACGCGAGCTGGGCCACGAGGCCGTCGAGCCAGTCCTGCGCACCCGGGTGGGTGTGGTCCAGGCCGACCATGTGCCCGTTCCACGGGCACGTCGAGGTGGGGTCCGCGACGTCCGCGGTGGTCCAGCCGCCGTCACCGGGCACCGGCAGCGCGGCGGCGACGGCACGGCGTGGTACCCCGCGCAGCACGTGCACGCCGAACCGCAGCCCCAGGGCGTGGACCTGCGCGGCGAGCGTGCGGAAGCCCGTGCCGTCGGCGGCGGACGGGAAGCGCCCGGGCGCCGGCTGGGGGTAGCCGTGCGCGTCGAGCACGAGCGCGGCGTCCTGGACGTAGCCGTGCGGGCGCGCGTCGGGGTCCGCCCAGTCGATGTCGACGACCACGGTGTCCCACCCGTGGGGCGCCAGGTGCTCGGCGAGGAACCGCGCGTTGGCCAGCACCTCGGCCTCGGTGACCGTCGTGCCGTAGCAGTCCCAGCTGTTCCACCCCATGGGTGGGGTGTGCGCCCACGTCATCGTCGCGCTTCTCCCATCGATCTACATCGTTGTAGGGCACACCCTGCACGACAACCGCGAGCCCGTCAACGAGGCTCGTGCGGCTCGACGCGACCTGGGCGACAGCCCGCCGACTCCGGCGTGCGGTGCGCGCTCGGACGGCTCGATGCGACGCGGGTGTCGTCAGGCGGGTGCGGCGTCGCCCAGCGTCGACTGGCGCGCCACCACCGAGAAGTCCGCCACGACCTGGCGGAACGGCCGGTCGTCGTCGCGGTTCTCGATGCGCGCGAGCAGCAGGTCGACGGCGGTGGCCGCGATCTGCTCGCGCCCCGGGTGCACGGTGGACAGCGTGGGCGAGGAGTACGCCGTCTCCTCGATGTCGTCGAACCCGATGACCGCGACCTGCCCGGGCACGTCGACGCGCCGCAGGTGCAGCGTGTGCAGCGCTCCCAGCGCGAGGGCGTCGTTGAGGCCGAACACCGCGTCGATGCCGAGGTCGGCGTCCAGGAGGCGCGCCATCGTGTCGGCGCCGGTCGCCCGGTGCCAGGGGCCGGCCCCGCCGACCAGGGCGGGGTCGAAGGGCAGGCCGTTCTCCTCGAGCGCGGCGACGTACCCCTGCAGGCGCAGCGACGCCGAGCCGACCGTCTCGCCCTCGTGCGCGCCGACGACGGCGATGCGCCGCCGTCCCAGGTCGAGCAGGTGCTGGGTCGCGGCCTTGGCTGCCTCGACGTTGCTCATGGTCACGTGGTCGGCCGGCCCGCCGAAGATGCGCTCGCCGAGCAGCACCATCGGGTAGCCGACGCCCTCGAGCTCGTGCACGTCGTCCGGGCCGAGGGCCAGCGGGGAGTAGATGAGGCCGTCGGTGAGCTGCCGGCGCTGGCCGCGCAGGACCTCGAGCTCGCGCTCGCGCACGGACCCGGTCTGCTCGATCAGCACGGTGAGCCCGCGGTCCTCGGCCGCACGGATGACGGAGTCCGCCAGCTCGGCGAAGTAGGGCAGCCTCAGCTCGGGGACGGCCAGGCCGATGAGTCCCGTGCGACCCCGCCGCAGGTTCCGCGCGGTCACGTTCAGCTGGTAGCCCAGCTCGGCGATGGCCTGCTCGACCTTCTCGCGGGTGGACTCGCGGATGTACGGGTACCCGTTGACGACGTTCGACACCGTCTTGATGGACACCCCTGCACGCGCGGCGACCTCGTGCATGGTCACCGCGCCGCTGCGTCGTCGGTTCACCGTGCGTCCTCGTCTCGTCGCGACCAGGCCGTGCGTCGGGCTGCCCGCCCGCGGACCGCGTGGCAGACGACGCCACCGTACATCGTTGTAGATGCCGTCGGCCACGTCCGGGCACACGTCGGGCCCGGTCGTCCGACCGGGCCCGGGGTGCCTGCGCGCCGACGAGCGGCGCTCAGCTCACTTCTTGTTGCGGCGCTGGTGGCGCGTCTTGCGCAGCAGCTTGCGGTGCTTCTTCTTCGCCATGCGCTTGCGACGCTTCTTGATGACGGAGCCCATGCGGTCCTCACTCGTGTCCGGTCACGGCCCGCCCGGGCCGCGAATGGTGGTCGATCGACGCGCGGTGCGCATCGGGCCGAGCCGAATCACCCACGCACGCAGAAGTCCGAGCACCCACCTTACGGGATCGTCGGACGCGACCGCGAACCGCGACGCCACCTCGGGCCGCGGGGTGCGGCGCTCAGGAGCTGCGGCGCTCCTCGTGGGACGTGTCCCGCTCCACGGTCGCCGACGAGCGCAGGTAGGCGTCGAGCGCGTCCTGCGGCACCCGGAACGACCTCCCGACCCGCACCGCGGGCAGCTCCCCCGCGTGCACCAGCCGGTACACGGTCATCCGCGAGACACGCATGAGGTCCGCGACCTCGACGACCGTGAGGAACCGCACGCGGCCCTGCGGCCCGCCCTGCTCCTCGCCCATGATCCGGCCTTTCCGATGGCCGGGGCGCGCCGGCGTCGCGCACCCGACGTGCCGGGTGCTCCGGACAACAGTAGTGGCGCCTGTGACGGGTGGGAAAGGGGAGACACCCGCCCGGCCCACGGAGCACGCCCCCGGCCCGCCGCTCAGTCGAGGTCCGGGTCCAGGCCCAGGGACGGGAAGACCGCGCCCCGCGTCGCCCGGACCGCACGGTCGACGTCGTCCGCGGGGTCGTACCCGCCCGACCACGGCCGGAACGTCGCCGGGTCGTGGTCGGTCATCTCGGGGACCGCCGCGTGGCCGTACCGGAGCCGCACGACGTCCAGCCACACCTGGGGCACGGGCGTCAGCGGATCGACCGGGCGGTGCGCCGCGATGCCGATCAGGTGCGACCACGTGCGCGGGACGACGTCGAGCGTCGCGTACCCGCCGCCGCCGAGCGCGACCCAGCGCCCGCCGCAGACCTCGTGGGCGAGGTCGTGCAGCAGCGACGCCGCGACCCGCTGACCGTCCACCGACACCCGCAGCGTCGCCAGCGGGTCCATGCGGTGCGTGTCGCACCCGTGCTGGGTGACGAGCACGTCGGGCTCGAACTCCCGGACCACGGCCGGCACGACCGCGTCGATCGCGCGCAGCCAGCCCGCGTCCCCCGTGCGCGACGGCAGCGCGACGTTGACGGCCGTCCCGTCGGCGCGCGGGCCACCCGTCTCGGTCGGGTACCCGGTGCCGGGGAACAGCGCGTGGCCGGTCTCGTGCACCGACACGGTCAGGACGCGCGGGTCGTCCCAGAACACCGCCTGCACCCCGTCCCCGTGGTGCGCGTCCACGTCCACGTACGCCACCCGGCGGGCGCCCTGCTCGAGGAGCGCGCGGATCGCCACCGCGGCGTCGTTGTACACGCAGAACCCCGACGCGGCGTCCGGCCGCGCGTGGTGCATCCCGCCTCCCACGTTCACGGCGTGCTCCGCGCGGCCCTCCCAGACGGCCAGGGCCGCGTCGAGCGTGGCCCCCACGATGCGGGCCGCCGCGTCGTGCATCTGCGGGAACAACGGGTCGTCGCGCGTGCCCAGCCCCCGCACCAGGTCGGGCACGCCGTGCTCGGCGGCCGCGTGGACGGCGTCGACGTACGCCGGGTCGTGCACCGTGGCGAGGACCGCGTCCGACGCGGGGTCGGCCCCGACCACCTCCACGCCGTCGCCCTCCAGCAGCCCCAGCTGGGCCGCGAGGGCGATCGTCAGGTCGATCCGGTCGGACGTCATGGGGTGGCCGAACCCGAAGTCGTACGCGAGCAGCTCCGTCGACCACACGACCCGCAGGGTCGGCCGCTCGCCGTCACGCACGGCGCGGTGGGCGTCGGTGGCCGTCATGGGATCACCGTCCCATCGCGCCGCCGCACGTGTCGAGGTGAGACGTGCGCGGCCCGCCGCGCGTCACCCCGGTGCCGCCCCTACCGACGCGTACGCGTCGGCGGCACGTGCCAGAGTGTGCCTGTCGGCACGACGTGAGCAGCGGGAGGTGTGATGGCCGCAGGGCCCGGCCTGCTGTGGAGCGCCCGCGAGTACGTGGACCGGTCGGCCCGCCAGTCCCCCGCCCGCCTCGCCCTCGGCGTCTTCGCGCTCGTGATCGCCCTGATCACCGCGCTGCTGTCGGCCCCGTGGGCGACGGCGCACGGCGAGCGCGCCTCGTTCGTCGACGCGCTGTTCACCGCGACCTCCGCGACGACCGTGACCGGTCTGGTCGTCGTGCCCACCGGCGAGTACTGGTCCGCGTGGGGGCTCGTCGTCATCCTCGTGGCGATCAAGATCGGCGGCCTGGGCGTCATGACGCTGGCGTCCCTGCTCGGGATGGCCGTCTCGCGGCGCATCGGGCTCACGCAGCGGCTGCTCGTGTCGTCGGAGACCAAGGTCACCCGCCTGGGCGAGGTGGGCTCGCTGGTCCGCACGGTCATCGTCACCTCGACGGCGCTCGAGGTGGCGATCGCGATCATCCTGTTCCCCCGGCTGCTGGTCCATGGCGAGCCCGTGGGGACGGCCGCCTGGCACGCGGTGTTCTACGCGGTCTCGGCGTTCAACAACGCGGGCTTCGTCCCGACGGCGGAAGGGCTCGACCCGTTCGTCTCCGACTGGTGGATGCTGCTGCCGATCATCGTCGGCGTCTTCATCGGGTCCCTCGGGTTCCCGGTCATCCTCAACGTCGCCCACCACCTGCGCGAGCCGCGCCGGTGGAACCTGCACTCCAAGCTGACGATCACCACGAGCCTGGGGCTGGTGGTCTTCGGGTCGGTGGTCGTCGCGGCGTTCGAGTGGACCAACCCCGGCACGTTCCAGCCGCTCGACGCCCCGGGCACCACGCTGGCCTCGCTGTTCGCCGGCGTCATGCCGCGGTCGGGCGGCTTCTCGACCGTCGACGTCGGGCAGATGCACGAGGGCACGTGGCTGCTGCTCGACGCCCTGATGTTCGTCGGCGGCGGCTCGGCGTCCACCGCCGGCGGCATCAAGGTCACGACGCTGGCCGTCATGCTCCTGGCGATCGTCGCCGAGGGCCGCGGCGACCGCGACGTGGAGGCGTTCGGGCGGCGGATCCCGCGTGAGACGCTGCAGGTCGCCATCGCCGTCGGCTTCATCTCCGCCAGCATCGTGCTCGTCGCGTCGCTGCTCATGCTGGCGATGACCGGGCTCACGCTCGACCGCATCCTGTTCGAGGTCATCTCCGCGTTCGCGACGTGCGGGCTGTCGACCGGCATCACCGCCGACCTGCCCACGCCCGCGAAGTACGTGCTCCTCGTGCTCATGTTCATCGGCCGGACCGGCACCATGACGCTTGCCGCGGCGCTCGCGCTGCGCAACCGTCGTCGTGTCATCCGCTACCCGGAGGAGAGGCCCATCGTTGGCTGACAGCCTGCGCGCAGGCGGCGGCGAGCCGCGCAACGCGCCCCGCACCCCGCACAAGGACTCGGGCGTCCTGGTGATCGGCCTGGGCCGTTTCGGTTCCGCCATCGCGGCCACCCTCGACCGCCTGGGGCAGGACGTGCTGGCCGTCGAGCGCAGCCCCGAGCTCGTCGCCCAGTGGTCCGGCCGCATCCCCCTGGTCGAGGCGGACGCCGTCAACCCCGAGGCGCTCGAGCAGCTCGGCGCCCGCGACTTCCCGGTCGCGGTCGTCGGCGTCGGGTCGTACCTCGAGGCGTCGGTGCTGATCACCGGCAACCTCGTCGACATCGGCGTGCCGCAGATCTGGGCCAAGGCCATCAGCTCCGAGCACGCGCGCATCCTGCAGCGCATCGGGGCGCACCACGTGGTGCTCCCGGAGGCCGACGCGGGTGCGCGCGTCGCGCACCTCGTCAGCGGCAAGATGCTCGACTACATCGAGGTCGAGGACGGGTTCACGGTCGTCAAGATGCGCCCGCCGAAGGAGACGCAGGGGTTCACGCTCGCGCAGTCCAAGGTGCGCGAGCGCTACGGCGTCACGATCATCGGGGTGAAGTCGCCCGGCATCGACTTCCAGTACGCGACGGACGGGACGCGCATCTCGGCGAACGACCTCATCATCGTCGGTGGGCACGCCGACCTGCTCGAACGCTTCGCCGCGCGTCCCTGACCGGGCGCCGGGGACCATCCGCACGGCTCGGCGACGAGGGAGACGGCAATGGCGAAAGGCAGCACGAAGGCCGGCAGGACGGCCGAGGACCCGACGGGCGAGCACGGCGGGAAGGCCCGCGCCAAGGCGGCGAAGAAGCGCGCGGCGGCGCAGGCGGCCGCCGCGGAGAAGGCGGCGAAGGCCGAGCGGAAGGCCGCCGCGAAGGCCGAGGCGGCGCGGGAGGCGGCCGCCGCCGGCCTCGCGGCCCGTCGCGACTCCCTCGTCGTGTCGCTGCGGGTGCGCCCGGGCGACCGGCTCACCGACGTCGACGCCGCCGCGACCCCGGGGTTCGACGGCTCCCGCTCCGACGGTGAACGTGCCCTCGCGGCCATGGGCGAGGAGCTGCCCGAGCTCCAGGAGCGGTTGTACGCGCACGGCCGCACGGGCGGCGACCGGTCCGTCCTCCTGGTGCTGCAGGGGCTGGACACGGCCGGCAAGGGCGGGATCGTCCGGCACGTCCTCGGCCTGGTGGACCCGCAGGGCGTCGCTCTGCGGTCGTTCGGGGTCCCGAGCGCCGAGGAGCGACGGCACCACTACCTGTGGCGTGTGCGTCGGGCGCTGCCGCGGCCCGGCAGCATCGGGGTGTTCGACCGGTCGCACTACGAGGACGTGCTGGTCCCCCGGGTGGAGGAGCTGGTCGCGCCCGAGGTCTGGCAGGCACGGTACGACGAGATCAACCGGTTCGAGGCGCAGACGGCGGCCGCGGGCACCACCCTCGTCAAGGTCGTGCTGTGGGTGTCGCCGGACGAGCAGCTCCGACGGCTGCGCAAGCGCCTCGAGCGACCCGACAAGATGTGGAAGTACGACCCGTCGGACGTCGACGCGCGCATGAGGCGCCCGGCGTACGAGGCCGCCTACCAGGACCTCCTGGACCGGACGAGCACCGAGCTCGCCCCCTGGCACGTCGTCCCGGCCGACCACAAGTGGTACGCGCGGCTCGCCGTGAGCGCCCTGCTGCACCGGGCGCTGAGCGACCGGGACCTCGACTGGCCGACGCCGGACTACGACGTGGCGAGCGAGCTCGCGCGGCTCGACGCCACACGCTGACGCACGGGCGGGCGGGCTGCCACGTGCGGCCCGCCCGCCCGTCAGGAGCCGTTCGAGGCGCGACGCTGGTGCGGCAGGCCACCGTACGGCCGCACCCGGGCCGGCGCCCCGGCGCGCTGCGGGCCGCCGGAGCGCGCCACGTCCGTCCAGGGGCTCGGCAGGCCGAGCACGTCGTCCGCCGCGATCGGCAGCACCGGGGCACCCCGGGGCGACGGGACGACGGCCGCCGGGGTGGCGCCCGGGCCACGCCGGGGCGGGACGACGGGCGCCCCCCACCCGACGGCGGGCGCCGTCAGGTGGGCGGCGTGCCGCGGGGCCGGGAGGTGCGGGTGCCACCAGGTGGCAGCACCGCACATCACGAGCAGGACCGCGCCGAACAGGGCGCTCTCCCCGGCGCCGAGGGCGACGCCGGCGGCGGCGAGAGCGAGCCCGCCGACCACGAGCGCGGCCGGCAGGACACGGCGAAGTTGGGTACGCATCATCGAGCTCCTTGCCTGTGGGACCGGTGCGCCCCGGAGGGCGCGGGACGTCGCGCGCGGCGCGTCCGTCCGGTCAGGCAGGGTGCGTCAGGACGTCGCGCGCAGTGGCCGTCAGGCGTACGTCGGGCCGTGCGAGCGTCGTGGTGAGCACGACGTCGACGGGCTGGGGACGGTGCGCCGGCACGCTGGACGGCCCTGCGCGCGGGGTCACCGACCCGGTCCCGGGGGCACTCACGCCGGTGTCGGGTGTCGTGGTCACGGGCGTCGACGGCGGCTGCACCTGGGCGCCCGGTGAGGCGTCGGAGGCGACGTCCGCGACGTGACCCGTCGTGACCTGCAAGGTCATCGTCACCACCGCCGGCGCCTCCGGCTGCGGTCCGGCCGGTCCGGGTGCCGGAGCCCACGGCCGCGGGGCGGCCGGTGGCGTCGCCGTGGCGGGCTCGGGGACGGCGTCGTCCCCCGCGGGCGCCGGGAGCGACAGGGCCGCGACGACGTCCGGCGGCGCGTCGCCCTCGCGGTGCGCCGGGACCGGGCCGAGCGCGCGGGGCGACCCGCACTGCCGCTGCGGCGGTTCCACCGCCGCGTCGACGAGCGCGGGGGCGGTCACGAGCGTGGCCGCCGTCACCGTGAGCAGGGCCGGCGCGTCGACGTCCACGGTCGGCGCGGCGGGAACGACGTCCGCGGCGCTGTCCACGTCGGACGTGCCCGTCTCCCGGCCCGTCGACGTCCGGGGCTCCACGGTGGGCTCGACGACGGGCTCCGCCGCCGGCTCCGCGGGCGCAGGCTCGACGGGGTCGGACGGCTCCACCGGCTGCACCGGCTGCACCGGCTCGACCGGCTGCACCGGATCGACCGGCTCGACCGGATCCACGGGGTCGACGGGATCCACCGGGTCGACCGGATCCACGGGGTCGACCGGGTCGACCGGATCCACGGGACCGGCCGGCTCGTCCGGCTCGGACGGGGCCGTGGCCGCGTCCTCGACCTCCTCCACGACCTCCCCGCCCACCTGGGCGGCTGTCGTCCGCGCGTCCCACACGGCCTCGTCGGCGGCACCCGCCGCGTCGGCCGCACCGGCTGCGTCGGCAGCACCGTCGGGGTGGCCCTCGCCGGCGATGCCCACGGACGCGACGGGCGCGGACGCGTGGGCCGGCCCGGACCCGCCGAGCACGGCGTCGAGCAGGAGCAGCAGCAGGGCACCGAGCGCGACGACGAGCGCGCGGAGGACCCACGTCTCCGCTCGTCCCAGCCGATGCGCGTGCATGGCCGACCCCTCCCCGGTCCGCGTCAACCCCGACGCGTGCGTCGTGGACAGTATGCGGCCTGATCCACCCAAATGCGCACGATCCGACATGACGGGCCGGCCGCGGACCGACCCGTCGGGGACACCGCGTGCGCGTGCCGTCGCGCCGGTGCCCCGGCAGGATCGGCGCCTGCGCGGACGGTCCTCCCTCGTGGCTGTACGTGGCCGGGTGGCTGCCGGGCTCGCTCGGGGACGACGCCGCTGCGGGGCTCGGAAACCGGGTCGGGGACGTGGTGCGCGAGGGCTCCGCCGGCGCCGTGGGGTCCGACGCGTGCGCGACGGCCTGGGTCGCGGTGAACCGGACGTCCACGGCCGGCTCCCGACCGGCTCGTCCCGCACGTCACGGTGGCGTGCCGGTGTGGGGGCGCCGGTCACCCGCGCCGGGGTCCTGGCCGGTCCCGCCGCGGCGTTCCTCGGCGACCCGGTGGTGGCGTCCCCCGGGTGACCGTCCGGTGCGTCAGGGGCCGCTGAGCACGGCGTCGACGACCACGATCAGCAGGGCGCCCGCCGTGACGAGGAAGGCCCGCAAGGCCCAGACCAGCGTCCGTGAGTGCGTACGCACGACGACGCTCCCTCCCGCGCGTCACCGTTGACCCGCTCTCCCGACCGTACGACGGCGGGTGCCCGGCCGCAGCCGGGCACCCGCCGTCGTGCCGTGGTCAGAGGCCCTGCGCGACCCGGTAGTACACCTGGTTCCACCGGACCTGGTCCGCGAACCCGCGACGCGTCGTCGACTCGTCGATGACCAGCAGCTCGGTGCGCGCCAGCTCGGCGAAGATCTCCCACGCCTCGATGCCCACGGCCGTGCTCAGCACGGTGTGGTGCGCACCGCCGGCGGTCAGCCAGCACTCGGACGACGTGGTGAAGTCCGGGCGGGGCTCCCACACGGCACGCGCGACCGGCAGGTTCGGCAGGTCGGCCGTCGGCGGGACGATGTCCACGACGTTCGCCGTGAGGCGGAACCGCTCGCGCATGTCGGCCATCGACACGACGACACCGGGGCCGGAGTCGGCGTTGAAGACCATGCGGACCGGGTCCTCCTTGCCGCCGATGCCCAGCGGGTGGATCTCCACGCGCGGCTTCGACGTCGTGAGGGTCGGGCAGATCTCGAGCATGTGCGCGCCGAGGATCTTCTCCGCACCCGGGGTGAGGTCGTAGGTGTAGTCCTCCATGAGCGAGGCGCCGCCGGGCAGCCCGGCACCCATCACCTTGGCGACGCGCACGAGGACGGCCGTCTTCCAGTCGCCCTCGGCGCCGAACCCGTAGCCCTTGGCCATGAGCCGCTGCACGGCGATGCCGGGCAGCTGGCGCAGGTCGCCCAGGTCCTCGAAGTTCGTCGTGAACGCCATGGCGCCGCGCTCGGTGAGGAAGCCCTCGAGCGCGATCTCCTGGCGGGCCGCGTAGCGCAGCGACTCGTGGCGGTCGCCGCCGCGGCGCAGCTCGGGCACGACGTCGTACAGGTCCTCGTACTCCGCGACGAGCGCGTCGACGCTCGCGTCGTCGACGGCCTCGACCGCGGCGACGAGGTCGTTGACGCCCCAGGTGTTGACCGAGACGCCGAGCCGGATCTCCGCCTCGGTCTTGTCGCCCTCGGTGACGGCGACGTTGCGCATGTTGTCGCCGAAGCGCACGAGGCGCAGGTCCTGCGCGGCCTGCCAGCCGGCGGCGGCGCGCACCCACGTGCCGATGCGCGCGGTGACGGCCGGGTTCGAGACGTGGCCGGACACGGTGGTGCGGGAGACGCCCAGGCGCGTGGCGATGTACGCGTACTCGCGGTCGCCGTGCGCGGCCTGGTTGAGGTTCATGAAGTCCATGTCGATGCTGTCCCACGGCAGCTCGACGTTGGCCTGCGTGTGCAGGTGCAGCAGCGGCTTGCGCAGCAGGTCCAGGCCCGTGATCCACATCTTGGCGGGGCTGAACGTGTGCATCCACGTGATGACACCCAGCACGCGGTCGTCGGAGTTGGCGTCCAGCACCGCACGGCGGATGGAGTCCGAGTCCTTGAGGACCGGCTTCCAGACGACCTTCGCCGGGACGTCGCCGGACGCGTCGAGCGCCGCGGCGACCTCCTGCGACTGCTCGGCGACCTGGCGCAGCGTCTCCTCGCCGTACAGGTCCTGCGAGCCGGTGAGGAACCAGATCTCCTGGTCGGGGTAGGCCTTGCTCATCGTGCATCTCCTCCGTGGGCCGGCATCAGTGCTGGCCGTAGACGTTCTGGTAGCGGGCGTACAGCGAGTCGACGTCGCTCTGCGCGATCGGCAGCGGCTCGCCGAGCTGGCGGCTGATGTGGACGGTCCGCGCGACCTCCTCGACCATGACCGCGGCCTTGACGGCGGCCTTGGCGTCCTTGCCGATCGTGAAGGGGCCGTGGTTGCGCATGAGGACCGCGGGGCTGCGGGACTCGCGCAGGGTCTCGACGATGCCGCGGCCGATGGAGTCGTCGCCGATGAGCGCGAACGGACCGATGGGGATGTCCCCGCCGAACTCGTCGGCCATCATCGTCAGCACGCACGGCACGGGCTCCGCGCGGGCCGCCCAGGCCGTGGCGTACGTCGAGTGCGTGTGCACGACCCCGCCGACGTGGGGCATGTGCGTGTAGACGTACGCGTGCGCGGCGGTGTCGGACGACGGCGCCCGGTCCCCCTCGACGAGGTTCGCCTGCAGGTCGCACACGACCATCGACTCCGGCGTCAGCTCGTCGTACGTCACGCCCGACGGCTTGATGACGAGCAGGTCGCGCTCGCTCGGCCCCGCGGGGTCGACGACGACGCGCTGCGAGACGTTGCCCGCGGTCCACACGACCAGGCCCCACCGGGGCAGCTCGGCGTGCAGCGCGCTGACCTTCTCGCGGGCGCGCGCGACGGCCTCGCGGACGTCGGGCCCGTAGGCGTCCAGTGCTGTGGTGGTCATCCGGCCTCCTGCGTCGGTGCCCGCGGTGGCGGGCGGTGTGGTCCGGCGCGCGGGCGCCGGTGCGCGGCCGTGCCGCGCGTGGTCTCAGGTGGTGCTCAGAGCACCTCGGTGGCGGTGCGCTCGACGGCCAGGCCGGCCTCGTAGCGCTCGAGCCAGGTCGCGTACCCGGCGACGTCCGCCGGGTCGGGCTGCACGACGTCGATCTCGGCGTCCGCGAAGACCCGCGTCGTCAGGTACGTCCCGAGGTCCTGCGTCGCCCCGCTCGCGAGGTAGCCGGCGAGCACCGCGATGCCCCACGCGCCGCCCTCGCCCGCGGTGCGCCCGACGGCGACCGGGGTGTCGACGGCCGCCGCGAGCAGCCGCTGGGCCACGCCCGCGGTGCGGAACAGCCCGCCGTGGGCGTACATCGCGTCGACCTCGACACCCTCGGCCGTGAGGATGCGCATGCCCAGGCTCAGCGTGCCGAACGCGCCGTACACCTGCGTGCGGACGAAGTTGGCGAGCGTGAGCCGGCTGTCCGGGGTGCGCACGACCAGCGGACGCCCCTCCTCCAGGCCGGTGACCGGCTCGCCGGACAGGTAGTTGTAGGCCAGCAGCCCGCCACCGTCGGCCTCGCCCTCGAGCGCCTCGCGCAGCAGCACGCCGAACACCTCGTCGGAGCCCGCGTCCGAGCCGAGCGCGGTGGCGAAGCGGCCGAACACCCCGGCCCACTCCCCCAGCTCGCTGGCGCCGTTGTTGCAGTGGACCATCGCGACCAGGTCGCCCGCGGGCGTCGTGACCAGGTCGATCTCGTGGTGCACGCGCGCCAGGGGCTTCTCGAGCACGACCATCGCGAAGATGCTGGTGCCGACGCTGATGTTGGCGGTGCGCGGGGCGACCGACGCGGTCGCGACCATGCCGGTGCCGGCGTCGCCCTCGGGCGGGCACAGCGGGGTTCCGGCGCGCAGCGTGCCGGTCGGGTCGAGCAGCGCGACGCCCTCGTCCGTCAGGCGCCCGGCCTCCTGGCCGGCGACCAGCACCTGCGGCAGCAGGTCGGTCAGGTGGTCGACGGGCAGCCGGTCGGCGGCGTGCGCGTCGAAGCGGGCCAGCAGGTCGGCGTCGTAGTCGCGGGTCGACGGGTCGACGGGGAACATGCCCGAGGCGTCGCCGACGCCGACGACCTTGCGGCCCGTCAGCCGCCAGTGCACGTAGCCGGCCAGCGTGGTCACGAAGCGCACGTCGGCGACGTGCGGCTCGGCGTCCAGCACGGCCTGGTACAGGTGCGCCACCGACCAGCGCAGCGGGATGTTGTAGCCGAGCAGCTCGGTGAGCTCGGCGGCGGCCGGGCCGGTCGACGTGTTGCGCCACGTGCGGAACGGCACCAGCAGGTCGTCGTCGGCGTCGAACGCGAGGTACCCGTGCATCATCGCCGACACGCCGATCGCGGCGAGCGACGTCGGCCGCACGCCGTGGCGCTCCTCGGCGTCGGCCAGCAGCTCGGCGACCGCCGCGCGCAGCCCGTCCCACACGGCGTCGAGGGAGTACGTCCACGTGCGGTCGACGAACTGGTTCTCCCACGCGTGCCCGCCGCTCGCGAGCGGCACGTGGTCGTCGCCGACCAGGACCGCCTTGATGCGGGTCGAGCCGAGCTCGATCCCGAGGGTCGCCCGCCCCTGCTCGATCGCCTCGCGGGCCGCGTTCGGTCGGGACTGCTCGTCGTGGTGCGCCATCACGCGCTGCTCCCTCTCCGGGCCGCGTCGCCCGGGGTCGTGGTCAGGTCCGCCAGGTCGTCTCCACCCTCCGGCACCTGGTTGATGTTAACGCTCACATGACGCGGGTGCCAACCTCCTGCTCAGCCGACCGGACCGTCCGGGGGCGCCGACGACGCGCGCACGACGAGCTCCGGCGCGATGGACCGGTGCTCCGCCGTCGCGCCCGCCAGCGCGTCGACGACGGCCTGCACCGCACGCCGCCCCAGCTCGTCGAAACCCTGCCGCACGGTCGTCAGCGCGGGGGCGTAGAACGCGGTGCCCGGCTCGTCGTCGAACCCCACCACGGCCACGTCCTGCGGCACCCGGACACCGGCCCGCGCGAAGGCGGCCAGCAGGCCGAGCGCGAGCTGGTCGTTCGCGGCGAAGACCGCGTCCGGCAGCCCTTCCTCCACCAGCCGGCCGCCCACCGCGAACCCGTCGGCGGCGGACCAGCCGCCCGGACGGTCCGCCGGCACCGGCGCACCCGCGGCCTCGAGGGCCTCGTGCCAGCCCTGCAGCCGGTCCCGCGCGTCGTACCACTCCTGCGGTCCCGCGACGTGCACCACCGTGCGCCGGCCCGACGCGAGGAGGTGCTCGGTCGCGAGTCGGCCGCCCGTCACCTGGTCCACCGCCACCGTCGGCAGGTCGACGCCCTCACGCCCCGAGGACACGAGCACCACCGGCACCGGCAGCCGCACACCGCTCACCGCGTCGACGGTCCCGCTGCGCGGCGCGACGACGACCACGCCGTCGACCCCCTGCGCGAGGAAGTGCTCGACCGCCGCGACCACCTCACCGCCGCTGAACTCGCGCAAGGTCGCCACCGACACGTAGAAGCCGGCGTCGCGCGCCGCCTGCTCGAACGCGACCAGCGTGCTCGTCGGGCCGAACAGCGCGGTCGCGGGCGTGATGACGCCGAGCGTCCCGGTGCGCCGCGTCACCAGGGCCCGGGCCGCGAGGTTGGGCCGGTAGCCCAGCGTCGCGATCGCGTCCAGGACGCGCTCGCGCGTCGCCGGGCGCACGCTCGGGTGGTCGTTGAGCACGCGCGAGACGGTCTGGTGGCTGACGCCCGCGAGCGCGGCCACGTCGTTCATCGCCGGGGGCCGGCCGTCGCGCGTGCGCCCCGGTCGCGCCACCGGGCGCGGTTCCACGGCCACGCGTCAGCCCGCACCCAGCTCGCGCGAGCGCTCGGCGGCGGCGCGCACCCCGGCGACGAGACCGGCGCGCACCGCGTGCGCGTCCAGCGCCGCGACCCCGGCCACCGTGGTGCCCCCGGGCGAGGAGACCCGCTCCCGCAGGACCACCGGGTGGTCGCCGGTCTGCGCGACCATCGCGGCCGCGCCCTCCACGGTCGCGACCGCGAGCCGCGAGGCCAGGTCCCGTGGCAGTCCCAGCAGCACCCCTGCCTCCGCGAGCGCGTCGATGACGTAGAACGCGTACGCCGGCCCCGAGCCCGACAGCGCCGTCACGGCGTCCAGGTGCTTCTCGGCGACCCGCTCGACGAGGCCCGTCGCCGCGAGCATCCGCTCGACCAGCGCGAGGTGCTCGTCCCCGGCCGCACGGCCCGGGGCGATCGCGCTGGCCCCCTTGCCGATGAGGGCGGGCGTGTTCGGCATGACACGGACGACGGGGGTCCCGGCGGGCAGCGCGTCCTCGTAGACGCGCAGCGGCACACCCGCCGCGACGCTCACGACCAGCGCACCGTCGCGGAGCACCGGCGCCATGTCCGCGAGCACCGCCGGCACGACGTCCGGCTTCACGGCCAGCAGCACGACATCGGCCGACGCGGCCGCGTCCCGGTTGCCCGCCGTGCGCGCCCCGTGCTCGTCGGCGAGGGCCGCCGCCCTGCCGGCGTCCTGGTCCGCGACCGTCAGCCGGTCACCCGGCCAGCCGCCCGTGCGCAGCGCCGCCACGAGCGTGCCGCCCATGACGCCACCGCCGAGCACCGCCACCGCGGGCGTCGCGCCCAGGTCCTGCGTCGCCATCGTGTCCTCCGTCGCCGCTCGCCGGCCGCACCCCTGCGACCGCAGCGAGCCTACTGGCGCAGCCCTCTGCCCCCACCCCCCACCCCCAGCCCGCGAGAGAGCAATCCAGTCACCCCCACCCCCCGCGAGAGAACAATCCAGTCACCCCCACCCCCCGCGAGAGAACAATCCAGTCACCCCCACCCCCCGCGAGAGAACAATCCAGTCACCCCAGGGACGTGGGGCTGCCGGTCGCCCGGCCGGATGGGCGCTCGGTCGTACGCAGACTTGATTGCTCTCTCGCGCTCACGGGGCGGGACTCACGGGCACGACTGGATTGCTCTCTCACCACGGGTGGGACCCACCGGCGGGACCCGTCGGCGGGGCTCTCCGGCACGACTGGATTGCACTCTCACACCACGGGCGGGGCCCACGGGCGGGGCCCACTGGTGGGGCCCACCGGTGGGACCGCGGGCGGAGCCCACCGGCAGGCCTCACGGGGAGGACTGGATCGTGCTCTCGCGCTCAGGGGAGGGTGAGGAGGCCGTCGGTGAGCAGGCCGCGGACGGTCGGCAGGACGTCGGCGGCCACGTCGGCGGCCGGGACGTCGAGCAGCGCGCCCAGCGCCCCGACGATCTGCCCGACGGTGAGCTCGCCGTCGCACGCGCCGACGAACGCCGCGAGCGCCGTCCCGGCCTGCACCGTGCGCCCGAAGCCGTGGCCCTGGCGCAGCAGCACGACGCGGGGGTCGGCCGCGCCCGGCTGCAGGTACCGCTCCTCGGTGACGTCGGGGGCGACCTGCAGCCGCAGGCCGGCGAGGTCCTCGTCGGTCAGGTGCGTCACGGCGTCGTGCGCCGCGAGGCCGGCGGCGAGCACCGGGCCGAGCGGGGGGCGCACGGGTCCGGTCTGCGACTCGAGGCGACGCAGGGTCGGTGCGCCCGCGAGCGGCCGGCGCAGCGTGACGATGCCGAACCCGACGGACGCGACGTCGCGCGACGCGAGGTCGTCGAGCCACGCGCCGTACCGGTGCTCCCACGCGTCGCGGTCGGCGGGTGTCGTCCCGCCGTCGCGGATCCACGTCTCGGCGTACTGCGCGGGGTCCTGCTCGTCGCGCTGCACGACCCACGCGTCGAGGCCCGACGCGTCGACCCACGCCCCGATGCGCTCGTGCCACTCCTCGCCGTCGCGCACCTCCCAGTTGGCGAGCAGCTGGGCGACACCCCCGGGCGCGAGGACGTCACCGACGCCGGTGACGAGGTCACGCACGAGGTCGTCGCCCGCCCGCCCGCCGTCCCGGTAGTCGTAGGCGGGGACGTCGACGCGCCGGGGCGTGATGACGAACGGCGGGTTGCTCACGACCAGGTCGAACGCCTCACCGGCGACGGGTTCCAGCATCGAGCCCGCGCGCAGCTCGACGCGGTCCGGCCCCAGGCCGGCCAGCGCCGTCGTGAACCGCGCGAACGCCAGCGCCCGCGTCGACAGGTCGGTCGCGACGACGTGGCGCGCGTGCCGGCCGGCGTGCAGCGCCTGCACGCCGCACCCGGTGCCCAGGTCCAGCACGCGCTCGCGCGGGTCGCGGACGGTCGCCTGCGCCAGCGTCACGGACGCCCCGCCGACGCCGAGCACGTGGTCCGTGCGCAGGGCGCGGCCGGTCGCCAGCTCCCCCAGGTCCGACACGACCCACCACGCGGCCTCGCCCGCGCCGTCGGTCGCGGCGTACGGCCGCAGGTCGACGAGGGCCCGGACGTCGTCGTCGGCGCCCCGGCCGGCCGCGTCGACGAGCCCGCAGCGCCGGGCACCCTCGACGCCGACGGACGGCAGGGCGCGCTCCAGCGCCGCGCGCGGCACCGGGACCCCCAGCACGAAGCACCGGGTCAGCACCGCCGCGGGGTCCGCACCGGCGGAGGCCGTCGGTGCGGTCGCGCGCAGCGCCGGAAGCGCCTCGCCGCGGTCGAGCGCGCCGGTCGCGACGGGACCGAGCAGCTCCTCGACGTGCTCGACGGTGTACGCGGCGGCGTCCAGGTCGACGCGCAGCGCGTCGAGCAGCTCGGGGACGACGACAGGGGCGTGCGGGGTGGCGCTCACGCCCCCATCGTCCCAGGCGGGCGGCGGCCGGCCGCCGCCACGGGGGCCGGCCGGCTCACGGCACGCGCGGTCAGGGCTCCGGGAGGTGGACGTCGACCACCAGCGGGCGGTGGTCGCTCGCGACGCCCACCGCGGCGTGGTCGGGCACCTGCGCCCCGAGCACCGGCAGGCGCCCGTCGACGAGCACGACGTCGATGCGCAGACGCGGCACGTCGGCCGGGTAGGTCGGCTGGTCGGCGTCGCCGGCCGTCGCCGCGTCCTGGAGCCCGCCGGCCGCCCCGCCCAGCGCGTGCCAGGACGGCCCACCGGGGCGCTCGTTGAGGTCGCCCGCCACGACGACGGGACCGTCCTCGCCGCGCAGCAGACGACGCGTCACCAGGTCGACGTGCCGGGCACGCTCGGCGGCCCGCAGGCCCAGGTGCACCACGACCACCCGGACGCCGTCGACGCGGGCCGTCGCGACGCCGCGCCGCGTCAGCCCGACGCGCCACGGCAACCGCATCCCCGCCGCCTCCCGCACGCTGCGGTGCGGGACGACGAGGAGCGCGGTCGTCCGGGCACCGCCGCCGCCGACCGCGACCCGCAGACCGGTCCGGGCCGCGAACCGCCGCAGCCGCGCACGACCCGTGAGACCGCGAGGGGGCTCCTGCACCGCGAGCACGTCGGGGCGCGCGGTGCGCACGACCTCGACGAGCGCGTCGACCTCCTCGCGCAGCCCACGCAGGTTGTACGTCATCACCCGCAGGGTGCCGACCTCGCGCGCGTCCACCGTGACCTCCGTCCGTCCCCCGGCTGCGCGAGCGTACCGACCGGCGCGCGGCGCGTCACGGCACCGGGCCGGGCCGCACGGCACCGGCACGGGCACCGGCGCTGGCGTACGTTGGCCCGACCGACCGACCGACCGACCGCCGCGCCACGCGGCGCCACGACGAGGGGACCACTGTGCGTCGCACGCCTGCCGTGACCGTGACGGCCCTGACCGCCCTGCTGCTGACCGCGTGCACCGGCGGGGACCGCGAGGCGGCACCGAGCGGGGGCGCCACCCCGGCCGACGCGAGCGCGGGCGCCTCGGCGGACGCGAGCCCGGGCGCCCCGGCCGACGCCGGCGGTGGCACGCAGCCCGACGCGCCGTTCGACGGCGGGACCGAGCAGTGCCTGGTCGGCGTGTGGCGGCTCGACCTGGCAGCCATGCAGGACGACCTGAGCACGATGCTCGCGGGCGGCGGCGAGGCCGCCGGCGACGTGGAGGTCGAGGTCGAGGGCGCGACGACGTACGAGTTCGCGGCGGACGGGTCGTTCGCCGCGGCGGTCGACTCCTCGTCGTCCATGACGTTGTCGTCGGACGGCGAGGAGCTCACGTCCTCCACGGCGTCGACGGGCGACCTCACCGGCGTGTGGTCCCTGGCCGGCGACGTGCTCACGATCTCCGACGTCGACGCCGCCGGGCTCGACGTGACGACGACGGCGGCGCTGGGGGGCGAGTCGATCGACGTGCCCCCGGGCTCCGCGCAGGACGCGATCGAGGCGCTGCCGCCGACGGTCTCGACCGTGACGTGCGGGACGGCGACGCTGACGCTCGCGACGGCCACGGTGGCGGACGAGGACAGCGACCCCGTGAGCCTGACGTACACGCTGCGGCGCTGAACGACGGGGCCGGACCGCCCTCCTGTCAGGAGGGGGCCCGGCCCGCGTCGTCCGTGGCGCCGCGGCTCAGCCGACGAGCTGCGCCTCGTGCTCGAGCCGCCCCTCGCGGTCGACCTTCGCCGCGCGCAGCCGCGAGGCGACGACCGCGCCGAACGCGATGGCCGTCGCGACGACCGCGATGGCCAGGCGCAGGACGTGGTTGGCGTCGTCACCGACGGACACCACGACGATCGCCGGCGCGATGAGGACGGACACCAGGTTCATGACCTTGATGAGCGGGTTGATCGCCGGGCCGGCCGTGTCCTTGAACGGGTCGCCGACCGTGTCGCCGATGACGGCCGCCGCGTGCGCGGGCGAGCCCTTCCCCCCGTAGCTGCCGTCCTCGATGATCTTCTTCGCGTTGTCCCACGTGCCGCCGGAGTTCGCGAGGAAGACGGCCATGAGCACGCCCGACCCGATCGCACCGGCGAGGAAGCCGGCGAGCGGGCCGACGCCCAGGCCGAAGCCCACGGCGATCGGCGCGAACGCCGCCAGCAGCCCCGGGGTCGCGAGCTCGCGCAGCGAGTCGCGCGTGCAGATGTCGACGACGCGCGCGTACTCGGGCCGCACCTCGCCGGTCATGATCCCCGGGTTCTCGCGGAACTGCCGGCGCACCTCGAACACGATGGCGCCGGCGGCGCGCGTGACGGCGTCGATCGCCAGGCCCGAGAACAGGAACACGGTCGCGCCGCCGAGGATCACGCCGACGAGCGTGATCGGGCTGATGATGTCGTACGACATCATCGCCGCGACGAGGTCACCGCCGACGTCGCCCACGACGGCGTCCAGCGCCTCGCGCACCGCGGCCGCGTAGGAGCCGAACAGCGCGGTGGCCGCGAGCACGGCCGTGGCGATCGCGATGCCCTTGGTGACGGCCTTCGTCGTGTTGCCCACGGCGTCCAGGTCGGTGAGGATCTGCGCGCCCTCGGCCGACACGTCGCCCGACATCTCGGCGATGCCCTGCGCGTTGTCGCTCACGGGGCCGAACGTGTCCATCGCGACGATGACGCCGACCGTCGTCAGCAGCCCGCAGCCGGCCAGTGCGATGAGGAACAGCGCCAGCGGCACCGAGCCGCCGGCGAGGAGGAAGACCCCGCAGATCGCGGCGGCGATGATGCCGGCGGTGTAGACGGCCGACTCGAACCCGACGCCGATGCCGGACAGGACGACCGTGGCCGGACCCGTCAGCGTCGTCCGGGCGACGTGCAGCGTCGGCTTGCTCGTGGTGCCCGTGAAGTAGCCCGTGACCCACAGGATGACCCCGGCGAGGACGACACCGATGAGGACGGCCGCCGACGTGATCAGCCGGGGGTCGCCCCCGTGGCTCTCGAGGCCCGCGGTGCCTCCCGTCAGCGTCGCGAACGACGCCGGCAGGTACACGAACGCGGCGAGGGCGGCGAGCAGCACGCCGACGAGGGCCGAGACGTAGAAGCCGCGGTTGATGGCCGTCAGGCCGCTCTCCTCGCCGCGCACCCGCGTGATGGCGATGCCGAGGCCCGCGACGAGCGCCCCCACGGCGGTGACGATGAGCGGGAAGACCATGCCCTCCTCGCCGAAGGCCGCACGCCCGAGGATGAGCGCCGCGACCAGCATGACCGCGTAGGACTCGAAGAGGTCGGCCGCCATGCCCGCGCAGTCGCCCACGTTGTCGCCGACGTTGTCGGCGATGGTCGCGGCGTTGCGCGGGTCGTCCTCGGGGATGCCCTGCTCGACCTTGCCGACCAGGTCCGCGCCCACGTCGGCGGCCTTGGTGAAGATGCCGCCGCCGACGCGCATGAACATGGCCAGCAGCGCGGCGCCGAAGCCGAAGCCCTCGAGCACCGCCGGCGCCTCGCCGCGGTAGAGGAGGACCACGAGCGCGGCCCCCAGCAGCCCCAGGCCGACGACGGCCATGCCGACGACGCCACCGGTGCGGAACGCGATCCTGGCGCCCTCCGCCCGCCCACCGGGCTGCGACGCGGCCGCGGCCACGCGCAGGTTGGCGCGCGTGGCGAGCCACATGCCGAGGAACCCGATGGCCGCGGAGAACCCGGCCCCGACGAGGAAGAAGATCGACCGCCCGATCTTCACCCCGCTGTCCCCCGGCAGCAGGAACAGCAGGGCGCAGACGATCGCCGCGAACAGCGCGAGCGTGCGGAACTGGCGGCTGAGGAACGCCGACGCGCCTTCCTGCACCGCCTGGGCGATCTGCTGCATCGAGGCCGTGCCCTCGCCGGCCGCCAGCACCTGGCGCCGGAGCACCGCCGCGACGACCAGGGCTGCCAGTCCGATCACGGCGATCACCGCGACGATCGTGATGCTCGTGGTCCCGAGCTCCATGCATCCTCCTCGACACACCGGCGCGATCCCCCTGAGCACGCCCGTCGTCCGGCCCCGTTGCCGACGACCCGGTGAGTCTAGCGGCGGGTGTGACGCAGGTCGCACCCGTCCGCCACACGGTCGCGCGTCAGCGGTCGTCGGTGCGGGCGGCGACGGCACGTCTGCTCCCGGCGGCCCGCCGCGGGGCTCGCGGGCGCGGTGCGACGCCGCCCTCAGGAGGCGAGCGCGGCCTCGAGCGTGTCGTGGATGGTGAACACCTGCGTCAGGCCGGTGATGCGGAAGACCTTGAGGAGCCGCTCCGAGGCCACGACGAGCACCAGCCGGCCACCGGCGATCCGCACCCGCTTGAGGGTGCCGACCAGCAGGCCCAGCCCGGTGGAGTCCATGAACGTCACGCCGGTGAGGTCGACGACGAGGTCGGTGTGCTGCTCGGCGATCAGCAGCGAGAGCCGCTCGCGCAGCCGGACGGCCGACGAGACGTCGATCTCGCCCGCGACGTGCACGACCGCCCGCGTCCCCACGTCCTCCACGCTCACCTGTACGTCCATCGATCCCTTCCCTGCGTGTACGTCTGCAGTGCATTCAAGCATCCCGCGCTGGGGTGGTCGGGGACCCGGCCCTCGGGTCCCGTCGTGCGGACCAGGGCTCGGACCCCAACCTTTCGGGCTCCTCGTCCGTCACCATGGGTGAGGCGGCACCGGTCCCCGCCGTCCGCCCGACGACAGGAGCCCCGTGACCCCGTGGCAGGACGCGCTGGACGAGCTCGTCCGCGCCCGTGGTCGCGCCCTCGTGGGGTACGCGTACCTGCTGACCGGTGACGCGCGGGAGGCGGAGGACCTCGTCCAGGACGCGCTGGTCCGCACGTTCACGCGCGGCCGGGGCACGCGCGAGATCGCCTCGGCGGAGGCCTACGTGCGGCGCGCGATCCTCACGACGTACGTCGACGGCTTCCGTCGGCGGCGGCACTGGGCCTCCATCCGCCACCTGGCCGCGGTCCCCGAACCGACACCGCCGGACGGGCCGCACGCCGGGCCCGAACCCGTGGTCACCACGCGGATCGCCGTGCAGCAGGCGCTCGCCGTGCTGCCGCCCCGCGAGCGCGCCTGCATCGTGCTGCGCCACTTCGAGGACATGACGGTCGCGCAGGTCGCCGACGCGCTCTCGCTGTCGGTCGGGACCGTCAAGCGCTACCTGTCCGACGCCACGCGCACGCTGGAGGCCCGTCTCGGGCCGCTGGCCGGCGACGAGGACGAGGTCACCCACCACGACGTCCTGGTCACCGCCCGGAGGTCACGATGAGCACACGGCTCGATCTCGCGCTCCAGGAGATCGCGGACGCCGCCGGCGACGCGACGTCGTTCGGCGCCACGACCGGCCCCGCGACGGTGCAGCGGCTGGCAGGGCGGGTGCGCCGTCGGCGTGCGGCGCGCGCCGCCACGACCGCCGCGGTCGCGGCCGGCACGGTCGGTGCGGTGGCGGTCGTGGGGCCGCAGCTGGCGCTCGACGTGGTCCCGGCCGCCGACCCCCAGGCCGCGCCCGGCACGTGCGCGTCGTCGGTGACGACGCTGCCCACGGACGGCGAGGACGTGCTCGACGTCGAGCTCGGGTACCGGGACGCGACGGGGGTGTCGTCGGTCCACCCGGCCGCGGGCGTCGGGCTCGGCACGTGGCAGGGCGGCACGGCCGACCTGCGGGTCGCGATCACGCAGGTGCCCGCGGGGATGACGGCGCCGTCGCGGCTCCGTCTGCTCGTCGCGCAGGACGACGTCGTGGTCGGGACCGCGCAGGAGCCGCTCGCCGCGACCCCCACGACGACCGACGAGGTCCTGCGGACACGCCTCGCCGACCTGGACCCGTCGGTGCCGGTCGACGACCGGCCGGTGCACGGGCTGGTACCCGCGGCGGACGTGACGTGGAAGGCGCTCGACGGCACCGACGGCACCGTGCGTGCCGTGCAGGCCGTCGCCCTCGACCTCGCGGCCTGCGACGGCTCCGGGCCCCTGACGGCCGGGACGTACGACGTGTGGGCCACCACGGTCGACTCCCAGGGCACCGTGCGCGGCTCGTCCGGCCCGTGGCAGGTCACGGTCGCGCCGGACACGCCGACGGTCGACGAGCTGCCGGACGACTTCCCCGGCCGGGTCCGTCTGGTCGACGGCCGGCTGGTCGCGGCGCACCGGCAGGGCGACGGGTGGACCGCCGAGGTCGTCACGCCCGGGGACGACCGGGTCGACGTGGCGGCCGGGCTGCTCGAGCGCGTCGCGCTGCGTACGGACGACGCCGGCGAGCTCCTCGGCCCGCCGTTCGGGGAGCCCTTGTGGGGGGTCGGCGTGGAGGTGCCGGGGTGGTCCGTGCGGATCATCGCGTCGCAGGCGGCGGACGGTGAGCCGTCGGTCGTGTACGTCCTGACGCCGACGTCCTGACGCGACCGCGCGTCGCCGGCCCCTCGCGACGGCCCACCGGTACAACGTTCCCGGGCTCTCGCGCGTCGAGGCTGGTGACGGGGCTCCCCCGTCACCAGCCGGGCGAGCCGGCGACCAGGGAGGTCAGGCGTGGCTGTGGCGCAGGACGCGGACGGCGACACGCTGGGCCTGCTCGCGCGCGAGCGCGGCCGCGCGCTGCTCGCCTACGCGTACCTGCTGTGCGGCGACCGCCGCACGGCCGAGGACCTCGTCCAGGACGCCCTCGTGCGCACGTTCACCCGGGTCCGCGCCGGCACCGACGTCACGCACGCGGAGGCGTACGTCCGTGCCGCGATCCTGCGCGGGCACCTCGACACGTGGCGACGGCGGCAGCGGTGGAGCGCGGTGCGGCACCTGCTGCACGTGCCGGGCGACGAGACGTCGCGCGACCCGGCGCCGTCCGTCGCGACCGGCTCCGCGGTGCACGCCGCCCTCGCCACGCTGGCGCCGCAGGAGCGGGTGGCCGTGGTCCTGCGGCACGTCGAGGACCTCACGGTGCCGGAGGTCGCGGCCCGCATGGGGTTGGCCGACGGCACGGTCAAGCGGTACCTCTCGACCGCGACGGCCAAGCTCGCGGAGCGGCTGGGGCCGGTGCCCGACGACGACGAGCAGGTCACCGTCGACTCACGGGGGTCACGATGAGCACGGACCGGCAGCCGCATCCCCTGGACGGTGCGCTCGAGGAGTACGAGGGCGAGGCCGCGACGTACGAGGTGCCCGTCGACGGCGTCCGCGCCCGCGTGCGCCGGCGGCGCCGTGCGCGGGCGGCGGCACGAGGCGGCGTGGTGCTCGTGACCCTGGGGGCGGTCGCCATGCTGGCACCGCAGGCATTCGAGGGCACCGCCGTCCCGGTGGCCGCGCCCGCCGGTGACTGGCCCCCGCAGTTCGTGCGGTGCGGCCTGCGCCCGGACGACGTGCGGGTCGACGACGGCCCCGCGGACACCTGGCTGGGGACGACGGACCCGGCGGCGGCCGCCGTGGCCGCGGTGGACCCCGGGGCCGACGTGGGTTCCGACCGGTCGTGGCGGTTCACCTCCGTGGTGTCCGTGGCCCCTGACGTCGCGACCGAGGGCCGGCTCGTGGCCACCGACGTCTCGCTGGTGCGCGGCGGGGAGGTGGTCGCCGTCCAGAGCGACGCCCGCGTGCCGCAGGCCGGCGGGGCGCCCACCGAGGTCTCACCGTTCCCGCTGGTGGTCGACCTGGGCGTCGAGCTCGTGTCCTGCGGCTCCTACCCGATCGGGGAGGGGGACCCGGTGGTGCCCGCGGGCGTGTACGACGCGGTCGTCACGCACACGGTCGAGTGGGTCGACCCGGCGGGCGCGGTCCGCACCGCGCGGACGTCGGCGACGACGACGCTCGACGTCGCCGACGACGGTGCGTCCGTCCCCGCGCCCGAGGCGTGCGGCGCCGACGCCGCGATGCTCGTGCCGCGTTCCGGCCCCACGGGCAACCCGTTCCCCGTCACGCTCGACGCGGACGTGCCCGCACGGGTGGCCGCCGACCAGCCGCTGCGCCTCACGGTCACCGCGACCAACGAGGGCACGGCCACCGTGGCGGGCTCGACGGGCGACCCGACGGTGCTCCTGACGCGCGGGGGCCGGGTCGTCTCCGTGCCCGTGCGCACCGACGACGCGCGGGACGCCACTCTCGCGCCCGGTGCGTCGATCACCTGGGAGAAGACGGTCGAGCCGCGGCAGTGCGGTGACGGCATCGACGAGCCTCTGCCCGTCGGCCGGTACGAGGTGTGGGTCGCGGTGGACCTGCTCCTCGCCGAGCCGGAGGGGACGGACGGTCCCGACCGGGGCCGGCCCGAGGTCCACCTGCTGTACGGACCGTGGCCGGTGTCCCTGGGCTGACGCGCCTCAGCCCCGGTGCAGCCGCTCACGCGGCACGCGCGCGAGCGCCCGGGCGTACTCGTCGGTCGTGCCGTCGGGCCGCACGTCCTGCAGCACGTGGTCGCGGACGCCCAGGTCGGCCAGCAGGGCCGTGAGCTCGGCGACCTCGCCGCGCGTGAGCACCGTCGGGTCGACGGTCGTGCGCACCTGGACGTCCACGCCGCTGTCGAGCACGATCCGCAGCGACGCGAACGCCTTGTCGGCGGCCGTCGTGCCGCTACCCGCCCGCGTGATGGCCCGGTACAGGCGGGCGGGGGCCTTGATGTCCAGGCCGACCCAGTCGACGTGCGGGATCAGCTCGCGCAGCCGCGCCGGGTAGGCGCCGGCGGTGTGCAGCCCGACGAGGAAGCCGGCGTCCTTCACCTCGCGCGCCGCGGCGACGACACCGGCCTGGCGCGTGGGCTCGCCGCCGGACAGCACGAGCCCGTCGAGCAGACCGCGTCGACGCGACAGCAGGTCGGTGACCGTCGACCACGGCACCACGCCGGGCAGGCACGGGTCGAGGATCGCGCTGTTGTGGCAGTACGTGCACCGCCACGGGCAGCCCTGCAGGAACGCCGTGGCGACCAGCCGGCCCGGCCAGTCGACCGTGGACAGCGCGGTGAGCCCGGCGATCTGCAGGGACGCCGCCGCGGCGTCCCTGCAGTCGTCGGACGTCATGCCCGCGCCCCCGCGGGCTCCAGGAACGGCAGGCGGTCGGCGTGCTCGCCCTGCTTGCCGATGTTGAAGGAGCTGACCGGGCGGTGGTAGCCCATGACGCGCGTCCACACCTCGCACGTCGTGACGACGCCGTCCTCCTCGCACGTCGGGCACAGGGGGTGCTCGCCCGAGAGGTAGCCGTGCGCGGGGCAGATCGAGAACGTCGGCGTGACGGTCAGGTACGGGAGCCGGAAGCGCGTCAGGGCCCGCCGGACCAGCTCGCGGCAGGCCTCGGGGGTCGAGATGCGCTCCGACATGTACAGGTGCAGCACCGTGCCGCCGGTGTACCGCGTCTGCAGGTCGTCCTGGCGCTCGAGGGCCTCGAACGGGTCGTCGGTGAAGCCCACGGGCAGCTGCGAGGAGTTCGTGTAGTACGGGTGGTCGGGCGTGCCGGCCTGCAGGATCGTCGGGAACCTCTTGCGGTCCTCCTTGGCGAACCGGTAGGTCGTCCCCTCGGCGGGCGTGGCCTCCAGGTTGTAGAGGTTGCCGGTCTCCTCCTGGAACTCGACCATGCGGGCCCGCACGTGGTCGAGGACGCGCAGCGCCATCGCGTGCCCGCGCTCGTCGGTGATGTCGTCCAGACCGCCGGTGAAGTTGCGGATCATCTCGTTCAGGCCGTTGACGCCGATCGTCGAGAAGTGGCTGTCGAGCGAGCCGAGGTAGCGCCGCGAGTACGGGAACAGCCCGTCGTCCATGAGCCCCTGGATGGTCGCGCGCTTGAGCTCCAGCGACGTGCGGGCGAGGTCCAGCAGCCGGTCGAGGTCCGCCAGCAGACCCGCCTCGTCGCCCGGGTGGAGGAACCCGAGCCGCGCGCAGTTGATCGTGACCACGCCGATCGACCCGGTCTGCTCACCGGAGCCGAACAGGCCGTTGCCGCGCTTGAGCAGCTCGCGCAGGTCCAGCTGCAGGCGGCAGCACATCGAGCGCACGTCACCGGGCTCCATGTCGGAGTTGATGAAGTTCTGGAAGTACGGCAGCCCGTACTTGGCCGTCATCGCCCACAGCCGCTGCGCGTTCTCCGACTCCCAGGGGAAGTCCTTCGTGATGTTGTACGTCGGGATCGGGAACGTGAAGACGCGACCCGACGCGTCGCCCTCGGTCATGACCTCCATGTACGCGCGGTTGATCATGTCCATCTCGGCCTGCAGGTCGCCGTACGTGAAGTCGCACGGCTCGTCGGCGACGAACGGCGTCTGGTCGGCGAGGTCGGCCGGGCACGTCCAGTCGAACGTCAGGTTCGTGAACGGCGTCTGCGTGCCCCACCGCGACGGCACGTTGAGGTTGTAGATCAGCTCCTGGATCCCCTGGCGCACCTCGGTGTACGTGAGGGCGTCGAGCCGCACGTACGGCGCCATGAACGTGTCGAAGCTGCTGAACGCCTGCGCCCCGGCCCACTCGTTCTGCATCGTGCCGAGGAAGTTCACGATCTGCCCGATCGCGGCGCTGAAGTGCTTGGGCGGGCGCGCCTCGACCTTGCCGGGGACGCCGTTGAGGCCCTCCTGCAGGAGGGTGCGCAGCGACCAGCCGGCGCAGTAGCCCGACAGCATGTCCAGGTCGTGGATGTGCAGGTCGCCGTCGCGGTGCGCGCGTCCCACCTCCGGCGGGTAGACCTCGCTCAGCCAGTAGTTGGCCACGACCTTGCCGGCCGTGTTGAGGATCAGACCGCCGAGCGAGTACCCCTGGTTGGCGTTGGCGTTGACCCGCCAGTCGCTGCGGTCGAGGTACTCGTCGATCGTCGGGGCGACCTCGACGACGACGGGGCTGGCGGGCCGGTCCTGCTGCGACATGCGTGCGCTCCTTCACGTCTCTGCGTCCTGCGAGTGGACCACCAGAGAACAGCGCACGACACAAGATGTTGTGCCCAACACGCGCGACACGCCCACATCTGCCACGCCTCAGCGCGCAGGAGGCAGGAAGAGACGGACCTAGGTCCCGTCCACCGGGTGAATCGGACGGGCGTCAGCGCGCGTCGAGCAGGCGCTCGCGGCCGTCGAGCAGCCCGACCGCCTCGCAGGTCGACGCCCACCGGCGGAGCGTCACACCGCTCGAGTCAGCCGCACCCGCTGTCCCGGCTGGAGCTGTGCGGCCAGCGCGCGGCCGGCCGTCGTCAGCACCGCCACGACCGGGTAGCCGCCCGTGACGGGGTGGTCGGCCCCGAACAGGAGGGGTCGGCCGTCGTGCGGCACCTGCACGGCCCCGGCCACGAGGCCCTCCGACGCGAGCTCGTCGGCCACGCCGCGGGTCAACGGCTCACCCGCGAGGCGCACCGCGACCCGGTTGCTCGCGGGCGACACGGCCCACACCGTCGACCACAGGCGGGCGCGGCCCGGTGCGTCCAGGCGGTCCAGCCGGGGTCCGTCGAGCGCGGGGAGCACGACCACCGGACCCGGGTGCCCCGCCACCCCGCCCACCGCCGGGTCAGCCGCGGCACCGTCCGGGACCGGCAGCTCGGGGAAGCCGTCGACGTCCCGTCCCAGCGGGAGCAGGTCACCCGCGCGCACGGCCGCCGGCCCCAGCCCCGACAGCACGTCCGCGGACCGCGACCCGAGCACCGCCGGCACGCCGACGCCGCCGCGCAGCGCGACCCACGAGCGCAGCCCGCTGCGCGGCGGGGCGAGCGTCAGCGTCGCACCCGCCGGTGCGCGGATCGCCGCACCGTGCGGGACGGGGACCCCGTCGAGGTCCGCAGCGGCGTGCGCACCGGTGACCGCCAGCGCCGTCGTCACCTCGACGCGCAGCACCAGCCCGCCGAGCACGACCTCCAGACCCGCCGCGTCCGCGCGGTTGCCGACGAGCCGGTTCGCGCGCCGCAGGGCGGCCGGGTCGGCAGCACCCGAGCGCGGCACCCCGACGTCGGCGAGCCCCGGGCGACCCAGGTCCTCCACCAGCACGAGCGGGCCCGTGGCCAGCACGCTGACACCGCCTCCGACGGCTGGGGACCGGCCCGCCGGGCCGCCGGCCGCCACCTCGCCACGCGTCCTTACCGCCGAGCCCGCGTCCGCGTCCGGTGCGAGCGGGGCGGGTGGCGCGGCACCCACGACCGCCGACGCCCGGTGGCGGACGAACCGCACGACGTCCCCGGGTGCGAGCCGTGCCGCGGCGTCGCGGCCGCGCACCGCGTCGAACATCACGACGGTCGTGGTGCCCAGCAGCCGCCACCCGCCCGGCGAGGCCGCCGGGTAGACCGCCGTGAACTCGCCGGCCACCGCCACGGCACCGGCAGGCACCCGCGTGCGCGGCGTCGCCAGGCGCGGCACGTGCAGCCGCGGGTCCAGGCCGACCACGTAGGCGAACCCCGGTGCGAACCCGCCGAACGCCACCCGGTAGCCCTTCGGCCCCCCGGCGACGTGCCGGGCCACGACCTCCTCGACGGACAGGCCCGTCACGCGTGCGACGTCCTCGAGGTCCTCGCCGTCGTAGACCACGGGGACGTCGACGACCCTGTCCGGGCGGGTCCCGCTGCCCCGGTCACCGGAGGTCGCGCGGGCGGCGACGGCCGCCGACCACGCGGCACGTCGCCGGGCGTCGCCACGCACCAGGACGGTGCGGGCCGCCGGGACGACGTCCACGACCCCCGGCGGGAGCGCCGCGCGCAGCGCCCGGTCGAGCGACCGGACCGCGTCGAGGTCGTCGACCTCGACCAGCATGCCGTCGTCACCGTAGGGCAGCAGCCGGGGTGGCACGTCAGGCACCGCCGAAAGGGCGGACGTCCACGCCCGCCGCCGCCAGCGCCGCCCGCACCGCCGTCGCGATCGCGACGGCGCCCGGGGTGTCCGAGTGCACGCACAGCGACTGCGGCGCGAGACGCACGACGGCCCCGTCGACCGCGGTCACCGTGCCCTCGACGGCCATCCGCACCGCCCGGTCGGCGGCCTCGTCGGGGTCGGTGACCAGGGCCCCGACCCGGTCGCGCGGCACGAGGGTGCCGTCCGGCCGGTAGCCGCGGTCGACGAACGCCTCGGTGGCGGTGGCCAGGCCCGCCGCGGCCGCGAGCGCGAGCACCCGCGACCCGGGCAGGCCGAGCACCGTCAGCGCGGGGTCCACCGCGAGCACCGCCTGCACGACGGCCCGGGCCTGCCCCTCGTCGTGCACGACCGCGTTGTACAGGGCACCGTGCGGCTTGACGTGCGTCACGCGCGCCCCGACGGACCGCGCCACCGCGACGAGCGCCCCCACCTGGTACGCGACCTGCGCGCGCAGCACCTCCGGTGCCACGCCCACGTGCCGACGCCCGAAGCCCGCACGGTCGTCGTACGACGGGTGCGCGCCGACGGCGACCCCGCGGGCGACCGCGGCGGCGCACGTGAGCGCCATGGTCGTCGCGTCACCGCCGTGGTACCCGGCGGCGACGTTCGCGCTGGTCACGAGTTCGAGCAGCGCGTCGTCAGCCGCCGGCTCGAGCCGCCACGGCCCGTCACCCTCGCCGAGGTCCGCGTTGAGGTCGATCACACCCACCCCCCGATCCTCCCCCACCCACCCCCACGCGAGAGAGCAATCCAGTCACCCACCCAGCCAACCCCCCGCGCGAGAGAGCAATCCAGTCACCCACCCCACCCCGCCCCCGCCGCGAGAGAACGATCCAGTCCGCCCCCGCCGCGAGAGAGCAGTCCGGTCCTGCCGGATCGACCTCTCACGAGCAGAGGTGTGCGGACGGCGCCCACCGGGGCTCCTCCGGGGGTTCCACCAGGAGGCATCGACCTCGTGGCACCCGACGCGAGCTCCCGTCGGGGTGAGGCGCACCCGGGGGTGGTGGGAGGATCGGGGGGTGGGTCCCGGCGAGCTGCTCGACGTGCTGCTCGCCGGTGGTCGGCGGGCGGAGCGCGCGACCCACGTACGGCACCTGCCGGGGCGTGACGGCACCCGGGCGGACTGGCCCGCGTGGGCGGACGCGGACCTCGTCCGGGGGTACCGGGCGCTCGGCGTCGAGCGGCCGTGGGAGCACCAGGTCGACGCGGCCGACGCCGCCTGGTCCGGCCGGCACACCGTGCTCGCGACGTCGACGGGCTCGGGCAAGTCCCTCGCGTTCTGGTTGCCCGCGCTCTCGGCGGTCCGCCGCGGGGCCACGGGCGCCGTGCCGGACCCGGGGGCCATCGAGTCCGTACGGCGCAGGCCGACGGTGCTGTACCTCAGCCCGACGAAGGCGCTCGCCGCCGACCAGCTCGCCGGGCTCGAGCGCCTGCTGGGGGCCGCCGGCACGCGGGACGTGCGCGTCGCGACGTGCGACGGTGACACCTCGCGTGACGAGCGCCGTTGGGTGCGCGAGCACGCCGACGTCGTGCTGACCAACCCGGACTTCCTGCACTTCGCGCTGCTGCCCGCCCACGCGACGTGGTCACGGGTGCTCGCGTCGCTCGCATTCGTCGTGGTCGACGAGTGCCACGCCTTCCGCGGGGTCTTCGGTGCGCACGTCGCGCTGGTGCTGCGGCGGCTGCGGCGGCTCGCCGCGTCGTACGGGGCGTCACCGGTGGTGGTACTGGCGTCGGCGACGACGTCCGACCCCGCGGCGAGCGCAGCGCGGCTGCTGGGGGTGCCCGCCGACGAGGTGCACGCCGTGACCGCGGACACGTCGCCCGCGGGGCGCAAGACCGTCGTGCTGTGGCAACCGCCGGAGCTGCCCGGGGGTGACGGACCGTGGGCCTCGTTGCTGCCGGCCGAGGACCCGTGGGCGACCGTCGTGGCCGTGCCGCCCCGTGACGACGCCGCCCGGGGCGACGGGGCGACGGCCGAGGACGCGCAGACGGACCCGACCGCAGCTGACGGAGGGCAGGCCGGCCCGCGTGCCCGCCCCGAGGGCTCGGGGCCGCTGGGCACGGGCGAGCGTCTGGTCGCGGTCCCGCAGGACCGTCCCCGTCGCACCGCGACGGCCGAGGTCGCGGACCTGCTCGCGGACCTGGTGGCCGCCGGCGCGCGGGTCCTCGCCTTCACGAGGTCGCGGCGCGGCGCCGAGTCCGTCGCCGCCGCCACGCGCGACCACCTCGCGGCGGTCGACCCCACGCTGCCGCCGCTCGTCTCGTCGTACCGCGGCGGGTACCTGCCGGAGGAGCGCCGCGCGCTCGAGCGCGCGATCCGGTCGGGTCACCTGCGTGCGCTGGCGACGACGAGCGCGCTCGAGCTGGGCGTCGACATCTCGGGCCTGGACGCCGTGCTCATCGCCGGGTGGCCGGGCACCCGGGTCTCGCTGTGGCAGCAGGCCGGGCGCGCGGGACGCGCCGGCGCCGACGGGCTCGTCGTGCTCGTCGCCCGCGAGGACCCGCTCGACACGTACCTCGTGCACCACCCCGAGGCGGCCCTCGACGCCCCCGTGGAGGCCACCGTGTTCGACCCCGGCAACCCGTACGTCCTGGCGCCGCACCTGTGCGCCGCCGCCGCCGAGCGACCGCTGCGCGCCGACGAGCTCGACCTGTTCGGGCCGCGCGCCCTCGACCTGCTCACGGAGCTGACCGAGCGCGGCATCCTGCGTCGGCGCACGTCGGGCTGGTACTGGACCCACGCCGAGCCGGCGAGCCGGATGACGGACCTGCGCGGTGCCGGCGGTGACCCGGTGCGGGTGGTGGAGACCGCGACGGGCAGGCTGCTGGGCACCGTCGACGCCGCGTCGGCGGACGCGAAGGTGCACCCCGGCGCCGTGTACGTGCACCTCGGCGCGACCTACGTCGTGGACGCGCTGCACCTCGACGACGGCGTCGCGCTGGCCACACGGCGCGACGTCGACCACGGCACGTGGGCGAGCTGGATCACGTCCACGACGGTGGTGGACGTGGAGCGCGAGGTCCCGTGGGGGCCCGTCACCTGGTGCTACGGGCAGGTGGACGTCACGACGCAGGTCGTCGGCTACCAGCGCCGACGCATCCCGGACCTCCAGGTGCTCTCGACGCACGAGCTCGACCTGCCGGCGCGGACGCTGCGCACGACCGCCGTCTGGTGGACCGCACCGCCCGAGGTGCTCGAGGCGGCGGGCGTCACGCTCGAGGTCGCCCCGGGCGCCCTGCACGCGGCCGAGCACGCGTCGATCGGTCTGCTGCCCCTGCTGGCGACGTGCGACCGCTGGGACCTCGGCGGCCTGTCCACGCTCGTGCACCCCGACACCGGCCACGCGACGGTCTTCGTCCACGACGGCCACCCCGGGGGCGCCGGCTTCGCCGAGCGCGGCTTCGAGCTCGGGCCCGTCTGGCTGACGGCGACGCGCGACGCCATCGCGGCCTGCCCGTGCGCGACGGGCTGCCCGGCGTGCGTGCAGTCGCCCAAGTGCGGCAACGGCAACGAGCCGCTCGACAAGTCCGGGGCGCTGCGGCTGCTCACCACGGTGCTGGGCCATGCCGCGGACGCGGCGCCCTCCTGAGGGGCGCCGCCCGGCGGGTGCGGCTGGCCGCGGCCCGGCCCGTGCGCTGTCCTTCACGGCTCCGGCGGCCGCCGCGACCTGCACCTCGACCGTCACCACCCCGCCGGCGCCGGTCACGCACGACGTGAGCACGGCACCGTTCCGGCGGGCAGCCTCCCCGGCGGCGGCGCAGGGGGCGCCGTCCCCGTCGGCGGCGTGCTGCGCGGCCGCGAGCGCGGCCAGGTCCGCCGCGACGGCAGCGCGTGCCGCCACGCCATGGGCGGAGCCGACCAGTGCCGCGGCGACCACGAGCGTCCCCGCGACCGCGATCACGGCCAGCACGAGGACGGATCCCGCACCGGCGTCGTGCGGCTCGTCGCGCCGGCCACCGCGTCGACCGACCAGGCGTCGACCCGCCAGGCGTCGACCCGCCAGGCGTCGACCCGCCAGGTGTCGACCTTCCCGCACCGGTCCCGGGCGGCTCACGGCTCGGCCCACGCCGTCGCGGCAGCGCGCGCCCGCATCCCGGCGGACCACCCGGTGAACGGCGCGCTCACCGTCACGGTCACCCACCCGTCCGCGCGCCGCACGGCGACCTCACCGCCGCGGTCGCCGAGCACGTGGCGGGCCGCGTCGACGACCACCGGGTCCGGCTCCCCGAGCGCGGCGACCCTCGCGGCGGTACGCGCCGCGTCCAGGCACGTCAGCCGCGTGAGCGTGGCCGCACCCGTGGCGAGCAACGCCAGGAGGACCACCGAGACGGCGACGAGACCCACGGCGAGCTCCGCGGTGACGGCGCCGCGGTCGCCCAGGACGCCCGCGCGTCGAGCCGCGAGCGCGGCGCGACCGCGGCACCGCCGGCTCACGCGCCGAGCGCCTGCCGCACGATGCCGGTGAGCAGGCCCTTCACCTCGCTCCCCTTGAGCACCACGACCAGCACGCCCGCGAAGCCGACGGCCGCGAGCGTCGCGATCGCGTACTCGGCCGTGGCCATGCCGGCGTCGCCGGCACGGTCGTTCAGGCCACGCAGCCGCTGCGGCAGCGAGCTGCTCGCGACCGTCCGCTGCCACGCCCGCCGTACCCGCGCCGTGCCCGCCGCGTGATGTGTCACCGCTCGTCCCATCGTCATCTGCTCCTTCGTCGTCGACCTGGCCCGCGCGGTGGCGGGCCCGGGGCACCGTCCGGCGCCCACCACGAGCGTCGCCGTCGCGCGCCCCGCGGCACGGCCGCACCGACGGATCGGGGGACGGGGCCGACACGACCGGTCGCTGTGGGCGGCTCGCCGTCGCTCCGACGCCCGCCACGACGGGCAGCCACCGCGCAGCCCTCACCCGCTGCCGCCGAGCAGGTCCCCGGCCAGCCCGAGGACGACGGGCACGAGCCCGAGCAGGACGAACGCCGGCAGGAAGCACAGCCCCAGCGGCAGCGTGAGCCGCACGCCGAGCGCACCGGCGGCCGCACGCACGCGCGCTCGTCGTTCACGACGCAGCCGGGCGGCAGCGGCGCGCAGCTGCGGACCTGGTGACGCGCCTGCCTCGCGGCCCACGCCGAGCACGCGGCCGAGGGCGGCGACGGACGCCGGCGCACCGGCCCACGCGGAGTCCCACGTCGCACCTAGGCTCAGCGCCGTCCCCACCTGGAGGAGGGCGTCGCCCTCCGTGCCGCCGAGATGCCGTCCCGTGACGGCGAGGGCGGCGGGCACGGCGGCACCCCCGCGGACCGCGGCGGCGCACAGGTCCAGCACGAAGGCAGGGTCGAGGACGTCGGGCGCTCGGCGCGCACGGACCCGGCGACGGGACGCAGCCGGCTGCGAGCCGCCCGCCACCGGGCGCCCACCGGCCGCGGGGCGGATGCTCGCACGCGGCACCGCGCGTCGGCCAGCTCTCCAGGGAAGCCGCGCCACCAGGAGCGCCGCGGCGACCACGACCCCGACGACGAGCGGCGTCACGGCGCACCTGCGCGGCGCAGCAGGGCCCCGACCCACAGCCTCCCGACGACGACCAGGCCCACGCCCACGAGGCCCAGGACGCTGCCGAGGGCGCCGTCCGTCAGGACCTGCCAGGGGCGGGCGCCCATCGCCGCGCCGACCAGCAGGCCGAGCGCCGGCAGGAAGGTGAGCACGCGGGCGGTGGCGCGCGGACCGGCGAGCGCCGCCGCGATCTCGCCGGACTGCTCGGCGTCGGCGGCGACTGCCTCCGCCAGGTCCTCGAGCACGTCCGCCAGCGGCGCCCCGGTCTCGGCGGCGACGTGCGCGCCGGCCACGACGGCCCGGACCCGTGACCGCTCACCGCCCCGGTCCCCCACGACGGCGGTGAGGAGCTCGGCGGCCGGGACCTCACCGTCGACGCCCGCACCCAGCGCCGCGCGCCACGCCGCCGCCGGCGGCAGCCCTGCGCGCACCTGCGCCGCCACCGCGTGCAGGAGGCCGGCGAGGTCGTCGTCGCCCGGGGACGGGGCCGACGCCCTGTGGCGCGACCACGGCCGTGGCCCCCGACGCCGGCGGGACCCGTCACCGACCGGCACCGGCACCCCGGGCGGCCCCGCGGACCCACCGCCGCGCGACCCCCGGACGACCCCTCGGCGCGGGCACGGACCGGCGAGCGCGGACACCGCGAGCGCCACGAGCACGCCGACGAGCAGGCTCACCGGCCACCGCCGGCACGCGGCCGCCTCATGCGCCCACCCCGGTACGCGCCGCGAGCCGTTCCCATCCCGCGCCGGTGCGCACGGCGCCGTGCTCGGTGACCTCGACGGCCGTCGTGACGCGCAGGGCGCCGTCGTCCCGCCGGTCGACGACGGCGACCTCGGCCAGGTAGCGGCGCCCCGTGTCGGGCGCCCGCCGGACGCGGCGGACGTGCAGCACCGCGTCGACGGCGCTGGCTGCCTGGGCCGCCAGCGCACCGCGGTCGAGGCCGGCGAGGGCGGCGAGGGCCTCGAGACGTGCGGGGACGTCGCCCGCCGTGTTGGCGTGCAGCGTGGCGCACCCGCCCTCGTGACCCGTGTTGAGCGCCGCCAGGACGTCGCGCACCTCGGCGCCGCGGCACTCGCCCAGCACGATGCGGTCCGGCCGCATGCGCAGCGCCTGCCGCACGAGGTCCGCGAGGTCGACCCCACCGGCACCGTCGACGTTCGCCGGCCGGGTCGTCAGGCGCACGACGTGCGGGTGGTCCGCGACGAGCTCGCCGGCCTCCTCGACCAGCACGATGCGCTCGTCGTGCGGGACCAGCGACAGCAGGGCCGCGAGCAAGGTCGTCTTGCCGGCTCCGGTGGCGCCGGACACCAGCAGGTTGGCGCGCGAGCCGACCAGACCGTGCAGGACGGGCACCAGCGCGGGGGCGACGGCACCGGCTGCCGTGAGATCACGCAGCGTGAACGCGCGCGGCCGCACGACGCGCAGGCTCAGGACCGTGCACGGCCCAGCGAGCGGAGGCAGGACCGCGTGGAGCCGCGTGCCGTCCGGCAGCCGTGCGTCCGCCGTCGGCGCGGCGTCGTCGAGCCGGCGTCCCGCAGCGGCCGCGAGGCGCACGGCGAGCGCGCGGACGTCCGCGGGACCCCCGAGGTCCACGTCGACGCGGACGAGTGCACCCGTGTGCTCGACCCAGACGTCGCACGGCCCGTTGACCAGCACGTCCGTGACCGCCGGGTCGTCGAGCCACTCCTGCAGCGCCCCCGCCCCGAAGACCTCGTCCGCGACCGCGCGCACCGTCTCGGCGAGCGGCACGGGTCCCAGCAGGGTGCCGTGGGCGCGCAGGGCCCCGTCGACCAGGGCCGCGAGACCCGCCGGGTCGGGCGGGCGCGTGCGCAGCGCCTCGCGCACGCGCGCGAGGACCGCCCCCGGCACGGCACGACGGGCGGGCGCAGCGCTGCGCAGCCCGCCGACGACCCTGCTCCCGCCCACGCCGGCCGCCCCCGCCCGCACGAGCCCGTCGTTCACGCCGGGAGCCCGAGCCGGCGGGCGACGGCCGCAGCGGAGCGGGCCGCCGGACCCCGCCCTCCCGGTCCGGTCCGCTCGGCGCGCGTCGCCAGGGCACGGTCGCGACGCGCCACGTGCCAGACGTCGAGCCCGCTGGCGTCGGCGACGTCGGCCGCGGCCAGCGAGGCGCGCGGGCCCCCCTGCACGACGAGCCCGCACGCCGTCGCGGCCTCGTCGAGGCGCGGCCGCAGGGCGAGGGCCCCGGCGACGCTGCGCAGGTCGGGGCGTGCGACCACGGCCACGGCGTCGCACGCGGCCAGGGGCGCGTCGCCGTCGACGACGGTGCCCCGGTCGAGGTCGAGGACCAACGCCCCGACCTCGCAGGCCAGAGCGTGCAGGACGTCGACACGTACGCCCGCGTCGACGGGCGCGGGCCGGGTGCGATCGGCCGAGAGCACGGCGCACGAGCCCCAGCGCGGCAGCAGCGCGACGACGTCGGCTCCGCGGACGTCCCCGCCGGCGCCGCGCAGGTCCGGCCAGCGCGCGCCGTCCACCTCCTCGACGCCCACGACGACGTCGAGGCCGCCGGCGCCCCGGTCGAGGTCGACGAGGACGGTGGAGGTGGTGCGCGACAGGTGGCGCGCGAGCAGCGCGGCCAGCGTGGACGCCCCGACCCCGCCGGCCGCCCCGACGACCCCGACCACCAGTGCCCTGCGACCTCGCTCCACGGCATGCCTCCGTCCGTCGCGGGTGGACCCCCGCGTCGGCCGACTCTGTCGTCCCGGGACCGGCCGCGGGCGACGACCGTCGACATCTGTGGACGCGCCGAGCGTGCGGAGGGCTGGGGACGGCTCGGCACGCGTCCGCGGCCGCGCGGGGCTCCCGCGTCCACAGGCGGGTGACGGCGCAACATGCCGGACACCCGGGCCCCCTACAGTCCCCGACCATGCTGCTCGACCCCGGTACCGGCCCCGTCCGCGCCGCCACCTACCTGCCGTCGACCCCCGGGAACGTCCTGTGGGGCCGGCTGCCCTGCGCCACGGACACGCCCGTCCTGTCGGTGGACCCCGGCACCGAGGTCACGATCGACACGCTGAGCCACGAGGGCCTGCTGGAGGACCAGGGCCGCGACCCGCGCGCGTTCTTCGGTGCGCACGGCCTGACCGACGTCCTGGCCGACGCGATCGCGCTCGCCGCGTCCGACCACCCCCACGATCCGCACGTCGACGGTCCTCACGTCGTCACCGGGCCCGTCGCGGTGCGCGGTGCCCGGCCCGGCGACGTCCTCGCGGTCACGGTCGTCGAGACCCTGCCGCGCGTCCCCTACGGGGTGATCTCGAACCGCCACGGCCGCGGTGCGCTGCCCGGCGAGATGCCCGAGGACGGCGCCGAGGTCGTCAGCGTCCTGGCCCGCCTGGACCAGCGCGGGACGCGGGCCGTGATGCCCCGGGCGGCGGGCAGCGACCGCACCGTGTCGTTCCCCCTGGCGCCGTTCCCGGGGATCGTGGGCGTCGCCGTCGCGGGCGACGAGCGACCGCACTCCGTGCCACCGGGAGCGCACGGCGGCAACCTCGACATCAACCTGCTGCAGGCCGGCGCGACGCTGTACCTGCCGGTGCAGGTGGACGACGCGCTCGCGTACGTCGGCGACCCGCACTTCGCGCAGGGGGACGGGGAGGTGGCGCTGACGGCGCTGGAGGCGTCGCTGCGGGTCACGTTGCGGTTCGACCTGCTCCCCCGTCCCGACGCCGTCGCAGAGCTCGGTCCCCTGACCGGGCCGCTGCTGCGCACGGCCGAGCACCTCGTCCCCACGGGCCTCGACGCGGACCTCGACGAGGCGCTGCGCAAGTGCGTGCGCGCCGCGCTGGACCTGCTGCAGGCGCGGTTCGGCATGGACCGGGCCCACGCGCTCGCGTACCTGTCGGCCGCCACGGACTTCGACGTGTCCCAGGTGGTCGACCGGGTGACGGGCGTCCACGCGCGGATCCGGCTGGCCGACCTCGAGGAGCCGGAGGGGACGCGCGCATGAGGACCGACCCCCCGCCCGGCCTGCTCGCGGCCGTCCGCGCCTACGAGCGGGCCCTCGGCACGGACGACCTGGACGCCCTCGACCGGCTGTTCGCCCCCGGCCCGCAGACGCTGCGGGGCGACGCGGGCGGTCTGCTGGTCGGGCACGACGAGATCGCGGCCTTCCGCGGGGCGCGCGGCGGGGCGCCGGAGCGTCGGCTCGTGGAGGTGCACGTGCGCACGGCCGACGACGACCACGCGCTGGTCGTCGCGGTGACCGAGCTGCTGCGCGGCGGCCGGGGTCAGCAGACCCAGCTGTGGGAGCGCACCGCCGAGGGCTGGGTGGTGGCGGCCGCGCACGTGCACGCGCCGGCGCCGGCGTTCGACCCCCGGGTGTGGCGCGTCCTCGGCGACCCCCTCGTCACGGGCAGCGCCGACGGCCCGCTGGCGCGGCGCACCGTCGCGGTCAAGGACCTCTACGCGGTGGCCGGTCAGCGCGTCGGTGTCGGCAACCCGACGTGGCTCGACGGGGCGGACGTCGAGCCGGCGCACGCCCCCGCGGTCGCGCGCCTCCTGACGGCGGGGGCCGACGTGCGCGGCATCGCACGCACCGACGAGCTCGCGTACTCCCTCGCGGGCACCAACACGCACACCGGCGCCCCGCCCAACCCCCGGGCGCCCGGCCGGGTGCCCGGGGGGTCGTCCTCGGGCTCCGCCGCAGCCGTGGCGCTGGGGCAGGCGGACGTCGGGCTGGGCACCGACACCGGCGGGTCCGTCCGCGTCCCGGCGTCGTACCAGGGCCTGTACGGGGTGCGCACGACGCACGGAGCCGTGCCCACGACCGGTGTGGTGCCCCTCGCTCCGTCGTTCGACACGGTCGGCTGGCTGACGCGCGACGCCGACCTCCTGGCCGCCGTCGGCGACGTGCTCCTCCCGCCCGACCTCGCCGCCGGCACCTGGTCGCCCCGCCTCCTCGTCAGCCCTGACCTGCTGGCGCTCGCGCAGGACGACGTCGCCGCGCGGGTGGGCGCCTTCGCCGCCGCCGCCGGGGCGACGGCGAGCGACGCGTGGCGGACCGTCGACGTCGACGCGTGGGCCGAGGTGTTCCGCGTGCGGCAGGCGTGGGAGGCGTGGCGGGCGCACGGCGCCTGGGTGCGCGCGCACCCGGGCGCCCTGGGGTCCGACGTCGCCGGCCGGTTCGCCGTGGCGTCCCGCGTCGACGACGCCACGGGCGGGGCCGCCGGCGAGCGCCGGGACGCGATCCGCGCGCAGGTGCTCGACCTCCTCGGCGACGACGTGCTCGTCGTCCCGGCCGCCGCGTCGGTCGCCCCGCGGCCGGTCCCGGCCGAGCTGGAGGCCGTGCGCGCCGCCACCCTGCGCCTGACGTGCGTCGCGGGTCTCGGCGGCCTGCCGGCCGTCGTCCTGCCCACGCGCCACGAGGCCGGGTCGACCTCTCACGCACCGGAGGGCGGGGCGCTGCCCGAGCCGGGGCGACGGGCACCGTTCCCCGTGGGCGCCTGCCTCCTGGCCGCACCCGGCCGGGACCGCGCGCTGCTCGCCCTGGCGCGCGAGCTCGCCGCCAGGCTGTGACCCGCGCCCGCGCGACGCGACGTCGCGGACGCCGGCCCCCGACCACCGGGTGCGCACATGTTCACGCTGCTGAAACAACCGTTTCCCTCGGTGACACATCGCCCGCCTACGGTCGGCCGCAGGTGAGAGGACACGTGGATGCTGCTGGAGGAGTTCGACACGCTGCCGTCCGCGGACGCGCAGGCGCTCGTGCGGGCGTGCGCCGACGTGCCGTGGTGGGCCGACGCGGTCGTGGCGGGGCGCCCGTACCGGTCGGTCGCGGCGCTGCGGGAGCACGCCGCGCAGCAGGCGCTGGCCTGGTCGCACGCGGACGTGGAGCGGGCGCTGGCCGACCACCCGCGCATCGGTGAGCGGCACCGGTCGGCCGGGCGCTCGGCCGCGATGTCGGCACGCGAGCAGTCGGGGGTCGAGGCGTCTGACGCGGACGTGGCCGCCCGCCTGGCCGACGGCAACGCGCGGTACGAGGAGCGGTTCGGCCGCGTCTACCTCGTGCGTGCCGCCGGCCGCAGCAGCGCCGAGATCCTCGCGCTGCTCGAGCAGCGCCTGACGCACGACGACCTGACCGAGGCGGAGGTCACGGCCCAGCAGCTGCGCGAGATCGCCGCGCTGCGCCTGACGGGCCTGGTCACGGCCGCGGCCGTCGACGGCGTCCACGCGCGCGCCACGGAGCCCGTCGCATGACCACCTGCTCGACCCACGTGCTCGACGCGGTGGCCGGCCGGCCCGCCGTCGGCCTGGACGTCACGCTCCTGGACGCAGAGGGCACGGTCCTCGAGAGCCGTCGCACCGACGACGACGGTCGCGTGCGCTGGGCCGCCACGCTCGCGACGGGCACGTACGTCCTGCGCTACGCCACGGCCGCCTGGTTCGCGGCCGCGGGGGTCGCGACGGTGCACGCGGCGGTCCACCTCGAGGTCCTCGTCGACGACGCCGAGCCGCACTACCACCTGGCTCTGCTGCTGAGCCCGTTCGCCTGCACGACGTACCGAGGGAGCTGACGTATGGCCGTGGGAGAGGTCGTGCTGGGATCGAACCAGTACGGGAAGGCCGAGGTGCGGCTCGTGCGGGTCACGCGCGACACCCCGGTGCACGAGATCGAGGACCTCACGGTCACCACGCAGCTGCGCGGCGACTTCGCGGCCTGCCACACCACCGGCGACAACGCCCAGGTCGTCGCCACGGACACGCAGAAGAACACCGTGTACGCGTTCGCCCGGCAGTTCGGCGTCGGGTCGCCCGAGCGGTTCCTGCTGCGGCTGGCACGTCACTTCGTCGACGGGTTCGACCAGGTGACGGGTGGGCGGTTCGCGGCCGACGTGCACGCGTGGGACCGCATCGCGGTGGACGGCGAGCCGCACGACCACGCGTTCGTCCGCACGGGCCGCGAGACGCGCCGCACGGTCGTGCAGGTCGACGGCGACGACGTCCACGTGGTCTCGGGCTTCACGGGGGCGACGGTGCTGAAGTCGACGGGCTCGGAGTTCTGGGGCTTCCCGCGCGACGCGTACACGACGCTGCCGGAGACCAAGGACCGCGTCCTGGCGACCTCGGTGACCGCGTGGTGGCGGTGGGCGGACCCGGACGTGGACTTCGAGGCCCGCTACCCCGTGGTGCGCGACCTGCTGCTGGCGACGTTCGCGCAGGTGCACTCGCTGGCGCTGCAGCACACGATCTTCGAGATGGGCAGGGCCGTCCTGGAGGCGTGCGACGACGTGGCCGAGGTGCGGCTGTCGTGCCCCAACAAGCACCACTTCCTCGTCGACCTCGAGCCCTTCGGCCTGGACAACCCGAACGAGGTCTTCTACGCCGCCGACCGTCCCTACGGCCTCATCGAGGCCGACGTGCGACGCGAGGGCGATCCGCCGGTGCCGCACGTGTGGGCGTCCGTGCCCGGGTTCGTCTGAGGCGGCCTCGATGACGACGACGGCCCCGGCCGGCCGGCCGGCGACGAGCAGCCCCGCGCCCGGTGACCTGGTCGCCGCGGTCCGCGGGCGCCAGGTGCTCGTCGACGGGGCGCTGCGCCCCGCGACCCTGCGCGTCGTCGACGGCCGGGTGTCGGCCGTCGACGCGTACGACGCACCCGTCGAGGGCCCGGTGCTCACCGCCCCCGACCACGCGTACGTCCTGCCGGGCGTCGTGGACACGCACGTGCACGTCAACGAGCCGGGCCGCACGGCGTGGGAGGGGTTCGCGTCGGCCACGCGGGCGGCGGCGCTCGGCGGGGTCACGACGCTCGTCGACATGCCGCTCAACAGCATCCCTCCGACGACGACCACGGCCGGCCTGGCCGCCAAGCGCCGCGCGACGACCGGGCAGCTGTCGGTGGACGTGGCCCTGTGGGGCGGTGCCGTGCCCGGCAACCTCGACGACCTGCGTCCGTTGTGGGACGCGGGCGTCATGGGCTTCAAGTGCTTCCTGTCGCCGTCGGGCGTCGACGAGTTCCCGCCGCTCGGCCCCGCCGGCTTCGAGGCGGCCCTGCGGACGGTGGCGGCGTTCGACGGGCTGGTCATCGTCCACGCCGAGGACCCGACCGTGCTCGCGGGCGCCCCGGTGCGGCCGGGCGGGTCGTACCGGGACTTCGTCGCGTCGCGTCCGCACGAGGCCGAGACGGCCGCGATCGCCCGCGTCGTCGCCGGTGCGCGCGCGACCGGCTGCCGCGTGCACGTCCTGCACCTGTCGAGCGCCCGCGCGCTGGACCTGCTCGCCGACGCGCGCGCCGAGGGTCTGCCGGTGACGGTCGAGACGTGCCCGCACTACCTGACCTTCGACGCCGGGGCGATCCCCGACGCGTCTCCGGCGCACAAGTGCTGCCCGCCGATCCGCGACGCGGGCAACCGTGAGGCGCTGTGGGACGGCCTGCGCGCGGGTGTCATCGACGTCGTCGTCACCGACCACTCCCCCGCGACGGCGCAGGAGAAGCTGCGCGGCGACGGGGACCTGCAGCAGGCGTGGGGTGGGGTCGCGGGCCTGCAGGTCGGGTTCCAGGCGGTCGCGCACGGCGCCGCGGCCCGCGGCATCGAGATCGCGCAGGTCAGCCGGTGGATGTCGACGTCCACGGCGGACCTCGTCGGGCTCGGCCACAAGGGCCGGCTGGCACCCGGCGCGGACGCGGACGTGCTGGTGCTCGACCCGCGCACCCCGTGGCACGTCGACGCCCGCACGCTGGCCCACCGGAACCCGATCAGCGCGTACGACGGCGTCGAGCTGTCCGCCTCGGTCGCCGCCACGGTGCTGCGGGGGCGGGTCGTCGTGCGGGACGGTGCCGTGACCGCCGGGACCGGCCGGCTGCTGAGGCGCGCGTGACCCAGGGCGCACCTGGCCGAAACCTCGGTGAAACGGCCGTTTCGTAGCGTGCCGCCCATGACCCTGAACCCCCCGCACCGCCTGCTCATGGGGCCGGGCCCGATCAGCGCCGACCCGCGCGTGCTGCGCGCGATGTCCGCACCGCTGGTCGGGCAGTTCGACCCGGTGATGACGGGGTACATGAACGCCACGCAGGACCTCTACCGCGAGGTGTTCCGCACCGCCAACGACGCGACGCTGCTGGTCGACGGCACGGCCCGCGCGGCGATCGAGGCGGCGGTCGTGTCGCTCGTCGAGCCCGGGGACCGCGTGCTCGTCCCGGTGTTCGGGCGGTTCGGCCACCTGCTCGTCGAGATCGCCCGGCGTGCCGGTGCGGTCGTCGAGACGGTCGAGGCCCCGTGGGGCCGGGTCGTCGACCCGCAGCGCGTCGCCGACGCCGTGCGCGCCCACCGGCCCCGGCTCGTCGCGGTCGTCCACGGCGACACCTCCACGACGATGCGCCAGCCGCTCGCGGACCTCGGCGCCGTGTGCGCCGAGCACGACGCGCTGCTGTACGTCGACGCGACCGCGTCCCTGGGCGGCAACGACGTGCGCACGGACGACTGGGGCCTCGACGTCGTCACGGCCGGGCTGCAGAAGTGCCTGGGCGGGCCGTCGGGCAGCGCACCGGCCACGCTGTCGGACCGGGCGCGTGACGCCGTGCGTGCGCGCCGGCACGTCGAGGAGGGCCTGCGCACGGACGACGACGAGCCGCGCGGCACCGTCATCGGCTCCAACTACCTCGACCTCGCCCAGCTCCTCGACTACTGGGGCCCGCGCCGCCTCAACCACCACACCGAGGCGACCTCGATGCTGTACGCGGCGCACGAGTGCGCGCGGATCCTCGTCGAGGACGGGCTCGACGCGACGATCGAGCGCCACCGCGTCGCCGGGGAGGCGATGCTCGCGGGCGTGCAGGGCCTCGGGCTCGGCGTGTTCGGCGACGTCGCGCACAAGATGCACAACGTCGTCGCGGTGGAGGTCCCGCAGGGCGTCGTCGCCGACGCGGTGCGCGCGTCGATGCTCGACGACTTCGCGATCGAGATCGGCACGTCCTTCGGCCCGCTGCACGGGCGGGTGTGGCGCATCGGGACCATGGGCGTCAACGCGCGCAAGGACGCGGTGCTGACCACGCTCGCGGCGCTCGAGCACGTGCTGCGCACGCAGGGCGTGGCCGTCCCGACGGGTGGCGGCGTGACCGCCGCGCAGGAGGTGTACGCCGCGTGACGTCCGCCGCCGAGGTGCTGCGACGCTGCGACGCGCTCGCCGGGTGCAGCGAGCACGCGGAGCACCTCGACCGCGCGCACCTGACGCCCGCGCTCGCCGCGGCGCAGGGCTTGGTCGAGGGCTGGATGGCCGCGGCCGGGCTGCGCACGTGGCGCGACCAGGCCGGCAACCTGTGCGGACGCGCCGAGGGACGCGAGCCGGGCCTGCCGGCGCTGCTGCTCGGCTCGCACCTCGACACGGTGCCCGACGCGGGCCGGTACGACGGCATGCTCGGCGTCCTGCTGGCCGTCGCCGCCGCCGAGCGGCTGCGCGACGAGCTCCCGGCGTGGCCGTGCGCGCTGGAGGTCGTCGGGTTCACCGACGAGGAGGGCGCGCGCTTCGGCACTGCGCTGCTGGGGTCCCGCGCGCTGGCCGGCACGTGGGACGACGCCTGGTGGGCGCTGCGCGACGCGCACGGCACGACGCTCGAGCAGGCCGCCCGCGACTTCGGCCTCGACCCGGCGCTGGTGGGCACGGCCGCGCGTCGGCCCGGCGAGCTGGTGGCCTACCTGGAGGCGCACATCGAGCAGGGCCCGCTGCTCGAGGAGGCGGACCGCTCGCTGGGCGTCGTCACGACCATCGCGGGTGCGCAGCGGTTCCGCGTCGAGGTCGTCGGGGAGGCGCGGCACGCGGGTGGGACGCCGTACCCGCGGCGACGCGACGCCCTCGTCGGGGCCGCCGAGGCGATCGTGCTGATCGAGCGGACGGTGCGCGACTCGGGGGCGATCGCGACGGTCGGGCAGGTCGCCGTGGAGCCCGGCGCCGTCAACGTCATCCCCGGCCGCGCCGTGTTCTCCGTCGACCTGCGGGCCGCGACCGACGGCGAGCGCGACGCGATGCGCGCCACCCTGCTGGCCGGGATCGCCGACGTCTGCGCGGCGCGCGGGCTGACGATGCGCGTGACCGACCTGTACGAGGCCCCCGCCACCCCGTGCGCCGGCTGGTTGCGTGACGCCCTGCGCGACGGCGTCGCGACGACCGGTGACACCGACCCGCTCGACGTGTGGAGCCGGGCGGGGCACGACGGCATGGCCGTGTCCGCCGTGACGGACGTCGGCATGCTGTTCCTACGCTGCGGCGACGGCATCAGCCACCACCCCGACGAGTCGGTGCGCGAGGCCGACGTCGCCGCGGGGCTGGACGCGCTGACGGCCGCGGCGCGCACCGTCGCGACGCGGACCGGTGCCGCAGCGGCCCACGCCGCACAGGCCCACGCCGCCCGGGCCGGTTCCGCACAGGCCGACGCGGAGGCACGCGCGTGACGACGACGGTCCCCGCCGTCGCACCGGCACCGTCCGCACCTGCCGCACCTGCCGCGCCGGCCGCACCGGACCTCGACGGCCTGCGCCTCGACGAGCGCGTCGTCGCCCGCTACGCGGACCTGCCGCCCCAGGAGCGCAAGGGCGCCGACGTGCTGCTCGAGCACTTCGGCGACCTCGCGACGTACTCGGCCGCCGAGCTCGCGACCCTCGCGGGTGTCTCGAAGGCGACCATGAGCCGCCTGTTCCGCAGCCTGGGCTTCGACGACTTCACGCAGGTCCGCGACCACCTGCGGCGCCTGCGCGGCCACGGCCTGCCGGTGACGCTCGGCGCCACGCCGGACCTCGACGCGCACGCCGACGCCGAGAGCGCCGCCGTGCGCGTGGCCGCGGCGAGCCTCGCGGTGCACGTGGACGCGGTCGCCGACCTGCTCGCGCACGCGCCGCGCGTCGTCGTCGTGGGCCTGCGCAACAGCTACCCCGTCGCGCTGCACCTGCGTCAGCAGCTCACGCAGGTGCGCCCGCACGTCACGCTGCTGCCGCAGCCCGGGCAGTCGTGGTCGGAGGACGTCGTCGACCTGTCCGGGCAGGACGCCGTGGTCCTGGTCGCGTTCCGCCGCCGCCCGCCGGGCGTGCGCGCGCTGGCCGAGCGGCTGCACGCCGCGGGCACGCCCGTCGTCCTGCTGGCCGACCCCACCGCGCGTGCCCTGGCGGCCCACGCGACGTGGTGGCTGGAGTGTCCGGTGCAGGCCCGCGGTGCGTTCGACTCGTACGCGGCCGCGTCGTCCGTCGTCGCCGCGCTCGCCGACGCGGTCCTGGCCCGGCGCGGACGCACGGGTGAGCAGCGCGTCGCCGCGATCGACTCGGCGTACCGCACGCTCGGAGAGGTCGAGGCGCGCTGATGGACCTCGCCGTGGAGTCCCTGCGGGCCGCCCGCACGCGTGCCGACCTGCGCCTGGCGCCCGGTGAGCGCCTGCTCGCCGGCGGCACCTGGCTGTTCTCCGAGCCGCAGCCCGGGGTCACGGGCCTCGTCGACCTGACGACGCTCGGGTGGGAACCGCTGGAGCGCACCCGCGACGGCCTGCGCGTCGCCGCGACGTGCACGGTCGAGCAGCTGGCCGCGCACACCCCCGACCCCGCGTGGACCGCGTGGCCGCTCGTCGGTGCCTGCGCGGACGCCCTGCTCATGTCGTTCAAGGTCCAGGGGCAGGCGACGGTCGGCGGCAACGTCGCGATGGCGCTGCCCGCCGGTGCCATGACGGCGCTGCTGGTGGCCCTCGACGCGGTCGCCGTGGTCTGGACGCCGGACGGTGGTGAGCGCCGCTCGGCCGTCGCCGACCTCGTCGTCGGCCCCGGCTGCACGACGCTGGCGCCCGGTGAGGTGCTGCGCGCGTTCGACGTTCCCGGGCACGCGCTGCGGGCGCGGGCGGCGGTGCGGCAGGTGTCGCTGACGGCCGTCGGCCGCTCGGCGTCGTTGGTGGTCGCGCGGCGGGACGCCGACGGCACCGTGACGCTCACCGTGACGGCCGCGACGCCGCGCCCGGTCCAGCACCGGTTCGCCTCGCTGCCGACGTCGACCCAGGTCAGCGGGGTACTGGCCGGGCTCGAGTGGTACGACGACGTGCACGGCGCCCCGGACTGGCGGCGCGCCGTGACGACCCTGCTCGCGCACGAGGTCGTCGAGGAGGTGACCGCATGAGGGTCGACGGCCAGGACGTCACCGCGACGCCCGCACCGGGCCAGTGCCTGCGCACGTTCCTGCGCCAGGAGGGGCACGTCGCGGTGAAGAAGGGCTGCGACTCCGGGGACTGCGGCGCGTGCACCGTGCTCGTCGACGGGCAGGCGCGGCACTCGTGCCTCCTGCCCGCGGCTCGCGCGGTCGGCTCCGAGGTCACGACGGCCGCCGGCCTCGGTACGCCCGACGCGCTGAGCCCCGTCCAGGAGGCGTTCGTCGAGGCCCAGGGGTTCCAGTGCGGGTTCTGCACGGCCGGCATGGTCGTCACCGCGACGGCCCTGGCCGACGACGCCGGACACGTGCACCTCGACGAGGACGGGCTGGTCCGCCGGTTCAAGGGCAACCTGTGCCGGTGCACCGGGTACCGGGCGGTGCGCGACGCGCTGGCGGGCAAGGCGAACGTCGTGCGCGACGGCGGGGTCGGGGACCCGGTGGCCGTGCCCGCGGGGCGGCGGATCGTGTGCGGGCGCGAGCCGTTCACGCTCGACGAGGTGCCGACCGGGCTGCTGCACCTGGCCGTGCTGGGCTCGCCGCACGTGCACGCGCGCATCGTCGCGATCGACACCACCCGCGCCGAGGCGCTGCCGGGCGTGTACCTCGTGCTCACCCACCGCGACTCCCCCGACGTGCTCTTCTCGACGGGCCGCCACCAGCACCGCACCGACGACCCCGACGACACGCGTGTCCTCGACGACGTCGTGCGGTTCCACGGCCAGCGCGTCGCGGCCGTCGTCGCGGACTCGGTGGCGCTCGCACGGGCGGCGTGCGCGTTGATCGACGTGGAGTACGAGCCGCTCCCCGCAGTCCTCGACCCGGAGGAGGCACGCCGCCCCGGTGCCCCGCTGGTGCACGGCGACAAGGACGCCGCGGCGTCCCGCATCGCCGACCCGGCCCGCAACGTGGTGGCCGCGAGCCATGGCGAGGTCGGGGACGTGGCGGCCGCGCTGGCGGCGTCGGCGCACGTGGTGCGGGGCACGTGGCGCACGGCCCGCGTGTCGCACACGGCGCTGGAGACGCACGCGGCGGTGGGCTGGCTGGACGACGGCGGCCGGCTCGTGGTCCGCACGAGCACGCAGGTGCCGTTCCTCGTGCGCGAGGAGCTGTGCCACGTGTTCGGGCTCGACCGCGAGCGCGTGCGGGTCGTCGCGGCGCGCGTCGGCGGCGGGTTCGGCGGCAAGCAGGAGGTGCTCACCGAGGACCTCGTGACCCTCGCCGTGCTGCGCACCGGACGGCCCGTGCAGTACGAGATGACCCGCGAGGACGAGCTCGCGCTGGCGCCCTGCCGGCACCCGATGCGCGTCGAGGTCACGCTGGGCGCCGACGCGGACGGGCGGCTGACCGCGATGCACCTGGACGTCCTCTCGGACACCGGCGCATACGGCAACCACGCGCCGGGCGTGCTGTTCCACGGCATCCACGAGTCGGTCGCGCAGTACCGGTGCCCGGCCAAGCGCGTGGACGCCGAGGCCGTGTACACCCACCAGCTGCCGTCCGGCGCGTTCCGCGGGTACGGGCTGGGGCAGGTGATGTTCGGGCTGGAGTCGGCGGTCGACGAGCTGGCGCGCGAGGTCGGGATCGACCCGTTCGAGATGCGGCGGCGCAACGTCGTGCGCCCCGGCGACGAGTTCCTCGTCAACCACGCCGACACGACGACGGACCTGGGGTACGGGCTGGTCGAGCCGGGCGACGACACCCCGTCCTACGGGCTCACGCAGTGCCTCGACCTCGTCGAGGACGCGCTGGCGACGACGCGGGCGGGCGACGCCGCGCTGGTGCCCGTGGGTGAGCGGTGGCGCGTGGGCGAGGGCATGGCGGTCGCGATGATCGCGACCATCCCGCCGCGCGGTCACCACTCGACGGCGACCGTCTCGGTCGCCGCGGACGGCTGCTACGAGGTCGCGGTCGGCACCGCCGAGTTCGGCAACGGCACGTCGACCGTGCACGTGCAGCTCGTCGCCACGGCCCTGGGCACCACGCCGGACCGGGTGCGGCTGCGGCAGTCGGACACCGACCGCGCGGGGTACGACACGGGTGCGTACGGGTCGACGGGGTCGGTCGTCGCCGGGCGCGCGGTCGCCCAGGCGGCGGCGCTGCTGCGCGAGGAGCTGGTGACGGCGGCCCGCGGGATCGTCGAGGGCGCCCACGAGGCGGGGGTCGCGTCGGGTCGCGCACCGACGTCGCATGACGCCCCCGTCGTCGGACCGGACGGGGTGCGCGTCGGCGACCGGCTCGTGACGTTCGCCGAGCTCGGCCCACGATCCGCCGACGGCTCGCACCACGGCAGCCCGCGCTCCGTGGCGTTCAACGTCCACGGGTTCCGCGTCGCCGTCGACACCGCGACCGGCACCGTGCGGATCCTGCAGTCGGTGCAGGCCGCCGACGCCGGCGTCGTGCTGAACCCTGAGCAGCTGCGCGGCCAGATCGAGGGCGGTGTCGCGCAGGGCATCGGCTCGGCCCTGCTGGAGGAGACGGTGCTGCGCGACGGGATCGTGGTCACGCGCGCGCTCCGCGGCTACCGCGTCCCGCAGATGGCCGACGTCCCCCCGACGCGCGTCCTGCTCGCCCGCACCCGCGACGGGCTCGGCCCGCACGGTGCGAAGTCCATGAGCGAGGCACCGTACAACCCCGTCGCACCCGCGCTGGCCAACGCGGTCCGCGACGCCCTGGGCGTCCGCCCGCACGAGATCCCGATGACGAAGGACCGGGTCTGGCGTCTGGCGCGGGGGGCATAGGCGAGGTGAGCCGAGCCCATCGGCGAGCAGGTGCACTGAGGTTCACCCGACCTGGGCAACGCCACTCTGGTACTGCCCACGCCTCGGATGACAGCCGCCCGCGAAGACTGCGCCCTCCGTGCCAGCGCCAACCCAGCGAGACATCGCCCCGCCCTCGCGGCGGGCACCTGCGTGCGAAGGAACGTCCTGGGCATCTGCGCCGTCCCGGCGGCAGCGGACGGTCTGCAAGCTCCTGGTCTACGGTTTGCCGGGTTGGATGCAGTCCCTGACCCGGCCCGCGACGACGTCCGGACGCGGAGGTGCCCACGTGAAGGTCGACCTCGTCAAGCAGACACCCACGTACCGCGCGGCGCGCGGCCGGTTCGACGTCGTCACGGTCCCGCCCCTGCGGTACCTCATGGTCGACGGGCACGGCGACCCGAACTCGTCCGACGCGTACCGCGACACCCTGACGTCGATCTACCCGCTCGCCTACACCCTGAAGTTCCTCAGCAAGCGTGATCTCGGCCGCGACTACGGGGTCCCGCCGCTCGAGGGCCTGTGGTGGTCCGACGACATGGCCGCGTTCACCGACCGGCGCGACAAGTCCCGGTGGGACTGGACGCTGCTCAGCCTGGTGCCCGACTGGATCACCGCCGAGCACGTCGAGACCGCTCGCGCCGCCGTGGCCCGCAAGGGCGGCGCACCCGTCCTCGACGCGATCCGCCTGGAGCCCTTCGACGAGGGACTCGCGGTGCAGACGCTGCACGTCGGCCCCTACGACGCCGAGGCCCCGGTGCTCGACGCGATGCACCACGAGTTCATCCCGGCGCACGGCCTACGCATGACGGGCAAGCACCACGAGATCTACCTGAGCGACGCCCGTCGCACGGCGCCGGAACGCCTGCGCACGATCCTGCGTCAGCCGGTCGCGCCGGTCGAGACGCCGTGACGAGCCCGTCGACGCCCCCGGCGACCGTCCCCCTCGTCCGCGACGCGCGTCCCGGGGACGTCGCGGCGATCTGCGCGTTCGGCCAGGAGCACGTCCGGCCGCACTACGCCCCGCTGATCGGCGCCGAGGCGGCCGACGCGCAGGTCCGCGACTGGTGGAGCCCGACCTACGTCGCCGTCGGGGTCGAGGCCGGCTGCGTGGTGGTCGCCGAGGTCGGCGGTGCGTGCGTGGGCGTCGGCCAGCGCGGGCGGTACGGCGCCGACCACGTCGTGTACAAGCTGTACGTCGACCCGGCGTTCCGGGGCCACGGGCTCGGGCCACGGCTCATCGACGGCCTCGTCCGCCGGCTGCCGCCCGAGGTCACCGACCTGTGCGTCGAGCACGTCGCCGCGAACACCCGGGCGGCGGCCTTCTACGAGCGCGAGGGCTTCACGGTGGAGCGCGTCGACCCGAGCCCGTCGGGCAATCCGGCCCTCGACGTCGTCTGGCGCCGCCGCCTTCTGACCGCCGACACCCTCCGCTGACCGCCCGCCCACATGGCGAGACGGCCACCCCGCGAGACCGGGCTGAGGTGGGTGATGAGCCGTCATGAGCGACCTGAGCCCGGTCTCGCGGCCGGCGCGGCGGGTCAGCGACCGTGGACCGGGCCGGCCGTCGTCGACAGGGGTCGGCCCGTCGCGCCGTGGCGGGTCATCACGACCTCCGCCAGGATCGACAGCGCCGTCTCGGCCGGCGTCGACCCGCCCAGGTCCAGGCCGATCGGCGAGCGCAGCCGCGCGAGCGCCGCGTCGGTCACCCCCGCCGCCCGCAGCGCCTCGACGCGTCGGGCGTGCGTCGCGCGCGAGCCCATCGCCCCGATGTACCGGGCCGGCGAGGCCAACGCCGTCACCAGAGTCGGGACGTCGACGCGCTGGTCGTGCGTCAGGACGACGACGGCGTGCGCGGCCGTCAGCGGGTGCGCCCCGAGCCACCGGTCGGGCCAGTCGCGGACGACGGCGTAGGCGTCGGGGAACCGCTCCTTGGTCGCGAACAGGGGGCGCTGGTCGAGCACCGTCACGGCGAACCCGCACGCAGCGGCCAGGTGCGTGAGCGCGACCGCGTGCTCACCGGCACCCACGACGAGGAGCGGGTGGGCAGCCGGAGTCCGCAGGGTGACCAGCGGCTCGTCGGTGCACACGCCGCCGTCGGCGTCGAGCGCGACGCACGCGTCCAGGCCCTCGGCCGCGCGGCGCACCTGGTGCAGCGCCCTCGCCGGCAGCGCGGACACCTCGTGCACCAGCACGGTGATCGTGCCGCCGCACATGAGGCCCGGCTCGCCCAGGTCGTCGCCGATCCCGTACGACGTGACGTGGGCCCGCCCGCCGTCGAGCACGGCGAGGCACCGCTCGACGAGGTCCGCCTCCACGCACCCGCCGGACACGCTGCCGGCCACGGTGCCGTCCGAGCCCACGACGAACGACGCCCCCACGGCCCGCGGTGCGCTGCCCTCGACGCGCACGAGCGTCGCCGCCGCGACGCGCTGACCGGCGTCGAGGCGGCGGCAGATCTCCGCGGCCTGGTCGAGCATGAGCGCGACGTTACGAAATGATTGTTTCGAGAACCGGCGCGCAGGGGTAACGGTGGCGAAACAGCCGGGACGGACCATCGACGGCAGGACAACGAGAGGACCTGCCATGTCGATCGTCGTGGACCCCGTCGCCACCGCCGGCCGGCACGCCGCCCCGGCCGACCCCCGCACCGCTCCCGACCCGCGCACGGACACCGACACGCCCGCGGACGCGCGCTGGCTGCGTCGTGCCGTGGACCTGGCGACCGCCAACGTCGCCGACGGCGGCGGCCCCTTCGGTGCGGTCGTCGTGGCGGAGGGCGTCGAGGTCGCCGTGGGGCAGAACCGCGTGACGCGGGACCTCGACCCCACGGCGCACGCCGAGGTGCAGGCGATCCGTGCCGCGTGCCGCGCGGCGGGCACCTTCGCGCTGGACGGGATGACGCTGTACACGTCGTGCGAGCCGTGCCCGATGTGCCTCGCGGCCTGCCTGTGGTCGCGCGTGGACCGCGTCGTGTTCAGCGCCGACCGGCACGACGCGGGCCGCGGGGGCTTCGACGACTCGGTCTTCTACGAGCTCCTGGCGCGCGACCGCGTCACGTGGGACCGCACGCGCGTGACCGCGCTGCGGCTGCCGGAGTCCACGCACCCCTTCGACGCCTGGCTGACGCACACCGCGCGCACCGCGTACTGACCCGCCACCCGTTCGGCCTCCTGGACAGCTGACCGAGACCGAACCGTGACCCCGGGGACGGCGCGTTTACACCCGGGACACAGACCGCGACACGGCCCGACACGCCCCGTCCGTAGCGTCACCGCGCGCAACACCTGTTTCACGCACCGCGCGACCCGCTCGCGCCCGTCCCCCAGATGGAGTGCCGATGACCCTCCCCCAGCACCCCCGCCGCACCCGCGGCACCCGCCTCGCCGGGCTGACCGCCGCGGGCGCCGCCCTCGCGCTCGTCCTGGGCGCCTGCTCCTCGGGAGCCGACGCCGAGGGCGGCGGGGACGAGGACGGCGCCGCTGACCTCGGCGACATCACGGTCCAGCTCTCCTGGATCAAGAACGCCGAGTTCGCGGGCGAGTTCTTCGCGGACAGCAAGGGGTACTTCGCCGACGCCGGCTTCTCGTCGGTGACGCTCAACGCGGGTCCGGGCGCCACGGAGTCGATCGTCCTGTCCGGCGGCGCCGACTTCGGCCTGTCGAACGCGGTGTCGGTGGGCCAGGTCGTCGCGGAGGAGGACGCACCGCTGAAGATCGTCGGGACGACGTTCCAGAAGAACCCGTTCACGATCCTGTCCCTGAAGGACGGCGGCGACATCGCGACGCCGGAGGACCTCAAGGGCAAGCGGATCGGCGTGCAGGCCGGCCCCAACGAGGCGCTGTTCGACGCGCTGCTCGCGATCAACGAGATCGACCCGGCCGAGGTCACGAAGGTCCCGGTCGAGTACGACCCGTCCCCCCTGGTCAACGGCGAGGTCGACGGCTTCCTCGCCTACGTGACCAACGAGTCGATCACGGTCGAGTCCGAGGGCAACCCGGTCACCAACCTGCTCTTCGCGGACAACGGCCTGCCGTTCGTGGCGGAGTCCGTGGTCACGACCGACGAGATGATCGCGAACGAGCCGGAGAAGGTGAAGGCCTTCCTGGAGGCGGAGATCCGCGGGTGGAAGGACGCCGTCGCGGACCCGGAGGAGGGCGCGCGCCTGGCCGTCGAGGAGTACGGCAAGGACCTCGAGCTCGACCTCACCAAGGAGATCGCGCAGGCCACGATCCAGGCCGAGACGCTCATCGTCACCGACGAGACGAAGAAGAACGGCCTGTTCACCATCTCGGACGCGCTGATCGAGCAGAACCTGAAGACGCTCGCCGCGGCCGGCATCGAGCTGGAGGCCGAGGACCTGTTCGACCTGTCCCTGCTCACCGAGCTGCTCGAGGAGCAGCCCGAGCTGGCGAAGTGAGGCCGCGTCCGTGACCCACGTGAAGCACGACGCCGGTGCCCGGCGAGCCCCCGCGGGCTCGCTGGGCACCGGCGTGCGCCTCGACCGCCTCGGCAAGACCTTCACGACGGGCCGTCGCCACGTCACCGCGCTGCAGGACACCACGCTCTTCACCGACAAGGGCAGCTTCCTGTCGCTGCTCGGACCGTCGGGCTGCGGCAAGTCGACGATCCTGCGCATCCTGGCCGGGCTCGAGGAGCCCACGACGGGGTCGGCGCTCGTCGAGGGCCGCACCCCCGTCGAGCTGCGGGCCGAGCACGCGCTCGGCATCGCGTTCCAGGACTCCGCGCTGCTGCCGTGGCGCAGCGTCGTGGCCAACATCCGGCTGCCGTTCGAGGTGGCCGGCACCCCCGTCGACGACGCGCTCGTGGCGGACCTCGTGCGGCTGGTGGGGCTCGAGGGCTTCGAGAAGGCCAAGCCCGCGCAGCTGTCGGGCGGCATGCGCCAGCGCGTGTCGATCGCGCGGGCCCTCGTCGTGCAGCCGTCGGTGCTGCTGCTCGACGAGCCGTTCGGCGCGCTCGACGACATGACGCGCCAGCGCCTCAACCTCGAGCTGCTGCGCATCTGGACCGAGAAGCCCGCGACGACGCTCATGGTGACCCACGGGATCTCCGAGGCGATCTTCCTGTCCGACCAGGTGGCCGTCATGAGCCCTCGGCCCGGACGCGTCAAGGAGGTCGTCCAGGTGGACCTGCCGCGCCCGCGGACCCCGGAGATGATGCGCACGCCGGAGTTCCACGCGCTGCACGACCACGCCTCCGAGCTGTTGTTCGGCGGCACGGCGGCGGGCGTGGACGACGAGCCGGCGGGACCGGGCGCATGAGCCTCGCGACGGACCTCGCACCGGCCCCGGCCCCGGCCTCTGCGCCGCGCGCCGTCGGCCGGCTCGCCCGCCGCTGGGCACCCGGGGCGCTCGGCGTCGTCGGCATCGTCGCCGTGTGGTGGCTCGCGGCCGCCACCGTGCTCGCCGGCACGACCACGCCCACGCCCCTGGGCGTCGCCCAGGGGTTCGCCCGCGACGGCATCGGCTTCTACGTCACGCACCTGTCGGTCACGCTCGAGGAGGCCGTGCGCGGCTTCCTCGTCGGCAACGGCCTGGCGCTCGCGCTGGCGTCGCTCGTGCTGCTCGTGCCCGCGCTCGAGCGCCTGATCATGCAGGTCGCCGTCATCAGCTACTGCCTGCCGCTGGTCGCCATCACCCCGATCCTCTACATCGTCATCGGCCCGCCGCCCGCGGGCGAGCCGTCCGGCACGGCCGTCGTCCTCGCGGGGCTGTCGGTGTTCTTCACCACCGTGGTCGGGGCGGTCCTCGGGTTCCGCTCGGCCGACCCCGCGAGCCTGGACGTCGTCAGCGTGTTCGGTGGCGGGCGCTGGCAGCAGCTGGTCCGCGTGCGTCTGGTCGCCGCGCTCCCGGGGATCATCGGCGCCCTGCAGGTCGCCGCCCCCGCGGCGCTGCTCGGCGCGATCCTCGGCGAGTACATCGGCGGCGTCGACCGCGGCGTCGGCCCGGCGCTGGTCAACGCGGGTCAGTCGATGAACGCGGAGCGCGCGTGGGGCATCGCGCTCGTCTGCGGCCTGGTCGCCGGCGCCGGGTACGGGCTGTTCGCGCTGCTCGCGCGGGTCGCCACCCCCTGGTCGTCCGGCGGTGCCCGCACCGGCCAGGACGGGGGTGCGTCGTGAGCACCGCCCTCGCCGTCGACAGCCCCGGACGCGCCCCCGACGGCGCCCCGCGCGGGCGCACCCACCTCGCGTGGCGGCGCGTCGGGCGCGTGCTGCTCGACGCGCTCGTCACGACCGTCGTCGTCCTGGTCACCTGGACGACCCTGCTCGCCGTGCTCGACGTCTCCCCGTACGTCGGCAAGGGCCCCGGCGAGGTCTGGGAGTACCTCGTCACCGACGCCGACGCCGGCGAGCACCGCACCGAGGTGCTCGCGCTGCTGGGTCAGACCCTCACCGACGCGTCGATCGGGTTCGTCACCGGCATGCTCGCCGCCCTCGTGCTGGCCGCGGCGATCGTGCTGTCCCGCAGCGCCGAGGGCGCGATCATGCCCGTCGCGATGCTGTTCCGGTCGGTGCCGCTGATCGCGCTGGCGCCGGTCATCGTCCTGCTCGTCGGCCGGGGCGTCGCGTCGGTCGCGGTGATGAGCGGCATCGTCGTGCTGTTCCCCGCGCTGGTGACGATCGTGCTGGGCCTCCGCTCGGCGTCGCCCCAGATGCGCGACGTCGTCACCGTGCTCGGTGGCGGCCCCCGGACCGTGCTGCGCCTGGTCCAGCTCCCCGCGGCGCTGCCCGCGGTGTTCGCGGCCGTGCGCATCTCCGTGCCCGGCGCGATGACCGGTGCGCTCATCGCCGAGTGGCTCGCCACCGGCGGTGGCATCGGGTACGGCGTCGTCTCCGCCGTGGGCCGCGCGCAGAACACCAAGGTGTGGGCGCTCGTCGTGGTCGTCACGCTGGCCTCCCTCGTGCTCTACACGATCGCCCAGCTCCTCGAGCAGTGGGTGCTGGCACGGTTCGGCCCGGCGGCGGGGCGTGCCTGAGCACCTGCTCGGGCTCGTCCTGGCCGCCGGCGCGGGCACCCGCATGGGTCACCCCAAGGCGCTGTGCACGACGCGCGACGGCGTGCCGTGGCTGCACCGCGCGCACGACGCCCTGCTCGGCGGCGGGTGCGCGACCGTGCGCGTGGTCCTCGGGGCGGCGGCGGACGAGGCACTCCCCCTCGTGCCTCCCGCCGCGCAGGTCGTCGTGGCCACGGACTGGCGGCGCGGCATGGGAGCGTCCCTGGCCGCAGGGCTGGCCGGCCTGACGCCCGCGTCCCCCACGGTCGCGGTCGTCGTGACGCTCGTCGACCTCCCCGAGCTCGACGCGCGCGCGGTGCGCCGGGTCACCGCGGGGCCCGTCGCACCGGGTGACCTGCGGCGCGCGACGTTCGGCCTCGGCCCCGGCCACCCCGTCCTCATCGGCCGCGACCACTGGGCGCCGCTGCGCCGCCTGCTGCACGGGGACACGGGCGCCCGCGACTACCTCCGGGCGCACCCCCCGGCCGAGATCGACTGCGCCGACCTGCCGGGCGGCCACGACCACGACTCCCCGGGCTGACGAGGGACCGCGCGCGGTGTCGGACCGCACCGCTACGCTCGCGCAGGTCAGCGTCCTCGCCTCCCGGAGCCGCGCAGCCCATGGCCGACCAGCAGCCCGCCGCACCGTCACTCGCCGCGCACGCGCGCGGCCGGCGTGCGGCCGCGTTCTTCGACCTCGACAAGACGATCATCGCGACGTCCTCGGCCACGGCCTTCTCCCGCAGCTTCCTGGCCGAGGGCCTGCTGACCCGCCGCTCGGTGGTCGCGACCGCCTACGCCCAGCTGGCGTACCTCCTGGGCGGCGCCGACGAGGTCGCGACCGAGCGGCTGCGCGCGCAGCTGTCCCGCACGGTCGTCGGCTGGGACGTCGAGACCGTGTCGGGCGTGGTCCGCGCGACCCTGCACAAGTCCATCGACCCGATGGTCTACGCCGAGGCGGTCGAGCTGATCGCCGCCCACCGGGCAGCCGGGCGGGACGTGGTCGTGGTGTCCGCGTCCGGGGCGGAGGTCGTCGAGCCCATCGCCGAGATGCTCGGCGCCGACGGGGTCATCGCCACGCGGATGGCCGTGGCCGACGGCCGGTACACCGGAGCCATCGACTTCTACGCCTACGGCGAGAACAAGGCCGTCGCGATCCGCGAGCTCGCCGCGCGCCAGGGGTACGACCTGGACGAGAGCTTCGCGTACTCGGACTCCGTGACCGACGCCCCCATGCTCTCCGCGGTCGGGCGCGCGCACGTCGTCAACCCGGACCGTGCGCTGCGCCGTCTGGCCGACGAGCGCGGCTGGGAGGTCCTGGCGTTCCGCCGACCGGTCCCGCTGCGTCGGCTCCACACGCAGGTGCGGGTGACGACGGGCGCCGTCGTCGCGGTGCTCGCCCTCACGGGCGCGGCCCTGTGGTGGTGGCGCCGCCGCCGTCCCGCCTGACGACCCCCGGTTCTCACCATGCGACCGTGCCGGCCACGTCCCCTGCGCCGATGCGTTCTCGCTTTGCGCAGCCGGCCGACGCGGGTGTAGGACATTGCCACGCCGAACGACCGCGAGAGCACCCACGCGCAGGATCACCCCCCTAGTGGCGGGTCGACCGGGCTGGTCCCGGAGCGACCATGGAGATGCACGCCTGATCACTCTCGCGGTCGTCGGTACGCGCGACGGCGTCCGCAAGGGCGCCGTCGCTCGCGTTCGGGGGCGGGACTCAGCCCGCGCCCTCCGCGCGCCGGCCCGCCAGCACCTCGTCGGCGACGGCCCGTGCCCGGGCCGCCCCGCGCACGACGGCGTCCGCGTAGCCGACGACCCAGCCCGCCACCGCGTCGGCCTCCCCGGTGGCGTACCGCGCCGCGGCGGCCTGGTACGCCTGCGGCGTCTCCTGCCACACAGGCTCCGGCAGCACCGTGCCCGTCGGGTCCAGGCCCGTGCGCGCGGCCAGCAGACGGGCCGTCGCGCGCGCGGCCACGCCGTTGGCAGCGGCGAACGGCCGCGCGGTCAGCAGCTCCGCGTGCACGACGGCGACGGTGACGAGCGCCGGCGCCCTCGTGCCGGCGGCGTCCCGCAGGACACCGGCCACACGTCCGGCGGCCACGTCCGGCGCGGGCGCCGGCCCGAGGCCCCGCAGGTCACCCGGGGCACCGGTCCGCGGGCGGCCGACCTCCGTGTCCGGCAGCAGCCCCGCTGCGGCCGCCGCGTGCACGCGCGCGAGCACCTGGGGCAGCGGTGTGGTCACGCCCCCGCCCCGGGCGCCGAGGTCCGGCAGCTGCGCCTCGACGACCGCCTGCGCGCGCAGGGCGCCCGCCGCCACCGCGTCGACACCCCCGCCGGGCGCGCCGCCCCCCGTCGCCCAGGCGCGCAGCACCTCGACGCCCACGGGCGCGCCGTCGAGGGCGGCCGACGCGGCGGCCGCGCGCAGCCCGGCCTCGGCACGGACCTCGCGCCAGCGGCGCCGGAACGCCTCGTGCCAGCGCAGCTCCTCGCAGGCCCCCCGCGCGGCGTCCACCGCCGCACCGACCCCCGGCAGCTCCGCCAGACCCGCGAGGGCGTCCGCCGGTGCCCGGCTCACGCGACGAACTCGGCCTCACCGCGCGCCGGCAGCGCCGCCTGCAGACGCGACGTCATCGACGGCGACATCGCGGGCAGGTCGTCCAGGTCCCACCACCGCGCGTCGGTGTTCTCGCCGTCCGCGGGGAACGGGTCCCCCGACACCCACCGGCACCGGAAGGTCAGGTCGAGGTACTGCGACCGGTCGCCGTTGTCGTAGACGACGGGGCCGATGACGCTGACCTGCGCGAGCCGCTCCGCGACGGCGACGACGTCGGCCTCCTCGCGCACCTCCCGCACCGCGGCGACCGCCGGGTCCTCCCCGGGGTCGACGATCCCCGTGACCGGGGTCCACTCCCCCGTGTCGGCCCGGCGCACCAGCAGCACGCGCGGACGCGGGCCGTCGTCGCGCAGGACGACCGCGGTGGCCCCGGGCAGCCAGAGCATGTCGTGCCCGACGCGTTCACGCAGGGCCAGGACGAAAGGGGGGATCGACACCCGCAGATGCTACGCGCGCCGGAAGGCGGACAACCAGGCCCAACCTCCACAATGACCCCCATGGTCTCTGCGCCGTCCGTCTCGTCGTCCATCACCGCCCGGCTGGAGGTGCGAGCGCGGCCGACCGCCGTCTCGGACCTCACGACCGCCATCGAGCGCGCGGGCGGCATCGTCACCGCGCTCGACGTCACGGCCTCGTTCCACGAGACGATGACCGTCGACGTCACGTGCGCCACGCGCGACACCGATCACGCGGCCGACGTCGTGCGCGCGCTCGAGGGCCTCGAGGGCGTGGTGGTCCAGCGCGTCTCCGACCGCACGTTCCTCATGCACCTGGGCGGCAAGCTCTCGATCGAGTCGAAGGTGCCGCTGCGCAACCGCGACGACCTGTCGATGGCCTACACCCCCGGCGTCGCGCGCGTCTGCCAGGCGATCGCCGACCACCCGGAGGACGCGCGACGCCTGACGATCAAGCGCAACACGATCGCCGTCGTCACGGACGGCACCGCGGTCCTCGGCATGGGCGACATCGGCCCGCTGGCGGCGCTGCCCGTCATGGAGGGCAAGGCCGTGCTCTTCAAGCGGTTCGCCGACATCGACGCGTTCCCCATCTGCCTGGACACCACCGACGTGGACCTCATCGTCGAGACGGTGGTCGCCATCGCCCCAGCGTTCGCCGGGATCAACCTGGAGGACATCTCGGCTCCCCGCTGCTTCGAGATCGAGCGCAGGCTCCGCGAGCGGCTCGACATCCCGGTCTTCCACGACGACCAGCACGGCACCGCGATCGTCGTCGTCGCCGCCCTGCGCAACGCGCTGCAGGTCGTGGGCAAGCACATCGGCGACGTGCGGGTCGTCATGTCCGGCGCCGGTGCCGCGGGCACCGCCGTGCTCAAGCTGCTGCTGGCGGCGGGGGTGCGTGACGTCGTCGTCGCCGACGTCGAGGGCGTCGTGCACCGCGACCGTCCGGGCCTGAGCCCGTCCCTGCGCTGGACCGCCGAGGCGACCAACCACCGCGGCGTCACCGGCACGCTGCGCGACGCCGTCGTCGGCGCCGACGTGTTCATCGGCCTCTCCGCGCCCGACGTCATCACCGGCGACGACGTGGCGCGCATGGCGCCCGACTCCGTCGTGTTCGCGCTGGCCAACCCCCGGCCCGAGGTCGACCCGGACGACGCCGCCCAGCACGCGGCGGTCGTCGGCACGGGGCGTTCGGACTTCGCCAACCAGATCAACAACGTCCTGGCGTTCCCGGGGGTCTTCCGCGGGCTGATCGACGCGCGCTCACGCACCGTGACGGAGTCGATGCTGCTGGCCGCGGCGCACGCGCTCGCGTCCGTCGTCCACCCGGACGAGCTCAACCCGACGTACATCGTGCCCAGCGTCTTCAACGCCGAGGCGACGACGGCCGTGGCTGCGGCGGTGCGTGCCGCGGCCGAGGCCGAGGCCGGTCACGCGACGGCGCACCCGGAGACCGGCGAGATCGCCGCGCTGCGCCGCCGCACGCCCTGACGCCCACCGCACGACCGCGCGCTGCGGACACAGCAGTGGGCCACGGGTCGGACGTCCGACCCGTGGCCCACGACGGCGATCAGCCCTTGACGGAGCCGAGCATGATGCCGGACACGAAGTACCGCTGCACGAACGGGTAGATGCACAGGACGGGGATGATCGTGAGGATCATCGTGACCGCCTGGATGTTCGCGGCGATCTCCGACGTGCTGGACCCGGAGGCCGCCGCACCCTGGGAGGCCGTCGACGAGGCGCCTGCGATCATGTTGCGCAGGTACAGCGTCACCGGGAAGAGCTCCTGCTTGTCGAGGTACAGGAACGCCGCGAACCAGTCGTTCCAGATCGCCACGGAGTAGAAGAGGATCATCGTCGCGATGACCGCCTTCGACAGCGGCAGAACGATCCGCCGGAAGATCCCCCACCAGCCGAGCCCGTCGATCTGCGCGGCCTCCTCGAGCTCCGTGGGCATGTTCTCGAAGAACGACTTCATGACGAGGAGGTTGAACACCGAGATCGCTCCCGGGAGCACCACCGCCCACATCGTGTTCTTCAGCCCGAGGGTCTGGATGAGCACGTAGTTCGGGATGAGGCCGCCGTTGAAGAACATCGTGAACACGGCGAGGCCGATGAGGACGTTCCGCCCGCGCAGTGCGCGCCTCGCGAGCACGTAGGCGAGCAGCGTCGTCAGCACCATGGCGATCGTCGTGCCGACGAGCGTGTAGACGACGGTGTTCTTGTACGACGACCAGAAGAGGTCGTTCTCGATGACCACCTTGTAGGTGGTCAGGTTGAAGCCGACGGGCCAGACGTTGACCATGCCGGCCTTGACCGCGCCGGCGCTGCTGAACGACTGCGCCAGCACCGTGACGAACGGGTAGAGCATGAAGCCGCACAGCAGCACGAGGAACGTGCCGTTGAACCACGTGAACGCTCTGTAGCTCTTCGAGTCGCGCGGTCCGACGGACACACCGCCGCCGACCGACGGCGTCGACGTGAGTGCGCTCTGAGTCACCACAGGCTTGCTCCTACCACTCGGCGCGACACGAAGTTCGCGGTGAGGATCATCACGAGGCCGATGATCGCCTGGAACAGTCCGATGGCCGTCGCATAGCTGAAGTTGTTGGCAACCAGACCCACGCGGTAGAGGTACGTCGAGACGACGTCACCCGTGGCGTAGGTCAGCGGGTTGTACAGGAGCAGGACCTTCTCGAACCCGACGTTGAGGAACAGCCCGATGTTGAGGATGAGCAGCGTGATCATCGTCGGGCGGATGCCCGGCAGCGTGATGTGCCAGGTCTGGCGCCACCGGTTGGCGCCGTCGATCCGGGCCGCCTCGTAGAGCGAGGCGTCGACCGTGGTGAGGGCCGCGAGGTAGAGGATCGTGCCCCAGCCGACGGTCTGCCAGACCTCGGAGCCGACGTACACCGTGCGGAACCACTCGGCACGCTGCAGGAACGGGATCGCCTCCCCGCCCATCGCCTCGATGATCTGGTTGACCGTGCCCTGCAGCGACAGCAGCTGCATGAGCATGCCGACCACGATGACGACCGAGAGGAAGTGCGGCAGGTAGGAGATCGACTGGATGACTCGCTTGAACGCCGTCTTGCGCACCTCGTTGAGCAGGAGCGCGAGGACGATCGGCAGGGGGAAGCAGAAGATCAGGGTGAGCCCACCGAGGATCACCGTGTTGCCGAAGACGTTCCAGAAGTTGGGGTCGTTGAGGAACAGCTCGACATAGCGCATCCCGACCCATTCGTCGCCGAAGATGCTGCCGCCCGCCCGGAACCGCCGGAACGCAATGATGTTGCCGAACATCGGCACGTACCGGAACACCAGCAGGAACAGCACCGGTACCAGCGCCATCGCGTAGAGCACCCAGTCGCGGCGCAGCGTGTGCCGCCAACCGATCTTCCGTGCTCGAGGTCGTTCCTTACTACCCGGGTCCTCGCCGTCGACCGACGACGGAACCCTCCCTCCGGATGACGCCTGGACCGAGGTCCCGAGGACGTCACCCGTCGCGTGTGCCGCGCTCATGTCACTCCTTCGTGGGCGGATCGGTGGTGCGGCGGGCCGGCCCCGCGAAGGGACCGGCCCGCTGCACCTCGTCGAGCCTGGGCTCAGCCGTCGTTCCCTGCGGCGCGCTCTGCTGCGCCGTTGATGAGATCCATGTAGCTCGACAGGCCCTGGCCCTCAAGCCCGGACACGTAGGCGTCCCACTCCGAGAGGTCCTTCTGCCCGAGGACGAACCCGAGGGTCGCCGTGTCCACCGTGTCCTTGAGCGGGGTGCTCAGCAGCGAGGCCTGCTCGAGCTCGGTCTCGTCGAGCGGGTGCGGCGGGAACGGGTCCCGCGGCGTGCGCGTCGACTGCACCGAGTCGATGTACTCGACGAACGCCGGGACGTTGTAGGACTCCTTGAGCGCGCGCGACTCGGTCGACCCGGCGAAGACGTCGTTGGCGTAACCGAGGTCCTTCTTGAGGTCGATCGTGCCGGACGGGTTCAGGTTGAGGTTCGCGAGCGTGAAGTCGGGCTCGAGGGTGTACTTGCCCTCGGCGTCCTTGGTGTAGTGCTCACCCTCGACACCCCACTGGATGAGCTCGCGCGCCTCGGGGTTGTAGTACAGCCAGTCCGTGAAGTGGAGCAGGTCGCAGAAGTTCGGGTCGTTCACCGCGTCCTTGGTGAGCATGAACCCGTTCCAGAAGTTGCGCGGCTCGACGAAGTCGCCGGCCGGACCGGCCGGGGGCGCGATCTGGACGAGCTCGTAGTCCGTGACACCTGCGGCGTCGAGCGCCGTCGCGAACTCCTGGACGGTCCACGAGCCACCCGAAGCCGCGAAGACCTTCTCCTCCGCGAACTTCTCGGTCACCGTGCCGCCGCCGTCGTCGGCAGCCGTGAAGGACTCGCTGTCGAGCAGCCCGGCCTCATTGAGCCCGGCGAAGTACGTGACCATGTCCTTGTAGCCGTCGGTGGTCGCGGCGTAGACGAACTCGTTCGCGTCCTTGTCCCACCAGGCGCCGTCGCCGAAGCCCCAGCCACCGACCGTGCCGAAGGCGTGGGCCGCGTAGTTGATCATCGACTGGCCCTCGAAGCCGTCGGCCAGCGGCGTGCTCTCCGGGTACTTGGCCTTGATGAGCTCCATGCCCTCCTGGAGGTCCTCCCAGGTCTCGGGCGCCGGGGCGCCGACCTCGTCGAAGACGTCCTTGCGGATGATCAGCGTGAAGGTCGGGACGGAGACCTCCTGGAGACCCGGCGTCATGTAGTACTTGCCGTCCTCCTGCCGGAGGTCGTCGACCATGTCGCGCAGGTCCCACTCGTCCACGTACTTCTGGAAGTTGGGCATGTAGTCGGCGTAGTCGCTCAGCGGCACCACGGCGCCGGAGGCCGCGAACTGGCGCTCCTCACCCGTGTACACGAGCGGGATGATCTGCGGCGCGTCACCGGCGCTGATGAGCAGGCTGCGCTTCTCGGTCGCGTCGCTGAACGGGATGTTCGTCAGGTTGAGCTTGACGTTGGTGCGCTCCTCGATCTCGTCGAAGAACTCCCACGAGTCCTTGATCGGGAAGTCGGCCCAGTCCGTCCACAGCAGCGAGAACTCGCGCGGCTCGGCTGCCTTCCACTGCTCGTCCGCCACGCTCTCGGCGGAGCACTCCAGCTCGGCGCCCTCACCGTCGCCTGCGGCCGTGTCCTCGCCGCCGCCCCCGCCGCACGCGGCGAGCGCGAGCGCGCCCACCAACGTCAGCGCCCCCGCGGCGCGCGCCTTGCGCGTCCGCCGTCCTGCCAGATTTCCCGCACGTGCCATCAGGGTTCTCCTCGTCGAGATCCGTCCCAGGCGACGACCCGGGCGCTGAAGTATAGGGACGAACACCGCCGCCGTAGAGCGATCCGCTGCTCTGCGTCACCGGCCCGGCCCGGCGGCTCGTCGACACCCTTGCCGAGAGCCTCCGGGTCATCGGCCGAAGTTCGAGTATTAACGATACATCTGCCGATGTGCCGGGACGCTATGCGCCCCTCGCGCGCCGGTCAAGGAGGTCGATCCGGTCGTTACCGGATCGACGCCAACTGCACGGCGCAGGGGGAACTTTCGTCCCAGACAGGTGCCCCTGCCTGGGCAGACCATAGACCGTGCTCACCATCCCCGAAGCCGTCGCCGCACAGGCCGACAGCGCCGTGCACAAGGTCGCCCTGACCCGCACGCCCGGCCTGTTCCTCGTCCGCACGATGCTCGCGGGCGCCTACATCGGCATCGGTGTGCTCATCATGGTGACCGCGGGCGGGCCGCTCGTCGCCGCCGGGTCGCCGTGGGCGCCGCTCGTCAACGGGGCCGTCTTCGGCATCGCCCTGACGATCGTCCTCGTCGCGGGGGCGGAGCTGGCCACGAGCGCCATGATGATCCTCACCCAGGGCGCCATGCTCGGCCGGATCACCTGGGGCCGCGCCGCCGTCACGCTGCTCGCGTGCCTCGCGGGCAACCTGCTCGGGGCCATGGCCTTCGCCGGCCTGCTGCACGTCTCCGGCCTGCTGGTCCCTGGCACCGCGGGCGGCGACGCGATCGCGCGCATGGTCGCGCACAAGGCCGAGGCGACGACGCTGCAGCTGGTCGTCCGCGGCATCCTGTGCAACCTGCTCGTGTGCCTCGCCGTGTGGTGCTGGGGGCGGCTCACCAGCGAGACCGCCCGCATCGTCGCCGTCTTCGCGTGCGTGCTGGTCTTCATCACCTCCGGCTTCGAGCACGTCGTCGCCAACATGACGACGTTCTCCCTCGGCCTGTACGCCGGGCTGCCCGAGGCGACCGTCGCGGAGTTCGCCCGGAACGTGGCCGCGGTCGGCCTCGGCAACACGATCGGCGGCGCGCTGCTGGTCGGGGCGGCCTACGCCTACGGGTCCCGGCCCGCGCCGGGCGCCGACGAGCACCGCCCGGGCGCCGGCTCCGCCGTCGCCTCGGTCGCGGGCGACGACGTCGCCACGGGTGCCGCCACCGCGGGTGCCGCCACCGCGACGAGCCCGGGGCCGTCCACCGGGCCCCTGCTCCCCGCGCAGCCGCAGGCCGCTCCCGTACCGCGCTGACGCACGGGCCGCGCGCCGAACGGCGGGCGGCCGACCCGGGCAATAACGTGGCCTCGCAGGGCGTCGCACGACGCGCGGCCGCGACCCGAGGAGCACGCGTGAGCACCACGGACCCGAAGCACACCGGAGACGGGACGGGGCGCGACGGCACCCCGGCCCCGCCGGAGCCGGAGCAGGGCGAGCCCGGCGCCGACACGGGCCGCCACGCGGTGCAGCGGCCCGCGCCGACCCCGCCGGAGCCGGACGAGACCGGCGCCGGCACGGGGCACGGGCCGGAGCGTCGCTCCCCGGATCCGGTCGTGGCGCCGGCGACGTCCGGCGCCCCCGACGCGTCCGACGGCGGCCGGGGACCGGCCGCCGGGCACGCCACGCCCGCGTCCACGGCCGCCTCCCCGGCTGCGTCGACGCGCGCGGACTCCCCGGCCCCGACCGGGACGGCGCCTGCGGGAGACGGCGACGGCGAGCTCTTCCCCGAGCCGAACGCGCCGCGCACGCCCCACGCCGGCACGCACGTCCTCGGCGTGCTCGTGGGCCTCGTGCTCGCCCCGCTCGCCGTCGGTGTCCTGCTGGTCGGCCAGAGCCGGATCCTCGAGGTGCAGGTCGACGGCTGGGACGCGTCGCTCCAGCTGCTCGGCATCGTGCTCGTCAGCGTCGGCGCCGTGCTGCTCGCGGCCCTGCTCCTGCTGGGGCTGTGGACCGCGGCCGTCCCCGTCACGGCGGGGCTGCTGCTCGGCGTCCTCGGCGGGCTGCAGCTCTACGCTCCCGGCGTCGCACGCGCCACCACGCTCGAGATCGTCGACGCGGACGCGTGGGACCTCACGGTCACGCAGGTCACGGTCGCGGGGACGTCGGGCACCACGATCGTCGCCGGCGTGCTGCTCCTGACGGCCGGCGTCACGATCGCCCTGGGCCGCCGGCACGGCGTCCGGCTGGGCACGTTCCGCGAGCGCAACCGCGCGGCCTGACGGCGGGAGCGGCGGCTCGGCACGACTGCACGGTGCGCGCGGACCACGACCGGGACTAAGGTCCGTCACCAAGACCGCACTGGTCAGCCCCACCCGTCGCACCGAAGCCGCTGCGTAGGAGACAACGTGACCGATTCGTCTGCCGCCCCCACGTCGACCGAGGCAGCCCCGGGCTCCCAAGGGCTGGAGAACCTGCTGTCGGAGGAGCGCCGCTTCCCGCCGTCGCCGGAGTTCGCCGTCCAGGCCAACGCGACCGCCGACCTGTACGCGTGGGCCAACGCCGACCGTCCGGGGTTCTGGGCGGACCAGGCGCGCGACCTCATCAGCTGGTCGACCCCGTTCACGCAGACCCTCGACTGGTCGGACGCGCCCTTCGCGCGCTGGTTCGCCGACGGACGCCTCAACGCCGCGTACAACGCGGTCGACCGGCACGTCGAGCAGGGCCGCGGCGACCGGGTCGCGCTGCACTTCGAGGGCGAGGGCGGCGACACGCGCTCGCTGACGTACGCCGACCTGCAGCGTGAGGTCTCCAAGGCCGCGAACGCGATCACGGCCCTCGGTGTCGGGACGGGCGACCGCGTCGCGATCTACATGCCGCTGATCCCCGAGGCCGTCGTCACGATGCTCGCGTGCGCGCGGATCGGCGCCCCGCACTCGGTCGTGTTCGGCGGGTTCTCCGCCGAGGCGCTCAGCTCACGCATCCTCGACGCCGAGGCCAAGCTCGTCGTCACGGCCGACGGCGGGTTCCGCCGCGGCAAGCCGTCGGCGCTCAAGCCCGCGGTGGACGAGGCGCTCGCGAAGGGGGCGCCCAGCGTCGCGCACGTGCTCGTCGTGCGGCGCACCGGGCAGCCCGTCGAGTGGACCGCCGGCCGCGACGTCTGGTGGCACGAGGCCGTCGACGTCGCGTCGTCCGAGCACACGCCCGTCGACGTCGAGGCCGAGCACCCGCTGTTCATCCTGTACACGTCCGGCACGACGGGGAAGCCCAAGGGCATCTTCCACACCACGGGCGGGTACCTGACGCAGGCCGCGTACACGCACCTGAACGTCTTCGACCTCAAGCCCGAGACGGACGTCTACTGGTGCACGGCCGACATCGGCTGGGTCACCGGACACACGTACGTCGTGTACGGGCCGCTCATCAACGGCGCCACGCAGGTCATCTACGAGGGCACGCCCGACACGCCGCACCGGGGACGGTGGTGGGAGATCGTGCAGAAGTACGGGGTCACGATCCTGTACACCGCCCCGACCGCTATCCGTACGTGCATGAAGTGGGGCGAGGAGATCCCGGGGCAGTTCGACCTGTCCTCGCTGCGCGTCCTGGGGTCGGTGGGCGAGCCCATCAACCCCGAGGCGTGGATGTGGTACCGCCGTGTCATCGGCGGCGACCGCACGCCGATCGTCGACACGTGGTGGCAGACCGAGACCGGGGCCATCATGATCAGCCCGCTGCCGGGCGTCACCGTGTCCAAGCCCGGGTCGGCGCAGGTGCCGCTGCCGGGCGTCGCGGCCGACGTCGTCGACGACGACGCCAAGCCGGTCCCGAACGGCGGCGGCGGCTACCTGGTGCTGACCGAGCCGTGGCCGGCGATGCTGCGCGGCATCTGGGGCGACCCCGAGCGGTACAAGGACACGTACTGGTCCCGGTTCAAGGACATCTACTTCGCCGGTGACGGTGCCAAGAAGGACGACGACGGCGACATCTGGCTGCTGGGCCGCGTCGACGACGTCATGAACGTGTCGGGCCACCGGCTGTCCACCACCGAGATCGAGTCGGCGCTCGTCTCGCACCCGTGGGTCGCCGAGGCGGCGGTCGTCGGTGCCACGGACGAGACCACCGGCCAGGCCGTCGTCGCGTTCGTCATCCTGCGCGGTGACGCGACGCAGGCCGCCGACGCGGACGCGGCGACCGTGCAGGACACGCTGCGCGCCCACGTCGCCAAGGAGATCGGGCCCATCGCACGGCCCCGGCAGATCCTGGTCGTCGCCGAGCTGCCCAAGACGCGCTCCGGCAAGATCATGCGCCGGTTGCTGCGCGACGTGGCCGAGCACCGGAAGGTCGGGGACGCGACGACGCTCGCGGACTCCTCCGTCATGGACCTGATCGCCGAGGGCCTGGCGAAGCCGGCCGCGGTGTCCGCGGACTGAGCTCGACCGCACGAGGACGGCCCGGCGCGGAACCCGCCGCCGGGCCGTCCTCGTGCGCCCGTGAAGCGCTTCCCGGCGATCCGGCGGCGAAACGCTTCACCGATGGAGGGGGTCCGGGGCTGCTGGTTGTCTGACGGCCGCACCCGCCGCGCACACGGACGCCGGACCGGGTGCGCCCGGACACCTTCGCGGAACGAGGACGTCGATGAAGAGCACCTCCCTGCGCGCGGCCGCCGCCTGTGGCGCCGCGCTCCTGGCACTCGGCGGCATCACCGCCGCCGCCACGGCCGCCGCGGCGGCCGACCCCGTCGGCCTGCACATCTCCGGCTCCCGGCTGGTCGAGCAGGACGGCACGCCGTTCGTCGCGCGCGGCGTCAGCCACGCCCACACCTGGTACACGGCCGAGACCCCCAGGGCCATCCCGGCCATCCGCGCCGCGGGCGCCAACGCGCTGCGCGTCGTGCTGTCCGGCGGCGACCGCTGGACCAGGAACGACGCGGCCGACGTCGCCAACGTCATCGCGCTGTGCAAGGCCAACCAGCTGGTCTGCATGCTCGAGAACCACGACACGACCGGCTACGGCGAGCAGTCGGGCGCCGTGAGCCTGGACACGGCCGCCGACTACTTCATCTCGCTGAGGTCCGTGCTCCAGGGCAACGAGGACTTCATCCAGATCAACATCGGGAACGAGCCGACGGGCAACAACGAGCCGCAGGTCACGGGGTGGACGACCGACACCGCCAACGCGATCAGGAAGGTCCGCGCCGCCGGCCTGCGGCACAACATCGTCGTCGACGCGCCGAACTGGGGCCAGGACTGGAAGGGCGTGATGCGCGACACGGCCGCGACCGTCGCCGCCGCCGACCCGGAGGGCAACACGCTCTTCTCGGTCCACATGTACGGCGTGTACGCGCAGGCGTCGACCATCACGGCGTACCTCGACGCGTTCGAGGCCCAAGGGCTGCCGCTGGTCATCGGCGAGTTCGGTCACGACCACTCGGACGGCGACCCCGACGAGGCGACGATCATGCGCGAGGCCGTCGAGCGCGGCATCGGCTACTACGGCTGGTCGTGGTCGGGGAACGGCGGTGGTGTGGAGTACCTCGACATGGTGACCGCGTTCGACCCCGCCCAGAAGACGGCCTGGGGACGGCTGATCTTCGACGGGGCGAACGGCATCAAGGCGACCGCCCGGACGGCGACGTACTTCTCCGGCGTGACACCGACGCCGACGGTGTCGCCGACGCCGAGCGTGTCGCCCACGCCGAGCGTCTCGCCGACGCCGAGCGTGTCGCCCACGCCGAGCGCCTCCCCGACGCCCACCCCGGGCGCCGCCTGCACCGCGCGGCTCACCGTCGCCAGCTCGTGGCCGGGTGGGTTCCAGGGCACGGTCGACGTGACCGCCGGCGCACGGGCCCTGACAGGCTGGAGCACGTCGTTCACGCTGCCGGCCGGCGCCTCGGTCGCGCAGGGCTGGAGCGCCACGTTCAGCGGCTCGGGCAGCGCGGTCACGGCCGCCAACGCCGCCTGGAACGGCAACCTCGGTGCCGGCCAGACCACGACCTACGGGTTCATCGGCTCGGGCACGGCACCGACTGGCACCGTGGCGGTGGCCTGCCGCTGACCCCCGCCACAGCGGGACCCGTATCGGCCCCGCCCTCCCCGAGGGCGGGGCCGATACGCGTGGCGCACGCCGGTGCGGCGTCGAGCCGCCCTCCGGCACCTCTCCTGGGCACTCCTTCCACCGACGTGGTCCCGCCGGTGCCGCCGAGGCCCGTGATCCGGCACCGTCGCGGGATGAGCGATCTCCTGCCGCCCGCCCGTGCTCTCACGGTCCACCCGGGGCGTCGACCAGGACGACGGTGGACCACCGTCGCGCGCGGCCTGCACCACCCGCCGGGACTGACCGCGCTGCACGCCTGGCAGCACGTCCTGCCGGCCTCCGCGGCGTTCTCCCACCTCACTGCCGCCGGCCTGCACGGCTGGTGGCTGCCGCAGGTGCCGCCCGACCTGCCGGTGCTCGTGGACCAGGCCGAGGCCGACCACCGGACACGACGACCCGGGGTCCGCGTCACGCGGACCACCTCACCGGTCCCCGTCCTGGAGCGGGACGGACTCCGCGTGGCGGTGGCGCCGCACACGCTCCTGGCGTGCGCGCGCGACCTCGCGCTGCTCGACCTCGTCGTCCTCGTCGACTCGGCCCTGCGATCGGGGTGCACGGTGCCGGACATCGAGGCGGTGTGCGCGCCCCGACGACGCGGTGTCGTCGCTCTGCGCCGCGCCGTCGCCCTCGCCGACGGGCGCAGCGAGTCCCCCTGGGAGTCCCTGCTGCGCCTCATGCACGTCACGCTCGGGGCCGACGTGGTGCCGCAGCACCCGGTGCACCGCGCGTCGGGCGAGCTCGTGGCGCGCGGCGACCTGTGGATCACCGGGACCACGACGCTCCACGAGTACGACGGCGCGGTCCACCGGGACGCCCAGCAGCACGCGGCCGACCTGCGCCGGGACCGTGCGCTGACGTCGATCGGCTGGACCCGGCGCGGCTACGCGTCGGGTGACCTGCGCGACCGGCCGGTGAGCGTCCTGCGGGACATCGACGACGCCCTGGGCCGGGAGCACGTCCCGGAACGCGTCCGGCCGTGGCTCGACCTGCTGGCCGCGTCGACGTTCACGGCAGCCGGGCGCACCCGTCTGGCCCGGCGCCTGACACGCCCTTGACCACTGGTCATCCCGGGGGGTCCTGACGACGACCACTGGTCACTTGGGAGCCTTCCCGGCGGCCACAGCACCCCCCAACTGACCACTGGTCACCCAGCAGACCCGCACGATGACCACTGGTCACCCGGGAGCCCTCCCGGCGGACACAGCACCCCCAACTGACCACTGGTCACCCAGCAGATCCGCACGATGACCACTGGTCACTTGGGAGCCCTCCCGGCCGCCACAGCACCCCCCAACTGACCACTGGTCACCCAGCAGGTCCCCGCGATGACCACTGGTCATCGTGTGCGGGCGCGCCGGGCATGCCGGGCTGCTACCAGCCCAGGGCGCGGCGCAGGCGGCGGGCCGCCTCGCGGCCCGCGCGGTTCGCGCCGATCGTGGACGCGGCCGGGCCGTACCCGACGAGCTGCAGCCGTGGCTCGCCCACGACCTGGGTGCCGTCCATGGCGATGCCGCCGCCCGGGCTGCGCAACCCCAGGGGCGCCAGGTGGTCGAGCGACGCGCGGAAGCCGGTGGCCCACAGGATCGTGCGGGCGTCGACGACCGACGGCCCGTCCGCCCAGCCACCGACCTCGCCCGCCGCACCACCCTCGTCAGCCGCACCACCCTCGCCGGCCGCTCCACCCTCGCCGACCGCACGACCCTCACCAGCCGCACCGACCTGGCCGACGGCACCACCCTCGCCGCCCACGACGTCACCGACGTCACCTCGCACCCCGTCCCCGGACGGTTCCCACACCACCCCGTCGGGGACGATGCGGGTGAACATGGGACGCGCCCGCAGCACCCCACGCTCGATGCCGTCGCGGTACGCCGGCGTGAGCGGCAGACCGGTGACCGAGACCACCGACTGCGGCGGGAGGCCGGCGCGCACCCGCTCGTCGACACGGGCGACGGCGTCACGGCCGAGCTCGGGCGTCAGCTCCTCGTCCACCCACGACGGGGGCCGGCGCGTCACCCACGTGGTCGTCGTGACCTGCGCGATCTGCAGCAGCAGCTGGACGGCCGACGTGCCCCCACCGACCACCACGACGTGCCCGTCGGACAGGTCGGCCGCGCTCCGGAAGTCGCGCGTGTGCAGCTGGCGACCGCGGAACACCGCGCGGCCGGGGTACGCCGGCCAGAACGGCTTGCCCCACGTCCCCGACGCGTTGACCACGCCGCGCGCGGACCACACGACGACCTCGTCGGTGTGCTCGACGTGCCGGGTCGTCACGAGGTACCCCGGGTCGTCGTCGGGCCGGGGCGCGCGCTCGACGCGGGTGACCGCCACGGGACGCTGGACGTTGAGCCCGAAGGCCTCCTCGTACTGCGCGAAGTAGTACGGCACGGCGTCCGCGGCGGGCTCCGAGGGGTCGGCGACCGTCAACGGCATGCCGGGCAGGTCGTGCACCCGGTGGGCGTCCGCCATGGTCAGCGACCGCCACCGGTGCTGCCACGCGCCGCCGGGGCGCGGCCCGGCGTCCAGCACGACGAAGGTGCCGCGCGCGCTCTCCCACCCGGCCGTCCCGACGGGGACGAGCCCCGTGCGGTGCAGGTGGTAGGCCGTCGACAGACCGGCCTGGCCGGCCCCGATGACGACGACGTCGACGTCGACCGTCCGGGGCCCGCGCGGACCCCGCCGCGCACGTCGCCCGCCCGAGGCTGCGGTGGCGACGGGAGGGTGGTCCATGACGCGACCACGCTACCCGCTGCCGCGGACGGTCCGCGGCCCCGGACCGGTCCCGCGTGCGCACCGCCCGCGGCGGATCACCCGGCCGGGCGGCCGCCGGTCGGGTGCTCGTGGTGGGATGGGCGCATGTCCGACTTCGAGATGCCGGCGTCGGTCACGGCCGTGGCCGGGCCGTTGCCACCCGCGCAGGCCGACGCCGTGCGTGCGCTGCACCGCTCGGCGACGCGCTGCGACGGCGTCGCGCCCCTGTCGGAGCAGCCGCTGCTGTGGCTCGCCGACGAGGAGGCGCCCGTCGTGCACCTGCTCGCCCGGGCGACGGACGACCCGCCGGACGACGACCGGCAGGCGCCGCTCGTCGGCTACGCGCAGCTCGACGTCGGCAGCTCGACGACGGTGCGGGCCGAGCTCGTCGTGGACCCGCCGTACCGCCGGCGCGGTGTCGCCAGGGCCCTGCTCGCCGACGCGGCGACCGAGGCGGCCGCCGTCCCCGGGCGCCGCCTGCAGGTGTGGGCCCACGGCGACCTGCCCGCGGCCCGTGCGACGGCCGCCGCGGCGGGCATGTCCGTGGTGCGCGAGCTGTGGCGGATGGCGCTCGACCTCACGGAGCACCCGCCCGCCGACGCGGCCCTCCCCCAGGGCGTGCAGGTGCGGACGTTCGTGCCCGGGCAGGACGAGGACGCGTGGCGGCGCGTGAACGCCCGCGCGTTCGCGTACCACCCCGAGCAGGGCCGCATGACGTCCGCGGACCTGCGGGCACGCGAGCAGGAGCCCTGGTTCGACCCGGCCGGGTTCCTGCTCGTGGAGCGCGACGGCCAGCTGCTCGGGTCGGTGTGGACGAAGGTCCACCCGCCCGGCGACGCCCCGGACGGCGCTCCGGGCGAGGAGGTCGGCGAGATCTACGTGGTCGGCGTGGACCCCGACGCGCAGGGCCTCGGCCTGGGTCGCGCGCTCACGTCGCTGGGGCTCGCGCACCTGCGCGACCGGGGTCTGCGCACGGTCATCCTCTACACCGGTGCGGAGAACACGGTCGCGGTGCACACGTACCAGCGCGCGGGCTTCGTGCGGGCGGCCGTCGACGTGATGTACGGCGCGTCCGGCAGCCCGGCCCGCGGCACGCCGCTCGCCCGGGTGGCCGACGACGACACGCCTACTCCCGCCGACGGTGCCACGATGGGGGCATGACCGACGCCCCCACGATCGACCCGGCGCTGGCCGAGCGGATCGCCGAGCACGTCGAGACCGCGCAGCCCGTGCCGCACCCGCACGACGCGGCCCTTCCCGACGACCGGTTCCTCGACCGCGAGCTGTCCTGGCTGGCCTTCAACCAGCGTGTGCTCGAGCTCGCCGAGGACGCCGAGCTGCCGCTGCTGGAACGCGTGAGGTTCCTCGCGATCTTCGCGTCCAACCTCGACGAGTTCTTCATGGTCCGGGTGGCCGGCCTCAAGCGCCGCATCGCGACGGGGATCGCCGTGACGGCCGCCTCGGGCCTGTCCCCGCGGCAGGTGCTCGAGGCGATCAGCGAGCGCGCGCACGCGCTCATGGAGCGGCACTCGCGGGTCTTCGTCGAGCAGGTGCAGCCGGCGCTCGCGGGCGAGGGCATCACGATCGTGCGGTGGGACGAGCTCGGTGACGCGGAGCAGGACCGCCTCCACAAGTTCTTCCGCCGGCAGATCTTCCCGGTCCTGACCCCGCTCGCGGTCGACCCGGCCCACCCGTTCCCGTACATCTCGGGGCTGTCGCTCAACCTCGCGGTGAGCGTCGTCAACCCAGCCAGCGGCAAGGAGCACTTCGCGCGCGTGAAGGTGCCGCCCCTGCTGCCGCGGTACATCGCCGTCGACGCGGCCGGCCGGCCCTCGGCCCCGGTCCCCCAGACGGCGGCACCCGAGCGGGGCCCGATGTCGTTCGTGCCCGTCGAGGACGTCATCGCCCAGCACCTCGACATGCTGTTCCCCGGCATGGAGGTCCGCGAGTTCCACACCTTCCGCATCACGCGCAACGAGGACGTCGAGGTCGAGGAGGACGACGCCGAGAACCTCCTCAAGGCGATGGAGAAGGAGCTCCTGCGCCGCCGCTTCGGCCCTCCGGTGCGGCTCGAGCTCGCCGAGGGCATCAGCCCGCGCGTCCGCAAGCTGCTGGTGCGCGAGCTGGGCATGTCCGAGGACGACGTGTACGAGCTGCCCGCGCCGCTGGACCACACCGGCCTGAACCTCGTCGCCGACCTGGACCGTCCCGAGCTGCAGTACCCCCGCTTCGTGCCCGCGACGCACCGGTACCTGGCCGAGGTCGAGTCCGCGACGCCGACGAACGTGTTCGCCGCGATCCGCGCCCGCGACATCCTCCTGCACCACCCGTACGACTCGTTCTCGACGTCGGTGCAGACGTTCCTCGAGCAGGCGGCGGCCGACCCGAACGTCCTGGCCATCAAGCAGACGCTGTACCGCACGTCGGGCGACTCCCCCATCGTCGACGCGCTCATCGACGCCGCGCAGGCCGGCAAGCAGGTCCTCGCGCTGGTGGAGATCAAGGCGCGGTTCGACGAGCAGAACAACATCTCGTGGGCGCGCAAGCTCGAGCAGGCCGGCGTGCACGTGGTGTACGGGATCGTGGGCCTCAAGACGCACTGCAAGCTCTCGCTCGTCGTGCGGCAGGAGGCCGACGGCCTGCGTCGCTACAGCCACGTCGGGACGGGCAACTACCACCCGAAGACGGCGCGCCTGTACACCGACCTGGGCCTGCTGACGGCCGACCCGGACGTCGGCCAGGACCTCACCCGCCTGTTCAACCAGCTGTCCGGCTACGCGCCGAAGTCCCGGTTCCACCGGCTGCTCGTGGCACCGCGCTCGGTGCGCACGGGGCTCGTCGAGCGGATCGAGCGCGAGACGGAGGCAGCACGGCGCGGCGAGACCGCGTGGATCAAGATCAAGGTCAACTCGATGGTCGACGAGGTCACGATCGACGCGCTGTACCGCGCGTCGCAGGCGGGCGTCCCGGTCGACATCAACGTGCGCGGCATCTGCGCGCTGCGACCGGGCGTGCCCGGCCTCTCCGAGACGATCCGCGTCCGGTCGATCCTCGGGCGGTTCCTGGAGCACTCGCGGATCTTCGCGTTCGGGCACAGCACACCGTCGTCCGACGACGGCTTCGAAGGGCCCGAGGTGTACATCGGCTCCGCGGACCTCATGCACCGCAACCTCGACCGGCGCGTCGAGGCGCTGGTGCGGGTCGCGGACCCGGCGCAGGTGACCGAGCTCGTCGAGTACCTCGACGAGACGATGGACGACCGCACGTCGTCGTGGCGCCTGGGGCCGGACGGTGACTGGGTGCGCCACCGCCGCGGGCCGGACGGGCCCCTGGTGGACCTGCAGGAGGTGCTCATCCACCGTCAGAGGCGTCGGCCGGGCGCCGCCCGGTGAAGGCCGCGCCCGCCGCGCCCGTGCAGGCCGCCGGGGCGCTCGTCTGGCGCGTGCGTGCGGGGCACCTGCAGGTGGCCCTGGTCCACCGGCCGCGGTACCGCGACTGGTCGTGGCCCAAGGGCAAGCTCGACCCCGGGGAGACCCCGCCCGTCGCGGCCGTCCGCGAGATCGAGGAGGAGACGGGCCTGGCCGTCGTGCTGGGTGTCCCGCTGCCGGGGCTGGAGTACCGGCTCGCCGACGGCCGGGAGAAGGTCGTGCACTACTGGGCCGCGCGCGTCGGGGGGCGCGGCGACGACGCAGCGCTGCACGCCCGCCTGCCGGTGCGGCACGCCGACCGCTCGGAGATCGACCACTGGGAGTGGTTCGACGCCGCGGACGCCGAGCGGCGCCTGACCCGGCGTGCCGACCGCCGACCGCTGGACGCGCTCCGCGACCTGCACGCGAAGGGCCGGCTGGACACGCGTGCGCTCGTCGTCGCGCGGCACGCGCAGGCCCGCAAGCGCAGCCTGTGGGGCGGCGCCGACGAGAACCGCCCGCTGACCGGCCTGGGACGGAGGCAGGCCACCGCGATGACGCCGGCGCTGGCCGCCTTCGGCGTCGGGCGCGTGGTGACCAGCAGCTGGGAGCGCTGCGCGGCGAGCATCGCGCCGTACGCGGCCGCGGCCGGCGTGGCCCCCGAGGTCGTGGACGGGCTGACCGAGGCCGGGAACGACGAGTCACCGGCCCGGGTGGGGGCGATCGTCCACGAGCTGCTGGACGACCGGCGCGACACCGTGCTGTGCACGCACCGCCCGGTGCTGCCCACGGTCCTGGACGTCCTGGCCGAGCACAGCCGCCGCCCGGTCGCCGACGCGCTGCCGCACGACAACCCGTTCCTCGTCCCCGCCGAGCTCCTGGTGGCGCACGCGGGCGTCACGTCGCACGGCGTGCGGGTGCTGGCCGTCGAGCGGCACCGGTCGCCCGTCGCGCCCGACTGAGGGCTCAGCCGGCGTGGCTCAGCCCGGCGAGGCTCAGCCCAGGATCGGGTGCAGGATCCAGAACACAACGGCCGCGACGAGCGCCGCCGCGGGGATCGTGAGGATCCAGGCGCCTGCGATGTTCTTGGCGACGCCCCACCGCACGGCCGACAGCCGCTTGGTGGCACCGACGCCCATGATCGCCGACGTGATGGTGTGCGTCGTGGAGACCGGTGCGTGCAGCGCGAACGCGTTGACGTACAGCACGACCGCGGAGACCGACTCGGCGACGAACCCGCGCGCGGGGTCGAGCTCGATGATCTTGCGACCGAGCGTGCGCATGATGCGCCAGCCGCCGGCGTACGTGCCGGCCGAGATCGCGGCGGCGGCGGCGAGCTTGACCCACAACGGGATGCCCTCGTCCGGGTTCGCCCAGCCGGCGGTGAGCAGCGCCAGGTAGATGACGCCCATCGTCTTCTGCGCGTCCTGCAGGCCGTGGCCCAGGGCCATGGCGGCCGCCGACACCGTCTGCGCGATGCGGAACCGGCGGTTGACGCGGGTCGGAGGGCGGTTGCGGATGAGCCACAGCAGCCCGACCATCACGGCGAACGCCAGCCCGAAGCCGATGAGCGGCGAGAAGATCATCGGCAGGACGACCTTGTCGACGATCGCCGAGCCGTAGATGCCGAAGCCGGCGGCGAGCCCCGCCCCGACCAGCCCGCCGATGAGGGCGTGCGTGGACGACGAGGGCAGACCGAACCACCACGTGACCAGGTTCCACGTGATCGCGCCCACGAGCGCGCAGAGCACGACCACGAGCGCGGAGTGCGGTGGTTCGCCCTGCAGATCGACGATCGACGTGGCGATGGTCTCGGCCACCTCGGTGCCGAGCAGGGCACCGGCGAAGTTCATGATGGCCGCCATGATCAGCGCCGCGCGCGGCGTCAGCGCGCGCGTCGAGACCGACGTGGCGATGGCGTTGGCGGCGTCATGGAAGCCGTTCGTGTAGTCGAACCCGAGGGCGAGCGCGACGACGAAGACGACGAGCACAGGTTCCACGGGTGCTCAGGACTCCTTGAGCGCGATCGTCTCGACCGTGTTGGCCACCTTCTCGAAGGCGTCCGCCGCGTCCTCGAGCTTCTCGACGATCTCCTTGAGCTTCATCAGCAGGATCGGGTCGGCGATCTCGTCGAACATCTGCGCGAGCAGCTTGCGGTGCGACTTGTCCGCCTGGTTCTCGAGGCGGTTGACCTCGACCCAGTACTCCTGGAGCGAGTCCATGGACCGCAGGCGCGGCATGGCCTCGGCCGTCAGCTCGGCTGCGCGCTGCAGCACCTGGACCTGGTCGGACACGCGTGCCGGCAGCTCGTCGACCTTGTACAGGACGATGAGGTCGGACGCCTCGTCCATGTAGTCCATGCAGTCGTCGAGGCTCGACGCGAGGTCGTAGATGTCGTCGCGGTCGAACGGCGTCACGAACGTCTGGTTGAGGCGACGCATGATCGTGTGGGTCGCGTCGTCCGCGGCATGCTCCGCGTCGGCCATCCGCTTGTTGATCTCCTTGCGGGTGGCGCGGTCGGCGCCGAGCATCTCCGCCAGGAGGTTCGCGCCCGTCACGAGATGGGACGCGGACGCGGCGAAGAGATCGAAGTACGAGGTGTCGCGCGGTGTCAGGCGCAGGCGCACGGAGGGCTCCGGGTCGTCGACTGGTGGTGAGCCCCGGGAAAGGGGTCTGGTCCAGCGTAACCGGCGGTGGACCCCCGTCGTGACGGGACCGATGGCCCAGGTGCGCCGCGCGCCACGTGGCGCTGCGGGAGAGACGACGCCGGGCCAGGAGCGCCTCTCGGCGCGTGGCCGCTCGAAGCGGCTGATGATGGAGCCCGGGGCTACCGACCCGGCGTCGCGCGACCAGTGTACGCGCGGGCCGTCACTCGAGCCGGTCGGCCCGCCAGAGCTGGGCGGCGTGCGCCAGCTCCTCCGCGGTCCGCACCAGGGAGGCCGCCCCGCGCGTCTGCCGCACGGCGGCCCGGGGGTCGAGGTCCTCGAGGTGGTCGGCGTCGAAGGCGGCCCCCGTGGCCAGGACCTGGCAGAACGCGGCGGCACGCTCGAGCGCGACGGCCAGGTCACCGGTGTAGACGCCCGAGAGCACCGCGTCGGTGGCCGCGCGCACGTCCTGCGGGCCGGGCATGTCGACCACACCGGCGACCACGTCGTGCGCGGGCGCCGCCGCCACCCCCTGGCGGTACCTGTCCGCGACCGTCACGGGGTCGCGACGCACCCACTCGCGCAGCACGTACAGGCGCCACAGCGCGCCGGGCAGGGTGTCGGCCGGGCTGTCCGCCCACATCGCCGCGACGACGTCGAGGCCCTCGGTCTCGACGAGCGCGACGAGCCGCGCGACGATCTGCGGGTCCGCGGTGGCCCGCCCGTGCCGCACCAGCGCGTTGGCCGTGGTGTGGGCGATCTCACCCCGCAGTGCCGGGTCGAGCTCGCCGGGGAGCTCGTCGGCCACCGCGGGGTCCATCACCACCGGCCGGTGGTGCCGCCGTCCGCCGCCGGGCGCACCGCCGTCGCTCCTGCCGCTCGTTCCGTCCGTGCTCACGGCGGCATGATCCCTCGTGTCCCGCCCCGCCACCAGCCGTCGCCCGCCCCGCGACGCCGCCGGCGCCGACGTGCGGGCCGCCCGGGTGCGGGCCACAGTGGGTCTGACCGGGACGGGCCCGGGCACGGGGGGTGGGCTGACCATGGCCGACGCAGCAGCAGGGCGAGACACATCCGCGGGCCCCTCGAAGTACAAGGGCAAGGCCGTCGCGCTGGCGGTCGCCGCCGCCATCGGCGGCTTCCTGTTCGGGTTCGACAGCTCGGTCATCAACGGCGCCGTCGACGCCGTTCAGGGGGAGTTCGAGCTGTCGGGGGTCGTGACCGGCTTCGTCGTCGCCGTGGCACTGCTGGGCTCGGCCTTCGGCGCCTGGCTGGGCGGGCGCCTGTCGGACCGCTGGGGCCGGACCCGCGTCATGGTGCTGGGCGCCATCCTGTTCTTCGTCTCCTCGATCCTCTCGGGCTTCGCGTTCGCCGCCTGGGACCTGGCGCTGTGGCGCGTGGTGGCCGGCATCGGCATCGGCATCGCGTCCGTCATCGCGCCCGCGTACATCGCGGAGATCGCGCCGGCGTCGATGCGCGGCCGCCTCGGCTCCCTGCAGCAGCTCGCGATCACGCTCGGCATCTTCGCCGCCCTGCTGTCGGACCAGCTCCTGGCGACATCCGCGGGCAGCGCGGCGAACGAGCTGTGGTTCGGGCTCGAGGCGTGGCGGTGGATGTTCCTCGTGTGCGTGGTGCCGGCCGCCGTCTACGGCATCCTGGCGCTGCGCATCCCGGAGTCCCCGCGCTACCTCGTGTCGCAGGGACGCCGCGACGAGGCCCGTGCGGTGCTGGCCGACGTCCTGGGCGCCGACGAGGACCCCGACGAGCGCGTCGCGCAGATCGAGCAGACGATCCGCACGGACGCGGCGCTCGCCGACCAGGCGAGCCTGCGCGGCCCGGTCCTGGGGCTGCTGCCGGTGGTGTGGGTCGGCATCCTGCTGTCGGTGTTCCAGCAGTTCGTCGGGATCAACGTGATCTTCTACTACTCGACGACGCTGTGGCAGGCCGTGGGGTTCGAGGAGAGCCAGTCGTTCCTCATCTCGACGATCACGTCGGTCACGAACGTCCTGGTGACGTTCATCGCGATCGCGCTCATCGACAAGGTGGGTCGCCGCCCGCTGCTGCTGGTCGGGTCCGCCGGCATGACCATCTCCCTCGGGACGATGGCCGTGGCGTTCATGAACGCCACGGGGACCGGCGACGACGTGAGCCTCGAGGGCGCGTGGGGCGTCATCGCGCTGGTCGCGGCGAACGCGTTCGTCGTGTTCTTCGGGGCGACGTGGGGCCCGCTGGTGTGGGTGCTGCTGGGCGAGATGTTCCCCAACCGGATCCGCGCGGCCGCCCTGGGCGTGGCGGCGTCGGCGCAGTGGGTCGCCAACTTCCTCATCACGCTGTCGTTCCCCGAGATGCTCGACCGGTGGGGCGCGACCGTCCCGTACCTGATGTACGCCGGGTTCGCGCTCCTGTCGTTCTTCTTCGTGCTGACCAAGGTGCCGGAGACCAAGGGCGTGCAGCTGGAGGACATGGAGGGCCTGAAGGTCCACCGCCGGGGACGCGACGCGACCGCCTGACGCAGGACACGCAAACCTGTTGCCTCAGGTAACGATCGGACGTAGGGTTGCCTGAAGCAACCGTCACGAAGGGCCTCGGGCCGCGGGACGTCCTGCCCCGACCGCCGACGACGCACGGTCACCACCACCCCGCGCCCGGAAGCGAGCACCCCTCCGTTGAGCCTGACCCGCACACCCGTCGACGGCCCCGCCGCCGGCCCCACCAGCACCGGCATGACGCACCGCGAGGTGCTCGAGGCCCTGTCCGGGATCCTCCTGGGCATGTTCGTCTCGATCCTGGCGACGAGCATCGTCTCGACGTCGCTGCCCCGCATCATCACCGACCTCGGCGGCAGCCAGTCCGCGTTCACCTGGGTCGTCACCGCGACCCTCCTGACCACCACGGTCTCGACGCCCATCTGGGGCAAGCTCGCCGACATCCTCGACCGCAAGCTGCTCGTGCAGGTCGCGCTGGTGATCTCGGTCGTCTCGTCCGCGCTGGCCGGGCTGTCGCAGAGCACCGAGATGCTCATCGGCATGCGCGCCGTGCAGGGCATCGGCGCCGGCGGCCTCACCGCGCTGGGCACCGTCCTGATCGCCGACATCATCAGCCCCCGCGAGCGCGGCCGGTACATGGGCCTCATGGGTGCCGTGATGGCCGTGGGCACGGTCGGCGGGCCGCTGCTCGGCGGGGTCATCACCGACGCCGCGGGCTGGCGCTGGAACTTCTTCGTCGGCCTGCCGATCGCCGTGGCCGCGATCGTCGTGCTGCAGCGCACCCTGCACCTGCCCCCGATCGTGCGGCGCCGGGTACGGATCGACTGGGCCGGTGCGATCCTGCTGTCGGTCTCGATCGCCACGCTCCTGCTGTGGATCACGTTCGCCGGCACGTCGTTCGACTGGGTGTCCTGGCAGAGCGCCGTCATGGTGGGCGCCTCGCTGCTGGGCGTCGTCGCCATCGTCCTGGTCGAGTCGCGCGCGGCCGAGCCGATGATCCCGCTGCACCTGTTCCGCAACCGGACCGTCCTGCTCACCGTGCTCGCGTCCGTCGCCGTCGGCGTCGCGCTGTTCGGCACGCAGGTGTTCCTCAGCCAGTACATGCAGCTCGCCCGCGGCAAGACGCCCACCGAGTCCGGCCTGCTGACCATCCCGATGGTCGCCGGCACGTTCCTCGCGTCCACGCTGTCCGGCCGCGCGATCTCCGCCAGCGGCCGCTACAAGCGCGTCATGGTCACCGGCGCGGTCCTGCTGACCGCCGGCCTCGGCCTCATGGGGACGATCGACGAGACCACGAGCTTCACGCTCGTCGGCCTGTACATGCTGGTCGTCGGCTCGGGCGTCGGCATGCTCATGCAGAACCTCGTGCTGGCGACCCAGAACACCCTGCCCCTCACCGAGATGGGCGCCGGCACGGCGATGGTCGCGTTCTTCCGGACGCTCGGCGGCGCCATCGGCGTCTCGGCGCTGGGTGCGCTGCTGTCCAGCCGGGTCTCGCGCCTGCTCGCCGACGGCCTGGCGGGGATCGGGGTCGACCCGTCCGCGATGGGCTCGGGGGGCACGAGCACGCTGCCCGACCTGGCGACCCTGCCCGGTCCGGTGCGGCACGTCGTCGAGCACGCCTTCGGCGTCGGCGTCTCCGAGCTGTTCCTCGTCGGCGCACCGATCGCCCTGCTCGCGCTCGTCGCGGTGATCGCGCTGCGCGAGGTGCCGCTGGGACGTGCGTCCGGCGTCGAGCAGCGGCTCGCGGCCCAGGCCGCGCCGACGGAGCCCACCGCCTCCTGACCCGCCGGCCGCACGGACGCCCACCCCACGGACCGGGCCGCGGGCCTCACCCCGGGCCGGCGGACCGGTCCGTGTGGCGCACGAGGTCGTCGTTGAGGCGTCCGAGCAGGTCGGCGAGCTGCGTGAGCTCCTCTTCGCGCCACGCGTCGAGCGACCGGCGCATGTACTCCTGCCGCCCGGCCCGCGCGTGCGCGAGCCGGCGCTCCCCCTCGGGCGTCAGCGCGAGGGGCTGGCTGCGCGAGTCGTGGGGGTCGGGAGTCCGCCCCAGCAGCCCCAGCCTCTCCAGGCGCGTCACCTGACGGGACATGGTCCCGCGGCCCACCCCCAGCAGGTCGGCCAGGTCGCTCGTGCGCGTCCCCGGGACACGCGCCACCGTCGCCAGCAGCAGGTACGCCGACGCGTCGAGGTCCGGGTGGACCGTGCGCGCCAGCCCCGCCGAGGCCGCCCGCGCGCGCCGCATGAAGAGGCCGAGCTCCCGCTCCACACGCAGCACCGGGTCGTCGCTCATGCGCTCATCCTGGCGCAGTCCGCGCCGGCGTGGTTCAGCGCGCCCAGGTCGTGCGTCGGCGCGCCACCTGGGCGATCGCTGAGACCCGCGCCGGGTCGAGCCGCTCCGGCAGGCGCCGGAACACGTTGGGCACCTCGTGGCGCGCGATCACCAGGGCGTCCTGGGGCGGGTCGTGCGCGTCGCGGGACAGGTCACCCGTGATCACCAGGACGGCCCGCACCCCCGCACCCGCGCACCCCGCCGCCAGCAGCAGGCCCTGGACGCGCGCCGCCTCGAGGCGGGCGTCCCGCAGGTAGGGCACGGAACGGCCGTCGACGTGGATGGTCCGCGCCGCGACCCGCACGTCGCTGCCGGGGTGACGACGCTCCGTGATCGTGTAGATGCCTCCCGGGCCGACCAGCAGGTGCTCGACGACCGACCCCTGCCGCCCGAGCGGGACGTCGTGCACGGCCTGCCAGCCGTCGTCGGCCAGCCGGTCGAGCCGCGCACCGACGGGACTGCCCCGCTCGCCGCGCGGGTGGTCGTCGCCGTCGCCGAGCCACGCCTCGAGGCCGGCCTCGTCGAGCGCGTCGAGCGACGCGAGCTCCGAGGTCACGGGCAGCACCAGCTCGGGGACGTCGGACCGCAGGTACGCCTGGGCCGCGCGGCGGACCCGCGCCTCCAGGACGGGGTCGTCCGCGACGACCTCGCCGGACTGCAGGTCGACGGAGCCGACCCGCGCACCGGTCTCGTGCGTGACGTAGAGGCGGTCGGCGCCGTACCGCCGCCATCGCCGAACCGTCAGCACCTCGTCCACGTCCGCATTATCGGCACGCCGGGCGCCGTACTTCAGTCCCGTCCACGGGGGACTTCGGTGCGCGGCGGCGTGTCGCGGCGTGTCGTCACCCGCTCGGCTGCCGGGGGGCCGAGGACCTGGTCACCCGCCCGTGACGGGCCCCTCGCCGGCCGCCGGCTCGAAGGTCAGGCTGAGCGAGTTCATGCAGAACCGGTCCCCCGTCGGCGTCTGCGGCGCGTCGTCGAAGACGTGGCCCAGGTGGGAGCCGCAGCGCGCGCACCGGACCTCGGTCCGGACCATGCCCAGGGTCCTGTCGGTGAGCAGCTCGACACGGTCGCCGGCCAGCGGGGAGAAGAAGCTCGGCCAGCCGCAGTGCGCGTCGAACTTGGTGTCGGAGCGGAACAGCTCGTTGCCGCAGGCGCGACAGCGGTAGACGCCCTCGCGGTGCTCGTCGAGGAGGGCGCCGGTCCACGGGCGCTCGGTACCGGCGCGGCGCAGCACGGCGAACTCCTGCGGCTCGAGCTCCAGCTGCCACTGCGCGTCGGTCTTGGTCACGGGGTAGGTCCCGGGGTCGCTCACGTCGTCTCCTCGTCCCGCACCGCCCTCGCGGCGGCACCGTGGCTCTCAACACCGGGCGCCCGGCGGGCGTTCCCGCCGCCGGCGCCAGCCACGCCCGGCGGCCATGTCCGCCACCAGGCAGGCGTGACGTCATACGCTGACCGGGAGGTTCCCCTCACGGGAACGCCCCGAGCCAAGAGGTGCACGTGCCAGCCGGTCGCCGTCGTTCGAGCCCCACGCGCACGTTCGCCGTCGTGAGCCTCCTCGGTATGGCCCTCGTCGGTGTCGCGCTGGTCCTGGTGACGTCGACGCAGATGCGCGGTCAGGCGCTGCGGGACGGGACGGGGTCGGCGACCCGCATCGCGGTGTACGCCGCGGGCGTCGTGCCGTCCACCGCCTTCGTCACGGGCGTGCTGTCGACCGACGAGCGCGCCGCGGTGGCGACGGCCACGCGCGGGTTCGAGGACGAGCTCGTCGAGCTGCGGCTGTGGAGCCCGGACGGGCGCCTGATGTACTCGTCGGACGCCGCCACGACGGGCCTGCCCCACAGCGACCGCCTGGCCGGGGTGATGCAGAGCGAGGTGCCGGACGCGGTGGTCCAGCCGGACGTGCGGCCGAGCGACACCGCCGCCGACCAGGGCACGGTCCTCGACGCGTACGTCCCGGTGCTCGCGGCCGACACCGCGACGCCGGACGCACCGGACGGCATCGACCCGGGGGCCGTCGTCGGCGCGGCGGAGGTCATGCTCGACCACACCACGGCGCAGGAGACGCTGCGCGACGCGACCCGCACGGTCACGCTCGTCGTCGCCGGCAGCCTGGTCGTGCTGTGGCTGGCGCTGTTCCGCATCGTGCACGCCACGTCGCGTCGGCTGCGGGCGACAGCGCTGGAGAACGCTCGCCTCGCCCTGCTCGACTCCCTCACCGGCCTGCCGAACCGGCGGCTGCTCGCCGACCAGATGCAGCGGGCCATCGACCGGGTCGCGGACGACGGCGCCCGGGTCGGGCTGATCCTGCTCGACATCGACCGCTTCAAGGACATCAACGACACGCTGGGGCACGACCACGGGGACGAGCTGCTGCGCCAGGTGGCCGAGCGGCTGCGCGACGCGCTGCGCGACGACGACGTGGTGGCGCGCCTCGGCGGCGACGAGTTCGCGATCCTGCTGCCGGACGTCCGCACGGTGGCCAACGCCGAGCGGCTGGCGCGGCGGGTCCGCGGCCTGTTCACCCAGCCGTTCGAGCTCAGCGAGATCGCGCTGCACGTCGAGACCTCCATCGGCGTGGCCTGTCTCCCGGACCACGCGGCCGACGCGTCGGCGCTCATGCGGACCGCGGACATCGCGATGTACGCCGCCAAGCACCACCGCACGGGGGTCAGCGTGTACTCGCCCGACGCGGACGACTCCTCACCGGCGCGCCTGGTCCTGCTGGGCGAGCTGCACCGCGTGCTCGAGGCGCACGCCCGGTCCGACGGCGAGCCGCAGCTGGAGATGCACTACCAGCCGAAGATCGAGCTGTCGTCGCACCGCACGGTCGGCCTGGAGGCGCTGATCCGGTGGCGGCACCCCACGCGCGGGCTCCTGCCGCCCGGCACGTTCGTGCCGCTGGCCGAGCAGTCGGGCCTCATCCACCGCGTCACCGAGTTCGCCCTCGGGGAGTCGGTGCGCCAGCTCGCCCGCTGGCAGGCGCAGGGCGAGGCCGTGCCCGTGGCGGTGAACCTGTCCGCGCACGACGTCGTCAGCCCCGCTGTCGTGGAGCTGATCGAGGCGCTGCTGGCGGAGCACGGGGTCGACCCGTCGCTCCTCGAGGTGGAGATCACGGAGACCGCGCTCGTCGCGGACCCGTCCCGCGTGGTGCCCGTGCTCGAGCGGCTGGGTGCGCTGGGCGTGCGCGTCGCGATCGACGACTTCGGCACGGGGACGACGTCCATCTCGCAGCTGCGGGACCTGCCGGTGGCCGAGCTCAAGATCGACCGGCTGTTCGTCGCCGACCTGGGCGAGGGCGGGCGGTCGGGGTCCGAGGTGGTCGTGCAGGCGATGGTCGACCTGGCGCACTCGTTCGGGCTGCGGGTGGTGGCCGAGGGCGTCGAGGACGCCGAGACGGCCGCCACGCTCGCCCGGCTCGGTGTCGACCGCGCGCAGGGGTTCCTGTGGGCGCGACCCGCTCCCGCCGACGCCGTTCACCCTCCCGGCGACCACGCCCTTCACCCCATCGGGTGAATCGACGCCACAACCCTCAAGTCGCGTCCACGACGTGTCGACCACAGCCGATGTGGGTGGGGTGTGGCCGCGATCGCGCGGTGGCACGGCAGGGCGCGGACCGCTGGAGGGACGACGGCGATGATGGACGAGCTGCTCGAGGACATGATCGACCCGGCTCCGTCCCGCCAGGACGTGGCACGGCGCCGACGCGCGTGGGCCACCGGCTCCATCCTCGTGCTCGCGGGCGTCGGCGTGACGTCGCTGACGACGTCGGCGCTGTTCACGGACAAGGACCCCCTGACCGGCGGGATCAGCACCGGGACCGTCGTGCTGAGCACCGGCGGGGAGGACGTCAGGTTCGACGTGCCGGTGGAGGGGCTCGCCCCGGGCGGCGCCGTCGTCGCACCGGTCGTCGTGAGCAACGCCGGCTCGTTGGAGCTGCGCTACGCCGTGAGCATGGCGGCGTCACGGGCCACTGCTCCGAACCCGCTCCCGGCCGGAGTCGTCCAGGGCGACGGCCTGCTGCACGACCAGCTGCGCATCCGCGTCTTCAGCGGCACGCCGTGCACGATCGAGGCCACCGGCGGCGACAACCCGGAGGGCGAGCCCGCCACCGGGGTGGCGGTGCTGGGCGACACGGCCGACCTGGTCGAGGGCGACTACGGCCTGCCGACCGACATGACCCCGATCGTGGGCGACCCGCAGACAGGCCAGGACACGGACGACCGGGTGCTCGAGGGCGTGACCACGCAGGAGACGCTGTGCGTGCGGGCGGACCTGTCGTCCGCTGCGGGCAACACCTACCAGAACACCGCGACGAGCCTAACGTTCCAGCTCGACTCCGAGCAGACGGTGAACAACTGAGACGACGATGACAGTCGTGGAGCGGGCCGCGCAGCCCTTCGTCGACCGTCGGGCCGGGCGGCCGACGGTCCGACGGCGCGCGCCGTGGTGGCGGGTCGCCACGAGCGTGGCCCTGTGGTCCGTCGTGGCCGTCGGCACGCTCGCGTACCTCACGTCGTTGGCCGTGCCGCTGTGGTTCCAGGCCCAGGGCCAGCGGCTGCTCATCGTGACGTCGGGCTCGATGGCGCCGCAGCTCGTCGCGGGTGACGTCGTCGTGCTGCGGCCCGTCTCCGACCCCTCGGAGCTCAAGCCGGGTCTCGTCGTGACCTTCCAGCCGGTGGGGGCGACCGGGCTGGTGACGCACCGCATCGTGTCGCTGCACAACCTGCCGGCCATGCGCGAGGTGCCGGACGGCGGGGGGCGCACCGAGCCGGTCCTCGACGACGCCGGCGAGCCGGTGCTGCAGCCGTACATCCGCACGCAGGGGGACGCGAACCCGGCGCCGGACGCGAACGCGACCCCCGTCGAGCGGGTGCGCGGCGTGCTCCTGGACGTCCACCACGGCTGGGGCTCGCTGCTGACGTGGGCCGCGTCCGCGCAGGGGCGCGCGGTGATGCTCGTGCCGGCCCTCGTCGCGCTCGCGACGCTCGAGGTGGTCTCGGTCGTCGAGGGTCGGCGCCGGGCGCAGCGGTCGCGGCGCCCGCTGGACGACGGGAGGGTCGATGCGCTCCTCCTCGACTGACGTGCCCGGGAACGGCGCGCGCGGCACGTGGCTGCGGCTGGTGCTGCTGGTGGTCCTGGGCACCCTCCTCCTGGTCGCGCCGGCACCCGACCGCACCGCGGCGCTGCTGACGCACACGGTGGACGTCACGGGCACGCTCTGGACGCCCGCGCAGCCGCCGGCACCCGTCGGCACGACGGCGCCCGCGGCGGAATAGGCGCCGGCCCGCGGAGGTTGAGGCCGCTGATCGATGCAAACGCATCGACTTCGACGAACGAGGTGCGCCATGCAGTTCGGGATCTTCTCGGTCGGTGACGTCACGACCGACCCCACCACCGGCCGGACCCCCGACGACACCGAGCGCGTGCGCGCGATGCTCACGATCGCCGAGCACGCCGACGCGGCCGGGCTCGACGTCTTCGCCACCGGTGAGCACCACAACCCGCCGTTCGTGCCGTCGTCCCCCACGACGATGCTCGGCTACCTCGCGGGCCGCACGAAGAACATCGTGCTGTCCACCGCGACGACGCTCATCACCACCAACGACCCCGTCCGGCTGGCCGAGGAGTACGCGATGCTCCAGGTCATCGCCGACGGCCGCATGGACCTCATGATGGGCCGCGGCAACACCGGCCCGGTCTACCCGTGGTTCGGCAAGGACCTCCGCCAGGGCATCCCGCTGGCCGTCGAGAACTACGCGCTGCTGCGCCGGCTGTGGGAGGAGGACGTCGTCGACTGGAGCGGCAAGTTCCGGACGCCGCTGCAGGGCTTCACGTCCACGCCGCGCCCGCTCGACGGCGTCGCGCCGTTCGTCTGGCACGGCTCGATCCGCTCCCCCGAGATCGCCGAGCAGGCCGCGTACTACGGCGACGGGTTCCTCCACAACGCGATCTTCTGGCCCATGGAGCACACCGCGCAGATGGTGAGCTTCTACCGGCAGCGGTACGAGCACCACGGCCACGGCCGCGCGGACCAGGCGATCGTCGGGCTCGGCGGCCAGGTGTTCATGCGCAAGAACAGCCAGGACGCGTGGGACGAGTTCCGGCCGTACTTCGACAACGCGCCCGTCTACGGGCACGGGCCGTCGATGGAGGACTTCACGCGCGAGACGCCGCTGACCGTCGGCAGCCCGCAGCAGGTCATCGACCGGTACGGCGCCTTCTGGGAGCAGGTCGGTCACTACCAGCGCCAGCTGTTCCTCATGGACCACGCCGGCCTGCCGCTCAAGACCGTCCTGGAGCAGATCGACATCCTCGCCGAGGACGTCGTGCCCGTGCTGCGCCGCGAGGCCGAGTCGCGCCGCCCCGCGGACGTGCCGGCGAACCCCCCGACGCACGCCGAGCGCGTCGCGGCCGCCAGGGCCGCGGGCCAGGTGCACACCCAGCAGGTCGCGCCCGGCGACCACTGGACGGGCAGGGCCGCCGAGGACGACCTCGACGCCGTCTCCCTGCGCTGACCGGACCGGATCGCACTCTCACCGCGACAGTGCGATCCAGTCCACCGTCACCCCCGACCGGATCGCACTCTCACCGCGACAGTGCGATCCAGTCCACCGTCACCCCCGACCGGATCGCACTCTCACCGTGACAGTGCGATCCAGTTCCGCCGTCACCCCCGACCGGATCGCACTCTCACCGTGACAGTGCGATCCAGTTCCGCCCAGCACCTCCCCAGGAGGACCCCATGCCGTCCCGTTCGATCGTCGTCGTCTCCGGCGGGCTGTCCCAGCCGTCGTCGACGCGCATGCTCGCCGACCGCCTCGCCGAGGCGACCGTCGCCGACCTGGCCGCCCGCGGCCTGGACGCGGTCCTCGAGGTCGTCGAGCTGCGCGGCCTCGCGCACGACGTCGTCGACATGACGCTCACCGGCTACGCCCGTCCGGAGCTCGCGGCCGCGCAGAGCGCCCTGGCCGGGGCCGACGGCGTCATCGCGGTCACCCCCGTCTTCGCCGCCTCGTACGCGGGGCTGTTCAAGTCGTTCGTGGACGTCCTGGAGCCCGGGACCCTCGACGGGACCCCGGTGCTCCTCGGCGCGACGGGCGGCACCCCGCGCCACTCGCTCGCGCTCGACCACGCGCTGCGGCCCCTGTTCGCGTACCTGCGCGCCGACGTCGCGCCGACGGCGGTGTTCGCCGCGACCGACGACTGGGCCGACGCGGGCACCGACGACGTCCAGCCCCTGCCGGCCCGTGTCCGCCGGGCGGCCGCGGAGCTCGCGCAGCGCGTGGCGGCGCGCGAGCCCGTCGCACGCGGCGGGCTGTACGACTCCGTGCCGTCGTTCGAGGACCTGCTCGGCGGCGCCTGAGCCGCGCGGGCGGGCGCACGCCCTCCGGCACGACGAGGGCCGGTCACCGTCGGGTGACCGGCCCTCGCCGCACGTCCGGGCGGGTGTGCCGCCCGGCGCCTGAGCTCACTGCGGTGCCTGAGCTCACTGCGGTGTCAGGGTGAACACGGTGCCGTCGTCCGTCGCCTCGACGTCGAGCTGCTGGTCCGCGAGCGTCTGCGCGGTGCGCGGGTCGACGTACACGCGTGCGTCTGCTTCCCCCACGACGTCGTCCCCCGCAGCGGGACCGGCGACGAGCTCGAGCTGGAAGCCGCCGTCGTCCTGCTCGGCGATGCGCAGACCGCCCTCGTCGGGGAGTCCGGCGCGGCTCGTGAGGGTCTCGACGGCGGTACGGGCGTTCTCGGTCAGGGTGAGCACGGGGTGCTCCTCTCCGCGGGCCTGGGGACGTCGGCCGGCACCCGCGGCCCCGCAGCGGTGGTGCGCGACAGGCCCCCACCCGCGGGACGACGAGCCCCGGTCCGACGCCGTCGGACGCCTCCACCGTGACCCGGCCCCGCGCGTCGTCGCAACCCCGCGTCCCGCTGGGCGAGACCGCGCCACACCGCGGGCAGGCCGCGCGCCGGCCCTACCCCCGCGCGCCGACGTGGGCCCGCGCGACGTCGACGACGAGCGCCCGGTGGTCCGACAGCCCGAGGTCGAGCGACTCCCCCGCACCCGTGGCGTGCAGGCCCGGTCCCGCCAGCACGTGGTCGAGCTGCCGGACGGGCTCCGCCACGGGGAACGTCGGTGCCTGCACCAGCGAGCGCAGGCCCGACAGCCGCGACGGCTGCTCCCCCGCGAGGTTGAGGTCGCCCATGACGACCTTCGGGCCCGGCATCGTGCGGGTCACCCGCACCAGGTGCCGCAGCTGCCGCACGTTCCAGCCGGGGATGAACGTCAGGTGGGTCCCGACGACGGTGAGCGGGCCCCGCCCGTCGTCCACGACCGCCGCGAGCGCGGTGCGCGGCTCGTCCCGCACGAGGGCCGGCCACCGCGCGCCGGGGAACCGGACGGGCGCCCGCCGCCGCAGGGTCGGCAGGGTCAGCACGTGCCAGGCCTGCACCGGCCGCCGCGAGAGCAGTGCGATGCCGTAGGCGGCGGCGTCGGGCTGCTCCTCGCCCGTGCCGGCGACCCACAGGCCCGGCTCGCCGTGCAGGGTCGCGACGAAGCGGTGGTGCTCGGCGCCCATCGCGTCGGCGGCCACGGCGGTCAGGTCGGCGCCGTGCGACCGCTCCTGCGCCCGGTCGACCTCCTGGAGCGCGAGGACGTCGGCGTCCAGGCGGCGCACGGCGTCGGCGAACCGGGCGAGGTCGACCCGCCCGTCCGCGAGCGAGCGCCCGTGCAGGATGTTGAACGTCGCGAGGCGCACCCTGCGATTCTCACCGCACCTCCCCCGGGCCGCACGGCAGGTGGTCCTCCGGCGCGCACGGCCCGACCCCGCGGTGCGCTCGACGCGCGAGCGCGCCGGGTGCGGTGTAGACACCGGTGCATGCACTCGACCCCGACACCGACGACAGGCCCGAGCCCTGCCGGACCAGCGCCGCTCATGGGTGCGGCTCCCCCTCCGCTGCCCGTGCCGACCGGCGCCGAGACGCCCGACGACCGCGCGGCCCTGCAGGACGGGCTGCGGCGGACCGCCGTGGCCCTGCTCGACGCGCAGATCCCCTTCGCGCTCGTCGGCGGCTACGCCGCGTGGGCCCGCGGGGCACCCGAGCCGAGCCACGACGCCGACTTCGCGGTCGCCGAGGAGGACGTCGACGCCGCCCGTGCCGCCCTGGCGGCCGCCGGCCTGGACGTGCAGCAGCCCGCCGAGAACTGGCTGTTCAAGGCGTACCACCACGGCCAGCTCATCGACGTCATCTTCCGGATGGTCGGCGAGCCGGTCACCCACGAGCAGCTCGCGCAGGCCGACGAGCTCGAGGTGCTGGCCGTGCGCATGCCGGTGCTCCCGGCGACGGACATCATCTCCGCCAAGATGCGCGTGCTCGGTGAGCACTACTGCGACTTCACGTGGCTGCTGCCGATGGCCCGCGCGCTGCGCGAGCAGATCGACTGGGACCGCGTGAGCACCGAGATTACCGACCAGCCGTACGCGCGGGCCTTCCTGTTCCTGGCCGACGAGCTCGGCCTGACGGGCCACCCCGGCGAGCGGATGACGGCGGGGCCCGGCCGGACGGGTCCCGGCTCCGAGGAGTGAGACCCACCGGTGCCGCGCGCCGCGGGACGGCGCGCGGCACCATGGCGGGGTGGACGTCGACGACGTACGACGACTGGCCCTGGCGCTGCCGGACGTCACCGAGCGCTCGAGCTGGGGCGAGCCCGCGTGGTTCCACCGCCGGCTCGTCGCCCGGATGTGGGACGCGCACCGCCTGACGGTGCACGTGGAGGACGACGGCGAGCGGCGGGCGCTGGCGGCGCAGGAGCCGGACGTGTACTCCACGACGGACCACCACCGCGGCACGGACCTCGTGCTGGTCGACCTGCGGGCCGCCGACGCCGACCTGGTGCGCGCCCACCTGGCGGAGTCGTGGTGGTGGGCGGCGCCCGACGTGCTGCGCCGGCGCCATGCGCACCTGGGTCCGGGCACGTCGGCGGGTGGGCCCGGCTGACGTCCGGCGGCGTCACCCGACGTCGGCGTCCGCGGGGACGTCGGTGATCCGCAGCGCCTCCACGAGGTCCCGGTACAGCTGGTCCGACGCGAGGAGCTCGGCGTGGGTCCCGCGCGCGCGGACCCTGCCGTCCTCCAGCACGAGGATCGTGTCCGCGTCGACGACGGTGGACAGCCGGTGCGCGACCGTCACGACGGCGCCGGTGGTCGCCAGCACGCGGATCGCGTCGTGCACCGCGGCCTCCGTGAGTCCGTCGACCTGCGCCGTCGCCTCGTCCAGCAGCATCACCTGAGGGCGGCACAGCAGCGCGCGGGCGAGCGCGATGCGCTGACGCTGTCCGCCGGAGACGGACGTCTCCGTCAGCCGGGTGTCCAGCCCGTCGGGAAGCGCGTCGAAGGCGCCGTCGAGGCGTACCGCCGCGAGCGCCCGGCGCAGCTCCTCGTCGGTCGCGGCCGGGTTGCTGAACAGCAGGTTGTCGCGGATCGTGCCCGGCACGACGGGGGTCTCCTGCTCGACGTACGCGAAGCGGGAGCGCACGTCGGCGTGGCTCCAGCCGGCGTACGGCCGCCCGTCCAGCAGCAGCTGCCCCGACTGCGGCTCCAGGAACCGCAGCAGCAGCGAGAACACCGTCGTCTTGCCGGCGCCGGACGGCCCGACGAGCGCCGTGTGCCCGTGCCGCGGGACCGTCAGCGACAGCTCGCGCACTGCCGGGGGCAGGCCCGGACCGTAGGCGGCCGTGACGTCGCGCAGCTCGATGACGTGGACGCCGTCGGGGCCGTCCGGCGCGGGGCGTACGGGCACCGGCGCGCTCGCCGCCTGCGGCTCCACGTCCATCGCGGCCACCTCGCTGATGCGCCCCGCCGCCGCGATCCCGGACTGCAGCTGCGTCAGGGACTGCGTGAGGTCGGTGATGGGCCCGACGATGTTGAAGGCGTAGAGCAGGAACGCCACGAGGCTGGACACGGCGAGCTCGCCCTCGCCGACGCGCCACGCGCCGAGCCCCAGGATGACGATGATGGCGAGCTGGATGCCGCCCCACGACACGCTCCACGCGACCGCGGCGGTCCGCACCGCGCGCACCGCGTGGTCGCGCGCCTCGCGCGCGGCGCCGAGGACGGTGGCCGCCTGGCGGTCCTCGGCACGGCTGGACTTGACGGTGCGGACGGCGCGCAGCGACCCCTCCAGCGTGCCGCCGAGCGTGCCCAGTGCCTCCTGGGAGGCCCGCTCGGCGGCGCCGATGCCGGGCAGCAGCACGGCCATGAGGGCGCCCACGACGACGATCGCCGCGACGGTCGTGCCGAGGAGCACGCGGTCGAGCACGCCCATGAGGACGAGGGTGCCGACGAGCGCCACGACCCCGTTGACGAGCCCGACGATGCTGGACGACGTCGCCTCGCGCAGCAGGACGGTGTCCGAGGTGACGCGGGTGACGAGCTCGCCGGTGGGGCGGCCCGTGACGGCCGCGACCGTGGCCCGCAGGTAGCGGCGCACGAGCGACTCGCGCGCGTCGAGGACGATCCGCTCGGCCAGCGTCCCCATGAGGACCCACTGCGTGTACCCCACGACCGACCCGACCGCGAAGAGCGCGAGCAGCCACCCGACCGGCCGCGCCAAGGACTCCCCGGTCCCCAGGGTGTCGAGCACCCACTTGGTGACCATGGGGGTGGCGAGGGACAGCCCGGTGCCGGCGAGGCCGAGCAGGAGGCCCGTGCCGAGGGTGCGTCGGTGGGGCCGGACCAGCTCGAGCAGGATGCGCAGGCGGCGGCGCCCGTCCGGCTCGGCTGCGGCGGTGGGCGTCTCGGGCGGTGACGGTGCGGCGACCATCCTGCGAGTGGAGCACTCCTGTTCCATTGTGGTCAATAGCAATCCCTACCAGTTCTCCGGTGTACCGTTCGCTCGTGGCGAACCAGGCACCCCCACCCGTGACGGGCCCCCGCGCCCGGACCCGGCAGGCGATCCTCGAAGCCGCCATCCGCGCGCTGGCCGACGACCCCTCGGCCTCTCTGGGCCGGGTCGCCGAGCTCGCCGACGTCGGTCGGACCACGCTGCACCGCTACTTCCCGGAGCGCGACGACCTGCTCGCCGCCGTCGGCGCCCACGCCGCCGCCGGGCTCACCGCCGCGCACGCGCGGGCGCGGCTCGACGACGGCACGGCCCTGGACGCGCTGCTGCGCGTCGCGCAGGAGTACCTCGAGCTGGGTGACCTCCTGACGGTGCTGTTCACCGGCATCGTCCCCGAGGACTCCTGGGCGCAGGACCCGACGAACGACGCCGCCCTGGGCGCCCTGTACGCACGCGGCCTGCGGGACGGCTCGATCGACCCCCGGTTCGACGCCGAGTGGGCGCTGGGCGTCGTGTGGTCGGTCCTGTACCTCGCGTGGTCGACCGTGCGCACCGCCCGGGCCGACCGCCACGCCGTCGTCACCCGCCTGCTGCTCACGCTCGAGAAGTCGCTCGCGCCGGAGCGCCCCGACCTGCGATGACGCCCCCGGTGGGCAAGGATGGAGCATGCCTGACACCCCCACCCCCACCCTGTCCCTACCCGGCGGCGACATCCCCGTGCTCGGCCTCGGCACGTGGCAGTCGGAGGGCTCCGACGCGGAGCTCGCCGTCAGCACGGCGCTCCAGCTGGGCTACCGCCACGTCGACACCGCGACCGGCTACGGCAACGAGGCGCAGGTCGGCCGCGCGCTCACCACGCGCGGCATCGACCGCGACGACGTCTTCCTGACGTCGAAGCTGCCCCCGGACCACGCGGGGCGCGAGCGGCAGACGCTCGCCGAGTCCCTCGTCGCACTCACGACCGACCACCTCGACCTGTGGCTGATCCACTGGCCGCCGGGCAAGGAGGCCCGCCCGGACGTCTGGCAGCGGTTCCGCGACGCGCGCGACGAAGGCCTCGTGCGATCGATCGGCGTCTCGAACTACTCGATCGCGCAGATCGACGAGCTGATCGCGGCGACGGGCGAGGCGCCGGCCGTCAACCAGATCCCCTACTCCCCCGTCGACCACGACCCGGCGCTGCTCGCGGCGCACCGCGAGCGGGGCGTCGTCGTCGAGGGGTACAGCCCGCTCAAGCGCACCGACCTGGACGCCGAGCCGATCGTCGCGGCGGCGCGCGCGCACGGCGTGACGCCCGCACAGGTCGTGCTGCGCTGGCACATCGAGCACGACGTCGTCGTGATCCCGAAGTCGGTGCGCCGCGAGCGCATCGAGGAGAACCTCGCCGTGCTCGGCTTCACGCTGACGCCGGACGAGGTCGCGGCGATCGACACGCTGGGACGCTGACGGCGCGACGCACGTGCTGGACGCACGTGCTGCGAGCGAGGCCCGGACGGGTGCGTCCGGGCCTCGCCGCACGTCCAGGGGATGCCGTGAGCGGGGATGTGCCACGATCCGGCGGTGGGTGGTTGCGCTCCCACACCGCACGTGCTCGCCGCCGTCGCGGAGCGACCGGCGAGCACGTCGGGCGCTCGGCCTACCGAGGAACCGGACCCGTGTCCTGCGATCGGCGCCACGCCGTTGTGCCGCCGCGGCAAGGTCTACCGGACATCCGGACGTGACGTCAACCACAGCCGGTCCGGGCGCCGGTCGGCGTGCGCCCAGACGGTCCGCAGCCCGCGCCCCGGCCGTCGGGCGGCCGGGGCGCGGGCGTCACGGGCCGGTCACCATCCGCCCGCAACGGCGCGCACGAGCTCACCGTCCGGGGTGTCGCCGGACAGCTCCCAGAAGAAGGCGCCGCCCAGGCCCCTGCCGCGGGCCCACGCCATCTTCGACGTGACGGTGGCGGGCGTGTCGTAGCCCCACCACTCCGTGCCGCACCGCGCGTACGCCGTGCCGCCGACCGTGCCGGTGGCCGGGCACCGCTGCTTGAGGACCTTGTAGTCCTCGATGCCCTGCTCGTACGTGCCGGGAGCGGCACCCGTCGCGGTGCCGCCGGGTGCCGTCTGCGTGACCCCGGACCAGCCGCGGCCGTAGAAGCCGACGCCCAGCAGGATCTTGCGCGCCGGGATCCCCTGGGCGATCAGCTTGTCCACCGCGGCCTGGGCGTTGAAGCCCTGCTGCGGGATGCCCGCGTAGGACGTGAGCGGCGAGTGCGGCGCCGTCGGGCCCTGCGGGGTGAAGGCACCGAAGTAGTCGTACGTCATCGGCATGATCCAGTCGAGCTTCGTCGCCGCGGTCGCGTAGTCCGCCGCGTCGATCTTGCCGCCGGGCGACCCGTCGGCCGTGATGGCCGCGGTCACCAGGTTGCCGGTGCCGAACTTCTGCCGCAGCGCCGTCACGACGCGGTCGAAGGCCTGCGGCCCGGAGGAGTCGCAGGTCAGGCCGCACGCGTTCGGGTACTCCCAGTCGACGTCGATGCCGTCGAAGACGTCGGCCCAGCGCGGGTCCTCCACGAGGTCGTAGCAGGACTGCGCGAACGCCGCGGGGTCCGCGGCGGCCTGCGTGAAGCCGCCGGACCACGTCCACCCGCCGAACGACCAGATGACCTTGAGGCCCGGGTGCATGGCCTTGAGCTTGCGCAGCTGGCTGAAGGACCCGCGCAGCGGCTGGTCCCAGGTGTCGGCGACGCCGTCGACCGAGTCGGCCGCGGTGTACGCCTTGTCGTGGTCCGCGTAGGGGTCCCCCACCGAGCAGCGTCCGCCGGTGGTGTTGCCGAACGCGTAGAGGATGTGCGTCATGCGGTCCGCCGCGCCCGACGTGTGGATGTTCTTCACGTGGTAGTTGCGGGCGTACACGCCCCACTCGGCGAAGTAGCCGACGACCTTGCCGCCGCCCGGGGGCGGGACGGTCGGGGTCGGGGTCGGTGTGGGCCTCGGGGTGGGGGTGACCGTCGGGGTGGGCGTCGGCGTGCCGGGACCGCCCGTGCACGTCCCGCCGTTGACGGCGCAGGCCGTGGGTGCGCCGTACCCGCCGGAGGCGACGTAGCCCCAGGTCTGCGAGGCCCCGGGCGCGAGCGCGCCCGCCCACCCCTTGCTGACGGCCCGGTGGTCCTGGCCGGTGCGCGTGACGTCGGCGTCCCACGCGCTGGTGATCGCGACACCGGCCGGCAGCCGGAAGTCGACGGTCCACGTCGGCACGCTCGCGGTGCCGGTGTTGGTCACGGTGACGGCGACCTGGTGGCCCGTGCCCCAGTCGCCCTGCGGTGCGAACGTGACCGTCACGCCACCCGCGGCGCTCGCCGCCGGCGCCGTCGCCAGCCCGGTCACGAGCAGCGCGACGACCGCGGCGAACGCCGCCGCGGTGCGACCGCGCGCGGTTCGACCCGTGCGCCTGGCGTCCCTGGTCCTGCCCTCGGCTCTGCAGCTCGACATCTCGACTCCCGTCCGTCGAATATGTAAGGACTATGTACTAATCGGACGTCTCCGACGCTAGCCCTGCGCCGCGCGAGCGGTCAATCATGTGATGACTCGGGACAACACAGTCCGTCACTGCGGGGCGGGTTGCCGGTCGGACATCGGGCGAGGTCAGGGCAGTGCGCCCACCCGATCAGGTGATCCGCGCCGCGGGACGACGGACGGCGGGACCGCCGCCGTGACCGCAGGGGTGCGTCAGGGGACGACGACGGTCATCCCCGCCGCCACGGGGGCCGCCCCCGGCCCGCCGGGCGACATCGCGGCGAGCGCGTCCGGGGCGTCGTCGAGCCCGATCGTGCGCGCCACCAGGGTCGCCGGCTCCAGCCGCCCGGCGGCGATCGCCGCGAGCATCGCGGGGTACTCGTGCGCCGCCATGCCGTGGCTGCCGTGCACGGACAGCTCCCAGGCGACGACGCGGTCCATCGGCAGCGCCGTCCACGCGTCGGCGCGCAGCAGCAGCCCTACCTGCACGTGCCGGCCGCGTCGGCGCAGCGCCAGCACCCCCGCCTGGGCGGTGGCCGGGCTGCCGAGCGCGTCGAGGGACGCGTGCGCCCCTCCCCCGGTCGCCTCGACGAGCCGGGCGGCGAGCGCCGCCGGTGGGTCGTCGCCGGGGTCGACGGTCAGGTCGGCGCCGGCCGCCTGCGCCGCCCGCCGCGCCGCCGGCGCGGGGTCGACCGCGACGACCCGGGCACCGGCCGCCGCCGCGACCATGACGGCCGACAGGCCGACGCCGCCGCAGCCGAGGACGACGACCTGGTCGCCCGGCCGGACGGCGGCGTGCACGGTGACGGCGCGGTACGCGGTCGCGAACCGGCAGCCCAGCGCGGCGGCGGCGACCGGCGTCATGCCCTGCGGCACCCGCACCAGGTTGGTGTCGGCGCGGTCGAGCGCCACGAGCTCGGCGAACGAGCCCCACTGCGTGAACCCGGGCTGGGTCTGGTCCGGGCAGACCTGCTGGTCGCCCGCCCGGCACGTCGCGCACGCGCCGCACGCCATGACGAACGGCACCGTGACGACGTCGCCGACCGCCCAGCGGCGCACGTCGGGCCCCGCCTCGACGACCGTGCCGGCGAGCTCGTGCCCCGGCACGTGGGGCAGGCGCACGTCGTCGTCGTGCCCCTGCCAGGCGTGCCAGTCGCTGCGGCACACGCCCGTCGCGGCCACCCGGACCACCACGCCGTCGGGCGGGCACACGGGGTCGGGGACCCGCCTGACCTGGGGCGTCGTCCCGAACTCGTCCACCACGACCGCGCGCACGGGCCCATCCTGCCTGCTGACGGCACAGGACCGGCCCCCCGCCACCCTCCGGCGGGAGACCGGTCCTGCACCGCGGGCGGTCCGCCCGCCGGGTCAGGCGGCGAGGAACTCCAGCAGTGCCGCCGTGACCTCGTCCGCGTGGGTCCACAGCAGCCCGTGGGGCGCACCCTCGATCTCGACGTACGTCGCCTCGGGGAGCAGCTCCGCGAACGCGCGGCCCGTCGCCTCGACCGGCAGGATCCGGTCGCCCGAGCCGTGCAGGATCAGCGTCGGGACGTCGATCTTCGCGACGTCGTCGCGGAAGTCGGTGTGCCACGTCGGCACGACCGCCCACGCGGCCCACGGCGCGGAGCCGGCGGCCACGGCCCACGACCCGCGCACGGCGGCCTCGCTGATCCGGGTGCCGAGGTTCTCGTCGAGGTTGTAGAAGTTGGCGAAGAACTCGTCGAACCACGCGTAGCGGTCACGCCGCGCCGCCTCCGCGATGCCGTCGAACGCGCTCTGCGGCAGGCCGAGCGGGCTCTCGTCGGTCTGCAGCAGGTAGGGCTCGAGCGCGGCGAGGAACGCGGCCTTCGCGACGCGGCCCGAGCCGCGGGTGCCGAGGTAGCGACCCACCTCCCCCGTCCCCATGGAGAACCCGACCAGCACCGCGTCACGCACGTCGAGCGTCGTCAGGACGGCCTCGAGGTCCGCGGTGAAGGTGTCGTAGTCGTAGCCCTGGGTCGTCGCGGTCGAGCGGCCGAAGCCGCGGCGGTCGTACGTGATGACGCGGTAGCCGGCGTCGAGGAGGGCCACGGCCTGCTTCTCCCACGAGTGGCCGTCGAGCGGGTAGCCGTGGATGAGCACGACGGGCTGCCCGGTGCCGTGATCCTCGTAGTACAGCTCGACGGGCTGGTCGGTGGCGGTGCTGGTGATGAACGGCATGGCGGTTCTCCTTCGCTCGGCGGGCGCCCGGGGCGTCCGGTGCACTGTCGTCAGGTCGATCGGGAACGATTACATCGTGCACGATCTAGTTGTGGACGTCAACACCGCGTACGATGCTGTCCATGGACGACAGGCCCGCGCCCGCCGACGGCATCTCGCTGGAGACGATGCTGTGCTTCGACCTCTACTCCGCGTCCCGCGCGATGACGGCGGTCTACCGCCGCGAGCTGGATCCGCTGGACCTCACGTACCCGCAGTACCTCGTGCTCGTCGTGCTGTGGACCCGGGGCGAGCAGACCGTCCGGCAGGTCATCGACCGGCTGTACCTGGACTACGGGACCGTCTCGCCGCTGCTCAAGCGGCTGGAGGTGCGCGGGCTCGTCGAGCGCCGGCGCCGACCGGACGACGAGCGGTCGGTGAGCGTCGTCCTGACGCCGGCCGGTGAGGCGCTGCGCGAGCGGGTGGCCCACCTGCCGGCGCACGTCGGCGAGGCCTTCGGGCTCGCACCGGACGAGATGGCCGAGCTCGCACGCCTGCTCGGCGCCGTCAAGCGTCACGCCGCGGGTGCCGACTCCCTGCACGGAGCCCGGACGCCCGCCCGTCCGGCCTGAGCCGGCGGCGCACCGTCACCCGTCGGCGTCGAGGAGACCCTCGTCGAAGCGCCAGGGGCCGACCTCGACGGTCCCACCGGCCAGCACGTCCAGCGTGACCGGCGGCACGAGGTCGACCGCGGGTCCGTCCGCCACCGCCCGGACCGTGACGCCGACGGCCACGTCCGGGTCCTGCGACGTCGACATCGCGCGCCACCGGACCTGCGCGAGCGCGGCGGCGCCGGGTTCCAGCACGACCTCCGGCGGCACGTCGGGTGCCACGAGGTCCGGCAGCTGCGTGAGGTCGGGCGTCCGGGTGCCCGACTGCCGGGTGAACGCGAGCGTCGGCACGCCCGACAGCACGCACGGCGCCGCGCCCGTCCACGTCGCGCGCAGCACGAGGAAGCGGGCACCGAGCGCCGCGTCCACGGCCGCGACCTCGAGCCGCAGACCGTCGCCGGTGCAGGCGGGCACCCCCGCGGGCGGGGCCTCCCCGGACGCATCGGCGGCTCCGGCGTCGGGTGCGTCGGCACCCGCGGCGTCGAGGCCCGCGAGGACGCCGTCCACGGTGCCGGCGTCGGTCCTCACGTGGTAGCCCAGCGGCGGTCCCGTGCGGAGCACGGAGGCCAGCCGGGACGCGACGTGGGACCGGTGGGCGTCGTCGTCCGCCGCGACCGTGAGGTCGGGCGACGCGGGCTCACCGCCGCTGAGCACGACGCGCCACACGCCCTCCCACGCCGCGACGTCGACCGCCAGCGCCACCGCCTCGGCGTCCGGCCAGGCCCCGGGGTGCACCTGCGTCACCTCGAGCCAGTGGTCGAACGCCTCGACCGTCGTGACGGGCAGCTCCCGCCCGGCGACGGCGGCCAGTGCGTCGGCGACCGCCTCCCCACCCGCCACGACGACCCGCCCGGCCTCGGGCCCGAACCACACCTCGTCGACCCCGGGCACGCGACGCACCGCCAGCGCGTCCACGGCCAGGTCGGCGTCGTCGCCGGGCGCGAGGCCCACGGCGAGCGTCCGCGCGGCGTCGTGCACGTCGAGGCGCCACGCGCCGGGCCCGGCCGTGACGGCGCCGAGCACCGCCTCGGCCGCGGCCGGGAGCGCGTCGATCCCCCCGACCTCCGCGTCCACACCGACCTCCCACGCGGCGGGGTCGGCAGCGGGGTCCGGGGCGCCGAGGCCGGTCGGCGCGGCGAGGTCCACCAGGCGGCACGTCGTGGTCACGGTCGCCGTGCCGGCGCCGACGACCTCGTGCACCTGGGCGGCGGCGTCCCGGACCACCTCCGGCGGGCGCACGTCGCGCTCCCCCGCCAGGACCGTGCAGCCGCCCGCGTCGAGCACCGCGCCGAGCGGCGTGGTCCGGAGCGCCAGGGCACCCAGCAGGACCACCACCAGGACGACGACGGCCGCCACCGCGAGGCGCCCGCGCTCCGCGGCGGGCGCCGGGAGCGTCCCGGGCGGCGGCCCGGTCGGGGCGTCCGGCGCAGCTGTCACGACCCGTGACCCTACCGATGCCGGACGCGTGGGCGGCTCGTCGTAGGGTCCGCCCGTGAGCGCAACCCCCCGCGTGGGTGTCGTCGTGACCGACACCTACCCCGCCGAGGACCCGGACCACGACACCGCGCCGCTCGTCACCGCGCTGCGGGCACGGGGTGTGGCGGCCGCGCCCGTCGTGTGGCACGACGCGACCGTCGACTGGGCCGCGCACGACCTGCTGGTGCTGCGCTCCCCGTGGGACTACCCGGAGCGGCTCACCGAGTTCCTCGCGTGGCTCGACGCCGCCGAGCGCGTCACGCAGGTGCTCAACCCGCCGGCGCTGGTGCGGTGGAACCTCGACAAGCGCTACCTCGGGCAGCTCGCCGACCTCGGGGTCGGCGTGGTCCCGACGACGTACCGGACGTCCCTGGACGACGTGCGCGACGACCTGGGCGCGTTCGCCCCCGGCGCGCGCGTGGTGGTGAAGCCCGCGGTGTCCGCCGGGGCGCGCGACACCGGGCTGTTCCGCGCCGACGACCCGCGAGCCCTCGACCTCGCGGGGCGGATCCTCGCGGCCGGCGGCCTGGTGATGGTGCAGCCGGAGGTGCCCGAGCTGTCGCAGGGGCGCGAGAAGGCGCTGTACGTCATCGACGGGACCCTGACGCACGCGATCGCGAAGGGCGCGCTGCTCGCCCCGGGCGGCGGGCTGATCGGCGGCGTGTACGCCGAGAACCCGCAGCGGGTCGACGTCACCGCGGCCGAGGCCGAGTTCGCCCTCGAGGTGGTCCGCGCGGTCGACCGCGCCACGGGCAGCGGCGTCCCGCTGTACGCGCGCGTCGACACCGTGGACTCCGCCGCGCACGGGCTGGTGCTGCTGGAGGCCGAGCTGTTCGAGCCCGCGCTCAACCTGCACGTCGCACCCGAGGTCACGGACGTGGTCGCCTCGGCGGTCGTCGCGCGCCTGGGTGAGTGTCCGGCGCACCGGGCACCGTCCGGCGGTCCCCGGCGTTGAGGGGGCGACGGGCGCGGGTGCGTCCCGACGAGGGAGGTGCCGTGGCGAGCTGGTCGGACCGGTGGACGCGCGTGCGTGCGCAGATCGACGCGCTGCCGCGTCCCGTGCGTGTCGTGGCGGTCACGGTCGTCGGCGGCACGGTGGTGCTCACGGGCGTGGCGATGCTCGTGCTGCCCGGGCCGGGCATCCTCGCGATCCTCGCGGGGCTCGCGCTGCTCGCGACGGAGTTCGCGTGGGCGCGGCGCTGGCTGGACCGTGCGCGGGCCGCGGGCCAGGCGGGCGTGGACAAGGGGCGTGAGGTGTGGGACCGGCGGCGGTCGGCCCCCGACCCGGTACGGGCGACGGAGCCGGTGGACGCGCCGGGGCCGGTCGAGGCGCAGGACCCCCACGACCCCCAGGACCCGATCGGCCCCGTCGGCGCGTCCCGCTGAGGCACCCGGCGCCCCGGGGATGACGATCGCGAGCGAGCCCGGGCGGGACATCCGCGACGGACGGGCGGTCGGGCTGGACAGCCGCCCGGAGCAGGTCCGCCGCGCCGTCGACGAATCGCTGTGCCGGCTGCGGGCCGACGTCAGTGGCGGACGGCACAGGCGCGGAACCTCGTCCCTGAATACCCCCGGGGGTATCGTGGAGCCATGTCCACCAGCACCACGCCACACCCCGTCCGACGCATCGTCGTCGTCGGAGGCGTCGCCGGCGGCATGAGCGCCGCCGCACGCGCCCGCCGTCTGGACGAGCACGCGCACATCGTCGTCCTCGAGCAGTCCGCCTACGTGTCGTTCGCCAGCTGCGGCCTGCCGTACCACCTGTCCGGCGAGATCGCCGACCGCGAGGCGCTCCTGCTCCACACCCCGCAGTCCCTCGCCGCGGCCCTGGCGCTCGACGTGCGCACCGGCAGCCGGGTGACGGCCGTCGACACCGCCGCCCGCACGGTCACCGTCGCCACCGCGGACGGCGAGTACGTCCTGGGCTACGACGCCCTGCTGCTGGCCCCCGGTGCCGTCGCCGTGCGACCGCCCGTCGAGGGCCTGGACCATCCGTCGGTGCACGCGCTGCGCACGGTCCCCGACCTGGACGCGCTGAACGAGCGTGTGGCACGGCTGGTCGCGGACCGCACCGCGGGAGCACCCGCACCCGCCGCCGTCGTCGTCGGGGCCGGTCTCATCGGGCTCGAGGCCGTCGAGGCGCTGACCACCCGCGGCCTGCAGGTGCACCTCGTCGAGCTCGCGGACCACGTGCTGCCGCCGCTCGACCCGGAGCTCGCCCCGCTGCTGGCCGGCGAGCTGCGCGACCACGGCGTGGGTCTGCACCTGGGTGTCGCGGCGCGCGCCGTCACCCCCCGCGGGGACGACGGCGCCGTCACGGTCACCCTGTCCGACGGCACCGAGCTGGCGGCCGACGTGGTCGTCGTCAACGTCGGCGTCCGTCCCGCGAGCGACCTGGCCCGCGAGGCGGGCCTCGCGCTCGGCCCGACGGGCGCGATCCGCGTCGACGCCGACCAGCGCACGTCCGACCCGCACGTGTGGGCCGTCGGCGACGCCGTCGAGGTCACGCAGGCCGTCACCGGCGCCGTCGGCCCCGTGCCCCTGGCCGGGCCCGCCAACCGGCAGGGCCGGCGGGCCGCCGACTCGATGGTCGGCCACCGCACCACCCCCCAGGCGCCGGTGCTCGGCACCGCGATCGTGCGGGTCTTCGGCCTCACCGCCGCGGTGACCGGACCGAACCAGGCGGCCCTGACCCGCGCGGGCATCGCCCACGAGGTGGTCCGCATCCACCCCGGCCACCACGCCGGCTACTTCCCCGGCACCGAGCAGGTCCACCTGGTGGCGACCTTCGCCCCCGACGGGCGCCTGCTGGGCGCCCAGGGCGTGGGCCGCGCGGGCGTCGACAAGCGCATCGACGTGCTGGCCACGGCCCTGCGTGCCGGCATGACCGCCGACGACCTGGCCGAGCTCGAGCTCGCGTACGCACCGCCCTACGGCTCGGCGAAGGACCCGGTGAACATGCTGGGGTTCGTCGCGCAGAACGTCCTGGACGGCACGACGCCGCAGTGGCACCCCGACGAGCTCGACGCCGCCCGGGCCGACACGCTCGTGCTCGACGTGCGCCAGCCCGCGGAGTTCGCCCGCGGCCACGTCCCCGAGGCGCTCAACGTCCCGCACACCGAGCTGCGCGGGCGCCTCGACGAGGTCCGGGCGGCTGCTGCCGGCCGGCCGGTGAGCGTCCACTGCGCCAGCGGCGTGCGCTCCCACATCGCCACCCGCGTGCTCCTGGCCGCCGGGCTCGACGCCCGCAACCTGTCCGGCGGCTGGCTGACGCTCAGCGCCGTCCACCCCCACCTGGCGCACCCGGCTGCGGGCGCCACCCGCTGACCCCCCGCCCACCCGCTCGAAGGAGAACCTCATGTGCTACCCCGTCCGCTGCGCCACCTGCGGCAAGACCACCTGGGACGGCTGCGGCCAGCACGCCGACGACGTCATGGCCGCCGTGCCCGACGGCGAGCGCTGCACCTGCCCCCGCTGACCGCAGGCACCACCCGTACCGACCCCCCGCGGCGCCACCCCGGCACCGCCCCCCAGGAGGACCGCATGGAGCTCGACCCGGACGAGATGACGAAGGTCGGCAACCGCCTGCGGCGCGCGCAGGGACAGCTCACGGCGGTGGTCCGGATGCTCGACGAGGGCCGCAGCTGCGAGGAGGTCGTCACGCAGCTCTCGGCCGTCTCACGTGCGCTGGACCGCGCCGGGTTCGCGATCATCGCGTCGGGGATGCGGCAGTGCCTCGTGCAGGACGCGTCGGCGGCCGGGGACGGGCAGGCTCCCACGCTCGACGTGCAGAAGCTGGAGAAGCTCTTCCTGTCCCTGGCCTGACGACCTGATGGTTGGCAAGGTGGGCGGCACCGACCGACGACGACCGGGAGCCGCCATGACCACCCTGCACCGGACCAGAGGGCTCGCCCTCCTGTCAGCCACGCTGCTCACCAGCGCCCTCGCCGCACCGGCGGCCCTGGCCGCCCCACCACCGGCGCCGACCGTCGCCGCGACGGCACCGGCACAGGTCGAGGCGCCCGTCCCGGCGCTCGACTGGCAGCCGTGTGGCGCCGGCCTCGAGCCGTTCCTGTGCGCGAGCGCCCGGGTCCCGCGCGACTACGACCGGCCGCACGGCGCCACGACGACGATCGCCCTGACGCTGCTGCCCGCGAGCGGCGACCCGGCGCAGCGCATCGGGACGCTGTTCACCAACCCCGGCGGCCCCGGCGGCAGCGGCGTGCAGTTCGTCCAGCAGGCCGCCCCGTACGCGTACCACCCGGACGTCCTGGCCCGCTTCGACGTCCTCGGGTTCGACCCGCGTGCCGTCGCGGCGTCCGACCCGGCGACGTGCTTCCGCACCCAGGCCGAGGAGGCCGCGTCCCCGCTGCTGCTGCAGCCGTACCCGATCACCGGCCGTGACGAGGCCCGGTTCACCCTCGAGGGCGTCGCGCTGGCGGCACGCTGCCAGGTCACCTCGCCGCTGCGGTTCGCGACCGCGTCGACCGCGAACGTCGCGCGCGACATGGACCTGCTGCGCCAGGCCGTCGGCGACGAGCAGCTGCACTACGCCGGTTACAGCTACGGCACGTACCTGGGCGCCACCTACGCCCGGTTGTTCCCCGAGCGCGTCGGGCGCTTCCTGCTCGACGGGACGGTCGACCCGGTCGCGTGGAGCGGCACGGGTACGGGTGACGCGGCGCCGTCGGTGCCCCTCGGCATCCGCATCCGGCAGGGGTTCGGGTCGCACGAGACGTTCGGGGAGTTCACGCGGCTGTGCGCGGAGGCGGGGCCGGAGGCGTGCCCGCTGGCGGCGCTCGGGGACCCCGCGACCGTCGCCTACGAGACGTTCGACCGGCTCGCGACCGACCCGGTCGAGGTGCCGCTGCCCGACGGCACGACCATCCTCGTCACGCAGCAGATCGCGGTCGCGGCGACGTACCAGTCGCTGTACTCCCCCGCCGGGTGGGCCGACCTCGCAGGCCTCCTGGCGGCGCTGGCCGTCCCGGAGCCCGACCCGGCCACGGTCGCGTCGGCCGCGACCGGCACCCGCTCCCTGCTCGGCGCGCGCCTGCGCGGGGAGGACTACCCGTCGATCGGCGGCGCGCTGGCCAGCCTGTGCGTCGACACCGCGTCCAACGGCCGGGTCGACCGCTACCCCCGCCTCGTCGACGCGCACGCCGAGGCGGCCCCGTACTTCGGGCGGTTCCGCGGCTGGGTCGGGCTGCCGTGCGAGGCGTGGAAGATCGAGGACGGTGACGCCTTCACCGGACCCTGGCAGCAGACGACGACCAGCCCGGTGCTCGTCGTCGGCACCCGCTTCGACCCCGCGACTCCGTACCGGCAGACCGAGCCGTACCGGGACCTGTTCCCCGGCGGCCATCTGCTCACGCTCGACGGGTGGGGCCACACCGCGCTCGGCAAGAGCGTGTGCGTCGACGAGCACATCACCACGTACCTGGTGAGCGGTGAGCCGCCCGCCGACGGCACGGTGTGCGCACCGGACAGCGCCCCGTTCGGGGCCACCCCGGGCGCTCGCAGCGCCACCCCGCGGATCGACGTCCCGCCGGGGCTGCCGCTCTGGTGAGACCACGGCCGAGGCGGGCGAGGGTCAGTCCTCGCCCGCCTCGGCGACCAGCAGGGCCACCTGCGTCCGGTTCGTCAGACCGAGCTTGAGCAGCACGTTCGTCACGTGCGCCTTCACGGTCGGGACGCTCACGTGCAGCCGGGCCGCGATCTGCGCGTTGCTCGCCCCGCGTCCGATGCCGACCGCCACCTCGCGCTCGCGCGCGGTGAGCCTGCCCAGCGCGCCGAGCGCCCGGGCGCGTGCGCCGCCGCTGGCGGCGGCCGACGCCATCAGCCGGCGCGCGATGCCCGGGGACAGGACGGGCTCACCCGCGGCCGCGGCGAGCACGGCGGCGACGATGCGGTCGGGCGCCATGTCCTTGAGCAGGTAGCCGGACGCGCCCGCACGCAGGGCGGCGACGACCTCGTCGTCGGTGTCGAAGGTCGTCAGGACCACGACGGCCGGCGGGTCGCTGCGCGCGCAGACGCGCCGCGTGCCCTCCACACCGTCGACGCCCGGCATCCGCAGGTCCATGAGCACGACGTCGGTGGGGTGGGCGTCCAGCACGGCCACGACGCCGGCCCCGTCGGCGGCCTCCCCGACGACCTCGATGCCGCGCGCGCCGTCGAGCATGAGCCGCAGGCCGGCGCGCACGAGGGCGTCGTCGTCGACGACGACGAGACGTGTGCGCCGCTGCCCGGCGCCGGTGCCGGTCATGCCTGCCACGGTATGCGGACGTCGAGCACGAATCCCCGTCCCTGCGGGTACGCCTCGACGTGCCCGCCCACCAGCCCCACCCGCTCCCGCAGGCCGACGAGCCCGGTGCCCGATCCCGGCCCCACCGGGACGCCCGGGCCGGACGCGCCGTCGTCGCCGACCCGCAGGCGGACCACGCCGGGCGACAGGTCGACCCGCACCACCACGCGACTTCCGGGGGCGTGACGACGCGCGTTGGTCAGCCCTTCCTGGGCGGCCCGGTACACCGCGGTCGCCACCGCCGGGGGCGGGTCGTCGTCACCCGTCGCCTCCAGCGTGACGTCCTGGCCGACGGCCCTCGCCTCGTCGACCAGGCGCGCGACGTCACGGACCCCCGGGCGGGGTGCCGGCGCGCGAGGCGCGCCGGGCACGGTCGGCTCCTCACGGAGCACGCGCACGACGTCCCGCAGGTCGTCCAGCGCCGAGCTCACGCCCTGCCGGACGAGCGCCGCAGCGGCCGCGAGGCGCTCCGGCGGCGCGTCGGGCCGGTACTCCAGCGCGCCGGCCGTCGTCGCGAGCAGGGACAGCCGGTGGGCGAGGGTGTCGTGCATCTCGCGCGCGATCCGGGTGCGCTCGACGAGCCGGGCCTCCTCGACGCGGCGCTCCTGCTCCGCCTCGGCGCGCCACGCCCGCTCCCGCAGCGAGCGGACCAGCGCGGCGCGGGCCCGCCCGTAGGCGCCCCACCCGAGGAGCGCCGCGTGCACCGCCAGGTCGCACAGCAGCCACCAGCCCAGCGGCAGCCCGACGGGTCGCCACAGCGCCAGCACGGCGTGCCCCGCGAACCCGGCGGCGGCGACCGGCAGCGCCGTGCGGATGCCGCGCCACCGCGCCACCTGCAGCGTCGCCACGGTCGATGCCGGGGTGGCGGCGCCCGAGACGGCCGCGAGCGCGGCGAGGACCAGGGCGGCGGGCACGGACCAGCGCGTCCACAGCGCCGGGAGCAGGACGAGGGCCGCCACGGCGACCGCGACGTCGAGCGCGCGCAGCGGCGACGCGTCCTGCTGGAGCCATGGGACGAGCGCGAGCAGCGTGAGGACCGCGACCGCGGCCCACGCGGCCCCGAGCCACGGCCACGGCAGGACGCGCGCGCCGGGATCCCGCTGCGGCGACCCGAGGGCGGGCTGTCCGTCAGGGCCGCAGGCGGCGGTGCCGGATGACGTGCTCATGCCCCGGACGCTAGGCGCGCAGCCCACGGTCGACCACCGACCGAAGGAGGGGGCCCGTCGACACCGGTCGGGGGTGGCGCTCGACCGTGGGCGCACGCGCCGTGGACGACGGACGGATGTGGCGGGCGCGGTCCCGTCGCGACCGTGGGGTACCGGCACGCCACCCGGCCGCCGGCCGTCTCCTCCAGGAGGTCGTCATGACCACGTCAGGGAACGTCACCGGCCGCAGGGCCACGCCGGCCGGGACCCCGCGCCGGCTGCCACGAGGGGCCGTCCCCGTCGTGGCAGCGGTCGCCGCCGCCGCCGTGTGGTGGGTGGGCGACGCCACGGGCGTCACCCTCGCCGCTCGCTCGGGCGCTGCGACCCGGACGGTCGGCGTGGTCGACGTCGTCGTGGCGGCCGTCGTCGTGGCGCTCCTGGGCTGGGCCGTGCGGGCGCTCGTGGCGCGCTCGCGGCGCGGGCGCCCGGGCAACGGCGAGCGCGCCTGGTTCGTCCTGTGCGGCGTCGTCCTGCTGGTCTCGCTGCTCGGCCCGCTGGGCGGCACGACGCCCGGCGCCGTCGCGGTGCTGCTGGCCGAGCACGTCGCGGTGGGCGCGGTCGTCGCGCTGGGGCTGCGGCGCTGAGCACGCCGCCCCGGACCGGCCGCCAGGGGCCGCTCCGGGGCGGCGGTCAGTCGCCTCCGGCCGTCACGCGGGCACCGCGGCGCGCCGACCGAGCGCGGCCAGGACGCGGGTCTGACGGTCCGCGTCGGCCGGGACCTCGACGGGCGGTGCGCACACGCCCTCCCCGTACAGGTGCTCCCCCATGGCGGCGACCATGCCCTCGAGCACGTCGAGGTCGGCATCGGTGAACCGGTGCGGGCGCCCCCCGGCGGCGGCGACGTCCCACCGGTGGGCGACCATGTCGAAGCCGTGGAACATCAGGAACGTGGCCCCGACGGTGCTCGGCCCGGTCATGGCGTCGAAGGGCGTGTCGGCGAACCCCGGCTCCGCGAGCGCGGCCGTCGCGCGCTCGGTGTGCGCGCGCCACGCGGCCGCCGGGTCGGTGAGGTCGGGCCGCTCGCCGAGGTCGGCGCCGTGGCGGCCGAGGTAGTCGCGCTGGGTGTCGACCACGTGCGCCACCACGTCGCGGCCGGACCAGCCGTCGCAGGGTGACGGCGCGTCCCACGCGGCGGGGTCGGTGGCGTCGAGCACGGCCTGCAGGCCGGCCGCGCGCTGGGCGTAGGCGTCGAGGATCGGGTTGTCGGTCATGTGCGTCACGCTAGGACGGAGCCGGGAGGTGGGCCTTGGACGAACCCGACAGCCTCGACGCCGTCGAGCGGGCGCACCTGGTGGACCCGCGGGACACCTCGCACCGGATCGGCCGCTGGGGTCCGGCGGCCGACCTGGCACCGCTGGTGCGCCGGTACTGGGTGCCGACGTGGTCCGTCCCGGCCGGGCAGGCGGCGGAGCAGCAGGTGCTGCAGTACCCCGTGTGCCTGGTCGTCGTCGCCGACTCGTACGCGAGGTTCTACGGCGTCCAGCCGGGCCTGTCGAGGACCACGCTGCGCGGCGACGGGTGGGCGGTGGGCGTCATGCTCCAGCCGGCGGCCGGTGCGCTGCTCACGGGCGGCTCGGTCGCGCCGTGGACGGGCCGGCACGCCCCGCTCGCCGACGCGCTGAGCGCCACCGCACCGTCGCACGACGTGGACGCGCTGGTCAGCGGCGTCCGCGAGGACATGGCACCCGCGCCGACCGACCCCGGCCGGCAGCGCGCCGCGACGGACCGCGTCGGCGCCTTCCTGCGCCGGTACCTGCCGGTCGACGAGGAAGGGCTGCTCGTCAACGCCGTCGTCGCGGCCGTCGAGGAGGACCCGGACGTGCGCCGGGTCTCGCAGCTGTGCGAGCGGTTCGCGACGACCGAGCGGACCCTGCAGCGGCTGACCCGGCGGCGGCTGGGACTGTCGCCCAAGTGGCTGGTGCAGCGCCGCCGGCTCCACGAGGCGGCCGAGCGGCTGCGCGAGCACCGCACGCCCCTGGCCGACCTGGCCGCGGACCTCGGGTACGCCGACGAGTCGCACCTGTCGCGCGACTTCCGCCGGGTGACGGGGATGACGCCGGGGGCGTTCGCGGCCAGGTTCTCCCCCGCTGACGCACGCGACGGCGCCCGCGGCTGAACGACCCGGCGAGGCCGTCGCGCCGGCCCGGCCCGCCCCCCGAGGTTCCGATCCGCCCGGTTCCTGTTACTTTCGATACCGCGCCACTGATGGCGCGGTGCCATGCGACTGGGGGGACGCCATGGACGACGGCTCGCGACGCCTGCGTCGGATCGGGGCAGCACTGGCTTCGGCAGCGCTCGCGCTGGGTCTGCTGGTACCGATCGCCGTGGTGGGCAGCACGCCCGCCGAGGCGAACGCCCCCGCGGCCGCGCCGCTGGCCGTCCCACCGGCGACCGGCGACAACGCTGTCATCACCGTCCGGGTCGGCGCCGACCGCCAGGGCGCGACCGGCGTCTCCGGCCTGGCCGGGGTGACCCTGCAGCTCTACGACGGCACGACCGCCCCCACGACGCCCGTCGCCGGCGCCTGGGCGACGTGCGTGTCCGACGCGGACGGCGACTGCAGCTTCGTCGTCCCCGACACCGAGACCGGGCTCTTCGGCTGCCGGGTCGGGGCCGGCGCCAACTGCGACCGGCGCTTCTGGGTCGTGCAGACCGGCGTGCCGGAGGGGTTCACGCAGAACTCCACCCTGCGCACGGGCAACGGCGACGGCAGCGGGTCGCAGCTGACGCCGTACCAGTTCCGGACCGGCTCGACCCTGCGCGCGGGCAACACGTACACCTCGCAGTCGAACTTCATGATCGGGACGGGCAGCACGAACCGCTCGGCGTCGGGCGGCGTGTGGCAGCAGTCGCGGACGAACCCGGCACCCCTGCAGCAGTGCGGGCTGAGCGTCGCGCTGATCCTGGACCTGTCGGGCTCGGTGACGTCGCAGCAGCTCGTCAGCCTCAAGGCCGCGGCCGACACGTTCACGAACTCGCTCGTGGGCACGCCGTCCGAGATGGCCCTGTTCTCGTTCTCCACGGGGAGCCCCGCGGCCGGCGCGACCCAGAACTACCCCGGCCTGACCTCGGTGTCGACGCAGGCGGGCGCGGACGAGTTCACGTCCCGCTACGCCTCGTGGACCGCCACCGGCGGGACCAACTGGGACCGCGGGATCGCCGCGGCCGCCGAGGCCGCGGCGTCGTACGACGTCGCGGTGGTCATCACGGACGGCGACCCGACCTTCTACTCCCAGCCTGCGGAGGGTCCGGGCAACTTCACCCGCTTCCGCGAGATGGAGAACGGCATCTTCTCGGCCAACGCCCTGAAGGCGCAGGACACCCGCGTCCTCGCCGTGGGCGTCGGGGCCGGGGTCAGCGACCCCGCCACCGCCCAGAACCTCGCCGCCATCTCGGGCCCCACCGCGTACGACGGCACCAACACCGGGACCGCGGACTACTTCCAGGTCGCCGACTACACCGTCGTGGGCCAGGCCCTGCGCCAGCTCGCGCTCGGCGACTGCACCGGGTCCCTGTCGGTCGTCAAGCAGCTCGTCGACGCGTCCGGCGACCTCGCGACCGCCACGCCCGCGGGCGCCGGGTGGACCTTCGGCGCCTCGACGACCACGCCCGGGGTGACGCTGCCGACCACGAGCGCGACGACCGACGCCACCAGCGCCGTGAACTTCCCGATCACCTACGCGGGCGGGACCGCCACCGGGACGATCGAGGTCCAGGAGGAGGCCCAGGAGGGCGCTGTCCTGTTCCCCGTCGCCGGGGCGAACGCCGTCTGCACCGACCTCGTGACGGGGCAGGGCGTGACGGTCACCAACGTCGGGGCGGCGGGCTTCACCGTCGACGTCCCGAACACGGACGCCGTGAGCTGCACGGTCTACAACCAGGTGGCGGCACCTGCCACCGTCACCGTCGACAAGGAGTGGGTGATCGACGGCGCCGCACCGGTGCCGAACGGCAACCAGCCGTCCGGCTTCACCTCCGAGCTGACGCTCACGGGTCCGGGCGCCGACGGCGCCACCAGCCAGGCGTGGGGCGTGACGCGCCCCGGGTACGTCGCGGGCGAGAGCGTCACGGTCGACGAGCAGGTGGTGCTGCAGGTCCCGGACATCGACCCCGACCTCTGCGTGGTCTCCCCACCGCAGGTCGTCGAGATCGACGGCGCAGCCGTGGACCCGACGCCCGTCCCCACGGGCGGCTACGGCCTGACCCTGGTCGAGGGTGCCAACACGCTGACCATCCGCAACACCGTCGACTGCGAGTCCCGCCTGACGCTCGCCAAGTACGTCGAGGAGGGCACGGCCGACCCCACGGCGTGGGACCTGGCGGCCCTCCCGGCGCCGGACGCGCCCGCCGGGCAGCTGCCCGGGCCGGCCGGGACCAGCGGGAGCGCGGGCGCGACCGACGTGCCCATCACCCCGGGCGTCCCCTACCAGCTCGCGGAGTCCGGCGGCCCGGCGACGTACCTGCAGGTGGACCAGCGCTCCGACCTGCAGGAGTTCCCCGCGTCGACGGGGTCGTGGTCCTGCATCCGGGTCGACACCGAGGGCAACCAGATCTCCGGCTTCGCCGACGGCCTGAACGGGGGCGTGACCGCGCCGATCGCCGCGCGCGTCCTGTGCACGGCGACCAACCAGACGGCGCAGCTGACGCTGGTGAAGGAGGTCGTCAACCAGGCCGGCGGCACGGCCGTGCCGTCCGACTTCACGCTGCGCGCCACCCCGGGCACGACGCCCGAGGTGGAGGGGCTCACCGAGATCGAGACCCCCGGCGCCGCCGAGGCCGACGCCCAGACGTTCGAGATCCGGCCCGGCCACCCGTACACGGTCAGCGAGACCGGGCCCGCCGGGTACGAGCAGACCGACCTCGAGTGCCTCGTGAACGGGACCGCCGTCAACGGCACCGAGATCACGGCCGGACGCGGCGAGAGCGTGGTGTGCACGTTCACCAACGCCGACGACCCCGCGTCGCTCACGTTGCGCAAGGCCGTCGACGCCGGGTCCACCGGTGCGACGCAGACGCCCGCCGACTGGACGCTGACCGCCACGCTGCAGGGCACCGGCGAGCAGGACCCGGTCTCCGGGAACGGGGCCGACGGCGTCACCGACGTCGAGGTCCTCGCCGGCACGTACGCGCTGTCCGAGTCCACCGTCGCGGGCTTCGACGCGGGCGCGTGGGAGTGCGTCGACGCGGGTGGTGACGACGTCGCGGTCGATGACGGCGCGGTGGCCCTCGCGAACGGCGCGAGCGTCACGTGCACCGTCACGAACACCGCCCAGCAGCCCACGCTGACGCTCGTCAAGGAGCTGACCAACGACCAGGGCGGGACGTCCGGCACGGACGACTGGACCCTGACCGCGGACGGGCCGACCGCCGGTGTGAGCGGGGTGACCGGCGAGGAGGCCGTCACCGGCGCCCCCGTGGCGATCGGGAGCTACGCGCTGTCGGAGTCGGGCCCCGCCGGGTACACGGCCGGTGAGTGGACCTGTGCGGACGACGCCGGGACCGTGACCGTCACGGACGACGCGGTCGAGATCGGGCTCGGTCAGGACGTGACCTGCACGATCACCAACGACGACCAGCCCGCGGCCCTGACGCTGCGCAAGGTCGTCGACGCCGGGACCACCGGGGCGACCCAGACCCCGGCCGACTGGACCCTGACGGCCACACCGCAGGACATCGAGGGCCAGGACGCCGTGTCCGGTGACGGAGCCGACGGGGTCACCGCCGTCGAGGTCTTCGCCGGCACGTACGCGCTGTCGGAGTCGACCGTCGCCGGCTTCACCGCCGGGACGTGGGGCTGCGTCGACGCCGACGGCGGCACGGTCGCCGTCGACGGCGACGCCGTGACCATCGGCAGCGGGACCGACGTCACCTGCACGATCACCAACACGGCACAGCCCTCGACGCTGACCCTGGTCAAGCAGGTCCTCAACGACGAGGGCGGCACGGCCGTCGCCACCGACTGGACCCTGACGGCCGCCGGGCCGACGACCGGGCTGACCGGCGTCACCGGGGACGCCGCGATCACCGGGGCCACGGTCGCGATCGGCACGTACACCCTGACCGAGTCCGGGCCCGCGGGGTACGCCGCGGGCGACTGGGAGTGCGCGACCGACGACGCGGCGGTGCCGGTCACCGACGGTGCGGTCGCGATCGCGCTCGGCCAGGACGTGACCTGCACCATCACGAACGACGACCAGCCGGCGGCACTCACGCTGCGCAAGGTCGTCGAGGCGGGCACCACCGGGGCGACGCAGACGCCGGCCGACTGGACGCTCACCGCCACGCCGCAGGACATCGAGGGCCAGGCGCCGGTCTCCGGTGACGGCGCCGACGGTGTCACCGGTGTCGGGGTCTTCGCCGGCACGTACGCGCTGTCGGAGTCGACGATCCCCGGCTTCACCGCCGGGACGTGGGGCTGCGTCGACGCCGCCGGCGGCACGGTCGCCGTCGAGGCCGGTGCGGTCACCCTGACCACCGGGGCCGACGTCACCTGCACCATCACGAACACGGCGCAGGGCGCCACGCTGACGCTCGTCAAGCAGGTCACCGCCGACGACGGCGGCACTGCCGTCCCCGGCGACTGGACGCTGACCGCGACCGGACCGACCACGGGGCTCACCGGGGTCACCGGTGACCCGACGATCACGGACGCGCCCGTCGCGATCGGCAGCTACGCCCTGACGGAGTCCGGCCCCGCCGGGTACACCGCGGGCGACTGGACCTGCGCGACGGACGACACCACCGTGCCAGTCGCGGACGGTGCCGTGACCGTCGCCCTGGGGCAGGCCGTCACGTGCACCGTCGTCAACGACGACCAGCCCGGCACGCTCACGCTGGTCAAGCAGGTCACCAACGACGCCGGCGGCACCGCGGAGCCCACGGACTGGACCCTGTCCGCCGACGGCCCGACCGCCGGGGTCACCGGCGAGACCGGCACCGACGCGGTCACCGGGGTCGAGGTGGCCGCCGGTGACTACACCCTGTCCGAGGCCGACGGCCCTGACGGGTACACCGCGTCCGACTGGACGTGCGAGGGCGGCACGCTGAGCGGCACCACGGTCACGATCGCCAACGGCGCCACCGTGACCTGCACCATCACGAACGACGACCAGCCGGCAGCCCTGACGCTGCGCAAGGTCGTCGACACCGGCGCCACCGGCGCGCCGGAGACGCCCGCCAGCTGGACGGTGCGCGCGGCACCCGAGGACATCCCGGGCCAGGAGATCGTCGCGGGCAACGGGGCGGACGGGGTGACGGACGTCGCCGTCTTCGCCGGGACGTACGCACTGTCCGAGTCGTTCGTCGCCGGGTACGAGGCCGGGGAATGGACCTGCGTCGACGCGAGCGGTGCCGACGTCCCGCTGGACTCGGGCTCGCTGACCCTCGCCAACGGCGCGGACGTGACCTGCACGATCACCAACACCGCCGTGCCGACCACCCTGACCCTCGTCAAGCAGGTCACGAACGACGACGGGGGCACCGCGGACGCCCGCGACTGGGTGCTCACCGCGACCGGCCCGACGACGTCCCACAGCGGGGCGAGCGGGGACGACGCCATCACCTCGACGGAGGTCGAGTACGGCAGCCACGCGCTGTCGGAGTCCGGCGGCCCCTCGGGGTACACCACGAACGACTGGGCCTGCGAGAACGACGAGGGCGAGCTGCCCGTCGAGTCCGGCGCCGTGCTCCTCGAGCTCGGGCAGGACGTCACCTGCACGGTCCTCAACGACGACCAGCCGGCGACGCTCACGCTCGTCAAGGAGGTCGTCAACGACCACGGCGGCGACGCGGCCGCCACCGACTGGACCCTGACCGCCGACGGCCCCACCACCGGGGTCACCGGGGAGACGGGCAGCGACACCGTCACGGGCGTCGACGTCAGCGCGGGTGACTACACCCTCTCCGAGGCCGACGGACCGACGGACTACACCCCGTCGGCATGGTCCTGCGAGGGCGGCACGCTCGACGGCGACGCCGTCACCGTGGCCAACGGCGAGGCCGTGACCTGCACCGTCACCAACACGTTCGACGCACCGCGCCTCACGTTGGTCAAGGACGTGCTCAACGAGCAGGGCGGCACGGCCACGCCCGAGGAGTGGACGCTGCGGGCCGAGGGCCCGGAGACGGTCAGCGGCGCGACGCGCGGCCCGACGATCACGGACGTGCCGGTGACGCCCGGGGCGTACGCGCTGTCCGAGGTCGACGGGCCCGAGGGCTACACGCAGGTGGGCTGGGAGTGCGAGGACGCGGCCGGGCCCGTCGCGGTCGACGGCGACGTGCTGGAGCTCGCCGCCGGTGACGACGTGACCTGCACGGTCACCAACACCGACGCGCAGGCGACCGCCCCGTGGACCGCGGTCAAGAGCAGCGACCCGCCGTCCGGCACGCAGGTGCAGCCCGGTCAGGTCGTCACCTACACGGTGACGCTGAGCCCGGTCGACCCCGGGGGCGAGATCCCCGAGTTCGTCGTCACCGACGACCTGACGGACGTGGTCGACGACGCCACGCTGATCGAGGACAGCATCGCGACGACCACGGGCGGGGTCGCCGTGGCCCAGGGCGGCGTCGAGCTCGTCTGGAGCGGCGGCCCGGTGGCCGGCACGCAGACGCTGACCTACCAGGTGCGGGTGAACGACGACGTGAACGGCCAGGTGCTGCGCAACGTCGTGACGGCACCCGGTGCCGAACCGTGCGTCGACGACGCGGACGTGACGTTCGAGGTCGCGGCGCTCGCCGACGAGGTGCTCGCCGACGAGGTGCTCGCCGACGAGGAGTGCCGGACCACGACGCACCCGACGCCCACGCGCACCACGCCGGCCGACGGACCGGGCAGCGCAGGGCCGTGGGACGGCGACTGGTTGTCGAGCACCGGCGGACCTGGCGCAGGGCTCGCGCTCGTCGCGCTGTGGCTGGTGGCGGGCGGTGCGGCACTGGTCGGGAGCTCACGGCGTCGTGAGTCCGGGGCACGGACGACGAGTCGCGGCACGACATGACGTGACGGCCGGCGGCGCGTCCTGCGGGGCGCGCCGGCGGTCGTCCGCCGGGCAGGACCACGTGCCAGCAGAGGGTAGCCTCCCCTAAGTCGTCTTAGGGTGTCCTTCCCTGGGATCGACGCGCCTTGTCGCGCCCGTCCACACCTCCCGGAGCTGACGCATGTTCTCCCGCCCTCCTGCCCGCCGGCTGGCCGCCGTGCTCACCGCCGCCCCGCTCGCCCTCGTCCTCGCCGCCTGCGGCGCGGGCGCCGACGCCGCGGAGCCCGCCGCGTCCGCCTCGCCGACGACGGCCGCGACGACGGTCACCATCGAGGACAACCACGGCACGGTCGAGGTGCCGCTCGACCCGCAGCGCGTCGTCGCGCTCGACAACCACGTGTTCGAGACCCTGTCCGCGTGGGACGTCCCGCTGGTGGCGGCACCCAAGGGCGTGATGGGCTCGGGCATCTGGCCCGCGTACACCGAGAACGAGGACGTCCTGGACGTCGGCACGCACCGCGAGCCGAACCTGGAGTCGATCATCGCCGCCGAGCCGGACCTCATCATCGGCGGCTACCGGTTCGGTGACCACTACGACGACATCGTCGCGCAGAACCCCGACGCGACCGTCATCGAGATCGCGCCGCGCGACGGCGAGGACGTCGCCGACGAGCTCGTCCGCCAGGTCGAGATCCTCGGCCAGGTCTTCCAGCGCGAGGACGACGCGGCACAGCTCGTCGAGGCGTTCGAGACCGCGGTGGCCGACGCTGCCGCCGCGTACGACGGCACCAGCACGGTCGTCGGCCTCATCACGTCGGGCGGCGAGATCTCCTACTCCGCGCCGGTCACCGGCCGCAGCATCGGCCCGGTCTTCCCGACGCTCGGGCTCGTGCCCGCGATCGAGCAGGCCGCCGAGGACACGTCGCACGGCGACGACATCGGCGTCGAGGCCATCGCCGCCGCGAACCCCGACTGGATCATCGTGCTCGACCGTGACGGCGCCGGCGTCGGCGAGGGCGACTACCGCCCGGCCACCGAGCTGATCGGCGCGTCGCCGGCGCTCACGTCGGTCACCGCCGTCGCGCAGGACCAGGTGATCTACCTGGACCCGAACTTCTACCTCACCGAGGACATCCAGGCGTACACGGCGCTGTACGAGCAGATCGCCCAGGCGTTCGCCGCCGCGTGACCACGCTCACCACCGCACCCGCCCCGACCGCTGCCCGCACGTGGCAGCGGTCGGGCGGGCTGCTCGCCGCCGCGCTGCTCACCCTCGCGCTCGTCGTCACGTCGCTGTTCGTCGGCGTGTACGACCTGGGTGCGCAGGGCGGCGACGCCATGTTCTGGATCACCCGCGTGCCCCGCACGCTCGCCCTGGTGCTGGCCGGCAGCGCGATGGCCGTCAGCGGCCTGGTGCTGCAGCAGCTCACGCAGAACCGCTTCGTCGAGGCCACCACGGCCGGGACCAGCGAGTGGGCCGCCCTCGGCCTGCTGCTGTCGGTGATCCTGCTGCCGACCGTCGGCCTGGCCACGCGCATGGTCGTCGCGTCCGCCGCCGCCTTCGTCGGCACCATGGTCTTCCTCGTCGTGCTGCGGCGCGTGCAGGTGCGCACCACGCTGGTCGTCCCCGTCGTCGGGCTCATGCTCGGCGCCGTGGTCAGCGCGCTGACCACGCTTATCGCCGTCCGGACGAACTACCTGCAGCTACTCGGCACGTGGTTCATGGGCTCGTTCACCACGGTGGTGCGCGGGCAGTACGAGGTGCTGTGGGTCGTCGCCGCGGTGTGCGTCGCGATCTTCGTGCTCGCCGACCGCCTCACGGTCGCCGGCCTCGGCCGCGACGTCGCCACCAACCTGGGCCTGAGCTACGACCGCGTCCTGCTCGTCGGCACCGCCATGGTCGCCGTCGCGTCCGGCGTCACCACCGTCGTCGTCGGCTTCCTGCCGTTCCTCGGGCTCGTCGTGCCCAACGTCGTGTCGCTGCTGCGCGGCGACGACCTGCGCTCGAACCTGCCGTGGGTCTGCCTCGGCGGGGTCGCGCTCGTCACCGCCTGCGACATCCTCGGACGGGTCGTGCGCATGCCGTTCGAGATCCCCGTCGGCATGATCCTCGGCGTCGTCGGCGCCGCCGGGTTCCTGCTGCTGGTGCTGCGGGTGCGTCGCCGTGGCTGAGCTCGTCTCCCCCGTCACGCCGATCAGCCCGGCCGGCCCCGGCCCCGCACCGCGCGTCCCGCTGCGCGACACCATGGCCCGGTACGGCGTCCGGCTCGCGCTGGTCACGCTCGTCGCGGTCGCCGCCGCCACCGGGATCCTCGTGTGGGACAACCCCGCCGCGCCCGGGTCGAGCGGCTACTGGACCATCGTGCGCAGCCGCCTGTCGTCGGTCGGCACGATCCTCGTCGTGGCGTTCTGCCACGGCGTCGCCACCGTCGCGTTCCACTCCGTGACGAACAACCGGATCCTCACGCCGTCGATCCTCGGGTTCGACGCGCTGTACCGGGTCGTCCAGACCGCGCTGGTGTTCTTCCTCGGTGCGGGCTCGCTGGCCGCCACCGACGGCATCGCCAAGGTCGTGCTGCAGAGCGTGCTCATGGTCGGGTTCGCGACCCTCCTGTACGGCTGGCTGTTCACCGGCAGGCGGGCCGACCTGCACCTGCTGCTGCTCGTCGGCGTGGTCCTCGGCATGGGCTTCGGGTCGCTGTCGACGTTCATGCAGCGCATGCTCACGCCGAGCGAGTTCGACATCCTGTCGGCCCGGCTGTTCGGCAGCATCAGCACGTCGTCCGCGGAGTACCTGCCGTGGGGCGCCGCGGTGTGCGTGGTCGTCGGCACGCTGCTGTGGCGGCGCCGGCACGTGCTCGACGTCGTCGCGCTGGGCCGCGAGACCGCCACGAGCCTGGGCGTGCGCCACCAGCGCGAGGTGCTGCTCACCCTGCTGCTGGTCGCCGTGCTCGTCTCGGTGTCGACGTCGCTGGTGGGGCCCATGACGTTCTTCGGGTTCGTCGCCGCCCTGTTGACCTACCAGGTCGTCGGCACCAGCCGGCACGCGCTGACCCTGCCGATGGTCGTCGCGCTGGCCTCGGCGATGCTCCTGCTCGCGTACTTCGTGCTGCGGCACGTGTTCTACGCCGGCGGTCTCGTCACGGTCGTCATCGAGCTCGGCGGCGGCCTCGTCTTCCTGTTCTACCTCCTGCGGAAGGGCCTGCGGTGATCACCCTCGTCGACGTCTCGAAGTCCTACGGGGACGTGCACGCGCTCGGCCCGGTCGACCTCGAGATCCCCACCGGGGGCGTCACGGCGCTCGTCGGACCCAACGGTGCCGGCAAGTCCACGATGCTGACGATCGTCGGGCGGCTGCTCGCGGCCGACGCCGGCCGGGTCACGGTCGGCGGTCTCGACGTCGTCACGGCGCGGCCGCGCGAGCTGGCGCAGCGCCTGGCGATCCTGCGCCAGGAGAACCACTTCGTCGCCCGGCTCACCGTGCGCCAGCTCGTCGCGCTCGGCCGGTTCCCGCACTCGCAGGGCCGGCTCACCACGGCCGACGCCGATGCCGTCGACACCGCGCTGGAGTTCCTCGACCTGGTCGACCTGCAGCACCGCTACCTCGACGAGCTGTCCGGCGGGCAGCGCCAGCGCGCCTACGTCGCCATGGTCGTCGCGCAGGACACCGACTACCTGCTGCTCGACGAGCCGCTGAACAACCTCGACATGCAGCACGCGGTGTCGATGATGGCGCGCCTGCGCCGGGCCGCGGACGAGCTCGGCAAGACCGTCGTCCTCGTCGTGCACGACGTGAACTTCGCCGCCGCGTGGGCGGACCGCGTCGTCGCGATGACCGACGGCCGGGTCCGGCACGTCGGGACGCCCGCGCAGATCATGACCGAGGAGATCCTCACGGACGTGTTCGCGACGCCCGTGACCGTCGTCGACGGCCCCGGGCACCCGCTGGCGGTGTACTACCGGCCCTGAGGCACGGGTGCGGCGCGTCGTCGCCGGGCCGGTCATCGCCCCAGGGCACCCACTCCTGTGGCGGGCGTCATGTCGCCGACCTAGGCTCGGCGGGACGGGGGGCCGCGATGAGAGCAGCCGTGGTGCCGGCACCGGAGGGCACGCCCCGGTACGGCGAGTTCCCGGACCCGCACGCGGGCCCGGACGACGTGCTGCTGGACCTCGTCGCGGCGGCGCTGCACCCGATCGTGCGCTCCCGCGCCCGCGGCACGCACTACAGCGCCGGCAGCGAGTACCCGATGGTCCCCGGCGTGGACGGCGTGGGACGGACCCGCGAGGGTGCGCTCGTCTACGCCGGTGAGGTGCAGGAGCCGTGGGGCACGTTCGCCGACCGGTTCGCCGCACCGCGCACCCGGACCGTCCCCCTGCCCGACGGCGTCGACCCGGTGGCCGTCGCCGCGGGCATGAACCCGGGGATGTCGTCGTGGATGCCGCTCACCGAGCACGTCGCTCGTGGTGGGGCCCTCGGCACGGTCCTCGTGCTCGGGGCGACGGGCACGGCCGGCGGCCTGGCGGTGCAGAACGCCCGCCGGCTGGGCGCGAGACGGGTCGTCGGGGTGGGCCGTGACCCCGCGGAGCTCGAGCGCGTCCTGGCCCTGGGCGCCGAGCCCGTCGCGCTCACGGAGGACGCCGACGCCGACGTGCCGGCACTCACGGCGGCGCTCGACGGCGAGGCGCCCGACCTCGTCCTGGACTACCTGTGGGGCGCTCCGGCGGAGGTCGCGTTCCGCGCGCTGGAGGCCGGCCCGGCCGGTGAGGGCACGGTGTACGTCGAGGTCGGCGCCGTCGCCGGCCCGACGGCCGCCACGCCCGCGGCGCTGCTGCGCAGCCGCAGGTTCCAGGTGCGCGGCAGCGGCATCGGCTCGGTCGACCTGAGCCGCTACCGCGACGAGGCCGTCGCCTACCTGGGACGGATCGCGGCCGGTGCCGTGGTGGTCCCGACGGTGACGTTCCCCCTCGAGCGCGTCGCGGACGCGTGGCAGGCGACGCACGGCCCACGCGCCGTCGTGACGCCCGTCTGACGACCCGCCCGCCCGCCGCCCGGCCGCCTGCGGTCAGCGGCGCGCGCGGCCCGGCGCCACGAGGACGACGGCAGCACCCACGGCCGCACCGGCCAGGCCGGTGGCACCCACCCACCACCACTGCGACCCGTCACGCTGGACCGTCACCCAGACCTCGGAGCCGGCGCCCTGCACGTAGAGCGAGACCCGCGCCTCGAGGCCGGGGCGCTCCAGGAGGTAGAAGTCGTCCGCGGCGGCGGGATGGTCCGTGACGACGGTCCACCCCGCCGCGCGCGCGAGCTGCGGGACCGCGAGGTCACCGTCGGTCGCAGCGGATCCCGTCGCGGTGACCCCGGCGACGTCCTCCCAGCCCAGGAGGACGTTGCCGCGCTGCAGGCCCTCGTCCTCGACGCTGAAGCCGCGAGGGACCAGGTCACGGGCCTCGGCGAGCAGGTCGGACCCGCTCGGGCGCAGCACGAGCCAGCCCACGACGAGACCCACCAGCGCACCCAGCACGCCGCCGAGCACCACCGGCCCCGCCCCGGGTCGCGCCCCGGCTCCCCCACGCGCCTGCGTACGCTCCCCCGTACCGCGGCCCATGGCTAGTGCGTCCCCCAGGTGGTGCCCGGCCCGCCGACCAGCAGGTCGACGCCGGCACCACCCACGAGGACGTCGTCGCCGACGCCACCGAGGAGCGTGTCGTTGCCGGCATCTCCGAACAGCCGGTCGTTCCCGACCTCACCGGAGAGCACGTCGTGCCCGTCCCCACCGTGCAGCGTGTCCGCGCCGCGGCCACCGAGCACGAGGTCGTCACCGCCACCCGCGCACACCAGGTCGTCACCCTCACCCGCGTGGATGACGTCGCGCCCTGCAGTCCCGACGATGACGTCCGCACCGCGGGTCCCGAGGACCAGCCCTCGGCCCGTGGCGACGATCGTGGCGGGCACGCCCTGACAGGTGTGCCGTACGTCGACCTGCTGCGTCTGCTCGCCCACCTGGCCGGCGGTGTCGGTCACGCGCAGGGTCACGTCGAACACGCCCGCCGTGGCGTAGCGGTGCTCGACGAGCGGGCCCGACGCGGTGGTTCCGTCACCCAGGTCCCACACGTGCTCGACCACCGTCTGGTCGTCCGAGGACGCCGAGCCGTCGAGCGTGACGACCAGACCGTCCGTCACCGTCGCCGTGAACTGCGCGACGGGCGGGACGTCCAGTGCGGTACCTCCGGTGAACTGCGCGGACAGGTACGGCGCCGTGGTGTGCGCGTCGACGAGTGCGACCCCGGACTGCGGTGACCACAGCGGGTAGATCGCGAGGTCGCGCAGCACGTACGGTCCGTCCTCGCCGGACGCCCCGATGCTCGCGCCGTCGAGCTCCAGGACGATCTGAGCACCACCGGCACCGAGGTACACCTCGGTCTGCGCCCGCCCGACCTCACCGCCGTCCTGCGCGACGAGCTTGCCGTTGACGGCGTACGTCCCCGCCTCCTCGGTCGTGACCTGCGCCGAGAGCCTCAGGACGTCGTACAGGCCGTCGCCGTCGGCGTCGACGGGCTCGTCCGCGAACCCCGAGACCGTCAGGACGTCGTGCTCGAACGCCCCGGGGTCGGCCGCCGCGGTCTGGCCGAGGTCGACGATGTCGACGATGCCGAGGTCCGCGTCGGAGAGCGTGACGTCGACCAGGCGCCACGGGCCCGGCCGCGCGCTGTCGTGGATCGTCCGGCCGTCGAAACGGAGAGTGAGTGCGCCGTCACCCGCGGCGAGCTCGCCGGTCGCGCCCGCCTCCGCGACCCGGTCGCCGTCAGCGTCGACGAGCCGGCCGGCAAGTCGGTAGCCGCCGGCGTCGTCGACGCGGACCGGGACCGTGAGATCGAGGTGGTCCATCAGCCCGTCGAGGTCGTCGTCCTGGGTGCTCTCCGTGAACGTGTCCCCGACGGAGCCGCCCGCGGCCACGACGAGCGGCACGTTCGCCGTCCGGGGCTGCTCACCCTCCACCCACGCCGTCACGTTGAAGGAGCCCTCGGCCGGTGCCGTCAGGGTCGTGGTCCAGCGCCCCTCGCCCGCCGCCGTCATCTGCCCGGACACGATCTCGCCCGCCTCGCCGGTGATCCGGAGCTCGACGGCGTCGCCCGCCAACGCTCCCGCCAGCTCCGCGACGACCTCGAGCTGCGTCCCGCCGCGGACGACTGTCGGCACGTCGAGCGCGAGGGCCCTGCTGGACTCCACGAGCAGGTGTGCCTGGAAGGCCCTGGTCGCGTCGCCCTCGTTCGTCACGGTGAGCGTCGCCGACCCGGTGAAGTCGGCCGCGACAGCCGGCGCGTCGAAGAACGTCGTGGGAGCGAACGACCCGGAGTCGACGGAGACCGCGAGCCCTTCCTCCGCCAGCACCACGACGGTCGCCGCCTCACCCGCACCGGCCGCGAGGGGGTACGAGCGCGTCTCACCCGGACCGACGGCGTCTGCCGCGCCTCCCGCGTTCTGCACGGCGGCGCCCTCGTCCGAGGGCGCCGCCGCCTCAGCGGCCCGCCAACCCCCTCCGCCACCCCCTCCGCCACCGCCACCGGCAGTACCTGCGCAGTCCGCGTGCTCGGCGTACAGGAAGCAGAACGCCCTCAGGTACGAGCCGCTCTCGCGTTCGTAGATCAGGCCCATGTGGTCGGTCTCGAGCGACGGCGTCAGGCTCGTGTGCAGGCCGCCGTTCCCGTTTCCCGCGGCGAGGTGCCGGACGCTGCTCACGGCCACCGTCCCGTCGTCCTGTCCGGCGAGGACCACGAACCCCGGGCCCCCGGTGCTGCCTGCGATCGTGCCGTAAGCCACCGAAGCGCGGTCCGGGACCTCCTTGTTGAAGACGCCGATGACGTACCCCGGCTGCAGCTGGTAAAGACCGTCCTCACTGCTCTCGCACGGACCGAAATCGCGGCTGAGATAGTCGACGAGGTATTGACCTCCGCCCTTCAGCCACCACGGCGTGTTGCGGTTGGCACACAGCAGGGACGCGAGGTCGCTGCCGGCGTTCGGTGTCCCCAGCATGACGATCCTGCGCACCTTGCCCGGATTGTCGAACGCGTACAGCCGCCCCGCGAGGCCGCCCATCGAGTGCCCCACGATGTCGATCTGCTGGTAAGGGTCCCTGTCGATGAGGTCGTCGACCTCCGGGGTCAGGAGCTCCACGTTCCGCCTGATGCTGTCGTTCTTGCTGAGCTGCGGTGCGATCGCGCGGTTCACCAGCCGCGACTGGTTGTCCGTGAAGTACTTCTTCATGCTCGCCATGGTCGACTCGCCCGAGGACCAGGTGCTCTCGTTCGCCGTGATCCCGTGCACGAAGGCGACCGGGCGCACACCGTCCCGACCTTGGCCCGGCCGCAGCTCGGCCCAGTCGACCTCGACGGCCCACCCGGAGCGGCCCTCGTCGATGAGCACCTGGAACTGATTGGTCGCGACCTCGCCCTCCGCGGCGGGGAACCGCAGCAGCTCGGCGGGGAACGAGAAGGTGTCGGTCGCCCACTGGTTGTCGGCGCCGCTCAGCTGGCCCTCGAGCTGGACGCCGTTGACCACGACCCGGTCGATCTCGCCGCTGATCTCGTCGACGTCGAACGCGCGCAGAGTGAGCAACGACGTCGCCCCGTGGAAGACGTGGCCCGTCGCGGGCGCGCCGTTCTGGTCGACGGGACCGAGATGGTCGGAGATGTCGATGGAGAAGTCGAGCGGGTTGTCCTCGTACCAGAGGTACTGGTCGAGGTCGAAACCGCTCTCGACGCGATATGTCAGCAACCCACCCGAGGCCGCACGTACCGAGGTCCCGGCGGATTCCTGCAGCGTGGTTCTCGCTCGTGCGGGGGGTTGTTCACCGCTGGCCACCGAGGATGCCGCGCCCGCCGGGAGGACGCCCAGGCCGGAGAACACCACGGCACCGACAATTCCCGCTGTCGCGATCACACGCAGGCGCACGGCGTCTCCCTTGTCACGGAATGACCACTGTCGAGCGGTACGTTCCAGGTCCGTGGAGCATGCCGTCAAGATTCCGACCTGGCGGCGAAGAACATCTCGCCCGTTCGGCCCAGCGCCGCCGGCGGCGTTCCCGCGGACCTCTCCGGTCAGCGACGCGCCTCCGCGCGCCCGCCGACCGCCAGCCCGCACTCGTACGCGATGATCACCGCCTGCACCCGGTCGCGCGCACCAAGCTTGGCGAAGAGGTTGCCGACGTGCGTCTTGACGGTGGTCTCCGAGACGACGAGCTCCGCCGCGATCTCGGGGTTCGACGATCCCGCCGCGACCAGGCGCAGCACGTCCAGCTCGCGCGGTGTCAGGGCGGCCAGGCGTGGGTCCGGGCCCGGCTCGGCCGCCGCGGCCGTCGGCAGGTGCGGCGCGAAGAGGTCGAGCATGCGCCGCAGGATCCGCGGCGCGACGACGGCGGTGCCGGCGGCGACGGTGCGGATCGCGTCGACCAGCTCGTCCGGGCGGGCCGACTTCAGGAGGAACCCGCTGGCACCGGCCCGCAGTGCGGCGAACGCGAGGTCGTCGACGTCGAACGTGGTGAGCACGAGCACCCGCGAGGCCGGGTGCTCCTCGACGATGCGTCGCGTCGCCTCGATGCCGTCCATGCCGGGCATGCGGATGTCCATGAGCACGACGTCGGGCGCGAGCGCGGCCACCTGGGCGAGCGCGACCCGCCCGTCCCCGGCGTCGCCGACGACCTCGAGGTCCGGCTCGCTCTCGATGACCATCCGGAAGCCGACGCGCAGCAGCGACTGGTCGTCCACCAGGAGCACCGTCGTCATCGTGCGTCCCCGTCCTCGTCGTCCGACCACGGCAGCACCGCGCGCACCTGCCATCCCCCGCCCAGCCGGGGGCCCGCCGACACGTGGCCGCCGAGCAGCGCGGCGCGCTCGCTCATGCCGACGATGCCACGGCCGGTGCCGCCGCCCGTCCCCGGACGCGTCCCCCCGCTGTCGAGCACGTCGACCTCCACCGTCGTCGGCGTGCGCCGCACGGTCACCTCCACCGACGCCGCGCCCGGTGCGTGGCGCAGGACGTTCGTCAGCGCCTCCCCCAGGATCCGCGCCACGGCGAGGCGCACGGACACGTCGTCCGGGAGGTCCGCGTCCAGGCCGGTGGCGCTCACCGGGAGGCCGGCGGTCCGGAACCGCGCGACGACGGTGGCCAGGTCGACCTCCGCGGGCTCGACCTGCCGGGCGGCACCCGTCGCGCCGTCGGCGGCACCGTCCGCGGGGCCGTCCGCCGGGCCCAGCGCGCCCAGGACGCGCTGCATGTCGACCATCGCGGACCGGCCGGTGCGGGCGACCTGCCGCACCGCCTCCCGGGCGTGCTCGGGGGCGCGCTCGAACGCCGCGTCGGCACCGTCGGCCAGCGCGACCATGACGGACACGCTGTGGGCGACGACGTCGTGCATCTCGCGGGCGATGTGGGCGCGCTCGGTCGCGCGGGCGAGCGTGACGCCCTGGTCCCGTTCGCGTGCCAGCGCCCGGTAGCGCTCGACGAGCTCCGCGGCGTGCAGACGACGGGCCCGGGCTGCCGACCCGACAGCGACCCCCAGCAGCAGCAGCAGCGCCGCCAGCAGGAGGACGGAGAGCACGCGGCTGCCGGACGAGAAGCGCTCCCCGTCGTAGTCCGCCACGTAGGAGGGGTCGGCGGGGACCGAGGACCACATGATGACCTCGCTGATCCCGAGGTCCTGCCACCGCCACAGCGCGACCGTCACGACCGTGAGGACCGCCCCGAAGACGACCCACGTGGTCCGTGTGCTGCGAGCCGCGGCCACGCCGTAGAGGGCGCACGCCAGGCAGGCCCCCAGGACGCCCAGCACACCGCCGACGACCAGGGACGCCAGCGCCGCGACGGTCAGCAGCGCCGTCACGGTGAGCGGCCACAGCCGTCGCACCAGCAGCAGACCGGCGCCGACGGCGGCCCCCGCCAACCACGTGGCCGTGGCCGTTCGCACGTACGCGGGACCTGGCGGGTACGCGCCGAGGTAGGAGCCTCCGGCGGCGGTCTGGCCGGCCCACACCGAGCCGAAGAGCCCGACCACGAGCATGGCGCCCGCGACGGTGACGTCCATGACCCACGGGCGTCTCGCCACGAGGCGTGCGACCGGGCTCCCGGCGCGTACGTGCTCCTCGGTGAGCAGCGGCTCGCGCTCGGTGCGCGCCGCCGCGGTCTCGTGTCGGATCACCACCGGCCCACCCTCCCATCCCTGGTCACCCGCGCGGGTGTGCTCCCGGACGCCCGGCCGCCCGACCGTCCGCGGCAGGGCACCGTCAGCGGACATCGTGGCGCCGCAACCGGTACGCCGCCGCGCCGAGCGCGACGAGCACCCACGCGGCGACGACGGCTCCCCCGCCCCACGCCCCGAGCTGCGGCCCGCGGGTCGCGGCGTCCAGCGCCGCGACCGCGGCGTCGTCCTGCGTGAGCCGGACACCCGACGACGGCAGGAACGCCCGGATCGTGTCGGTGACGCGACCGGGGTTCCGCGACAGGAGCTGGTCGCCGAGGACGAGGAGCACGATGCCGCCGACGATCGCGTCGGCGGGCCGCCGCAGCAGCGCACCGAGACCGAGGCCGAGCAGCGCGACGGCGGCGCACGCCAGGACGAACCCCAGCAGGGCACGCGCCGCGCCCGGGACGGACAGGTCGAGCGCCGGGGCGTCGCCCCCGAGGGTGCCCGCCGTCGCGAGGTACGAGCCGGCGAGGGCGAGGAGGGCCGTCACGGACGCGGCCACCGCCGTGACGAGGGCTTGCGCGGTGAGGACGGGGAGCCGCCGGGGCACGGTGGCGAAGGTCGTCCGTGCCGTCCCGGTCGTGTACTCCGACGTCCCCACCAGCGCACCCAGGACGAGGAACCCGATCTGGGCGAGGACGAAGCCGGAGGTGACGACCCACGACCCCGACCGACCGTCGTCAGGCCTGACGAACAGGCCCAGGCCGTAGGCGGTGACCGCCGCGACCACGACCGTGCCGAGCGCCAGCCAGCCGTTCGACCGCACGCTGACGAGCTTGGTCCACTCCGCGACGAGCACGCGGGTGAAGGTCGCACGCGTGCCGGGAGCCGCCCCGCGCGCGGCGCGCGCCGGTGAGGGTGCGACGGTCCTCACCGCACGTCCCGGGTCCGCAGCCGCAGGACCGCCGCCGCGAGCAGGACGAGGATCCAGGCCGCGAGCACCAGGCCGCCGTCCACCTGGCTGAGGTCCGGCACACCGTCGCCCGCCATGTTCGCGACCGAGGGCTCGACCACCATCGTCTGGGCAGCCCCCGGGCTGAGCACCGCGATCATGCCGGCGACGCTGGTGTCCGGGGCGGCCTCGCCCGGCACCGTCGGGGCCGCAGGGAATGCCGACATCACCGAGAAGGGCAGCAGCACCGCCAGGAACAGCGCCGTCACCATGGCCGGGACGGTCCGGCGCAGCAGCGCGCCGATCGCCTGCCCGAAGAGCGCCAGGCCGACGAGGAGCAGCACCATCCCGAGCAGGATGCCCGGCGTGTGGCCGCTCGCGAGGTCGAGCGGGATGCCGCGCGCGCCCGCCGAGGGCAGGAGGCCCAGGACGCAGACGACCGTCGTCAGCACGGCGACCACCAGCGCGAACGCCGCCAGGGCGAGCGTCTGGGCAGGGAGCGCGGGCCACCGTCGCGGGACCACGGTGTACGTCGTGCGGAACACGCCCGTGCGGAACTCGCCCGCACCGACGAGCACGCCCAGCACCAGCGGGCCCAGCTGGGCCAGGAGCAGACCGGACGACAGGTCGCCGACCGGGCGGAAGCCGGGGTCGACCGACGACGCCTGGGCGCTCACGTAGGTGAGGAGTCCCGCCACGGCCACCGTCACCGCGGCGATCCACCACGGGGAGCGCAGCGAGACGATCTTGGTCCACTCGGCCGTCAGGACGCGTCCGAACGTCGGGCCGGAGCGCGTGGACGGAGCCACCTTCGGCGCCTGCGGAGCCGTGGTCGCGGCGCTCATCGGGCACCTCCGCGGGTGTCGGCCGTGCGGTACTCGACGGCGTGGTCGGTCAGCTGCAGGTACGCCTCCTCGAGCGAGCCGGCCTCGGTGCCGAGCTCGAGGACGGTCGCCCCGCACCGGCGTGCGGCGGTGCCCACGTCGTCGACGGACGCGCCGCGGACCTCCAGCACGCCGCCTGCCTGCGGCGTGACCTGCGCGCCGGCGGCGAGCAGCTCGCGGGCGAGCGGCTCCGGGTCGGTGGTGCGCACCCGCACGGTGCCGGCGCGCGCGGACCGGTCGACGATCTCCTGGACCGTCGCGTCCGCGAGCAGCCGACCGCGGCCGATGATGACGACCCGGTCGGCGCACAGCGCGAGCTCGTGCATGAGGTGCGACGAGAGCAGCACCGTGCGCCCCTCGGCCGCGAGCTCGCGGACCAGGCGCCGTACCCACAGCACGCCGTCGGGGTCCAGGCCGTTGACCGGCTCGTCGAGGATGAGCGTGGTGGGGTCGCCCAGCAGCGCGCCGGCGATGCCGAGCCGCTGGCCCATGCCGAGAGAGAACGTGCCCGCGCGGCGGTGCGCGGCCGGCTCCAGGCCGGTCTGCGCGATGACCTCACGGACGCGGGCCTTGCCGATGCCGTGCGTCTGCGCCATCGCCAGGAGGTGCTTGTACGCGGTGCGGCCCGGGTGCACCGAGCGGGCGTCGAGCATGACGCCCACGGCGTGCAGGGGCGCCGGCAGGTCGGCGTACCGGCGCCCGTCGACGCGGGTGGTCCCCGCCGTGGGGCGCTCGAGCCCGACGACCACGCGCATGGTCGTCGACTTGCCGGCGCCGTTGGGCCCGAGGAACCCGGTGACGGTCCCGGGCCGCGCGGCGAACGTCAGCCCGTCCACGGCCGTCGTGCTGCCGTAGCGCTTGGTCAGCGCCTCCACCTCGATCATGACGTCTCCTCCGTGTCGGTCCGGCCCGTGCCGGGCTGCCGTCGGCGACGCTACGGAGACGCACCGGGGTGCCAGCACCTGCCGGTGGACGAGAAGCGGCGGGTGGGTTCCTCCTCCCGTGGGAGGAGGAGCCCGTCCGGGAGCCGTGCCTACGGGGTATAGGCTGGGGCCTTCGTCTTGTAGCGAGGAGCTCCCGATGGCCACCCGTGCCGGACTGACCGTGCCTCTCCTGACCACCGCCGCCGCCGAGCTCGCCGACGACCTGGGCTTCGATCAGGTCACCGTGTCCGCGGTCGCGCGTCGCGTCGGCGTGCAGCCGGCCAGCCTGTACGCGCACCTGCGCGGATCGGACGACCTGCGCACGAAGGTGAGCGTGCTCGCCCTCGAGGAGCTCGGCGACCGGCTGGCGGTGGCACTGGCGGGGCGCGCCCGCCGGGAGGCGCTGCAGGCCCTGGTCGACGTCATGCGTGACTACGCCCGGGAGCACCCCGGCCGCTGGGCCGCCACGCAGGTGCGCGTCGACTACACGCAGGCCGCCGCCGCGGGCACGCGCATCTCGGCCCTGACCGCCGGGGCGCTGCACGGCTACGGGCTGCCGGCCGCGGAGCGCCCGCACGCGGTCAGGTTCGTCGGGAGCACCGTCAACGGGTTCCTGCACCTGCAGGCGGTCGGCGGCTTCGACCACTCGGCACCCGACGCCGAGACGTCCTGGGCCCGGACGGTCGACGCCCTCGACGCCGCGCTGGACGCCTGGCCCCACCACTGACCACCCCCGCACCACGAGGACGACGATGACCACCCCCCTGCTCACCATCCCCCTGACCGACGACCTGTTCCGCGGCGCCCTGGAGCTCGAGCGGACCGGGCGCGGCGTCCAGCCGCACCGGCTGCCCGGCTGGGCACGCCGCCAGCTGCCGGACCCGCAGCTGCTCATGGCCGAGGCGCAGCCGTCCGGCGTGCGCCTGGTCGGCCGCACGCGCGCGACCCGCATCGAGCTCGACTCGCTGCCGACGCGCGTCACCTACGTCGGCGCCCCGGCACGGCCGGACGGCGTGTACGAGCTGCTCGTCGACGGCGCGCCCGCGGGCCGGGCGACCGTCGACGGCGGCGACGTGCTGGCGATCGACCCCACCACCGGCGCGCGCGAGGTCCGCCCGGGTGCACCCGGCACGGTGACGTTCGCCGACCTGCCGGACCGGGACAAGACCGTCGAGCTGTGGCTGCCGCACAACGAGCTCGCCACCCTCGTCGGGCTGCGTGCCGACGCCCCCGTGGAGCCCGTCCCCGCCGACGGCCGGCCGGTGTGGCTGCACCACGGCTCGTCCATCAGCCACGGCTCCAACGCGCTGACGCCGACGGGGACCTGGCCGGCGCTCGCGGCGCGCGCCGCGGGGGTCGACCTGGTGAACCTCGGGTTCGGCGGCAGCGCGCTGCTGGACCCGCAGACCGCACGGACCATGCGCGACGTCCCGGCCGACCTGGTCTCCGTGAAGATCGGCATCAACATCGTCAACGGCGACACGATGCGGCTGCGGGCGTTCACCGCGGCGGTGCACGGGTTCCTCGACACGATCCGCGACGGGCACCCGCGCACCCCGCTGCTCGTGGTGTCCCCGCTGCTGTGCCCGATCCACGAGGACACCCCGGGACCGGGGGCGTTCGACCCGAGCAGCTTCGGCTCGGGTCCGGTGCGGTTCATGGCCACGGGCGACCCGGCCGAGGTGCCCGCGGGCAGGTTGACGCTGACGGTCGTCCGCGACGAGCTGCGCCGCATCGTCGCCCAGCGCCGTCAGGAGGACCTCCTGCTGGGCTACCTCGACGGGCGCGAGCTGTATGGCGCCGACGACGCGGCGGCCCACCCGCTGCCCGACGCGCTGCACCCCGACGCCGCGACGCACCGGGTCGTCGGGGAGCGGTTCGCGCGTCTGGCGTTCGGCCCCGGCGGCGCGCTCGCCGGCGCGTGACGCCCGGCGCACCACGACGGGCGGGCGACCGCTTACCGCGAGACGCGACAAGTTGGCCCCCGAAGGGCTGGCGAAACGTTTAAGCCGTCTCTGCACCCCTTCAGTCCGACGGGCACCGCGTGGCAATGTGAAGGTTCACAATCGCCACCGCAGCGCCGGGCGACGACGAGGCCGACCCGGCGCTGTGACGTCACAGCAGTCCCCCGCTCGATCCCGTGACTCGAAGGAGAGCAGCATGAGACCAGCACGCGCATCCGGGCCCCGCCCGGTGCCAGGACTCCGACGCCGGTGGGCGTCCGCGCTCGTGGCCGCAGCGACGGCCACGTCGGCCGTCGCGATCTCGTTGGCCGTCGCCCCCGCGGCGTCCGCGGCGACCGTCGACCCCAACGCCTCGTACGTGCTGGTCAACCGCGGCAGCGGCAAGGCCCTCGACGTCTACAACCTGTCCACGGCCGACGGCGCCCGCATCACGCAGTGGAGCCGCAACGACGGCTCGCAGCAGCAGTGGCAGTTCGTCGACTCGGGCAACGGCGCCTACCGGATCAAGTCGCGACTGTCGGGCAAGGTCCTGGACGTCAGCAACTGGTCGACCTCCAACGGCGGCGCGATCGTCCAGTACACCGACCGCAACCAGGCCAACCAGCAGTTCCGCCTGCAGGACGTCGCCGGCGGCTACGTCACGCTCATCAGCGTGCACTCCGGGCTGGCGGTGGAGGTCCAGGGCGCCTCGACGGCGGACGGCGCGAACATCGTGCAGTACTCCAGCTGGGGCGGGACCAACCAGCAGTGGCAGCTCGTGCAGCTCGGCGGCGGCTCCACCCCGACCCCGACCACGTCACCCACGCCCGGTCCGACCGCCTCACCGAGCCCGCCGCCGACGGGCACGTGCTCCCTGCCGTCGTCGTACCGCTGGCGGGACTCCGGCGTGCTGGCGCAGCCGCGCTCCGGATGGGCGTCGCTCAAGGACTTCACCGTCGCGCCGTACAACGGCCAGCAGCTCGTGTACGCCACGACGCACGACAACGGCGAGTCGTGGGGCTCGATGAAGTTCGGGCTGTTCACGAACTACTCGCAGATGGCGTCGGCCAGCCAGAACTCCATGCCGTTCACGGCCGTCGCACCGTCGCTGTTCTACTTCGCCCCGAAGAACATCTGGGTGCTGGCTTACCAGTGGGGCGGCCCGGCGTTCTCGTACCGGACGTCCACCAACCCGGACAACGTCAACGGCTGGTCGGCGCACCAGACGCTGTTCACCGGCTCGATCAACAACTCCGGGACCGGTCCGATCGACCAGGCGCTCATCGGTGACGACCAGAACATGTACCTGTTCTTCGCCGGGGACAACGGCCGCATCTACCGGGCCAGCATGCCGATCGGGAACTTCCCGGGCAGCTTCGGGTCGAGCTACGAGACGATCATGACCGACTCGACGAACAACCTGTTCGAGGCCGTGCAGGTCTACAAGCTCGCCGGGCAGCAGCGGTACCTCATGATCGTCGAGGCCATCGGGTCGCAGGGCCGCTACTTCCGGTCCTTCACGGCCACCAGCCTCGGCGGCACGTGGACGCCGCAGGCCGCGTCCGAGAGCAACCCGTTCGCGGGCAAGGCCAACAGCGGTGCGACGTGGACGAACGACATCAGCCACGGTGAGCTGCTGCGCACCAGCGCGGACCAGACCATGACGGTCGACCCGTGCAACCTGCAGCTGCTCTACCAGGGCCGCTCCCCGAGCTCCGGTGGCGACTACGGCCGCCTGCCGTACCGCCCGGGCCTGCTGACGATGCAGCGGTAGGGCGCACCCAGGGCCCGTGGGCCGGGCGACACTCGGCCCGCCCGGCCCACGGGCTGGATTGCTCTCTCACCAGGGGGTGAGAGAGCAATCCAGCCCACCCCCAGGGGTGAGAGAGCAATCCAGCCCACCGCTCCTGCACTCCGGGTCGGGCATGCCGGTGAGGATCGACTGGGCAGGCATCGGGTTCACCGCGGCGGCGCGGCTGCCTTCGTGCTGCTCACGACGGCAGCCATCCAGCACGACCCCGCACGACTGGATTGCTCTCTCACCACCTGGGAGGGCGTGCACCACCTGGGAGGGCGTGCACCACCCGGGGCTGGTCTGGTGCTCGTCCTCCTCTCCCCAGGGCGTGCGTGCGCCGCTAACCTGCGACGATGGTGCGCCGGCCGACCCTGCACGACGTCGAGGTCGTCGACGACGACGAGCTCGACCCGAACCCCGCCCCCTCCGCCGCACCTGCGCGCCGTCGTCACCGACGGGCGCTGACGGCCGGTGCAGCGGTGCTCGCGGTCCTCGTGACCGGGGCGGTGGCGGCGCAAGTCGTCGCCGACCGCCGTGAGGACGCGCGGATCGCGGCGGTCGCGGCCCTGCCCGGCGCGGTGGCGCCGCTGGCCGGCCCTCCGCAGGTGCTGTGGGAGACGGCCCGGGACAGGCAGTTCGGTGTCGACGCGCGGGCCGCGGACGGCACCCTCGTCGGCGTGCGCGCCAGCACCGAGGGGCCGGTCCTGGTGGTCGGCCGGGACCCGCGCACCGGTGACGTGGTCTGGGAGGTGGAGCTCGTCGACGGGACGACGCGCCCGGCACCCGACTCCGTGCCGGGCGAGCTCGTGGCGACCTCCGGGGCCTGTGCCGGCCTCCCCCGCGAGGAGCATCAGGTCGTCTGCCTCGTGCACGACGGCATGGCGGTGGTGGACGACGACGGCTGGCAGACCGTGCCGTCCACGGTGGCGCGAGTCGTCCTCCTCGACACCCGCGACGGGTCGGTCGCCGCGGACCTGTCCGAGGCGCTCGTCCCCACGAGCGCCTCGGCCCTCGCCGTCGTCGGCGACCTCGTGCTCACCACGGCGGGGCCCGGGGCACGCGTGCGGGCGGTGACCACCGACGGCGCGCGCCGGTGGGACCTCCCGGCGCCGGGCGCCACCACCGCCGAGGACGCCTACGTCCAGGCCACCGCGCTGGACGACCTGATCGCGATCGTGACCCCGACCGTGGTGCGGCTGGTGGACGCCACCGGACGCCCCGTCCGCGACGTCCCGGTCCCGGACGGGCTGGCCCCGTCGTGGTGGGTCGACGGGGTGGTCCTCCTGGTGCCGGAGTTCGACGAGGGGGCGACGGACGGGACGTCGGTCGAGGCCCGCGGCGGTGTGGTGCGTCCCGAGGGTGTCGTCGAGCTGACGGGCGACCCCGTCGGCGTCGACCTGGACGACGGCAGCGTGCCGGGGCTCGTCCTGACGAGCGACGGGGGAGCCTTGCAGGGCTGGGGCGGGGACGGTCGCCGCCTGTGGTCGGCCGCCGTCGCGGCTCCCTGGGGAGCGATCCTCCTCGACGGCCGGCTGCACTTCACGTCGGGGGCGACCCTGGTCACGCTCGACGCGCGCACAGGTGAGGAGCTGTGGCGCTCCGACGCGACCACGACGTCCGTGGTCACCGACGGCCGGCACCTGCTCACCCTGGTGGAGCCGACGCGCGGCGAGGCGGGCCCCCAGCTGGTCGCGCTGGACCCCGTCGACGGCAGCGAGCGGTGGCGCAGCGCCCTGCCCGACGGCACGGACTCCCTCGAGAGCTACCTGCACCTGCTGATCGCCGCCGCCCACGACGAGACGACCGGGACGACCCGAGTGAGGGTCCTCGGCTGACGCCCGGACACCGCTGCTGCGGGAACGCACGACGACCCGGGCGCTCTCGTGCGGCGCGCGCCCACCCTCGAGTGACGCGGTCAGCTCCGTCGCGGTGCACCCGGGCTCGACCGCCGTGAACCGGATGCCCTGCGCGGCCTTCGCGTACCGGAGCATCAGCATCGAGGCCGCGGCCTTCGAGGCGGAGTACAGGATCGGGTTGAGGTGCTCGACACGAACAACTGCATGGTGTGGCGCGGCTGGAGGCGAACCTGCGCGCGGCGCGACGCGTCGTCCGGCCGTGAGAGGCGACCGGCAGACGGGCTAGGGCGACCCGAGCACGGGCGCGTCCGTGGCGAGGCGCATCAGCTCTGCCCGCATCGACGGGTACGGGTCCTCGATCGGCGCCGACGGGCCGACCATCCGGCCGACCTCCGCCAGCGCGTCACCCGCGACGTAGTACCGACCCTTCGTCTCCCCCACCGCCCGCAGCAACCCGACGTCCGCCAGCGCCTTGAGGTCCCTGCTCGCGGTGCGCTCGTCGATGCCGGTCTGCTCGACGTAGGTCGAGCGCCGCAGCCGGAAACCGATCAGCGCGGTGTACAACCCGTCGAGCGCGCGGTCGGGGATCCGCTGCGCCGCGAGCACGTCGTCGAGGACCTCGTAGGTGCGCTGGGCGCGCGCCAGCCTGCTCCGCAGCGTCTGGGCCTGCATGTGGTGCGCGCGGAGGTTGAAGCTCACCCACAGCCGGGCGTCGCCCTCGGGTGCCCACCGTCCGCGCCCCGTGACGGCGAGCACGCGGTAGTAGTCGTCGGTGTTCGCCCCGAGCCACTCCTCGATGCTCGCGAACTCCGGTGCGGCGACACCGCGCCGGGCGAGCACCAGCGTCTGCAGAGCGCGCGCCATCCGCCCGTTGCCGTCGCGGAACGGGTGGATCATCACCAGGTCGAGGTGCGCCATCGCGGCCTGCACCAGCGGGTCGACCCCGCGGTCCGTCCGCAGCGAGTCGACGAGCTCCGACATGAGCCCCGGGACGTCGTCGGCAGCTGGTCCGGTGTGCACGACCTGCTCGGTGCGGTCGTCGTGGACGACGATCTCCCCGCGCCGGTACTGGCCCGGGCTCTTCGCGAGATCGTGCGCGAGCATCATGTAGTGCATCGAGCGGAGCGCGGACGCATCCAGGTCGAAGTGCTCGTCGGCCGCCATCGCGAGGACGTAGCCGAGCGCCTGCCGGTACCCCCTGATCTCGGCGAATGTCCGCTCGTCGGCGCTCAGCGGCTCCTCGTCGTCGAGCGCGGCATCGGCGTCGTCGAGCTCGACGCGGTAGCCCTCGATGCTGTTCGAGCCCTGGATCGCACGAGCCAGCGCCGTCCTGCGCAGGCGTCCGGTCCATCGCCGCGGCCCCCGGGGCGAGCGTCACTCGGCCCCGGCCAAGGCGCCGAGGTTCCGGCTTCCCCGCGGGCGCAAGGCACGATGTCCCGGGGTGGACGAGCGCACGGGAGGAGACGCGGTGACCGACGCAGCAGCAGACCGTGCCCTCGCGGGCCTGGACGACGAGCAGGCCGCCGCGGTCCTCGCACCGCCCGGCCCGGTGCGCGTCATGGCGGGCGCGGGGACCGGGAAGACGCGCACGGTCACGCACCGCATCGCGTACCAGCACCTCACCGGGGCGGTCCCGGCGCACGTGGTGCTCGCGGTGACGCACTCGGCCAAGGCCGCAGGTGAGCTGCGCGACCGGCTCGCGCGGCTCGGCACGGGCAACGTGCAGGCGCGCACGTTCCACGCCGCCGCGATGCGGCAGCTGCGGTACTTCTGGCGGGCGACGGGCCTGCCGGGCGACGGGCCGGTGCTGCTCGACGTCGACGGGCGAGGCGCGTACTACCGCTACCTGCGCGGCGCGCTCGCCGTCACGCTGCGCACGTCCGCCGGTGACCTCGACGCCGCGCTGGTGACCGACCTGGCGACCGAGCTGACGTGGGCGGCCGCGCGCGACCTGACGGCCGACGAGTACACCGCCGCCGCCGAGGCGGCCGGCCGCCGGCCCGGCATGGCGCTCGCCACCGTCGCCGGGGCCATGCGCCGGTACTCGACCGCCAAGCGCGCCGCCGGGGTGCTCGACTTCGCGGACCTGCTCGCCGTGTGCGCGCGCATGCTCGAGGAGCACGAGGAGGTCGCGGCCGAGGTGCGGCGGCAGTACGCGTCGTTCGTCGTCGACGAGTACCAGGACACCGACCCGGCGCAGCAACGGCTGCTCGACGCGTGGCTCGGTGGGCGCGACGACCTCACGGTCGTGGGCGACGCCCGGCAGGCGGTCTACGGGTTCAAGGGCGCCGACACGTCGCTGCTCACGGGCTTCACGGCGCGGTTCCCGCGCGCCGTGACGGTGGACCTGGTCCGGGACTACCGGTCGACCACCCCGGTCGTCGACACCGCGAACCGGCTGATGGCGGGCCGGCCCGAGGCGACGGGCCCGGCGCTCGTCGGCATGCTGGGCGACGGGCCTGCCCCGCGCGTGGTGCGGTGCGACGACGAGGACGACGAGGACGCGCAGGTCGTCGCGACGGTCCGCGGATGGCTCGACGCGGGCGTCGCCGCCCAGGAGATCGCGGTCCTGCACCGCTTCAACGCCCAGGCCGTCAAGCTCACGGCAGCGCTGCGCGACGCCGGCATCCCGGTGGTCGCCGGCGACGGGTCGGCCTACTTCGCCCGCCGTGAGGTCGCGCAGGTGCTCGCGCTGCTGCGGCGACGCGCGGCCCAGGCCCCGCACGACGACGCGGCCGGGGTCCTCGACGAGGCACTGACCCGGGCGGGTTACGACCCCGGCGCCCCACCCGACGGCACCGGCGCGGCCCGCGAGCGCTGGGACGCCCTCGACGCGCTGCGCGCCCTCGTCGAGTCACTCCCGGAGCCCTTGACCCGCACGCTGGGCGCACTGTCGGCGGACCTGGACCGGCGCGCGGCCGAGGACCACGTCCCGCCCGGCCGGGGCGCCGTCACCGTCACCACGATCCACAAGGCCAAGGGCCTGGAGTGGGACGCGTGCCTGCTCGCACGCGCGACCGCCGGGTCGCTGCCCTCGGTGTACGCGACCACGGGCGCCGAGCTCGCCGAGGAGCGTCGGCTGGCGTACGTCGCGGTGACGCGCGCGCGCCGGCACCTGGTCGCGACGTGGGCGGCGGGGCGGCCGGGCGGCCGCCCGGCCCGCCGGTCGCCGTACCTGGACGCGTTCGAGCCCTCCGCTGCCCGCCGCACCAGGGACGTCGGTCCGCGCACGGTGGTCCACCCGGCGGCGGAACGGTTCGCGACCGGTCAGCGCGTCACGCACGACCGGCACGGGCTGGGCAAGGTCGTCGACGTGCGGGCGGGCAAGGTGACCGTGGACTTCGGGTCGGCCGGGCGGCGGACCGTGGCGGCGGACACCCGCCTCGTCGCGCTCTGACCGGACGCGATCCGGCGCATGCCACGGAGGTCCTCGCGGCGGGCCGCGCCGCCGACGAGGCCGCGGTCGAGGAGCGGCTCGCACTCAAGAGCGTCCACGCACATGCCGTTGCGGCGTGGTGACGACGAGCAGCACGGTCGCGGAGGCGGTGGCGCGCCTCGCGGCAGCCTGCCGGCTGGCCGGCATCGAACCACCGGAGCCCGCGCAGGACGTCGACGACGCCATCGCGCGTGTCCGGGCCGAGATCGCGCCGCTGCGCCTGCCGCCGGAGATCGAGGAGTTCTGGCGGCTGGTCGATCCGGGAACGCTGCGCGTCGCCCCCTGGCCTGAGCCGTCGGGGCTGGCCTTCGCGCTGGACGGGTGGCGGATGCACCGCGACGAGCCCGGGATGTGCCCACGCATCCTGTTCCCGCTCTGCTACGCGAGCCACTCGTTCGTGCTGGTCGAGCTGGACGACGGCGGCGGCGGCGGGCACCTGTTCCGTTGGGGCTACGGCGGCGAGCCCTTCCGCCGGCAGCACGCGTCGATCGTGGACCTGCTGGACCTCACGGCGCACTTCGTGGAGCAGTGCCGCTACGAACGCCGCGAGCACGACGGTCGCAGCTGGATCCACTTCGACCCCGAGCACCTGTGGGGGGCCGCGGCCGAGGAACGTCTCGCCCAGCGACCGCCCCACCCGCGCATCACGACCCCCCAGATCGAGGAGTCCCCCGACGCGTGGCCGCCCCACTGGCGCCGCGCCGACGGACTGCCCGACGGGCCAGCCGCGCTGCGCGGCGCGACGGCCACGGTCGCGCAGCTCCTGGCGGCGGCCGCGGCCGGCGAGGGGGTGAGCGGCACGCTGCTCGCGCACGCCGCCACCGCGATGATGGGCCCGGGCGGACGCCGCCTGCGCGTCACCGACCACACCGGGACGCTCGACGTGTGGGCGCCGTCCGGCGTCGGGGCCCACGTGCGCACGCGTGACGTCGAGATCGACGTGGTCGTCACCCCTGGGCCGCCGGCCGCGCTCGACACGACCGACGCGCGCCGCGACCTGGAGGGGCGCGCGCGGGCCGGGGACCTCGCCGGCGTTCAGGCCGCCGCGGAGGCCGCGTACGCCGCGTTCACCGCACCGGCACAGGCGGTGGCGACGGACATCCGCGCCGCAGGCTGACGCGGCTCGACCTCGTCCGGGACTCCGTCGATCTGCGGCGCTGCGCACCGCCCGCCCGCGACACCCGCCTTCGTCGACGACCTGCTCGAGCGCGTGGTCGACCACTGGGACGGTGAGCCCCAGGTGCGGCCCGGCAGGCACGGACGTAGCGTCGAGCGTGTTGGTCGACGCAAGGGGGCGCCATGTTCGACAGCCTGCTCAGCCCAGGCCGGATCGGTCGGCTCGAGGCTCGCAACCGCATCGTCATGCCACCCATGCACGTCGGCTTCGGCCGACATGTCGACGCGCGGGAGGTCGCGTACTTCGCGGCGCGTGCCGCGGGGGGCGTGGGGCTGATCATCACCGGAACGATGACGACGACCTCGCGGTTCGAGGACAACGAGGGGTGGCCCAAGGTCGAGGACGACGGCGCGATCCCCGAGCTGGCGCGGCTCGCCGACGCCGTCCACGCCGAGGGCGCGCTGCTGGCCGGGCAGCTGACGCCCGGGTCCGGTCGGGTGGGCCCGGCCGAGCCCGGTGGTGACGTCCCGGTCTCCGCGTCGCCCACGCCGTGGCTCAACGACCCGTCGCGCACGTGCCGCGAGCTGACGACCGGGGAGGTGGAGCAGCTGGTCGCGGACTACGGGCCCGCCGCGGCACGCCTCGCCGCCGCCGGCTTCGACGCCGTCGACGTCCACTCCCACACCGGGTACCTCATCGACCAGTTCATGAGCAGCCAGTGGAACCAGCGCACCGACCGGTACGGAGGCTCGCTGGAGAACCGCCTGCGGTTCCCGCTGGAGATCATCGCGGCCGCCCGTGCCGCCGCGCCGGACCTGGCCATCACGTTCCGCCTCACCGTCGACCACCACATGCCCGGCGGCCGGCAGCTCGACGAGGCGCTGCAGATGGCGCCGCTCATCGCGGGCGCGGGCGTCGACCTGCTCATGGTCGACGACGGCGCGTTCGAGACCGTCGACTGGATCTTCCCGCCGTACTACATGGGCGACGCGCCCCTGCTGCCGGGCGCGGCGGCGGTCAAGCGCGTCGTCGACGTCCCGGTGATGGCGACCGGGAACATGACCCCGGAGATCGGCGAACGGGCGGTGGCGAGCGGGGAGGTCGACTTCATCGGCATGGGGCGCGCCCTCATCGCCGACCCCGAGCTGCCCCGCAAGCTCGCCGGCGGACAGCCCACGGCCGTGCGCCCGTGCATCCGCTGCAACCAGCTGTGCGTGGGCAACATCCTGCAGGGCCAGCCGCTGGGCTGCGCCGTGAACCCCGAGGTGGGCATCGAAGGGCACCTGCCGGGACCCGCCCAGGAGCAGCGGCACGTCGTGGTCGTCGGTGCGGGACCGGCCGGTCTCGAGGTCGCCCGCGTCGCCGCGACCCGCGGGCACCGCGTCGACGTCTACGACGAGTCCGACCACGCGGGCGGGGTGCTGTGGCCCGCCGCGACGCCGGACTTCAAGAGCGAGCTGCGTCGGATGGTCGACTGGTGGGAGGGGCAGATGGCCGGCCTGCCGGTGACCCTGCACCTCGGGCACCGCATCACGGCGGACTCCCCCGAGCTGCGCGACGCCGACCAGGTCGTCGTCGCGACGGGCTCGGTCCAGCTGGTCCCCGCGAGCATCCCCGGCACGGACCGCGACGACGTCGTCGACGTCCTGCGCTTCCACCAGGGTGCGCCCGTGGGGCACCGGGTCGTCATGGTCGGTGGCGGGCTGTCGGGCTGCGACGCCGCGCTCGAGCTGGCGAACGAGGGGCACGACGTCACGGTCGTGGAGATGCTCGACGAGATCGCCCGGGACATGCTCGTCGTCAACCGCCTCACGCTGCTGCGCCGCCTGGACGAGGCCGGGGTGCGCCTGCTCACCAGCACCCGCGTGCGGGCGATCGCCGACGACGGCGTCGAGGTGGAGGGTCCCGACGGCGTGGCGACGCTGCCGGCGGACACCGTCGTCCTCGCGCTCGGCAGCCGGCCGCGCACCGACCTGCTCGCCGAGCTCACGGCCGCCGGCATTGCCGCGGAGGCGGTCGGCGACTGCGTGCAGCCGGCCAAGGTCGGCGAGGCGGTCAACGGCGCGTACGCGCTCGCCGCGCGCCTGTGAGGCGAGGCGGCGCCGTCGTCGGCCCGAGGAGCGTCATCCCGGCTGGGTGAGGCGGCGGCACCGCCGCCGCCGCGACGATGTGGAGCACGGAACCGGCCGGTGGACGAGGAGGACGACGGTGGCGACTCTCAGCGCATGGAAGTTCGACACACCTGAGGGCGCGGCACGCGCCGAGCAGGTCCTGATCGGGCTGCAGAAGCAGGAGCTCATCCAGATCCACGACGCCGCGACGGTGTCGTGGGAGCCGAGCGCCAAGAAGCCCAAGACGCGGCAGGCGCACAACCTGGCGGCCGCGGGCGCACTGGGGGGGACGTTCTGGGGCATGCTGTTCGGCCTGCTGTTCTTCGTCCCCCTGCTGGGTGCCGCGATCGGCGCCGCGGCGGGCGCGCTGGGCGGTGCCCTGACGGACGTCGGCATCGACGACGACTTCATCGCCTCCGTGCGCAGCAAGGTCACGCCCGGGACGTCCGCGCTGTTCCTGCTGAGCTCCGACGCGGTGCCGGACAAGGTCGTCGCCGCGCTGAAGGAGCAGGACATCCGGGGCGAGCTCATCCACACGAACCTCTCCGCGCAGGAGGAGCAGAAGCTCCGCGAGGCGTTCGCCGAGAACGTCTGACCCCGACGGGCCGCGGCTGCCGCGGCCCGTCGGAGCGACGACGCGTCGTGCGCGGTCAGCCGGTGATCTCCCGGTACGTGTCGACCAGCGTGACGAACTCCGCCCGCAGGCCGTAGCGGTCCTCGCCCGTGGCGGCCTGGGCGCGTTCGCGCGCCCGGCCCGCGTCGGCGCCCTCGGCGTGCGCCGAGCCGGTGACCGCGAGGCCAAACTCGGCGACGGCGGACGCGAACCGGAAGTCGCTCGTCGGGCGGGTCGTGTAGGCGTCGGGCCCGACGGGGAAGACGACCTCCGCGCTCGTGGCGGCGCCCGGCTGCTTGTAGCGCACGTGGACGGTCATGAAGTCGGTGGAGTCCCCGGCCTCGACGTCCTGGTACGCCAGGCCGTCGTCCTGCGGGCCGTCGCCGGCCGGGACCAGCTCGTAGAACGCGGTGACGGCGTGGCCGGCGCCGACGTCGCCGGCGTCCTTGGTGTCGTCGTCGAACTCCTCGTCCTCCAGGCGCCGGTTGTCGTAGCCCAGCAGCCGGTACCGCGACACGGTCGCCGGGTTGAGCTCGACCTGGACCTTGAGGTCCTGGGCGACGACGAACATCGTCGAGTCGAACTCGTCCACCAGCACCTTGCGCGCCTCGTTGATCGTGTCGATGTAGGCGTAGTTGCCGTTTCCGTGGTCCGCGATGGCTTCCATGGTGCTGTCCTTGAGATTTCCCATCCCGAATCCGAGCACCGAGATGTAGACCCCGGAACGCGCGTGCTCCTCGATGAGCTCGGTGAGCTGTTCGGGAGTCGACGGGCCGACGTTGAAGTCGCCGTCGGTCGCCAGGACGACCCGGTTGTTCCCGCCGTCGACGAAGTTCTTCTCCGCCAGCTCGTACGCGGTCCGCAGGCCCGCCGCACCACCGGTCGTCCCTCCGGCCCGCAGATCGCGCAGGGTCCGCACCAGCTCGTCGCGCCGGTCGCCCGGGACGGAGTCGGCGAGGACCTGGTCGCTGCCGGCGTAGGTGACGATCGAGACCGTGTCCCGCTCGTCGAGCTGCTCGACGAGCAGCTCGAAGGACTCCGCGAGGAGGGGCAGCTTGTTCGGGTCGTCCATGGAGCCGGAGACGTCGAGGAGGAACACGACGTTGTTGCCGCGGCTCGTGGGCGTCGCATCCGTGGCCTGCACGCCGATCATCGCCAGCTGGTGGCCGGGCGCCCACGGCGCGTCCGCGACCTGCGTCGTCACGGTGAAGGGGTCCGCCGCGTCGGGCGCCGGCGCCGGGTAGTCGTAGTCGAAGTAGTTGACGAGCTCCTCGATCCGCACCCCCTCGGGCGCGACGCCCTGCCGGAGCTGACGGCGCAGGTTGCTGTAGGAGGCGGTGTCGACGTCGGACGCGAACGTCGACAGCGGGCTCGTCGCCACGTCCTGGAACGGCTGCTCCGGGGAGTCGTCGTACTCCTCCTGCGGCTCCACCGGGACGTCGCGCCACTCCTCCGGCGCGACCTGGGCCTCGTAGCCCATCTCCTGGGTCATGCCGTCGCTGCTCGCACCGCCCGCGCTGCACGCTGCGAGCACGCCCGACAGCGCGATCACCACCACCGCGCCGACCGCTCGACCCGACGCATGCCCACGGCTCGTCGCCCGAGAACGCGCCGTCGACGCGAGAAGGGGCCCCACCGGTGATCGACCGCGCATCATTTCTCCTCCATTGTTCGAGGCCTGAAGCGTGGCGGGCGGTGAGCCCCGCGGCCAGCACGGGACTGTCACACGAACGTCCCGTTCGGGTAACGAGGTCACGACTGGAAACGCCCGGGACACGGCCGTGCGGAAAGCGCGGCGAGAATTCTCCGATATCGGGCGGGACGCGGTGCGCCCGGCGACGGCGAGGTCGGGCTCTCGCCCACCCGTCGCGCTCCGGGGCTTCACCCGGGCGGTCCTTTCTGGCACGTTGTCCCCCACCGCCCCGACCAGCCAGGACGTGATGCGTGCGATGACGAGCGCCACCGGTGTACCCGCGCTGGAGATCGACGCGCTGCGCAAGGTGTTCGGCGACCACGTCGCCGTCGACCACGTCGCGCTGACCGTCCCCGCGGGCTCGTGCTTCGGCATGGTCGGCGTCAACGGCGCCGGCAAGACGACGCTGCTCTCGATGGCGACCGGCCTCCTGCGTCCCGACGCGGGCACGGCACGCGTCTTCGGTGTCGACGTGTGGACCGACGCGCCGCGCGCCACGGCCCTGCTCGGCGTCCTGCCCGACGGGCTGGGGATGCCGGAGCGGCTCACCGGCGAGGAGGTCCTCACCTACCTGGGGCTGCTGCGCGGGCTCACCGAGCCCGTGGTCCGCGAGCGCCGGGGCGAGCTGCTCGACGCGCTCGAGCTGCCGCACGGGCGCGAGCGCCTCGTCGCGGAGTACTCGACGGGCATGCGCAAGAAGCTCGGCCTCGCCGTCGCGCTGCTGCACGGCCCACGGCTGCTCGTGCTCGACGAGCCGCTCGAGGCGGTCGACCCCGTCTCCGCGCGCACGATCCGGCGCATCCTCGCCGACTTCGTCGCGGGCGGCGGGTCCGTCGTCATCTCCAGCCACGTCATGGCGCTGGTCGAGCAGATCTGCGACCACGTGGCCGTCGTCGACGAGGGCCGGCTGCTGGTCGCCGGACCGCTCGACGAGGTCCGCGCCGGCGCGTCCCTCGAGGAGCGGTTCACCTCGCTGGTCGGGCTCACGGCCGAGCCGGTCGGCCTGTCGTGGCTCTGACGGGCGCACCGACCGCGCCGCCGCACGAGCAGGTGCCCGACGGGGCGGGGCGCGTCGGTGCCCCGGCCGTGATGGTGCGCATGCGCGTCGCGCTGCTGCGGCACGCGCTGCGGGACACCGACCGGGCGTTCTGGATCTGGTTCGCGGGCGGGTGCGGGCTCCTGCTCGCACTCGGCACGGTCGTGGCGTGCGCGCTCGACCCCGACCTCGGTGCCGCGCTGCTCGCCGCGTGGATGCTCGGGTGGGTCGTCGGGCCACTGGTCTCCGGCGGGGACGAGGCGCTGCGGGCGGAGATGTTCGTCGCCACCGGGCTCTCGCGCTGGCGACTGGGCTGGGCGCTGCTGACGTCCTCGGTGGTCGGTGTCGCGCCGGTCGTCTCCGCGGTGGCCGTCCTCGGAGTGGTGGCGGTCGGCGTGCGCGGCGGCGTCCTCGCGACGCTGCTCGCGGTCGTGGCGGCCGCCGCGCAGCTCGCCGTGCTCCTGACGGTCTCGCGCGTCGCGGTGGGCGTCGTCGGTGTGCTCGTGCGGTACCGGGCCGGTGCCGTCCTCGCGGGCGCGGTCACCGGGCTCGCGCTCGCGCTGCCCTCCCAGGGCTGGGCGCTCGTCGCCGCGCTGGCCGCGCGGGACGCGACGCAGGCCCTGGCCGTGGCGACGCGCGTGGCCCCGTCGGGCTGGGGGCTCGCCGCCGCCGAGGCGGCCGGCCGCGGTGACTGGGCGCTCGCGGTGGGCGCCGTCGTCGCGCTGCTCGCTCTGGCGGCGAGCACCTTCGCCCTGTGGTGCGTGCTCCTGCAGGGTCGGACCACCCGGCGCGCCGCAGCGATCCGGCCACGGCGTCTGCTGTCCGCGCGCGGTCCCGCGGGGGCGACCGTCCGGGCGCACCTGCGCTCGTCCGCGCGCGACCTCGTGCAGGTCAACCGGTTCGCGTTCGCGCTCGCGTACGGCCTGTTCTTCTGCGCGCTGCCGCTCCTCGTCGGCTGGACGGGGATGCTGCCGTGGGCAGGTGCCGTCTTCGTCGTCATGGCCGCCATGGTGTGGAGCAACCAGTACGGGCGCGACGGGACGGCCCTGTGGCTGCAGCTCGTGACGCCGGGCGCGCGGCGCATCGACCTGCTGGCGCGCCAGGGCACGTTCCTGCTCGCCACGGGCCCGCTCGCGCTCGTCCTCACCGCGGGCCTCGTCGCGGCGGCCGGCACCCCGGCGAGCACCTGGCCCTACCTGGCCGCCGCGCTGGCAGCCGCCCTGGGTGCGGGCACGGGCGTGACCGCCGCGATGTCCGTGCTCGCCGCCGTCCCGACCACCGACCCGCACCGGCGCGGGGGCGACGTGCTCGCCTCGGGTGGTGACGCCCGCGAGACCGGCACCACCTACCTCACGATGGCCCTGGTCGTCGGGCTGACCCTGCCGGCACTGCTTGTCGCGCGCCTCGCCGGCTGGTGGGGTGCGGTGGCCGGCGTGGCCACGGGCGCGCTGTGCTGCTACCTGCTGACGCGGGTCGCGCTGCGGCACCTCGACGAGCAGGGCGTCGAGCTGCTCGCGCTGCTGCGGCACGGGCGCCGCCCGACCGTCGGCGCACCCGGCGCCGTGCCGGGGCGGCGACCGGTCGAGCTGACGGGGCGCGAGCAGTCGGTCGTGCTCGGTGCCGGGATCCTGGGCACGCTCATGCTGTTCCCGCAGGGCATCGTCCCGGCGGTCGTCCTGCGGGGCGGCGACCCGACGACCCGGTCGTGGTTCCTGGCCCTGCACGTGCCGGCGGCGTGGGCGTGGCCGGTCGTGACGGTGATGATCACGCTCGGCGCCACGCTGTACTGCGTCAGCGTCTGGTGGTACCGGCGGGCCGCGACGGCCGCCCGCAGCCCCGCTGTGCCGGTACCGGCGGATGCCTAGCCACCAGGCCGTCCCGAGGAGGGCCCGGCCCACGGCCGCCCTCGCGGAGCTGGTGCGCCGCGGCGGCACGCAGGCCGGGCTGCTCGCGGCGGTGCTCGCCGTCGTCGTCGCCGGGGCCGTGCTGCTGGGCACCTGCTCGCTGCTGCTGACCACCGGCCAGGAGCAGGCGCTCGACGCGGCGCTCCGGCGCGCCGACCCGCAGGACGTCGCCGTCGAGGTCACGTTCCGGCTCGACGGCGCCGACCCGGGCGTCGTCGACGACGCCGGCCGGGTGCTCGCCGACGCGCTCGCACCCGTGCGGCCCACCACGTCGGTGTGGCTGACCTCGGCGGTCCGCCCGCTGGGCGTCGCGTCCGTGCCCGGCGCGCACGGCTACGTCGTGGCGGCCGACGCGCTGGCCGCGCACGCCGACCTGACCGCGGGCCGGTGGCCGGGAGCGACCCAGGACGGCCCGGTCGAGGTGGCGGTCCCGGGCGACGTCGCGCACGCCCTGCGCCTCGGCGTGGGCGACGAGGTGGTGCTCGGAGAGCGGCGCGACGGACGTGCCCGGGAGCCCGTGCCGGGATCGGGTGACGTGACGCTCGTCGTCGTCGGCACGTTCACGCCGGTGCCGCACACCGACGGCCCGTGGGACCGCGACCTGCTGCGCGGCGCAGGGGCGGGCACCGTGGCCGGCGCCGCGCCGACGTACGGACCGTTCGCCGCCGCACCGTCGGCGCTCGCGGCCTCGGCGGTCGCGGTCGACCGCGCCTCGCTCGTCGCACGGCCCGACCTCGCGGGCCGCGGCCCTGCCGACCGCGCCGACGTCCGGCGCGACGTCGGCAGCCTCACGTCCGACCTGCGCAGGACGCTCGGCGACCCCGTCACCGGGGTCCGGGTGCGCACCGGGCTGGGCGGCGTCCTGGCCGCCGCCGAGACCCAGGAGCGCGTCACGCGCTCGGTCGTCGTGGTGGTCGCCCTGCTCGGCGGGGCGCTCGCCGCCGCGGCCCTCGCGCTGGCGGGCCGGCTCGTGGGAGTGCGACGCGACGCCGAGACGCGCCTGCTCGTGGCGCGGGGTGCCGCCGCGTCGCAGCTGGTCGCGCGGGCCGCGGCCGAGAGCCTGGTGCTGGCGGTGGTCGCGGCCGTCGTGGCCGTGCCGCTCGCGCTCGCGCTGTACCGCGCGCTCACCCGGCTGCCGCTGCTCGCCGACGCGGGCCTGACCAGCGACGTCGGGCCCACGCGCGCGCTCGTGCTGAGCGTCGCGCTGGGCACGCTCGCGCTCGTCGCGGTCCTCGTCGCGCCCGCGGTGCGAGCGCCGGACCACCGCCGGCCGTCGCGGCGCAGCGTGCGGGGCCGGGTGGGCCGCGCCGCGGCCGACGCGCTGCTGGTGGCGCTCGCCGTGGTCGGCTGCCTGCAGCTGCGCGGGCGGCCGTTCGCCGCGGGTGGCGGCGCGGACCCGCTGCTGGTGGCGGTGCCGCTGCTGTGCCTGGTCGCGGGCTCGGTGGTGGCGCTGCGGGTGGTGCCGTGGGTGGCCCGCCGCGCCGAGGTCCGCGCGGGCCGCTCCCCCGGGCTCGTGCTGCCGCTGGCCTCGTGGGAGGTCGCGCGGCGCGGCCACTCGACGGGCGCGGCGCTGCTGCTCGTGCTCGCGACCGCCGCCGCGACGTTCGGCACGTCGCTCGGGGCGACGTGGGCGACCTCGGCGCAGGACCAGGCCGACACCCGGGTGGGCGCCGACCTCGCGGTGGGGCGCACGGCCGCCTCGCCGGTCGCCCAGGCGGCCGCGCTGACCGCGCTGACGGGCGCTGTGGCCGTCCCCGTGACCGACCGGGAGGTGGCGCTCGGGCCCGTCGCCGGGCCCGGACCCGCGACGCCCGTGACGCGCCTGGCCGCGATCGACACCGGGCACGACGCCCAGCTGGTGCGCGGGCGGCTGCCCGCCGGCACCACGTGGGCCGGTCTCACGGCGGGTCTGGCACCGGACGCGCCCGCGAGCGGGATCGCGCTGCCCGCGAGCGCCGAGGGCCTCGACGTCGCGGTCACGGGCGTCGTCGCGGGCGGCCGGCCGGTGCCGCACCTGACGGTCGCGCCGAGCGTGGTCGTCGAGACCGCCGGCGGCGCGCGCCAGAGCGTCGCGGGCGCGCCCGTCCCGCTCGACGGCGCCCCGCACCCGCAGGTGCTGCCGCTGCCGTCCGACGCCGCGCTGCAGGTCGTCGCGATCGACCTGCAGGTCGCGGCAGGCTCGCAGGCGGACGTCCTCGCGCAGCCCACCGAGTCCCGCCCGCTCGAGCTGACCGTCACCCTCACCCCGCCCGGCACGGGCGCCGTGACGGCACCGTCCGGCGGCTGGTCGGGCGGGGTCGCGGACGACAGCCTCGACGCCCTGCGCGCGCCCGGCGACGTCGCCGTCCGGCGGGCCGGCACCGGCGCGGCCGTCACGGGGCGGGTCGGGCTCGTGGCCACCGCCCTGGTGGACGGCCCGGCGCACCTCGTCCTCACGGCCTTCCGGCCACCTGCCGACGTGCCGGTGCTGCTCGGCAGCGAGCTGGCCGGGAGCATCGCCGCCGTCCCGGGCGACACGCTGAGCCTGGACCTGGGGTCCGCCACGCTGGTGGCGCGCGTCGTCGGCGTCGCGCCGGGGCACGCGGCCCTGCCCCGTGGCGCGAGCATCGTCGCCGACCACGACGCCCTGGCGCGGGCCGTCGTCGCGCACGGCCCGCCCGCGGACGTGGTCGACGTGTGGTGGCTCGCGGGGGTCGACGACCCCCGTGCGACCGCGGCGCAGGTCGACGCCGCCGGGCTCGGCGACCCCGTGACGCGCGCCGACCTGGCCGCGCACCTGCGCGACGACCCGCTGCGGGTCGGCGTGCAGCTCGCGCTCGGGCTGCTGGTGGTCGCGGCCCTGGTGCTCGCGGTCGCCGGCACGGTGGTGCAGACCACGGCGGCGCTCGACGCGCGCGCCGTCGACGTCGCACGGCTGCAGGGCATGGGGGTCCCGCGCCGGGTGGTCGTCGCCACGCTCCTCGTCGAGCACGGGGTCGTGACCCTGCTGGTCGTCGCGGGGGGTGCCGTCGTCGGTGCGGTCACCGCCCTCGTCGTCGGCCCGCGGCTCGTCGTCTCCGCGACGGGCGAGGTGCCGGTGCCCGCCCCCGTCGGGGTGTGGCCCTGGCCCGCGCAGGCGCTGCTGCTCGCCGTGCTGCTGGTCGCGTGCACGGCGGTCGTCGCCCCGGTGGCGGCGCGCCTGGCTCGCCGCGCCACCGTGGCGCACCTGCGGATGGAGGGCGGGCAGTGAGCCGCCGGCACGCAGCCGCGCGGCGCAGGTGGCTGCCTCCTGTCAGCGTCGCGGCCACGGCCGGGCGGGCGCGCGTCGACCGCGGGCCGCTCGCGCTGACGGGCCTGGTCGTGGCCGTCGCGGCGTTCCTCGCCGTCGTCGCCCCGCGGCTCGTCGCCGCCACGGGTGACGACGCGCTGCGCTGGGCCGTGCGCGCCGCCGGGCCGGGCGCCGACCTGACGTTCGCCCGCACGATCGACGAGAACCCGTACGAGGCCCGTGCGCTGCAGGTCGACCTCGCGCAGACCACGCGTACCGGGACCACGACGGTCCGCGACTCGCTGGCGCCGGCGCTCGGGACCGTCCTGGACGTGCCCGTCACCACGGTCGCCACGCTGCCCCTGCAGGTCGTGGCACCCGACGCCGACGCCGCCGGTCCGGTGCTGCGCACGGCGTTCGTCGACCGCGACGGCCCGCCCGCCGTGACCTGGCTCGCCGGAGGCCCCGCACGCGCGACCCTCACCGCGCAGGACGCGCGCGGCTGGGAGCCGGGCGCGGCCGTCCCGGTCGAGGTGGGCCTGTCCGAGGACGTGGCCGCCGCCCTGGGGGTCCGGGTGGGCGACGTGCTCACGACCCGCAACGAGAGCCGGACCGTGGCGCTCGACGCGACCGTCAGCGGCGTGTTCCGGGCGCAGGACCCCGCCGACGCCGCGTGGTCGGCCGTCCCCGGTCTCCTCGAGCCGCGGGTCGTCGGCACGTTCCTCACGCGGCAGACGCAGCTGGCAGGGCTGCTGTCCGACGCGTCGCTGCCCGCCGCCGTGCTCGCCATGCCGCCGGACGTCGCGCGGCGCGAGGTCACGTTCCCCCCGCGGACCGCCGCGCTGGGGCAGTCCGACGTCGCGGCCGTCGCCGCCGAGATCGCCGGGCTGCGCGCCGGGGCCGACTCACCGGCCGCCGGGACACGCACGTACGTCGGCACGACGCTCGACGGCGTGCTGCTCGACGCCCGCGACCGGTACCGCGCCGCGCTCGCCCAGACGTCGGTGCTGCTGGCGGGCGTCCTGAGCGTCACGCTGCTCACGCTGCTGGTCGCCGCGACCCTGCTGGTGCGGCGCCGCGCCACCACCCTGGCGACGCTCCGCGCGCGCGGCGCGACGCTGCCCGGCATCGCGACCGAGCTGGGCGTGGAGTCCGTGGCGCTCACGGCGGTCGGCACGGCCGCGGGCGTCCTCGCCGCCGGGGTCGTGACGTCCGGACCCGTGCCGTGGGCGTGGCTGCTGCCCGTGGTCGTCGTGCAGGCGTTCGGCGCACCGGCGCTGGGCGTGCGGCTCGCGGCCCGCAGCGCGGGTGGGCGACGCGTCGCGGCCGACCGCACCGAGCGCGCGTCGGCCGCCAAGGACCGGCACGCAGCCCGCCTCGCGACCGAGGTCGCGGTGGTGCTGCTCGCTGCGGGCGCCCTCGCGGCGCTGCAGGCGAGGGGTGTCGTCGGGGTCGGCGGCACCGGGGCGGACCGGGCGGCCGTCGGCGGGACGTCCGGGAGCGACCCCCTGCTGGCACTGGCCCCGACGCTGGGGGTGGTCGCCGGTGGTGTGCTCCTGCTGCGCGTGCTGCCGGCACTGCTGCGCCGGGGCGTCGCGGCAGCGGCCCGGACGCCGCGGGCCGTGCCGGTGCTCGCCGCCGCCCGCGCGCACGACGCGTCGCGTGACGGCCTGACGTTCCTCACGCTGACGGTCGCCGCGGGCCTCGTGGCGCTGGGCACGACGTTCGTGACGACCGTCGAGCGGGGCGAGGTCGACGCGTCGTGGCTCGCCGTGGGCGCCGACCTCACGCTGACGTCCGCCCCGGACCCCGCGCTCGAGGACCTCGCGGCGTACCTGCGCTCCCGCGAGGGCGTGGACCACGCCCTGCCCGGGCGCGTCGAGGAGCACGTCGACCTCTTCGGCCCGTGGGGCAACGAGCCGGCGCGGGTCGTGGTGCTGCCCGCCGCCGACTACGCCGACCTGCTCGCGACCACGCCGCTGCCCGACGCGCCCGGGCTCGCAGCGCTCGGCGCCGACGCCCGCGGCCGACCGACCGCGCTGCTCAGCGCGGGCCTGCGCACCGACGGCGACGCGGACCTGGTGCTGGGCTGGGACGGCGACCGCGTCGACCTCACGACCGTCGGCACCGCACCCGACAGCCTGACGCGGGGCGAGGACGCCGTGGTGGTCGACGCGGCGGCGCTGGGGGCGGCCCACGGCGAGCCCGTGGCGCCGGACCGGCTGTGGGTCGTCGGCCCGGGCGCGCGCACGGCCGTCGCGACGACACCCGGGCTCGACGGGGCGAGCGTCACGACGCGCAGCGCGTGGCTGACCTCGCACCGCGCGGAGCCCCTCACGGTGGGGGTCCAGCGGCTCGCCGCCGCGGCGACCGTCACGCTGCTCGCGCTCGCCGCGCTCGTCGTCGTGCTGGCCGCGTCCACCACCGCACCGCAGCGCGGCGTCACCCTCGCGACGTTGCGGACCCTGGGCCTCGACGGGAGCGACGCGCGGCTGGTCACGGCGGGCGAACTGCTGCCGGGCAGTCTGCTGGCCTCGGTGGGCGGCGCGGCACTGGGCACCGCGCTGACCGCGGTGGTCGTCGGCCCCCTCGCGCTGCGCCTGGTCACCGGGCAGCCGACCGACCCGACGCCGGCCCTGTCGCTGTGGGCGGCGGCACCGCCGCTCGTCGTCGGGCTGACCGTCGCGGTGCTGGTGGTCGCCGAGTCGTCGCTGCGGCGTCGCGAGCGGCTGGGTGAGGTGCTGCGGGTGGGTGGCGCGCGGTAGCCGGGCGCCGCCCCGGCGCGGCAGCTCCGAGCGCTCAGGCGAGCATGCTGGAGGCCCGGCGCACCATGAGCTCCTCCTCGCACGCCGCGGCCCACTCGCGTCGCGGGCCCCGCAGGGTGGGTGCAGGAACGAGGCCGAGCGCGACCACGGCGCCGAGTGCGTACGCGTGGCGCGGTGCGACGTCGCGCGTCCGCGCCCTCAGGTAGGTCTTGCCGAACGCGCTCAGATGCGCGTCGACGAGCGCGCTCAGCGCCTGGGCGACGGGCTGGGACAGCGTCGACATGTCTCCTCCTCCGTTGGTCGTCTCGGCCCCGGACCACCCTCCGGCGACCCGCGGTCGGGGCGCCTACTCGCGGGGCGCAGGCGCGGACGGCGGTGTGGACGGGTCCGGCGGAGGTTCGGCGTCTCCCTCGTCCGGCCGGTACCAGTCGCTGAGGGCGGGGTCCTCCGTGTCGAGCCAGGAGCCTGCGCCCTCGTCCGGCGCCGTCGCCACGACACCGATCACGAAGTCGTCGCCGTGCTCCTCGATGCCGGCCCGCACGCCCTGGTCGAGAGCCTCGCGCGCGTACCGGCGCCGCAGCGTCAGCGGGTCGCGGGCCAGGTCCTTGGCCCACGCGGCCATCACGAAGATGAGCACCACGGCGAACGGCAGGGCCGAGACCATCATGAGGCTCTGCAGACCCGAGAGCGCGACCTCGCCGCCCCCGACCAGCAGGACCGCGGCGACGGCCGCGAGCGCCGACCCCCACACCACCGTCGTCCACCGCCGGGGGGTCGGGTTGCCCTGCTCGGACAGGCTGGCCATGACGATGGAGGCGGAGTCGGCGCTGGTGACGAAGAAGATGACGATCGAGACGATCGCGAGCACCGAGGTCACCGCGCCGAACGGCAGCTCACGCAGCAGCGCGAACAGCATGTCCTCCCCGGACTCGCTCGCGCTCATGGCCGACCTGGTCTGCTCGAGCCACATGGCCGTGCCGCCGACCACCGTGAACCAGACCAGGCACACCGCACTCGGCACCACGATCACGGCGGTGACGAACTCCCGCAGCGTCCGGCCGCGGCTGATCTTGGCGATGAACATCCCGACGAACGGCGTCCACGACACCCACCACGCCCAGTAGTACGTGCTCCAGGCGCTCATGAACTCCTGCGCGTCGGGCGACGTGGCCGCGGACTGGCCCATCATCACCGGCAGCTCGGCCACGAACGTCATGAGGACGCCGGGCACGAGGTTCAGCAGGAGGACCGTCGGGCCGACGACCAGGATGAACAGTCCCAGCAGGCCGGCGAGGGCCATGTTGATGTTGGACAGCGCGCGGATGCCGCGCTTGAGCCCGGAGACCGCCGAGAGGATGAACGCGACGGCGAGGACGGCGATGATGCCGACGAGCACCGCGTTGCCGAGGCGACCGACGCCGCCCACGATCTCGACCCCGCGGCCGATCTGCAGTGCGCCGATGCCCAGCGAGACGGCGGTGCCGAACAGCGTCACCACGATGGCGAACACGTCGACGACCTTGCCGAGGATGCCGTGGCTGCGTTCCCCGAAGACGGGCTCGAGCAGCGCGGACATCAGCGGCCTGCGGCCCTTGCGGTACGCCGCATACGCGACGGCGCCGCCGACCAGCGCGTAGAACGCCCACGCGACCGGCCCCCAGTGGAACACCGTCTGCGCGAGTGCGACGTGCATGGCCTGGCCGCTGCCCGGCTCGGTGCCCGTGAACGCGGGAGGGGGGTCGAGGAAGAACGACATCGGCTCCAGCGGGCCGTAGAACAGCAGCCCGATCCCGATGCCCGCCGAGAACAGCATCGTCACCCAGGAGATCGTGGAGAACTCGGGCTCCTCGTCGTCCTGGCCCAGGCGGACGGCCCGGTGCCGACCGAAGCCCAGCCACATCATGAAGACCAGCACGACGACGGTCAGGACGCCGAAGAACCACCCGAAGTCCACGGTGACGAGCTCGAAGGCGGCGCCCGCGAACTCTGCCAGGCCGGCCGGGAGCAGCAGGCCCCAGGCGATCACGGCGAGCACGACGGCCGCCGCGACGGCGAACACCACCCTGTCGATCCGGAACGAGAGGTGCGTCTGCTCGACACCGATCCCCGGCAGCAGCGCGGGGTGCGGGCTGCCGAGGGTGCCGGGAGAGGTGACCTCCTGGAGGATCCGCGCAGCGCGTGCGCGCTGGTCGGCCGAGGTACGGCCGGACTGGCTTCCGGTCGATCCGGTGCGCATCTCGCTCACCACCGATTCGCCCTCTTCCTGGGTCGCGAAGTGGCCATCGATGGTAGATGACTCAGGCAACCGGGCGCGGCCGCCCCGGAGCGCCCCGGCAGGTCGCCCCGTCGACGACCCCTCGGCGTCCTGGACTGCGGGTTCACGTGTCGTCGAGGTGCCCCGCGGGCGACGCCCGCCCGGCCCGCGCGTGGCCTGGGTTCACAGGTGGCGACGCGGTCCGTGCAACCTGTGCAGCACGTCGGCGGGATGCCGCAGCGCCGCCGCCGTCGCCCCGCGGGCCCCATCGCGACCGATCGCGCGCAACCTTCCCAGCGGTGCGTCGTACGATCCGGCACGTGCCGCCCACCCCTGTCATCCACGTGAGCGCCGTCGTCCTGCGTCGGGCGTCGGGCGAGGTCCTCACCGTGCGCAAGCGCGGCACGCACCGCTTCATGCTCCCCGGCGGCAAGCCGGAACCCGGGGAGAGCGCCGCACGCACGGCGGTGCGGGAGGCGTACGAGGAGGTCGGGGTCGTGCTCGACGAGGCCCGGCTGCACGAGCTGGGGACGTTCCGCGCCGCCGCGGCCAACGAGGCCGGTCACGAGGTCGTCGGGACCGTCTTCGAGCACCCGCTCGTCGGCACGACCGCACCCGCGGGCGAGATCGAGGAGCTGCGCTGGCTCGACCCCGCCGGCGACCTGCCCGACGACCTCGCGCCGCTGCTCGAGCACCACGTGCTGCCGGTGCTGGCGGGGACGACGCCGGCGGCCGAGAGGTAGGCCAGGGCGGTGCGGTGACGACCGCGACCCGCCGAGCGTGTCAGGCCGGGATGTCCCGCGGGTCGTTGCCGTGGGAGCTCGTGTCGGCGATGGTGCCGTCGGCCGCGTGGACGTGGTGCTCCTCGGCGAGCCGGCGACCGGCCGCGACCGCGTCCTCCTCGCGGTCGGGGAGCCCGCCGACCTTCGTGCCGTCGACCTGACGGGATCGGCCACCGGAGGGACGTCCGCCGCCGCTCCGGTGCGCCCGACGCCTCGACACCCACACCGCGGCGCCGAGCACGGTCGGGACGCCTCCGGCGGCCGCCACCGTCACCGTCTGGCGCACCCACCGCCCGTCGGCCGCGGCGAGCTCCCGCTCACCCATCACCACGTGCGGTGCCGCGGCCAGGTACCGCACCGGCAGCGGCGGCGCGTACACGGACCCCGGCGGCGGCGCCTGCCATCCCCCCGACACGTCCTCCACCCGCTCGCGCACCGGCCCCGCGAGCGGCGCGGTCACCGCGCGTCCGTCCGACGTCTCGAACGACACCTCGACCTCGGACACGAGGAACCGGGCGCGGGACTGCACCTTCACGAGCACACGCGCGTCCGTGGCCACCGCCGGCCGCCCGTCGGCGACGAGGTCCTGCGCCAGGTCCCGCTCCGCCAGAGCCCCCGGCACCCCGGCGAGCCCCGCGACCATCAGGTACGCACAGCACCCCCACAGCGCAGGCAGCGCCCCTCGCCGGACGAGGCCGCGGCGCCGGCGCGCCTCACCCACGCGCGGCACACACGAGGTCCGCCCGCAGGCCGACACGGCGGACGCACCCCGGGCGGGAGCCGACGTCCGGGTGGCGGGTCGTCATCCGCGGGCGGATCCGTCCCGGCCCACCGCATCCAGGACGTGCGCGTCCGCGCAGCCGCGTGCGAACCCCGCGATCCGGCGGTCGACGTCCCGCTGCAGCACGACCCGCCCGATCCGTTCGGCCACCGGCGCCAGCCACGCCGGCCGGCACGTGAAGCTGTACCGCCAGACGGCGCGCGTCCCGCCGTCCGGCAGCGGGGTGAAGCGCCACCCGCCGGCCATGACGGCGAAGAACCACGGCCCCTCGACCATCTTCATACCGACGTTCGTCGGCGGCTTGTACGAGACGTACTCGCTGACCATCCGCAGCCCGGAGCGGTGGTGCGTCAGCGTCCGCACACCCTTGGCCGGGACCGTCGCGCCGTCGAGGAACGACTGCCGTCGGATGAACGGGTCCCAGCGCAGCCGGGTGGCTCCTGTCGTCTGCGACACCGCGAACGCCACGTCGGGCGGCACGGGCACGTCGACGCTCGACTCCACGATCATCCGCCGACCCTACGGCGCACCGGGCACTCCGACGTCCGGCACCGACCCCGTCGGCTGCAGTTCACCTGGACGTGGCTCGGCGGTCGCGTGCGACCAGTGGTTCGCCAGCGGCATCCGCCGGTCCCGCCCGAACGAGAGCGTGGAGATCTTGATCCGGATCGGCACCTGCCGCCGCTTGAACTCGCTGCGGTCCACGAGCGTCAGCACACGGTTGACGGTGCTCGCCGCCACCTGCCGGTCCCACCCGTCGGCGACCAGGGTGTCGGCCAGCTCGCCGGCGCTGGCGTGGTCCTCGAGGAACGCGAGCAGCAGACGGTCCAGGACCGGGTACTCCGGCAGCGAGTCGCTGTCCTGCTGCCCGGGGGCCAGCTCCGCGCTCGCGGGCTTGGTGATCGTCGAGACGGGGATCGGAGGCACCAGCCCGGCAGCGTCGGCGCGGTCGTTGCGCCACTGCGCGAGCCCGTAGACCCCGGGCAGGACCGCGCCGTCCTTCATGGTGACGGTGGTCTTCAGCAGGTCGCCCAGCGGGTTGGGAGCCGTGCCGCAGGAGTCCCCGTAGAGCGTGAAGTAGCCGACGGCGCTCTCCGAGCGGTTACCGGTCGTGCAGACCAGCGCACCGGTCGCGTTCGCGATCGTCATGAGGGTCGTCCCCCGCAGCCGTGCCTGCAGGTTCTCCCAGGCGACCGGGTGCCCGGTGTCGCCGGTCCTGTCGGTCAGCAGCCGGGCCAGCACCTGCTCGCGCTCGAGGTGGGCGTCCGTGATCGGCACGACGTCGAACCGGATGCCGAGGTTCTCCGTCAGCGCACGTGCGTCGGTGACGGACCCGTCCGAGGAGTACGGGCCGGGCATCCCGATCCCCCACACCGCGTCCGGCCCCAGCGCGTCCACGGCGATCGTGGCCGCCAGGGCGGAGTCGATCCCGCCGGACAGGCCGAGCACGACCTTCGGCAGACCGACGCGTGTGCAGTAGTCCCGGAACCCGGTGACCAGCGCGGTGTACACCTCGTCGTCGACCTCGCGCGGTGCGGTGAGGGGCGGCGCGGGCAGTGTGCACCGCCGGGTGTGGGTGGCGCCGAGGTCCACCACGTCCCACGACCGCCCAGGGTCGACCTCGGGTGCGACCGGGAGGTCGACGGTGATGAGGTCGGTCTCGAACGACCGTGCACGAGCGATGACGTCGCCGTCACCGTCCACGGCGAACGAACCGCCGTCGAACACGAGCTCGTCCTGCCCGCCGACGGCGTTGACGTACGCGATCGGCACGCGTGCGTTCCTCGCCGCGGCCGCGACGGTCGCCTCGCGGAGCTGCTGCTTGCCGACGTGGTACGGCGAGGCGTTCAGCACGACGACGACCTGCGCACCGCCCCGGCGCATCTCCTGCACCAGCTCGTCGCTCCACACGTCCTCGCACACCAGCACGCCGAACGTCACCGGACCGTCCGGGGTCTGCACCTGGTACAGGTCCTGCTGCCTCGCACCGGCCTCGAAGTGCCGCGCGTCGTCGAAGACCGGGTACGTCGGCAGCAGCGTCTTGGCGTGCCCGCCACGCACGGTCCCCCGCTGGGCGACCACGGCGACGTTGCGCAGCGAGCGGGACTGCGCGTCGGTCATCCACCCCGTGGGCCGTGCACCGCCGGCCACCGGCAGGCAGCCGGTGACCCACGGTGCCCCGAGCAGGGCGACCGTGCGGTCCGTGGACCGTGCGACCTGACGTGTCGCGTCCATGGCGGCACGGACGAACTCCGGCTCGGCCAGCAGGTCCTCGACGGGGTAGCCGCACACCGCCATCTCCGGGGTCAGCACGACGTCCGCGTGCAGCGACTCGGCCGTGGACACCGCGTGCGCCATGGCGGCGGCGTTGCCCGCCATGTCACCGACACGCACGGGCAGCTGCGCCAGGGCGACTCGAAGTGCGGTCATCGGTCCTTCTCGTGGGTGCTCAGCGCGCGGGCGTCGTCCGGGCGCATCAGTGGCGGCGTCAGCGTCGTGGGGCCGTCGGTGACGGCCGTGTACAGGGCGGCCGGGCGTCCCGAGCCGCCCGTGAGGCGACGCTCGGTGCCGGACGTCGGACGGACGAACCCCTCGGTCCCCTTGACCCAGCGGCGGAAGTTCGACCGGTCCAGGCGGGTTCCCCACACCGCCTCGTACACGTGCTGCAGCTCGCCGAGGGTGAAGTGCTCGGGGACGAAGGCCGTCGCCAGCGGCGTGTACTCGATCTTCGCCGCGACACGGTCCACGGCGTCGGCCAGGATCCGGGCGTGGTCGAACGCGAGCTCGGGGGCGTCACCGTCGTCGTTCCCGCCGGTCAGGCCCGGCAGGTCGAGGTCGGACACGTCCCACCAGCGCGCGTTGCGCGCGTCGGATCCCGCCTGCGGGTCCGGCAGGTTCGGCGCGAACGCGACGTGGGCGACGGACACCACCCGCATGCGGGGGTCACGTCCCGGCGTGCCGTACGTGCCGAGCTGCTCGAGGTGCCCGGCGAACTGCTCGACGCCGGTCTCCTCGGCCAGCTCGCGCCACGCGGCGTCGGCGATGTCCTCGTCGATGTTCACGAACCCGCCGGGCAGCGCCCACGCGCCCGCGTACGGGTCGTCGGCCCGCTCGATCAGCAGCACCTTGAGCGCACCGTCACGGACCGTGAAGATGCACAGGTCGACCGTGACGGCGAACGGCGGGTAGTCGTGCGGGTCGTACCCCTCGGGCGCCTGCGCGTGGGTGGTCATCGGTGCGTTCCCTTCGTGGGCCGTGGCGTCGGGCACGGCGGTGTGTCGTTCTGTCGAGGGCCGCGAGGTCAGCGGGACTCGTCCAGGATGATCTTGTTGCGGGCCAGCTCGGTCAGCGCCTTGCTCGCGGTGGCGGCACCGACCGCAGCGGTCAGGTCGGTCAGGACCGCCACGGTCGTCGGACCGTGGCGGCGGGCGTCCAGCGCGGTCGCCTTGACGCAGAAGTCCGTCGCGATCCCCACGACGTCCACGTGAGCGATGTTCCGCTCCATCAGCAGGTCCGCCAGGCGCTCGCGGCCGTCGACCGGGTCGACGATCCGGCCCTGGAACCCCGAGTAGTCCTGCCGGGACTCACCCTTGACGACGTGCACGGTCCGCTCGGGCAGGGTGAGGTCCGGGTGGTAGTCCGCGCCCGGGGTGCCGGCGACGCAGTGCACCGGCCAGGTGCTCACGTAGTCCGGGTCGCCGTCGGTGGCGAAGTGCCCGTCGTTGGTGTCCGGCAGCGGGGCGTGCCAGTCGCGGGTCGCGACGATGGTGTCGTACCGGGCCCCGGTGCGCGCGAGGTAGTCGCTGATCTGCCGGGCGACGGCCGCGCCGCCGGTCACGGCGAGCGTGCCGCCCTCGCAGAAGTCGTTCTGCACGTCCACGACGATCAGTGCGGTCCTCATGCTGCGGTCCTTCCGAGGAGGGGGGTCAGGGGGCTCATGCGCCGGCTCCGATCAGGTTGCCGAGGGCGGTGGGGTCCGCGACCAGGCGCGGGGTCCCGGGTGCGAGGTCCAGGTCGAGCGCGGTCAGCTCGGCCTTCGCGCCGCGGTGGTGGGCGCGGATCTCGGCGAGAGACGGGTGGTGCACGACGTGCCCGTCGCGGATCACCGCGACCTGCAGCGCGCGGCCCGGTCCGGTCTCCGGGGCGCCGGGCAGGTGCCGCACGACGACGACCTCACGGGTCGCGTGACCCTGGTGGTCCAGGGACCGGTAGGCGACCTTGCGGCCACCGACGCTGCCCTTGCTGGTGGCCTTCTTCGCGACCGGACGCATCGGGGCGTACGGGCCGGGCTCGTCGGCGACCGCGACGAGCTTGTAGACCATCCCGGCGGTCGGGTGACCCGACCCGCCGACGAGCCTGGTCCCGGCGCCGTACAGGTCGACGGGTGCGTCGGCCAGCGCGGCGATCGTGTACTCGTCCAGGTCGGAGGTGACCGAGATCTTCGTGCTCGTGGCACCCAGGGAGTCCAGCAGGGCGCGGGCCCTGCGTGCCTCGTCACCCAGGTCCCCGGAGTCCAGGCGGATGCCGCCGAGGTTCGTCCCGGCAGCCTCGACGGCGGTACGGATGCCCTGCGGGATGTCGTAGGTGTCCACCAGCAGCGTGGTCCCCGTCCCGAGGGCCGCGACCTGGGAGGCGAACGCCTCGCGCTCGCTGGTGTGCCCGAGGGTGAACGCGTGGGCGGCGGTGCCGCGGGTGGGCACGCCGTACTGGAACCCGGCCTGCAGGTTGCTGGTGGAGGCGAACCCGGCGAGGTAGGCGGCTCGCGCGGCCGCGACGGCGGCACTCTCGTTCGTGCGCCGGCTGCCCATCTCGAGCAGCGGTCGGCCGTCGGCAGCGCTGACCATCCGGGCCGCGGCGGAGGCGATCGCGCTGTCGTGGTTGAGGATCGACAGGATCAGCGTCTCGAGGATGACGCACTCGGCGAACGTCCCGGAGACCGTCAGGACGGGGCTGTTCGGGAAGTAGATGTCACCTTCGCGGTACGCGTCGATGTTCCCCGTGAACTGGTAGCCGAGCAGGTGGTCGGCGGTGTGCCCGTCGATGACGCCGGTGTCCAGGAGCCAGGCGACCCGGTGCGTGTCGAACGTGAAGCTCTCGATGGCCTCGACGATGCGGCCGAGACCTGCCACGACGCCGTACCTGCGCCCGTCGGGCAGGCGGCGGGCGAAGGCCTCGAAGACCGCCTGGTGGTGAGCGGTGCCGTCGGCGAGGGCGGCGCGGAGCATGGTGAGCTCGTAGTGGTCGGTCAGCATCGCGGTGCTGGTCGCGGCCGCCGTCGTCATTGTGGTCATGTTGACCATTATGGTGTTCGGGTCTGACGAGGTCAAGCAATTTATGGTCGACCCGACCCTAACCTGGAGTGGCGTGCCTCACACCTCAAGGTGACGACGATCCACAGGGCCAAGGGCCCGGAGCGGGACGCGTGCCTCGTCGCGCTGTGACGAACCGCCCACCCCGGAGCGGGACGTGTACCGCCGCTGCGGTCGGGCCGCGCGGGTAGGCTCCCGGACGAGCCGAGTCGACGGCTGACCAGGAGGAACGAACGGTGGAGACCACGTCCGCACGCACCACGCCGACGCCGGGGACGGCCCCACCACCGCGGCTCAGCCGCGACGGCAGCGTGCACGTCACCGACGAGCGGGTCAACACCGTCACGCACCTCGCGGCGAGCTGCTTCGCGCTCGTCGGGGGCGCCGTGCTCGTCGCCCAGGCGGTCACCGAGGGCGACCTCTGGAAGGTCGTCGGGCTCAGCGTCTACGCCGCGTCCGTGCTCCTGCTGTTCGTCGCCAGCACGCTGCACCACGGCATCGACCGGGGGCCGCGCGTCAACGGCGTGCTGCGGACGCTCGACTACGCGTCGGTGTTCGTCCTGATCGCCGGGTCGGTGACGCCGCTGGTGCTGGTGCTGTTCCGCAACGCGTACGGCTGGGCCGTGCTGGGAGCGGTCTGGGTGGTCGCCGCCATCGGCATCGCGCTGCGGTCGGCGCTGCGCGAGCTGCCCAAGTACGTGACGAACACGCTGTACATCGCGATGGGCTGGATGCCGGTGGTGCTCGTCGGCGCCGGTGTCGCCCTGCCCGTGGGGGCGTACGTGCTGATGGCCGCCGGTGGGCTGGTCTACAGCGTCGGGTTCGTCGTGTTCGTCGTCGAGCGGCCCAACCCCCTGCCCGGCGTGCTCGGCTTCCACGAGATCTGGCACGTGCTGGTGGTGCTCGCCTCCGTGCTGCACTACCTGCTGATGTACCGGTACGTGCTCCCCGCCTGACAACCGTGCCCAGCCGGCGCCTGCGCCGCGACGAGCGCCGGGGTGGCCGGCGTGCGCACCTCCGTCGGACCGGTCGGCGCGGGCAGGTCGACGCCGTCGTCGTCGGGCCCCTTGCGTCGTGGACCGCGGTTGCGTGCCTGGAGCCGGGGGTCGGCGAGCAGCATGCGCAGCCGGCGGGGTCGCAGGGCGGTCGGCAGCCACACGATCCCGACGAGGCCTCCGCCACCGGCTCTGACCAGCCTGTACCGTCGACCTCGTCAGCCGCAGCGGCCCTCACCGCCGCACGCGGACGACACGGGTGTTGTCCCGTGGTTTCCACGAATGAAACCCCTCATCACCCGGGCCTCTAGCTCAACTGGCAGAGCAGCGGACTTTTAATCCGCGGGTTGTGGGTTCGATCCCCACGGGGCCCACCCGCGCGGTGCTCCCGCGAGACCGCGCCTGCCCCGCCGAGCGGCCGACCCCCGTCAGTCGGTCTGATCCGGGTCCAGCATGGCGGCGGCCGCCTCCATGTCCTTCTCGGCCCGGGTGGTGAGCGCGAACAGTGCGTACACGACCGGGAACGCCTCCCACAGGTGCCGGGCCTGCGCGGCGAGGCCGGCGTGCACGCGTCCTCCCGCCTCCTCGTACGCCGCGAGGCTCACGCGGAGCATCTCCTCGCCGCCCGCCCCGTACTGGGCGGAGAAGTCGCGTGCGGGGTCGTCGACGCGGGCCGTGGTCCAGTCGAGGACGCCGGTGATGACGCCGTCGTCGTCGAGCAGTACGTGCGCGGGGTAGATCTCGCCGTGCGTCATGACCGTGTGGTCCGGCCAGCAGACGTCGTCGTCGAGCCACGCCTGCCACGCGTCCACGAGCGCGGGGGCGACCGTGAACTCGTCGCACACCCGGGCGACGTCGTCCCGCCACACCTGGCGGACCCGCGCGGCGGTGCGGACCTCCACCTCCGCGACCGCGGCCTGCTCGACCCGCACCGAGTGCAGCCGCGCGAGCAGCCGGCCCAGCCGCAGGGCGTAGTCGGGCGACGCGGGGTCCATGTGCCAGACGGGCTCCCCCGCGTCCGACAGCGTGAGGCCGGGCGCACCCGGCAGCGCGGGGTACGCCACGATCCCGGGCGCGCGGACCTGCCAGTCGGGGACGGCCACCCCGTCGTCGGCCAGCACCGGGCGCACGAGGTCGAGGATGCGCACCTCGGCTGACATGCCTGCGGAGACGTCCGGGCGACGGGGCAGGCGCAGGACCCAGCGGCGCCCGGCCCGGTCGTCGGCCATGACGACGCGGTAGTCGAGGCCCGCGTCGTTGACGGCCACGGTGGCGGGGTCCAGGTGCAGCCCGTGCGCCGCGGCGAGGGTCACGGCGTCGGTGGCGTCGGTCGTGGTCATGCCCGCACAGTGCCATTCGCCCTCGGGAGGGTTCGAGGCATTTCGGTGCGAGGGTCGCGCCCGAGCTCCCGACCGCACAGCCCACCGGGAGCCTGCCAGTGGGTACGTCGCCCAGAGGACGACCCCCGCGTCCGGCTGGTCCGGTGACCGCGACGGACGCCACGACGCCCCTGTCGCCGCTGCCCGCGATCCCGGGCCGACCTCGGCGGCGCGGTCAGCGCAGGGCGGTGACCAGCTTGGCCGTCGCGGACCCGGCCGACGGGCTCGAGGTCGTGCCGACGACGGCCATCGCCGAGACGAGCGCCGCGATCTCGCCGGCGTCGAGCTCGACCACCGCGGTCCGGCGCGCGGGCGCGAGGGCGATCCCGCCTCCTCGTCCCGGTCGGGTCGTGAACGGCACGCCGGCGTCGCGCAGCCGCTCGACGTCGCGCTCCACGGTCCGCGTCGACACGCCGACCCGGTCCGCGAGAACGCGTGCCGTCAGGGTCCCGCCGTGGCCGAGCAGCTCGAGGATGCGGTGGTGGCGCTCCACCCGGCGCAACGCGAGGTGCCCGTCGCGGGAGGCGGCAGCGAGCGTGTGACGAGCGTCCATCCCCCGACTCAACACCGTCGCAGGCGTGTCGGTGAAGGGCCCTAGCGTCGAGGGCACGACAGGAGGGAGACGACCCATGCACGAGGGCACGGACGACTTCTTCGCGCGGTACGCCCGGGCGCTGCTCGCCCGCGACGCGGACGCGATCGCGGACATGTACGCGGTGCCGGCGCTCATCGCGTTCCCCGGCCGGAGCATCGCGGTGGGCGACAGGGAGCAGACCCGCGAGTCGTTCGCCGACAGCTGGTCGGCGTACGAGGGCGTCACCGAGGCCGACCCGCGCGTCCAGGTGGTCGCGGCCACCCGGCACAGCGTCTGGGCGGACGTCACCTGGTCGTACGGCGGGCGGGAGCAGGAGCGCTACGTCTACCAGCTGCTCGACGGCCCCGACGGGTGGCAGATCGGGGTCCTGACCCCGATGGAGCTGTGAGCCTGCGGTTCGCGCCGGCGACCCAGGACGTCTTCGACGACGTCGTGGAGATGCTCGGCCCGCGACGCCGCCCCGACGCCGCGGCGTGCTGGTGCCTCACCTACCGCCTCGGGGCGCCGACGGCCGCACGGCTCGACGCGCACGAACGCCGCGCGCGGGTCTTCGAGCTGTGCGGCAGGACCCCGGCCCCCGGCGTCCTGGCGTACGACGGGCCGGACGTCGTCGGGTGGGCCGGTGTCGCCCTGCGGTCGCAGGTGGCCGAGCTGGACGACGAGACGGTGTACCCCCGGGTGGACGGCGCCGACCCCTGGGCGGTCTTCTGCCTGCGCACGCGGGCCGGCCGCCGCCGCCGGGGACTCGGCCAGCAGCTCCTCGAGGGCGCGGTGACGTTCGCGCGCGACAACGGGGCCGACGTCGTGGAGGCGTACCCGCTCGACACCGACCGCAAGGTCGACGCGATCTTCACGTACCCCGGCCTGCGGTCGATGTTCGAGCGGGCGGGCTTCGTCAAGGTCGCCGACACCCGGTCGACGGTGGGCGGCGCCCGGCGGGTCGTCATGCGGTTGCCGCCCGCCTGAGCGACGCGACCGGTCAGGCCGGGACGGGCAGCCCCTGGAGCCAGGCCTGCCAGCCCGGCCCCTCGCGCCGCACGTACTGCGCGGCGTCCGGCGAGAAGAGGTGACCCCGGACGAACGCGCCGGCCTTCCCCTCGCCCTCGCCGTACACGCCGACGCTGAGCATCCCGGGCACGGGCGCCGTGAGCCCGATGACGGCGTGCCGCTCCCCGACGCTCTCCAGCGTCCCGGTGGCACCGCGCACCTCGACCGTCGAGCCCACGTCCCCCAGCCCGAACGCTCCGCGCAGCGCGGCCCAGACCGTGCGCTCGTCGCCGGCGTGGGAGGCGCTGACCTCGAGCGGGGCGGCCTCCTGGCCGGCGAAGCGCGCGAGGTAGAGGCGCAGGACGTCGAAGGACGGTCGCCAGGTGGTGCCCATGTCGTCCCACCACTCCTGCTCCCAGTCGGCGCCGGTACCGAAGCCGCTGGTGGTGACGCGCACGACGCACGTGCCGCCGGACTGCGCCTCGACGACGAACTCCGACGTCAAGGGGCTCAGATCGTCGGGGTCCTTGCCCATGAGGGCGGCCCAGTCCTCCTCGTACACGAGGCGGCGCGGCGGCTCCCACCCGGTGACGTGGCCGTCCGAGCCCATTCCCGGGCCCATCGAGACGTGCAGGGACCCGCCCTCGCGCTCCTCGATGTCGGTCGGCAGGAACCAGGCGCTCATGCCCTTCGCTGTGGCGATCGCCTCCCACACCTGTTCCGGGGTGCCGGGGACCTCCACGCTGAACTGCAGGCGGTACGGGACGTGCGGTGCGGTGCTCATGAGCTCTCCTCCTCGGGGACGGGGTGCGCGGCGACGACGAGCCGGTACGGCTCCCCGTCGTCGTGGTGGTAGCGAGCGGCCAGGTCGAGCACCGCGGCGGTGAGGTCGTCGGCGAAGGCGGCACGGTCGGCCGCCGACCGGAAGCCGATCCGCGTGTCGATCGTCAAGGTGGGCAGCCGCTCGCCGGACGTGCCGGCCCGGCGCGCGAGGGCGCCGACCTCGCGCACGACCCGGCCCGCGAGCGCCACCAGGTAGCCCGCCGACCGCCGGTCGGCGGTGGCGTCCGGGTCGGCGGCCGACGCGGTCACCGCCGCGGGCGAGACGACGTACCTCGCCGCCGACGCCTGCAGCACCCGCTCGGTGATGCCGCCGTGCCGACGCTCCTCGGACAGCTCCACCAGGCCGTGCGCCTCGAGCGCCTTGAGGTGGTAGTTGACCTTCTGGCGCGTGATGCCGACGCGGGCGGCGAGCCCGGCGGCGGACGCCGGGACGGTCAGCTCGCCGAGCAGCCGGGCCCGCACGGGGTCCAGCGCCGCGGCGGCGGCGTCCACGCTCTCGATGACCTCGATGTCCTGCATGTCGCCCACGCTCCTCCTGACAAGATTTATTGTCAAGGCCCAGGACGAGGGCGCTGACGCTCCTCGACGCGTGGCAGCACCGGCCTTGACCCGCGCCGACCGCCAGGAGGACGGTGGCCTCAGGCCGCCGCGCGCGCGGCCGTGGCACCGTCGCCGCACCAGGAGCAGCCATGCGCACCCGGACCGCCCTCGTCGTCACCGCCACCGCCCTCCTCACGACCGGCGCCGTCGCCGTCGTCACCACCGCCGTCGCCACCCCGGGATCCGGGAACACCGTGAGCACGGGCTCCGTCACCGGCCTGCTCGACGACAGCGACGGGCGCCGCCCGTTCAAGGCCCAGCAGGACGGCGTCAGGCTCACGGGCCACGGGCCGACGAACGTGACGACCTTCGACCTCACCTACCCGGCGGGGAGCTTCTCCGGGTGGCACTCCCACCCGGGCATCGTCATCGCCGTCGTGCGGTCGGGCGAGGTCGTCCGGCAGTCCGGCTGCACGTCGGAGACCTTCGGCCCGGGTGAGGCCTTCACCGAGGTCGGCGCGCACCACGTGAGCAACGTGACCACGGCACCGGCGGTGCTGTCCATCACCCGCGTCTACCCGGCCGACGGCGCGGCGACCCCACGGATCGACGAGCCGGCTCCCGCATGCTGAGCACGCAGGCCGCACCCGGCTACATCGCGGCGAGCACCCGCTCGTCGTGCCGGTGACCGACCAGCTCGCTCGGGATCACGTGGTACGCCCACCACAGCCCGAACGTCAGCGAGGTCCCCGCCAGCCCGAGGAGCGCCGTCCCGCCCGCCACGACCTCGGTGTGCCCGGGGCGTTGCAGGACGTGTGACGGGCGCCCGACCGCGGGACCCGCGTCGCGTAACGTCGAGGGCCGATCCGACGCCCGCACCGACGCAGAAGGACCCCATGCCCTCGGCCCTGTTCTCCCCCCTGACCCTGCGCGGCACGACGTTCGCGCACCGCGTGTGGATGGCGCCGATGTGCCAGTACTCGGCCGCCGCGGACGGCCCGGACGCGGGGGCACCGACGGACTGGCACGTGCAGCATTACGGCGCACGGGCCGCGGGCGGAGCGGCCCTCGTCATCGTCGAGGCGACGGCCGTCGTGCCCGAGGGCCGGATCAGCCCCTTCGACCTGGGGCTGTGGGACGACGCGCAGGTCCCCGCGCACCGCCGGGTCGTCGACCTGCTGCACGCCCAGGGCGTGCCGGCCGGGATCCAGCTCGCGCACGCCGGGCGCAAGGCGAGCACCGACGCACTGTGGCACGGCGGCGGCCCGCTGGCTCCCGGCGCGGGCGGCTGGCCGGTCGTGGGCCCCAGCGCCGTGCCGTTCGCCGACGGCCACCCGACGCCCACCGCGCTGACGACCGAGGGGGTCGCGGACGTCGTGGCGGCGTTCGCGGCCGCCGCCCGCCGCGCGGTCGCCGCGGGGTACGACGTGGTCGAGGTGCACGCCGCCCACGGGTACCTGCTGCACCAGTTCTGCTCCCCGGACTCCAACGTGCGCGACGACGCGTACGGCGGACCGTTCGAGCACCGCACGCGCCTGGTGCGCGAGGTGACGTCGGCAGTCCGCGCCGCGGTGCCGGACACGATGCCGGTGCTGGTCCGGGTGTCCGCGACCGACTGGGTCGAGCCGGCCGGGTGGACGGCGGACGACACCGTGCGCCTCGCTCGGGACCTGGCGCCGCTGGGCGTCGACATGGTGCACGTCTCGACGGGCGGCAACCTGCCGGGCGTCCACGTGCCCGTCGAGCCGGGCTACCAGGTGCCGTTCGCGGCGCGCGTGCGTGCGGAGAGCGGGATGCCGACGATCGCGGTCGGCGCGATCACCGACCCCGTGCAGGCCGAGCGGGTCGTCGCCGACGGGTCCGCCGACGCCGTCGCACTGGCCCGCCCGCTGCTCGTCGACCCGTTCTGGCCGCACCGGGCGGCCGTCGCGCTGGGCGCCGACCTGCCGCTCCCCCGGCAGTACGACCGCGCCCGCGCGCTGCTCGCCTGAACCGGCCGAACCCGAGCCCTCAGCGTGCGCGGTCCCGTCGCCGCGCGGCAGGCTGGACCCCGCACCCGCCCTCGTCGAAAGGTCCACCCGTGCCGAAGCCTCCCCTGCCCGACGCCGTCGCCGCGCTGCTCGCCCGCCCCAACCCGGCGGTCATGGGCACGGTCCACCCCGACGGGTACCCCGTCACCGTCGCCACCTGGTACCTGCTGGAGGACGACGGCCGCGTGCTGCTCAACCTCGACGCGTCGCGGGCGCGCCTCGCGCACCTGCGGACCAACCCGCACGTCTCGCTGACGGCGCTGAGCGAGGAGAGCTGGTACACGCACGTCAGCCTGCAGGGCCGGGTCGTGGAGATCAGCGACGACGTCGACCTCGTGGACATCGACCGCCTGTCGACGCACTACGGCGGCAAGCCCTACCCGGTGCGGGACCGGCCGCGCGTCAGCGTGCGCGTCGAGGTCGACCGCTGGCACGGCTGGGGCGCCGCCAAGCAGGACTGACCCGTCAGCGGGACGGCGTCGGCAGCTCCACGTCCAGGCACGACATCGCGACGGGGTCCCCGCCCGCGAGCGCGGTCACGCGGGCCGCGGCCTGCGACAGCCGCGCCTCGGGGAGCCGGCCGCTGCGCACGGCCTCGACGAGCGCGTCGCGCATCCGCACCGCCTGGGCACCGTCGGTGGCCAGGACGGCGTCGGCCCCCGCCGCGATCGCGTGCACCGCGGCCTCGGGGAAGTCCCAGCGCAGGTTGACCGCGCCCATGCCGACGGAGTCCGTGATCGCGACACCCGTGAACCCCATCGTCCGCAGGAGCGCGTACGCGCGCGGGCTCAGGGAGGCCGGCAGGTCCGGGTCGAGGGCCGCGTACTGCAGGTGGTTGAGCATGACGACGGGGACACCGGCGGCGATCGCGTCGCGGAAGGGCACCAGGTCGGTCGCGGCCAGCTCGTCGAGGCCTGCGGCCACGACGTCGGACTCGCGGTGCGAGTCGACGCGCGAGCGGCCGTGCCCGGGGAAGTGCTTGACGGTCGGCGTGACGCCCGCGTCGGCCAGGCCCGCGGCGTACGCCAGGCCGTAGCGCGACGCGACGCCCGGGTCGGCACTGAACGACCGGTCGCCGATCACCCCGCCGGACGGCCCTGCGTCGAGGTCCAGCACGGGAGCCAGGTCGAGGTCCACGCCCACGGCCGCGAGCGCCTCCCCCGTCGCGGCGGCCCTCGCCCGGACCTGCTCGGGCGACTCGCGCTGGGCGAGCCGCCGCGGCGAGGGGCCGGCACCGACGACGTCGCGCATGAGCGCGACGCGCCCCGACTCCTCGTCCGTGGAGACCAGGAGCGGACGGCCCGCCGCGGCGCGCAGCCCTGCGGACAGGGCGGCGACCTGGCGCGCGTCACGCACGTTCGTCTCCGAGAGGAACACCCCGCCGACCCCGAGCGCGACGACGTCCCGCGCGAGCGGCTCGTCGGCGCGCACCACGCCCGGCAGGCCCACGACGAGCGTCGCGGCGGCACGCGCCTCGAGCGGCGCCGGCGAGCAGGTGGGTGCGGGTGACGGCGTGGGCGAGGGCACCACCCGGCGTGGCGCGGCGGCCGACCCGCCGGCGTCCGGTGACTCCTCCCCCGCACCGGCGGCCGCGAGCGCCCCGCTGCCGACCGACAGCACGGCGCACAGCACGAGCACGGCGGCCCGCACCCGTCCGGGGTGGGGCCGTGCGTGGCGTGGCGCAGGAGCCCGCGCGGCCGGCCGGTCGGTCACGCCCGCAGGCTACGTCGGGCCGTGCGGGACCGCGCGGCCAGAAGATGGGCCGGGGCGTCGAGCGCGCCCGTCGTCCGACGACCGGCCGGCCCCCTGCGCCGCCGTCAGCCACGCCCCCGCGACGGCCGACCCCAGACCGCCGGCGACGAGGTCCCCCACGGTGTCCGCGTACCCGACGTAGATGGTGGGGTCGACGTACGTGTTCGCCAGGTACTCCCCGACCTCCCACAGGACGCTCAGCGCGAGGCCGAGCGCGGTCGTCACGGCGATCGCGCCCACGCGCTCGGCGCCGCCGCTCGTGCGCGCGGGGCAGGCGACGGCCCCGGTCCGGCGGGCGAGCAGCAGGTGCGCCACGGCGGCGACGAGCCCGGTGACCACGAGGTGCATCACGACGTCGAGCCAGCCCACCGCCTGGTAGAGGTCGAGCGCACCGCACCACGCCGCGGCGAGCAGGCCGACGCCGTACGCCGCGTCGAGGCCGCGCGGCGCACCCGCCGCGAGCGGCACGACCAGGCCGGCCAGGACGAGCGAGAACAGCGCGGTGTCCACCGGCCCGCGCCAGACGACCGCGACGACGAGGCAGACCAGCCCGGCCAGCCGCACGGCGCCGCCGGGGCCCCGGAGCAGCGCGCGCGCCGCGTGCGACCTCGTCGCTCCCCCCACGCCGCGCCCCCGTCCCGGCGCCGCACGCCGGCTCCGTCGCGACGGTACGACGGCGCCGTGCCCGCCGCACGGCGAGGCGGCCGGCACCCGCCGTGCGGGCGGCTCCGAGCCCTCAGGGTGTGACGGAGGCGCGCGGCGCGTGCCGACGACCGTCGAGCACCGAGTGCAGCACCGCCGTGACGGCCACCGCGGCGACCGGCCACCAGTCCGACGCCTGCGGGAACGCCAGCCACGTGCCGACCGCCGCGAGGTACAGGTTCGTCAGCCCCGAGCTCGTGCGCAGCCCGCGCAGCGACGCGTCGACCAGCCGCACGGCGCGCGCGCTGCGCAGCCGGGCCGCCGGGCCCAGGGCCGCGCCCTGCGCGATGGCGTCGGCGTACCCCAGCACGCCGAAGCCCAGCACGGCGACGACCACCACGAGCGCCGCGGCGCGCCACGGCGGGCCGTCGACGGCCGCCGCCGCGGCGGGCACCGCCAGCAGCACCCCGATCGTCATGGCGACCAGGTCCGCCGTCGGCGCGCGCGACAGGTCGAAGCCGCGTCCGCCCGTCGCGGCGAGCGCCGAGCGGTTGGCCAGCGTCCACAGCGCCACGGGCAGCAGGACGACCCCCAGCAGGGCGTAGTCCCGGATCATCGGGGCGAGGAGCACCCCGACGACGAGCCCCACGACGAGCAGCCCGACGTTCCGTCCCGCCCGCGTCACGAGGCGCCGGAGGGCCGGCTGCCGGCGGGGAGGGCTGTCGGTGGGACGCACGGCCCGCACGGTATCCCGCCGGCGCCCGGCCGCCGCGCCGGCCGCGACCGTCCGGTGCGGAGGCGGCAACACCGCTCCCGTGGTTGCCTACCCTGGTCCGGTGGCCTCGATCCTCGCCGTCTGCGTCGTGCACGCCCTGCGCCCCGACTCCGGTCCCGTCGGCGTGACCGCGATCGACAAGCGCGCCGTCGACGGACCCGTGCGCGTCGGGCCGTACGGGCTGCGCGCCGACGTGCAGGCCGACCGCAAGCACCACGGCGGTGCGGACCAGGCGGTCTACGCGTACGGGCAGGACGACGCGGAGCACTGGGCCCGCGAGCTGGGCCGCGAGCTGCCGCCGGGGTGGTTCGGGGAGAACCTGCGCGTCGAGGGCCTGGACCCGAACGCGGCGCGGATCGGCGACCGGTGGCGCGTCGGGGACGGCGTCGTGCTGGAGGTGACCGGGCCGCGCACCCCGTGCGCGACGTTCGCCCGGTGGGTCGGCGGGGACGACGAGCGCGGCTGGGTGCGGCGGTTCCGCGACGAGGGCCGCGTGGGCGCGTACCTGCGGGTGGTGCAGCGCGGGTCGGTGCGCGCGGGCGACGCGGTCGTGGTGGAGCACAGCGCGCCCGACGCGCCGACGGTGCGCGACGTCCTGCTCGGCTGAAGGTGGTCGGGCCGCGCGGTGCGGACCGCGCGGGCGCGTCAGGTCAGGGCGATCGCCAGGAGCAGCATCGTCACGAGGAACCCCGTGAGCAGGTTGAGCCACAGGAACGTCCGCCACCCGGCGTTGGCCCGCTCGCAGTCCTCGTCGGTGACGTCGCGGAAGCGCCACGTGCTCACGGCGTACGGCAGCGCCAGCAGCGCCGCCAGGACGCCCGGCCAGGGCAGCGCCAGCAGCACGGCCGCGGCGGCGACGTACGCCGCGGTGGCCGCGAGGACCGTCGGGCGCGCACCCAGCACGGTCGCGACGGACGCGATGCCGCCGGCGCGGTCCGCGCGCACGTCCTGCACGGCGCCGAACGCGTGGGAGGCCGTGCCCCACAGCAGGAACGCGACGAGCACGGGCCACGTGGTGCGCGCGCCGAGGTCCGCGCCGGCCAGCACGAGCGCGTACAGCAGCGGCCCGACGAAGTGCACGGCCGACGAGAACGAGTCGAGGACCGGCCGCTCCTTGAACCGCAGCCCGGGCGCGGAGTAGGCGACCACGTCGAACAGCACCAGCAGCAGCACGACGCCCGCCAGCGGCGAGCCGAGGGCCAGGAGCCACACGACGAACGGCACGGTCGTGACCGCGCAGGCCACGAGGATGCGCCGGTGCGCCGCGCGGGCCCGCGACGGGTCGACCAGCCCGCCCTCGATCCCGCCCTTGCGGGGGTTGGCCAGGTCGGACGCGTAGTCGAACACGTCGTTGACGCCGTACATCAGCAGGTTGTACGGGATCAGGAAGAACAGGGTCCCGACGACCAGGCGCACGTCGACGCGGCCGTCGGTGGCCATGAGCCACCCCGCCGCGAACGGGTAGGCGGTGTTCACCCAGGAGAACGGCCGCGACGCGGCCAGCACCTCGCGCATCAGCCGTGGGCGCTCTCGGTGTCGTGCGTGCCGTCCGGGCGTGACGCCGTCCGCGGCGAGCGGCCCAGCACCCGCCAGAGCACGGGCACGAACACCGCGGCCGCGATCGCGTACGCGAAGTCCTCCAGCGGGGCGCCCCACACGTGGACCCCGAGGATCTTGGCGGGGTCGAAGACGTACAGGCCGACGTCGATCATGATCGTGTCGAAGACCGCGGTGAGCACGCACAGGTGCACGGTCGCCCACAGCAGCGGCCACCCGCGCATGCGGCGCAGCACCGGCCACGACACCACGGTCAGGGCGACCAGCACGAGGACGTTGAGCACGATGTTCGTCATGCGTCCTCCCGGTGCGCCGTGCGCCCGGCGGCCGTCCGGTCGAACCACCGCCACGCCAGCAGCCCCACGTAGCACAGCAGCGTGAGGAAGAAGGCCTCCTCGACCGGCAGCTCGGGCGCCAGCAGCAGCCCGGTCATGTGCGGGGAGTCCCCGCGCGCGAAGATGCCGAGGAGCAGCCCGGCGACGTCCCACAGCAGGAACCCGACGACGCCGAGGCCGACGGTCCACGCCGACCGGCGGGCGTCGTACCAGAACGCGAGGCCGAACCGGCGGTCGATGAGCGCGAGGCCGCCGATCGAGACCAGCAGCGCGCCGAGGTACACCAGGGCCGTCATGCACGCCCCGCCACGACGTCGGACCACAGCCCGCGCGGCAGCGCCGAGGCGAGGTACCCGGGCCGCAGGGGCGCCGGCAGCGGCCGCGACGACGTCTCCCCCAGCAGCCGCTTGGCCACGAGCTCGGCGCCGATGAGCACCATCGGCAGCCCGACGCCCGGGACCGTCCCCCCGCCCACGTGCAGCAGGTTCGGCACCCGGTGCGACGCGACGCCCGGCCGGAACATCGCCGACTGGCGCAGCGTGTGCTCCATGCCGAGGGCGGTCCCGCGCCACGCGGACAGGTCCCGCGCGAAGTCGGCCGGCCCCACGACGCGCCGCACGACGACGCGCTCGCGCAGCCCCGGGACCCCCGCCCACGCGCCCACCTGGTCGAGGTAGCGGTCGGCGTGCGCGTCGAGCTCGCCGGGCCGGGTGCCGATCGACGGGTCCGCGGGGAACGGGACGAGCACGAACAGGTTCTCGTGCCCCGGCGGCGCCGCGGTGGGGTCCGTCGCGGTGGTCCGCGAGACGTACGCGGACGCGGCGTCGGGCACGCGCAGCCCGTCCGGCGGCGTCGCGCGCCCGGCGCCGAGGATCGCGTCGAAGTTGCCCGGCCAGTCCTGGGTGAAGAACAGCGAGTGGTGCGCCAGCTCCGGCAGCTCGCCGCGGACGCCCGCCATGACGAGCAGCGCCGAGATCCCGGGACCACGCCGGTCCCAGACGTCCGCGGGCAGGTCCGCGTGCGCGGGGTCGAGCAGCGCGGTCTCGGTGTGGTGCCGGTCGGCGCCGGACACCACGACGTCCGCGGGGACGACCGTGCCGTCGGCGAGCCGCACACCGCGCGCGACGCCGCGGCGGCGCGGGTGCCGCCGCGTGCGCGGTGCGTCCTCGACCTCGACGGCGACGACGTCGGCGCCCGTGCGAACGACGACGCCCTCCTCGACCGCGGCCTTCTCCAGCGCCTCCACCAGCGTGTACATGCCGCCGCGCGGGTAGTGCACGCCGTCGCCGAGGTCGAGGTGGCTCATGAGCGAGTAGAGCGCCGGCACGCGGTAGGGCGACGAGCCGAGGAACACGGCGTGGTACCCGAGCACCTGGCGCAGCACGGGGTGCTCGACGGTCTGCGCGACGTGGTCCGCGAGCGTGCGGGTGAGCAGTCCCGCCAGCGTGCCGGAGCGGCGCAGCACGTCGCGGGACACCGCCCGGTCGGGGCGCTCGAACGTCGTGTACAGGAAGTGGTCGAGGGCCGTCCGGTACGCCTCGCCCGCGTCGGCGACGTAGCGCCCGATCGCCGCGCCCGCCCCCGGCTCGAGCCGGTCGAACGTCGCGGCGTTCACCGCCGGGTCGGCCACCACGTCGAACGGGTCGACGCCGGACCCGGGCTCGGGGAACAGCCGGTACGCGGGGTCGAGACGCTGCAGGTCGACGTGGTCGGCGAGGCGCCTGCCCAGCAGCGCGAACGCGTGCTCGACGACCTCGGGCATGAACCACCACGACGGCCCGGTGTCGAACCGGAAGCCGTCGGAGTGCCAGGTGCCCGTGCGTCCCCCGACCTGGTCGTGCCGCTCCAGCAGGGTGACGTGGGCACCTCCGCGCGCGAGCAGCGCCGCGGTCGTCAGCCCACCGACGCCCCCGCCGACGACGACGACGCGCACCGGTCCCTCGCGCCGCTCGGACGGCCGGTCGCGACGTGCTCCGCTCACGCGCCGACCACCCGGCGCGCGCGCTGACCGGCCTCGCGCACCAGGGCCGCAGCCACGACCCGGCCCACGACGGCGGCCTTGACGGGTCCGGGGACGCGCACGCGGCGCCGCGCGAGCTCGGCCGGCGGCGTGACCGCGAGGTCGGCCAGCAGCCGGTCGTACAGCGCCGTGGTGGCCTCCACGGCCACGCGGGCGCGCGGCGGCAGCAGCGGCAGCGCCGCGCGGGCCGTCGCCAGGTCGGCACGGACCTCGTCGAGGACCCCGTGGACGTCGCCGTCGGTGAGCCGGTCGGCGTCGACGCCGGGCAGGTACGAGCGCCCGAGGTCGCCGTGGTCGGCGCCGAGGTCGCGCAGGAAGTTGACCTTCTGGAACGCGGCACCCAGCGCACGGGCGCCGGCGACGGCGTCGTCCGGCGGCTCGACCGGCGGGCGCCCGGGGCGGGCGTCGGCGGACAGGAAGACCTTCAGGCACATGACGCCGACGACCTCGGCCGAGCCGAAGACGTACCGGTCGTACGACGCGCGGTCGTGCTCGCGCACGGACAGGTCGGCGCGCATGGAGGCGAAGAACGGGTCGACCTCGCCGTGCCCGATGCCGGTGCGGCGCGCCGCGCGGGCGAACGCGTGGACCACGACGTTGGTCGAGTACGCGGTGACCAGCGCGCGCGCCGTCTGCGCCTCGAGCTGGTCGAGCTCGGCGGCCGCGTCCGGGCCGCGGTAGGTGTCCACGACCTCGTCCGCCAGGCGGACCAGCGCGTACACGGCCTCGATGTCGGTCCGCGAGCGCGGCGGCAGCAGGCGCGTGCCGATGCCGAAGGACGTGGAGTACGTCCGCAGCACCGCCCGGCTGGCCCGCGCCGCGGTGGTGTCGTACCGGCGCTGCGCCGTCATCCCTGCCGTCCGCCCCACGCGTACCGTCCCGTCGTCGTCCCCCCGCCGGACGTGCGGCGCCCGTCGTCGCCCGCCGGCGCCGGACCTCTGCAAGCGGGTTCCCAGAGCGTACGCGCGCACCCGTGGGCACACCCCCCGAAACCCCGTGCCGATCACGCCGACCCGATGGAGCGTGCGGTTGTGTTCGACCGTGTTCGATTGTGTTGGAAATGGCGCCTGTCTTCACTATGCTGCCGGACATGACATGGCTGGTGACGGGCGGGGCGGGGTACATCGGGGCGCACGTGGTGCGCGCGTTCCAGGACGCGGCGCGCCGCACGGGCGACGCGACGCTGGAGCCCGTCGTGCTGGACGACCTGTCGAGCGGGCACCGCGACTTCGTGCCGGACGACGTGGCGTTCGTCCGGGCGTCCGTCGTGGACACCGACGCCGTGCGCGCCGCCCTCGTCGAGCACGGGGTGACCGGCGTCGTCCACCTCGCCGGCTTCAAGTACGCCGGGGTCTCCGTGCAGCGCCCGCTGCACACCTACGAGCAGAACGTCACCGGCACGGCGCACCTGCTCGAGGCCATGGCCGACGCGGGCGTCGGGCAGATCGTGTTCTCGTCGTCGGCGGCGGTGTACGGCACCCCGGACGTCGACGTCGTCACGGAGGAGACCCCCACGTCCCCCGAGTCGCCCTACGGCGAGTCCAAGCTCGTCGGCGAGTGGCTGCTGCGCGACCAGGGCGTCGCCACGGGCCTGCGCCACACGTCGCTGCGGTACTTCAACGTCGTGGGCTCCGGCGCGCCGGACCTGTACGACTCGAGCCCGCACAACCTCTTCCCGCTGGTCCTCGACGCCCTGACCGCGGGCCGCACGCCGCGCATCAACGGCACGGACTACCCGACACCCGACGGCACGTGCGTCCGCGACTACGTGCACGTCGCCGACCTCGCGGTCTCCCACGTGGCCGCCGCCCGGGCACTGGCCGACGGCCGGCCCCTGGCGCCCGTCTACAACCTCGGCTCGGGCGACGGGCTGTCGGTCGCGCAGATCATGACGACGGTCGCGCAGGTCACCGGCATCGACTTCACCCCGGAGGTCGCGCCGCGCCGCCCGGGCGACCCCGCCCGCATCGTCGCCTCCGGGCGGGCCGCCGCGCGCGACCTCGACTGGGTCATGCGCCACACCCCCGAGCAGATGGTCGCCAGCGCCTGGGAGGCCCACCGCCGCCCCACCCCCTGACCCTCATCCCAGGGCGCGAGAGAACGATCCAGCCCTCCCCGCCGAACCCGTGAGAGAGCAATCCAGTCCGGCGGGTCAGCGGGCGGCGGGCTCCAGGGCCTGCAGCCGCGGCACCTCGGCGGCGAACCGCTCGAGCTCGCGCTCGTCGCCCGCGTAGACCCCCGACGGTCGCGGCCAGTGCACGACGACGTCGCCGAAGCCCAGCGCGGCGGCCCGCTCGACCCCCTCGACGGCGAGCGCGGCGGACGTCAGCGAGAACCGCGGCGCACCGTCGAGGCTGAGCCACCGCCCGACGTCGCGGCCGTCGGCCGCCTCGTCGAACGCGTCGGCCATCCGCGCGAGGCCGTCCCACCACGCCTCCTGCGCCGCGGCGGCGTCGGCGCCGTCGCCGACACCGGTGCCGGGCCCGAACGTCGCCCACCCCTGGCCGTACCGCGCGGCGAGCGCCATGGCGCGAGGGCCGTTGGCGGCGACGACGAACGGCGTGCGCGGCCGGGCGATGGTCCCGGGCACCATGCGGGCGCCGCGGGCCTGGTAGAAGGCGCCGTCGTGGTCCGTGACCTCCTGCGTGAGCAGCTTGTCGAGCAGCCCGAGGAACTCGGCGAACCGCTGCGTGCGCTCCGCGCGGCTCGGTGCCGGGCCGAGCACGCCCGCGTCCCAGCCCTCGCCGCCGGCGCCCACGCCGAGCAGGAAGCGTCCGCCCGACACGTCGTCCAGGCCCATGACGTCCTTGGCGAAGGGCACGGGGTGACGGAAGTTGGGCGACGCGACCCACGTGCCGAGCCCGATGCGGTCGGTGACGGCGGCGGCCGCGGCGAGCAGCGGCACGGTGGCGAACCACGGCTCGTCCGCGAGGTCGCGCCACGCGAGGTGGTCGTACGTCCACGCGTGGTCGAAGCCCATCTCCTCCGCGGCGCGCCAGCGCGACCGCGCGGTCGCCCAGCGCTCCTGGGGCAGCAGCACCACACCGATCCGGACCATGCGGCCACGCTACCCGCGGCGGACCGGGCACCACGGCAGCAGGTCCGCTACCTGACTGGCCCCGCCTCTAGATTCTGACTGGCGTCACACGCTAGCGTGACTGGCCTCGCACCGATCGGGAGGGACGACCATGACAACGTCCGCAGTACGCACCCGCCGCGCCGCCACCGTCGCGCTCGCCGCACTCGCCCTGCTCGTCGGTCCCCTCGCCGCAGGCGGAGGGGCGTCAGCGGCGGCACCCGCCGGCGACGTCCCGGAGGGCATGGTCGACGCGCTCGAGAGAGACCTGGGCGTGCCCCGGGCCGAGGCGGTGCAGCGCCTGAGCTTCCAGGCCGATGCGGCCACCCGGGTCCGCACCCTGACCCAGGCGCTCGGAACCTCCTACGCCGGCGCGTGGGTGGACCCCGCCGCCGGCACCGTGCACGTCGCGACGACGACCCCGTCGAAGGTCCGCGGGCCGATGGCCGCAGGCGTCACCACCGTGACGGTGGACCGGAGCCTCGCGCAGCTCGAGCAGCTCGGCGCCACCCTCGACGCCGCTGGGCTGCCCGCCACCGTCGCCACCTGGTACGTCGACGTGCCGACCAACAAGCTCGTCGTGGAGGCCGTCGGCGGCACCGGCGCCGCTGCCGAGCTCGTCGCGGCCGCGGGCCTGCCCGCCGACGCCGTGACGCTGGCCGCGGCACCCGAGGCCCCCCGGACGTTCATCGACGTCATCGGGGGCAACGCGTACTACATCAGCTCGCGCACGCGGTGCTCGGTGGGCTTCGCGGTCCAGGGCGGCTTCGTCACCGCAGGCCACTGCGGCGCGGTCGGCGCACCGACGACGTCGCCGACGGGCACCTTCCGCGGTTCGTCCTTCCCCGGCAACGACTACGGCTGGGTGCAGGTCGCCGCGGGCAACACCCCGCGCGGCCTGGTCAACAACTACTCGGGCGGGACGGTGCGCGTCACCGGCTCCCAGCAGGCCGCCGTCGGGGCGTACGTGTGCCGGTCCGGCAGCACGACGGGGTGGCGGTGCGGCACGGTCCAGGCCTACGGCTCGACGGTCCGCTACTCCCAGGGCACCGTCAGCGGGCTGATCCGCACGACCGTGTGCGCCGAGCCCGGGGACTCGGGTGGCTCGCTTCTCGCGGGCACGCAGGCTCAGGGTGTGACGTCCGGGGGCTCGGGGAACTGCCGCACGGGCGGCACGACGTACTTCCAGCCCGTCGGGGAGATCCTGCAGGCGTACGGGCTGCGGCTCGTCACGAGCTGAGGCCCGACGGCGGGCGGCGACGCCCGCCACGGTCCCGCCCCCGGCCGAGCACCCGGCCGAGGGCTCACCCGGCCCGTCCCGTCCGACGGCCGGAGGTGACGGGTGGCGCGCCTACGGGGGTACGGCGCGCCACCCGTCGCACCACTCAGCCCCACCCGAGGGCGTGCAGGCGCTCGTCGTCGATGCCGAAGTGGTGCGCGATCTCGTGCACCACGGTGATCGCCACCTCCTCGACGACCTCGTCGCGGTCCTCGCAGATCGCCAGCGTCGGCAGGCGGTAGACGAAGATCCGGTCGGGCAGCGACCCCGCCGCCCAGAACTCCCCGCGCTCGGTGAGCGGGGTGCCCTCGTACAGCCCCAGCAGGTCGGGCTCGTCGGGCGGTGCCTCGTCCTCCACGAGCACGACGACGTTGTCCATCATCGCCGCGAGCTCCTCGGGGATCTCGTCGAGCGCGTCGCGCACCGCGTCCTCGAACTCCTCGCGCGTCATCTCCACCACGGCACCATCCTGCCCTTCCACCACCCGCCTGACCTGCGGGATCACCCCCGCTTTGGAGTTCCGGCCCCCAGACCGTATGCTCATCACCGGTCTTCCGACGCCTCGACGTCAGGGGCGGACAACCCGCCCCCATCGTCTAGCGGCCTAGGACCCCGCCCTTTCACGGCGGTAGCACGGGTTCGAATCCCGTTGGGGGTACGAGCAGTACAGCAGGAAAGCTTCAGGGTGGCTCCGGCCACCACGAGGCCCCGTAGCGCAGTTGGTTAGCGCGCCGCCCTGTCACGGCGGAGGTCGCGGGTTCAAGTCCCGTCGGGGTCGCTGCGAGGGCCGACCGAGAGGTCGGTATCTCGCTGCGAGGCTCTGTAGCTCAGTTGGTAGAGCGTTCGACTGAAAATCGAAAGGTCACCGGATCGACGCCGGTCGGAGCCACACCAGACGGCCCCGCGGGACGCCCGCCGGGGCCGTCGCCATGTCCGGCGCCTGAGCCGACACCCCACGCCCTCGCCGCTCACCTCGACGCCCCGGGTCTCGACGCCCCAGGTCTCGACGCCCCGGGCCGCGCTCCGGCTCCCGGCCGGCACCACGATGCGGGCGTCGTCCGGCCGCTGCCTGCTCGACCCCCGGCGTCGGCGTCTCACCCGGTCAGGCGTCCGACTCGGGCCCATCGTCCCGCTCATCGGCGACCCCTGCGCACCTACCGTGGACGTACAGCACCCGCCGACCGAGGACACCCCCGTGACCACGACGACCGACCGCCACCGCCCCAGCATCATCGACCGCCTGACCGACCCGCTCGCCGAGCGCGCTCGTGACCGGATCGAACGGGCGGAGGACAAGGTCCGGGCCGCGGTGCAGCACGAGCTCGACGCCGTGGGGCGCAGCGTCCGCACGCGCGCGGTCCGCATCCGGCCCTCCGCGATCGCCTTCGGCGCGGCGGCCCTGCTCACCGTCATCGGCATCGCGCTGTTCGCGTTCGGTGCGGTCGCCGGCCTCGCGCTGGCGATGCCGACCTGGCTCGCCGCGCTCGTCGTCGGCGTCGCGCTCATCCTCGCGGCCGCCGGGGCGGCAGCATGGGGCCGCGCCAAGCTGCCGTCCGGCAACCCGGTGATCCCCGTGCCGTCGAGCACGCACCCGGCCGAGGAGCTCGTGCACCCCTGGGCCGACTGAGCCCCTGAGACGACCACCCGACGGCGACCCGCCGGGCCCCGCCCTCGCGCGCGGGCGGGCGGACCTGCAGACTGAAGTCCTCCGGCAGCAACCGTCTCTGCAGGTGAGGAAGGTCGTCGAATGGTCACGCACTCCGGTTGGGGGAGCGACACCCGTCCCGATGCCCCCGAGGACCCCCGATCTCTCGGTCAGCTCGTCAGCGACGTGACCGAGCAGGCATCTCGTCTCGTGCGCGCGGAGATCGCGCTCGCGAAGGCGGAGGTGACGGCGAAGGCCAAGGAGGCGGGCATCGGAGCCGGCCTGCTGGCCGGTGCCGCCGTGCTCGCGCTGTACCTGCTGGCCACGTTGATCACGACCGCGATCCTCGGGCTGGCGACGGTCGTCGCGCCGTGGCTCGCCGCCCTGATCGTCTCCCTGGTCCTGCTCGTGGTCGTCGCGGTGCTCGCGTTCGTAGGGCTCAAGCACGTCAAGAAGGGGGTCCCGCCGGTGCCGGAGCGCGCCATGGAGAACGTCCAGGAGGACGTCGACACCGTCAAGAAGGGGCTGCACCGGTGAGCGAGAAGGAGACCACGCCGTCGCCCGAGATCGTCGCGCTCGAGGCCGAGGTGGTCCTCACGCGCGAGCAGCTCGCCTCGACGGTGGACGCGTTGGTCGAGCAGGTCGATCCGCGCCGCCAGGCCGCACGGGCCGCCGCCCGTGGCCGGCGCCTGATGTTCGACGCGACCGACCCGGCAGCCCTGCCGGAGGACCGGGCCCGCGCCCGCAAGATCGTCGCGGTGGCGGGGGTCGTCGTCGTCCTGGTGGTCGCCGGCATCGTGCGCAAGGCGACCCGGCACTGACCTTCGACGCGTCCGCCCGACGGCACGGCGGACGCACAGCACGACGGCCGCAGCAGGTGCTCCCGGGCCATCCCGGAAGGACCTGCCGCGGCCGTCGTTCGCCACCGTGGTGGCGCGGCACCCGGCGGCACCGCCGCGGACCATCGACGTCTCGCGCGCTCCCCCGCGGCGCGCGTGACGCCTGACCCACCGGTCGGCCCCGACCGGTCGTGAGCTACGACTCCTGCGGTGTCGTCCTGGGCTGCGGGACGCCGTTCAGCAGGTCGCGGACCTCGGACTCGCGGTAGCGGCGGTGGCCGCCGAGCGTGCGGATCGAGGACAGCTTGCCGGACTTCGCCCAGCGGGTGACCGTCTTGGGGTCGACCCGGAACAACGTGGCGACCTCGGACGGCGTGAGGAGTGCCTCAGCCTCTGACGAGTGCGTGGTGGACACGGGATACCTCCTTCTTTGTCGCGACCCGCCCCGACGGACCCACCTGGCTGGATCGTGAACCTGCGGGGCGCTGCGGTCGTGCACTGAATCTGACACATCGGGCACCTCAGGACACCCCGGTGCACGTGCGTCCGGTCGCCTGCGCGCCGATCCGGAGCGCGGCGGCCGCCGCCACGTCCCTGGGGCGCCACTTTCACCCTCCAGCCTAAACCCGTCCGAACCTGGACACACCTCCTCCCCCTCTCGCCGCAGGTCGGCGGTCGATGGCGGAGTGTCGGCATCCGCGCGGTTTCCTCCCGTTCGCGGCATCCGTGGCTCTGACCTGGACAAATGCGGCGCAGCGCGGCCCGGCGGCGACCCGGGACCAACGTCCCTGGTGCTCGCGGCGCGGCTTCTCCCCGCCTTTGTCTCATGATGTGAGCAACCCCACGGCCCAGGACGGACATTCACCCCCGAACCCGACAGATCGGCACGCGCAGACGGGTGCTCGGAGTCACATGTCAGAACATCTCAGTCACGCGTGCAGTGCACACCCTGGCGACGTGGCCGAGCCCACCGCGCCGCAGGTGGTCGGAATGGATCGTGACCATGTAGCGTTGCCACACGAAGAGAGACTGAACAGCACCCCGGGGCCGCACGTGTCAGCACGGAGCCGCCCCGCTTCCACGTCAGAGGGGGTCGATGCCATGGGGCGCGGCCGTCAGAAGGCTAAGCAGACGAAGGTGGCCCGGGAGCTGAAGTACTTCAGCCCGGAGACCAACTACCGAGCCCTCGAGCAGGAGCTCGCGTCGAGCAGCCGCAACGATGTCGTCACGGACAGCCGCCGCAGCGCGGTCAGCACGGACGACGACGACCCCGCCGGTTGGGATCGCTGGCCCAAGGACGACGAGTTCTGAGCGCTCCGAGAGATCTGAGCACTTCGGGAGACTCGTCCCGGCCACCGTCGAGCGCCTGAGGCTCGTTGCGCCGTACCGGGCGGCCCGTCGCGGGCGATCTGCCCCGCGCGGTCGTCCGCGAAGCATGCCCGCGTCCCGACCACGTCCTTCCGGGACGCGGGCGGGACGTGCGCACGGGCGCGCGGTCCCTGCTCAGGCCGTGCGGTAGCTCCCGTGCAGGCGCACCGCGCCGCCTTGGACGCCCTTGGTGCCGGCCACGACGCCCGGTGCCGTCGCGTCGTCGTCGCGTGCGTCCCGCACGGTCCCGAGCACCCACGCCGGCATGCCGAGCGCACGGGCGGCGCGCTGCACGTCGTCCGCGACCTCGGGGGCCACGACCGCCACCATGCCGACACCCAGGTTGAGGGTGTTCTCGAGGTCGCTCCACGGGACGGCGCCGAGCCCTTGCACCAGGGAGAACACCGGCGGCAGCACCCACGCCGCGCGGTCGACGTCGGCGACCAGGCCCGGGGGCAGGACGCGCGCGACGTTCGCCGCCAGTCCGCCGCCCGTCACGTGGCTGAACACGTGCACCCGGTCCGCACCGAACTGCTCCACGAGCGCCAGGCAGTCCGCCGCGTAGACCCGCGTCGGCTCCAGCAGCTCGGCACCGAGCGTGCGGCCCAGCTCGTCCACGTGCCGGTCCAGGCCCCAGCCCGCGACCTGCACCACCCGGCGCACCAGCGAGTACCCGTTCGAGTGCAGCCCGGACGAGCCGAGCGCGACGAGCACGTCACCGGCACGCACGCGGTCGGGGCCGAGCAGCTCGTCGGCCTCGACGACCCCTGTCGCGGCACCGGCGACGTCGTACTCGTCGGGGCCCAGCAGCCCGGGGTGCTCCGCCGTCTCGCCCCCGACGAGGGCGGTGCCCGCCACCGAGCAGGCGGCCGCGATGCCGCGCACGACGTCGGCGATCCGCTCGGGGACGACCCGGCCGCACGCGATGTAGTCCGTCATGAACAGGGGGCGCGCGCCGACCACGACGATGTCGTCGACGACCATCCCCACCAGGTCGAACCCGATGGTGTCGTGCACGTCCATGGCCTGCGCGATCGCGACCTTCGTGCCCACGCCGTCGGTGGACGTCGCGAGCAGCGGCCGGCGGTACGCCGTGAGCGCCGCCGCGTCGTACAGGCCGGCGAACCCGCCGACGCCGCCGAGGACCTGCGGTCCGTGCGTGGCGCGCACGGCGCCCTTCATGAGCTCGACCGCCCGGTCCCCCGCATCGGTGTCCACGCCCGCGGACGCGTACGTGACCGGCTGCGGCGCGCTCACGGGTGCTCCAGCGCGGATGCGCCACCGGCCGCCGGGACGATGCTGAGCAGACCGTCCTCGGGCTGCCCCAACGGCAGCTGGTTCTGCTCCAGCAGGTGCTTGCCCAACCGCTCGGAGGGCGGCAGCTCGATGGGGTACCGGCCGCTGAAGCAGGCGGTGCACAGCTGCGACGCAGGCTGCTCGGTGGCGGCGATCATGCCCTCCTCGGACAGGTAGCCCAGCGAGTCGGCGCCCAGCGAGCGGGCGATCTCCTCCACCCCCAGGCCGTTGGCGATGAGCTCGGCGCGCGACGCGAAGTCGATGCCGTAGAAGCAGGGCCACTTCACCGGTGGCGCCGTGATCCGGATGTGGACCTCCGCGGCCCCCGACTCCCGCAGCATGCGCACCAGCGCGCGCTGCGTGTTGCCCCGGACGATGGTGTCGTCCACGACCACGAGGCGCTTGCCGCGGATGACGTCCTTCAGCGGGTTCAGCTTGAGCCGGATGCCGAGCTGGCGCAGCGTCTGCGACGGCTGGATGAACGTGCGCCCGACGTAGGCGTTCTTCGTCAGCCCCTGGCCGAACGGGATGCCCGACTTCGCCGCGTACCCCACGGCGGCGGGCGTCCCGGACTCGGGGACGGGGATCACGAGGTCGGCCTCGACCGGGTGCTCGACGGCCAGCCGGCGGCCCATCTCGACGCGCGCCGCGTGCACGGAACGACCGTTGATCGTGGTGTCCGGCCGCGCGAGGTAGACGTACTCGAAGACGCAGCCGGCGCGGTCGATCGGCGCGAACCGCGTCGAGCGCAGGCCGTCGGCGTCGATCGCGATGAACTCCCCGGGCTCGACCTCGCGCACGTAGGACGCACCGACGATGTCGAGGGCCGACGTCTCCGAGGCCACGACCCACCCGCGCTCCAGGCGGCCGAGCACGAGCGGGCGCACGCCCTGCGGGTCGCGCGCGGCGTACAGCGTGCGCTCGTCCATGAAGACCAGGCAGAACGCGCCGCGCAGCCGCGGCAGCACCTCGAGGGCCGTCGCCTCCAGCGTGTGGTCCGGGTCCCCGGCGAACAGGGCGGTGATGAGGGCGGTGTCGGTCGTGTTGCCGCGCGCGAGCTCCCCGCGACGCTGGCTGCCGTACCGCTCGGCGACGAGGTCGACGAGCTCGGCGGAGTTGGTGAGGTTGCCGTTGTGGCCCAGCGCGACCGTGCCGGCCGCGGTCGCCCCCAGCGTCGGCTGGGCGTTCTCCCACGTCGAGCCACCGGTCGTGGAGTAGCGCGTGTGGCCGATCGCGATGTGCCCCTGCAGGGCGTTCAGCGCCGTCTCGTCGAAGACCTGGGAGACCAGGCCCATGTCCTTGTAGACGAGCAGCTGCGAGCCGTTCGACGTCGCGATGCCCGCCGACTCCTGCCCGCGGTGCTGCAGCGCGTAGAGGCCGAAGTAGGTGAGCTTGGCCACCTCTTCGCCGGGTGCCCAGACGCCGAAGACTCCGCAGGCGTCCTGCGGGCCTTGCTCGCCGGGTAGAAGGTCGTGGTTCAGACGTCCGTCTGCGCGGGGGGCCACGGCACCATGGTTGCACACCGTCCGCAGCCCTCGCCCGGCGTCTCGCGGGCCGTCCGGCGGCGGCGCGACTGCCCTCCGCGAGGGCGCGACGTCAGCGTCCGCCGGCCCCGTGACGCCGGGTGCTGCGGCGGTCCGCGAGGACCGCGAGGGCGCCACCGACGAACGCGCCGGGCACGCCGAGGCCCAGCGCGAGGATCCAGCGCACACCGTTCTGGCCCGAGAGGAACGGCAGCACGCCGCCGTCCGCACCCGTCACGCCGCTGTCGCCGGCCGTCGCGACGGCCAGGACCAGCCCGGCCAGCACGCCGACGACGGCGCCGGCGACGATGAACGCGCCGTACCTCGGCGCGCGACGCACGGTCGCCGGTGTGGCGACGCGGGCGAGCTCCGCCTCGTCGGGCGTCGCGCCGGTGGTCGGTCCGTCGGTCGACGGCGCCTCGGGGCGCGGCTGCTCGGGGCGGGGAAGGTCGGGCACCCCGTGATCCTAGGTCCGGCGCGTGCGTGCCGCCTGCAGCGGCAGCAGGCCGGAGAGGTCCGCGCGCTCGCCCGACGCGTGGACCCGTCCCGTCGCGAGCGCGTCGTCCCACGTCAGGACGCCCGTCACGAGCGCGAGCCAGGTCCCCGGGTCGGTCTCGACGACGTTCGGCGGCGTGCCGCGCGTGTGACGCGGCCCCTCGACGGCCTGGACGGCGCCGTCCGGCGGCACCCGGACCTCCACGGAGTTGCCGGGAGCCACCTCGGCGAGCTCCTCGAGGGCGAACCGCACGGCCGTGCGCCGCACGGCCACGGGCGTGCCGTCGGGGTCGGCGCGCCACGCCCGGAGCGCGGCGCGGCCGTCGGCGGGATCGGTACGACGACGCGGTGGCACGTCCTCATCCTCCCCCACCGGCGCCGCCCGCGACCGCCGAGGGGTGATGACACCGGCGGCGTGCCTCACTAGGCTCCCGCGACATGACCCGGACCCGCGCGCACCTGGCGCGGTGGTGGCTGCCCTGAGGCAGCCGTAGGTCCCCCGACCGCCGAGCTGCTCACGCGGCTCGGCGGGTCCACGCGGTCCCCGCACAGCCGTGCGACAGCTCCTCACCGAAGGAGCCCCGATGCCCGTCCTGCCGACGCCCGACGCGTCCGCCCGCCCCGACGTCGTCGCGCTCGACGACGTGCTGGGCGCCGACCCGGGCACGTACCGGGTGCTGACCGGTGACCGCCCCACCGGCCCCCTGCACGTCGGCCACCTGTTCGGGACGCTCGCGACCCGCGTGACCCTGCAGCGCCACGGCGTGGACACGGTGGTGGTGCTGGCCGACTACCAGGTCATCACGGACCGCGACGACACCGGGGACCTGCCCGGGACGGTCCGTGAGGTGGTGCTCGACTACCTGGCCGCCGGCCTGGACCCCGACGCGACGACCATCTTCACGCACTCCTCGGTGCCCGCCGTGCACCAGCTCATGCTGCCGTTCCTGTCCCTCGTCTCGGTCGCGGAGCTCGACCGCAACCCCACGGTCAAGGCCGAGCAGGCGGCGTCGGGGCGCGCGCTGTCCGGCCTGCTGCTGACGTACCCCGTCCACCAGGCGGCCGACGTGCTGTCGGTGCGCGGCACGCTCGTCCCCGTGGGGCGCGACCAGCTCCCCCACCTGGAGCTGACGCGGACCGTCGCGCGGCGGTTCAACCACCGCTACGGGCACGTCTTCACCGCACCGACGGCCATGCTGTCCGACGCCCCCCTCGTCCTGGGCACGGACGGCGCGAAGATGTCCAAGAGCCGCGGCAACGCCATCGAGCTGCGCGCCGACGCCGACGCCACCGCCGCCGCCGTGCGCGCCGCCCGGACGGACGCCGAGCGCACGATCAGCTACGAGCCGGTCCGCCGCCCCGAGGTCGCGAACCTGCTGCTGCTCGGCGCGCTCGCCTCCGGCCGCACTCCCCAGGACCTCGCCGACGAGATCGGGGGTGCAGGTGCCGCCGCCCTCAAGCGCTACGTGACCGACGCCCTCGTGGCGCACCTCGCGCCGCTGCGCGCACGCCGTGCCGAGCTCGCACGGGACCCCGACGTCGTGGGGGACGTCCTGGCACGCGGGGCGGCACGGGCGGCCGAGCTGGCCGACGCGACGCTCGCCGTGGTGCGCCGGGCGATGCGCCAGACGTCCTGACGGTCCTCAGCCCTCGCGCAGCCAGGCGAGGACGGCCCGCACGCGCCGGTGGTCGTCGGAGTCGACGGGCAGGTCGAGCTTGGTGAAGATGCTGTTGATGTGCTTGGCGACGGCCTTCTCGGTGACGCCGAGGGCGCCGGCGACGGCCACGTTCGACCGGCCCTCGGCCATGAGGCCCAGCACCTCGCGCTCGCGCGCCGTGAGGCGCGTCAGGGGTGACTCGCGCCGGCGGGCGATGATCGCGCGGACCACCTCGGGGTCGAGGACCGTGCCGCCCGCGGCGACGCGGTGCAGCGAGTCGACGAAGTCCGACGGGTCGGCGACGCGGTCCTTCAGCAGGTACCCGATGGCGCCCTCACCGCTCGCGAGCAGCTCGCGCGCGTAGAGCTGCTCGACGTACTGGCTGAGCACGAGCACCGGGAAGCCGGGGCGGCGCGCCCGCACCGCGACGGCGGCGCGCAGGCCCTCGTCGGTGTGCCCGGGAGGCAGCCGCACGTCGACCACGGCCGCGTCGACGCCCGGGTCGGCCAGCGCCGCCTCGAGCCCCGGAGCGTCCTCGACCGCGGCGACCACCTCGTGGCCGTACGCCGTCAGCAGCCGGATCAGGCCGTCCCGGAGGAGGGCGAGGTCCTCGGCGACGACCAGACGCACGGCACCTCCACGGTGATGACGGTAGGACCGCCCGGCGGGCTGTCGACGCCCATCGTGCCGTCGAACGCCGCCAGCCGTGCCGCGACGCCCCGCAGGCCCGACCCGGAACCCGGGTCGGCACCTCCCACACCCTCGTCGCCCACCACGACCCGCAGCGTGTCGCCGGTCGCCCCGAGCTCGACCCACGCCCGGGCGGCGGACGCGTGCCGGACGACGTTGGTCAGCAGCTCGGCGACCACGAAGTACACCGCGGACTCGATCGGCGCCGACGGCCGCGTGGGCAGCCGGTCGACCAGCGTCACCCGCAGGGGCAGGTCGAGGACCAGCGCCTCGACGGCTCCGACGAGGCCGCGGTCGGCGAGGACCGGCGGGTGGATGCCACGCACCACACCGCGCAGGTCCGCCAGCGCCGCGACGTGCGTGCGGCGGGCCTGGGCGAGCAGTGTCCGGGCGGCGGCCGGGTCGCTGTCCAGCAGGTCGGCGAGGAGGCCGAGGTCGATGCCCAGCGCGACGAGCCGCGCCTGCACGCCGTCGTGCAGGTCCCGCTCGATCCGTCGCAGCTCCGCCGCCGCGTGGTCGACGGTCTGCGAGCGCGACTCCGCGAGGTCGTGGACGCGCTGCTCGAGCACCGCGTGCCGGCCCGGGCGCAGCAGCGCCGCGTCGGCACGCGCCCGCAGCCGCCCGTCGCCGACCCTCCACCACAGCGCGCCGAGCAGCACCGCGCCCGCCGCCAGCGCGAGCACGCCCGCCGCGGGCGTGCCGACGGTCAGGGGCAGCACGATCGCGAGGACCACCGCCGCCAGGGCGCCGGGAAGCAGCAGGAAGGTGACGGCCGACAGCAGGACGCCACCCGTGACGGCGAACGCGAGCCAGCCCAGCAGGCGCCACGCCTCCGGGTCCTGCAGCCAGCGCCAGCCGTCCCGGAAGGGCGCGAGGCCGAGGCGCGCGAGGTCCTCGGACGACGGCGCGGTCAGTGCCGCGGTGTCCCCGAGCGTCCACCACGGCGGGCCGGCGTCGGGGCCGCGGTCGAGCTCGAGGAGCGGGACCGGACGGGCGAGGGCGCCCTCCGCCAGGTGCCGGTGCGCGCGCGCCACGCCCCGGACCGCGGGGAGCACCGCCCCGAGCAGACCGATCCCGACGCCCACGAGGCTGAGGACCAGCCCGAGCAGCACCACCAGCGCGAGCAGCGCGCACGGCACCGCGAGCAGCACGAGGACGGCGGACCTCCCGGTCCCGGCCCAGCGACGGCGTGTCATGCGCCCATGGTGGCCGGGACGGGGCCGCACGTCGGTGGTGCCAGCACCACCGACCGGGCGGGTCCTGGCGCTCCTGACCGGGGCACCGCCCCGGGACGACGGTGGACCGCATCGTCCCGCCGACCTCGGAGGTCACCGTGAGCGCCGCACCACCCCGCACCCGGTCCGTGTCCCAGATCCCGCTGCGCGCCGCCCGCTGGAGCGCCACCCACCCCTGGTGGGCGATCGGGGGGTGGGTGGTGTTCGTCGTCGTGTGCACGTCGCTGACCGTGCTGGTCCCGACGCAGGCGATGGACGACGACGACTACCGCGTCGGCGAGTCGGGCCGGGCGGAGGCGTGGATCGAGGAGGCCCGCCTGACGGAGGCGGACCACGAGCTGGTGCTCGTCACGGCCGCGGGCGGTGGCGACCTGGACCCGGGCGACGCGGACGCCGTCGCGCAGGACCTGGGCGACGCACTCGCGGGCCAGGAGCACGTGGCGGGGGTCGGCGACGCGGTCCTGGCACCGGACGGGGCTGCGGCGATGGTCGCGATCGAGCTGGCCGTCGATGCCGACGACGTGTCCGGCATCCAGGGTGTCGTCGACGACGTCGCCGCCGACCACCCCGGGCTGGTGCTGGCCCAGGCCGGCGACGCGTCGGTCGACGCGGCGATCGACGAGCGCGTCGCGCAGGACCTGGCCGGGGCCGAGGCGGTCGCCCTCCCGGTGACGGTCGTGCTGATGGTGCTGGCCTTCGGTGCGTTGATCGCGGCCGGCATCCCCGTGCTGCTCGCCGCCACCAGCGTCCTGGCGACGCTCGGCATCGCGGCCGCGCTGTCCCACGTCGTCCCGGCCGAGCCGACGGTGACGAGCATGATCGCGCTGATCGGCATGGCCGTCGGCGTCGACTACACCCTCTTCTACCTCAAGCGGGAGCGCGAGGAACGCGCCCGTGGCCGCACGACCGTCGACGCGGTCGAGATCGCGGCCGCGACCTCCGGCCACTCGATCGTCGTGTCCGGCGTGGCCGTGGTCGTGTCCCTCGCGGCGCTCTACCTGCTGCAGCTCGCGATGTTCGACTCCCTCGCGACGGGCGCGATCGTCGTCGTCGCCGTCGCCGTCGTCGGCTCGATCACCGTGCTGCCCGCGCTGCTCGTGACGCTGGGTCGCTGGGTGGACCGCCCGCGGGTGCCGCTGCTGTGGCGGATCGGCCGCCGGGTCGGGCCGGGTGGCGTCAGCCGCCGCGTGCTCGGGCCCGTCACGCGTCGTCCCGTCGTCGCCGTCGTGGCCGCGGGCCTGGTGTGCGGCGTCGTCGCGGCGCCCGCGCTGGGCCTGCGGCTGCACGGCGCCAACCTCGACACCCTCCCGCAGGACCTGGCCGAGGTGCGCACGCTGCAGCAGGTGGCCGCGACCTTCCCGTCCGACGGCTCGACGCTCGACGTGGTCGTGCGCGGTGCGGCCGACGCGCAGGACGAGGTCGCCGCGGCGCTCGACGGCCTCGCACGGGACGCCCTGGCCTCCGGCCGGTTCCAGGACCCGGGGGCCCCGGCACGTGCGGTCGCGGCCGACGGACGCACGCACGTCCTGACCCTCGCCGTCCCGCTGGCCGAGTCCGACCCCGCGCTCGACGACGTCGTGCGCGACCTGCGCGCCGACCTGGTGCCCGCGGCGCTCGACGGCCTCGACGTCGAGACCGCCGTCGGCGGGGGGCCCGCCTACCAGCTCGACTACACCCAGCGGCAGTCCGAGCGGATGCCGTTCGTCATCGGGGCGGTGCTGCTGCTCACCCTGGTGATGATGGCCGCGTCGTTCCGCAGCCTCCCGGTCGCGCTGATCTCGACGGGGCTGAACCTGCTGTCGGTGGGCGTCGCGTTCGGCGTGCTGCGGATGGTCTTCCAGGAGGGCTGGCTCGCCGGTCCGCTCGGGTTCACGAGCCCCGGGTTCGTCATCGACTGGATCCCGCTGTTCGTGATGGTCGTCCTCGTCGGGCTGTCGATGGACTACCACGTCTTCGTGCTGAGCCGCGTGCGCGAGCGCGTCCAGCGGGGCGTGGAGCCGCGCACCGCCGTCCGCGAGGGCATCGCGGACTCCGCGGGCGTCGTGACCAGCGCCGCCGCCGTGATGGTGTCGGTGTTCGCGATCTTCGCGACGCTGAGCATGCTCGAGCTGAAGATGATGGGCGTCGTGCTGGCCGTGGCGATCCTCGTGGACGCCACGCTCGTCCGGCTGGTGCTGCTGCCGGGGATCCTCACGCTGCTCGGCGGGCGCGTCTGGCCGCGGGCGGCACGGCGTGGGACCCCGGCCGTGCAGGACGCCACCGGACCGGCCGTGCCGGCGCCCGCCCTGACCTGACGCGGCCGCCACCCCACCCGGACGCGAGAGAGCGATCCAGCACCGCGCCGTGACCGGCGTGCTGGATCGCTCTCTCGCGTGCCGGAAGGAGGGCTCAGACCACGCCGAGCGCGATCATCGCGTCGGCGACCTTGGTGAAGCCCGCGATGTTCGCGCCGAGCACGTAGTTGCCCGGCTCGCCGTACTCCTCGGCCGTGGCCGCGCAGTTGTCGTGGATGCGCGCCATGATCGTGGCGAGCCGCTCCTCGGTGTGCTCGAACGACCACGCGTCGCGGCTCGCGTTCTGCTGCATCTCGAGCGCGGACGTCGCGACACCACCCGCGTTGGCCGCCTTGCCCGGTGCGTACAGGACGCCCGCGGACTGCACCAGCGCGACCGCCTCGGGCGTCAGCGGCATGTTCGCGCCCTCCGCCACGGCGAGCAGCCCGTGGTCGACCAGCCGCTTGGCGTCGCTCTCGTCGAGCTCGTTCTGCGTGGCGCACGGCAGCGCGACCTGCGCGTCGACCTGCCACACGCGGGCAGCCGGCACGTAGTGCGCGCCCGGGCGGCGGGCCGCGTACTCGGCGACGGGAAGGCGCTCGACGTCACGCACCTGCCGCAGGACCTCCAGGTCGATGCCCGCCTCGTCGACGACGTACCCGTGCGAGTCCGAGCAGGCCACGACGTGCGCGCCGAGGGCCTGCGCCTTCTCGATCGCGTGGATCGCGACGTTGCCGGCGCCGGACACCACGACGCGCATGCCGTCGAAGGACAGGCCGCGCGTCGCGAGCATGCGCTCGGCGAACAGCACCGTGCCGTAGCCCGTGGCCTCGGTCCGCACGAGGGACCCGCCCCACGTCACGCCCTTGCCCGTGATGACACCGGACTCGTAGCGGTTGGTGATCCGCTTGTACTGGCCGAAGAGCCAGCCGATCTCCCGTCCGCCCACGCCGATGTCACCGGCCGGCACGTCGGTGTACTCGCCGATGTGCCGGTACAGCTCGGTCATGAACGACTGGCAGAACCGCATGACCTCGCCCTCGGACCGGCCGCGCGGGTCGAAGTCGGAGCCGCCCTTGCCGCCGCCGATGGGCATGCCGGTCAGCGAGTTCTTGAAGACCTGCTCGAAGCCGAGGAACTTCACGATCCCCAGGTACACCGAGGGGTGGAAGCGCAGGCCGCCCTTGTACGGGCCGAGCGCGGAGTTGAACTCGACGCGGAACCCGCGGTTGATGCGGACCTGCCCGGCGTCGTCGACCCACGGGACCCGGAAGATGATCTGCCGCTCCGGCTCGCACAGCCGCTCGAGGACGGCCGCGTCCACGTAGTGCGGATTGCGGTCGAGGACGGGGCCGAGGCTCTCGAAGACCTCGGTCACCGCCTGGTGGAACTCACGCTCACCGGGGTTGCGGGCGAGCACCTGTTCGAGGACACGCTCCAGCTGGACCTGCATGGGTCGGCTCCGCTCTGCTCAGCGAGGACGGGAATCGTTTCAAGCGTAGGTCGGCTCGCTGTGAGGGATGCCGGGACGTCCGACCCGTGGGCACGCGCTCACGGCGCCGTCGTCGACCGACGAGGCCGCGGACGCTCCCCTCGTCGGGGCGCCCGCGGCCTCGTCCTCCGGTGCACGGGGGCCTCGTCGGCGCCGGCCCGTCCCACCGGTGGGTGGCGCACCGTCACCGGCGCGCCACCCGTGTCACCACTTCGCGTTGCGCGCCAGCTCCAGGGCGATCTCCTGCCACCACGCGCCGGCCGACGGGCCGCCGTTGCACGCGCCGTCCGACTCGCCCGGCAGCTTGATCCACAGCAGCGCGTCGAGCCCGCTGCCGTCGTTCACCTTGGTAGGACGCTCGCCGAGCGCACGCCCGCGCGGGTTGCACCACTCGGACCCGGCGGGGCCGTTGCCGTTGCGGGAGGTGTCGATGACGAACGTCTTGCCACCGGTCAGGCGCGAGATCTCCTGGCCGTAGGCCTTGGCCTCCGCGGTCGTGCGGTAGTTGGAGACGTTGAGCGAGAAGCCGACGGCGTCGGTGAACCCGATCCGGTTGAGGCGGTTGGCCGCCTCGCTCGTCGACAGCCACGCGGAGTGCCCGGCGTCGATGTAGACGCGCGCGCCCTTGGCGGTCAGCGACTTCGCCGCGTACTGCAGGAAGCCCACGCGGTCGCCCTGACCGGAGCAGTCACCGAGCTGGGCGAGCGCGTCGGGCTCCAGGATGACCCACGGGTTGCCCTGGATGCCCTGCGCGACGGTGTCGATCCACTGGGCGTACTCGGACTCCCCGACGCCACCGCCGGAGTGCGAGCCGCAGTCACGCCCGGGGATGGCGTACACCACGAGGACGGCGGTCGTGCCCGCGGACCGGGCCGCGCCCGTGATGTCCCGCACCTCCTGCTGGGCGTGCTGCGCGTCGTTCCAGTTGCCGACCCAGTAGGCCTGCGGCGTCAGCGCGATCTTCGCCAGCAGCGTCTTGTCGGTCCCGCTGGCTGCCTGCCACGCGGCGTACGACTGGTTCGTGGTGTCGACGTGGAAGTCGCCGGTCACCGGCGGGGGCGTCGGGCTGACGCTCGGGGTCGGGCTGACCGACGGCGACGGGCTGACGCTCGGGCTCGGGCTGACGGACGGGGACGCCGACGGGGTCGGGCTCGACGTAGGGCCCACGACGCCACCGGTGCACGTCGTGCCGTTCAACGTGAACGACGTCGGCACACCGTTGCTGCCGCTCCACGACCCGTTGAACCCGACCTGCACCTTCGCGTTCGTCCCCAACGAGCCGTTCCACGGCACGTTCGTCACCGCCACCTGCGCACCGGACGACGACACCGTCCCGTTCCACAGCTGCTGGATCGACTGACCGCTGGGGAACGCCCAGCGCAGGTCCCAGGACGACAACGGGTCACCCAGGTTCGTCACGGTCACGGTGGCACCGAAGCCACCAGGCCACTGGCTGGTCACGGCGTAGTCGACGCGGCAGCCCGGGGCAGCCTGCGCCGCGGTGGACGTCAGCGCCGTGACACCGGCGGCCACGACCGCGCCGGCAGCCAGGGCCGCGAGCACCTTGCGCCCGGTGGCGAACGCCACCTTCGTGCGGGGGGACATGGACTCTCCTCGGGTCGGGTCGGCCAGGGCGCACCGGCCGACGGACGCCGACCCGCACCCCCCAGGGACGCGCCGTCACCGACGCCGTCCCCGGACGACCTCCTGATCACACCCGACCGCCACAGGCGGTGGCGAGCGGTCAGCGACCGCCTAATCGATTCGCGCCGTCCGGGACGCGACGAGGCCGCGGACACTCCCCCGTCCGGGGCGTCCGCGGCCTCGTCCCCGGTGCCTCACGGCGCATCGGCGCGCCGCCCGGCACCGGCGGGTGGACGCGCCGTCACCGACGCGCCACCGACCGGGTGCGTGTCACCACTTCGCGTTGCGCGCGAGCTCCAGTGCCATCGCCTGCCACCAGGCACCGGCGGTCGGGCCGCCGTTGCAGGTCCCGTCCGACTCGCCGGGCCGCTTGACCCACAGCAGCGCGTCGAGCCCGCTGCCGTCGTTCACCTTGGTGGGACGCTCGCCGAGTGCACGTCCGCTCGGGTTGCACCACTCGCTGCCGGTCGCACCGTTGCCGTTGCGGGAGGTGTCGATGACGAACGTCTTGCCACCGGTCAGCCGCGAGATCTCCTGGCCGTAGGCCTTGGCCTCCGCGGTCGTGCGGTAGTTGGAGACGTTGAGCGAGAAGCCGACGGCGTCGGTGAACCCGATCCGGTTGAGGCGGTTGGCCGCCTCGGAGGCCGAGAGCCACGCCGAGTTGCCGGCGTCGATGTAGACGCGCGCGCCCTTGGCGGTCAGCGACTTCGCCGCGTACTGCAGGAAGCCCACGCGGTCACCCTGGCCCTGGCAGTCGCCGAGCTGCGCGAGCGCGTCGGGCTCGAGGATCACCCACGGGTTGCCCTGGATGCCCGCCGCCACCGTGTCGATCCAGCGCGCGTACTCCGACGTCGAGACGCCACCGCCCGAATACGAGCCGCAGTCGCGGCCCGGGATCGCGTAGACCACGATCTGCGCCGTCTTGCCGGCGGCGCGGGCGCGGCCGGTGTAGTCGCGGACCTGCTCCTGGGTGACGGACGCCGTGGCCCAGTCACCGATCCACAGGGCCTGCGGCGTCAGCGCGATCTTCTCGAGCAGCGCCTTGTCCGTGCCGCTCGCCGCCTGCCACGCGGCGTACGCGGCCGTCTGGGGGTCGACGTAGAAGTCGCCGCTGGTCACCGGCGTGGGCGACGGGACGATGGTGGGGATCGGGCTCGGGCTGGTGCTCGGCCGGGGGCTCGCGCTGACGGACGGGGTGGGGCTGGACGTGGGGCCGGCGACGGAGCCCGTGCACGTCGTGCCGTTCAACGTGAACGACGTCGGCACACCGTTGCTGCCGCTCCACGACCCGTTGAACCCGACCTGCACCTTCGCGTTCGTCCCCAACGAGCCGTTCCACGGCACGTTCGTCACCGCCACCTGCGCACCGGACGACGACACCGTCCCGTTCCACAGCTGCTGGATCGACTGACCGCTGGGGAACGCCCAGCGCAGGTCCCAGGACGACAACGGGTCACCCAGGTTCGTCACGGTCACGGTGGCACCGAAGCCACCAGGCCACTGGCTGGTCACGGCGTAGTCGACGCGGCAGCCCGGGGCAGCCTGCGCCGCGGTGGACGTCAGCGCCGTGACACCGGCGGCCACGACCGCGCCGGCAGCCAGGGCCGCGAGCACCTTGCGCCCGGTGGCGAACGCCACCTTCGTGCGGGGGGACATGGACTCTCCTCGGGTCGGGTCGGCCAGGGCGCACCGGCCGACGGACGCCGACCCGCACCCCCAGGGACGCGCCGTCACCGACGCCGTCCCCGGACGACTGGCTGATCACACCCGAGTCCGAGCGGCCGTGGCGAGCGGACGGCGGCCCCTAAATCGTTTTGGTCCCGCGAGACCATCGCGAGGGCCGGACGCGGTCCCCCGCGCCGGCCGTCACGGTCGGGGTGCGCCCGGCCCTCGCAGTCCCCGGTGGTAGTCGCGCGTCACGCGCTTCCACCGCGCCCGCTCCGCGGCGGCGAGCCGCGCATCGGCGCGCCGCGCCTGGTAGGCGGCCTCGCGCGCGAGCTTGCGCCAGCTCGCCAGGCGTCGCTCCGGCAGGTCCCCGCTCTCGACCGCCTCCCGCACGGCGCACCCCGGCTCGGCCGCGTGTGCGCAGTCGACGAACCGGCACCGGGCCGCGAGCGCCGTGACGTCCGCGAAGGTCGCGTCGAGCGCGTCGGGCGCGGCGACCAGACCCACGCCGCGCACGCCCGGCGTGTCGACGAGCACCGCGCCGCCCGCGAGGGGCACGAGCTCACGGTGCGTCGTGGTGTGCCGGCCGCGCCCGTCCGCCCGGCTCGCGGCGGTCGCCATGACCTCGCGCCCCGCGAGCGCGTTGACGAGGCTCGACTTGCCGGCCCCGGACGGGCCGACCGCCACGAGCGCGACCCCCGGGGCCAGCAGCGCACGCACCGGGTCGAGGCCTGCGCCGTCGAGCACGCTGACCGCGTGCACGTCCACCCCGATCGCCACCTGCGCGACCTCCGCCGCCATGCCCTGCGGGTCGGGCACGAGGTCCGCCTTGGTGAGCACGACGACGGGCCGGGCACCCGAGCGCCAGGCGAGCGTGAGCAGGCGCTCGACCCGTCCGAGGTCCGGATCCGGGTCGAGGTGCTCGACGACGAGCACGACGTCGATGTTCGCCGCGACGACCTGCTCGAGGGACGTGCGTCCCGCCGAGTCGCGCACGACGGCGCTCCGCCGGTCGTGCAGGTGCACCGCGTGCCACGGGTCGCCCACGCGCACGTCCACGACGTCACCGACGGTCGGCGGGACGCGCGAGCCGTCGGGCAGCGGCAGGAGGCCGTCGCGCGGCAGCTCGGTGCGGTGCGCGGGCGCCCCCAGGTCGTCGTCGGGGACGACGAGCAGCGCACCACGGTCGGCCCGCACGACGCGGGCGCGCAGCAGCCCGCCGTCGTCGACGGGGGGTGGTGCGGCGGGCTCGGTCACCCGTCGACGGTAGGTCGGGCCCGCCGTCGGGAGCACGGCATTTTCGCCGGGCGCCGGGCGCCGCGGACGCGTCAGCCGGGGTACTCCGCTCCCCCCGCGACGCCGAGGGCCTCCTCGAGCGACCCGGTGCCCTGCTCGTGCATCCAGGCGGTCAGGTCACGGCCGACCCACCGCAGGTGCCAGCCCTCCGGGGCGTACCCCGTGACGGCCGTGTTCTGCTCGGTGTACCGCACGACGAACCCGAACTCCCAGCCGTGCTGCGCGAGCCACACGCCCTCGGCCGTGCGGGCGAAGCACGTCTGCAGGTTGCACGCCGGGTCGCTCCCGGAGTCGAAGTCGACGGCGAGACCCGTCTGGTGCTCCGAGAATCCCGGCCGGGCGGAGTAGCGCTCGGCGTGGGCGAAGCCGCGGCGCGCCTCGATCTCGGCGCGCGCACCGGCCTGCTCGACGTACGAGCGGTACCCGCTGCGCACGACGAGACGCACCCCCGCCTGCTGCGCGGCGTCGACCATGGCCGTCACGTCGGGTGCCGCCACCGCACGCACCCGCGCCCGGCCGACGTCCACGAGGTCCGCCGGCTCGTGGTCCTGCGCGATCGGGTGCTGCTTGTTGACGATCACCCACGGGCTCGCCGGGTCGCTCGTGGAGTGCTGCGCGAGGTCGAAAGCAGGCTCGGGTGCGGGCGCCGGCTCGGCCGCCGGGGTGGCGGACGGCTGCGCCAGGTGCGTCGGGGCGACGAGGGCCTCGTCCCACGGCACGACCTCGGTCAGGCCCTGGAACCGGGTGGCGTCGTTGCCGGCCAGCTCGATCCAGAGCCCTGTCGCCGCGCCTCCGACCCCCAGCACCCCGATGACGACGACGACGGCCAGCACGACGCTGCGCCACGGGCGGGGGGTCATGGACGCGATGGTAGGGCGAAAAGGGAGGAACCGGTCACCGGGCGACGAACGTCACCCGTCGGTGGACGACGGACACCTCGTCCAGCCGAGCGTCGAGCGCCTCCCCGAGGGGCAGCGCAGCCGGGCCGGCGCCGAGCACCGGGGCGACGACGGCCGGGTCCCGCAGCTGCAGCGCACCGCGCGCCCGCCCGTCGCGGGGCTCGTCGACGTCCACGACGACCCCCGTGAACGTCTCCCCGACGCGCGGCGCCAGGACGACCGCCTCCACGAGGTCGAGCGCCCCGCGGTCGAACGCGGCGACCCGGCGGCCGGTGCGGGCCATCGTGGCCGGCAGGCCGGGCAGCGCGTCGTGCACCCAGGCCGGCACGTCGTGCCCGCCGACGGCCGCGAGGCAGACCTCGGTGCCGTACCGGTCCACCAGGCGGCGCAGGGGTGCCGTGACGTGCGCGTACGGCGCCCGGATGGCCGCGTGCTCGGCGTCGTCACCGGTGGGCACGGGTGCGTCCACCGCCCCGAAGGACCGGTAGCCGGCACCACGGAACAGGGTCGTCGCCTCCCGCAGGAACGCCGCGTGCGGGCCGCGGCGGGAGTCGAGGCCCGCGAGCAGGTCCGGGTACGGCACGTCGTCGGGCCACGCGATGTCGAGCGCCGCCGCGGTGCGGCGCAGCCGCGCGACGTCACGCGGGTCGGCCGGCGGCAGGGTGCGCACCACGCCGACGCCGGCGTCGAGCATGAGCCGGGCGGCGACGATGCCGGTGAGCAGCGAGATCTGGGCGTTCCAGCCCTCCACCGGCAGCGTCGCGCGGAACCGCAGGTCGAACGTGCCGTCGTCGGCGCGCACGACCTCCTGCTCGGGGACGTCGAGGGACGCACCGCCGCGCTCCCGCTCGCGCGCCTCGCGCAGCCGGCCCACGGCCGCCAGCGCCTCGAGCAGGTCGTCGGCGGATCCCGCGTCGAGGCTCGCCTGGGCCTGCGCGTAGGACAGCTGGGCCCGGCTGCGGACCAGGGCCCGCTCGACGTGGACGTCCACGGGCTCGCCGTCGGCGTCGAGGTCGACGCGCCACAGCACGGCCGGTCGCACCTGGTCGGGCAGCAGGCTGGCGGCGCCCTCCGAGAGCACGGTCGGGTGCAGCGGGACGCGGCCGTCGGGGCTGTAGCAGGTCGCCCCGCGGCGGTGGGTCTCGGCGTCGAGCGGACCGCCCGGGGCGACGAACGCCGCGACGTCGGCGATCGCGTACTGCACGCGCCACCCGGTGTCGCGTCGTGCCACGTGCACGGCCTGGTCGAGGTCGGTCGACCCCTCGGGGTCGATCGTCACGAACGGCACGTCGGTGCGGTCGGCCCGTGTCCCGGGCAGGCGGGTGTCGTCGGGGCCGCGACGGGCCGCGGCGTCCGCCTCGGCGAGCGCGTCGTGGGGGTAGTCGACGGGGAGCTCGACCTCCGCCCGCAGGGCGTCGAGACCGTCGCGCACGGCGACCGTGGCGGCGTCGGAGGGGACGAGGAGACGAACGGGGCGGCCGGGCACGGGACGACTGTAGGCGCCGACGACGGCAACGGCGCAGGTGACCGGTGGTCACGTGGGCGGGACCGGCCGTACCGCCCCGCCGCCCGCGACCCGGACCGTCCGCGCACGCGCGCCGACAGCCCGCCACCTGCGGTCCCGTCTCACCAGGCAAGAAAGCAGATCGATCTTGTCGTCTTTTACCGGTGACGCGCCTAGCCTCCGAGAGGAGCACGCGCCCCGGGCCGCCCGCCCGGCCACCGACGGGAGACGCACGGTGAGCACCACCGCCCCGCCCGCCGCCGGCCGTCGATGTCCGCGTCGCGGGTCCGCGCCCGCCGCCCCGGCGCCCGCGTCCCGCCCCGCGGACCCCCGCCCCGTCGTGACACCGGCGGGCCGGTCCCGCGCGCCTCCGCCCGCCCACCCGCAGCACCCCGGAGAGACCCATGACCCGACCCGACACCGCACGCGTCGTCGCCCTCGTCGGCAACCCGCGCCCCGGCTCCCGCACCCTCGGCGCGGCCACCACGCTCGCCGCCACCCTCGCCGACCGCCTGGCGGGTGACGAGCCCACCGTCGTGGACGTCGCCGCACTCGCGCCCGCCCTGCACACGCACCCCCGCACCCCCGAGCTCGACGCCGCGCTCGCGGCCGTCGCGGGCGCCGACGTCCTCGTCGTCGCGACCCCCGTCCACAAGGCGTCCTTCACCGGCCTGCTGAAGTCGTTCCTCGACCTGTACGGCCCGGACGGGCTCGACGGCGTCACGGCCGTCCCGCTGGTCGTGTCGGCCGCCGCGGCGCACGCGCTCGTCGGCGAGGTGCACCTGCGGCCCGTGCTCGTCGAGCTCGGCGCGAGCGTGCCGACCCGCTCGCTGACGGTCCTGGACACCGAGCTCGCGGACCTCGCGCCCGCCGTGGACCGCTGGTGGGTGCGCGCCGAACGGCCCCTGCGCCGGGCCGTCGGCGCCCGCGCCGACGCACTGCTGGAGGCGGCCCGATGAGCACCAGCACCCACGACCTGCGTCACCTCGAGCGCGCGCTCGCCGAGCACGACGAGCCGGCGCTCACGCCCGAGCAGTACAAGCAGGTGTTCCGCCGGCACGCCGCGGGCGTCGCCGTCGTCACGCTGCGCGACGAGGGACGCCCGGTGGGCTTCACGGCCACCTCCGTGATCTCGGTGTCCGCCGCGCCCCCGCTGCTCGCCTTCTCGCTGGCGTCCGGCTCGTCGTCGTGGCCCGCGCTGTCACGCGCGGCGACCGTCGCCGTCTCCTTCCTGGCCGAGGGCCAGGAGGACGTCTCGACCCGGTTCGCCACGTCCGGCGTCGACCGCTTCGCCGCGGGCGGCTGGACGGCCCTGCCCAGCGGCGAGCCGGTGATCGACGGCGCGCAGGCGTGGGTCCGGGGACGGGTCGTCCAGCGCACGCCCGTCGGCGACAGCTACCTGGTCTCGCTGCGGGCGCTCGCGCACGGCGTCACCGACGCGCACCCGCTCATCTACCGCGACCGCGTCTACCACCGCCTGACGCGCCCCGCCTGACCCGCGCGCCCCACCGCCCGCGAGAGGTCGATCCAGTCACGCGTCCGCGGGCTGGATCGACCTCTCGGGCGCCGGAGGCTCCCCCGGGCGGCGGGTGTCAGCCGAAGAGCCGCGGGAGCGTCGCCTCCCAGGTCGCACGGGCCTCCGTCAGCGGCAGGGTGAACATCCCGCGCACCTCGACGGCCGCCTCGTGGGTGTGGTCCGTGTCGTCGGCCGGAGTGCCGGCACCCGGCGTGCACGTCTCCGCCGTCTCGCCCAGGCGCAGCGCCGGGACGCCGCGCGCGGTGCACAGGTCGAGCAGCCGCACCTCCTCCGAGCGCGGCACCGCGACGATCGCCCGGGCCTGCGACTCGGAGAACAGCGCCTCGAACGGCGTCACGCCGTCGCGCTCGCAGAGCGCGTCGAGGCCGACCTGCACGCCGACGCCGTAGCGCAGGCTCGACTCGACGAGCGCGAGCGCGAGCCCGCCCTCGGACAGGTCGTGGGCGGCGTCGACCAGGTCGTCACGCGCGGCGGCGACGAGCACCTGCGCGAGCCGACGCTCGGCCTCGAGGTCGACCCGCGGCGGGACGCCACCGAGGTGGCCGTGCACGACGTCGGCCCACGCGGACCCGTCGAGCTCGGCGCGCGTCGTCCCGAGCAGGTAGACGGCCTGGCCCGGCGCGGTCCACCCGGAGGAGACCGCGTCGGCGACGTCGTCGAGCACGCCGAGGACGCCGACGACGGGCGTGGGGTGGATCGCCGAGTCGATCTGACCGGGCTCCCCCGTGCCGTTGTAGAGCGAGACGTTGCCGCCGGTGACCGGCACCTCGAGCGTCCGGCACGCGTCGGCCAGCCCGCGGATCGCCTCGACGAGCTGCCACATGGTGTCGGGGTGCTCGGGGCTGCCGAAGTTGAGGCAGTCCGTCACGGCCAGCGGCCGCGCGCCGACCGTGGCGACGTTGCGGTACGCCTCGGCGAGCGCGAGCTGCGCACCGGTGTACGGGTCGAGCTTGGTGTAGCGGCCGTTGGCGTCGGTGGCCAGCGCGACGCCCAGGCCCGTGGTCTCGTCGACGCGCACGACGCCCGAGTCGTCCGGCTGGGCGAGCGCGGTGTTGCCCTGGACGAAGCGGTCGTACTGGTCCGTGACCCACGCCGGCGAGGCCAGGTTGGGCGACGCGAGCAGCCGCAGCAGCGTGGCGCGCAGCTCCTCGCCGCCCTCCGGGCGCGCGTAGCGGGCCGCGCCCTCGGGGGTGCTGACGGAGTCCGCGACGAGCCCGTCCTGCCAGGCCGGACGCGCGTACGGGCGGTCGTAGACCGGGCCGTCGTGCGCGACGGTCTTCGGGTCGACGTCGACGATCCGCTGCCCGAAGTGGTCGATCGTCAGGCGACCGGTGCCGGTGACCTCGCCGATCACGGCCGTCTCGACGTCCCACTTCCCGGTGATCGCGAGGAAGGCGTCGAGCTTCTCGGGCCGGACCACGGCCATCATGCGCTCCTGCGACTCCGACATGAGGATCTCGCCGGCCGTCAGCGTCGGGTCGCGCAGCAGCACGTTCTCCAGGTCGACGTGCATGCCGCCGTCACCGTTGGACGCGAGCTCGCTCGTCGCGCAGGAGATGCCGGCCGCACCCAGGTCCTGGATGCCCTCGACCACGCGCGCCGCGTACAGCTCGAGGCAGCACTCGATGAGCACCTTCTCCATGAACGGGTCGCCGACCTGCACGGACGGGCGCTTGGACGGCTTGGTGTCGTCGAACGTCTCCGACGCGAGGATCGACGCCCCGCCGATGCCGTCGCCGCCGGTCCGCGCACCGAACAGGACGACCTTGTTGCCGACGCCCGAGGCGTTGGCCAGGTGGATGTCCTCGTGGCGCAGGACGCCGAGGCACAGCGCGTTGACCAGCGGGTTGCCCTGGTAGCAGGAGTCGAACACCAGCTCGCCGCCGATGTTCGGCAGGCCGAGGGAGTTGCCGTACCCGCCGACGCCCGCGACGACGCCGTGCACGACGCGCGCGGTGTCCGGGTGCGCGGGGTCTCCGAACCGCAGCTGGTCCATGACCGCCACGGGACGCGCACCCATCGAGATGATGTCGCGCACGATGCCGCCGACGCCTGTCGCCGCCCCCTGGTAGGGCTCGACGTACGACGGGTGGTTGTGCGACTCGACCTTGAAGGTCACGGCCCAGCCGTCACCGATGTCGACGACGCCCGCGTTCTCGCCGATGCCGACGAGCAGGTGCTCCTTCATCGCCGGCGTGGTCTTCTCGCCGAACTGCCGCAGGTGGGTCTTCGACGACTTGTACGAGCAGTGCTCGGACCACATGACCGAGTACATCGCGAGCTCGGCGGCGGTGGGACGCCGCCCGAGGATGTCGCGGATCCGCTGGTACTCGTCGGGCTTGAGCCCCAGCTCGGCGAACGGCTGCTCGACGTCCGGGGTGGCCGCGGCGTGCTCGACGGTGTCGGACGTGTGCGGGGCGGACGGGACGTCGGGGCGCGCAGGTGCGGTGGTCATCGGTTCCCTCGGTGGAGGCCGGGTCCGCAGGGGCGCTCGCCCGCGCAGGTCCCGCGCCGCAGTCGGCAGACGCAGGCCAGCGTACCGGCGCGCGCCCGCCCGCCGGGGCGGTGTCCGCGCCCGGTCGCCCCGGCTTCGGCCATGGACCTGGTGGGCGAGCCCGGTGCGACTGGATTGCTCTCTCACGCCCGGGGGTGGACTGGATTGCTCTGTCACGCCCGGGGGTGGACTGGATTGCTCTGTCACCCGGGTCCGGGCCACCGGGGGGCCAGCACCCCCATGCCGTGAGAGAGCAATCCAGTCGTGCCGTGAGAGAGCAGTCCAGTCGTGCCGTGAGAGAGCAATCCAGTACGTGGGGCGGGCGGGTCAGAGGTCGTCGTCGGTGGGGTTGCAGCGGGTCGTGAGCATGGTCGCCGTGCCCACCTCCGGGCGCCACGGCTCGAGGTTCCACGACGCCTTGTCGCGCGCCCCGAGGACGTGGCACCACAGCTGCGCCTGCATCGACGGCGACGCGGCCTCCGGCTCGGCGACGGCGAGCCGGGACGCGAGCGCCTGCTGTGCGGCCAGGCTGCCGGTGCGCACCCACGGGGCCGGGACGACGGCGAGCGACCGACCACCCTCGGCCTCGCCCCACGTCGCGTTCTCCAGCGGCACGGTCCCGACGACGAACGACGCCGACCCCGTCGGCCCGTCGAGCGCGACCACGTCGCCCTCGGGACGCCACGCGCCCCGGGTCCCGTCGGCCGCGACGGGGGCCGCGAGCGCGGCGACGACCGTGCCGGCCTCGTCGTGCAGGGTCAGCGACCCGTCGGTCTGCACCTCGACGCGGCCGCCGGGCGGTGGCGCCACCCAGCCAAGGGTGCCGGGAGGCGCCTGCGCGGTCGCCAGGATGGAGCCGTCGCCCTGGTCGACGACCTGCAGCCCGCCGCCGTCGGCGGGCAGCAGCGACCCGGCGTCGTGGCCGAGCCGCGCGGCGTCGGCGAGGGGCGCCCCGTCCTGCAGGACCGTCCCGGCGTCCGGGACCACCGGGCCTGCACCGGCGGACGAGCCGGCGGACGAGGGCGGCGGCGTGGTCACCACCGGCGTCGACGGTCCCGCCGGCGCATCGGCGATTGCGCCGCACGCGGCTGCGAGGGCGGTCACCACGGCCACGACGACGCACACGGTCGCGGCACGCGACGCGACAGCACCCCGTCCCGCCCGACCCCGACCCACCGCGCGCGCACCCACGCCGCGACCGTACCGCCGTGCGGCCCGGTGACCGTGGACACGGCGTCCGCCGGGTGGCAGATTGCGTGCACCCGACGAAGGGACACGCGATGTCGAGCACCGAGCCCGGACACCTGCCGGAGCCCGAGCCGCGGGACTTCCGCCGGCTCCCCGAGCCGGTCGCGCTCGAGGACACGGTGACCAGCGTCGACGTGAGGCCCGTGCCGGACCCCGACGGCGGCCGAGACCCCGACCACGAGTGGATGCTGCGGCACGCCTGAGCCCCACCGCTCCCCCGGACGCGCACCCGCCGCGTCCCGCCGTCCTCGCCGCCCGCGCAGCCGCGCTGCCCGCACGAGAGCCCGCGCACGGTCGGCGTCCCGCCGGGCGCGACGACCGGCATGCCCCGCCCACCGCTGCCCGCAGCCGCACACCAACGCTTCGACCCGTCGTTGACCCTCCACAGGTATAACGGTTAACCTGCCTGTCACGAGGTCGGCCCGCGCAACGTCGCGAGGGACCGACCGCGTTCCGCGACCCCCGATGGTCGATCTCCGCAACGACGCGAGAGGACACGCCACTGTGCGGCATTCACGCAAGCTGCTGGCTGCGCTCATCACCCCCACCGTCCTGGCCGGACTGCTGTTCGCGCCCCCGGCGACGGCCGACGACACCCCCACCGACCCCCTGCCCGACGCACCCGCCGACGTGGCGGGCGCCGTCACGTCCCTCCTGATGGACGAGGGCTTCGACGGCGACACCCTCGACGCGACCCGGTGGACCCGGGGCTGGTTCGGCAACGGCACCACGCCCACCGCGCCGGTCAACGCCGGGCAGGCCCAGTGCTACGACCCGGCGAACGCCACCCTCGAGGGCGGCGAGCTGCGCCTCGACCTCGAGCAGCGCACCGTGACGTGCGCCGGCGTCGAGCGCCGGTACGCGGGCGGGATGATCACCTCGTACGGCAAGTTCACGGTGCGGCCCGGCAGCTACCTCGAGGCCCGCGTGTTCCTGCCGGCCGGCGAGGCCGGGATCGCCAACGAGCCGACGGTCTGGATGCAGGGCCGCAGCCTCAGCTGGCCCAGCAACGGCACCGTCGTCGTCATGAAGGGCGAGCCCGCCGGCGCGTGCAGCGCCGTCACCCGGGCCGACGGGGCGACGCAGAAGCGGTGCGCCGACCTCCGGACCGACGCCTGGCACACCGTGGGCGCGCACTGGAAGGTCGACGGCACCGTCGACGTCTACTACGACGGGACGCTGCGCTCGAGCTTCGAGCTCGGGACCACCGACCCGATGTACCCCATCCTCAACGTCGCCGCCTGGCCGGGCCGCACGGTGGCCCCGAGCCGCTTCGCGGTGGACTACGTGCGCGCCTGGGACATGGTCCGCGAGGTCACGCCCGCCGCGCCGGTGCGCGAGGCCGCCGCGTGCGGCGTGGAGCCACGGATCAGCGTCCCGGACGTCGCGGGGGTCGCCTACCAGCAGGAGCGCGACGGGAACCAGGTGACGGTCACCGCGAGCGCCCTGCCCGGCCACACGCTGACCTCGGGGGCGCAGACGCGCTGGACGTTCGACGTCACCCCGCTCGCGTGCCCGCCCGGCGGCGGGGGCGACGACGAGAACCCGCTGCCGGTCGCGCCCGCCGACGTGGCGCAGCAGATGACGACCGTGCTGCTGAACGACAACTTCGACGGCGACGAGCTCGACCGGACGGTGTGGAACCGCGGCTGGGTCGACGGCGTCGACGGCGAGCTGACGACACCCGTCAACGTCAACACCGAGGTCCAGTGCTACGACCCCGCGAACATCGCGCTGGCCGACGGCACCCTGCAGCTGAACTACACGCAGCAGGCCACGGAGTGCTCCCGGCGGGGCGAGACCTTCAGCTACGACTACGCCGGCGCCATGATCCAGAGCTGGAAGAAGTTCGCGGTCGCCCCCGGCAGCTACGTCGAGGCACGCCTGCGGACCCAGGGGACGGGCACGCGGATCGCCAACTGGCCGGCGTTCTGGCTGAACGGCGAGAGCCACAACTGGCCGCACACCGGTGAGATCGACGTGATGGAGGGCCTGGCGGGCCGGGCGTGCGCGTCCGTGCACGGACCGGACATCAACGCGCGCAAGTGCCTCGACGTGACCGCCGACGCCTGGCACACGTACGGCGCGTTCTGGCGCACCGACGGCAACGTCGACTTCTACTACGACGGCGCGTACCTCGCGACGCACTACCTGGGGACGACGGACCGGCAGTACCTCATCCTCAACCTGGCGGCGTCGAACGCGCAGGCGCCGACGGTGCCGAGCACGCTGTCGGTCGACTACGTGCGGGCGTGGGACACGCTGACCCCCGCCCCGGCGCCGGACACCGTGCGCCCGGAGGCGACACTGGCCGCCCCGACGGCGGCGGGCCCGCTGCGCGCGGTGGAGCTGCACGTCGATGCGACGGACGACCGCGGGCTGGCCCGCGTCGTCGCGAACGTCTACCGGGACGGCGCGCTCGTGCGGAGCACGCAGACCGCGGTGGACGGGGCCACGTCCGCGTCGCACCGGGCCACGGTCGACCTGCCCGACGGGGAGTACACCGTCCGGTACAACGCGCACGACACCGGGGGCAACGTCTCGCGGACCGGCACGTTCGTGTTCCACGTCGACACGACGCCACCCACCGTCACGGTCAAGACGGGTGACGGCTTCACGGTGGGCAGCGAGGCCGGCTACGACAAGGTCAGCTTCAAGCTGCACGACGCGGGCAAGGTCGCGCGGCTCGAGCTCAACGGCACGATCAAGGACGTCGTCGACGACGCCTGGTCCGACCTCAACCACGTCGTGCCGGGGGCGTTCGGCGCTGTCACGGGGACGAACACCCTGGTCGTGCACGACGTCGCCGGGAACAGCAGCACCGTCACGTTCACGCTGCGCTGACGGCACGTGACGCCGGTCGGGGTGCGCCCCGGCCGGCGTCGCACGTCGCGACGGCAGGGGCGACCGGAGTCGCCTCGGCCGGCAGGGTGGGGTCGCGCGCACGGATCTGCCGCCGCGGCTGGCTGACGGCTAGCCTTTCGCCATGATCCACGTCGACGAGCGCCAGTACCGCGCGCTGGTCGACCTGTGCGCGAGATTCGGGTTCGCTAGGCTCGACGTCTTCGGGTCGGTAGCTCGTGGCGAGGAGCGCCCGGACTCCGACATCGACGTGCTCTACGACCTGCTCCCCGGGCGGCATGTGACCTGGGAGATCATCGATGCCGCCGAGGAGATGTCGCAGATCCTGGGACGTCCGGTGGACCTCGTCTCACGCAGGGCGGTGCACCCGCTGCTGCGGGAGCGGATCGAGACAGAGGCTCGGGCGCTCTATGCGGCCTGACGTGCTGTTCGTCGCCGAGATGATCGACGCCGCGACACGCATCGTCACGCTGAGCGCTGACCGTGACGCGCACGCCGTCGACCAGGACGCGACGGTGCGTGAGGCGCTGCTGTGGAACTTCACCGTCCTCGGAGAGGCGGCGAAGCAAGTCTCCCAGGAGACGCGGGAACGGCATCCCGATGTGCCGTGGCGCCGCGCCGCGGGACTGCGCAACCGGATCGTGCACGGGTACTGGTCGACCGACACCGACGTTCTCGTCTCGACGGCGCATGACGTGATCCCGGCTCTGCTGGTCCAGCTGACCACAGTCCAGGACTCGCTCGGCTGAGCCTGCCCGACCGGATAGATCAGCAACTTGTCGCCTCGGCCGCTTCGGAGGACCCGCCGGCCGTCCCGTGCCGCACCGCCCGTCTCTCAGTCGGTGACGAGCTCACTCACGCCCGCCGCGGCCGCCGTGACGGGTGCGGCGCCCTCGACCACGACCATCGGGTCCTCACCGGCGGCCACGAGCGCGAAGTAGCGGTCGGCGAAGTCCAGGTCCGGGACCTGCCCGGCCGGCACGACGAGGCGCGGGCGCTCGCCGTCGGGACGGTCGTCCCCGGCCTCACCCCGGCGGTACGCCGCGACGACCGCGGCGATCGCGGCCCCCATCGGCTTCACCTCGTTGTCCACCGTGAGCAGCCCCAGGTCGTACTCGAGCTCGTCGAAGCCGGCCAGGGCGCGGTCGATGTCGTGCGAGCACCACCAGGTGATGCCCCACGGGCGTGCGGCCAGCGCGTTGGTGAGGATCGAGGCGGCGAACGCGGGCAGGTCGGCCTCCGGGACCCACTGCGAGGAGACGCCGATCTCCTGCAGCCACACCGGGCGCTCCCGCGAGGTCCCGTACGCCCGCGCGAGCTCGACGAGGTACCGCGCGAGGTGGTGCGTGCCCACCCCGTCGACGCCGTAGCGCTCGAGCGCGCCGGTGAAGTAGACCCACGAGTGGACGGTGGAGACGGCGCCATCGGTCGCGAGCACGTCGCGGCTGAACGGGCCGTCGTCGTGCAGCCACGGCACGTGGTCCACGCCGACGCCGTGCAGGCCGCCGGGCATGACGAGGTCGCAGTGCCCGAGCATCGTCCGCACCCACGCGTCCCCCTGGGCCCGCGTGACGTCGTTGCCGACGAACGAGGCCATCGCGTTGGGCTCGTTGGCGACGTCGATCCCCAGCACGTTCGGCCGGTCCGCCACCGCCCCGGCCACGGCCGCGATCAGCGACCGCTCGGCCTCCAGCGCGTCGGCGTCGGTGAAGACGCTGACGGACTCCCCCTGCCACAGGGGACGGAAGTACGTCCCGGACATCCACCCGTTGAGGACGCACACCACGACGTCGAGCCCGCACCGCGCGGCGATGTCGGTCAGCTCCGCGAGCCGGGCCAGCATCACCGGGCTGACGAAGCTGCGGTTGGGCTGGAAGTACGGCCACAGGCACTGCACGCGCACGTGGTCCAGCCCCAGGGACGCGATGGCCTCGAGGTCGCGGCGCACGGAGTCGGCGTCCCAGTCGACCCAGCTGTACAGCCAGTCCTTCGACGGGATGTAGTTGACGCCGAACCTGCAGTCCGCGGCCACGGCGCTCTCCTCTCGGGTCACGCGCGTCACGTGCGCGTCCGTCGTCTCCTCGTGCCGACCGTCGCGCGGGTCCGCGGGCGGCGGGCTGGCGGCGCTCACCGTGGCGCCAGCTCGACGACGCGGACGTCCCGCGGGCCGACGAGCACGTCGGACGCGTCGGCGTCCGCCGGCGTCAGGCCGGCCAGCGCGACCGTCCGGGCCGCGTCGCCGTGGTTGAGCAGGTACAGCCGGTCGCCGCGCCGGACCGCCTCGATGCCGGGCGGCAGGCCCGGCACCGTCGGGTGCGCGCCCGCGTCGGCGGCGAGCGCGCCGGCCACGGTGAGCAGCGCCTCCTCGGCCAGCGAGAGGGCGACGTACGTCGCGCGGCCGGCGCCCCGGGGACGCGTGACGACCGCCGGGGACCCGGCCAGGTCGCCGTCGACGAACGCCGCGAGCGCGAGCGCCGCGTCGTTCCCGTCCGCCGCCAGCAGCTCGGTGCGCTCGACGAACCGCGCGTACTCCAGCTCGCCCCACTGCCACGACACCACGCGCCCCGCCTGTGGTGCGCCGACGGCGGTGGAGATCCTGGCCGCGGCCGGGACCGGCGGCGGTGCCTGCACGGGCAGCGGCCAGTGCTCGAGCACCCGCACCCCGAAGAGCTCGCTCAGCGGGCCCGGGTAGCCACCGGCGTGCACGCCCTGCGTGTCGTCGACGACGCCCGTGAGGTACGTCCCCACGACGTGCCCGCCCTGCTCGACGTACGCGGTGATCCGCTCAGCGGTGGCCTGCGAGACGAGGAAGTGGCTGGGCAGGACGAGCAGGCGGTAGCCGGACAGGTCGCTGTCGACGGACACGAAGTCCGTCGGGATGCCGAGCTCGAAGAAGGCGGCGTGCCACCGGCGCAGCTCGGCGTCCGGGGCGTCGTCGTCGGGCGTGTGCGCCGCGCGCCGCGCCCACTGGCTGTGCCAGTCGAGCAGGATCGCGACGTCGGCGTCGACGCGCTCGTCGGCGCCGACGTCCAGCGCCGCGAGCTCGCCGCCGAGGCGCACCACCTCCTGCCAGCGCGGGCCCGTCGCGCCGGCGTGGCCGACCATCGCGGAGTGAAAGGTCTCGGCCCCGCGGACCGACGCGCGCCACTGGAACTGGCAGACACCCTGCGCACCGCGCGCGACGGCCTGCCAGGACCACAGCCGGTACTGACCGGGCCGCTTGGGCGTGTTGACGTCCCGCCACTGCACGGCGCCGACCGCCTGCTCGAGCACGAGGAACGGCTTGCCCTCGCCCAGCGAGCGCATGAGGTCCAGGTGCAGGGCGTTGTCCTGCGCGCCGCGCGGGTCCGCCGGGTCGGGGTACGTGTCGTCGGTGACGAGGTCCTCGTCGCGCGCCCACGCCCAGTAGTCGAGGTCGGGGAACAGGCCCATGAAGTTCGTCATCACGGGGGCATCGGGGTTCACCGCCTTGATGAGGTCACGCTCGGCCCGGAACTGGGCGCGCAGCAGGTCGGAGCGGAACCGGTCCCAGTCGAGCACGTGCGCGGGGTTGTGCAGGTCCGACGTCGCACGGGGCGGGTGCACGTGCTCCCACCGGCTCAGCCGCAGGGACCAGAAGGCCGTCCCCCAGGCCGCGTTGAGCGCGTCCAGGTCGCCGTACCGGCGGCGCAGCCACGCGACGAACGCGCGGCCGCAGCGGTCGCACCGGCACGACTCCGGCCCGCCGTACTCGTTGCCGGAGTGCCACATGACGACGCGCGGGTCCCGCGCGTACCGCTCCGCGAGCACCGACGTCAGCCGCAGCGACGCCACCTGGTACGCCTCGGAGGTCGGGCAGTGGTGGCCCCTGGCGCCCCCTGCGCGCCGGCGACCCCACCTGTCGACCGACCCCAGCTCGTCGTCGACGTCCCCGAGCCACGCCGGGGTCGACGCGGTGGCGGTGGCCAGGTCGACGTCGATGCCGGCGTCCCCCAGGCGGTCGAGGAGGTCGTCGAGCCACGTGAACGTGTACTCCCCGGGACGCGGCTCGAGCTCCGCCCACGCGAAGACCCCGAGGGTGACCAGGTCGACCCCGGCCTCGGCCATGAGCCGCACGTCCTCCTCGATGGTCGCGGCGTCCCACTGCTCGGGGTTGTAGTCGCAGCCGTACCGGATCACGTCGTCACCCCTTGACCGCGCCGAGCGTCAGCCCGGTACGCCAGAACCGCTGCATGAGGAAGAAGCCGATGACCAGCGGGACGACCATGACGAGCGACCCGGCGAGGATCAGGTTGTAGGTCGCCTGCCCCTTGTCGGCCTGCCACGCGTAGAGCCCCAGCGTGACGGGGTACAGCGTCTTGTCGGTCAGCATGATGAGCGGCAGCATGAAGCCGTTCCACGCGCCGACGAAGCTGAACAGCGCGACCGTCGCGAGCGCGGGCGACATGATCCGGGCGGTGATGACGCCGAAGATCCGCAGGTCGCCGGCGCCGTCCATGCGCGCCGACTCGATGATCTCGTCCGGGACCGCGCCCTGCGCGAAGACCCGGCACAGGAACACCCCGAACGGGCTGACGAGCGAGGGGATGATGATCGCCCAGATCGTGTTGGTCAGCCCGACGCTCGCGGCGACCAGGTAGAGAGGCACGGTGAGCAGCGCGCCGGGGATCAGCAGGCCGGCGACCACGCAGCCGAAGATCAGCCGGTCGCCGGGGAAGCGGAACTTCGCGAGCACGTAGCCGCACGCGCCGGACGTGAGCGTGGCGCCGATCGCCGCGGCGACGCCGTAGCCGACGGAGTTGCCGAACCACCGCGGGTAGAGGCCGGAGTCGCGGACGAAGACGTCCTTGACGTTCTCGACGAGGTTCATCTCCGCGAACCAGAACCCGTTCGTCGAGAACAGGTCGGGGTTCGACTTGGTGGCCGAGACGAGCAGCCACCACACCGGGAAGAGGAAGTAGATCGCGGTGAGCACCAGCGCACCGTTGACGGCGAGGCGGCTGCCCCATCCAGGACCGCGCATCACGACCGTGCTCCTCGTGTCTCGAGCTTGTGGTAGATCGTGGCGAGCACGCCGGCGATGACCGCGATCACCACGGACACCGCGGAGCCACGCTCGAAGTTGTTGGCGCCGAAGGTCTGGTTGTAGGCGAGCATCATCGGCGTCCACTCGGCGCTGATGGCCGTGGTCACGGTCCGCAGGATCGTCGGCTCGCTGAAGAGCTGGATCGACCCGATGGTCGACAGCAGGGCGGTCAGGACGATCTGGCCGCGGATGAGCGGCGCCTTGATCCGCACGGCCTGCACCCACTCGTTCGCGCCGTCGACCTGGGCGGCCTCGATGATCTCGCGCGGGATCGACTGCAGCGACGCGGTGTAGATGACCATGTTGTAGCCGGCCCACGACCAGACGGCGATGTTCGCGATGGAGAAGAGCACCCACGTGTTGCCGAGGAGGTCGACCTCCCAGCCCCAGGAGTGCACGAGCTGGACCACGGGGCTGAGCTGCGGGACGTACAGGTACGCCCACAGCAGCGAGGCGACGATGCCCGGGATCGCGTAGGGCAGGAACGACGAGAGCCGGAAGAAGGCCCGTCCCCGTGACGCGCGCGAGTCGATGAGCAGCGCGATCGCCATCGCGAGCAGCAGCGTCACGGGGATCTGGAACAGCCCGTACCCGAAGACGCGGCCGATGCCCGTCCAGAACGTCGACGACGTGACGACCTCGGCGTAGTTGGCCAGCCCGACGAACACGTCGGTCTGCGGCCCGATCCCGATGCCGGAGCTCTGCTTGCGGAAGAGGCTGCGCACCAGCGAGTAGGCCAGCGGGACGAGGTACACGCACGTGAAGAGCAGGACGAACGGTCCGGCGAGGACGGAGATGGCAAGGACCGGGCGGGACCGCCGCGTGGCGGCCCCGCCCGTGGGACGACGTGTCACGGCGTGGTGACCGTGATGCCGAGGTCCTCCATCGACTCGATCTGCTGCGCCTGCAGGGTCTCGAGCAGGTCGGTCAGCGTGCCCGTGCCGTCCTTGAACGCGGACATCGAGTCGCCCAGCGTCGTCATGCCGGCCGTCCACGTCGGCGAGTACCGCCAGGGGCGCATCGCGAGCGCGTACTCGGCGAGCTCCTGGTTGATCTCCGCGCCGCCGAAGAACGCCTTGACGTCGTCGGGCGTCGTCATCGCGTCGGTCTTCATGGCCGGGAAGCTCTTGAGGCTGAGGATCGCGTCCATGTCCGTGGTGAGCCAGTTGGCGAACTTCATCGCCTCGGCCGGGTGCTCGCAGCCCTTGATGGACAGCTGCGCGCCGCCGCCGTTCATGGAGGTGGCGACGTCGCCCTCCTCCCAGTTCGGCATCGGCGCGATGGCCCACTGGCCGGCGCCGCCGCTGACGTTCGCCGCGAGGAGCGGCGCCTGCCACGCCCCGCCGATGACGGAGAGCTGACGCCCCTCGCTCAGGTCGTTGTAGAAGGTCGGGTCCCACCGGTTGGTGAGGTTGAGCAGGCCCTCGTCGCGCAGCCCCTGCCAGTACTCGGCGACCGCCCGGGAGTCGGCGTTGGTGACGTCGACCTTCCACGAGTCGTCCGTGATCTCGAACCACGGGCTGGACTTCTGCGCGGTCAGGGACACGAAGTCGGTGTGCGAGTCGCCGCCGAGCCCGATGAGGTAGGTGCCGGGCGCCTTGAGGGTGACCGTCTTGGCGGCCTCCTCGAACTCCTGCCACGTCGTGGGGACCTCGATGCCGAGCTCGGCGAACTTGTCGGCGCGGTAGTACATCGCCATGGGGCCGCTGCCCGACGGCACGCCGTAGGTCTCACCGGCGTAGTTGACGAGCTCCCACGTGCTGGCGAGGTAGTCGTCCTCGTACTCGGCGACGGCCTCGGTGACCGGCGCGAGCGCGTCGGCGACGAGCAGGGAGGGGATGTAGTCGTAGGGCATGAGCATCATGCAGGGCGCGTCGCCGGCCTGCTGCGCGGCCATGAGCTTGGCGAACTGCTCGGCCCAGGAGCCGTCCGAGGTCGACAGCTTCACCTGGATGTCCGGGTTCGCCGCGTTCCACTCGTCGACCAGCGCGTCGGTGCCCTGGAGACCCGACCAGTACTCGATGGTGACCGGCTCGGCCGGGCCGGAGGCCTCCGGGCTGTCCGCCGGGGCCGGGTCCGCGCCGCCGCTGCACGCCGCGAGCAGGCCCGTCGCCACCACGGCGACCGGGGCCGCCCACCGCCACCGATTCACGCTCATGCTGTTCTCCTCCTGGGGCACCCGAGCACCAGTGCACGGGTGGGGGGCGGTACGTCGCCCCGGTCGTCCACGCTGACAGCGGCGAGGTTAATCGGTATACCTAGGGGTGTCAACGACCGTCGCCGACCGGTGCGCACCGCAGTCCGGGGCCCGTTCTCACACCGCGTAGCAGCGCACCTCGACCAGGGAGGCGGCCGGGTCGCCGTTGGTCGCGAGCACCACGACCCGCAGCGCACGGACGTCCGCCGGCACGTCCAGCCGGTGGCTCCGGCGCCATGCGGTGTTGCCCGCGACGCGCACCACCTCCACCCCGTCGGCCTCCACCACGTAGTCCCGCGGCGTCTGCGGCTCGACGTAGAACGGCGGCGTGCCGTGCACCTCGCGCAGCAGCGTGCCGGGGAACGTCAGCTCGACGCACGCGACGCGCTGCGGCTGCGGCCACGTCAGCTCCAGCCACTGCGGCAGCCCGAGGCCCGGGTCGCTGCGCCACGTGCTCGGACTGGCCTGCGGCCGCGTCGTGCCCGACAGCACCTCCCCCGGCGCGAACGCCTGCTGCGCCGGGTGCAGGCGGTACGCGAACGACCCGTGGACGTCGCGCCAGCGGGTCGCGGACAGGTGCCGGACGCCGAAGTGCCCGGGCAGGACCCCGCGGGCCGCGCGCCACGAGACGTCGGCGAGCGGCTCGGCCGTCTCGATCCGCAGCCACCCCGGCGCGCCCGCGTCCAGCCCGACGTCCCACGTCGCCCACCGGCCGGCACCCGGCAGCGCGACGACGGCACCCTCGGCGAGCACCTCCTCGCCGCCCTTGCGGCTGTCCCAGATCCCGTCGACGCGCACGAGGCGCAGCCGCACCGTCGCCGGCGCGTCCCCGTCGTTGTCCAGGCACAGGTCGACCCGGTCCAGCCGTCCGCTGCACCACAGGTGCTGGCCCAGCGCCACGTCCAGCCCCGACCGCTCGCGCGGCGGCACGCCGACGAGCCCGTCGAACGGCGCGCGGTCCTGCGGCGACAGGCCGACCGACGGCTGCGTCGAGGAGGCCGTGACCCGCGCGGTGCGCGCCAGGTCCGCCGGGTCGGCGTTGACCAGCCCGGGCACGTGGACGCCGTCGCGCAGCAGCTGCTGCTGCAGCTCGCCCACGAGGGAGCCTCCCGCAGCAGCGTCCTCGGCGAGGGCGGGCAGTGTCAGGCCGCGGCGGCGCAGCAGGGCGGCCGCGGTCCCGACGGCCTGTCCCATCAGTGCGGTGGTGCCCATGACGCGCACCGAGCCGAGCGCGGCGCGCGTCGTGGAGATGCAGCGCCCGGCGACGAACAGGTTGTCGACGTCCCGGGCCATGAGGCTGCGCAGCGGGATCCCGTACGGCTTGAGGTACGTCTCGCCGGCGTAGCCGGAGTCCTCCCGGTAGTTCTCGGCGGCCGCGGGCTCGGACGTCGCGGCGAGCAGGCCACCGGGGGTGTGCAGGTCCACGCCCCAGCCGCCGTGGCACACGGCGTCGGGGAAGACGCGGCGCTCCTGCAGGTCCCCCTCGACCAGCCAGTGCCGCCCGACGACCCGACGGCTCTCGCGCTTGCCCGGCACCTGGCCGACGAACTCCAGGGCGTAGGTGCGCGTGCGCTCCTTCATGAGCGGGTCCCGGTTCTTCATCCAGTCCCACACGCCCAGCGCGTGCCGCGTCAGCTCGTGGCGGATGGTCTCGTTGTCGTGGATCGTGTGCCACGGCACGCCGATCTCGATCCACCAGAACCCGCCGCGCGGGTCCGACGGGACGCGCCCCTGCTCGTAGAAGTAGGACGCGTCCTCGTGCCGCACCGCCCACTCCGGAGCCGTGTAGGGCGCGTCGCGGCCGACGTCCCGCGCACGGATGTGGATCGAGCTGCCCATGGTGGCCGTCGACGCGACGGCCGGCGCGTGCGGCTCGCCGTGCTCGTCGCGCGACTCGCTGCCCATGCGCCACTCGCACCCGGCGCGGTCGGCGACGACGGCGTCACCCGTGCAGTCGACGAACAGCGGCGCCTCGAGGACGAGCTCGACCTCGGCGGACAGCGTGCGGGCGACGAGCGCCTCGATGCGCCGGCTGGGCGCGCACGCCTCGCGCAGGTAGTAGCCGCGGTCGGTGTGCGGCTCGACGTCGGCCTGCCCGCCGCCCTCCATGCGGACCGCCAGGACCGTCGTGTTGAGGTGCAGCGTGAGGTTCGGCTCCCGCCGGCACCAGTCGTAGAGGACCTGGTCGAAGACCGAGTTGGTCCAGCCGTTCTCGTTGACGTCCTCGTGGTTGCGGCTGCGCTCCTCCGCCAGCAGCTCCGAGACGATGCCCGTCTCGCGCGCGAACGCGTGGTTGTGGCCGGCGCCGTGCACGGTCACCCGCATCTCGCTCGACGCGACGCCCCCCAGGACGGGCCGCTCGTGGACGAGGCACACGCGCGCGCCGCCGCGAGCCGCGGCGATCGCCGCGCACACGCCCGCCATGCCCCCGCCGGCGACGACGACGTCGAAGGACTGCTCGATCCGCTTGCTCACATCTGCTCCTCGAGGGCCGTACGGACGGCGGCGGCGCCGCGGTCGAGATGGGTCCGGGCGAACGCGTCGGCGCCGGCGGGTGCCGGTCCGACGAGCGCGAGGGCGAGCGGGGCGTTGCCCGCCACGTCGACGCGCACGGCGGCACCCAGGACGCCCGGGGCGTCCCAGGCGTCGATGCGCAGGACCCCGTCGGTGAGCCGCTCGCGGGCGCGGGCGAGGCACTCCGCCGGGCCGGCGGGGGTCGCCGGGGTCGGGCGCTCCCAGCCGTAGCGCCGCTCGGCGCGCTCCAGGGCGGCCGTCGCGTCGGCGGGCGGCAGGTCGAGCAGCAGCCGCAGACCGACGACCGACAGGTGCAGCGGGAACCCGCCGGCCACGCCGGTGATGGTCTCGGAGCGCTGGCTGCGGTGCAGGTAGAGGACCTCGTCGTGGTGCAGAGCCGCGAGGGTCGCCTGCATGCCGGTCCCGGCCGCGAGCGCCTCGATCGCGCCGCGCGTGCGCGCCACGGCGGGCAGCTGCGTGACGGCCTGCCCCGCGAGCGCCAGGACCCCGAGGTCGGCGGCGAACGAGTGGTACGTCGGCTTGCGCAGGTAGCCGTGCCGCACGAGGACGGCGAGCGTGCGCGAGACGCTCGAGACGTGCAGCCCGACCCGGCGGGCGATCGCCGTGGCGGTGAGCGGGGACTCCGCCTCCGCGACGATGCGCAGGATGTCCAACCCCGTCGTCAGCATCCGGCGACCATATTGCACTCATCGCAAAGTGCCAACCCCGGGTGCCAGCGGCTCCCGCCCCAGTGACCAGTGGTCACTTGGGCACGACTCCCCGTGACCACTGGTCACTTGGGGCGCCCCACCGCGCCCGGCACCCCTCCCAGCTGACCAGTGGTCACCCCGACACCCCCCTCCCCACCGACTACTGGTCACCAGGGCCGACGCCCGGTTCGCCCAGCCACGGCCGCTACTCTGACGCCATGCCGCCCGCGAAGCGCCGACGCGTGACCATCCAGGACGTCGCCGAGCTCGCCGGCGTGTCCAAGGGTGCGGTGTCACGCTCGTTCAACGGTGCCGAGCGCCTGCCCGCCAGCACCGTCCAGCGCATCCACGACGCCGCCGAGCAGCTCGGCTGGCGTCCCAACGCGGCGGCCCGGGCCATCAAGGGCGCGCCCGCGCACACGATCGGGTTCGTCCTGCAGCGCGACCCGGACCTGCTGGGGATCGACCCGTTCTTCCCGCTCTTCCTCGCCGGCGTCGAGCGCGTGCTCTCGGACAACGCGTACAGCATCACGATCCGCTTCGTCGCCGACGAGGCGCAGGAGGCGCGCTGCTACCGCGACTGGGTCGCCGAGGGGCGCGTCGACGCGTTCATCGTCTCCGACCTGCGGGACGACGACCCCCGGTTCGCCCTCCTCGACGACCTGGGCGGCACGGCGGTCGTCATCGGCGAGCCGCCCGCGGACGTCCACCGGCCCGCCGTGTTCCACACCTCCGACGACTGCATCGACGAGGTCGTCGAGGGGTGGGTCGCCCGCGGCCACACCCGCATCGGCCACGTCATGGGCGACCCGGCCCTGCAGCACGGCCGGCGGCGTCGGGACGTGTGGGCCCGCGCCCTGGAGCGGCACGGCCTGCCCACCGACGCCCTGGCCGTGGGCGGCTTCACCGAGGCGGGTGCGGTCGAGGCCACCCGGGCGCTCCTGACCGCGGCCGAGCCCCCGACCGCGATCTTCTACGCGAACGACGTCATGGCCGCCGCGGGGATGCGCGTGATGTCCGAGCTGCAGCTCGCCGCGGGGACCGACGTGGCCGTCGCGGGCTTCGACGGGATCCCGCTGGGCACCTACCTGTCGCCGCAGCTGGCGACGATCGACTGCGACTACGTCGAGCTCGGCGCGCTGGCCGGGCAGATCCTCCTCGCGGAGCTGGCGGGCCGGCCCACCGACCCCGAGCGCTGCGAGCTGCCCGCACGGTTCCTGGCCCGCGCCTCCTACGGGACGGACGTGGCCGCCGTCCGCTGACGGGAGGTCAGCCGCGCGCGAGGAACGCGCGCTGCGACGCCAGCAGCGCCGCCGCGGCGTCGGCCATGCCCGGGTGCTCGGTGTGCCCGTACTCGCGCACGTACAGCTCGCGCGGCCCGGCCACGGCGTTGTGGATCGCGAACTGGCCGGGCGGCGGCACCGCGGGGTCCGCGAGCGCGGCCGCGACGTGCGTGGGGACCCGCAGGTGGCGCGCGGTGGCGGCGGCGTCGAAGTAGCGGAGCGTCTCCAGGGCCTCGGGATGGTCCGCGACGTGCGCGCGGACGGCCTCCCCGCTGCCCGTGCACGGCAGGGTGACGCGCAGCGGGTGGTTCCCGAAGCTCGGCACCGACAGGCACACGGCCGCGATCCGCGGGTCCCACGGCGCGGCGAGCGCGCCGATCCCGCCACCGAAGCTGCCGCCCAGGTAGTCGACGCGCGTGGCCGCCGCGGGCACCAGCTCGCACAGCGCCGTGACGGCGCACCACACGTCGGCCGCGCAGCCGCCGTGGACGTACGTCTCGCGGGACGCGATGCCGTGCAGGACGTGCGCCTCGGCGGTCGACGGGATCCCCTCGACCAGGCCGCGCGACCCCAGACCCCGCGCGACCGGGAACAGCACCGCGGCCCGCTCCACCGGGACGACGGCCTCCGGCGCGAGCCGGCCGCCGTACCCGTGGGAGTGGACCAGACCGCGCTCGACCGGGCCGTCGACCGGGACCGCCAGCCACGCACCGAGGCGGACGCCGCCCACCGAGGTGTACTCGACGTCGAACACGTCGAAGCCCGCCATCGTGTCGGCGCTCGGCCGCGTCGTCGGTGCCGGGGCGACGGCCCGCGCCTGCGCGTACCGGCCCGTCCAGAACTCCGCGAGGTCGGCGGGCGCGGGTGGGGCTCCCACCTCGAGCAGCGTCGGCAGGGTGTAGCCGTAGGTGGGGTCCATGACGTCGATCCTCACGCACGCGGCGACACGGCCCGTCGCGGCGTCGCCCGATCGGACGTCACGACCGCACGGCGCCAGGGAGCTCGGCGACGAGCCCGGCGAGCCGGCGCGGTCGCGCCCGGGGCGCAGCCGTGCTGTGCTGCCCGCGTGGACGGCTTCCGGCGCGACGGTCTCGCCTTCGACGTACGCGACCACGGGCCGGGTGAAACGCCGGTCGTCGTGCTGCTCCATGGGTTCCCGCAGGACGCGTCAGCGTACGACGCCGTCGTGCCGCTCCTGACGGACGCCGGCGTGCGCACGCTCGTGCCCGCCCAGCGCGGCTACTCCCCCGGCGCCCGCCCGCGCGGGCGCCGGCCGTACGCGGTGCGCGAGCTCGTCGCGGACGTCGTGGCGCGGCTCGACGCCGCCGAGCACGCGCACGTCGCCGGGCACGACTGGGGCGGCGGGATCGCGTGGGCGCTCGCCGCGCACCGGCCGGACCGCGTCGCCTCGCTCACCGCGCTCGGCACCCCGCACCCGGCCGCGATGCGGTCCGGGCTGCTGCGCGGTCAGGCGCTGCGGTCCTGGTACATCGGCGCGTTCGGGGTCCCGCGGCTGCCCGAGCGCGCTCTGCTCGCCGACGACGGCGCCCGGCGCGCTCACCGCCGCGATCGCCTGGTACCGCGCGCTCCCGCTCGCCGGGTCGGGGACCGCGCGTGCCGTCCGGGTCCCGACGACGTACGTCTCGGCCCGTCGGGACCGGTTCTTCGCACCGGCGTCGGTCGCGGCGACGTCGCGCCACGTCGACGCCCCGTTCACGCGCGTCGATCTCGACGCCGACCACTGGCTGCCCGAGCACCGGCCGGCCGACGTCGCCGCGGCCGTGCTCGGGCAGGTGCGTGCCTGAAGCCCGCACGTCCCGAGCGGCCGTCCCCGCAGGCACGCGACCGCCCCGACCGACCACGATCGGTCGGGGCGGTCGGCATGACATCACGACCACCGCCCGGAGGTCAGCCTCCGGCGGTCGTGCCCGTCGGCGTCGGGGTCCCGCCGGGTGTGACGGGGTCCGCGACGGGATTGACCAGCACGTTGTCGCTCGTCGCCCGCTCAGCCGTCGTACGGCGGTCCCACCCGGGGCGCCGCAGCGCGTAGAACAGCAGCGGCGGACCGCCGAGCACGATGACGACGGCCGCGACGACGAGCGGGTAGGCGACCTCCGACAGCCCGGTGAAGCCGGACGGACGGATGAACGCCAGCACGAACGCGACGGCGCAGGCGACGAACCCGACACCCGCGACGAGCTTCATCGCGGGCGTGCGGTACGTCCGCACCACCTGCGGCTGGGTCCGACGCAGCCGGATCGCCGACGCGAACATGATCATGTACATGATCAGGTAGAGCGCCGCCGCCATGTCGACGAGAGCGATGAAGGCGGTGTTGCCGTTCGGCACGAGGACGAACAGCAGCGCCAGCAGCGTGACGATCCCGCCCTGCACCATCAGGATGCCCACCTGCACCCCGGCCTTGTTGCGCCGCTGCAGGGCAGGGGGCAGCAGGCCGGTGTGGGCCGCGGCGAGCAGCCCGCGCGAGGGTCCCGCGATCCACGTGACGACCGACGCGAACGCCCCGAGCGCGATGAGCAGCGAGACCACCGGCGTGCCCCAGGCCATGCCCCAGTGGTCGAAGAACTGCTGGAAGGCGAGGTTGATGCCGTTGGTCACCCCGAGGTCGCCCTTCGGGACGGCCACGGAGATCGCGATGGTCGGCAGGATGAACACCAGGAGGATGAGGACCGTCGCGGCCGCGATCGACCGGGGGAAACCCTTGCCGGGGTTCTTCAGGTCGTTGGCGTGGACCGCGTTGACCTCCATGCCGGCGTACGCGAGCACGTTCGACACGATGAGCACGATCGACGCGATGCCCGTCCAGGGCGGGATCACCGCCGACGCCTCCAGCGGGGTCTGCGACGGTTCGCCGGTGGCCAGCCAGATGCCGCCGAAGACGATCAGGAGCAGCGCCGGCAGCAGCGTGCCGAAGATGCCGCTCCACGAGCCGACCTTGGCGAACAGGTTGCCTCCGGCGAGCGTGATGAGGGTCGAGCCCCAGTACAGGACGAGGATCACGACCGCCGTGTAGACACCGTTGGAGACGAGCCGCTGGTCGCCCACGACGAACGACAGGCTGGCCGCGATGAACGCGATCTGCGTGGGGTACCAGACGACGTTCTGGATCCACTGCAGCCAGATCGCGAGGAATCCGACCCTCTCGCCGTACGCCTCGCGCGCCCAGGTGAAGATCCCGCCCTTCCACCCCGTGGCGAGCTCGGCCGCGACGAGCGCGGTCGGCACGAGGAACAGGATCGCGGGGAGGACGAAGAGGGTCACCGACCCCAGCCCGTACGTCGCGATCGCCGGCAGCGACCGCAAGGACGCCACCACCACGACCGTGAGCATCGAGAGCTGGAGCACGGACATGAACGTCGCGGGGCCGGCCGCGGGCGCACCGATGGCGGGTCCGGAGTGACCGGCGGGCTGCCGCGCCCCGGGCTCTCCGTAGGGGTGCGGCGTGACGTGATCAGCACTGGGGGCGTGCGTGCCGTCGGCACGCACGTAGGTTCCAGCGTCCCCGGGCACGGGGACGCTGCGGGTGGTGGACATGACAGCCTCCGTCCGTGCGTCAGTGGTGGAAGCCGGAGCGCTGCCTCTCGGTGGGCATCGGTCCGGTGAGGGCATCGAGGTAGGCGACCTCCTCACGCAGGTCGTCCAGGAAGGCCGAGGCCAGGTCGTGGCTGAACCCGTTGCGCACCACGATCCGCTGCACCGTGACGTCGGGGAGGTCGTCCGGCATCGGGTACGCCGGGACGAGCCAGCCCTTGGTGCGCAGACGGTCGGACAGGTGGTAGAGGTTCCAGTTCGTCGTGTACCCCTCGCGCAGCCGCCAGGCGAACACCGGGATGTCCGAGCCGTCGTTCCACAGCTCGAACGCCGGCATCTTCGCGATCTCGTCCGCCAGGTAGCGCGCGACGTCGTGCGACGTCTGCTGGACCGCCGTGTACCCGGCCCGGCCGAGGCGGAGGAACAGGTAGTACTGCAGCAGGACCTGAGCACCGGGCCGCGAGAAGTTCAGCGCGAACGTCGGCATGTCACCGCCGAGGTACGACACCCGGAAGACGAGGTCCTCGGGCAGCGACTCCAGGTCACGCCAGACCACCCACCCGAGACCCGGGTACACCAGGCCGTACTTGTGGCCGGAGGTGTTGATCGACGCGACCCGCTCGACGCGGAAGTCCCACTCCAGGTCGGGCTGGACGAACGGAGCGACCATGGCACCCGACGCGCCGTCGACGTGGATCGGGACGTCGAGGCCCGTCGCCTCCTGGATGCGGTCGAGCGCGGCGGCGATCTGCTTCACCGGCTCGTACATGCCCGTGTACGTCACGCCCATGATCGCGACGACACCGATCGTGTTCTCGTCGACGTACTTCTCCAGGTCGTGCCCGTCGAGGACCTTGTGGTCCCACGAGATCGGCACGTAGCGCGCCTCGACCTCGAAGTAGTTGCAGAACTTCTCCCAGCACACCTGCACCGCGCTGGACAGCACGAGGTTGGGCCGGTCCGTGGGCTTCCCGGCGGCACGCCGCGCGTGCTGCCAGCGCCGCTTGAGCGCCAGACCGCCCAGCATCGCGGCCTCGGACGAGCCGATCGTCGAGGTCCCGATCGTGTGCTCGGGGTCAGGCGCGTGCCACAGGTCGGCGAGCATCGTCCAGCACCGCGTCTCGACGGCCGCGGTCTGCGGGTACTCGTCCTTGTCGATCATGTTCTTGTCGGCGGCCTCGAGGTACAGCCGCGACGCGTACTCGTCCATCCACGTGCCCACGAACGTGGCGAGGTTGAGGCGAGCGTTGCCGTCCAGCATCGCCTCGTCGTGGACGATCTGGTAGGCCGTGGCCGGTAGTGATTCCTCGTCCGGCAGTCTGAACTTCGGGACAGCCGTGGCCTCGCCCGGACGGGCGAAGACCGGGTTCAGCTCGACCACGTCGGGTTCGTCGTGGCGACGAGCCGCTCGGCGAGTGTTCGTAACCATGGTGGTTCCCCCTGTGAGCTACGAGCTCGCGGGCGCGAGCCCGTGTTTTCACGATATGCCTGGCCCCAGGGTCGGATTCCTGCCCGAAGGTCCTAGTTCTCGCGCGGGTGGAGGGGCTTTCCTCTCGGCCGCGGCCGAGTGGCTCGACGCGCGGGCCTGCACGTCCCGAGCAGTCACCCCGGCCGGCACCTCCCCGACCGACCACGGCTCGGTCGGCTCGACGTCGCCTGACGTCTACGCACGGAGCTGCCCGAGCACCGACCGGGCGACGTCGCCGTCCGCGGGCGAGTGTGCCCGTGAGGCTGTGGCTGCACCCGGCGCTCCTCGACCGCGCCGGCCTCGTCGCGTGCTGGCGCGAGGCGCTGCTCGCGCAGGCCGTCCTCGCGGGCCGCACCCGTGGGTACACCCGGCACCCGCAGCTCGCACGGTTCCGTGCGCACCCCGAGCCGGAGGTCGCGATCGCCGCGTACCTGCACGCCGTCGCCGACGAGGCGAAGACCCGCGGTTACCGCTTCGACACGACCCGCATCGAGGCCACCGCATCCGAGCGGATCGGCACCACACCACGGATCCCGGTGACCGACGGGCAGCTCGCGCTCGAGTGGCGGCACCTGCTCGCCAAGCTCGAGGTCCGCTCGCCCGAGCGGTGGACGCAGTCGGTGCAGGCCGGCCAGCCGTTACCGCACCCCCCTGCTCGTCGTCGTCCCGGGTGACGTCGAGGAGTGGGAGCGGGCGACCTGACGCGCTCGTCGGGCGCCCTGGCGGACCACCTCGAACGGGGCCCGCCCGGACACCCGGCCCTCGATGCCGGCCGTGACGAACTCCTCGGCGCGAGCTGTTCGACGGTCTCGAGGCCGGGTGCACGCGTGACCCCGTCGGCCGACGACGTGCCGGACGGCGGGGACCCGTGTCACGGGTCCCCGGCGTCCGGCCGTCCGCTAGCTCGTCGCGGGCCGGCCGGTGCCCGGCTGCCCAGTTCCCGGAGGCGGGGGTGACGACCCCGCGGAGGAGGGTGCCGACCCCGCGGGTGCGGGGTTGACGAGCACGCTGTCAGTGGTCGCGCGCTCCTCCGCGGTGCGCTTGTCCCACGCCGGCTTGCGCAGCGCGTAGAAGAGCAGCGGTGGGCCGCCGAGGACGATGACCACCAGTCCCACGACGAGCGGGTACCCCACCTCGGAGAGGCCGGTGAAGCCCGACGGCCGGATGAACGCGAGCACGAACGCGATGGCGCTGAAGGCCAGGCCGACGCCGGCGACGAGCTTCATCGCCGGTGTCCGGTACGTGCGGACGACGTCCGGCTGCGTACGACGCAGACGGATCGCCGCGGCGAACATGAGCATGTACATGATCAGGTACAGCGCGGCGGCCATGTCGACGAGAGCGATGAACGCGGTGTTCCCGTTCGGCACCAGCACGAACAGCAGCGCCAGCAGCGTGACGATGAGGCCCTGGACGCCGAGGATGCCGACCTGCACCCCGGCCTTGTTGCGGCGCTGGAGCGCCGGCGGGAGCAGACCGGTGCGGGCCGCGGCCAGCAGACCGCGCGACGGGCCGGCGATCCACGTGACGACGGACGCGAACGCCCCGAGCGCGATCAGCAGGGAGATCGCCGGCGTCCCCCAGGGGATACCCCAGTGGTCGAAGAACTCCTGGAAGGCCAGGTTGATCCCGTTGGTGACGCCCAGCTCCTTCTTGGGCACGGCCACGGAGATCGCGATGGTCGGCAGGATGAACACCAGCAGGATGAGGCCGGTCGCGATCGCGATCGACCGGGGGAACCCGCGGCCGGGGTTCTTCATGTCGTTGGCGTGCACGGCGTTGACCTCCATCCCCGCGTACGCGAGGACGTTGGACACGATGAGCACGATCGACGCGATGCCCGTCCACGGCGGGATGACGGCGGACGCCTCCAGCGGCGTCTCCGACCGTTCGCCGGTGCCCAGCCAGATCGCGCCGAACGCGATGAGCAGGACCGCAGGCAGGAGCGTGCCGAAGATCCCGCTCCACGACCCGACCTTGGCGAACAGGTTGCCGCCCGCCAGCGTGATCAGGGTCGACCCCCAGTACAGGACGAGGATGACCACGGCCGTGTACAGGCCGTTGTTCGCCAGGCCCTGGTCGTTGATGACGAACGACAGGCTCGCCGCGATGAACGCGATCTGCGTCGGGTACCAGACGACGTTCTGGATCCACTGCAGCCAGATGGCGACGAAGCCGACGCGTTCGCCGAACGCCTCGCGCGCCCACGTGAAGACGCCACCCTTCCAGCCCGTGGCGAGCTCGGCGGCGACGAGGGCCGTGGGCACGAGGAACACGATCGCGGGGATGATGAACAGCGTCACGGACCCGAGCCCGTAGGTCGCGATCGCCGGGAGGGAGCGCAGCGACGCGACCACCACGACGGTGAGCATCGCGAGCTGCAGGACGGACATGTAGGTGGCCGGGCCGACGGCCGGCGCGCCGATCGCGGGGCCGGTGTGATCGGGCGGCGTGCGCGCGCCCGGCTTGCCGAACGGGTGCGGCTTGACGTGGTCGGCGGACGGCGCGTGCGTGCCGTCAGCCCGGACGTGCGGACCGGTGCCACCGGATGCGGGCGTGCTGCTCTGCGCAGACATAGGTCTCCCCCTGCCTGTCCTGGCTCAGTGGTGGAAGCCGGAGCGGTGGCCCTCGGCCGGCATGGGACCGGTGAGGGCGTCGAGGTAGGCGACCTCGTCGCGCAGGTCGTCCAGGAAGGCCGAGGCCAGGTCATGGCTGAACCCGTTGCGGACCACGATGCGCTGGACGGTGAGGCCCGTGAGGTCGTCGGGCATCGGGTACGCGGGCACCAGCCAGCCCTTCGTCCGCAGCCGCTCGGACAGGTGGTAGAGGTTCCAGTTGGCCGTGTGCCCCTCGCGCAGCCGCCAGGCGAACACCGGGATGTCCGAGCCGTCGTTCCACAGCTCGAACGCGGGCATCTTCGCGATCTCGCCCGAGAGGTAGAGCGCGACGTCCCGCGACGTCCGCTGCACCGCCTCGTACCCCGCGCGGCCGAGCCGGATGAACAGGTAGTACTGCAGGAGCACCTGGGCGCCGGGCCGCGAGAAGTTCAGCGCGAACGTCGGCATGTCGCCACCGAGGTACGACACCCGGAAGACCAGGTCCTCGGGCAGCGACTCGAGGTCACGCCACACCACCCAGCCGAGCCCGGGGTACACCAGGCCGTACTTGTGGCCCGAGGTGTTGATCGACGCGACACGCGCCACGCGGAAGTCCCACTCCAGGTCGGGCTGGACGAACGGCGCGATCATGCCGCCGGACGCGCCGTCGACGTGGATGGGCACGTCGAGGCCCGTCGACTCCTGGATGCGGTCGAGTGCCGCCGCGATCTGCGCGACCGGCTCGTACATGCCGGTGTAGGTCACGCCCATGATCGCGACGACGCCGATCGTGTTCTCGTCGACGTACTTCTCCAGGTCGTGCCCGTCGAGCACCTTGTGCTCCAGCGAGATCGGCACGTAGCGGGCCTCGACCTCGAAGTAGTTGCAGAACTTCTCCCAGCAGACCTGCACCGCGCTGGACAGCACGAGGTTGGGCTTGTCCGTCGGCTTGCCGGCCTCACGGCGCGCGTGCTGCCAGCGACGCTTGAGGGCCAGCCCACCGAGCATCGCCGCCTCGGAGGAGCCGATGGTGGACGTCCCGATCGTGTTCCGCGGGTCCGGGGCGTGCCACAGGTCGGCGAGCATCGTCCAGCACCGCGTCTCGACGGCGGCCGTCTGGGGGTACTCGTCCTTGTCGATCATGTTCTTGTCGGCGGCCTCGATGTACAGCCGCGACGCGTGCTCGTCCATCCACGTGCCGACGAACGTCGCGAGGTTCAGCCGCGCGTTCCCGTCGAGCATCGCCTCGTCGTGGACGATCTGGTAGGCCGTCTCAGGCAGCGCCTCGTCGGCCGGGAAGTCGAACTTGGGGATGGCGGTGGCCTCCCCCGGCCGGGCGAAGACCGGATTGAGCTCGACGACCTCGGGCTCACCCTCGTGCCGCTTGGCTCGACGCGTGTTCGTGACCATGTTCAGCCCCCCCGCTGAGTGCGACCCCGTAGGACACGGGGCTCATTTCCGACAGTAAGGGGTGTTTCGCCCACGCGCAGCGCGGGCGCGGGACGCCCGACCGGGCGGTCGAGCCGACCTCGCCTGCGAGGGCCGCGCCCCCGCTCGCCGGCCCGACTCCCGCGTGCTGTGCTGCGGGGATGGACGGCTACCTGCGCGACGCCCTCTGGTTCGACGTGCGCGACCAGGGCCCCACCGACGGCGCGCCGGTCGTGGTGCTGCTGCACGGGTTCCCGCAGGACGGGTCGGCGTACGACGCGGTGGTGCCGCTGCTCGTCGACGCGGGCGTGCGCGTGCTCGTCCCCGACCAGCGCGGCTACAGCCCGCGCGCCCGCCCGCCCGGGCGACGGCCGTACGTCGTGCCGGAGCTCGTGGCGGACGTCGTCGCGCTGCTCGACACCGCGGGCGTGGCCGAGGCCCACGTGGTGGGCCACGACTGGGGCGGCGCGGTCGCCTGGGCCCTCGCCGCGCGGCGCCCGGGGCGGGTCGCGTCGCTCACCGCCCTGGGCACGCCGCATCCCGCGGCGATGCGCGCCGGCCTGCTGCGGGGTCAGGCACTGCGCTCCTGGTACGTGGGTGCGTTCCAGCTCCCGCGCCTGCCGGAGCGCGCGCTGCTCGCGCACGACGGCGCCCGCCTGCGGGACGCGCTGGTCCGCACCGGTCTCGCGCCCCACCGCGCGGACCGCTACGTCGCGCGCATGTCGCGCCCCGGCGCGCTGACCGCCGCGCTGGCCTGGTACCGCGCGCTGGGCGTGCCGAGCAGCGGCAGCACGGGACGGGTCCGCGTCCCCACGACGTACGTGTCGGCACGCCGCGACCCGTTCTTCGCACCCGCGTCGGTCGCGGCGACGGCCGGGCACGTGGACGCGCCGTACACGCGCGTCGACCTCGACGTCGGCCACTGGCTGCCGGAGCACCGGCCCTCCGACGTCGCCGCGGCCGTCCTCGGCCAGGTGCGCGCGTGAGGCTGTGGTCCCTGCACCCGTCGTCGCTGGACCGGCAGGGCCTGACGGCGTGCTGGCGCGAGGGCCTGCTCGCACAGGCCGTCCTGGCAGGCCGGACGCGGGGGTACACGCAGCACCCGCAGCTCGTGCGGTTCCAGCAGCAGCCGGAGCCGCTGGTCGCGGTCGCGGCGTACCTGCACCCGGTGGCCGACGAGGCCCGTGCCCGCGGCTACCGCTTCGACAGGACGCGCGTGGACGTGCCGGACTCCCCGCGGACGCGCGCGACGCCGCGGATCCCGGTCACCGACGGCCAGCTCGACCTCGAGTGGCACCACCTGCTGCGCAAGCTCGCCGTCCGCTCCCCCGACCGGTACGCCGCGGCCGAGCGCGCGGGCGGCCCGACGCCGCACCCGCTGTTCGTCGTCGTGCCGGGGGACGTGGAGACGTGGGAGCGGGCGGGCTGACGACGCCGGTCACTCCACGCCGGTCAGCGGCCACCAGTGACGGTCGCGCAGCACGCTGCCGGGGTCGCGCACGTCGCACCAGTCCCCCTCGCACAGCGGCCGCCCAGTGGCGCTCCACACCGTGAAGTGCGCGAGCGGCGTCGGCCAGGGGTAGCCCGCGCGCGGCACGGGCACGACGTTGCGCACGAACCCGACGGGCACGGGACGCGCACCGGGACCGAGGACGTCGCTCGCCAGCCGGGCAGCGGTCGCGCTGCCGTCGGGGTCGTCGGCGGGGACGGCGCGCGTGGGCAGGTCGAGGCGGCCGTCGTCACGCCGTGCGCAGAAGACGGCGTCGCCGTCGCGGACGAGCAGGCGGACGAGGCCGGCGGGCGCCGGTGCCACGGGCGACCGCACGACGTCGGCACGGCCGCCCGGGGGCAGCCAGGGCGCGTCGGGCGTCGACCGGACGAGCACGCGGCTCAGGCGCCCTGGCGGACGACCTCGAACGGGGCCCGCCCGGACACGCGGCCCTCGATGCCCGCCGTGACGAAGTCCTTGGCGCGCGCGACGGCCGCACCGACCTCGGCGCCCTTCGCGAGCTCCGCGGTGATGGCCGCGGCCAGGGTGCACCCGGCACCGGCGACGCGCTCACGCCCGACCTTCGGGGTGCGCAGCACCGTGACCTCGTCGCCGTCGACGAGCACGTCCACGGCGTCCTCGCCGGGCAGCTCGACCCCGCCCTTGGCGACGACGTAGCGCGGGCCGAGCTGCTGGATGCGCCGCGCCGCCTCGGTGAGCTGCTCGACCGTCTCGATGGTCTCCATGCCGGACAGCGCGCGGGTCTCGAAGAGATTCGGCGTGACGACCGTCGCGAGCGGGACGACGTGCTCGCGCAGCGCGTTGTCCGTGTCGAGCGCGGCACCGGGCTCCTGGCCCTTGCAGATCAGCACCGGGTCGAGCACGACGTGCCGCCACGGCTGCCGCCGCAGCCCCTCGGCGACGACCTCGATGGTCGCCGGCGTGCCGAGCATGCCGATCTTGACGACGTCGAGGTCGTACGCGGCCGTGGCCGCCTCCACCTGCTGGGCGATCACCTCGGGCGGGACAGGGAAGAAGCGGTGGCCCCAGTCGTTCGCGGGGTCGAACGACACGATGCACGTGACCGTCCCCAGACCGAACGCTCCCAGCTCCTGGAAGGTGCGCAGGTCGGCCTGGATGCCGGCGCCGCCGGTGGCTTCGGATCCGGCGATGACGTAGGCGAGGTCGACCACGTGAGGCTCCTGGGGGATCTGTGCGGCAGGTTCAGGACCAGCGTCGCACGTCGGCGGGCCCGGGTGGTCGGCGTCCCGGATCGCGGCACGGGTCGAGGGCGGGTCGGGCGCCCGGGTCGGGCGCGACGTCAGCGTCCGGCGGGCTCTCGACGATCCCGACGAGGCGCACGCGAGCGTCCTCGGCGTCGCCCGGGGTCCACGAGGTGCCCATGAGGCCACGCTACGCCGACGCGTCCGGGCGCGTCGGCGTGCGGGCCCGCGCCTGTTCGCGTCTCATGGGCGGATGAAGACACGACACATCGCCGACGTCCCCGTCAGCGCGATCGGCCTCGGCGGCATGCCCATGTCCATCGAGGGCCGCCCCGACCGCGAGCGCTCGCTCACCACGATCCACGCCGCGCTCGACGCGGGCGTCACGCTCATCGACACGGCGGACGCCTACCACCTGCACGCCGATGAGGTCGGCCACAACGAGGAGCTCGTCGCCGAGGCGCTGCGCACCTGGCACGGCGACGCCTCCGCCGTGCTCGTCGCCACCAAGGGCGGCCACCTGCGCCCGGGCGACGGGTCCTGGACGCTGAACGGCCGGCCCGAGTACCTGAAGCAGGCCGCCCAGGAGTCGGCCCGCCGGCTGGGTGTCGAGGCGATCGGGCTCTACCAGTTCCACCGTCCGGACCCGCAGGTGCCGTACGAGGAGTCGGTCGGCGCGCTCGCGGACCTGCTCGACGCCGGCACGATCCGCCTCGCCGGGATCTCCAACGCGAACCCGGGGCAGATCCGGCTCGCGCAGGAGGTGCTGGGAGGGCGCCTCGCGTCGGTGCAGAACCAGTACTCCCCGGCGTTCCGCTCGTCGCAGCCGGAGCTGGACCTGTGCGCCGAGCTCGGCATCGCCTTCCTGCCGTGGAGCCCGCTCGGCGGGATCGCCCGGGCCGGTGAGCTGGGCGACCGGTTCGCGCCGTTCGCCGAGGTCGCGCAGGCGCGCGGCGTCAGCCCGCAGCAGGTCGCGCTCGCGTGGGAGCTCGCGCAGGCCGACGTCGTCGTCCCGATCCCCGGCGCATCCCGGCCGGCGTCGATCCAGGACTCTGTCCTCGCGGTCGACCTCGAGCTGACCGCCGAGGAGCTCGACCGCCTCACCGGGACCGTCTGACGCACGTCCCGCCTGACGTACGTCGCGCCACGCGCGGGGGTCGCCTCACGGCGACCCCCGCGCGTACCCGTCCGGCCCCCGCGAGAGGGACGACTGCGGCAGCGCCGCCAGCACACGCTCGTCGGCAGCCCGGTCGTCCGTGGACGCCGGGACGAACCACGTGGAGGGACGCAGGACCCGCTGCGCCACCGCGCCACCCAGCGCACGGGATGACGGGAAGACCACCTCGACGCCGGCCGCTCCGTACTCGGCCTCGGTCCGCAGGGACGCCGCGACGAGCAGGCTCTGCGCCCAGCGCCACCGCGTGCGCGCGTCACCCTTCTGCCCCCTCGACCGGAGCGCGGCCGGGAACGCGAGCCCACCCGCGTACACCGTGATCTCCAGGGGGTGCCGCTCGTCCTCGTCGCGTGTCGACGCGACGGACAGCGAGACCGCACCGAACCGTGCGTGCCGCAGACCGACGGCGAGCACCCGGTGCTCCCTGACGAGGAGCGCGGCCGCGCCCCGGTACGAGATGGCGTCGCGCTCGACGTCCGTCACGGACCGGAAGGGCGAGGCGCTCCGTGTGACGACGACGTCACCGCTGAACGTGCACCCGGCACGCTCCAGCTCGTCCCAGCACCGGATCAGGGCCACGTCCCGGGGGACCCCTGGCAGGGCGAAGACGCTGAGATGTGGTGGCTCGATCACAGCGGGAACTCGTTCCGCCACGGCGACTCCAGGCACAGCGGTTCACCACCGCACGCACGGACCGCCTCGTCGACCTCGTCCACGTCGACGAGGCAGGGCACGGACGTCACGTGGTCGTCCTCACCGGAGCACTCCCCCGACCCGACGAACCGGCGCGGCACGTCGACCCGGGCGACGCGGACCCGACCGTCCGGGACGGGCAGGACCCAGATCCACGCGCACGTCTGCGGGTCCGGGTCCGCCAACCGCTGCGTGACGGGTTGCCGCAGACGTGTCAGCCGGTTGCGCACCCTCATGTCCACCCGGGTCACCTCTCCCCCGCGACGACGTACCGGGCGTGCTCGTCGCCGAGGCACCGGAGCACCTGCCGCGCCGCGCGACGACCACCTCGCTACCGCTCGTGGCAACGACGTAGTTGTGGTCGGTTTCGACCGTGAGGTTGTGGACCGTCGCGAGCACCGTGCCGTGCTCTACCGCCGCGATTGTGACTGGTGCGCCGTCGGGGTCGACCCGCAGGTCACCGGTCTCCAGCTCGCCGGCCGGCACCCACGTGCCGTCGGGCGTGCGCGACGAACGCCTCCGCCTCGGCCACCGCCTTCTTCGCCGCCGCACGCTGCGTCACGTACGGTCGCTCGCCGACCCGGTCGGCGGCTGCGCCACGTGTGCGGGTAGGGCTCCATCCCCCGTCAGGTCCGTCATCGCCGTCGGACGGTTCGACGCGTACGCGTACGACGACACCGCGGTCACCTGCCCGGACCCCACCACCGGGTCCACCGAGCCGAACCGACCCGTCCCGGTGTCGTGGTTCCGCGCCCGCAGTCAGACCTCGTCTTCTGACATCGTCATCGCGACACGCGTGAGCAGCTCTGCGACGTCATTGACGGTTCTCAGCTGCGCGAGAGAAACGGATGGGTCATCTGCGGATCCGATCCGTGCCGTAATCACCTCCGATTCACCAGATTCCCAGATGGTGACCGCGACGAGCCGCTCGGATGATATGAGCTCCAGAGTGATCGAATTCTTTAGCCGCCCGGACGTGGGACCTGTCTGTCGAATCTCGATCGAATGCATGTCTAGACGTTCTCTTTGCTCATCGCACCACTCAACGACAGCTTCGACAAGACCGCAGGGGGCTTTTTCCATTTCCGTCAGCCAGGTATCGAGATGTTCCGAAGGCGGCTGGACCAGGCTGCGCCCGCCCAGGGAGCCGCGCCTGAAGCGAGTCGGGGCCATAGATGATCGACGCCCCTTGGCTGTGCGGCCGCAGCACCGCTGTTGGCACTTCGTATTCCACGTAGATGTCTCCGGTGGTGCTGCACGATAGGCGTCGCCAGTTGCTGGAGTCGCCACCCTGTGGACGTCCGTCAGTCCGGCACGGGCCAGCGTCCCCGCACAACCCCGTCCGGGTCGGGCACGACAGCCACCCATCGCCATGTCTCGCGTTCGTCGACCCCGAAGCGCCACCCTTCCTTCTTGATGTCGTCGATGGAGTCGACGCCGAACGGGAAATCTTCGTGGAGAACCTCCACGCTTCCACTGAGATCACCCAGAGCGGTAAAAGGTCCGTCAAGGTGAAGGTGATCCAGCTCGAGTCGCGGATCGATCAGGACGCTCACCATCGACCGCGGCTGCACCAATAGGCCCACCCTGGGTGCCAGCTCGCCGTTGATGTCGAACCAGTGCGTCCCGAATTTCCCGTACGCCCATCTTTCTCGCAGCAACTTGACCTTGGCCGGGGCTTCTGCCACGGATGACCAAAACGCCTCGTCTGCAACTGTCTCGACCGATCGGAGCGGCCGTTCGGCCTCTCCTGGGAGCTCACGTAAGCGCACATCGAGACTGGGCCCTGTCGTTACACTCGCAGCCACGTCACGTTCCGTTGTGGTCAGGACGACGACGCCATCCCATGTGCACTCGATCTTCAACATGGATGAAACAAGGATGCAATATGGCCCACGCCCGGAGCACATCCGGACCACCCAGTCGATCCCCGCGCCGAGTGGAACAATCAGGCCGTTGCGAACATTCGCGAAGGTGCTCTCCACCGGTTCCCCTGCGAACAGTTCGGTGACTTCCAGTCCGTCCACGTGGATGACGGACGCGAATTCAGCGAGGAACCGTCGAAGGTCGCGCTCAAAGGCGGCCCAACCACTAGCTTCCGACAAGCCGAGCCCAACCTCCTCGTCGCTCGGAGCGACGGTGACCTCGATCAATTACCCACCCTTGTCAATCCTCTCAAGTTCCCGATGTCGTCAATGTCGACGTCAAATGTCCCATCTCGACCGGCCTTGGACGTGGTCTGGAAGGGATTCCTGTCGTCGGATCCCTTGAATATCCCGCCCTTATGCCCGTTTCGATCCCATGTGATGAACCTGGGCTGCCCCGCACCTGCCTTCTTGTTCTCCCACACGGCGGCTCCAGTCGCTGACCGCTGCTTCGTCTTTGTATACCCGAGGTGCGTCGCGATGTCATCGGCTTGCGACCTCGTCACCGGGTTCACGTTGCAGTGGTCCTGCGCCCGTCCCACGGCGCCGCGCATGTTCGGCTTCTCATTGTGGGTCACGACGTCGGTGCCGTCGGTGGTGACGACCGTGTAGGTGTGGTCGGTGTCGACCGTCAGGTTGTGGACCGTCGCGACGACCGTGTCGTGCTCGACCGCCCCGATCGTGACCGGAGTGCCGTCGGGGTCGACGAGCTGGTCCCCGACCTGCAGATCCTCAGCCGGCACCCACTCACCACCGGCGGTCAGGAACAGGTGACCGCCGGTCGCGGTGATCGTCTCGCCCGCCGGCGGCCCACCACCGCCTGATCCGACCAAGGTCAGCCCGACGAGGTCCTTCGCGCCGTGACCGGTGATCGTGGCGACCACCTGCCGGTGCGTGCGGGTCCCGTCCGCGGCCACCGCGACGACCGTGTCGCCCACGGCCACGTCGTCGATCGCCTTGACCGACCCGTCAGCCATCACCACACCGGTACCCGGCACGAACGAGTTCGTCTTGCAGGACTCGGGCCTCTTGTTGTCCGCCTGCTTCTTGGCCTGTGCGTTCGCCTGCTTCGCCGAATCGACCTCCCGCGACGTGCGAGACGCCACCGTGCGCGACTGGTTCGCCGCCGCCTTCGCCTGCTCCGCAGCCGTGTTCGCCTGCTTCAACGCCGCCGAGTCCGGCACGACCTTCGGATTCCACTTCGGGATGTCCGCCAACGCCTTGCTCGCGGCCCTGAGCTTGGAGTACCCCTCGACCAGACGCTTGCCCACACCGATCGCCTTGATCGCGACCTTCGCGGCCTTGAACATCTTTCCCCACGGCACCGCGTTCAACGCCGTCGAGATGCACGCCCCGACATCACCCTCACTGATGCACTTCTTCGCATCGGTGAACCCGATCAGGTCCAGCACCAGCCCGACGATCTCGTCACCGATCTGCGCGACGAACGCCTCAGCCTCGGCCACCGCCTTCTTCGCCGCCGCACGCTGCGTCACGTACGGATCGGTCGCCTCCGGCTGCGGCGCCCCGTTCAGGTGGTGCGGGCGCGGCTCCCTCCCCGTGGGGTCCGTCATCGCCGTCGGACGGTTCGACGCGTACGCGTACGACGACACCGCCGTCACCTGCCCCGAGCCCACCACCGGGTCCACCGAGTCGAACCGCCCCGTCCCGGTGTCGTAGTTGCGCGCCCGCAGGTGGTACCGACCCGACTGCGTGTCGTCCCGGTACCCACCGGTGAACTGCATCGGGTTGCCCGGCGCGTCCTCGGCCAGCTGCTGGCCACCGGCCTCCAGGTCGGTGCCGCGTGCTCCACCGAACGGGTCGTAGTCGTAGGACCACTGCGCCTCACCGCTCGCCGACACCACCGCCGACGTCCCGCCCAGCCAGTCCCGCACGTAGTGCGAGAACTGCTCCCCGCCCTCGGCCAGACCCAACGGTGAGCCGTCCGGCGCGTACAGGAACGAGGTCGTGCCCTCCCCGTCCGTTCCGGTCCGCGTCTCGGTCGCGATCGTCGGCAGCCCGCCGTTGACGTCCCACGCCCACGCCGTCGACCCGGTCGCGCCGGCCTCGTCCGTGCTCGTCGACGACAACCGCATCCCCGCCGCGTCGTACGCGTACGTCGTGGGCACCCCGTCCGACGTCGCCGAGGCGAGCGTGCGGTCCAGGTGGTACTCGTACGTCTCCTCACCGTCCGACGTCAGGTTGCCCTCGGCGTCGTAGGTGAACTCGCGCGTCCCGGCCTTCACGTCCGGGATCCCGGTGAGCGTCCCGGTCACGGTCGTCTGCTCCCGGGTGAGCTGGTCGCCCGCGTCGTACGTCGCCGTGGTCGTGGCCTTGCCCGTCGCCGTGGTGACCGCGTGCGACGTGCGGTTGCCGACCAGGTCGTAGCCGTAGTCGTACCGCTCGGCGGCCGGCGCCCCCGGTGCGCAGCTCTGGGCGCCGTAGCAGGCGGACGTCAGACGGTGCGCCTTGTCGTACGCGTACGACGTCGCCTCGACGACCTCCGGTCCGCCGGCGTTGCGCGTCTGCGTGATGAGCGTCGGGTTGCCGACCGCGTCGCGGACCACGTCGTGCGCCGAGACGACCTCGCCCCCTGCGCGGGTCGTCGCGACGCGCGTCATGCGCCCGGCGGCGTCGTACTCGCGCGCCTCCGTCAGCCCGGTGGACTCCGGGAACGTGATCGACGTGAGCTGGTCGGCCACGTCCCAGCCGAAGCCGTAGGTCGCCGAGCGACCCGCGCCCGCCGCCGTGAGCGACGTCAGCCGGTCCGCGACGTCGTACGACGCCGTGATCTTGGTGCCGTCCGGGTACGTCCGCTCGGTGAGGTTGTCCTGGTCGTCGTAGCCGTAGGTGAACTTCTCCACCGCGCCGCCGACGTCGGTGCGCGTCACCCCGGCCAGGCGGCCGGTCGTGTCGTACTCGTGCTCCCGCACGCCGCGCGGGTCGGCCATCGAGACGAGCCGGTTCTTGGCGTCGTACCCGAACGTGAAGAGCTCACCCTCGGTGCCGAGCTTGCGGCTCACGAGCCGGTCGAGCGTGTCGTACTGCATCGCGACGGTGCGCGCCTCGCGGTTCGGGTCGAGCCGCGGGTCGCCCTCGACGACGCGCGCCGTGACGAGCTGTGTGAGGTTCGAGTTCGCGTCGTACACGTACTCCCGGCGCCGTCCGATGGCGTCGGTCGACGCGACCGTGCGTCCGGCGCGGTCGTACTCGAGCTTCGTCTCGTGCCCCAGCGGGTCGCGACGGCCCTTGACCTGCCCGTTGGCGTCGTACGTGTACGTCAGCACCTGCTGGTCGCCCGTGGCGTCGGGGCCGCGGACGGTGAGCAGCCGGTCGGCCGCGTCGTAGCGGTACTGCACGACGGAGCCGGCGCCGTCGGTCGCGCTGGTCAGGCACCCGACCTCGTCGTAGGACGAGCGCGTGGTGTTGCCCAGCGGGTCCCGGACCTCGACGGGGTTGCCCGCCTGGTCGTAGGTGTACCGCGTGGTGAACGCGGCCGGGTCCGCACCCTCGAGGTGCCCGCGCGGCTCGGTGATGGCCACGGGTCGGCCGTCGTCGTCGTACTCCCAGGTGATGACGCCGCCCGAGGCGGTGACCTGACGCGTCGGGTTGCCGACCTGGTCGTACTCGATCCGCGCCGGGGACGCGACACCTGTGCCGCCGGTGCGGCGGTTGGCGTCGTCGTACGTCATGCCGAGCGTGCCGCCGTCCTCGTCCTTCATTCCGGTGACGTTCCCGGCGGCGTCGTACGACATCTGCGTCGTCGCGCCGAGCTCGTCGATCTGCTCGACCGGACGGCCCAGCTCGTCGAAGCGGGAGTCGACCTGCACCAGGCGGCCCTGCGCATCAGGACGCTCGGCGCGCACGAGGTTGCCGCGGAAGTCGTAGCGGAAGGTCGTCGTGTACGCGCTGCGGCGCTTCTCGACGTCGGCGTCCGACTCGCCCGACCGCTTCGCCGCGTTGCCCAGCGGCAGCCGCTCGGTGGCGACACGCCCCTGCCCGTCGTACGTCCACGTGGTGCGGTTGCCCTCGCCATCCGTGACGGACGCCGTGCGACCGGCCGCGGTGTACGTGTACTCGGTGACGTTGCCGATCGGGTCCTTCAGCGTCACCAGCCGCGACGCGTCGTCGTACGTGTAGCGGGAGGAGTTGGCGAGCTGGTCGGTGACCACGACGACGTTGCCGATCTCGTCGTACGTCGTCTTCACCGGCGCGTCCTTGCCCGGGTCGCGACGCTCGGTGAGCCGGTCCTGCGCGTCGTACGCGTAGCGGGTGCGGAACTGGTCCTTGTTCGCGCCCGCGACCGTGCCGCGCGGGTCGACGACCGACACCAGCCGGCCCGTCTGGTCGTACGTGAACTCGGTCCGCCGCCCCGTGGGCGTGACCTCCGCGGTGCGGTTGCCTGCCGCGTCGTACTCGTACCGCGTCACCTTGCCGCGCGGGTCGGTGCGCGTCTCGAGCAGGCCACGGGCCTCGTAGGTGTACTTGTACCCCTCCTCCTGCTCGGGGTCCTTCTGGCCGGTGATCCCGTTCTGCTCGTCGTAGGTGTAGGTCCACGTGTTGCCGCGGCCGTCCGTGTGCGTGCGCAGGTTGTTGCCCGCGTCGAACGCGTTGCGCTCCTTCCAGTCGAACGGCGCCGGCGCCTGACGCTCGACCGGGTTGCCGTTCGCGTCGTGCAACGCCCCGGACTGGTTGCCCTCCGGGTCGACGACGAGCGACTCGTTGAGCTTCTCGTCGTACCGGTACGTGACGGTGTCGCCGTTGCCGTTGCGCGACCACAGCAGGACGTTCTTGCGGTACCCGTCACGCGAGACGACGCCGTCGGGGTCGGTCGTCGTCGCGACCTCGGACGCCGCGTCCCACGCGAACGTCGTCACCGCCCCCGCGGCGTCGGTCTGGCGGACGACCCGCCCGTCGGCGTACTCGTTGGCCACGTCCCGCTTGCCGCGCGCGTCCTGCACGTGGTCGAGGCGTCCGGCGGAGTCGTAGTGGTACTGCCAGGTGTAGTTGCGGGCGTCCTGCACCTTGAGCAGGCGGCCGTCCTGGTAGTCGTACTGGACGCTGCGCCCGTCGGGCAGCGTGAGCTTGCTGATGGCGCGGACGTCCTGGCGCATCTCGACCCGCACGGCGCGGCCCGCGGCGTCCGTGATCGACGACAGCAGACCGTTCGACCCGTACGCGAGCGTGATGCCGTGGCCGCGGGCGTCGGTGACGGACAGCAGCCGACCCTCGGCGTCGAAGGTCAGGCGTCGCTGGTCCGGCGGGGTCAGCACCCAGCCGCCACCGGCCCGGTCGGTCAGCACGGCGCGCACGCCGGCCGGCCGCTGGTAGCCGTCGGCGGTGCGCTGGTACACGGCCTCGGAACCGTCCTCGGCGCGCACCCGCACGGCGTCCGCGCCGGCGTCCGGCGCGATCACGCGGGCGTCGTACGTCCACGTCCACCCGGCGCCGAACATGCCGGTCCCGGTGTTGGCCGACGAGTAGAAGCGCACGGCCTCGAACGGGATCCCGTAGGACGTCATCGTCAGGTCGCGCTCGGTGCGGTTGAACGCGCCCGTGCCCGTGTTGACGAGCGCCCCGCGCAGCTCCTGGCCGTCGACGGTGCGTCCCAGCACGTTGGCGCACGCGCACCCCGCGGCCTGCGCGGCCGGGAGCTCCGGCGGCGTGACGGTGGTCCGCGGGTTGGCGGGCTCCGACGGCGGCGAGTCGAGCGTCGTGCCGTCGTCGGCCACCAGGGAGACGGTGACCGTGTACTGGCGGGCGGGGTCGAGGGTCCAGCCGTCGGCGGCACCGAAGCTGCGGCAGAACTCGCGCGGCGCGCCGCAGCGGGACAGGTCCCCGCGGCCCAGGTCGGAGGAGACCTGCTGCGTCCCGGCCTCGACGTCCGTGACCGTGGCGCGCCACAGCGCCCACGACGTCGGGTCGCCGTCGGCGACGTCGGCGTCGAAGTACACGACGAGCGACGTGTCACCCAGCAGGTACCCGGGGCGCACGACGAGGTCCCGCGCGCCGCCGTCCGCCAGGACCTCGGCCGCGGTGGCCGCGAACGTCGGCGTCTGGCCGCTGAACGGCGAGACCACCGGGCGCGCGACGCCGGGCAGCAGGGGCGGGTGGACGGGCGCCTGCTCGGCCACGGGCACGGGCGGCGGCTCGACCGGCACGTCGGCGGGGTCGCCCTCGCGGACCGCGTTGCGCGGCAGCGGCCGCTGGACGGGCGCGGCGCCGTCCTGCGCGACGGGCGCCTCGGGAGCCGGGGCGGCCGCGGCGAGCGGCGGCGCGAGCACCACACCGGTGACGAGCACCGCCGGAGCGAGGACGATCGCGGTGAACGAGCGCAGGACGGACCTGCGTGGACGTGCGGACATGCCAACCCCCTGCGCACGCCGACATCTCCGTCACCGCGCCTCGCGACCACCCCCTGCGGCGGCCGAGCCGGTCCACACCCAAGGGGTCGGGCGCGAGCAGCCGCCAGGTGCTGCCCGCATCGCGAGACGACCACAGGTCGACGGCGTCGTCGCAGATCGGGCGGGCCGACGGGGTGTGGGAGGACGTCCCACGAGGTGACCCCGCCGCCGGACGCCCCGCGCGGCACTGTCGGGTTCGTCCACATCCGCACCTTGGATGAGACGATTCTCATCCCGGGCGGAGGCAGTGAGCCCGCATCTGCCCGGCCCACAGCCGTCGTTCAGCGGCCGTCCAGCCGCGCCCGCGGACTCACCCGGACCTCTCTCGCACCACGTACCTGAGGCGACGTCCGGGACCTCGCGCGGCCCGGTGTCGACCTACCGGCGGCGGGGTCACCGGACCACCGCCGCCGTGCGGTCACCGCGTGACGTGCTTCTCCGGGATCGGCGCGTCGCCGCTGGCCCGCTGCGCGCGGTAGTACGCCCGCGCCTCGTCCTGCCGCTCCCGCTCCTGGCCCGAGGCGATCGGCGCGCGCAGGTGCTCCGGCCCGTACCCGAACGCGTCGACCAGGTCCTGCGCGTGCGGCCGCAGCCGCACCAGGAGTCGCTCGATGTACGACGTCACGGTCCGCGCCCGCCCCGCCGACAGCCGGCCGTTGACCAGGTACCACGCGAGGTTGCGCTCGACGAGCGTGAGGCCGAACAGGTCGCGCACCCACGTCAGGACCTGCTTCGTCCCCGGGTCCTCGACGCGCTCGACCGCCCGCGTGAACGCCTCCCACTGCACGCGCTCGGCGTGGGCGCGGGCCGCCTCGATGAGCTCGTGCTGGTGGGCGTTGAACAGGTCCGCGGCCTTCTCGGGGCTCAGCTTGCGGGCCGGGGCGAGGGCCTGCGCGACCTGCGCGACCATCGTCTCCACGCGGTCCGTGAGCAGGTCGCGCTGCGTCTGGGTGTCCCGCAGCTGCCCGACCGACCGGCGCGCGTCGCCCAGGTCACCGAGGGTCTGGACCGCGCGGACCAGGGGCGTGCGGTGCAGGGCCGCGTCCGTGACGCGGTCGACGACGAACCGCGCGAGGTCGCCACGGTCCGCCTGCGTCACCTTCAGGGCCTTCGCGTAGTCACCGAGCAGCCGCTTGGCGACCAGCTGGTACAGCACGGTGTTGTCGCCCTCGAACGTCGCGTAGACGTCGAGGTCGGCGTGCAGCCCCGTCAGCCGGTTCTCGGCCATGTACCCGGCGCCGCCGCACGCCTCGCGGCACGTCTGCAGGGTGCGCAGCGCGTTCCACGACGACGTCGGCTTGAGCGCAGCCGCGAGCGTCTCGAGGTCCTCGCGGTTGCCCGGGGTGTCGCCGCGCCCGGAGAACACCTCGTCGAACGCGGCGAGGAGCTCGTCGTGCGCGAACGACGTCGCGTAGGCGTCGGCGACCAGCGGCAGCAGGCGGCGCTGGTGCTGCCCGTAGTCGAGCAGCACGACCTCGTCGCCGGTGCCACCGGCGAACTGCCGGCGCTGGTTGCCGTACGTCACGGCGATCGCGAGCGCCATCTTGCTGGCGTTCGCCGCCGCGCCGTCGAGCGAGACACGGCCCTGGACGAGCGTCCCGAGCATCGTGAAGAACCGCCGCCCGGGGCTGGCGATCGGCGAGGAGTAGGTGCCGTCCGGGGCGACGTCCCCGTACCGGTTGAGCAGGTTGGTCCGGGGCACGCGGACGTGCGTGAAGTGCAGGCGCCCGTTGTCGATGCCGTTGAGACCGCCCTTGACGCCGTCGTCCTCGCCGCCGATGCCGGGCAGGAACTCGCGCGACTGCGGGTCGCGGATCGGGACGTAGAACGCGTGCACGCCGTGGTTGACGCGCGGCCCGCCGGGGGCGGCCGTGATCAGTTGCGCGAACACCACCGCGGCGGTGCCGTGCACGGCCGCGTTGCCCAGGTAGTCCTTCCACGCCGCACGGAACGGCGTGTGGATCACGAACTCCTCGGTGTCCGGGTCGTACTGCGCGGTCGTGCCGATCGACGCGACGTCCGACCCGTGGCCCGCCTCGGTCATCGCGAAGGCGCCGGGCACCTGCAGGTGCATCGCGTCGGACAGGAACGTGTCGTGGTGGTGCTGCGTGCCCAGGTGCAGGATCGCCGACGCGAACAGGCCCCACTGCACGCCAGCCTTGATCTGCAGCGACGGGTCGGCGGCGACGAGCTCCTCGAACCGCGCGAGCGACCCGCCGTGGTCGTCCGCGCCCCCGAGGTGCGTCGGGAAGGACCGCAGCACGTCGTGCTCGGCCTCCAGGCGCCGCAGCTGCGTGAGGACGCGCTCGCGGTGCTCGGCGAGCGGCAGGCCCTCGATCTTCTGGAAGTCGGGGTCGGTGGCGATGGCGCGGGCCTCGCGGCGCAGCTGTGCGTACTGCCCCAGCAGCAGGTTCTCCAGCGCGGCCACGTCGACGCGCGGCGGTGCGGCGGCCGGGCGGGCGGCCGGGCGGTCGGTGGTGGTGGTCATCGCTGCTCCCTGGTGGTGTGCGCGGCGTCGTCGCCGGCCGTGGGCTGCTGGTCCGCCGGGTCGGCGGGGGTCCGGGGCGGGGTCGGGGCGGGGGTGGCGGTGCGGGGGTGCGTGCGCGCGAGCAGACCGACCGGCCCGGCCCACAGCCACGCGGCCACCTGTGCCGTGAGCGCCTCGCGGTCAGGGCTGCCCGGCTCGCCGCGGTGGGCGAGCCACCACTCCCCCGCGCCGCGCACGAAGCCGACGGCGCCGGCGGCCCAGGTCTCGGCCATCGCGGCGGACGCCGGGTCGGGCTCTGCCGGCGGCACGACGTGCTCGCGGTCCTCCGTGAGGCCGCGTGCGAACGGGGCCGCGACGAGGGCCGTCACGGAGTCCAGGAAGTGGCCGACCGGCCCGCCCGACTCCACCGACCCGTCGCGCGTGACGAACGCGTACACGTGCGGCGACGACTCGATCATCTCGAGGTACACCGCGACCATCGCGCGCACTCCGTCGCGCGGGGTGGGGGCGACGCGCAGCACGTCCTCGAGCGCGTCGCGGATCTGCAGGACGACCGCCTCCGCGACGGCGAGCTGCAGGCCCGTCTTGTCGGTGAAGTACCGGTAGACGATCGACTTCGACGTGCCGGCCGCGGCGGCGATCTCCTCCATGGAGACGTCCGGGCCGTGGTGGTGGACGGTGCGGCGGGCCACGCGCACGAGCTCGGCGCGACGGGCCTCGCGATGGTCCGCCCAGCGCGTCGAGCGGCCGTCGGCGTGGGCGTCGTCGTCGTCCGGCCGACCGGCGGGCGGCAGGCCGCCGGTGACGAGCCGGTCCGGCGCGTCGTCGCGGGGTGGCGTGGGGGAGGTCGTCGTCGACACCCCCGGAGTGACGGGGCTCACGCAACCGAAGGTATCAGGTACTGTGGGTTGCGGACATCATTCCGGGACCATCGTCCCTCCACGGAGGACACGAGGTCCGCTACGCCCGTCATCGACGTCGATGCGAGAGGGAGCCCACATGGCCACCAGCAAGGCGAGCACCTCCCCGTCCGACCCGCAGCCCACCCAGCCGCGCGCCGCGTACGTGCTCGGCGGCAACCGGATCCCCTTCGCCCGCGCGGGCGGCAAGTACGCCCAGGCGAGCAACCAGGACATGCTCACCGCCGCCCTCGACGGGCTCGTCGCCCGCTACGGCCTGCAGGGCGAGACGATCGGCGAGGTGGCCGCCGGTGCGGTCCTCAAGCACAGCCGCGACTTCAACCTCACCCGTGAGGCCGTGCTCGGCTCGGCGCTCGCGGCCACGACACCGGCGTACGACGTCCAGCAGGCGTGCGCGACCGGTCTGGAGACCGTGGTCTCCCTGTCCAACAAGATCCGGCTCGGTCAGCTCGAGTCGGCGATCGCCGGCGGGGTCGACACGACGTCCGACGCACCCATCGCCGTCAGCGACCGCCTGCGCCGCGTCCTGCTGGACCTCTCGCACGCGAAGACGCCGCAGCAGCGGCTCAAGGCCGTCGCGCGGCTGCGCCCCAAGGACCTGGCGCCCGCCACGCCCCGCACGTCCGAGCCGCGGACGCACCTGTCCATGGGTGAGCACCAGGCCCTGACCACCGCGCAGTGGGGCATCACCCGCGAGGCGCAGGACGAGGTCGCGCTGCGCAGCCACCAGCGTCTGGCCGCCGCGTACGACGCCGGCTTCTTCGACGACCTCGTCACGCCGTACCGCGGCCTGACGCGCGACGCCAACCTGCGCGCCGACACCTCGCTCGAGAAGCTCGCGAAGCTCAAGCCGACGTTCGGCCTCGGCCTGGACGCCCCGGCGACGATGACGGCCGGCAACTCCACGCCCCTGACCGACGGCGCGTCCACCGTGCTGCTCGGGTCCGCGCAGTGGGCCGCGGAGCACGACCTGACGCCGCTCGCCGCGGTCGTCGACGCCGAGGCCGGCGCCGTCGACTTCGTGCACGGCGTCGACGGGCTGCTCATGGCGCCGGTCTTCGCGGTCCCGCGTCTGCTGGCACGCCACGGCCTGCGCCTCGAGGACCTCCAGTACGTCGAGATCCACGAGGCGTTCGCCTCGACGGTGCTCACGACGCTCGCGGCCTGGGAGTCCGAGGAGTTCGGCCGTGAGCGCCTGGGCCTGCCCGGCGCGTTCGGGTCCGTCGACCCCGACCGCCTCAACGTGCACGGGTCGTCGCTGGCCGCCGGCCACCCGTTCGCCGCCACGGGCGGCCGCATCATCGCGACCATCGCCAAGGAGCTGCACGCCCGCCGCGCCACGCAGGTGGCCGCGGGCGACGACTCCCCCGTGCGTGCGCTGGTCTCGATCTGCGCCGCCGGCGGCCTCGGCCTCACGGCCCTCCTCGAAGCCGCCTGACGATCCGGGTCGCCCTCTCGCCACCCCCCCGCGCGAGAGGGCGACCCACCCCCTCCCCTCCCCTTCCCTTCCCCGCGAGAGTGCAATCCAGTCCACCCCTCCCGCGAGAGGGCGATCCAGCCCCGATCCGACGACGACGCAGGAGTCGTGATGACCGACCGCTACCTCGAGCTCGTCAACAGCGGGCTCACCCAGAAGCTGGCCAAGCAGCTCGGCCTGCCCCGCCCCGCCGTGCTGCGCCGCCACCGCCCCGGGCAGCCGCTGCTCGACGGTCCGGTGCTCGTCCTCGGCACCGGCGCCGACAGCGACGCTGTCGCCTCGCTGCTGTCGTCGCCCCCGGGCGGCGCGGCGCCGACGGGCGACTCCCCCGCCGTCCTCGACGGCTGGGACCTCGAGGTCCACCGGCACCCCGCCCCCGACGCGCGGTACGCCGCCGTCGTCCTCGTCCTGACGGGCGTCGAGCACCCCGACGACCTGACCGCGCCCGTCCTCGCGGCCGCCTCGACGCTGAAGAGCCTGCGGACCGGTGCGCGGGTCGTCACGATCTCGCGCCCCGCCCTCGACTCGGACGCGCCCGCCGTCGCCGCGGCGCGGCAGGGCGTCGACGGGTTCCTGCGGTCGCTGGCCAAGGAGCTGCGGGCCGGCGGGACGGGCAACGGCGTCGTCGTCGCCGAGCCCGTGCCCGTCACGGCACCGAGCGTCGTCGCGGCGCTGCGCTTCTTCCTCTCCACGCGCTCGGCGTTCGTCGACGGGCAGCTCCTCGAGGTCGACTCCGACGCCGGTGAGCTGCCGACGGACTGGGACGAGCCGCTGGCCGGGAAGGTCGCCGTCGTCACCGGCGCCGCCCGCGGGATCGGCGCCGCCATCGCCGACGTCCTCGCGCGTGACGGTGCGACCGTCGTCGCCGTCGACGTGCCCGCCGCCGGCGAGCAGCTCGCGCAGGTCGCCAACCGGGTCCGCGGCACCGCGCTGCAGCTCGACGTCACCGCGCCCGACGCGGGCGACCGCATCCTCGAGCACGCCAGGACCCGCCACGGCCGTCTCGACATCGTCGTCCACAACGCGGGGATCACCCGGGACAAGCTGCTCGCCAACATGAGCGACGACAAGTGGTCGTCCGTGCTGGCCGTCAACATCGCGTCCCAGCTGCGCATCAACGAGGCGCTCCTGACGTCCGGGGACTTCGTCGACGCACCGCGCATCGTGTCGCTCGCCTCGACGTCCGGCATCGCCGGCAACCGCGGGCAGACCAACTACGCGGCGTCCAAGGGCGGCGTCATCGGCATGGTCCGCGCCACGGCGCCGCTGCTCGTGCCCTTCGGCGGTACCGCGAACGCGGTGGCCCCGGGATTCATCGAGACCGAGATGACCGCGCGCATCCCGGCCGTCACGCGGCAGGTGGCACGCCGGCTCAACTCGCTGCAGCAGGGCGGCCAGCCCGTCGACGTCGCGGAGGCGATCGCGTTCCTGGCGTCCCCGGCCGCCGGGGGGATCGTCGGGCGCACCCTGCGGGTGTGCGGGCAGAACATGGTGGGCCGGTGACGTCGCCCGCGCCGGTGACCCGCGTCGCGCTCCCGCGCGTCCCGGCGCTCGGCGGGCTGTACGGGCGCGGGGCGCTGGCCTCCGCGCGGTTCGCCGTCCGCGGGGGCGCGCGGCCCGCGTCCGGCGCGCTGCCGGACGTCACGTACGCGGTGGACGACGTCCGCGCGGACGCCGACCACCTGACGGCCTACCAGCACCTGCTGCACGAGCCCGCGACGGACGCGCTGCCGGCCGGGTACGTGCACGTCCTGGCGTTCCCCGTGGCGATGGCACTCATGGTGCGGCCCGACTTCCCGCTGCCGCTCCTGGGCATGGTGCACCTGGCGAACCGCGTCGAGCAGCGTCGGCCGCTGACGCTGGGCGACACGTTCGCCGTCCGCGCGTGGGCACGCGACCTGCGCCCGCACCGGTCCGGCACGCAGGTCGACCTTGTCACCGAGGTCGCGTCGGACGGCGACGTCGCCTGGCAGGGCGTCTCGACGTACCTCGCCAAGGGCGTCCGCCTGCCCGACGCCCCGCGCGACGACTCGGAGCGCCCGTCCTTCGAGCCGCCCGTGCGCACCGGCCGCTGGGAGCTGCCCGCCGACGTGGGCCGGCGCTACGCCGCCGTGTCGGGCGACCGCAACCCCATCCACCTCTCGCCGGTGACCGCCCGGGCGCTGGGGTTCAAGCGCGCGATCGCGCACGGCATGTACACCGCGTCGCGCGCGCTCGCGGACGTCGGCGCCGCGCGCGGGGACGCCTTCACGTGGTCGGTGGAGTTCGCCGCCCCCGTCCTGCTGCCCGCGACGCCCGACGTCCGGGTCGCGCCCGACGCCGACGGGCACACGTTCACCGTCTGGCACCCGCGCAAGGCCCGCCTCCACCTCTCCGGCCAGGTCACCCCCCTCCCCTGACCCCACCCCGCCGTGAGAGTGCGATCCAGCACGCCCCCGCCGACTGGATTGCACTGTCACTCCCACATGGGGGCGCCGCTTCGCCCCCACTGGTGCCCACCTCGCCACCCCCACCGCGGTGGGCGTCGCGGTGGGCGTCGCGGTGGGCGTCACGGCGGTGTCGGCAGGGCGTGGGAGGCTCGGGGCGTGCTGAGCGCTGACGCCTACGACCTCGAGCCCGACGCCGACCTCGACGGCATGGCGTTCCGCGGTCTCGACCTGACGGGGCGGGACGCGTCGCGGGCGCGGTTCCTCGACTGCGAGGTCGAGGACTGCGACCTCGAGGGCGTCGTGCTCGACGGGGCGCGCGTCCTCGACACCACGTGGACCTCCGTGCGCGCGGGTGCGCTGCGGGCGCCGTCGTCGACGTGGCGCGACGCGACGCTCACGGACGTGCGCATCGGCGCGCTGACGGCGTTCGCCTCCACGTGGACGCGGGCGCGCATCGTCGGAGGCAAGATCGACTACCTCGACCTGCGCGAGTCGACCGTCGAGGAGCTGCGGCTCGAGGGCGTCACGCTGGGTGACCTCGACCTCAGCCACGCGAAGGTCCGCCGGCTCGTCGTCGTGGACTGCGACGTGCGTCGGCTCGACACGACGCAGGCGCGCCTGGCCGACTGCGACCTGCGAGGCGCGCGGCTGCGCGTCCTCGAGGGCGTCGGCGGCCTCGGCGGGGCGAAGGTCACGCGGGACCAGCTCCTGGACCTCGCGCCGCTGCTGGCCCGGCACGTGGGGCTCGTCGTCGACGACTGACGGTCCTCACCAGCCGGTGAGCGCGACGACCTCCGCGGCGACCTCGGCCGGCGTTCGGCCGTCCGTGGGGATCCGGTGCACGTCCGGGCCCACCTGCTCCGCCAGTCGCCCCGCGGCCGCGTCCGAGCGCGCGACGTGCGCGTCGTACGACGCGCCGTGCTCGCGCCGGCCCAGCCGCTCGCGCGCGGTGGCGTCCGAGGCGGTGAGCAGGACGGACGTCACGTGCGGGCGGTCCCCCAGAGCGGCCGCGAGCGCGTGCGCCTGCAGCACGCTCACGGTGTTGGTGTAGACCAGCCGCCGGTGGCCCAGGGCCCGGTAGCGCCGCCACACGTCGGCGAGGTTCGCCTCGGCGACGCCGTGCTCCCACGGTGCGGGGTGCGCGAGGTCCAGGGCGTCGCCCTCCACGACGGCGTGGGCCACGTCCCGGGCGACGAGCAGGTCGTGGACGGCGGACGCGACGGACGTCTTGCCGACCCCGGACCGGCCGCCGAGCAGCAGCACCGACGTGCGCTCGTCGACGACCTCCCGCGCGAGCCGCACCTCCAGGCCGGCGCGCACGTCCGGCCACTCGTCGGCGAGGACCGAGAAGTACAGGGAGTCCTGCCGCGTGCCGTCGGCGGCGACGCGGTGCCCGCGCAGGCGGCCCTCGGGCCGCGCGCCGAGCCTGGTGACCGCCGCGATCGACCGCGCGTTGCGTGCCTCCACGCGGTACGCGACGCGGGCGACCCCCCACGTCCCGAACGCGTGCGCCATGAGCAGCAGCTTGCACGCGGGGTTGACGTGCGTGCCCCACACGCGGGGGGCGTAGAAGGTGTGGCCGACCTCGAGGCGCCCCATCCGCAGGTCCACGTCGTAGAAGGACGTCGACCCGACGACGTCCCCGCCGACCACCACCGCGAACGCGTACCGGGCGGGCGTGGCCAGGGCCGCCTCGACGACGCCGACCATGTCGTCGACGCCGCGCGGCGTGGGTGAGGTCATCCCTGCCCACACCCGGTCGTCGACGCACCGCGCGAGCGCGTCCGCGTGCGCGGCCGCCAGCGGGACGAGGCGGACACCGTGACCCTCGAGCGTCAGATCGTGCTGCACGCGCCCATGCTCCCCGACCGAGCGGCGCGCGCGCCGCTCCTTTCCCGAGCGCGGTACTCGACCATCGAGCGCGGTACTCGTTTCCCCCGCGCTCGGCGGTCGAGTACCGCGCTCGGCGTGGGCAGGGCCCGGGTCAGTCGTCGAGGGCCGGGCCGCAGGCGGCGGCCGCCGTCGCCGCGAGGTGGTCGAGGCCCTGGACCTGCACGAGCGGGCGGGTGTCGTCGACGACGGACCAGCACCCGTCGACCACCTCGTACTCGGCCTGCGCGCCGCGGCGCAGCAGCGCGGCGAGCGCGTCGACGAGCCGGTCGACGTGCTCGCGCGTCGTCCCGACCCCCACCGACGCCCGGACGGCCCCGTGGGACGCCCCCAGGTGCGCGAGCAGCGGGTGCGCGCAGAACCGGCCGTCGCGCACGCCGATGCCGTGCTCGGCCGACAGGTACGCGGCGACCAGCCCGGGGTTGAGGTCCCCGACCGTGAACGTGACCACGCCGACGGGGTCCGGCGAGTCCGGCCAGATCCGTGCGACGTGGACGCCGTCGAGTCCCTCCAGGCCCGCGACGAGCCGTGCACGCAGCGCCTGCTCGTGCGCCTCGAGGGCGCCGGCGGGCAGGGCGGCGAGCGTGTCGCACGCCTGTGCGAGCGCGATGGCGCCGAGCACGTTGGGCGATCCGGCCTCGTGCCGCGCGGGCGCCGGCTGCCACACGGTGCGGTCCGTGCGCACGTCGCGCACCGCGCCTCCGCCGGCGAGGTACGGGGTGCCCGTGTCGAGCCAGTCCCGCCGGCCGACCAGTGCGCCCGCACCGAACGGCGCGTACGTCTTGTGCCCGGAGAACGCGACGTAGTCCACGTCCGTGTCCGCCAGCGAGAACCCGCGGTGGGGCACGAGCTGGGCACCGTCGACGGCGACGCGCGCCCCCGCCGCGTGGGCGAGCTCGACGACGCGGTCCAGCGGCAGCGCCTCGCCGGTGACGTTGGACGCCCCCGTCAGGGTCAGCAGCGCGTAGGGGCGCCGGGCGAGCTCGCCACGCAGCGCGTCGAGCGTGGCGGCGACCGTCGGCTCGAGCGGCAGGATCGTCGCGGTCCGTCCCGTCCCGGTGTGCGCGCCACCGCTGTGCTGGACCCACGGCAGCAGGTTCGCGTGGTGCTCGACGTCGAGGACGAGCACGGCCCCGCCCGGCGGGACGACGCCGGCGAGCAGGTTGAGCGAGTCGGTGGTGTTGCGGGTGATGACGGCGACGTCGTCCTCACGGGCGCCGACGAACGCGGCGATCGCCTGCCGGGACGCCTCGTACAGGGCGGTCGACACCTGGGACAGGTACCCCGCACCGCGGTGCACCGACGCGTACAGGGGCAGCACCTCGGCGACGCGGGCGTTCACCGACTCCAGGGCCGGCGCGCTCGCCGCGCAGTCGAGGTTCGCGTAGGCGCGGCTGGTCCCGTCGACGAGCGGCACGGTCGTGGACGCGCCGACGACGGGCAGCAGGGGCGCGTCGCCGGCGCGGGCGGCCGCCGTCCGGGTGCCCGACACCTCGTCGACACAGGCGAACAGCTCGGTGATCGTGGTCATGGTGCTCCTCCGGACGGATCCGGGGACCGGCAGCCCCCGCGCTTGCCGGCACCGAACGGTGCACGGCCAGGTCGTCACCCGGGGCACCCCACCGCGGAGGAGGGTTGCCGGCCAGCGAGCCGGGGCTTGTCGCTGGCGCTCATGACCTGCGTCGAGGATCCCGGCGGCGCCGCTCGCGTGTCAACGCCGACACGCCCTGGTGCTCAGGATGCGAGACGACGCGTCTCGCCATCTGTCCCGACGTCGCCCCCTCTGGGGCTCACCGACGCGGTGCTCGGTGGCACCGTCCGCGTCCTGACCCACCCCCGCGTGTTCGCCCGGCCCACCCCCCTGCCCACGGCCCTGGACCTGGTCGAGCACCTGCGGTCGCACGGTCGCACCCCGGCGTCGTCCGGGTGGCACCCGGACCACGCCACTGGGAGGTCGTCGTGGAGCTGTGCCGCGCCGCCGACGCACGCGGCAACCTCGTCGCGGACGCCCAGCACGCCGCGGTCGCGATCGAGCACGGCGCGACCTGGGTCTCGCAGGACCGGGACTTCGCGCGCTTCCCCGGGCTGCGCTGGCAGGTCGCGGTCGACGCGTGAGCCTCCCGCCCTCTCCCAGGAGGGCCGTCAGGCCGGGCGGGGCTGCGTGAGCCGGTGCAGCATCACCACGCTGCGGTACGTCTTGCCCGGCCACTGGACGGTGTCCGCGTCGACGAACCCCCACCGCCGGTACATCGCTCGCAGCGGCGTCGCGGGCTCGGCCGTGTCCAGCCCCACGGACCGCATGCCACGCTCCAGCGACCACGCACGCACGGTCCCCCACAGGAACGTCGCCAGCCCTCGCCCGCGCAGGTCGGGCCGCACCGCGAGCTGGTTGACCCACACCCGGTCCGGCTCGAGCGCGAGCGCGGTGAGCGCGCGGATCCCCCGCCCCGGCGGGCTCGTGGCGGTGATCGTGCCCACGAGCTCCCCCGCGGGGTCGACCAGCACCCACGACGCACCCACGCCCAGGCTGCGGCTCGCCGTGGTCACCTCGTCCTGCGTGGCACCCGTGAAGTTGAGCCCGCGCGCGGCCAGCTCGGCGTAGGCGTCGTGGAGCAGGAGCGTCAGCGCCGGCACGTCGTCGGGGGTCACGGGTCGCAGCACCAGACCGTCGGGGGCGTCCATCGCGTCCCACCCTGGCACGCCCCGGCGGCGCGCGCGGGCACGGGCACGCGCCGTGAGACGCCCTGCCGGCGCCCCGCACGGTGGCGTAGCATCGCGGCGACCATCCAGAGCGGCCGAGAGATCTGGCTCGACGACGCCGCAGCAACCCGCACGGGAGACCGTGGTCGAGGGTGCTACCGCCAGAGACGATGGGAGGACCATGAGCGTGCCACCGCGTCCCGCCCCCGGCTACGCCGGGGACATCACCCCCACCGAGGCGTGGGACCTGCTGACGGACCGGGAGGACGCCGTCCTGGTCGACGTCCGCACCGACGCCGAGTGGCGCTACGTCGGGGTGCCGGACCTGCGGGGCCTGGGCCGCCAGGCCGCCCTCGTCGAGTGGGTCTCCTACCCCTCCGGCCGGCCGAACCCGCGCTTCCTCGAGCAGCTCGCCGCCACCGGCGTGACGCCGGGCGACGACCGCCCGGTGGTGTTCCTCTGCCGCTCCGGGCAGCGCTCGATCGGCGCCGCGCAGGCCGCGACCGCCGCGGGGTACGGCCCCGCCTACAACGTCCTCGAGGGGTTCGAGGGCGCCACGGGTCCCGACGGGCACCGCGGGCACGAGGGCTGGCGCGCCGCAGGCCTGCCGTGGGTCCAGCCGTGAACGCCGGCCACCTGCCGCCCGGCCCGGGCGACTGGGACGACCACCGCCTCGACCGCGGCACGCTGCGCCCCGACACCCTGGCGGTGCGCGGCGGTCTCGTGCGCAGCGAGTTCGGTGAGACGTCCGAGGCCGTCTTCCTCACCCAGGGGTACGCGTACGCGTCGGCGGCGCAGGCCGAGGCGGGCTTCGCCGGCGAGGTCGACCGGTTCCTCTACTCGCGCTACGGCAACCCCACGGTCACGACCTTCGAGGAGCGCCTGCGCCTGCTCGAGGGGGCCGAGGCCTGCTACGCCACGGCGACGGGCATGTCCGCGGTGTTCACGTCGCTCGCCGCCCTCGTGCGCTCCGGGTCGCGCATCGTCGCGGCGCGGGCGCTGTTCGGCTCCACCGTCGTCATCCTCGACGAGATCCTCGCCAAGTGGGGTGTGCGCACGGACTACGTCGACGGGCACGTCCCGGAGCAGTGGGAGCAGGCGCTGGCGACGCCCGCGGACGTCGTGTTCTTCGAGACCCCGTCGAACCCGATGCAGGACCTCGTCGACATCGCGGCGGTGAGCCGACTGGCCCACGCGGCCGGCGCCACCGTCGTCGTCGACAACGTGTTCGCCACCCCGGTCTTCTCGCGCCCGCTGGAGCACGGCGCCGACGTGGTCGTCTACTCGGCCACCAAGCACATCGACGGGCAGGGACGCGTGCTGGGAGGCGCCATCCTCGGGTCGACGGACTTCGTGCGCGGGCCCGTGCAGACGATGCTGCGCAACACCGGCCCGTCGCTGTCGCCGTTCAACGCGTGGGTGCTGCTCAAGGGCCTGGAGACGCTGAGCCTGCGGGTGCGGCACCAGGCCGCCTCCGCCCTGACCCTCGCCCGGTGGCTCGAGGAGCAGCCCGGCGTGGCCCGCGTGCGCCACCCGTTCCTCGCGTCGCACCCGCAGCACGAGCTCGCGCGCGCCCAGCAGACGGGCGGCGGCACGGTCGTGACGTTCGACCTGGCCGTCCCCGACGGCGCCGCCCCCGACGTCGCGAAGAAGGCGACGTTCGGGGTGCTCGACGCGCTGCGGGTCGTGGACATCTCCAACAACCTGGGCGACGCCAAGTCGATCGTCACCCACCCGGCGACGACGACGCACCGGCGGCTCGGGGCCGCCGGGCGCGCGGCCGTCGGCATCGGTGAGGCGACGGTGCGCCTGTCCGTCGGGCTCGAGGACGTCGAGGACCTGCGCGACGACCTGGCGCGCGCGCTGGGCACGCTGAGCGTCTGACGCCGCTCAGCTCGCCGCGGGGACCAGCCCCACCGCGACGACCGACTCGGCGGCCGCGGCGACCGTGACGTCGAGCGCGCCGCCCGGCACGTCGAACACGTCGCTGTCGGCCATGGTCGCACCGCCCTGGTACACCGGGACGCACGGCGCCTGGTACGACGTCAGCTCGCTGTCGCCGCCCTTGACGGTGACGACGACCGGCGCACCGTCCGACGAGGTGCACACGACGCGCAGCAGGTACGACCCGGCGGGCGCGTCGGCGACCTGCGCCGTCTCCGTCGCGCCGGCCGCCACCGGCGCGACGAGTGCCTCGGTCGCCTCGCCCGCCGCCGCGAGCGCCTCGCGCTGGGCGTCCGCCGTCGGCAGCTCCTGGTCCCCGCGGCCCTCGATGGCCGGGATCGTCTCGAGGTCCGGCGACGGCTCCGGCGACGGGTCGCCGGAGGAGCACGCGGCGAGGGCGAGCAGGAGGACCGGGACCGCTGCGAGGCGTCGTCGGGATCGCATGGCCGGGACGCTAGCGCAGCGACGGTCGCCCGCGGCACCCCTGTCCACCGCAGGGACGAACCGGGGGCATTCCCCCCGCCCCGCGTCCGGCGCGACGGCGGCTCCCGACGGGGTGAGAGGCTGGGTGCATGCACTTCCGTCACCTCGGCCGCTCCGGCCTGAAGATCTCCGAGCTCACCTACGGCAACTGGCTGACCCACGGGTCCCAGGTCGAGAACGAGACCGCCACCGCGTGCGTGCGCGCCGCGCTCGACGTCGGCATCACGACGTTCGACACCGCCGACGTCTACGCCAACACCGTCGCCGAGTCCGTGCTGGGTGACGCGCTGGCCGGGGAGCGCCGCGAGTCGCTCGAGATCCTCACGAAGGTCTACTGGCCGACCGGCCCGAAGGGCCCCAACGACACCGGCCTGTCGCGCAAGCACATCCGCGAGTCCATCGACGGGTCGCTGAAGCGCCTGCGCACGGACTACGTCGACCTGTACCAGGCGCACCGCTACGACCACGCGACGCCGCTCGAGGAGACGATGCAGGCGTTCGCCGACGTCGTCCGCCAGGGCAAGGCGCTGTACATCGGCGTCAGCGAGTGGACCGCGGACCAGATCCGCGCGGGCCACGCGCTCGCGAAGGACCTGGGCGTGCAGCTCGTCTCGAACCAGCCGCAGTACTCGATGCTGTGGCGGGTCATCGAGCCCGAGGTCGTCCCGGCGTCCCGCGAGCTGGGCGTCTCCCAGATCGTGTGGTCGCCCATCGCGCAGGGCGTGCTCACCGGCAAGTACGCGCCGGGTGCCCCGCTGCCCGCGGGCTCACGCGCGACGGACGACAAGGGCGGCGCGCGCATGATCGCGTCGTTCCTGCGCGACGACGTGCTGGAGCGCGTGCAGGGCCTGCGCCCCGTGGCGGACGAGCTGGGCCTGACGATGGCGCAGCTCGCGATCGCGTGGGTGCTGGCCAACGACAACGTGTCCGCGGCGATCATCGGCGCGTCGCGCCCCGAGCAGGTCCACGACAACGCGAAGGCCGCGGGCGTCGAGCTGCCCGCCGAGGTGCTCACGCGCATCGACGAGATCCTCGGTGACGTCGTCACGTCCGACCCCGCCGAGACCGCGAAGGCGTCCCCGGCCGAGCGCCTGGTCTGATCCGGAGCGCCTGCTCCCGTCCGCACGGCGCCCCGCACCGGCTGGTCCGGTGCGGGGCGTCGGCGTGCTGCGAGGGCTGCGCGCGTGCGACGTCAGAGGTCGACGGTCGCGTTCTCGCCGCCGTCGTACGCGCTCCCCGTCACCTTGGCCTTCACCAGGCTGAGCACGGTCGCGAGCCGCCCGCCCGGGCTGTCCCAGTACTCGGCCGTCTCGGCCCGCAGCCGCACCAGGCACAGGCCGGGCGTCGTCGGGCCGTCGGGGAACCAGGCCGCGGCGACGGGGTTCCACAGCTCGTCGGCCTTCGCGCGGTCCTGGACGACCTCGGCCGTCCCCGAGACGGACAACCACGACGACGAGCCGGCGAAGGCCGCGTTGGCGGGCGACCCCGCACGGATCTCCGCGACCTTGTGGGAGTCGAGCGTGGTGAAGAACCAGAGGTCACCGTCGAACTCGACGTCCTGCACCCCCATCGGACGGCTCACCAGCGCGCCCGACGCGTCGAGGGTCGTCAGCATCGCGAGGTGGTGTTCCCCGAGCAGCTCGCGGACCTTGGCGAGGGCCTCCTCGCGCGTCGGCGCGTCGTCGTCGTGCGGTGTCGTGGTCATCTCGCGCTCCGTCCGTCGGCCGCGGGCGGGCGCCCGTCCGCACGGCCACGCTAGGCCCGCCGCGGGCGGCGCCGCATCCGGACCGCGCGGTCAGCGGGCGCCGGCGCCCGTCAGCGCCGCGGCGTGCCGTCGGGAGTCGCCGACGAGCGCGAGGGCGACGGTGTCGACGCCCGTCCGCGCCGCGAGCGCGCCGGCGTCGGCGGGCAGCCGGCCGGCGGGCGCAACGAGCCATGTCGACGACGGCGACCAGGTGAGCGCCGCGAACGCCTCGGCGTGGGCGACGGCGCTGCGACGCCGCACCGCGTCCGCGTCGTCGGCGGCGGCGACCGCCTCGACCTCCAGGACGAGGCGCACGTCCCGGCGGTCGCGGCCGACCGCCCGGATCTCGTCCTCCACGACGCCGACGAGCGCCCGGACGGCCGCGACGGTCGGCAGCGCCGCGCTGTGGACGATGCGCACGACGTCGGCGCGGGCGGCCGCCAGCGCGAGCGTCGTCGCGTCGAGGGCCTCACCGTCGAGCAGGAACTCGGTGCCGGAGCGCGGCGCGTGGCCGACGACCTCGACGGGCGGGACGTCGGGACGCGCCGGCGACGGGTGGCGCGTGCCGGACGGGCGGACGGGTGCGAGAGCGGGCTGAGCCACGGGGGACGTCCTCGGGGTGGTGCGGGTGCGCAGCCGGGCCGTAGCCGCAGGCGCGCGGGGTCGTCAGCTCAGCGACAACACACCCGGACCGAGAACATGCCGCAGACAGTAGCCGCCGGGCCGTCGCGCCGCCAGCCCCCTGTCATCCAGCGGACCACCCGCGTCCCGTGCGGCCGGGCCGCCCGCTGGCCGGCACCCGGGCGTGCGAGTTGTATGGGGACGTGGCCCGGAACCCCGCGTACCGCGACGTCACGCCTGCGGCCCGCCTGGCGGTGGCGGTCGGCGGCGGCGTCATCACGGCGTTCGGCGTGGCCGTGACGTACGGGGGGTCGGTCGCCGCGGCCGTGCTGTCCGGCTGGGCCACGACGGGCCTCGTGTTCGCCGGGTGGAGCTGGTCCTTCCTGTGGCCGCTGGACGCCGAGCAGACCCGCACCCACGCGACCCGCGAGGAGCCGACGCGGCTGGTGACCCACGGGATCGTCCTGGGGGCCGGCGCCATGAGCCTCGTCGGCGTCGTGGTCGTGCTGGCCACGCACGAGCGCGGGCGCGTGGTCGCGCTCGTCGCGGCGCTCGTCGCCGTCGTCGCGTCGTGGACGTCGATGCACACGGTGTACGCGCTGCACTACGCGCGCCTGTGGTACACGCCGCCGTACGGGGAGATCGACTTCCACCAGGAGGCGCCGCCCCGCTACTCGGACTTCGCCTACGTCGCGTTCACCGTCGCCATGAGCTTCGCGATGTCCGACCCGGACGTCCGGTCGTCGGACCTGCGCCGCGTGATCCTGGGCCACGCGCTGCTGTCGTACCTCTTCGGCACGGTGATCGTGGCGCTGCTGGTCAACGTGGTCGCCGGGCTCACGCCCTAGCGTCACCGCCCCAGGAACCCGCGCAGGGTCCACGCGTTGCGCACCGCGTTGCCGCCGCCGTCGTTGTTGAAGTAGGCGACCACGTCGTGCCCCGCGGCCGACCACTCGCCGATGCGGTCGGCCCACCAGCGCAGGTCGTCGTCGGAGTACGAGCCGGCGTACAGGTGCTGGTGGTCGGGGCCGTGCAGCCGCACGTAGACCAGGCGGGACGTGGCGCGCAGGACGCACGGGATGCCCGCCCCCGACACCACGCAGTACGCGGCCCCGTGGCGTGCGAGCAGGTCGAGGACCGCGTCGTCCTGCCACGACGGGTGCCGCAGCTCGACCGCCACCTGGACCCACCCCGGCAGCGAGCCCAGGAACCAGTCGAGCCGCGCGTCGTCCCGCACGGCGTCCGGGCGCAGCTGCACGAGCAGCGCCTCGCGTCGGTCGCGCAGCTCGTGCCAGGAGCGCGCGATCCGCTCCGACCACACCTCCGGCGCGTACAGCCGCTTCGCGTGGGTCAGCCCGCGCGGGGCCTTGACCGACATCGTGAAGCCGTCCGGCAGCCGCCGGTTCCACGACGCGAACGCCGCCTCGCGCGGCCAGCGGTAGAAGCTCGCGTTGAGCTCGACGGTGTCGAACGCCTCGACGTACCGGGCCAGGCGGTCGCGCGCCGGCAGGCCGGGGCGGTAGAGCACGCCGTCCCAGTGGTCGTACGACCACCCGGACGTGCCGATGCGGATCGTCACCCCCGTACCCTCGCGCGAGCGGCGCGGCGTCGCACGCCGTGGCGGCACCGGGTGCGCGTCGTTACGGTCGGGGCAGCGACGGCGTGCGTCGTGGACCTCGAGGGGGCGGTCATGGCACGGACGACGGTACGACGCAGGACCAGGTGGCGGGCCACGACGGGGACCGGCAGGAGGTCCCGGCGGGCGTCCGTCACGGGGCTGGCGCTCGCCGGGGTGCTGGTCGCCGCCGGGTGCGCGACGGGCACCGAGCCGGGCGACCAGGAGACGTTCACCGCCTCGTCGTCGTCCTCGCCCGGCGCGTCGGCGACGTCGGCCGCACCGACCGCCGACGGCGCGTGGACGCTGCAGTCCGGCGACGTCGACGGCACCGCCCTGACGCTCGTGGAGTCCGCCCCCGTGACCCTGCTCCTCGAGGAGGGGCGGGCGTCGGGGAGCGCCGCGTGCAACACCTACACGACGAGCGTGGACACCTCGGACGGGTGGCGGATCGAGCCGGCCGGCGTGACGCGCATGGCCTGCGCGCAGGACCTGATGACCCTCGAGTCGACGTACCTCGACGCCCTCGCGCGGGTCGACGCGGCCGAGGTCACGGACGGGACGCTGGAGCTCACGGGCCCTGACGTGCGGCTGGTGTTCGCCGCCGACGGCGAGGCCGACGCGGGGTGACGGCGCGTCGGACGTCGCGCGCGGACCACCGGGACACCGGCTCGTCGACCATCCCCCCGCACGTCGCCGCCAGGGGCGTCAGGAGACGAGCGCCTGCAGGACCGACGTGAAGAACCGCAGTCCGTCGGTGCCGCTGCGCGGGCCGGCGGCACCGTCGGGTCCGAAGCCGGCCTCGACGGCGTGCTCGGGGTGCGGCATGAGCCCCACGACGTTGCCGGCGGCGTTGCTGATGCCGGCGATGTCCCGACGCGACCCGTTGGGGTTCACGCCCTCGTAGCGGAAGACGACCCGGCCCTCGCCCTCGAGCTCGTCGAGCGTGCGCTCGTCGGCGACGTACTGGCCGTCCTGGTTCTTCAGCGGGATCGTGAGGCGCTCACCGGTCGCGTACGCGCGCGTCCACGCGGTGTCGGCGTTCTCCACCGTCAGCACCTGCTCGCGGCAGACGAAGTGCAGGTGGTCGTTCTTGATCATCGACCCGGGCAGCAGGTGCGCCTCGGTGAGCACCTGGAAGCCGTTGCAGATGCCCAGCACGGGCAGGCCGCGCCCGGCCGCGTCGACGATCTCGCCCATCACGGGCGCGAACCGGCTGATCGCGCCCGCGCGCAGGTAGTCGCCGTAGGAGAACCCGCCGGGGAGCACGACCGCGTCGACGCCCTTGAGATCGGCGTCGGCGTGCCACAGCGCGACGGGCTCGCCGCCGGCCAGGCGCACCGCACGCGCGGCGTCGCGGTCGTCGAGCGTCCCGGGGAACGTGACGACCCCGATGCGACCCATCAGGCCAGGCCCTGCGACGTGACGGTCGCGGCCGCGTCGGCCTCGATGTCCGCGACGCGCACGACGTCCTCGATGACGGGGTTCGACAGCACCTGCTCGGCCGCGGCCGCGGCGGCCTCGAGGACCTCGGGCGTCACCGGCCCGTCGACCTCGAGCTCGAACCGCTTGCCCTGCCGCACGCTGCGGAACTGGCCGAATCCGAGGCGCGGCAGCGCGTTGGCGACGGCCTTGCCCTGCGGGTCGAGGATCTCGGGCTTCGGCATGACGTCGACGACGACTCGTCCCACGGGTGCTCCCTGGCTCGCGACGGTGGGGTCGGTGCCGATCCTACGGCGACCGGCACGGCGACCGTCCCACGTCCCACCCACCGGTCGGCGCTCCGCCGCCCCACTCACTCTCTCCCGCGCGTGAGAGAGCAATCCAGTCGAGGACGGGGCGTGCCGGATTGTTCTGTCACGGGCGGGGGGTGGGGGTGGGGGTGCGCTGGATTGCGCTGTCACGGGTGGGGGTGGGGTGTGGGGTGTGCTGGATTGTGCTGTCGCGGGCGGGGTGGGGTCAGAGGGTGTCGTGGGTCCAGGTGCCGGCGACGAGGGTGCCGGCGACGCGGACGGTGCGGAGGCCGCCCGGCGCTCCCGCCAGCGCCACGGGGTCGTCGTCCAGCACGACGAGGTCCGCGGGGTCACCGGCGCGCAGGCCGAGGGGCCGTCCGTCGACCGACGACGCGAGCGCGGTGACGACGTCGATCGCCTGCTCGGGGTGCCACGGTGCGCGCGCGTCCCCGGTGCGCCAGACCGCGGCGTCGACCGCGAGCCACGGGTCGAGCGGTGCGACGGGCGCGTCGGAGCCCAGCGCGAGCGGGACGCCGGCGGCGTGCAGGTCCGCGAGCGGGAAGGCCCGGTGCGTGCGGCCCGCCCAGTGCCGGTCGGCCACGTCCCGGTCGTCGGGGATGTGCGCGGGCTGCACGCTCGCCGTGACCCCGAGGGCCGCGAACCGTGGGACGTCCGCGGGGTCGAGGAGCTGGGCGTGCTCGACCGACCCGCGGGCGCCGCTCGCGGCGAACGCGTCGAGGACGAGGGTGTTGGCGGCGTCGCCGATGGCGTGCACGGCGCAGCGCAGACCGTGGGCGTGCGCGTACCGCAGCAGCGGGACCAGCTCGTCGCCCGGCACGTTCAGCACGCCGCGGGCCGGCGGGCCGTCGACACCCGGGTAGGGGTCGTGGCACCAGGCGGTGCGCGTGTTGAGCGAGCCGTCGACGATGACCTTCAGCGGTCCCTGCGTGACGCGCGCACCCGCGAGCCGGTCGCCGGTGTGCAGATCCTCGGCGACGACCCGGTCCAGGTACGGCTGCCACACGCCCGCGCGCACCCGCAGCGGCGGGTCCCCGGCCTCCGCGCGGCGACGCCACGCGGCGACGTTGTCGGCGATCTCCAGGTCGACGACGCCCACGACGCCCCGTGCGGCGGCGGCCCGCAGCGCGTCGTCGACGAGCGCGTCCTGCGCGTCGGCCGTCAGGTGGTCGAGCGCACCCATGAGCGGCATCCACTCCGTCTCGCGCAGCACGCCCGTGGGGTGCGTCGCGACGCCGAACATCCGCAGGCCCGCGGTCGACACCCACGCGCAGTGCAGGTCACCGGAGACGAGCACGACGGGGACGTCGCCCGCGACCGCGTCGAGCAGCGCGGCCGACGGCGCGTCGGGCCACGTCCCGTCGCGGAACCCGAGCCCGACCAGGGGACGTCCCGGCGGCGGCGGGTCGGTGCGCAGGCGCTCCGCGACGAGCACCACGGCCTGGGCCGCGGACGCGGCGCCGGACACGTCGAGCCGGCCGCGCGCGAGCGCCCACTGGGTGAGGTGCGTGTGCTGGTCCCACAGGCCGGGCAGCAGCCACCGCCCGTCGAGGTCGACGACGTCGGCGTCGGACGCCTCGGACGCCTCGCCGAGCGACGCGATCCGGCCGGCGCGCACGACGACGTCGACGGGCGCGTCCCGCCTGTGCAGGCGCGCGCGGCGCAGGACGAGCGTGCGGGTGACGTCCACCAGACCTCCGTGACGCAGGACGACGAGCCGCCAGGAGACTACGTCCCCCCGCCGGCACCCCCGAACGGGGGCACCGTCCCACCACCTGGGACGCACCCCTCGCGACCCCGGGCGTAGCGCCCTCATGGGCGGCGATGAGCGCACCGGGCCCGGTCTCGCCGGCGGCCCGTCCCACCCACCGGACCGCGGGCCGAGTGGGTAGCGTGGTCGACGTCCGACGGTCCGCGCGTGGGCAGGGGTGACGCATGGGGTACGACCCGACGTTCCTGGGGCCGGTGGTCCCGCTGCCCGTCGCCGGGCAACCGGTGCGCGAGCTGCCCTCGACGCACTTCACGGTGCTGCTCGACCCGGAGCGCCGGCTCGCGGCCGCCACGGCCGTGAACATCGACGGCGTCACGCTGCTCGACGTCCCGCGCGACGACGACTGGCACCTCGACCCGCGCGTGCCCGCCGACGAGCAGACCGGCCCGGCGCTCTACGCGCGCAACGACCTCGACCGCGGGCACCTGGTGCGCCGACGCGACCCGGTGTGGGGCGACCCGGGCGTCGCGGCGCAGGCGAACCGCGAGACGTTCGCGTACCCCAACGCCGCCCCGCAGGCGTCCGACTTCAACCAGGGCCGCGATCTGTGGCTGGGCCTGGAGGACCACGTGCTGGAGCACGCGCAGGCGCAGCGCCTGCGCCTGTCGGTGCTCACCGGGCCCGTGCTCGCGGGCGACGACCCGGCCTACCGCGGCGTCGCGGTCCCCCGGCGGTTCTGGAAGGTCGTCGCGTGGGCGCTCGACGCCGGCCGGCGCCTGGCCGCGGCGGGCTTCGTCCTCGACCAGACGCCGCAGCTGCCCGCCACCGAGCTCGCCGCCGCGACGCACGCGTCCGCCGCGGCGGACGAGCCACCGCCGCTCGGCCCGTTCCGCACGTTCCAGGTGCCCGTCGCCGACATCGCGGAGCTCACGGGCCTCGACCTCGGCCCGCTGCCGGCGGGCGACGTGCTCGCCGTGACCGCGCCGCAGGAGGTGGGCTGGCGCGAGCTGCACGCGCTGCCCGAGGTGGACCTGGGCGCCTGACCACGGCGCCGACCCTCACACGCCGAGCGGACGTCCCGTCAGCCGCTCGTACGCGTCGAGGTACCGGTCGCGGGTGCGCGCGACGACGTCGGCGGGCAGCGGCGGCGGCGGGGTGTCGGACGCGCGGTCCCAGCCCGACACCGGTGACGTGAGCCAGTCGCGCACGTACTGCTTGTCGAAGCTCGGCTGCGGGTGCCCCGGCTGCCAGGCGTCGGCCGGCCAGAAGCGCGAGGAGTCGGGGGTGAGGACCTCGTCCCCCAGGGTCGTCGCCCCCGTCACCGGGTCCGTGCCGAACTCCAGCTTGGTGTCCGCGAGGATCACGCCGCGCTCGCGCGCCACGGCCTCGGCCCGCGCGTAGACGGCCAGCGTCAGGTCGCGCAGCTCCTCGGCGACGGCCGGACCGACCGTGTCCACGACGACCGAGAACCGCACGTTCTCGTCGTGCTCCCCCAGCTCGGCCTTGGTCGCGGGCGTGAAGATCGGCTCGGGCAGCCGCGACCCGTCGACGAGCCCCGGGGGCAGCGCGACGCCGGTGACCTCGCCGGTCCCGCGGTACTCCGCGAGGCCCGACCCCGTCAGGTACCCCCGCGCGACGCACTCGACCGGGAACATCTCGAGACGACGGCAGACCAGCGCCCGCCCGGCGACGGCGTCCGGCACGTCCGTCGTCAGGACGTGGTTCGGCACGAGGTCGGCGAGCTGGTCGAACCACCACAGGCTCAGCTGCGTGAGCACGACGCCCTTGTCCGGGATCCCCGGGCTCAGGACGTGGTCGTACGCCGACACCCGGTCGGACGCGACGACGAGGACGGCGTCACCGTGCCGCTCGCGCAGCGCGACGCCGGCCGCCGAGCCGTCGGGCTCGTAGAGGTCGCGGACCTTGCCCGAGTAGGTGTGCCGCCAGCCGGGCAGCGCGTCGTCGTCCGCGCGGGTGGGGTTCGCGTCGCTCACCCCCGCAGTCTTCCGTACCGCAGCCCTAGGGTGGGCGCACCGACCAGGGAGCGAACATGGACGACGCCGTCACCCCCGCCCGCCTCCGGGACTTCCTCGAGGACGTCCGGGTCCTCGCCCAGGCGGCGCAGAGCGCGCACCCCGAGCAGGAGCCCGGGGTCGCGCCGCTCCTGCCCCTGCTCACCGCGCACCTCGGGCTGGACCCCCGCACCTTCGCCGTGCACACCCTCGAGCTGCCGGTGCTCCGCCGGGTGGACACGGACGTCGCCGTCGCGGCGGTCGTCGGGGAGGACCCCGCGGCCCGGCTGGTGGGCGTGGGCGGCGGCGAGCAGCGCATGCACATGTCGCTCTCGGAGATCCTCCAGCACGCCGGGTCGTGGCCGGGCCAGTTCCCGGTCGGCCCGGTCGACTACCACCGCGCCGCGACCGGGCCGAGCACCTCCCGGCAGACCGTCGCGTTCGGGCTGCACCTGTGGCACGCGGACGGCGTGCCCGTCGTGCTGCTGCAGCGCCGGGCCTCGATGCGGCACAACGGCGCCCCGGTGCTCGAGGTGCTCTGCCCGTCCGACGACGTCGCGGGCGCGCTGCTCACGCGCGTGCGTGCCGAGATGGACGCCCGCTCGACCCTGCGGGGGCAGGTCGTGACGTTCTCGGGGTCGCCGTTCGACCCGGGCGAGGCGGGCGTCGTCCACGTGCCGCGACCGTCCGTGCCGCGCGAGGACGTCGTGCTGCCCGCCGGGACGCTCGAGCGCATCGAGCGCCAGGTGCTCGGCGTGGCACGCCACCGCGACGCGCTGCGGGCGGCGGGTCAGCACCTCAAGCGCGGCGTCCTGCTGTACGGGCCCCCGGGCACCGGCAAGACCCACACGGTGCGGCACCTGGTCGGCGCCAGCCCGGGGGTCACCGTCACCCTGCTGTCGGGCCAGGCGCTCCAGCTCGTCACGGTCGCGGCGGAGACGGCCCGCGCGCTGCAGCCGGCGATGGTCGTGCTCGAGGACTGCGACCTCGTCGCCGAGGACCGCTCGCTCACCGGCGGCACGCCCGTGCTGTTCGAGGTGCTCGACGCGCTCGACGGCCTGGCCGCCGACGCGGACGTCACCTTCCTGCTGACGACGAACCGTGCCGACGTCCTCGAGCCGGCGCTCGCCCAGCGCCCGGGGCGCGTCGACCTCGCGGTCGAGGTGCCGCTGCCCGACGCACCGGGCCGCCGCCGGCTGTTCCGGCTCTACGCCGCGGACCTGCCGTTCACCCCGGACGCGCTCGACGCGGCGGCCGAGGCGACCGCCGGCATGACCGCGTCCTTCGTCAAGGAGGCGATCCGCCGGGCGGTGCTCCTCGCGGCCGAGGACGGGCGGCACGTCGGCGACGACGACCTGGCGAGCGCCGTGCAGGAGATGACCGGCGACTCCGAGCGCATCACGCGGTCGCTGCTCGGGGTGGGTGCCGGCGCCGACGTCTGACCGCGCGGTGCCGGCGGCTGCCGCCGGCCCCGTCAGTCCTGGCTCACGGCCAGCGCGATGTCGGTGCGGTGCTGGGAGCCGGCGAGCGCCACCTGGTCGACCGCGACGTACGCGGCGCGGCGCGCCTCGCCCAGGGTCTCCCCCACGCCGACGACCGAGAGCACCCGGCCGCCGTCGGAGACGAGCAGCGGGTCGTTCAGGGGGTTGTCCGGGTTGTCGGGGTCGTCGACGGCGGTCCGGACCGCGGTGCCCGCGTGCAGGACGTGGACGCCGGGGACCGTGTCCGCGCCGTCGAGGCCCGTGATGGGGTCGCCCGTGCGCACCTCGCCGGGGTACCCGGCCGACGCGATCACGACCGTGACCGCCGCGTCGGCGCGCCAGTGCAGCGGCTCGAGCGCACCGAGCCCGCCCTGCGCCGCGGCCAGCAGGACGCCCGCCAGCGGCGTCGCGAGCCGCGCGAGGACGACCTGCGTCTCGGGGTCGCCGAACCGCGCGTTGAACTCCACGACCCGCACGCCGCGGCTCGTCAGCGCCAGGCCGCAGTACAGGACGCCGACGAACGGCGTGCCCCGACGCGCCATCTCCGCGACCGTGGGGCGCGCGACGGTCTCGACGACCTCGTCCACGAGGCCGGCGGGTGCCCACGGCAGCGGCGAGTAGGCGCCCATCCCGCCGGTGTTGGGGCCCTGGTCGCCGTCGAGCGCGCGCTTGAAGTCCTGCGCCGGCACGAGCGGGACGACGTCGGTGCCGTCGCACAGCACGAACAGCGACACCTCGGGGCCGTCGAGGAACTCCTCGACGACGACGCTCCCGCCGTCCTTGGCGAGGCACGCGCCGGCGTGCGCGAGCGCCGCGTCCCGGTCGTCCGTGACGACGACGCCCTTGCCGGCGGCGAGGCCGTCCTCCTTCACGACGTACGGCGCGCCGAACTCGTCCAGCGCGGCGGCGACCTCGTCGAGCGTCGTGGCGACGCGGGCGGCGGCGGTCGGCACGCCGGCCGCGGCCATGACGTCCTTGGCGAACGACTTGGAGCCCTCGAGGCGCGCGGCCTGCGCGGACGGGCCGAAGACGGGGACGCCCGCCTCACGCACCGCGTCGGCGACCCCGGCGACGAGCGGCGCCTCCGGGCCGACGACCACGAGCCCGACGCCGAGGTCGGTCGCGAGCCGCGCGACCGCCGGCCCGTCGAGCGGGTCGACCGCGTGCAGCGTCGCGTGCTGCGCGATCCCGGGGTTGCCGGGCGCGGCGTGCACCTGCGTCACCGCCGGGTCCAGGGACAGCGTGCGGGCGAGGGCGTGCTCACGGGCACCGGTGCCGACGACGAGGATCTCCACGGCGTCCGACCCTACCGGCCGCGTGCCCGCACGCGGTGCCGACGTCCGCGCGGCGCGGCGGGTGCGGGCACACCGGGTGCCGTGTGGACGCGTGCGGTCACGCGGGCGGCGTCGGCGCGAGCGGGAAGGCGTCGAGGTGGACGCGGATGCGCCGGTACCGACCGTCGCCGGGCTCCCGCTCGCGAGCGAGGGTCTCGAACTCCTCGATGACGGCACGCGTCCGGGTGATGAGGTCCGCGGTCTCGTCCTGCGTGAGCAGGATGCTGGAGCTCGTCGCGACCTGGGCCTGCCAGTCGTCGTCGAGGTGGTCGACCCAGGCCGACATGGTCTGCGCGCGGTCGGCGACGACCGACCGCAGCACGGCACGTGCGGACGACGCGGTGTCGGGGTCCTGGAGCAGGTCGGCGTCGTCGAGGGAGAAGCCGACCGCGCGCCACCACCGCTCCCGACCGCCGGTGTGCGCCGGGTCGTCCTCGACGAAGCCGTGCCGCTCGAGCTGCCGCAGGTGGTAGCTGGTCTGGCCGCTCGACTCCCCCAGCGCCCGCCCGAGCATGGTCGCGGTCGCCGGGCCGTCGTTGGTCAGCACGGAGTACATCGCCATGCGCAGCGGGTGCGCGAACGCCTTGAGCGCGTCGGCGCCGATCCCGTGCGGCTCCCGGGTCTTGTCCTCAGCCATGTGCAGAGCTACCTTTGCAGAGTTATCTCTGCAAAGGTTTCTCTGCAGAGCCGTCCCTCCACCCTAGCGAGGCCACCATGGAGAGTGTCGTCAGCCCGGGACCCGCGGCGCACCAGGACGAACCGACGCCCGACGCCGCCGCAGCGACCACCCCGCAGGGCACCGCGCCCCGGCTCGGCAGCCGCTTCCACGCCCTGCTCGCCGCCACGGGCGCCGCGAACCTCGGCGACGGCGTCGTCCAGGCCGCGATCCCCCTGGTCGCGCTCGGCCTGACGCGCTCGCCGTCCCAGATCGCGCTGCTCACCGCGGTCGCCTGGCTGCCCTGGCTCCTGCTCGGCATCGGCGCGGGCGTGCTCGTCGACCGCGTGGACCGGCGCCGCGTCCAGATCGGCGCGCTGGTCGCGCGCGGGGCGCTGCTCGCCGTCGCCGCGTGGCTCGCGGTGCACGGCCTGACGATCGCCTGGCTGATCGCGCTCGCCCTGGCCTACGGCGTCACCGAGGTGCTCGCCGACCTCGCCGCCGGCGCCCTCGTCCCGGACGTCGTCGCCCCCGCCGACCTGCCGGCCGCCAACGGCCGGATCATGGCCGTCCAGCAGGTGGCCAACGCCTTCCTGGGCGGTCCGCTCGCCGGCCTGCTGCTGACGCTCGGCACCGCGTGGGCCCTCGGCGCGCCCGCGGCCCTCGCCGTGCTCGCCGCCGCGGTGCTGTGGCGCGGCGTCCCGGGCGTCTACCGCCACGCCCCGGTCGCGCCCGACGCACCGCACGACCCCCGTCCGGGGGCGGCCGCCGCGGTGCGGCGCGCGGGCCGTGACGTCCGCGAGGGCCTGAGCCTCGTGCTGCGCCACCGCGTGCTGCGACCCGTGGTCCTGGCCGCCGCGCTGCTCAACATGGCGAGCACCGCGTACTTCACGGTGTTCGTGCTGTGGGCGGTCGGGCCCGGGTCCCGGATCGGCATGACCGCGGGCACCTACCCGCTGCTGCTCGTCGCCCTGGCGGTCGGCGCCGTGGCCGGCTCGGTCCTCGTCGCGCGCGCCGCGCGGGCGCTCGGCGAGGTGCGCCTCATGGTCGGCGCGTTCACGCTCGCGTTCGCGCTGCTCGTCGTCCCCGTGGTGGCGCCGCACCCCGCGGCGGTCGCGGCCACGCTGCTGCTCGTCGGAGCCCTGAGCACCACGGGCAACGTCGTCAACGAGACGCTGCGCCAGCGCATCGTGCCCGCTCACCTGCTGGGGCGCGTCGGCGGCGCCGGCCGCACGCTGTCCGTGGGCCTGATGCCGGTGGGCGCCCTGCTCGCCGGTGGGGCGGCCGAGCGGTGGGGCCTGGCCGCCACCATGCTCGGCGCCACCGCCCTCGCCGTGGCCGTCGCCCTCGCGCTGGCCGCGAGCCTGCGCGGGACGACGCCCGCCGACGTCGCCACGCCGGACGGTCGCGCCGCGTGACCGCGCCCGCCGCCGGCGAGCGCGAGGCGCCCGGTCGGACGCCTCGCCGTCCTCAGCCCAGGAGCTCGTGCCGGACGATCGTCGCCTCGCGGCCCGGGCCGACCCCCACCGACGAGATCCGGGTCCCGGACACGTCCTCGAGGTACTGCAGGTACCGCTGCGCGGCCGGGGGCAGGTCGTCGAAGTCGCGGGCGCCCGAGATGTCCTCGGTCCAGCCGTCGAGGTACTCGTACACCGGGCGCGCGTGGTGGAAGTCGCTCTGGTCGATCGGCATCTCCTCGACGCGCCGGCCGTCGACGTCGTACGCGATGCAGACCGGGATGCGCTCGCGGCCCGTCAGGACGTCGAGCTTGGTCACGACGAGGTCCGTCAGCCCGTTGACCATCGACGCGTAGCGCACGACGACCGCGTCGTACCAGCCGGTGCGGCGCGGGCGGCCCGTCGTGGTGCCGAACTCCCCGCCGGTCTGGCGCAGCCACTCGCCGTCGGTGTCGAGCAGCTCGGTGGGGAACGGCCCCTCGCCCACGCGCGTGGTGTAGGCCTTGGCGACCGCGACGACCCGGTCGATGCGCGTCGGGCCGACGCCCGAGCCCGTGCACGCCCCGCCCGCGGTGCACGCGGACGACGTGACGAACGGGTACGTGCCGTGGTCGACGTCGAGCATGGTCGCCTGCCCGGCCTCGAAGACCAGGGTCTTGCCCTCGTCGAGCGAGCGGTTGAGGAACTGCGGGGTGTCGGCGACGAAGGGGCGCAGCCGCTCGGCGTGGCGCAGCAGGTCGTCGAGCGTCTCGTCGACCGTGATCGCGCGGCGGTTGTAGATCTTGACCAGCAGGTGGTTCTTCTGGTCGAGCGCGCCCTCGACCTTCTGGCGCAGGATGCCCTCGTCGAACAGGTCCTGCACGCGGATCCCGATGCGGTTGATCTTGTCCGCGTACGTCGGGCCGATGCCGCGGCCCGTCGTGCCGATGCGGCGCTTGCCGAGGAACCGCTCGGTCACCTTGTCCATCGTGCGGTTGTACGGGGCGATGACGTGCGCGGCGGACGACACCAGCAGGCGCGACGTGTCGACGCCGCGGGCCTCGAGCGCGTCGATCTCCTCGAACAGCACCTCGATGTCGACGACGACGCCGTTGGCGATGACGGGGACCACGCCCGGCGTGAGGATGCCCGACGGCAGCAGGTGCAGGGCGTACTTCTCGCCCTCGATCACGACCGTGTGACCAGCGTTGTTGCCGCCGTTGAACTTCACGACGACGTCGGTGCGGTCACCGAGCTGGTCGGTCGCCTTCCCCTTGCCCTCGTCGCCCCACTGCGCACCGAGCACCACGACGGCCGGCATGACGATCACCACTCCCAGGCTGCCTGCGGTGCGGCTCCGCCCGCAGACGGGCGCGAGCGGGCTCGCGACGCGGGGGTGCCGAGGACGCGCGGCAGTCACGCGTACCACCGGCAGGGTACCGGAGCGCCGCCGGACGCCCCGGGGACGTCCGCGGACGACCCCCGTCGCGGCTCAGCGCAGCGCAGCGACCTCGTCGGCCGACGTGCCGCTGTCCTCGAGCAGCCGACGGCACCTCTCGCCCTCCGCGACCTCGCCGATCGCGTCCGCCGCGACCGCCAGGGCGAGCACCGCCCGCAGGAACCCCTGGTTCGGGACGTGCGCCACCGGCACCGGGCCGCGTCCCCGCCAGCCCGCGCCGCGCAGCGCGTCCAGGCCCCGGTGGTAGCCGGTCCTGGCGTACGCGTACGCCGCGACGGGGTCGTCGGCCCGCTCCGCGAGCAGCGCCCACACCAGGGAGGCCGCCGGGGCCGCCGGCACCACGTCGCGCGGGTCCGTGCCGGCCGCGAGGGCGTCACGGGCCACCGCGTCGGGACCGGCGGCGGGCAGCAGCGTCGGCGCAGGGCCGTCGAGGAGGTTCTCGTGGGTCATGGCGCCAGTCTCGCACCGCGCCGGACGGAGGGGTCGCGGGGTCCTGCGCTCACGGTTACAGTCGAACATCCGACCAGTACCCCGCCCCCGCGGGACCCCCTCGCCGGTCGGCACGGACCCCAGGACCTCTCATGATCGAGATCTCGACGTCGTCCACGACGACGACGCTGGTCATCACCGGTGACCTCGACCTGGCCGAGCGCGACCAGTTCCCCGAGGTGACGGCACGCATCGTCGGCCTGCGTCGCCAGCTGCTGGTGATCGACATGTGCCGCGTCACGTTCATGGACTCCACGGGCGCGGCGTTCCTCATCTCGCTGGCCGACGCCGGCCGGCGCCGCGGCGGTGCGACCGTGCTGCGCGGCGCAGCCGACCGGGAGCTGTTCGTGCTGGAGATCTGCGGCGCGCTCGAGCTGTTCCGCATCGACACGGACCACCGGTGCGAGCTGGGCGCCGGGGCGCTCCCGACGAGCCGGGACGCGCCCGCGCCTGCCTGACCGGCGGGCGTCCGGGCGTCACGTCACCGGGCGCGCTGCGCCGGGCATCTCCCCCGGGCGGACCTTCGCCCACACCACCTTGCCGGCGCGCGACTGCCGCCAGCCCCAGTCGGCGAGCCGCTCGACGATCTGCATGCCGAACCCGCCGACCCGGCCCGGGTGCCCGTCGGTCGTGATCGGGGGCGTCGGGTTGGCGTCCTCGACCTCGATGCGCAGCCCGTCCCCCGTGTCGTGCAGCTGCAGCGCGACGTGCCCCCAGCCGTGCAGCACGGCGTTGGCGACGAGCTCGGAGACGACGAGCTCGGCGTTCGCCGCGTCGGCGATCTCCCACGTCTCACACGTGCGCAGGACCGCGTGCCTGGCCCTGCCGATCGACGCCGGTTCGCTCGGCAGCGCCCAGCGGCGCCGGCGCGGGCTGACGGCCCCGGCGAGCTGGTCGTCGGGGCCCGGGACGCGCAGCACGACGACCGCGACGTCGTCCTCGGGCTGGTCCGCGAGCCGCGAGAGCAGGTCCTCCCCGATGCCGGCGGCGTCGCGGGCCGTGACGCCCGCCGCGACGGTCTCCAGCACCGCCAGCCCGTCGCGCAGGCTGCGGTCGCGCCGCTCGACCAGGCCGTCGGTGTAGTAGACGACGACGTCGCCGGGCGCGAGCACGACCTCGTCGGTCGCGCGCCCGCCCGCTCCGAAGCCGATGAGCAGACCGCCCCTGCCGGTCAGCTGCCGCGCCTGCCCGTCGCGGACGTGCAGCAGCGGCAGGTGCCCCGCGCGCGAGTACCGCAGCACCCACCGGCCCGCGTCGTCCCGGTGCAGCGCCGAGTAGACCAGGCTCGCCGCCCGGGCGATGCGCATGCCGCCGAACAGCTGGTCGACGCGGTCGAGGACCGGACCGGGCGTCGTGATGTCGAACGCGTACGACCGCACGACCGAGCGCAGCTGGCCCATGGTCGCGGCCGCCTCGACGTCGTGGCCCACGACGTCACCGATGACCACACCGATCGTCCGGGCGTCGATCTGCAGGACGTCGTACCAGTCGCCGCCGACCTGCGCGTCGTCCGCGTTCGGGGAGTAGTACGTCCAGACGTCGAGGCCGTCGACCTCGGCCTGCTCGGGGAGCATCGCGCGCTGCAGCGTCTCGCACAGGCGGTGCTCACGGTCGTACAGGCGCACGTTGTCGATCGACAGCCCGACGCGGCGGGCGACGAGCTCGACCACCGTGCGGTCGTGCGAGCCGAGGGCCTCGACCCCGCCGCCGCCGTGGGGACGCACCACGAGCAGTCCGACCGTGCGCCGCCGCCCGGGGACGGGCTGGACGACGACCCGGGCGTCGTCGCCGGGGACGTCGGGCCGCAGCCGCTCGGCGAGCCAGTGGGCGTAGGTGCCCTGCGGGTGGTCCGCGGCCAGGTCCAGCTCGAGCACGTCGTCGCGCGCACCCGCCAGGAGCCGGCCCACCGGGTCGTCGGTGCAGCGCGACAGCATGCGTCCCGACGGTCCGTGGTGCCGTGCCGTGCTGCGGTACGGGCCGAGCCCGTCGGCCGCCCACAGCCCGTTGTCGAACAGGAAGAACCGCGCGCGCTCGACGACCTGCGACTCCAGCAGCGCCGCGATCTCGCGCAGCCCGTCGGGCTCGTCGACGTCCACCAGCAGGTCCGACACGCGGGCGATGAGCGACAGGCTGCGGCGCTCCCGGCGCTCCTCGGCGACCAGCGCCGCCTGCTCCGCGGACGCCGTCAGCTCGGTCGTCAGGTCCTGCACCGCGGCCACCAGCGTGCCCGGCGGGACGTCCGGGCCGGCCGGCACCGCGGACAGGTGGGCGACGCAGCACACGTGCGCACCGTCGGCCCGGCGCAGCACCACCGGGTGCGAGGACGACTCCGCGAGGGCCGTCAGCGCCGCCTGCGGGTCCGACGGGCGCACGCGGGGGTCGGTCAGCACGTCCACGCCCACGACGTCGTCCGCGGCGTACCCGACGGCCCGGGCGAGCGCGTCGTTGACCCAGGTGACGTGCAGCCGCGACCGCTCCGCACGCAGCACCGCGAGGGGGATCTGGGTCGCCCCGAGGGCCGCCGCGAGGGCCGACGAGCCCGGCCCGAGAGCGGCGGACGGACCTCGCACGTCGCTGTGCGGCGTAGGCTCGGCACGCTGTTCGGTGGCAGGGGAGTTGACCACCACCACCTCCGATCGTCTAGCGTGCCGAACGGACGGAAGGCTCGACCACCCCGGTCAGCCCCTCCAGCGCCCGGAAGGAGCATCGTGCGAGACGGTAACAGCCCTTCCGCCGAGGATGAGGCCACCACGGCCGACGCGTCGGCGGCGGTGACCGCCGGGGAGCCCGGCGCCGTTCAGGTGATCGTGGGCGCCGACCGGACACGGATCGTCCTGTCCGGCGAGGTCGACGCGGACCTCGGCCCGGAGCTGCAGGAGGCGACGGCCGAGGCGGAGCAGCGCGGGCTGCCCATCGAGGTCGACGCGCACCACGTGACGTTCATGGACTCGTCGGGCGTGGCCTTCCTCGCCCGGCTGTCGATCCGCAGCGAGCACCGCGTCCGCCTGCTGCGCGTGCCGCCGACCGTGCGCTTCCTCCTCGAGGTCACGCGCATCGGCGAGCTCCTCGACGTCGTCGACGACGACGAGGCACCGTTCGAGCCCGTCGAGCCGACGGCCTGACGGCCGGCGCACCGGGCACGCCCGGGCGCACGGCCCGCCGGAACGCCGACGGCCCCGGTCCCCCTCGCGGGGGCCGGGGCCGTCGTGCGTCATCAGGCCGGCGGATCAGCCGATCCGGGTGCCCGCCGAGCGCAGCTGCTGGCACGCCTCGACGATGCGCGCGGCCATGCCCGCCTCGGCGAGCTTGCCCCAGGCGCGCGGGTCGTACGCCTTCTTGTTGCCGACCTCGCCGTCGATCTTCAGGACGCCGTCGTAGTTGGTGAACATGTGGCCGACGACCGGACGCGTGAACGCGTACTGCGTGTCGGTGTCGATGTTCATCTTGATGACGCCGTTGTCGACCGCCTCGGCGATCTCCGCGGCCGTCGAGCCGGACCCGCCGTGGAAGACGAGGTCGAACGGCGACTCCTTGCCGATCTTCGCGCCGACCTCACGCTGGATGTCCGCGAGGATCGACGGGCGCAGCTTGACCGCACCCGGCTTGTACACGCCGTGCACGTTCCCGAACGTCAGGGCCGTCAGGTAGCGGCCCTTCTCGCCGGCACCGAGGGCCTCGACGGTCTTCAGGCCGTCCTCGGCCGTCGTGTACAGCTTCTCGTTGATCTCGGCCTCGTGGCCGTCCTCCTCGCCACCGACGACGCCGACCTCGATCTCGAGGATCGTGCGGGCCGCCTGCGACAGCTCGAGGAGCTCGGCCGCGATGACGAGGTTCTCGTCCAGCGGGATGTCCGAGCCGTCGAACATGTGCGACTGGAACGTCGGGTTCTCGCCGCGCTTGACCTGCTCGGCCTCGAGGGCGAGGAGCGGGCGGACCCACGAGTCGAGGTTCTTCTTGACGCAGTGGTCGGTGTGCAGCGCGATGGTGACGCCGTAGTTCTTGGCGACCTCGGTCGCGTACGCCGCGAGCGCGAGCGTGCCGCTGACGCGGTTCTTGATCGTCGAGCCGGAGGCGTACTCAGCGCCGCCGACCGAGACCTGGATGATGCCGTCCGACTCTGCCTCCGCGAAGCCCTGGATGGCGGCGGTGACGGTCTGGGACGACGTGATGTTGACGGCGGGGTAGGCGAACTTGCCGGCCTTCGCCCGGTCGATCATCTCGGCGTAGACCTCGGGGGTGGCGATGGGCATCGCGGCTCTCCTGATGTTCGGGTGCGGTACGACACGAGTCTGCCACCACCCGGCCGTCGGCGTTCCGGGACGTCCACCGGGACCGTCAGGAGCGTGCGTGCGTCGTCATCCACGTGTGCATCGCGATGGCACCGGCGGCCCCCGCGTTGAGGGACCGCGTGCTGCCGTGCTGCGTGATGTGGACGACGACGTCGCACACCGCCTGCGCCTGCGGGGTGAGGCCCGTCGACTCCTGGCCGAGCAGCAGGACGCACGCGCGCGGCAGCGGCGTCGTCTCGATCGGCACCGAGCCCGGGACGTTGTCCACGCCGACGACCGGCAGCCGTCCCCCGCCCGGGCCGGCCCCTGCCGCCCACGTCGCGAGCGCGGCCGCGTCGGGGTGGTGGTGCACGTGCAGGTACCGGTCGGTGACCATCGCGCCCCGCCGGTTCCACCGCCGTCGCCCCACGACGTGCACGCCGGCGGTGTTGAAGGCGTTGGCGGTGCGCACGACCGAGCCGATGTTGAGGTCGTGCTGCCAGTTCTCGATGGCGACGTGGAACGGGTGGCGGCGGGTGTCGAGGTCGGCGACCACCGCCTCGACGGTCCAGTACCGGTAGGCGTCGACGACGTTGCGGCGGTCGCCGTGCGCGAGCAGCTCGGGGTCGTACCGGGGGTCGAGCCCGCCGCCGGGCAGCCGGGGCCACGCGGCGGGCCCACCGGGCCACGGGCCCACGCCCACGGGCTCGTCGGGCCGGTCGCCGGGCACGTCGTCGGACGTCCCGCCGGTCGGCGTCACCTCGCCGTCCCATCGCGCTGACCTGCGACCTCACCCGTGCACGGCATGCTCCGAGCGTAGCCGCGGGCGGGCGCGGCACCGGGCGCCGGCGGGCCCTCCTACGCTGGGGCCATGGCACACCCGGACGACGTCGCCGCACCCCGGCCCGGTGCGGACCGGACGGCGTCCCCCGTCGAGGCCGTCGACCGCGCGCTGCGTGTCCTCGAGGCGCTCGCGGCGGCCGGCCCGCACGGCGCCGGACTCGCGGACCTCGCGGCCGGGCTGGACCTCAACAAGACGACCGTGCACCGCACGCTGGCGGCGCTGCGCCACCGCGGCTTCGCGTCGCAGGAGCCGTCCGGCCGGTACGCGCTGGGACCCGCCGCGACGCGCCTGGCCGAGGACTACTTCGGCGACGAGAACCTGCCGGTGCTGCTGCACCCGGCGCTCGTGGCGCTGAGCCGTGAGGTCGACGAGCTCGTGCACCTCGGCGTGCTCGGCGGGCGCGAGGTCGTCTACCTCGACAAGGTCGAGCCCGAGCGTCCCGTGCGGGTGTGGTCGGCGATCGGCCGACGCAGCCCTGCGGTGACCACCGCGCTCGGGCGGGCGCTGCTGGCCTACCGCGGGACCGACCGGGCGGCGCTCGCCGGCTACCTCGACACCGCCGGCGTCGACGCCGAGCACGTCTGGGAGGCGCTCGAGCGCGCGCGCCGTGACGGGTACGCGACCGAGGTCGAGGAGAACGAGGCCGGAATCAGCTGCGTCGCGGTCCCCCTGCTGCGCGCGGGCGCGGCCGTCGCGGCGGTCTCGGTCACGGCACCCGTCGAGCGCATGACGCCGTCGCGCGTCGCCGGGCTGCACGCGGCCGTCGCGCGCACGCTGCCTCCCCTGCTGCCCGCGGGGCTCACCCTCCCCCGGCCCTGAGGCGGGCCGGGGGACGGCGGGTCACCTCACGGACGCGGAGGGCTGCCCGCCGGTGACGTCCCGGCGGGCCTGGACCCGGGTCCGCCAGGTCAGGAGGGCACCGCCGAGCGCGGCCGCGGCGAGCGAGCCGAGCAGGATGGCGGCCTTGACGTTCTCGCCGTGCGGCGAGCCCGCGTCGAACGACAGCTCGCCGATGAGCAGCGAGACCGTGAACCCGACGCCGGCGACGACGCTGACGGCCGCCAGGTCGGGCCACCGCACGCTCGGGTCGAGCGTGGCCTTGGTCAGCCGCACCAGCAGGAACGTCGCCAGCAGGATCCCGACGGGCTTGCCGAGCACGAGCCCGAGGGCGACGCCCTGCGCGGCCGGGTCCGACACCGCGTCGGCCAGCGCGCTCGGGCTCATGCTCACGCCCGCGGCGAACAGCGCGAACACCGGCACCGCGAGGCCCGCGGACACCGGGCGCCACACGTGCTCGAGGCGCTCGGCGCGGCTGACCGTCTCGCCGCTGCGGGCCAGCGCGGGCACCGTGAACCCGAGGATGACGCCCGCGATCGTCGCGTGCACGCCGGACATGTGCATGAAGGTCCACGCCAGCACGGCGAGCGGGACGAGCAGCCAGGCGGTGGTGCGGCGCCGCACGAGCACCGCGAACACGGCGATGGTCAGGAGCGAGACGCCGAGCCACACGATCTGCAGGCCGACGGCGTAGAAGACCGCGATGACGACGATGCCGAGCAGGTCGTCGACCACGGCGAGCGTCAGCAGGAACGCGCGCAGCGCCGTGGGCAGCCGCTTGCCGAAGACGGTGAGCACGGCCACCGCGAACGCGATGTCGGTCGCCACGGGGATGGCCCAGCCCTCGGAGCTGCCGCCGGCCTGCAGGTTGACCACCGTGTACACCAGCGCGGGCACGGCCATGCCGCCGACGGCCGCGAGGATCGGGACGATCGCGGTCGACGGGCGCCGGAGCTGGCCGTCGACCATCTCGCGCTTGAGCTCGAGGCCGACCACGAAGAAGAAGATCGCGAGCAGACCGTCGGTGGCCCACTGCGCGACCGTGAGGTCGAGGTGCAGCGCCGCCGGCCCGACGACCGTGTCGCTCAGCGCGGCGTAGCCGCCCGCCCACGGGGAGTTCGCCCAGACCAGGGCGACGACCGCGCCGAGCAGCAGCAGGATCGCCCCGGCGTTCTCGGCACGCAGCGTGTCGGCCAGGTTGCGCAGCGATCCGGGGGTGAGCGGCCCGATCACGCGGGTACGGCGCTCGGGGGTGGGGTCGGTCATGACAGTCCTCGCGTCAGGTCAGGGCACGCCGGGCGCCGGTGCCCGGGGCGTGGCGGTGGAAACGTAGTCGAGCGTCGGTGGCACCCCCGTGGCAGGACGTCCCCCGGGGGCACGGGCCCGCGGTGGTACCCGCGCCTGCCCGTGTCGCGCACGGAGATGAGTGCGCCGCGCGACGTGCAGGGCGCACCGGGCTCAGCCACGGGGGGTCCGCGCGGCGAGCCAGTCCTGCACGACGGACGTGTCGAGGTCGCCGAGGCCGGCCGCGGTGACGTCGGTGAACACCTCGAGCAGCACGTCCGTCAGCACCGTCGCGGTGCCGGTGGCGCGGGCCTCGTCGAGCGCGGCGCGCAGGTCCTTGACCATGTAGCGCGCCGGGCCCGACGGGCTGTGGTCGTGCGCCACGAACCGGTGCTTCTTGACCTCGAGCAGGCGGCTGGCCGCGTAGCCGCCGCCGAGCAGGTCGAGCATCCGGCCGACGTCGAGCCCGGAGCGCTCGGCGACGACCGCGGCCTCGGCCAGGGCGGTGACGGTCGCGGCGACGACGACCTGGTTGCACGCCTTGGCGACCTGCCCCGACCCCAGCGGGCCGAGGTGGACGGGCGTCCCGGTGGCACCCAGGACGGGCAGCACGCGGGCGACGTCGTCGTCCGCGCCGCCGACCATGACCGCGAGCGTCCCCGCCGCGGCGCCCTCCTGCCCGCCGCTGACGGGCGCGTCGACCACCCGCACCCGGCCGTCGGTGCGGGCGTCGAGCGTGGTGGCGAGCGCCCGCACCCCGGCCGGGGCGCTCGTCGAGCACACGACGAGCACGAGCGGGCCGGTGACGCCGGCGAGCAGCCCGTCGGGGCCCTCGAGCACGTCGACGAGCTCGGGCAGGTCGGGCAGCACGGACAGGACGACGTCGCTGTGCGCGGCCAGGGCGCGGGCGGTGGCGTGCGCGGTGGCGCCGGCGGCGACGAGGCCGGTGGTCGCCTCGGGCCGCCGGGCCGTGACGTGCAGGGGGTACCCGGCGGCCAGAACGTGCCCGGCCATCGGTGCGCCCATCGTGCCGAGGCCGACGACGCCGACGCGGGTCGCGCTCATCGGGCGGCGCCGGCCGCCGTCACCTGCGCGAGTGCGGCGCGGGCGACCTCGATCCGGGTGGCGACGTCCGCGTCGGCCGGGCGGACGGCGACCTTGACCGCCACGAGGCAGCCGGGGTCGGTGAGCGCGAGCGCGGCCGCGATCTCGTCGGGCCCGAGCAGCGAGTCGGCCGAGGCCGCGAGCGCCGGCGCGTCGCCGCGCGGCGGGATGTGCGCGTCGGCCCACGGCGCGCCCCACTCCGTCGTCACGTCGGTGGCGCCCGAGAGCACGAGCGCCCCGAGCAGGCCGGCGTCGCGTGCGGCCCGCAGGTGCTCGAGCGGGGTGTGCAGGCTGCGACCCTCGATGGCCGAGCGGCCCCAGTTGACCGCCAGGGCGGGCCCGGAGCCGTCGGTGCGGGCGAGGTCGGCGAGCACCGTGAGCTCGTCGTCGAGCGTGAGGAACCCCTTGGCCGGCACCTGCCCGGTGACGAGGGCGTCGCAGTGCTCGACGAGCAGCCGGGCACCGGCCAGGTCCCACGTGGCGATCTCCTCGAGCGACCGCAGGAGCGCGTCGCGGCTCCCGCCGCGGGGGCCGGGTGCGCTGTGGACCTGGATCGCGGCGACCCGCGCGGCCCCGGCGGCGGCCTGCGTCGCGGCGAGGTCGGCGGCGCGCCGGACGTCGTCGAGCGCCCGCCGACGGCCGTCGGGATCCCCCGAGGCCAGGCCGTACACCGGGTCGTCCGCGAGGCGGCCCATGACGGTCGGGATGCAGGTCACGAGCAGGTTCAGGTCGTCACGCGCGGCGAGCAGGGCCGGTTCGGCGGGGGTGCCGGGCGCGGGCAGCGGCAGCTCGAGGCCGCCGATCGGGAGGTCGGCGACGGCGGCCCAGAACTGCGCGCGTGCGGCGCCGTCGGCCGGGGCCATCGCGTACGCCCCGAGCAGGGGCAGGTCCGACGAGGGGGTGAGGTGCATCGTTGCTCCGTCTCACAGGGTGGGTGGTACACGCCGGACGGCGGCCCACCCGGGACCAAGGTTGTGCTGCGCGGCCCCGGACATCCGGCAGGGTTTGTTCCGTGCCTCGGAACATGGTTCCATACTCGTGGCACTGACAGCGAGGTCAGCAACGCCGGACAGCGATGTCCGGCACAGCCCCCCCCGGGCGGTGCTCACCGACACCACCCGCTCACCTCCCCCGGGTGAGCCGACAGAGGAGTAGTCCCCATGAGGCGATCCAAGGCCGCCACGATCACGGCCCTCATCGGCGCTTCCGTGCTCGCGCTGACGGCGTGCAGCGCGGGCACCAGCCCGGTCACGCAGGACTCCCCCAGCGCGTCGTCCGACGACACCGCGGCGAAGCCGAACGCGGACACGCTCGTCATGAAGGCCGCGTTCAACCAGCCCGAGACCCACCCGCAGTACATCGTGCTCGACGAGCTGGGCGACAAGCTGTTCGAGGCCACCGACGGCGCGTACGACATCGAGGTCTTCCCCAACGAGACCCTCGGCGCGCAGCGCGAGACCATCGAGCTCGTCCAGGCCGGCACGATCGAGATGGCCTACGTCGGCGGCCCGCTGCTCGAGAACTTCAACCCCGACTTCGTGGTCTTCAACCTGCCGTTCGTCTTCGACTCGCCCGAGCACCAGTCCGCGACGACGAACGACCCCGAGATCGTCGGCGACCTGTACTCGTCCCTCGAGGACGAGGGCATCAAGGTCGTCAGCGCGTTCCACGGCGGCGTCCGGTCCGTCTACAACGCCGACAAGCCGATCAACACGCCGGCCGACCTCGCGGGCATGAAGATCCGCGTCATCGAGTCCGACACGAACATCGAGATGATGGCGCTGATGGGCGGCACGGGCACCCCGATGGGCCAGGGCGAGGTCTACACCGCCATCCAGTCCGGCGTCCTCGAGGGCGGCGAGAACAACGAGCTCATCTACTCGAACCTCAAGCACGCCGAGGTCGCGCCGTTCTACAGCTACACGCGCCACCTCATGTTCCCCGACTACCTGATCATCAGCCCGGCCGTCTACGACGCCATGACGCCCGAGCACCAGGAGATCTTCACCGACCTGCTCGCCGAGGCCCGCGTCGAGGAGGCGAAGCTCTGGAAGGAGCAGGTCGCCGAGGGCATCAAGGCCGCCGAGGCCGCCGGTGCGACGTTCAACGAGGTCGACACGGACGCGTTCACCGAGGCCATCGCCCCGCTGACGCAGAAGAAGCTGACGAACGACGTCACCAGGACGATCTTCGACCAGGTCCGCGCCGCGGCCGAGTGACGACGAGGCGACGCGGAGAGGCCCGACCAATGACCAGAGCAAAGTCCCTGCTCGACCGGCTGCTGACGTGGGTGTGCGTGGTGCTGTTCGCCGTGCTCGTCCTCGACGTCACGTGGCAGGTCTTCGCCCGACAGGTCCTCGACCAGCCCAGCACGTGGTCCGAGGAGCTCGCCAAGTACCTGTTCATCTGGCTGGGCCTCTTCGCGTCGGCGCTCGTCTTCGGCGAGCGCGGCCACATCGCGGTCGACTTCGCCGTGAAGAAGCTCCCCGGCAAGGCCCAGGTCGCCGTGGCGGTGCTCGTCCAGCTCTCGATCCTCGTCTTCACCGCCCTCGTCCTGATCTGGGGCGGGCTGCGGGTCGTCGACCTGGCGTGGGACCAGAACCTCACCGGCCTGCCGGTGAACGTCGGCCCGCTGTACCTGGCGCTGCCGATCTCCGGGGTGCTCATCGCCCTGTACACCGTCTACCACCTGGTCAGGATCCTCACCGGCGCCGAGCGCGCCGTCGAGGACGCCGAGCCTGACGTCCTGTGAAGGAGGCCTGACCCATGGACCCCGCAGCGCTCGCAGCAGTCATCCTGCTCGCCGGCATCGTCGTCTTCCTGCTCCTCGGAGCACCCATCAGCATCGCGGTCGGCCTGTCGTCGCTCGCCGCGATCGTCACCGCGCTCGGTCTCGAGAACGGTGTGCTCACGGCCGCCCAGCAGGTCTTCCGGGGGATCAACTCCTTCCCCCTGCTCGCGATCCCGTTCTTCGTGCTGGCCGGCGTGATCATGAACCAAGGCGGGATCGCGCTCCGGCTCGTCAACGCCGCCAAGGTGATGGTCGGGCGCATGCCCGGCTCGCTGGCCCAGACGAACGTCGCCGCCAACGCGCTGTTCGGCGCGGTGTCCGGCTCGGGTGTCGCGGCAGCCGCCGCGATCGGCTCGACCATCGGCCCGATCCAGAAGCGCGAGGGCTACGACAAGTCCTTCGCGGCGGCGGTCAACATCGCCTCGGCGCCCTCGGGCATGATCATCCCGCCGAGCAACCTCATGATCGTGTACTCGCTCGTCTCGAGCGCCTCGGTCGCCGCGCTGTTCGTCGCGGGCTACATCCCCGGTGCCATGTGGGCCGCGGCCTGCATGATCATCGTGTACCTGTACGCCCGCAAGCGGCCCGAGCTCAAGGTGACCGAGCGGATCAGCTTCCGCGACGGCGCCAGGACGATCCTCGCCGCCGTGCCGGCCCTGCTGCTCATCGTCGTGGTGATCGGCGGCATCCTCGCCGGGTACTTCACGCCGACCGAGGGCTCGGTCATCGCGGTCGTCTACTCGCTCGTGCTGTCGTTCATCTACAAGACGATCAGGGTCGGGCAGCTGCCGACCATGCTCATGGACGCGGCTCGCACGACCGCCGTGGTCATGTTCCTCGTCGGGGTCAGCTCGATCATGGGCTTCGTCATGGCGTTCGCCCGGATCCCGCAGATGGCGTCGGAGGCGATCTTCTCCGTCAGCACCAACCCGGTGGTCATCCTGCTGCTCATCGCGGTCATCCTGCTGATCCTCGGGTGCTTCATGGACCCGACGCCGGCGGTGCTGATCTTCGCGCCGATCTTCCTGCCGATCGTCACGGCCATGGGGATCGACCCCGTCCACTTCGGCATCATGATGGTCTTCAACCTCTCCATCGGGACCATCACGCCACCGGTCGGGCCGATCCTCTTCGTGGGAGCCAAGGTCGCGGACATCTCGATCGAGGCGGTGATCCGGCGCCTGCTGCCCTTCTTCGGCGCGCTGGTGCTCGTCCTGATCATGGTGATCTTCACCCCGGCGCTGTCCCTGTGGCTGCCCACGCAGCTCGGCCTCATCACCCCCTGACCGACCCGCCGGGACGCCGCGCACCTGCGCGGCGTCCCGGGCGGGCGGCCCCGCGCCGCCCGGACGCCCCCACGGAAGGTTCCCCATGGAACAGCGCTACGCGACCAGCCCCGAGCAGATCCCGGGCATGGACACCGCCGAGCTCCGCCACCGCTACCTCGTGCCCGGACTGTTCGTCGACGACGAGGCGAACGCGGTCTACACGCACCACGACCGTGTCGTCCTGCTCGGCGCCAAGCCCGTCACGGGACCGGTCGCGCTGCCGACGTTCCCCGAGATCCGCTCCGAGTACTTCTTCGAGCACCGCGAGGGCGGCATCGTCAACGTCGGCGGCACCGGCACCGTCGCGGTCGACGGCACCTCCTACGAGCTCACCCACGGCTCGTGCCTGTACGTCGGGCGCGGTGCCCGTGACGTGACGTTCACGTCGGCCGACGCCGCGAGCCCCGCGCGCTTCTACCTCGTGTCCGCGCCCGCCCACACCGCCTACCCGACGACGCTCGTCGCGGCCGGCCAGGGCAACGTCCGCGAGCTGGGCGACCCGCTGACGTCGAACCGCCGCACGCTCAACCAGTACATCCACGAGAACGGCGTGCGCTCCTGCCAGGTCGTCATGGGCGTGACGACGCTGCACCCGGGCAGCATGTGGAACACCATGCCGGCGCACACGCACGACCGCCGCACGGAGGCCTACCTCTACTTCGACGTCCCCGAGGACGCGCGGATCGTGCACCTGCTCGGACGCCCCGACGAGACCCGGCACCTGGTCGTCGGGAACGAGGAGGCGGTCATCTCCCCGAGCTGGTCCGTCCACTCGGGTGTCGGTACCGCGAGCTACAGCTTCGTGTGGGCCATGGCGGGCGAGAATCAGTCGTTCGACGACATGGACGGCTTCCCCATCACCGACATGCGTTGACGGTTCCGACCCGCGACGAGAGGTGAGCCCCATGGCACGGACCCAGCCCACGCCCCCGGAGCAGGACGCGGCGGGCGCGAAGACGAACGCGAGCGAGAAGACGCTGCTCGTGCTCGAGGCGGCGCTGCGCCATCCCCGGTTCACGGACGTCGTCGAGGCGACGGGCCTGGCGAAGGCCACGACGCACCGGATCCTGAGCACGCTGGTCGAGCGGAGCTTCGTCGTCGTGACGCCGGACGGGCTGTACCAGCCCGGCCCGCAGATCCTGTCCCTCGCGGGGCAGGCGCTGCAGCGGCTCGACATCTCGGCGATCGCCGAGCCCCTCGTCAGCGAGCTGGTCGACCGGGTCCACTGCACGGCCCACGTCGGGGTCGCGAACGGCGACGAGATCGTCTACCTCGTCCGCACGGACTCCGACAAGCCGTACCAGATGCCGTCGCGGGTCGGTCACGCGATCCCCATGCACTCCTCGGGGATCGGCAAGGTCGTGCTCGCCGCGCGCGGCGACGACGAGATCGAGCGCTTCGTCGCCCGCTCCGGCCTGCCGCAGCGGACCGAGCGCACGATCACGCAGCTCAGCGCGCTGCGTGAGGAGCTGGCGCGGGTCCGCGAGCGCGGGTACGCCTTCGACCTCGAGGAGAACGTCCCCGGGATCGTCTGCGTCGCCGCCCCCGTGCGCGACCACACCGGCACCGTCAAGTACGGCGTCAGCATCTCCACCCTGGCCGTCGAGTGCTCCCCCGAGCAGCTCGAGGCCCACGCCCCGGCGGTCGTCGAGACCGCCGGCCAGATATCGGCGGCCCTGGGCTACACGCCCTGAGGCACCACCTACGGAAGAGAGCACGCGATGACGACGACCCCGACCGAGTACGCGGCGGGCCTGTTCACCCTCGAGGGCCGCCAGGCGGTGGTCACCGGCGCCAGCCAGGGCATCGGCCTGGCGATCGCCGTCGCCCTCGCGTCGGCCGGAGCCGACGTCATCGGTGTCAGCTACGACATGCCCGAGGGGGACAGCGACGCGCGGCGCGCGATCGAGGCCACCGGGCGCACGTTCACGCCGCTGCGCGCGGACTTCTCGGACCGCGACCAGGTCACGGCGCTGGCCGCCGACCTCGGCGCACGCGACGTCGACATCCTCGTCAACAACGGCGGGACGATCCGCCGCGTCCCCGCCGCGCAGCACCCCGACGAGGACTTCGACCACGTGCTCGACGTCAACCTGCGCACGACGTTCGTGCTCTCGCGCGAGGTCGGCCGCCGCATGCTCGAGCGCGGCCACGGCAAGATCGTCAACACCGCGTCGATGCTGAGCTTCCAGGGCGGCATCAACGTGCCCGGCTACACGTCGTCCAAGTCGGCCGTCGCGGGGCTGACGAAGGCGCTCGCCAACGAGTGGGCCGGCTCGGGCGTCAACGTCAACGCCGTCGCCCCCGGGTACGTCGCCACCGCCAACACACACGACCTGCGCCAGGACGCCGCGCGCAGCCAGGCGATCCTCGACCGCATCCCGGCCGGGCGCTGGGCCACGCCGGAGGACATCGCCGGCGCCGTCCTGTTCCTCTGCTCGTCCGCCGCGGACTACGTCCACGGTGCCGTGCTCCCCGTCGACGGCGGGTGGCTCGCGCGATGAGGATCGTCGTCACCGAGTGCGACCACGACTCGTTCGACGCCGAGCTCGAGGTCACGCGTGCCGCGGGCGCCGAGCTCGTCGTCACGCAGTCCTTCACGCCCGAGGACCTGGTCGCCAACGCCGCCGGCGCCGACGCGGTCCTCGTGCAGTACGCGGCCATCACGGCCGAGGTCATGGACGCCCTGCCGAGCCTGCGCGCGATCGGCCGGTACGGCGTCGGCATCGACTCGGTCGACGTCGCCGCCGCCACGGCGCGCGGCATCGCGGTGTGCAACGTGCCGGACTACGGCACCGAGGCCGTCTCCGACCACGCGATCGCCATGGCCCTCGCCGCGGCCCGCGGCATCCCGCGCCTGGACCGCGGGATGCGCGCCGGGTCGTTCGACCTCGCCGCGATCCGCCCCGCGTACCAGACGCGGGGCCGGGTGTTCGGCGTCGTCGGCATGGGCCTCATCGGCACCGCGACCGCGCGCAAGGCCGCCGGTCTGGGCTACGAGGTGATCGGGTACGACATCGCCGCCGACCCGGGCGCGTCGACGTACCACGGCGTCGCCTCGGTGAGCCTGGACGAGCTGCTCGAGCGCGCGCAGGTCGTCTCGCTGCACACGCCGCTCGACGCGACGACGCGGGGCCTCATCGGTGCGGCCGAGCTGAGCCGCATGCGCACCGACGCGATCCTCGTCAACACCAGCCGGGGCGGCGTCGTCGACACCGCCGCGCTGGTCGAGGCGCTGCGCACCGGCAGCATCCGCGCCGCCGCGATCGACGTGCACGACGCGGAGCCGCTGCCGGTGGACCACCCGCTCATGGACCTCGACAACGTCGTCCTCACCCCGCACCTCGCCTGGTACACCGAGGAGTCGTACGACGAGCTCAAGCACCGCACGGCGGCCAACGTCGTCGAGGTCTGCGCCGGCCGCGCACCGCGCAACATCGTCAACCCCGAGGTGCTGGGCGCCCCCGGCCGCAACGAGGACTGCGCGCCCGCGGGCGCGACGGCCCGGACAGGAGCCTGAGCGATGAGCACCATGCGCGCGGCGGTGTGGACCGGCGCGGACGAGATCGCGGTCGAGCAGGTCCCCCTGCCCGACGTGCCCGAGGGCTGGGCCCTCGTGCGCGTCGCGTACAACGGGATCTGCGGCACCGACCTGTCGATCCACCACGGGAAGCACCCGCGGGCGACCGCGCCGCTCGTGCCCGGCCACGAGCTGTCCGGCTGGGTCGAGCGTGCCGGTGCGACGGGTCCGCGCGAGGGCGCGCTCGTCATCGCCGAGCCCCTCATCTCGTGCGGGGAGTGCAAGGCCTGCCGTGACGGGCACGGGCACGTGTGCCGCCGCCTCGGGCTGTACGGCATCGACGCGCCCGGCGGCATGGCCGAGTACGTCGCGCTGCCGCCGCACGTGCTGCACGAGGTGCCCGCGGGCGTCGACCCGCGCCTCGCCGCGCTCGTCGAGCCGCTGGCCGTCGCGGTGCACGCGGTCGACCTGTCGGGCATGCAGGCCGGCGACACGGTCGCGGTGTACGGCGCCGGGCCGATCGGCGTGCTCACCGCGCTGGTCGCGCGGCACGCCGGGGCCGGCGCGGTCGTCGTCACCGAGCCCAGCCCGTGGCGTCGCCAGGTGGCGGCCGACCTGGGCCTGACCGTGGTGCCCGAGGGCGCGACGATGGCCGAGGTGCTCGCGCCGCTGACCGACGGCGAGGGCGCCGACACGACGTTCGACTCCGCCGCGCACCCCGCGGTCGCGGCCGACGTCACCGCGGCCACCCGCGTGCTCGGCCGGATCGTCGTCGTGGGCGTCTACAAGCAGCCCACGCCGTTGGACCTGCAGGCCGTGTGCTTCAAGGAGCAGTCGCTGGTCGGGGTGCGGGTGTACACGTCCGCCGACGTGCGGCGCGCGATCGAGCTGCTCGCGTCCGACGTCCTCGGTCTCGCGGCGTTCCCGACCCGGGCCTTCGACCTGGCCGACGTCGACGCCGCGTTCGCGGCCGCCGCGTCGGGGCAGGACTGCCTCAAGGTCCTCCTCACCCCCCTGCACGGGAAGGCAGACGCATGAGCACCCCGTTCGACCTCACGGGCCGCACGGCCGTCGTCACCGGCGGCGGCCGCGGCCTGGGCCGCGGCATCACCGACGCCCTGCTCGCGGCCGGCGCGGACGTCGTCGTGCTCGCCCGCAGCCCGCTGCCGGCCGACCTCGAGGAGCACGCGGCGGCGCTGGGCCGCAGCGTGACCTTCGAGCCGCTGGACCTCGGCGACGGCGACGCGATCGCCGCGACCGCCGAGCGCGTGCTCGCGGAGCACCGCGTCGACATCCTCGTCAACAACGCCGGCACGCAGGACCGCCACCCCGCCGCGGAGTTCCCGCTCGAGGCGTGGGACCGCGTGATCGACGTCAACCTGCGCTCGGTGTTCCAGCTCTGCCAGCTCTTCGGGCGCCCGATGCTCGAGCGCGGTGACGGCAAGATCGTCAACCTCGCCTCGCTGCTGTCGTTCCAGGGCGGCCTGACGGTCCCGGCGTACGCCGCGAGCAAGGGCGCCGTCGCCCAGCTCACCAAGGCGCTGTGCAACGAGTGGTCGCCGCGGGGCGTCAACGTCAACGCGGTCGCACCGGGCTACATGGCCACCGACATGAACGCCGCGCTGCTGGCGGACCCGGTGCGCCTCGAGCAGCTCTCGGTCCGCATCCCGGCCGGCCGCTGGGGCCGCCCGGAGGACATCGGCAACGTCGTCGTGTTCCTCGCCTCCCCCGCGGCCGCGTACGTGCACGGCCAGGTCCTCGCGGTGGACGGCGGGTGGCTCGCCCGCTGAGCCCCGCCGGCGGCCCGCCTCAGTCCTCGGTGCGCAGGAAGTCCTCGACCGCGAGCAGGTGGGCCGCCATACGGACGCGCGCGCGGTCGACGTCGCCCGCCACGACCGCGTCGAGGATGGCCTCGTGCTCCCGCTGCGTGCGGGCCTCGGCGCCCTGCTCGGCGAGGCCGCGGGACAGCCGGTGCCGGGCGGTGCGCCCGCCCATGGCGTCGGTGAGCGCCGCGAGCACGGGGTTGCCGGCGAGCGCCGCGAGCGCGCGGTGGAACGCGAGGTCGGCCGCCAGCAGCGCCTCGTGGTCGACCTCGTCGTCCGTCCCCGCACGGGCCAGCACGTCCGCGCCCTGCGCGAGCGCGTCGCGGGCGGCCGTCAGGTCGGCGTCCGGTGCCCGGGCGCCGGCCGCGGCGAGGCCCGCGACCTCGGTCTCGAGCAGGCGGCGCACGGTGTGCACGTGCAGCGCGTGCCCGGCGGCCTGCAGCTCGACGACCAGCCCGAGCGGGCTGACGAGGCTGCCCGGGTCGAGCGCCGTGACGTACGTGCCGTCGCCCTGGCGCGTCTCGACGACGCCGAGCACCGCGAGCGCGCGCATCCCCTCGCGCAGCGACCCGCGCGAGACGCCGAGCGCGTCCGCGAGGTCCTTCTCCACCGGCAGGCGCTGCCCCGGGCCGAGGCGGCCGTCGAGGATCATCGCGGTGACGCCGTCGACGACCCGGTCCGTGCGTGACATGCCAGGAGTATGCCGAACGGCGGGGGCGGCACCGGCCGCCCCCGCCGTCCCGGCGGTCGGGTCCGTCACGCGGACGCGAGCCGCCCGGCCCAGTACGCCCCGTCGGGGAAGCGGAACTCGGCGACCGACGCGTCGTGCATCTGCGTCGAGTAGCCCGGCAGGCTCGGCAGCACGTACGCCGCGTCACGCACGACGCAGGGGTCGGTGAAGTGCTCGTGCAGGTGGTCGACGTACTCGGTGACACGGCCCTCGCGCGACCCCGAGACCGCGACGAAGTCGAGCATCGAGATGTGCTGGACCATCTCGCACAGCCCGACGCCGCCGCCGTGCGGGCAGACCTTGACGTCGAACTTCGCCGCGAGCAGCAGCACCGCGACGATCTCGTTGAGGCTCGCCAGGCGCCCGGCGTCGAGCTGGCAGAAGTCCATGGCCCCGGCCTGCATGAACTGCTTGAACATCACGCGGTTGTGGCAGTGCTCGCCCGTCGCGACGCCGACCGCTCCCACACCCGCGCGGATCGCGGCGTGGCCCAGCACGTCGTCGGGGCTCGTGGGCTCCTCGATCCACAGCAGGTCGAACTGCGCGAGGGCGTTGGTCCACTCGATCGCCTGGTCGACGTCCCACACCTGGTTGGCGTCGATCATGAGCGTGCGGTCCGGGCCGATGACCTCGCGCGCGATGGCGCAGCGGCGCACGTCCTCGGCGAGGTCGGCACCGACCTTGAGCTTGACGTGCTGGTAGCCCTCGTCGACGGCCTCCTGGCACAGCCGGCGCAGCTTGTCGTCGCTGTAGCCGAGCCAGCCGGCGGACGTCGTGTAGCAGGGGTAGCCGGTGGCCTCGAGCTCGGCGATGCGCCCGGCCTTGCCGGCCTCCTGCGCGCGCAGGATCGCGATCGCCTCGTCGCGCGTCAGGGCGTCGGACAGGTAGCGCAGGTCGGCGACGTCGACGAGCTGCTCGGGGGTCATGTCGGCCAGCAGCCGCCACACGGGCTTGCCGGCCAACCGGCCGGCCATGTCCCACGCGGCGTTCATGACGGCCGACAGCGACAGGTGGACGACGCCCTTCTCGGGCCCGAGCCAGCGCATCTGCGCGTCGGCGGTGAGGTCGCGGTAGACGCCGCCCATGTCGGCCGCCATCTCCTCGACGTCGCGCCCGACGAGCAGGGCGGCCTGCTGGCGCGCGGCCATCGCGACGATGTCGTTGCCGCGACCGGTCGTGAACGTCAGGCCGTAGCCCGCGAGCGGCGCGCCGGCGGCGTCGGTGCCGTCGGTGCGCAGGACGACGTAGGCGGCGGAGTAGTCGCCGTCCTTGTTCATGGCGTCCGAGCCGTCAGCGGTGAGCGAGGTGGGGAACCGGACGTCCTCGACGTCGACGGCGGTGATCTTCACGGACCAGTCCTCTCGGTGGGGGTCACCCCACCCTAGCCGCAATTCATCAGACCTTTGCACCTCGGCCGGACGCGACTGTCGCCACGGGCTCGCGGCCAGGCGTACGTTGGTCGCACGAAACATCAGATGACTTGGAGCGCACGATGAACCCCACGTACCGCGTCGGCGTCACCGCCGACGGCTTCCTGCCCGACGGCACGTCCCGCTTCGGCGACCTCGGCCTCGAGCGCCTCACGGTCGCCGGGCTCGAGTGGGAGTACCTGCCGCCGCTCGCGCACGAGCTCACCGCCGACGCCCTCGCGCCCTACGACGCCATCCTGTCGCTCGGCCACCTCGGGCTCACGCGCGACGCCGCGGCCGCGGCCCCCCGGCTGCGCCACCTCGCGCGGTACGGCGCGGGGTACGACGGCATCGACGTCCCCGGGCTCGCGGCCGAGGGCGTCGTCGTGACGAACACGCCCGACGCCGTCCGCCGCCCGCTCGCGCTCGCGGCGCTCACGCTGCTGCTCGCGCTGGCCCACCGGCTCCCCGAGAACCACCGGGCGGCCGCCGAGGGTCGCTGGGCCGACCGCGGCCGCTACCGCGGGCCCGGCGTCGTCGGCCGCACGGTCGGGATCGTCGGCCTGGGCAGCGTCGGCTGCGAGGTCGCCGACCTCGTCCGCCCGCTGGGGATGCGCGTGCTGGCGACCGACCGCCGCGGCGACGTCGCCCGCGCCGAGCGCGTGGGCGCCGAGCTCGTGACGCTCGACCGGCTGGCCGCCGAGTCGGACTACGTCGTCCTGACCGCCGCCCTGACGCCGTCCTCCCACCACCTCGTCGACGCCGGCTTCCTGGCCGCCATGCGACCCACCGCGCACCTGGTCAACGTCGGCCGCGGCGGGCTCGTGGACCACGACGCCCTGCGCGCCGCCCTGGCCGCGGGGCGGATCGCCGGCGCGGGGCTCGACGTGCTCGACCCCGAGCCCCCGGCTCCCGACGACCCGCTGCTCACGCGCGAGGACGTCGTCGTCACGCCGCACGCGCTGTGCTGGACCGAGGACTTCACGCAGGCGGTCGCGACGAGCGCGGTCGAGGCGATCGTCGACGTCGCGCAGGGCCGCCGGCCCGTGCACGCGCTCGACGCGTCCGCGCTGCGGCACGCGCGCCACGCCCGCCTGGTCCCGTGACGCCCGGGGTCCCGTCGTGAGAGTGTGTTCCTCACACCGGGACACCCGTTCCGCCCAGCGCAACGCACACCGAGGAGACCCCACGATGGACACCCTGGACCGGCTCGCCGACGCACGGCTCGTCCCCGTCGTCGTGCTCGACGACGCCGCCGACGCCGCCCCGCTGGCCGCCGCGCTCGTGGCGGGCGGGCTCCCCGTCGCCGAGGTGACGTTCCGGACCGCCGCGGCGGCCGAATCGATCCGCGCGATGAGCGAGCGCGGCGACATGCTCGTCGGCGCCGGCACCGTCCTCACGCCCGCCCAGGTCGACCAGGCCGTCGCGGCGGGTGCGTCGTACGTCGTGTCCCCCGGCCTCAGCCGGGCCGTCGTCGAGCGGTGCCAGGAGCACGGCGTCCTCGCGCTGCCGGGCGCCGTGACCGCCACCGAGATCCAGGCGGCCCTCGAGCTCGGACTGACCACCGTGAAGTTCTTCCCCGCCGGCACGTCGGGCGGCCCGAAGGCCATCGCCGCGCTCGCCGCGCCCTTCGGCGGCCTGCGGTTCGTCCCCACCGGTGGCGTCAGCGCCGCCAACCTCCACGAGTACCTCGCCGTGCCGGCCGTCGTCGCCGTCGGCGGCTCGTGGATGGTGAGCAAGGAGCTCGTCCGGGCAGGGGACTTCGCCGAGGTCACCCGCCTCACCGCCGAGGCCGTCGCCCTCACCCGCTGACCACCCCCACGAGACGAAGGACGACCATGACCGCCCTGACCATCCGCCCCGCCGACGAGTGCGCCTACGACGTCGTCTCCCTCGGCGAGGTCATGCTGCGCCTCGACCCGGGCGAGGGCCGCATCCGCACCGCCCGCTCCTTCCGCGCGTGGGAGGGCGGCGGCGAGTACAACGTCGCCCGGGGCCTGCGCCGCGCGTTCGGCCTGCGCGCGGGGGTCGTGACCGCGCTGGCGGACAACGAGGTCGGCCGGCTCGTCGAGGACTTCATCCTCACCGGCGGCGTCGACACCTCCCTGATCCGGTGGGTGCCGTACGACGGCATCGGCCGCGGCGTGCGCAACGGGCTGAACTTCACCGAGCGCGGCTTCGGCGTGCGCGGTGCCGTCGGGGTCTCCGACCGGGGCCTGACGGCGGCGTCGCAGATGAAGCCCGGCGACGTCGACTGGGACCACCTGTTCGGCGACCTCGGGGTGCGCTGGCTGCACACCGGCGGCATCTACGCCGCGCTCAGCGAGACCACCGCGGAGCTCGTCGTCGAGGCCGTGACCGCCGCCAAGCGCCACGGCACCGTCGTGTCCTACGACCTCAACTACCGGCCGTCGCTGTGGAAGTCGATCGGCGGGCAGGCCAAGGCGCAGGAGGTCAACAGGCGGATCGCGGAGCACGTCGACGTCATGATCGGCAACGAGGAGGACTTCACGGCCTCGCTCGGGTTCGAGGTCGAGGGCGTCGACGAGAACATCTCCGCCATCGAGGTCGACGCGTTCGCCGCCATGATCGAGAAGGCCGCCGCGGCGTACCCGAACTTCCGGGTCATCGGCACGACGCTGCGCACGGTGCACTCGGCGTCCTGCAACGACTGGGGCGCGATCGCCTGGTCGCGCGAGACGGGCGTCGTCGAGGCGACGTACCGCGAGCGGCTCGAGATCCTCGACCGCGTCGGCGGCGGCGACTCCTTCGCGTCGGGCCTGGTCTTCGGCCTGCTGGACGGGCAGCCGCTGGCCACCGCCGTCGAGTACGGCGCGGCGCACGGTGCCCTCGCCATGACGACCCCGGGCGACACGACCATGGCGACCAGGGCCGAGGTCCTCAAGCTCGCCGGCGGCGGCGGCGCGCGGGTGGACCGATGAGCGACGCCACCCCGCTGCTCGGGCGGACGGCGCTGGTCACCGGCGGCGGCACCGGCATCGGGCGCGAGGTCGCGCTCGCGCTCGGCCGCGCCGGCGCCGACGTCGCCGTCACGTACCGCACGCACGACGCCGCCGAGGTCGTCGCCGAGCTGCGGGCACTGGGCCGCACGGCCGAGGCGTTCGCGCTCGACGCGACCGACCCGCAGGCCGTCCGCGAGGTCGTCGCGGCGGCCGCGCAGGCGCTCGGTGGGCGCCTCGACGTCCTGGTCAACAACGCCGGCGGCCTCGTCGGACGCGTGCCGCTGGCGGAGATGTCCGCGGAGCACTGGCACACCGTGCTCGACGTCAACCTCACGAGCGCCTTTCTCGTCACGCAGGCCGTGCTCGAGGTCATGCCCGCCGGGGGCCGCGTCGTGCAGGTGTCGTCGGCGGCCGGGCAGGACGGCGGCGGTGCGGGCGCGAGCGCGTACGCGGCGGCCAAGGCCGGCATGGACGGGCTCACGCGGGCGCTCGCCAAGGAGCTCGGACCCCGCGGGATCACCGTGAACTCCGTCGCGCCGGGCTTCATCGGCGACACCCCCTTCCACGCGCGCTTCACGCCCGAGACCGGGCAGCGGGCCGCCGTCGCCGGGACGCTCGTCGGTCGCGCGGGCACGCCGCAGGACGTCGCCGCAGCCGTGGTGTACCTCGCGTCCGAGCCGGGCTTCGTCACCGGCGCCGTGCTCGACCTCAACGGCGGCGGCCACCTGCGCTGACCACCGCGTACACCCGCAGGCCCGTCCCGGCTCCCCGGGGCGGGCCTGCGTCGCGCACAGGTCCTGCACGCGGAGCCCGCCTGGCCGCACGTCGCGCGCCGTACGCTGGGACACATGCTGACGACGACGGCGCTCGCCGCCGCCCTGACCGACGCCTCGCTCCCGCTCCTGGCGGGCGGGCCGCTGCCCGCGCTCGGGCCGGACTTCCTCGACGCCGAGAAGCTCATCGAGTCGTTCGGCACCGCCGCGCTCATCGGCATCGTCGCCGTCGTGTTCATCGAGACCGGGCTGCTGTTCCCGTTCCTGCCCGGTGACTCGCTGCTGTTCACCGCCGGTGCGCTCGTCGCGCAGGACTCGCTGCAGCTCAACATCTGGGTGCTGTGCCTGCTGCTGTTCCTCGCCGCGTTCACGGGTGACCAGGTGGCGTACGCGATCGGACGCAAGCTCGGCCCCAGGGTCTTCAGCCGGCCGGACTCGCGGTTCTTCAAGCAGAAGTACATCGACCAGACGTACGCGTACTTCGACAAGTACGGCGGCCGCACGATCATCGTGGCGCGCTTCGTGCCCTTCGTGCGCACCTACGCGCCGGTCGCGGCCGGCGTCGGCAAGATGAGCTACCGGCACTTCGTGTCCTACAACGTCGTCGGCGCGCTGCTGTGGGGCGTCGGGGTGACGCTGCTGGGCTACTGGCTGGGCAACTTCTCCTTCATCAAGAACAACATCGAGGCCCTGCTGATCCTCATCGTCGGCGTCTCGGTGCTGCCGGTCGTGTTCGAGCTGTGGAAGGCGCGCCGCAAGGAGGAGACGGGCGAGACCGTCGAGGGCCGCGACACCGACTTCGACGAGCCGGTCGAGCGCGCGGCCGTCGAGCGCGAGGTCTTCGGGCACGCGGCGACCCCGCCGGTCCCCGGCCAGGCCGGCACCGAGGTCGTCGACGGCGCCCCCGACGCCGGAGGGCGCGCGGACCGATGACGCACGAGATCCGGTCGTGGCTCTGCGACATGGACGGCGTCCTCGTGCACGAGGGCACCGCCCTGCCCGGGGCGCCGGAGTTCGTCGACGCGCTGAAGGCCGCCGGCCGGCCGTTCCTCATCCTGACGAACAACTCCATCTTCACGCCGCGGGACCTGCGCGCCCGGCTGTCCGCCACGGGGCTCGACGTCCCGGAGGACGCGATCTGGACGTCGGCCCTGGCCACCGCGCAGTTCCTCCACGCGCAGATGCCCGACGGGTCCGCGTACGTCATCGGCGAGGCGGGCCTGACCACGGCGCTGTACGAGGCGGGCTACACGCTGACCGCCGCGCGGCCCGACTTCGTGGTCCTGGGCGAGACCCGCACGTACTCCTTCGAGGCGATCACCCAGGCCGTGCGCCTCATCCAGGCCGGCGCCCGGTTCATCGCGACGAACCCCGACGTCACCGGGCCCAGCGCCGAGGGCGACCTGCCCGCGACGGGTGCCGTGGCCGCGATGATCTCCGCCGCGACGGGGCGCAAGCCGTACTTCGTGGGGAAGCCCAACCCCGGCATGATCCGCTCCGCGCTCAACCGGATCGACGCGCACTCCGAGACGACCGTGATGGTCGGCGACCGCATGGACACCGACGTCGTCGCCGGCATCGAGGCGGGCCTGCGCACCTACCTGGTGCTCACGGGCTCGACGCGCGCGCACGACGTCGAGCGCTTCCCGTTCCGCCCCACCGCGGTGCTCGACTCGGTGCGCGACCTGATCGAGCTCGTCTGACCCGTGGCGCGTCGCCGCCGCCCAGCGGTCCGGCGGGGCCGTTCGTCCCCCCTGCGGCACCGCCGGCCAGCGCATGCTGGGGTATGCGCAACCTCGAGCTCGCCCAGCTGCTGCGCACCGCCAACCCCTGGTGGTCGCGCCGCCGCCGCGCCTCGTGGGTGCTCGACGACGCCGAGCTGACGGCCCGCGCACGCCACGAGTGGGCGCCCGCGACGGCGACCGCCCGCGGCGCCCTGGCCGACCTCGCCCGTCAGCCGCGCCCGCGGACGGTGACGCTCGTGGTCGGGCCCCGTGGCGTCGGCAAGACGACGGCCGTCAAGGACGTCGTCGCGCACCTGGTGGCCGACCCCGCGGTCGACCCGCGACGGGTCGTCCTGGTGCCGGCGCAGCGCGTCGACGCCGCGGGCACCACGCACACGCTCGCGCCACCGGACCTCGCGACGGTGGTGCGCACCCCCACCCGGACCGGCGCCCCCGCGTCCGACGAGCCGCGGGTGCTCGTCGTCGACGAGGTCGGGACCGTCGACGGGTGGCCCGGCGTCCTGGCCGACGCGTGCCGCCGCGGCGACCAGGTCGTCGCCACGACCTCCGTGCTCGAACCGGCCGACCTGCAGGCCCTCGAGGCGCTGGCCCCCGCGGGCAGCGTGTCCGTGCGCCGCCTGCACCCGTCCAGCATGTCCGAGGTGCTGCTGGCGCTGCCCGCGGGCGGGACGCAGGACGTGCGGGCCGCCTACCTGCACCACGGGGGTCTGCCCCGCGCGCTCGCGGAGCACCGTGACCTGGGCGACGTGGGCGAGGAGTTCGTGGCGTGGCTGGCCGCAGGGCTCCACGTCGACGTCTGCCGCGGCGCGGACGGCTGCCCGCTCGACGTGCTGCTCGCCGCGGTGTGCGCCACCACGGACCGGTTCGTCGAGCCCGAGCCGCTGGCCCGCACCCTCGGGCTGACGACGGCCGAGGTGGGACGCCTGCTGACCCGTCTGGAGGACGCCCACGTCCTCGACCCCCGGCGCGGGCTCGTGGACCCGCTGCTGCACCGGCTGGCGTCCCTCATCGCGCCGGGACGTCACGCCTCCCCGTCGGTCGAGCACATCGCGGCCTTCTCGCACTGACGTCCCGCGCACGCCGACGCCCGGCCTCCTGTGAGGAGGCCGGGCGTCGGGGGTGGCGCGTCAGAAGCTGACGGAGGGCGCCTGGCGCACCTGCGGGTCGTCGACCTCGAAGTACTCGGCGCGGGTGAAGCCGAACATCTTGGCGATGACGTTGGCCGGGAACGTCTCGACCTTGGTGTTGAGCTCGCGCACGTTGGCGTTGTAGAACCGGCGGCCCGCGGCGACGCGGTCCTCGGTGTTCGCCAGCTCGGCCTGCAGCTGCTGGAAGTTCTCGCTGGCACGCAGCACCGGGTAGTTCTCCGCGACGGCGAGCAGCCGGCCGAGGGCCGCGTTGAGCGCGTTCTCCTGCGCCGCCTGCTCCGCCGGGCCCGCGCCCGGTCCGGCTGCCGCGGCACGCGCGCGTGTGACCTCGTCGAACACGCCGCGCTCGTGGGCGGCGTAGCCCTTGACGGTCTCGACGAGGTTGGGGATCAGGTCGTGCCGGCGGTGCAGCTCGACGTCGATCTGCCGCCACGACTCCTGCACGAGGTTCCGCAGCCGGACGAACCCGTTGTACTGGGAGACCGCCCACAGCAGGACGATGACGACGACGGCGATCACGACGACGAGGGCGATGGTGCCACCGGTCACGAGGACTCCTTGGATTCGGGGTGTGCAGCGATCGTAGTCGCCGGGTCGTGGCCGTGGTCCTGCCACACGTGCCGCGGGACGCCCCGCACGATCCCCGCCAGGACACCGAGCCGCGGCGCGATGCGCGCCGCGTCGGTGGCGCCCCCCTCCCACGAGAGGAGCCAGGTGCCCTCGATGCGCCACGACAGCCCGAGCGCGTCGGGCCGCAGCAGCCGCTCCAGGGTGCGCGGGTGCAGGATCGCGTGGGCGGTGCGCGCGTCGGGGGCGTCCACGCGGTACGCGGCGTTGAACGCGGCGGACTCGAGCTGCAGGTCGCGCGCCCCGAACGCCTTGGCGAGCCGGGCGCCGACGCCCTCGGGGGTGACCTCGAGGACGGGCAGGTACGCGGGCAGCGCGACGCCGACGACGTGCACCTCGTGCTCGCGCCGCTCGTCACCGCTGCCGGTCGTCCACCCGTAGGTGAACGACACGGCCCGCATCCCTTCGTACGTGCCCGTGAGCACGTCCTCGACGGTGCGGCTCCGGCCCTGCGCGAACGGGGGACGGCTGTGCACGGTCGCCAGCCCGAGCCCGGGGTCGCGTCGCGAGTACGTCCAGCCCGTCTGCTGCGCCCACGCCACGAGCTGCTGGCGGCGTCGCTCGGCCAGCCACCGCCCCGCCACGCCCGCGACCACGACGACCACGGCACCCACCGCGAACACGCCGATGCCCGGGTGGTCCGTCCCGAGCCACGACATCGCCAGCCGGAACCCGACCAGCGCCGCGACGACGACGACGCCGTACCTCAGCGCGCGGTGCACGCCTCCGCCGCTCAGGCCAGGCCGAGGTCGGCCAGGTCGAACAGGTGGTGGTACGGCACCCCGAGGGCCTCGATGACCTCGCGGGCGCCGGTGCCGCGGTCGACGATGGTCGCGACGCCCACGACCTCGCCACCGGCCTCCCGCACCGCCTGCACCGCCGTGACGGGCGAGCCGCCGGTGGTCGACGTGTCCTCGACGACGACGACACGCCGTCCGGCGACGTCGGGGCCCTCGATGCGGCGCTGCATGCCGTGCGCCTTGGCCTCCTTGCGCACGACGAACGCGTCGAGGTCCTGCCCGCGCGACGCCGCCGCGTGCAGCAGCGCGGTCGCGACGGGGTCGGCACCGAGCGTCAGGCCGCCGACCGCGTCGATCTCCGCCGTGCCGAGCCCGACCTCCTCCAGCAGGTCGAGCAGGAGGTGGCCGATGAGCGGCGCGGCGCGGTGGTGCAGCGTCACACGCCGCAGGTCGACGTAGTAGTCGGCCTCCTTGCCGGACGAGAGCGTGACCCTGCCGTGCACGACGGCGAGGTCACGGACGAGGGCGATGAGCTGGTCACGCGGCGTTGCGCCGGGGGCGTCGGTCACGGCCCCGAGGTTACCGGCCGGCGCACCGGCCCGGTCAGGAGGCGCCGGTCCGTCCCTCGTCCGCCTCGTCCTTCAGCGCGCGGCGGTACCCGCCGTACGCCCGCACCGCGGAGCGCGGCGCGAGGCGCAGCAGCGCCGAGGCGGCCTTGTACCGCAGGCTCGGCGTCGAGATGACGACACCGCGGCGCACGTCCGCGAGCGCCGCCGCGACGACGTCCTCGGCGTCGAGCCAGCCCAGCTCCGGGTAGTGGCGCGTGTCGATGCGGCCGCGCTCGTGGAACTCGGTGCGGGTGAACCCGGGGCACACGACCGTCGCCGTCACGCCGGTGCCCTTGAGCTCGACCGCGAGCGCCTCGGTGAAGACCCGCACCCACGCCTTGTGCGCCGAGTACGTGCCGGTCGCGATGAGCCCGGCGACCGAGCCGACGTTGAGGATCGCACCGCGACCGCGGGCGACCATCGCGCCCGCCGCGGCGTGCGACAGGACCATGGGGGTGCGGACCATGAGGTCGAGCGCGCGCTCCTCGGCGGCCAGGTCGCCGTCGACGAACCGCTGGTTGAGGCCGAGGCCGGCGTTGTTGACCAGCAGACCGACCGGGCGCTCGTCGGCACGCAACCGCGCGGCCACGCGCTCGACGTCGGACGTGTCGGTCAGGTCCGCGGCCAGCACCTCGGCGTGGATGCCGGCGGCCGCCTCCAGCTGGCCCGCGAGGCGCGTCAGGCGCTGCTCGTCGCGTGCGACCAGGACGACGTCGTGCCGCGCCGTGGCGAGCTGCCAGGCGAACTCCAGACCGAGTCCGGCGCTCGCGCCGGTGACGAGTGCTGTTCCCATGGCCGCCACCCTACGTAGCGGGCGGCCGTCGCGTCGCGTCGTCGGCCCTCGGGACTCACCCGGTTGCGCAGCGGGTGCCCCCGCGCGGGCCCGCCCGTACCGTGGGCAGACCGACCCCGACACGGAGGTGGCCCATGGACTCGACCCTCGTGCCCGCACCGCTCGCACTCGTGACGGGAGCGTCCAGCGGTATCGGCCTGGAGATCGCGACGCGGCTCGCGGAGCTCGGCCACGACCTGGTCGTCACGGCGGAGGACGAGCAGCTGAGCCTCGTCGCCGACGGCCTGACGCAGCACGGTCGCGCGGTGCGCGCGGTGCGTGCGGACCTCACGCAGGCGGCAGGCGTCGACGCGCTCGTCACCGACGTCGTGGGCACCGGCCGGCCGCTGGACGTGCTCGTGCTCAACGCGGGGCGGGGCGCCGGCGGCGCGTTCCTCGACGTGCCGCTGGAGGACGACCTCGCGACGATCGCGCTCGACGTCGTCGCGCCGGTGCGCCTCGCCAAGGCGCTGGTCCCGGCGATGGTCGCGCGCGGGGCCGGGCGCGTGCTGATCACGTCGTCCGTGGGCGCGCTCATGCCCGGGCCGTACTACGCGACGTACGCCGCGTCCAAGGCGTTCGACCTGTCGTTCGCGCAGGCGCTGCGCTACGAGCTGCGGGACACGGGCGTCACCGTGACCGCCCTGCTGCCCGGGCCCACGGACACGGACTTCTTCGAGCGGGCCGGCATGGAGGACACCCGCGTGGCGCACGGCGGCAAGGACGACCCCGCGGACGTCGCCCGTCAGGCCGTCGAGGGCCTGCTCGCCGGTGACGAGAAGGTCGTCGTGCGCTCGCTGCGCGCCCGTGGGCAGGCGGCCGCCGGCGCGCTCCTGAGCGACGGCGCCGGGGCGGCCGTGCAGGCGCGGTTCGTCGAGCCGCTGGAGCGGGGCCCCGCCCCGGAGCGCTGAGCGGACCATCCGTCCACAGCCCCGCCCGCGAGGTGACGCCGGCGGCTCGTAGGGTAGGCGCGTGCAGCCGGACCCCGCCGTTCCCGAGACCCGTCGACGACGGTCGGCCGCCGCCTCCGACGACGCGCCGCCGGCGGCCGCCCCCACCTGGGACGACGTCCCCGCGGAGCCGTGGTGGGACGACGCTCCCCCGCCACCGGACGACGCCCCGCCACCCGACGTGTGGGACGCCGGGGTGCCCGGCTCCGGGACGTGGGGCGACGTGCCGCCGGAGCGCGGCCGCACGAGCGCCCGCCGCCCCGGCGCGCCGCGCAGCACGGCCGCCGGCGTGCCGGCCCCGTCGCACGGCACCCCGTCCGAGGTGCTGCACCGCGTCTGGGGGTACGACGCGTTCCGCGGCGACCAGGCCGCGATCGTCGACACGGTGGTCGCCGGCGGTGACGCCGTCGTCCTCATGCCCACCGGTGGCGGCAAGTCGCTGTGCTACCAGGTGCCCGCGCTGGTCCGCGAGGGCACGGGTGTCGTGGTGTCCCCGCTCATCGCGCTCATGCAGGACCAGGTCGACGCGCTGTCCGCCCTGGGCGTGCGCGCCGGGTTCCTCAACTCCACGCAGGAGCGGGACCAGCGCCGGGCGGTGGAGGACGCGTTCCTCGCCGGCGAGCTGGACCTGCTCTACCTCGCTCCCGAGCGGCTGCGCGTGCCGGAGACCCTCGACCTGCTGGACCGCGGCCACGTCGCGCTGTTCGCGATCGACGAGGCCCACTGCGTGTCGCAGTGGGGCCACGACTTCCGCCCCGACTACCTGGCCCTGTCGCTCCTGCACGAGCGCTGGCCCGACGTGCCGCGCGTCGCGCTCACCGCGACCGCGACGCACGCGACGCACCGCGAGATCTGCGAGCGCCTGCAGCTGACCGACGCGGCGCAGTTCGTCGCGAGCTTCGACCGGCCCAACATCCGCTATCGCATCGTCCCCAAGGACAACCCGCGCGCCCAGCTGCTGCACCTGCTGCGCACCGAGCACGAGGGCGACGCGGGCATCGTGTACTGCCTGTCGCGCGCGTCCGTCGAGCAGACGGCCGCGGCCCTGCGCAAGGAGGGCATCGACGCCCTGCCGTACCACGCCGGGCTCGACCGCCGGGTGCGCGCGGCGAACCAGTCGCGCTTCCTGCGCGACGACGGCGTCGTCATGGTCGCGACCATCGCGTTCGGGATGGGCATCGACAAGCCCGACGTGCGGTTCGTCGCGCACCTGGACCTGCCGAAGTCCGTCGAGGGGTACTACCAGGAGACGGGCCGCGCGGGCCGCGACGGGCTGCCGTCCACGGCGTGGCTCGCGTACGGGCTGGCCGACGTGGTCCAGCAGCGGCGCATGATCGACACGTCCGAGGGCGACGCCGCGCACCGGCGCCGCCTCACGCAGCACCTCGACGCGATGCTCGCGCTGTGCGAGACGCCTCACTGCCGGCGCGTGCAGCTGCTCGCCTACTTCGGCCAGGAGTCGGACGGGCCGTGCGGCAACTGCGACACGTGCCTCGAGCCGCCGCAGTCGTGGGACGGCACGGTGGCGGCGCAGAAGCTGCTGTCGACCGTGGTGCGCCTCGACCAGCGCGGCCAGCGGTACGGCGTGGGGCACCTGGTGGACATCCTGCGCGGCAAGGTCACACCACGCGTGCAGCAGCTGGGCCACGACCAGCTCTCGACGTTCGGCATCGGGCAGGACCTGTCCGACGGCGAGTGGCGCGGCGTCGTCCGCCAGCTGCTGGCCGCCGAGCTGCTGGGCGTCGACGCGGACGGCTACGGCACGATCCGGCTCCTGCCGGCGTCCGCCGACGTGCTGCGCGGCGAGCGCGAGGTGCGGCTGCGCCGGGAGCCCGAGCGCACGGGCCGCGCCACCCGCGAGCGGCGCGGCTCGAGCCGGACGCCCGCCGCCGCGGCCGACCTGAGCGGCGACGACGCAGGGCTGTTCGAGGCGCTGCGCGCGTGGCGTGCGGCCACCGCCAAGGAGCAGGGCGTGCCCGCGTACGTCGTCTTCCACGACGCGACGCTGCGCGAGATCGCGACGCGCCGCCCGACGACGCGCGCCGAGCTCGGGTCGATCAGCGGCATCGGTGCGGCGAAGCTGGACCGGTACGCCGAGGGCGTCCTGGCGACGCTGGGTGGTTCGCCGGACGCCGGTGCCGAGGGGTGAGGGCGTCGAGGAGGCCGCCCTTCCGACGCGGGACGAGGTGCTGGACCGCGCCGGCGGGCGCACCGGCGGCGCGCCGGCGCTCCAGGACGCGGTGACGGCGCTGCGCGACGACCGTGGTCGTCGTCGGCTCCCGCCCTCAGCCCGCTGCGCCCGTCGACGACCTGACCACCAGGTGCGTGGGCAGCAGCACCGGGTCCGCCGCGTCGCGCGGGTGCGCGAGCGGCTCGTCGTCGAGGTCCGCACCGGTGGGCTCGTCGTCCGTCTGGTCGCCCTCGAGCCGCGCGAGCAGCAGGTCGGCGGCCATGCGCCCGGCGCGCTCGACGGGTGACTCGACCGTCGTCAGCGCGGGACGCACGAGGTCGGCCCCGAAGATGTCGTCGCAGCCGATGACGCTCATGCGCTCGGGCACGGGGACGCCGAGCGCGTCGAGCCGTTCCAGCACGCCGAACGCCAGCAGGTCGTTGAACGCGACGACGGCCGTGGCACCGGCGGCCAGCGCCGCGTCGGCGGCCTGCGCGCCCGCCTGGCGCACGGGCGCGTACGGGCCCACGACGACCAGCTCGACACCGAGGCGGGCCGCGGCGGGCAGGAGCGCCTCACGGCGACGCCCGTCGGACCAGGAGGTCGCGGGGCCGGACGCGTACGCGACGCGCCGGTGGCCCAGGGAGGCGAGGTGCTCGAGCGCCCGGACCATGCCGCCCGCGGTGTCGAGCAGCACGCCCGGCGTGCCGGGGATGGTCCGGTTGACCACGACGAGCGCGAGGTCGGCCGCTGCGGCGGCGATCTGCTCGTCGGAGAGGCGGGAGGCGGCGAGCACGGCGCCGTCGACCTGCCCGCGCAGCTTGCGCAGGGTGTCGGCCTCGACCTCCGCGGACTCCTCGGTGTCGGCGAGCACCTGCACGTAGCCCGACTCGCGCAGCCGTGCGCCGGTACCGCGCACGAGGCCGAAGAAGAACGGGTTGGTGACGTCGGGCAGAACGAGCGCGACCGTCGCGGTCCGGCCGGACAGCAGGGCGCGCGCCGACGCGCTCGGGATGTACCCGAGCTCCTTGGCGACCGCGACGACGCGGTCCGCCGTGTCGGCGTTCACGCGCCCGGGCCGCGTGAGCGCCCGTGAGGCGGTCGACACCGCGACCCCTGCAGCCGCTGCGACATCACGCAACGTGGGTTGCCGCCTGACGGCCATGCACCCTCCCGGTCGGCTCGTCACGACCCTGCGCGACGATGCGCGGGCCAATCTTGCTGGCAAACGATTGCCAGCCTACCGTGTCCCTGCCTAGTCTCACCAGTGCCCCCTCGCGACGTCGCAGGGCGGCGGAAGGAGCATCCCACGATGTCCGGCACTGCGATTCGCACGGCCGAGGTGCTGGTGTCCAGCCCCGGTCGCAATTTTGTAACGTTACGCCTCGTCACCGAGGACGGGGTGGAGGGACTCGGCGACGCGACTCTCAACGGCCGCGAGCTGGCCGTCGCCAGCTACCTCACCGACCACGTCGTGCCGCTGCTGCACGGCCGGGACGCGCACACGATCGAGGACACCTGGCAGTTCCTCTACCGCAGCGCGTACTGGCGCCGCGGGCCCGTGACCATGGCCGCGATCGCCGCCGTCGACGTCGCGCTGTGGGACATCAAGGCCAAGCTCGCCGGCATGCCGCTCTACCAGCTGCTCGGCGGCGCCTCACGCAGCGGGATCATGGCGTACGGCCACGCGTCGGGCCGTGACCTGCCCGAGCTCTTCGACTCGATCCGCCAGCACCTCGACGAGGGCTTCCGGTCCATCCGGGTCCAGACCTCCGTGCCCGGCGTCGACGCCGTCTACGGCGTCGCGGCACAGCCGTCGTCGTCGGGACGCTACGACTACGAGCCCGCCCAGCGCGCGCCCCTGCCGGCCGAGGAGGACTGGGACACCCGGGCCTACCTGCGCCACATCCCGCGGGTGTTCGAGGCCGTGCGCAACGAGTTCGGCCCCGAGCTGCCGCTGCTGCACGACGGCCACCACCGCATGACGCCCATCCAGGCCGCGCGCCTGGGCAAGGACCTCGAGCCGTACGACCTGTTCTGGCTGGAGGACTGCACGCCGGCGGAGAACCAGGACGCGCTGCGCCTGGTGCGGCAGCACACCGTGACGCCGCTCGCGATCGGCGAGGTCTTCAACACGGTCTGGGACTACCAGACCCTCATCCGCGAGCAGCTCATCGACTACGTGCGCTCGGCGGTCACGCACACCGGTGGCATCACGGCGCTGCGTCGCATCCTCGACTTCGCGGCGCAGTACCAGATCAAGTCCGGCATCCACGGCCCCACCGACATCTCCCCCGTCGGCATGGCCGCGGCGCTGCACCTGGACCTCGCGATCCACAACTTCGGCATCCAGGAGTACATGAAGCACTCCGCCACCACGGACGAGGTCTTCCGCACGTCGTTCACGTTCGCCGACGGCTACCTGCACCCGGGCCACGAGCCCGGCCTGGGCGTCACCTACGACGACGAGGCGGCCTCGCGCCACCCGTACCAGGCGGCCTACCTGCCGTTCAACCGGCTCAAGGACGGCACGGTGCACGACTGGTGAGCGCCACCGACACGCCCCACGTCCACCCCGCGTGGCTGCCGGACGCCGCGTTCGCACCGCTCGGTTCCCGACGCGTGCTCGTGGCCGTCGGCCCCGACGCGGGCCCGGTCGGCGCGACCGTCGTCGACGAGGTCCGCCGGGCCACCGCCGCGCACGGCGGGTCGCTCACCGTCCTCGCGCCCGGCGAGGTGCTGCCCGACGCCGCGTCCGTCAGGTCGCACGACCTCGTGCTGCTCGTGGCGTCGCGTGCCGCCGCACGCGACAGCGCGGCGGCCCGACAGGCCCCGGAGCGCGCCCCGCAGCCGCCGCACCCCAACGACGCCCTGGTGGCCGTGGCCACCGACGGCGCGCTCGTCGCCGCCGACGGGGCCCTGGGCCTCAGCCCTGACATGTTCGTCCGTGCCCACGCCGACGGCACCACCGTGGTCGTCGGCGGTGCCGCGACGGGCCTGCTCTACGGCCTGCACGACGTGGTGCGGCTCGGCGAGGACGCGTTCGGTGACGACGCCCCGCCGGTGCGCGACCTGCCCGTCGCCCCGGTCCGGATGCTCGACCACTGGGACAACATCGACGTCCACCCCGTCATGGGGCAGGTCGAGCGCGGGTACGCGGGCGGCTCGATCTTCTACGCCGACGGCCGCGTGCGCGAGGACCTGTCGCGGGTGGCCGACTACGCGCGGCTGCTCGGGTCGATCGGGATCAACGCGGTCGCGATCAACAACGTCAACGTGCACCGCACCGAGGCGCGGCTGCTCACCGACGGGCTGGCCGACGTCGCGCGCGTCGCCGACCTCTTCCGGCCCCACGGGGTGCGGACGTACCTGTCGGTGTCGTTCGCGTCGCCCGTCGTCCTCGGTGGCCTGCCGACGTCGGACCCCGCCGACCCCGACGTGCAGGCGTGGTGGGCCGCCGCCGCGGACCGCGTGTACGCGACGATCCCCGACTTCGGCGGGTTCGTCGTCAAGGCGGACTCCGAGGGGCAGCCCGGCCCGTTCGCGTACGGCCGGGACCATGCCGACGGCGCGAACCTGCTGGCCCGCGCGCTGCGCCCGCACGGCGGCACGGTGTTCTGGCGGGCGTTCGTCTACAACCACGAGCAGGACTGGCGCGACCGGCGCACCGACCGCGCCCGGGCCGCGTACGACCACTTCGCACCCCTGGACGGCCGGTTCGACGAGAACGTCGTGCTGCAGGTCAAGTACGGACCGATCGACTTCCAGACACGGGAGCCGATCTCGCCCGTGCTGGCCGCGATGCCCCGCACGCGCCTGGCCGTCGAGCTGCAGGTCACGCAGGAGTACACGGGCCACCAGAAGCACGTGTGCTACCTGGGCCCGCTGTGGTCGCAGGTGCTCACGTTCCCGCTGGCCGAGGACGCGACGCGGGACGTCGCCGCGCTCGTCTCGGGGCTGCCGGGCCGGCGGGGCACGCCGTCCGGGGACCTGCCGGCCGGCGGCGTCACCGCGGTGTCCAACGTCGGGGACGACGAGTTCTGGACGGGCCACCCGCTGGCGCAGGCCAACCTCTACGCGTACGGGCGGCTCGCGTGGGACCCGGAGGCGGACCCGATCGGGCTGCTCGACGAGTGGATCGGCCTGACGTTCCCCGGCGCCGACCCGCGCGTGCGCGAGACGCTGCACACGCTCATGGACGGCTCGTGGCTGACGTACGAGGCGTACACGGCACCGTTGGGCGTCGGCTTCATGGTCGACCCGGGGCGCATGCACTACGGGCCGAACGTGGACGGGTACGAGTACTCGAAGTGGGGCACGTACCACTTCGCGGACCGCGACGGCATCGGCGTCGACCGCACGGTGGCGACCGGGACCGGCTACGCCGGGCAGTACCCCTCGCCGTGGCGCGAGACGTACGAGGACCTGGCCACGTGCCCGGACGAGCTGCTGCTGTTCTTCCACCACGTGCCGTACACGCACGTCCTGCACAGCGGCACGACCGTCATCCAGCACATCTACGACACGCGCGCCGACGCGGTCGACGTCGTCGAGTCGTGGGTGCCCGCCTGGGGCGCGCTGCGCGGCCTCGTCGACGACCGCCTGCACGCGCGCGTCGCCGAACGGCTGACCGAGCAGGTGCGCTCGGCCACCGAGTGGCGCGACCAGCTCCGCTCGTACTTCTTCCGCAAGTCGGGCGTCCCCGACGCGAGCGGGCGGCCGATCTACTGAGAGTGTGCAGCGTCGGGGACCATATGCGTCCCCGACGCTGCACACTCCGGCACAATGCGTCAGCGGCCGGTGCCGTCGACCGCGTGGGCGTCGATGGCGGCCAGCTCGTCGTCCGTGAAGGGCGGGGCCGCGAGGGCCGCGACGTTGTCCTCCAGCTGGGGCACCGAGCTCGCACCGACCAGCGCGGACGTGACGCGCTCGTCGCGCAGGACCCACGACAGCGCGAGCTGCGCGAGCGTCTGCCCACGGCCCGCCGCGATCTCGTTCAGCGCACGCGCGCGCGTCAGGTACGTCTCCGAGAGCGCGCCCTGCGACAGGAACGGGCTCGCCCCGGCCGCCCGCGACCCGGCCGGCGCCTGCCCGCCCAGGTACTTGTCGGTCAGCAGCCCCTGCGCCAGCGGCGAGAACACGATGGTCCCGACGCCCAGGTCGCCGACCACGTCGAGCAGCGACTCGTGCTGCCCCGGGCCGACGTTCTCGACGTGACGGTCGAACATCGAGTAGCGCGGCTGGTGGAGGAGCAGCGGCACGCCCATCCCGGCGAGCACCGCGTGCGCCTCACGCGTCTGCGCCGGCGAGTAGTTGGAGACGCCGACGTACAGCGCCTTGCCGCTGCGCACCGCCTGGGCGAGGGCGCCCATGGTCTCCTCGAGCGGCGTCGAGGGGTCCGGGCGGTGGTGGTAGAAGACGTCGACGTACTCCAGGCCCATGCGGCGCAGCGACGCGTCGAGGGAGGACAGCAGGTACTTGCGCGAGCCGCCGTCCTGGTACGGCCCCGACCACATGTCGTAGCCCGCCTTGGTGGAGATGACGAGCTCGTCACGGTACGGACGCAGGTCCGCGGCGAGGTGCCGCCCGAGGTTCTCCTCCGCCGCGCCCGGCTGCGGACCGTAGTTGTTCGCCAGGTCGAGGTGCGTGATCCCCAGGTCGAACGCGCGCCGCAGCACGTCGCGCTGCGTGGCCAACGGCGTCAGGTCACCGAAGTTGTGCCACAGGCCCAGCGACAGCGCGGGCAGGTCGAGGCCGGAGCGGCCCGTGCGGCGGTAGGGCATGGTGGCGTACCGGTCGTCGGCGGCGCGGTACGGGTCGAGCGCGGGCATGCGGGCTCCTCGTCGAAGGGTTGCCCCAGGCTACGACCTCGGCGTGGACGACCTTCCCCGACGACCGCCCGGACGCCACGCGCCGTCGCGCTGCTCGTCCCGTGACACCCGCGCTCAGCCCTCCTGCTCCTGCTCCGCCTTCGCCGCCGCCGCCTCGGCCGGGTACGCCTCGTCGAGGTGGTCGAAGAGCTGCAGCGCGGTGGCGATGCCGCACGCGAGGTGCTGGTCGACCTGCTCGTCGCTGAGCCCGTGCGCGTAGTCGACCGTGTGCTCGCCGTACACGCCGACCACGCCGTCCTCGGACCGCACGTACGCCTTGGGCCACAGGTGCGTGGAGTTCCACTCGTTGACCAGGGCGGCCACCTGAGGCAGCTGGTCCACGCCGACCTGCCGGTTCCAGCGCCCGCGGACCTGCAGCGACTTGTCGCCCGGGCCCATGAGGAAGAAGTAGAAGAGGTGGCCGTCCCAGTACCCGCCGACGTCGCCGTCCTCGTCGATGCCGTACCCGAGGTTCCGTGCGTCGAGGGCCGCGGTGACGCGGTCCCGGGTGAGCGGCCCCAGCGCCGGGGGCGTGGGGACGGACGTGTCGTTGCTGAAGAAGGCCATGATCTCCCCGGTCGGTGCGGTGCGCGGGCCACGTCGCCGGCGGCGCCCCGGTGGCGTCGCCCTCGACCCGTCCGCAGAGCCTAGCCACACCCGCACGTCGCCGCGGCGTCAGGTCCGCAGGACCAGCACCTCCGCCGCGCCGAGCGTCAGCGCCTCCCCCACCTCGAGCGTGCGACCGGTCAGCAGGTCCTCCCCCGCCACCTGCGCGGTCACCGTCACGGGCGCCGAGCCGTGGTGGAGCACGAACGCGTACGTCGTGCCGTCGGGTGCGACGCGGCGGGTGACCTCGACGCCCTCGTCGTCGGCGTGCGGCCCGACCAGCCCGTGCCCGGCCAGCACGTGCCGCAGGACCCGCGCGACGCCCTCGTCGTCGAGCCCCGTCGCGACGTGCCACGCGGCCCCGTCGCCCCGACGCGCGCGGGTCACGGCCGCGCCGCCGGCGTAGAACTCGGCCCCGTACCTGCCGACGACCTCGGTCCCCTCGTCGACGGCCAGCAGCTCGAGGACGAGCGTCGCGTCGTGCGTCGTCGCCACGCCGTCGAGCACGAGGGTCACGGGGTTGGCCGCGCCGGGGACCCCCGAGTCCGTCTCCTCCACGCGGGTGCCGAGCAGCGGGTCGAGCGGCGGGACGCCGAGGTACGCGTTGTCGTCCTCGTCGACCCGGCCGCCGTAGAACGTCGTGACCAGCGACCCCCCGCGCTCGACGTGCGCGGTGAGCCGCGCCACGACGTCGCCCTTGAGCAGGTGCAGCAGCGGCGCGACGACCACGTCGTACCCCGCCAGGTCGGTGGTCACGGGCACGACGTCGACCTCGGCGTTGGCCGACCACAGCGCCCGGTGGTACTGCAGCAGCGTCTGCAGGTACGACACGTGCCGGTTGTACCCGTCGGTCATCTCGACCGCCCACCACGAGTCCCAGTCGAGCAGCAGCGCGACGCGCGCGGGCGTGCGGGCGCCCAGCAGAGCCGGCCCGGTCGTCGCCAGGGCGGACCCGAGCGCCGCCGCCTCCCGGAACACGCGCGTGTCCGTGCGGCCGGAGTGGTCGATCAGCGCGCCGTGGTACTTCTCGCACGCCCCCTTCGACTGCCGCATCTGGAAGTACAGGGTCGCGTCTGCGCCGTGCGCCACCGACTGCCACGTCCACAGCGCGAGCACGCCCGGCCGCTTGACGGGGTTGACGTCGCGCGAGGCCGTGATGGACGGCGTCTGCTCCATGACCCAGAACGGCTGCCCGCCCTTGATCCCCCGCATCGCCGCGTGCGTGGCGGCCATGCGGGCGGCGGTGCGCAGCGGGTCGTCGGGCAGCGGCGGGTAGTTGTCCCACGACACGAAGTCGAGGTCGTCGGCCCAGCGGTGGTAGTCGACGGGCTGGAAGAACCCCATGAAGTTGGTGGTGACCGGCGTGGCCGGGACGTGCGCGCGGATCGCGGCCTTCTCGGCGACGTAGCCCTCGCGGAGCCGGTCGGACATGTACCGGCGGTAGTCCAGCGTGATGCCCTGGAACGCCGTGTGGTTCGGCCCGCGCCAGTGCTCGGAGAGCATCGACGGCGGCACGACCTCGTCCCAGTCGCCGAAGACGTGCGACCAGAACAGCGTGTTCCACGCGTCGTTGAGCCGCTCGAGCGTGCCGTAGCGCGCCCGCAGCCACTCCCGGAACCCCGCCGCGCACAGGTCGCAGTAGCAGGCGCCGCCGTACTCGTTGCCGACGTGCCACGCCACGACGGCCGGGTGGTCGCCGTAACGCTCGGCCAGCCGCCCGGCCATCGCCACCGACAGCCGCCGGAAGTCCGGCGACGACGGGCAGTGGTTGTGCCGCTGCCCGTACACGTGGCGCCGGCCCTCGAGGTCGACGCGGCACGCGTCCGGGTACGCCCGGGCCAGCCACGGCGGCATCGCGCCGCTCGGTGTCGCCAGGACGACCGACCGGCCCTGGGCGTGCACCCGCTCCACGATCGCGTCGAGCCGCGTGAAGTCGTACGCACCCTCCGCGGGCTCGGTGTGCGCCCACGCGAAGACGCCCACGGTCAGCGTCGTGACGTGCGCGAGGTCGAACGCGGCCTCGTCCTCGTCCCACACCTCCACCGGCCACTGCTCGGGGTTGTAGTCGCCGCCGTAGCGGATGTGGTCGCTCACGGGCAGGGGCATGGGGGACGGCACCTCACGAGGGGACGGGTCAGGCGGTGAAACGCGCGGTCGCGTCGCGCACGACCGGCTCGGTGGTCGTCACGACGGCGAACGCCAGCAGCCCGGACAGCATCACCAGCACCCAGTCGGACGTGAAGAGGACGATGCCCACGCACAGCACCAGCAGCGACAGCACGCCGACCGCCACCAGCGGCTTCGCCGCCAGGTAGTAGGCGCTCAGCCGTGCCACGTCGCGCGTGCGCAGGCTCAGGTGCGACGACAGCGCCAGCGCGAGGACGGCCCACATGAGCACGGCCACGGCGATGACGATCAGCACGATGCCGTAGCCGGCGGGCAGGCCGGCGGTGTCGATGTGCGCCAGGGAGAACGCGATGACCGCCAGCGCCGCCACCGTCGGCACCCACCACCGCAGCACGTCGAACGCGTTGAGCCGGTACCCACGCAAGAAGTGGCTCGCGGGGCGCAGGTCCCGCTCCTCGATGAACCGGCGCCACGTGAACATCGCCGCGGCCAGGGCCGGGCCCATCGGCACGACGAGCAGCGCCACGAGCCACACGTTCGCGGCGTCGCCGGTGAGGAACGGCACGAGCGTCAGCGGCAGCCCTCCGGTGAGGAGCACCAGCGCGCAGATGGTCAGCACCCACAGCACGGCGGCGGCGCCGCGCGACAGCGGTCCGGCGCCGACCTCGTCGAGGTCGTCCCGACGCGGAGCCATCACGCCCGTCCGCGCTCGTGCCGCGCGACGAGACGGTCGTCGTCGGCGCCCAGCAGGCGGCGGTCGTCCAGACCCTCGTGGTGCGTGGGCGTCACGGGCGTCAGCTCGACGAACGTCACCTCGTGGCGCCCCAGCACCAGGTCGAGGTCGACGCGTCCGTCGCCGCCGCGCAGCAGGTCGTGCTCGACCGCCGGGCGCGCGCACGCGTGCAGCACGTCCAGCTGGCGCGCCGTCGGGGACATCGGGCGGCCCATCTCGCGCCAGGCGCCGAACGCGTTGCCGTCGTGCTCGTTGACCCGCTCGCGCAGCACGAACGCGGCGTCGCCGCGCACCGGCAGCGACAGCTCCACGCGGTGCTCGCCGGCCACGTCGGCGGCGTCCGTGCCGCCCACCGGCTGCCAGGCCAGCACGGTGACGCGCCCGTCGGGGTCGGAGCACACGAGGTGGTCCTCACCGCGCGCGAGCACGTCACGGCCCATGCGCGCCATGAACGCGTAGAGGTGGAAGGTCGGCTTGGCGACCTGGCGGTGCGTGAGCATGCCGAAGCCGCCGTGGAAGAACGACGTGGGGACGTTCGCCTCCTCGAAGACGTCGCAGAACGTCCAGTAGGAGAACGAGTCGACGACGTCGCCGCCGCCCGCGACCACCGGGGCCAGGAACGCCGCGTTGTACGCCGTGTCGTGGATCGGGTTGTCGGGCCGGTAGGAGGTGTTGAACTCCGTGATGTGCACGGGCAGCCCGGCGAGCTTCGTGCCCTCGAGGTAGCGGCGCGGCGCGTCGAACTGGTGCAGCAGGTCCTGCGGCGGCATCTGCGTCTGGTAGACGCCGAACGGGATCCGCTGGACCGGCCCGGAGGAGTACGCGTGCCGGCTGACGAAGTCGATCGGCACGTCGCGGCTGGTGACGAAGTCCGTGAAGGGCGCCCACCACTCGTCGTCGGAGCCACCGCAGATCGCCGGGCCGCCGACCTGCAGGTCCGCGTCGACGTCCTTGATCGCGCGCGCCGTCTCCTCGTAGAGCCGGAAGTACGCCGCCTGGTCGGCGTCCTTCCAGAAGACCGTGAGGTTGGGCTCGTTCCACACCTCGATCGGCCACTGCCGGACCTCGTCGATGCCGTAGCGGTCGATCTGGTGACGCAGCACGGCCTGCACGAGCGCGACCCACTCGGCGTGGTCCGTCGGCGGCGTGACGTTGCCCTTCCACCAGAACACCGTCTGGTCGCCCGAGGCGAGCTGCGAGGGCATGAACCCGAGCTCGAGGAACGGGCGGATCCCCACCGACAGGAAGAAGTCGTGGACCTGGTCGACGTAGCTGAAGGCGTAGCGCGAGTGCGTCCGGCCGTCGATCTCGTCGGTGCGCAGGACGCCCATGTCGTCGGACAGCAGGCCGTGGCCGCGGATGTGCCGGAAGCCGATCTCCCGCTGCACCCGCGTCAGGGAGTCACGGTAGTCGGAGCGCAGCGCGAGGTTCATGCGTCCCGTGCCGACGCACGCGCGCCAGGCGTCGGGCAGCGGACCGGTGGGCTGGGCGGGGACGACGGTGCGCACGGGTGCGACCTCCAGGCGACGGTGACAGGGGGCGACGACGGCGTCCGCCGCGGCGGACGGGAACACCCTCGCACGTGGGCGGAGCGGGGGTGGGACGACGGTGCACAGGCTGCACCACCGCAGGGAGAAGCCCGGCCCCCTCGCCCGCCGGGGCGGGACGAGGGGGCCGGGCCGAGGTGGATCAGCCGTTCTTCTCGGCGAAGCGCTGCTGCGCGCCGTTCACCACGTCGAGGTACTGCTGGAGGCTCTTGCCCTCGAGCTCGGCCACGTACGCGTCCCACTCGTCGAACGAGCGCTGGCCGAGGATGAAGGCGGCCGTGTTCTGCGAGACGTGGTCCTTCAGGGCCGTCGTCCACAGCGACACCTGCTCGCGCTCGAGCTCGTCGAGCGGGGCCGGCGGCGCCACGGGAGCGAGCTCCTTGTCGGACATGGACTGGACGAACTCCACGACCTCGGGCCGCAGCATCGACTGGTCGAGCTCGTCGGAGGAGCCGTGCTCGAGCATCCACACGCCGTTGTGGTAGCCGTAGTCCACGTTGAGGAACTTCGGCGCGCCCGGGTTCAGGCCGTTCTGGTCGATCTCCGGCATGAGGGTGCGCTTGCCGTCGGCGTCCTTGGTGTAGGTCTCGCCCTCGACGCCCCACTTGGCGAACTCGAGGCCCTCGTCGGAGTAGAACAGCCAGTCGAGGAACTGGAGCATCGCGAGGAAGTCGTCCTCCTCGGCCACCGACGACGCGAGCATGACGCCGCTGATGAGGCGCCCGCCGGCGACGATGTCACCGGCCGGGCCGCCCGGGACCCGGATCATGGCGACCTCACCGGGGGTGCCGGTCTCGGTCATCGCGGTGCGGACCTTGAGGATCTCCTGGTCGTTCGTGAGCTGCGCGAACGCCTGGCCGGACGCGAACTTCGTGATGGCCTGGTCGTCCTCCTGGGTGAGGCTCTCGGGGTCCATGAGACCGTCCGCGACGAGCCCGTTGAAGTACTCGAGCAGCTCGCGGTACTCGTCCATGGCGCCGGTGTAGACGAACTCCTCGGCGTCCTCGTCCCACCAGGTGCCCTCGCCGTAGCCCCAGCCCGCGGCGGTGCCGAAGTTCGGGGCGGCGACGTTGAGGCTGGCCTCGAGCGGGCCGTTGGCCGACCAGCGGTCGGACAGCGGGTACTTGTCGGGGTAGGCGGCCTTGACCTTCGCCAGGTCGGCGGCGAACTCCTCGTAGGTCTCCGGCGCGAGGCTCAGACCGAGCTGCTCCCACACGTCCTTGCGGACCGCGTAGGAGTACGACGGGCGGACCGACTCACGCAGACCCGGCAGCACGTAGTACTTGCCGTCCTCCTGGCGCATCCGGTCGATCTCGGCCTGCAGGTCCCACTTCTCGACCTTGTCCAGGAAGTTCGGCATGTGCTCGACGTAGTCGCTGACGGGCAGGATCGCCCCGCCCGCGACGAACGCCGACTCCTGGCCGGGGTAGGTCACCGAGATGATGTCGGGCGCGTTGCCGGCACCGATCGCGATCGACTGCGCCTGCTGCCAGTCCGACAGCGGGGCGGTCTGGATCTCGAACTCGACGTTCTGGTTCTCCTTGAACTTCGTGAGGATGTCCCAGTCGTCCTTGAGCGGGTAGTTCGGGTGGTCGCGGTACATCAGCCCGAAGCTCACCGGCTCGGTGGCCTTGAACGTCGTACCGACCTCGTAGTCCTCCATCGCACCGACCTGGCCGAGCGCGCTGGCCTCGGGTGTCTCGGCGGTCTCTTCCTCCGCACCTCCCGAGCAGGCCGCCAGGGCCAGCGCGAGGGTCGCGGCGGTCGCGGCGAGCGCGAGGGGCCGCTTCTTCGTCGTCCTCATCATTCTCCTTCGGGGTGGAACGTCGTCGTCCTGATCCGGGGAAGTGCACCGCTGCCCGGGGGCAGCGGGGGTCTGGCGGCCCGGGGCCTCACTGCGTGCCGGGCCTCACTGCTTGACGGAGCCGAGCATCACGCCCGACACGAAGTACCTCTGCACGAACGGGTAGAGGCACACGATCGGCAGGACGGTGAGCAGCATCGTCACCGCCTTGACGTTGGCCGCGATCTGCGTGGCCTCGGCCGACCCGGCGGCGCCGTCGACGCTCGTCGCGCCGGCGATGAGGTTGCGCAGGTAGACCGTCACCGGGTACAGGTCGCGGTGGTCCATGTAGAGGAACGCGGCGAACCACGAGTTCCAGAACGACACCGCGTAGAACAGGATCATCGTGGCGATGACCGCCTTGCTCAGCGGCAGCACGATCCGCCAGAGCTTGCCGTAGGTGCTCAGGCCGTCGATCTCGGCGGCCTCCTCCAGCTCGGTCGAGAAGTTCTCGAAGAAGGACTTCATGACGAGCAGGTTGAACACACTGATGGCATTCGGCAGCGCAATCGCCCACACGCTGTTGCGCAGGCCCAGCTCGTTCACCAGGACGTAGTTGGGGATCAGGCCGCCGTTGAAGAACATGGTGAACACGGCGATGCCGATGAACACCTTGCGGCCCTTGAGGTTGTACTTCGAGATCGCGTAGGCGAACGTCGTCGTGAGGACCATCGCGACGAGGGTCGCGACGACCGTGTAGTAGACGGTGTTCTGGTAGTTGCGCCAGAACATGGCGTCACTCATGACGAGCTGGAACGTCGTGACGTTGAAGCCCTTGGGCCACAGGTTGACCTGGCCGGCGTTGATGTACGACTCGGAGCTGAACGCCTGCGCGACGAGGTTGACGAACGGGTACAGCGTGACCGCGGCGATGATCACCAGCAGCGTGCCGTTGATGACGCGGAACGCCGTGTAGGCACGGGTGTCCTTGACCGCGCGGACGGTCGACTGCGACAGCCGCTCGTCGAGGTGCGTGACGTTCTCGGCGGTCACCACAGGGACGCTCCCACCACTCGACGCGAGATCGCGTTGGCCGACAGGACGAGGGTGAGGCCGATGATCGCCTCGAACAGGCCGATCGCCGTCGCGTACGAGAACTGGCTCGAGCCGATGCCGACCCGGTACAGGTACGTCGCGATGACGTCCGCCGTCGGGTAGAGCAAGGGGTTGTAGAGCAGCAGGATCTTCTCGAACCCGACCGCCAGGAACGACCCGATGTTGAGGATGAGCAGCACGACCATCGTGGGGCGGATGCCGGGCAGCGTGACGTGCCAGGTCTGGCGCCAGCGGTTGGCACCGTCGATCCGGGCGGCCTCGTAGAGCTGCGGGTCGACGGTCGACAGGGCGGCGAGGTAGAGGATCGTGCCCCAGCCGACGGTCTGCCAGATCTCCGAGCCGACGTAGATGGTGCGGAACCACTCGGCGAGCTGCATGAAGGAGATCGCGTCGCCGCCGAACGCGGTGATCGCCTGGTTGATCGTGCCCCGCATGGCGGTGAGCTGGAACACCAGGCCGGCGACGATGACGACCGACATGAAGTGCGGGAGGTAGGAGATCGTCTGGACGAGCCGCTTGAACCGCCGCGAGCGCAGCTCGTTGAGCATGAGCGCCAGGATGATCGGCAGCGGGAAGACGATGACGAGGCCGAGCACACCGAGGACCAGCGTGTTCTGGAAGACCTGCCAGAACGTCGGGTCGTTGATGAACATCCGCACGTAGTGCAGTCCGACCCATTCCTCGCCGAAGATCGAGCCCCCGGGCCGGAACCGCCGGAACGCGATGACGTTGCCGAGCATCGGCACGTAGCGGAACACGACGAAGAAGACGAGCGGCAGGATCAGCAGCGTGTAGAGCTGCCAGTCGCGGCGCAGCGCGCGCCGCCACGTCCTGTGCCCGGCGGCACGCTTGCGCGCCGCCCGGCTCTGCGGGCCCTCGGGGCCGGCGGTGGCGGTACGGGCCACCGCGGAGGCGGCCGGGTCGTGCTCGAGGGCCGCCTGCGCGGAACCCCCGCCGGCGACGGTCACACCGTCCGTGGACATGACTTCACCACCCTTCGCGGGACAGGAGCACCCCGGTGGCGCTCGGGTGGGGATGGTCGTGGACGTGCCGCGCCGGACCGGGCTGCACCGGGTGCACGTCCTGCTGCTGCGCCTGCATCGATCTCCACGCCCTCGTGGCCGAAAGTGGCGGCGGACGATCCCGCCGCGGTGATGGCCGCCACGGTAGGCAAACGTTTGCGGTGCCGTCAACCCGCGTGACCTAACCGAGACCGAGGACGTCGACGAGAAGGGCCGGAAGGGGGCCGACAGATGGCCGGGGTGGGTGCTACCGTCGACATCGAAACTTGCGAACCCGCCCCGGAGTGCGAGGTCGGCACGCGCCGGCGCGGCGCGACGGGCCCGTCAGAGGAGAACCCGTGGCCACCTCCGCCGACGGCCGCAACGTGACGATCGCCGAGGTCGCCGCCCTCGCCGGCGTCTCGGTCCCCACCGTGTCCAAGGTGCTCAACGGACGCAGCGACGTCGCGGCCGGCACCCGAGCGCGCGTCGAGGCGATCCTCGAGGAGCACAGCTACCGACGCCGCCGCGGACGCGGGACGGGCGACCCCAACCTCATCGACCTGGTGTTCCACCACATCGACAACGCGTGGGCGCAGGAGGTCATCAAGGGCGTCGAGGACGCCGCCGCCGCCCGGCGCGTCGGCGTGGTGCTCTCCGAGCTCGGCGGCGCGCACCGCCCGCAGCAGGAGCTGATCGACGACATCCTCGCCCGGCGCCCTCTCGGCGTCCTGCTCGTGCTGTCCAGCCTCGACGCCACGCAGCGCCACCAGCTGGAGTCGCGGTCGATCCCGTTCGTCGTCGTCGACACGTTCGGCGAGCCCCCCGCGGGCGTCCCCACGGTCGGCTCGAACAACTGGAACGGCGGCCTCATCGCGACCCGTCACCTGCTGTCGCTGGGCCATCGTCGCATCGCCGTCATCGCCGGCCCGTCGGACGTCCTGTGCTCCCGCGCCCGCGTCGACGGCTACCGCAGCGCGCTGGAGGAGGCGGGGATCCACCCGGACCCGTCGCTCGTGCGCTGGGGCAACTTCCACGTCGACGGCGGCTACCAGCACGGCCTGGAGCTGCTGTCCCGCCCGGACCGCCCGACCGCCATCTTCGCCGGCTCGGACTACCAGAGCCTCGGCGTGATGCGGGCCGTGCGCGAGCTCGGCCTGTCCATCCCCGAGGACGTCTCGGTGGTCGGCTACGACGACATCCCGCTGGCCCAGTGGCTCGGACCGTCGCTGACGACCGTCCGGCAGCCGCTGCGCGAGATGGCCGGCACCGCGACCGAGATGGTGCTCAGCCTGGCCGCCGGCCAGCGTCCGGCGAACCTGCGGATCGACCTCGCGACCGAGCTCGTCGTCCGCGAGTCCACCGCCCCCGCCCCGGCCGGCACGGCCTGACCCCCACCCCCACCCCCGCGGGCGCGAGAGGTCAATCCAGTCGTCCCGTCCCACCCCCCGGGTGGGCGTGAGAAGTCAATCCAGTCGTCCCGCCCAACCCCCCGGGGGTGTGAGAAGTCAATCCAGTCTCGCCCGCCCCACCCCCGTGTACCCGAGAGCTCAATCCAGTCCAGCCCGACCCACCCCCGTGCGGGCGAGACGAGACTGGATTGACCTCTCACGCCCAAGGGAGGCGCGGGGGACGAGACTGGATTGACCTCTCACGCCCCCCGGGGGTGGGCGGGACGACTGGATTGACCTCTCGCGGCCCGGGGGGTGGGCCCGGGGGCTGGATTGACCTCTCACCCCCGGGGGGGCAGGGGGGTGGGGTGGCCCGGGGTGACGGTGACCTGCTGCCGGCGTGCCCCTCCGGCCTCGCGGACGTCGACGACGACGGCGCGGTCCGACTCCAGGACCGCGTGCACCACGCGTCCGTCCTGCCACCGCAGGTCCGCCAGGCGCAAGCCGCCGCGCAGCCGCAGGCCCCGGACGCGCCCGTCGGGCCAGGCGGCGGGCAGGGCGGGCAGCAGGTGGACCTCGCGCACACCGTCGGCGCCCTGGTGGTGCGCCTGCACGAGGGCCTCGGCGACGCCGGCCGTGAAACCGAGGTTCCCGTCGATCTGGAACGGCGGGTGCGCGCACAGCAGGGACCGGTAGACGCCGCCGCGCAGGTGCGCCGGCAGGTCCGTGCCGCGCGGGGCGGCACCCTCCGCGTCCACGGGGTGCAGGAACGCGTCGACCAGCGCCGCGACCCCGTCGGCGTCGCGCAGCCGCGCCCGCAGCGCGAGGCGCCACGCCAGCGACCACCCGGTGGACTCGGGTCCCCGCGCGTCGAGCGTGCGCGCGGCGGCGGCCGCGAGCGTCGGCGCGGTGTCGGGGTCGATCGACGTCCCGGGGAACACGCGGTACAGGTGCGACTGGTGGCGGTGGGCGGGCTCGGCGTCCGGGACGTCCGTGTGCCACTCCGCGAGCCGACCGTCGGGGCCGACGCGCTCGGTGGGCAGCCGCTCGAGCGCCCCCTCGACGGCGTCGCGCAGGTCGGCGTCGTGGTCGCCCACGACGGGGGTGAGGCGCCGCACGTGCTCGAGGAGGTCGCGCACCATCGCGAGGTCGGACGTGGTCGACACCGACACCGACGCGGCGCGCCCGTCGGGCAGCAGGTACTGGTTCTCGGGGCTCGTCGCCGGGGACGTGCCGAGGGTGCCGTCGGGCAGCTCGACGAGCATGTCGAGCGCCGCCAGCGCGGCACCGCGCACCACCGGCCAGTGCCGCCGCAGGGCGTCGTCGTCGCCCGTCCAGTCGCGGTGGTCCACGACGTGCCGCGCCAGCCACACGCCGCCGAGCGGCCAGGAGGACCAGCTCGCGGAGTCGTGCCCCTGGCCCGTCGGGCCCGTGAAGCACCACGGGTCGGAGTTGTGGTGCGCCACCCAGCCGCGCACGCCGTAGAACGTCCGGGCGGTGCCCTGCCCCGCGACGGCGAGCCGGTCCAGCCAGGCCAGGAGCGGCTCGTGGCACTCGGCCAGGTCGCCGACGAGCGTGGGCCAGTAGTTCATCTCGGTGTTGATGTTGATCGTGTAGTTCGAGCTCCACGGCGGGCGCACCCGCTCGTTCCAGATGCCCTGCAGGTTCAGCGGCAGGGTCCCCGGACGTGAGCCGGCGACGGTCAGGTAGCGACCGTGCTGGAAGGCCAGGGTCGCGAGGTGCGGGTCCGGCTCGCCGGCCGCGTGGCGCACCAGCCGGGCGTCGAGGGGCAGGTCGAGGGCGGCACCGAGGTCCAGGTCGACGCGGCCCATGAGCGCGGCGTGGTCGGCGACGTGCCGCCCGGTGATGCCGTCGACGTCCGCGACGGCGCGCGTCAGGGCCGCCCGCGCGTCGGCCGCGACCCGGGCACGGTCGCCGTGCAGGGTCCCGGTGGCGACGTCGTGGTCCGTGGCCGTCGTCAGGACGACGCGCAGCGCGCGGGCGCCGCGCACGTGCACGGCGCCGTCCGCGACCCGGACGGACGCGGCGTCCCCGTCGGCGAGCACCGCGAGCGCGACCGCCGCGTGCACGGCCGGGCCGCCGTACCGCACGGGGTCGGCCCCGCCCACCCAGTCGGGCAGCACGTGCGACGGCATGTCGAGGGTCGCCACCAGGACGCCGTCGGCGCCGGGCACGACCGAGGGCGCGTCCGCCCACGGGTGGGGCGTGGTGAGCCGGACGTCGGCGTCGACCGGGGCCGCGTCGGACGCGCGCACGAGCAGCAGCGCGCGGTCGGGGTGGCTGACCAGCACGTCCTGCCGCCACGGCGCGTCGTCCGCGGACCGCCACGTCGTCGTGACGACGCCGGTGGCCAGGTCCAGCGTGCGGCGGTAGCCCGACGCACCGCCCGCCGCGGGGTGGTCGAGCAGCACGTCGACCAGCGGCTGGTACGCCTGCACCCAGCCGCTCTGCAGGTGCGCGAGCTCGGCCTCGGCGGCCGGCGGGTCGCCCTCGTCGAGCAGGCGGCGCGCGCGGCGCACGACCCCCGGCGCACCGTCGTCCGGCAGCGGGCCGACGGGCCGGGGCGGGCCGTCGTGCGGGGCGCCGGACCAGCACGTGTCGTCGTTGACCTGCAGGCGCTCGCGGTCGGTGCCGCCGTGCACCATCGCGCCGATCCGGCCGTTGCCGACGGGGAAGGCGTCCGTCCAGGTGAGCGCGGGCTCGTCCAGCCGCAGGACGAGCGGTCCGCCGTGCGGGTCACCCACCTGCGCGTCGGCCCGGCCCTGGTCCACGTCGTCCACCACCCCCACACCCAACCACGGGTGGCAGGATCGGGCGGTGCACGTCGCCTTCTTCGAACCACGGATCCCCGGCAACACCGGCAACGCGATCCGGATGTGCGCCGGCACCGGCGCGACGCTGCACCTCGTCGAGCCGCTGGGCTTCGAGCTGTCCGAGGCGCGGCTGCGGCGTGCAGGGCTCGACTACCACGACCTCGCGCACGTCGTCGTCCACCCCGACCTCGACGCGCTGCTGACCGCGCTGCCGACGTCGCGCGTGCTGGCGTTCACGACGCAGGCGACGCGCCGGTACACGGACGTGGACTGGCGCGACGACGACGTCCTGCTGTTCGGCCCCGAGCCGACGGGGCTGCCGCCGACCGTGCTGGCGCACCCCCGCGTGACCGACTGCGTGCGCATCCCGATGCAGCCGGGCCGTCGCTCGATGAACCTGTCCAACGCCGCCGCCGTCGCGACGTACGAGGCGTGGCGGACGCTCGGCTTCCCCGGCGGCGCCTGACCGCCGCGCGGGACCCCGCCTGGCAGCATCAGGGGATGTTCACGACCCGGCCGGTCCTCACCGGCACCTTCGGCATGGTCGCGTCGACGCACTGGCTCGCCAGCGCCGTCGGCATGCGGACCCTGGAGGCCGGTGGCAACGCGTTCGACGCGGCGGCCGCGGCGGGGTTCACGCTGAGCGTCGTCGAGCCGCACCTCAACGGGCCGGGCGGTGACGCGCCGCTCATCGGGCACCGCGCCGCGGACGGGCACACGTTCGTGGTGTGCGGGCAGGGCGTCGTCCCGGCGCGGGCGACGACCGACGCGTACCGCGACCTGGGCGTCGAGGAGGTCCCGGGCACGGGGCACCTCGCCGCGGTGGTGCCGGGGGCCTTCGGGGCGTGGCTGGACCTGCTGGCCCGGTACGGCACGCTCCCGCTGGCGGACGTCCTGGCACCGGCCGTGGCCTACGCGCGCGACGGCCACCCGCTGGTCCCCGCCGCGGCGCGGACCGTCGCGGCCGTCGCCGACATGTTCCGCACCCACTGGCCGACGAGCGCCGAGGTGTACCTGCCGGGCGGTGCGGTCCCCGCTGCGGGGTCCCGCTTCACCAACCCGGCCCTGGCGGCCACCCTCGACCGGATCCTGGCGGAGGCGGCAGCGGCGGGGCCCGACCGGGAGGCGCAGATCGAGGCGGCCCGGCGCGCGTTCTACGAGGGGTTCGTCGCCGAGGCGGTCGACGCGTTCGTCGCCGACGTCCCCGTGATGGACGCGACGGGCCGGGCGCACACGGGCTTCCTGCGCGCCGACGACCTCGCCGCGTGGCGCGCGACCGAGGAGCCGACCGTCGCCGTGCCGTTCGCGGGCGTCGAGGTGCACAAGACCGGGCCGTGGGGCCAGGGGCCCGTGCTGCTGCAGCAGCTGCGGCTCCTGGAGGCGCTCGGCGTCGCGGACCTCGTGGCCGCCGCGCAGGGTGTTCCCGCCGGCGACGACGCGGTGGCCGAGCTGGTGCACGTCGTGGTGGAGGTCGCCAAGCTCGCGATGGCCGACCGCGACGCCTGGTACGGCGACAGCGCCGACGTCCCGCTCGACGCGCTGCTGTCCCCCGCGTACGCCGCCGAGCGCGCGCGCCTGGTCGGCCCCGTGGCCGACGGCGGTTTCCGCCCCGGCGCCCCGGACGGGCGGGAGCCGCGCCTGGCGCGTGCGCTGGTCGCGGCGCGTGCGGCCGCCGACGCCGGGGCGCCCGCGGGTCCGTCGGCGCTGGGCCTGGGCGAGCCGACGGTGTCACCCGTCGGGCTGAGCCCGGGCGACACCTGCCACGTGGACGTCGTCGACCGCTGGGGCAACCGGGTGTCGGCGACGCCGTCGGGCGGGTGGCTGCAGTCGAGCCCGGTGGTGCCGGGTCTCGGGTTCTCGCTGCCGACGCGCGCGCAGATGTGCTGGGTGGAGGACGGGCTGCCCGCGAGCCTGCTGCCGGGCAGGCGGCCGCGGACGACGCTGAGCCCGGGCCTCGTGCTCGGCGACGGGCACGGGTTCGCGTTCGGCACCCCCGGCGGCGACCAGCAGGACCAGTGGGTGGTGCCGTTCCTGCTGCGGCACCTCCTGGGCGGCCTGGACCTCCAGGCGGCGATCGACGCACCCGCGTGGCACTCGTCGCACGTGCACAACTCGTTCCACCCGCGCACGCACGCGCCGCGCGGGCTGGTCGCCGAGTCCCGCCTGGGGGCCGGGGTGCTCGCGGCGCTCGCGGCGCGCGGGCACGTCGTGCAGGACGCGGGGCCGTGGTCGCTGGGCCGCATCAGCGCGGCGGGCGTTGGGCCGAATGGGTGGTTGTGCGCGGCCGCGAACGCCCGCGGACGGCAGGGGTACGCCGCCGGGCGATGACGTCGCGACGTCCACGTGACACGGCCGTGACCTGCCCGTGACCTGCGACGCCGTCGTCACGGGCCCCGCATCGGAGCCCGGAGTGTGAACGCTCAACATCGGGACGAATCAGACATCGGATGTCTCGTCTTGTCACAGCCCTCTCCATGAGGGTTCTATGAGGATCTGACCGCTGCGACGATTCAGACATCGGAGCACAGCTAGCGTCGTGGACATGCCCTACGACGTCGTGGATGCGCATCTGCAGGTATGGGACCCGGAGTCCGTCCACTACCCGTGGATGTCGCAGGACCCCTCCCTCCTGCATCGCGCCTACCGAGTCCGCGACATCGGCGGAGCACTGGACGAGCACCACGTGGACGGCGTGGTGCTCGTCCAGTCCGCCGACAACCGGGCCGACAGCGAGCACCTGCTGTTCCAGGCGCTGTGCTCCCCCCACGTCCTGGGCGTCGTCGCCTGGGTGCCGCTCGACACGCCCGACGAGGCCGCCGGACAGCTCGACCAGTGGCGCGCCGAGCCCGTCGTGGGCGTCAGCCACCACGTGGACCGCGAGGACGACCAGCGCTGGCTGCTGCGCGACGGTGTCGACGAGGGCCTGACCCTGCTCACCGAGCGCCGCCTCGTCCTCGACGTGCCCGCCACGACGCCCGAGCTGCTCATGCACGTCGCGACGGTCGCGGACCGGCACCCCAAGCTCACGATCGTGCTGGACCACCTCGGCTCCCCGCCGCTGGCCGCCCTGCGCGCCGGCGACACCGCGACGTGGCACCGCTGGACGACCGCCCTCGAGGCCGCCGCGGAGGCACCGAACGTCGTCGCCAAGCTCGCCGGGCTCGGCCGCGCCGCCGGACCGGGCTGGACGGTCGACGACGTGCGGCCCGCGGTCGACCACGCGCTCGCCACGTTCGGCCCCGACCGCCTCATGGCCGGCAGCGACTGGCCCACCGCGCTCGACGCCCACGGGTCGTGGCACGAGGTGTGGGGAGGGCTGCGCGCGACGCTGTCCGGCCTGGACGCCGCCGCGGTCGCCCGCGTCATGGGACGGACCGCGGTCGAGACGTACGGCATCCCCCCGCTGGTCCCCGAGCACTGACCGCCGCCGGCCGACGCACCGCAGGACCCGGGCCACGACGACGAGGACGAGGACGTGTCACGCACCCAGGACGTCGTCGAGGACGTCCAGCGACTGATCCTCGAGGGCGGGCTGCAGCCGGGTGACCGCCTGCCGGCCGAGAAGGAGCTCGCCGCCGAGCTCGGCGTCTCCCGCGGCTCCCTGCGCGAGGGGGTGCGCGCCCTCGTCGTCCTCGGGATCCTCGAGGCGCGGCACGGTGACGGCACGTACGTCACCGACCTCGACCCCGCGACGTTGCTGGCTCCCCTGGCCTTCCTCGCCGACCTCCCCGGCGACCACGGCCCGCTGCACGCCGTGCGCGCCACGCTCGAGACGCAGGCGGCCGGGCTCGCCGCGCTGCACATGACCGACGGCCAGGTCGCACGCGCCCGGGCCGCGCTCGACGAGACCGCGCGGGCCCTGGTCGCGCCCCTGCCCGACGCCGGCCTGCTGGCCGCCGCGGACCTCGCGTTCCACCGGGCCGTGGCCGACGGGTCCGGCAACGCGGTGCTCGCCGCGCTCCTCGACGCGCTCGCCGGCGGTCACGCGCGGCGCCGCACCTGGGACGAGCTGCACGAGCTGGCCGGCTCCCGCACGTTCGAGGACCACGAGGCCGTGCTCGCGGCGATCACCGCGCGCGACCCCGACCGCGCGCGCCTGCGCATGGCCATGCACATGGTCGCGGTCGAGGACCTGCTCGCGACCACGAGCACCGACGGCCCGGCCCCCCGCCGCCGCAGCGCTGCCCGGGAGCCGGCCGCCGCACGCTGAGCGGGACCACGGCCGGTGCGGCGGTCAGCCTCCGTGCACGTCCGTCGGCGTGCCGCAGGCCGCGAGGACGAAGTCGTACAGGGCGCCCCGCAGCGCGTCGGAGGCGGCGACGTGGAACACCGGCTGCTCGACGCCGTCGACGACGGCCCGGATCCCCAGGACGGTGCCGCGCTTGTCCTCGGCGACCGCGTGCAGGTCGCAGCGCGCGGGCACGGCCGGCAGCACGAGCCGCCCGTCCGCCGGCGGTGCGGCCGAGTCGACCTGGATCTCCCACTGGCCGGTGGGGTCCGTCGACCGCAGCAGCGTCGTGCCGCGCACCGCCACGAGCTGCACGTGCGGGCCCCCGGGGACCGGCTCCACCAGGAGGGTCACGTCGGCGACGGACGTGCCGTCGACCTGCCGCACGGGCAGGTCCTCCGCGAGGCTCAGCCGCAGCCCCGCCGCGACGGCCGCCGCCGCGCAGTCCTCGCCGTGGATGCGCTGCAGGTCGTCGGTCTCGTCCGTGGGCGTGACGACCAGGGTCTGCGCCCGCCCGTGGACGTCGGTGACGTCGAGCTCCACCCGCGCCGGCGGGCCCTGCACCGCCTGCGGCGTGCACACCGCCGCACCGAGCGGGACACGCAGCCGCCGCATCCCGTCGGCCCCGATCTCCCGTCCCCGCTCCGCGACGGACGTCCCCTCGACGAGAGGCGTGACGAGGCGGGCCGCCTCGACGCGGAGGTCGTCCGGGCCGCTGTTGCGCACCTCGAGCGACACGGCGCGCGCCACCCGGTCGGTCCGCAGCTGCGCGACCTCGACCTCCACGTCGAACGCGGCGGGCGGCGGTGTGGACGGGCGGGCGTCGGCCGGGACGTCGCACGCGGCCACGGCGAGCACGCACCCCAGGGCGAGGGCCGCGCTGCTGCACGCCCGCCGCCCGCTGGTCACGCGACGAGCGTGGCACGCACGGTGGGTCGAGCGACAGACCCCCGGACCACCGGACGGCCGCGCCCGTACCGGTCAGTCGCGCGCGAGCGCCGCCGCGAGGAAGTCCAGCGACTCCCCGATGGCCGGCAGGCCGGGGACCGGGGGGATGTCGAGATGCCCGTGCAGCATGCCCGCGGCGACCATGACCCGCGTGGGGACGCCCGCGTCCTGCAGCTGCAGGACGAACACCTCGCCCGAGGGCCGCAGGTCGTCGACCTCGCTCAGCACGACCGTCGTCGGGGGCAGGCCCGCCACGTCACCGTTGCCGGGCATGGCGTCCGCGGGCACGCCGGACAGCCGACCCAGGTACGTGAGGGTCATGGGCAGCAGCGCGTCGGGCAGGAAGCGGATGCCCCGCGGGACGCGCCGCAGGTCGTCGACCTGCTCGTCGGGCAGGGCGGGCGACGGGAAGTGCATGCCCGGGTAGGCGAGCAGCAGGGCGTCGGGCGCGCGCGTGCCGCGGTCGCGGACCCGCACGGCCACGCCGCCCGTCAGCGCGGCCCCCGCCGACGCACCGCCGAGGCCGAGGCGCTCGACCCCGAGGGACGGCGCCGCGTCGACGAACCACGACCACGCCGCGTCGACGTCGTCGAGGGGCACCGGGTAGCCCGCGCCCGGGGTCGCCAGCCGGTACCCGACGGACGCGACGACGATCCCGTGGCGCGCGGCGAGCTCCGCGGACACGACGTGCGCCTCCGCCATGTCGAGGTCGCCGTACGCGAACCCGCCCCCGTGCGCCCAGAGCAGCCCCGCGCCCGACGCGGGACGGTCCACGGGTCGGTACAGCCGCACCGCGACCGGTCCGTGCGGTCCGTCGACGGCGAGGTCCTCGACCTTCACGTCCGGCAGGCGGTAGCCGGCACCGAGCGTGGTGAGCGCGGCGCCCCAGGTGTCCCAGTCGTGGACGGCGGGCAGCAGGTCGGCGAGCAGCGGGTGGATCGGCATGGTGGGTGATGCTCGCACGCCGGCGGCGTCCCGACGTAGGACGACGGGCCGCCGTCGCCCGTCCGGGCGACGCGGTCAGGCGGTGCGGGCGGGGGTCGAGGCGCGCAGCACGACCTCCGTGGGGACCGGGCGGACCCGCGGCTCGCCCTCGTGGTCCTCGAGCGCCAGCTCGGTCGCCAGCCGGCCCACGTCGACGAGCGGCACCCGCACCGTCGTCAGCGGCGGCACGACGTCACGCAGCGTGAGGATGTCGTCGAAGCCGGCGAGCGCGACGTCCTGCGGCACACGGACCCCCAGGTCGCGCGCGGCGGCGAGCGCCCCGAGCGCCATGACGTCGTTGACCGCGAACACGACGTCCACGTCGGCACCCACCGCGAGCAGCTCGCGCATCGCCGCCTCGCCGCCCTCGTGCGTGAAGTCGCCCGGCAGGACGTGGGCGGGGTCCACGGGCGCACCCAGCGCCGCGAACGCGTCGGTGAACGCGTCGCGGCGCTCACGCGCCGTCAGGTGCGTCGGCGGGCCCCCGAGCACGGCCGGGCGCCGGTAGCCGAGCCCGTGCAGCGCGCGTGCCAGGGCCGCGGCACCCGCGGCGTTCTCGACGACGACCGTGTCCACGCCCAGCACCGGCTGGCCCACGAGCGCGGCGGAGCCGCCGGCGGCCACGTAGTCCGCGAGCGCCGCGCGCATCGCGTCGTTCACCGCGTCGTCGTCGTGGCGGCCGCCGGCCACGACGACCGCCCGTGCGCGCTGCCGCTGCAGCAGCCGCACGAGCTCGACCTCGCGCTCCGGCTGGTGCTGCGTGCTGGTGAGCGTGACCTGGAGCGCGGCGGCGTCGGCGGCCCCGGTGACGCCCGCGGCGATGGACGAGAAGTACGGGTCGGTGATGTCGTGCACGACGAGGCCGACGGATGTCGTGCGCCCCCGCGCCATCGCCTGCGCGTTCGCGTCGGGCGTGTAGCGCAGCCGCTCCGCCGCGGCGAGCACGCGCTCGCGCAGGTCCGCACGGACCGTGCGGTTGGCGCTGCCGTTGATGGCGCGCGAGGCGGTCGCCAGGGAGACGCCCGCCTCCCGGGCGACGTCGCTCAAGGTCACGCTCGTGGGCATGCTCGAAGGCTAGGGCACGCGATGGCCGCCCCGGGGTCGGTTCGACATCGATATCGAACCGAGGACCGAAACACGTCGGTTCGGTCCCGTCACGCGGCGCACCGCCGGCTCACGGCCGGGCGCCCCCCGGGGTCGCCGTGGCACGGTCGCGGTCCACGGCGGGCGCGGGCGGGCGCGCGTAGGCGGTGCGGGGCAGTCCGTACGCCAGGTCGACGGCCGTCTCGAGCGCCTCGTCGAGGTCCAGGCGGTGCTCCACGACGAGACGCGCGAGGAAGCCCGCGTCGACCCGCCGCGACAGGTCGTGACGCGCCGGGATGGACAGGAAGGCCCGGGTGTCGTCGACGAAGCCGGTCGTGTTGGCGAAGCCCGCGGTGTCGGTGACGGCCTCACGGAACCGGCGCATGCCGTCCGGGGTGTCGAGGAACCACCACGGCGCGCCCAGGCGCACCGCCGGGTAGACGCCCGCCAGCGGCGCGAGCTCCCGGCTGAACGTGTCCTCGTCGAGCGTGAACAGGACCAGCCGCAGCTGCGGGTGGTGGCCGAACGCGTTGAGCAGCGGGCGCAGCGCGCGCACGTACTCGGTGGCGACGGGGATGTCGTAGCCGACGTCGTGACCCCGCTGCGCCAGCACGTGCGGGTCGTGGTCGCGCAGGGCACCGGGGTGCAGCTGCATGACCAGACCGTCCTGCGTCGACATGCGCGCCATCTCGAACAGCATGTGCGCGGAGAAGGCGCGGGCGGCGGCCGCGTCGACGTCACCGCGCAGCGCCGCCGCGAGCACGGCCGAGGCGTCCGCCTCGGACATCGGTGTCGTGTCCGCGAGCACGTGCCCGTGGTCGGTGGCACGCGCACCCGCCTCGACGAACGCCCAGCGGCGCGCCTCGAGCGCGTGCAGGAAGTCGCGGTACGACCCGATCGTGACGCCGGCGCGCTCGCCGAGCAGCTCGACGTCCTCGGCCCAGCCCGGCCGGTCCACGTGCAGCACCGCGTCCGGCCGGAAGGTCGGCACGATGCGCTCGCCCCAGCCGCGCGCGGCCAGGTCGGCGTGGTCGGCGAGGGTGGCGGAGGCGGGGTCGGTCGTCGCGATCGTCTCGATGCCGAAGCGGTCGAGCAGCGCCAGCGGCCGGAAGCCCGGCTCCGCCAGGCGGGCCGCGATCGTGTCGTAGGCGGCGTCGGCCGTCGCGGCGGACAGCCGCTCGGTGATCCCGAAGACCTCGACCAGCACGTGCTCCATCCAGAACCGGGTGGGGGTGCCGCGGAACAGGTGCCAGTGCGCGGCGAACGTGCGCCAGATCGCCCGCGGGTCGGTCTCCACGGCGCCGCCGTCGCGCCGGGCGACACCGAGCGCGTCGTGCGGGACGCCCTGGGACACGAGCATCCGCACCAGGTAGTGGTCCGGGACGACGAGCAGCGAGGCCGGGTCGCCGAACGCCTCGTCACGCGCGAGGACCCCCGCGTCGACGTGGCCGTGCATCGAGACGATCGGCAGGTCGCGCGTCGCCTCGAAGATCCGCCGCGCGACCGGACGCGTCTGCGGGTCGGCGGGCAGTGCGCGGTCGGGGTGCAGCGCCCAACGAGGAGCAGCGGCTGCGGGGTCGGGCATGGGGTCCTCCAGCGCCGGGCCGCGGTGGCGCTGCGGTGCGCCTCCGCGGTGCGGACGACGACGTCGCCCACCATGATGAATACGTTTGCAGGGCGACCCTGCCATCCGGTCCGCCTCCGCGCAAGGGCCCCTCCACCGTGCTTGCGCGCGCCGGGCGGGCGTGCTGAAATCGCATTCATCGCAGTGCCGGACGGACGAGGGCCGTCCGGGCGGACGCAGAGGCCGCGAGCGCCCCCCAGGCGCCCGGCCGCCACGCGGAGGAGCACCCATGGCCGTCACGCTGCGCGACGTCGCACGGGCCGCAGGCGTCTCCGCCGCCACCGCGTCGCGCGCGCTGTCCGCGCCGCACCTCGTGGCCCCCGAGCGCCGGGAGCTGGTCCGCCGCGTCGCACGCGACCTCGGCTACCAGCCCAACCGCGCCGCGCGCGAGCTCATCACCGGCCGCAGCGGGCACCTGTGCCTCGTCGTGCCGGACCTCGAGAACCCGTTCTTCTCGGCCGTCGCAAAGGCCGTGCAGGCCCGCGCCCGGACAGCGGGCCACGCGGTCGTGGTCGCCGACGCCGAGGAGGACCCGGTGCTCGAGGCCGAGCTCGTCGCGCAGCTCGGCGCGCAGGCGGACGGCGTGCTGCTGTGCTCCCCGCGCATGTCCGCCGACGACCTCGCGCAGGTGGCGTCCGTCGGGCGGCCCGTGCTGCTCGTCAACCGCGAGGGCGCGGGCCTGCCGTCCGTCGCCGTCGACAACCGCGACGGCGTGCGCCAGGCCGTCCGGCACCTGCACGCGCTCGGCCACCGCCGCGTCGCGTACGCCGGGGGGCCCGTCGGGTCCTGGTCCGACGCGCGGCGCCGCGACGGCCTGGCCGCGCTCGACCTCGACGTCGAGGTCCTGGACCTCGGCGCCCACGCCCCCGTGTTCGCCGGCGGTGTCGCGGCGGCCGACCTCGCGCTGGCGACCGGCGCCACCGCGGTCCTCACGCACAACGACCTCATGGCGCTCGGGGTGCTGGACCGGATGCGCACGCGCGGCGTGCGGGTCCCCGACGACGTGTCCGTCGTCGGGTTCGACGACGCCCCCGTCGCGACCCTCGTCACGCCGTCGCTCACGACCGTCGCGATGCCGCTCGCCCGGCTCGGCCGCACCGCCGTCGACCTGCTGCTCAGCCCGGGGGACGGCGACGTCCCCCACGTCGTCCTGCCCGTCGAGCTCGCCGTGCGCGCGTCGACGGCCCCCGCGCCCTCCCACCCCCCGGAGCCCCGATGACCCCGCCCCGCCTGTCCGCGTCGACCTGGGCGGAGCTCGCCGCGCGCGGCCTGCCCGACGGCGTCCGCGGGCCCGCCGTCGACCCCGCCGCCCTCACGGTCGGCCAGGTGCACCTCGGCATCGGCGCGTTCCACCGGGCCCACCAGGCGGTGTGCACCGAGGACGCCGCGGCGGCGACCGGCGAGACGCGCTGGGGCCTGCTCGGGGTGACGCAGCGCAGCCCGCGCGTCGCGGCGCAGCTCGGGCCGCAGGACGGGCTGTACGGCGTGCTCACGACGGCCCCCGACGCACCGTCGCTGCGCGTCGTGGGCTCGGTGCGCGACGTCGCGTTCCCGGGGACGGACACCGCCCGGGTGCTCGACGCCGTGGCGGCCGGCACCACGCACGTCGTCAGCCTGACGGTCACGGAGAAGGGCTACCGGCGCGCACCCGACGGCGGCCTCGACACCGCCGCGCCCGACGTGGCCGCCGACCTCGGTGCGGCGACGACGGAGCTCACCCGCGACGACGAGGCCGCGGCCCTGACACCGATCGGCATGCTCGTGCGCGGCCTCGTGCGCCGGTACCGCACGTCGCGCGCGCCGCTGACCGTCGTGTGCTGCGACAACCTCACGGACAACGGCACCGTGCTCGCCGGCCTGGTCGGGCAGGCGCTGGCCGCGCTGCCGGGGTCCGACGACGTGGCCGCGTGGGTCGGGTCGTCGGTGCGCTTCCCCTCGACGATGGTCGACCGGATCGTGCCGGCGACGACCGTGGCGCACCACGCCGAGGCCGCCGCGCTGCTCGGCCTGCACGACGAGGGCCTCGTCGTGGGCGAGCCGTTCTTCCAGTGGGTCGTCGAGGACGACTTCGCCGGCCCGCGCCCGGCGTGGGAGCGGGCGGGGGCGACGCTCACGCACGACGTCGCGCCGTTCGAGCGCGCCAAGCTGCGCGTGCTCAACGCGACGCACTCGACGCTGGCGTACCACGGCGCCCTGCGCGGCCACGCGACGATCGCCGAGGCCGTCGCCGACCCGGACCTCGAGGCCCTGGCACGGGCCCTCATGGACGAGGACGTGCTGCCGACGCTGCAGGCGCCCGACGGCATGGACCTGCGCGCGTACCGCGACGAGGTGCTGGAGCGGTTCGCCAACCCCCGCACGGGGCACACGACGGTGCAGGTGGCCATGGACGGCTCGCAGAAGCTGCCCGTGCGGCTGCTGGGGACGGTCGCCGACCGGCTCGCGGCGGGCGCGGTGCCGCACGCGGCGGCCGCCGCCGTCGCCGGGTGGGTCGCGTACGTCCGCGCGGCGTCGTCCGGGGACCTGGTGGTCGGGGGCCGCCGGGTCGTGCTGGACGACCCGCTGGCGGCCCGGCTCGCCGACGCGGTGGCGGGACCGGACGCGGTCGACCGGGTGCTCGCGCTGCGCGAGGTGTTCCCGGCAGCGGTCGCGGACTCCGTGGCCTTCCGTGACGCGGTGTCCGCCGCCCTGCGCGACCTGAGCCCTCTGCCCGCGGGCCGCTGAGGCCGGCTCCCACGACCGGATCGCTCTGTCACGCCCTCACGGGCGGGTGCGAGGGCGATCCGGTCCCTTGACGTGGGCGGGCGGCGTTCCGGTACAGTGTCGGAAAGCGCATTCCTAGTGCCGTCGGACAGCGGCACGACCCACCCGGCGACGACGCCGTCACCTACGGAGAGCACATGACCACCCGCACCCTGCGCATCGCCATGAACGGCATCACGGGCCGCATGGGCTACCGCCAGCACCTGCTGCGCTCGATCCTGCCGATCCGCGCGCAGGGCGGCGTCACGCTGCCGGACGGCACGCGCGTGCAGGTCGAGCCGGTGCTCGTCGGACGCAACGCCGACAAGGTGCGCGAGGTCGCCGCCGCGCACGACGTCGAGCACTGGACCACGGACCTGCAGGCGGCGATCCACGACCCGGCCACCGACGTCGTCTTCGACGCGTCGATGACCAGCCTGCGCGCCGCGACCCTCACCGAGGCCATGAAGGCCGGCAAGCACGTCTACACCGAGAAGCCGACGGCCGAGACGCTCGCCGAGGCGGTCGAGCTCGCGCGGCTGCGGGAGACGACGGGCGTCACCGCCGGCGTCGTGCACGACAAGCTCTACCTGCCGGGGCTGGTCAAGCTGCGCCGCCTCGTCGACGAGGGCTTCTTCGGCCGGATCCTGTCGCTGCGCGGCGAGTTCGGGTACTGGGTGTGGGAGGGCGACGTGCAGCCCGCGCAGCGCCCGTCCTGGAACTACCGGACGGCCGACGGCGGCGGCATGACCGTCGACATGTTCTGCCACTGGAACTACGTGCTCGAGGGGATCGTCGGGCGGGTGCGCACGGTGACGTCGCAGACCGCGACGCACATCCCCACCCGCTGGGACGAGCGGGGCGAGCCCTACGAGGCCACGGCCGACGACGCCGCGTACGGGATCTTCCAGCTCGAGACCCCCGACGGCGACCCGGTGGTCGCGCAGATCAACTCGTCGTGGGCCGTGCGCGTGCACCGCGACGAGCTCGTCGAGTTCCAGGTCGACGGGACGGCCGGGTCCGCCGTCGCCGGCCTGTTCCACTGCGTCGCCCAGCCGCGCTCGGCCACGCCGAAGCCCGTGTGGAACCCCGACCTGCCGACGACCGAGCGCTTCCGCGACCAGTGGCTCGAGGTCCCGGCCAACGCCGACCTCGACAACGGGTTCAAGGCGCAGTGGGAGGAGTTCCTCGTCGACGTCGCGCTGGGCCGCCCGCACCGGTTCGACCTGCTGTCCGCCGCGCGCGGCGTGCAGCTCGCGGAGCTGGGGCTGCGGTCCTCGGCCGAGGGCCGCCGGCTCGACGTCCCGGGGATCACGCTGTGAGCACTCCCGTCGCACCCGTGGGCGAGGCGGCGCCCGGGCGGCGCGCCGACCTCGCGCGGCTGTCGCTCAACACCGCGACGACCAGGCACCTGACGCTCCCCGAGGCGGTGGCCGCCGCCGCGGCCGCGGGCCTGTCGTCGATCGGCGTGTGGCGCGACCGTGTGCAGGAGGTCGGCGCCGACGTCGCGGCGAAGGTCGTCGCGGACCACGGGCTGCGCGTCTCCTCGCTGTGCCGCGGCGGCTTCCTCACCGCGGCCGACGACGACACCGCGCGCGCCGCCCTCGACGACAACCGCCTCGCGGTCCGCGAGGCGGCGACGCTCGGCACGCACGAGCTCGTCATGGTCGTGGGTGGCCTGCCGGCCGCGTCCCGCCCGGGCGGCCCGGCGCTCCCCTACCCCGCGGGCGCCCCGGCCGCCGACGGCCCCGACGACCCGGCCCGCGACGTCGTCGCGACCCGCCGGCGGGTCGCCGACCGCATCGCCGAGCTCGCGCCGTACGCGGCCGAGCACGGCGTGCGGCTCGTGCTGGAGCCGCTGCACCCGATGTTCGCGGCGGACCGCGCCGTGATCTCGACGCTCGGCCAGGCGCTCGACCTCGCGGCGCCGTTCGACCCCGCGGTCGTGGGCGTCGTCGTGGACACGTACCACGTGTGGTGGGATCCGGACCTGCAGGCGCAGATCGCCCGCGCGGGCGCCGAGGGCCGCCTCGCGGGCTACCAGGTGTGCGACTGGGTGCTGCCGCTGGCCGCCGAGCCGCTGAGCTCGCGGGGCCACGTCGGGGACGGGTACGTCGACTTCGCGACGATCACCCGCTGGGTCCGCGACGCGGGGTACACCGGCGACGTGGAGGTCGAGATCTTCCACGAGGACGTCTGGGCGGCGCCCGCCGCGCAGACGCTCGCGACGCTGGCGGAGCGGCACGTGCGTCACGTGCTGCCGCACCTCGGGGGCCCCTCGGTCGCGTGACGCAGGTCACATCGCGCGTTGCAAGGATTCAGCGGCGGAACCGAGCACCCGGGACCTGCGCCCCTGGTTCACTGCTCGTCGTGAACCCGACCCCCCGCCGCCTCCTGTCCGTCTCCGCCGTCGCCGTCGCGCTCGCCGCGACCCTCACCGGCTGCGGCTCCGTCCTCGACTCCGTGCTCGGGGACCAGCCCGAGGCCGCCCAGCGCGACGAGCCGGGCGGTGAGATCACCGCGTCGGCCGAGGCCGACGTGTTCAGCCTCCAGGTCGGCGACTGCCTCAACTACCTCGCGCTGTCCGAGGAGTCGACGGAGTTCTCCTCGCTCCCGACCGTCCCGTGCGCCGAGCAGCACGACGCCGAGATCTACGCCGAGACGAACCTCACGAAGGAGCAGTACGAGGCCGACCTCGCGCTCGCCGACGACACCGAGACCCCGACGCACGCCGACCAGTTCTGCTACGACGCGTTCTCCGGCTTCGTCGGCACGTCGTACGAGGAGTCGACGCTCGACTACACCTACCTGTCCCCCACGCCGGAGGGCTGGGCGGGCGGTGACGACGTCGTCCAGTGCCTCGTGCTGCACCTCGAGGGCGGGCTCACGGGGTCGATGCAGGGCACGGGCCTCTGACCCCTGGCGGCGCGCTGAGCCGCTCCAGCAGCACCTCCCGCGCCCCGGCGCCCGCGAGCGCGGCAGACGACCGCCGAGCGCGGTACTCGTTTCCCCCGCGCTCGGTGGTCGAGTACCGCGCTCGGCGGGGTGGGGTGGGTGGGTGGGTGGGTCAGAGGATGTTGCCGTGGTCGCGGAAGTCGCGCCACACGTTCTCGAAGAAGTCGTCGTCCTGCGGCAGCGGGCGGCGCGGGCGCCAGCGGAACACCGGGACGCCCGCGGGGTCGGCGCCGTCCCGCGGCACGACGGGCGCCCAGGTCGGGCCGTCGTCCGTGGCCGGGACGCCGCCGCCCGGGGCGACCCACGCGGTCTCCTGGACCTCGTCGTCGAGCGCCCCGCCGTCCAGGCGGAAGCGGTAGAGGTCCGGCAGGTCGAGCTCGCGCGCGGCGTCGGGCCCGTGCCCGACGAGCGGCAGGTCGCCGTCGGCGTCGGTGCACAGGACCGACCCGCGCGAGCGCCCGCCGTGCGCGACGTAGTCGGCCATCGCCGACAGGTACACGTACGCGCTGGTGAGGATGTCGCGGACGAGGAACGTGCGGTCGACCGCACGGCGTGACGCGGCGTCGGCGGTCACGAGGTCCTCGTAGCCCGTGAGCCACGCGTGCACCTGGTCGAGCGCCTCGCGGACCGACCGCGCGGACCGCACGGGCCCGGCCTTCTCGCTCATGAGCCGCTGCACGCCGCGCAGGAGGTCGCCGGTGTTGTCGGGCACGCCGGCGGCGGCCCGGGCCGTGGCGCGGGCGGTCAGGTCGAGCGCGGCGTCCAGCACGGGTGCGGCGGCCGCGGCGAACGTGCGCTCGTCCACGGGGTCGTCGTCGCGACGGGCCGCGATGTACTGCGCCGCGCGCGTGGCGCCCACCTGGCCGCTGTTGAGGGCGGCACCGCCGGGCCGGTACACGCCGTGCGCGCCGGCGGCCTCGCCCACGGGGAAGAGCCCGGCGACGTTCGACTGCCACCACGCGTCCACGACCAGGCCGCCGTTGTTGTGCTGCGCGCAGACGTCGACCTCGAGCAGGTCGGTCTCCAGGTCCACGCGGGGGTTGCGGTCCAGGTAGAACCGGTACGCGGGCTCGTTCATGCGGCGCAGCCGCTGGATCGGCGTCCCGGACAGGACGTCCGCGCGCTCCAGGTACGCGTACGCCTCGGGGCTCAGCGCGCTCGCGTCGAAGTCGTCGCGGACGGGGTTGCGACGGAAGTCGAGGAACACGCGCCGGCCACGCAGCACGGTCTCGCGGTGGACGAGCAGGTCGATCAGCGACGACCCGTCGCGGGCCTTGCGGATGTCGAACGGCCACTGGTAACCCTTGAGGAACACGAGGGTCGCCAGCCGCCCGTAGTCCGGCACCGCCTCGCTGAGGAACTCCCGCTCGTCGCCGCCGTCCGCGTCCGTCGAGACGAACCGGGGCACGACCTGCATGTACGTGCCCGAGACGTTCCACCGCGGCTTGGTCGAGGCCAGGCCGAACTGCCACTCGGTGAGGTTCTTGCCGTGCACGCCGGCGCGGTACGCCGCTCCCGACGCCCCCCACTGGCCGTGCGGGAACACGCGCGTGGCGTACATGCCCGCGGGTCCGCCGGTCGCGTACACGAGGTTGGTGCAGCGGAACAGCAGCCACGGGCACGCGGCGCCGTCGTGCGGGACGTCGGTGCGCAGGACGAGGAGGCCGACGACGCGACGCGCGCCCGGCCCGCCGGCCGGGTCCGGGGCCGTGACGACGTCGACGACGCGGCACCCGTCGAGGACCCGCGTGCCGTCCCGCCGCACCTTGGCCTCGAGCTTCTCGACCATGGTCCGGCTCGTGTACGGCCCGACGGACGTGGCGCGGCGGCGCGGGTCGTGGTCGGTCTTGTAGCCGATGAACTCCCCGAACCGGTTCTGCGGGAACGGCACCCCCAGGTCGACCAGGTGCAGGAACCCGCGGGCCGACAGCGCCGCCTCGGCCAGCGCGTTGTCGCCGTCCATCGCGCCGCCGTCGTACAGCGTCCGTGCCATCTCGTGCACGGAGTCGTCGTCGCCGCCGGACAGCGTGAGCTTGTAGTACGTCTGCTTGTCGGACCCGGCGTTGCGCGACGCGCCGGCGTGGATCTTGTCGGCCACCATGACGACGTCCCGGTGGCCGAGCTGCACGAGCCGGTCGGCGGCGCAGTACCCGGCCGACCCGGTCCCGACGACGACGGTGCGCGCGGTGACGACGGGCACGTCGTGGCCGCCGATGCGCAGGGTCCGCGGGTCGTGGGTCATCGCCGCCTCGCTGCCGGTGGGGCCGGTCACAGGACCGGGATGTGCAGGCCGCCGTCGACGTGGAACACCTCGCCGGTGGAGTACGGGGTCCGGCCCGAGGCCAGGAGCGACACCGCCGCCGCGACGTCCGCGGGGCGGCCCCAGCGGTTGACCGGGGCGAGGCCGTCGGCGAGCAGCGCGTCGTACTTCTCCGTGACGCCGGCCGTCATGTCGGTGGCGATGACGCCGGGGCGCACCTCGTGGACCACGATGCCCTCGGGGCCGAGGCGCGCGGCCCACAGCTGCGTGGCCATGGCGACGCCGGCCTTGGAGACGCAGTAGTCCCCGCGGTCGGTCGAGACCGTCGTGGCGGAGACCGACGAGACGTTGACGATCGTGGCGACGGGCCCGGCCGGCGGCTCCGGCAGCGCGTCGAGCGGGCCGCGCAGCTCGACGACGCGCCGCGCGAACTCCTGGGTGAGGAAGTACGGGCCGCGCAGGTTGATGCCCAGCACGCGGTCGAACGACTCGGTGGTCGCGTCGAGCAGGTCGGCGCGCACCGTGGGGGCGACGCCGGCGTTGTTGACCAGCACGTCCAGGCGGCCCCACGCGTCGACGGCGTCGTCGACGTAGCGGCGGTGGTCGTCGAGGTCGGCGACGGACCCGCGCACGTACCGGACCAGCGTGGGGTCGCCGGCGGCGGCGCGCAGCTCGGCCAGGACGTCGGCGGGCTCCTCGCGCGTCGCGAGGATGCCGACGGCGAACCCGTCGGCGACCAGGCGCCGGCTGATGCCGAGGCCGATCCCGCGGTTGCCTCCGGTGACGAGTGCGACGGGGGGCATCGGTGCCTTCCTGGGTCGGGCCGACGGTGGCCAGGGGCTCGATCGTCGCACGTCCGAGCGGACCGAGGCAAGCGCTTTCCTTCTCGACGGCGGGTCGTGCGAGGATCTGGGGGTGAGCAGCGCGCACCCGACGTCCGACGCGCGCCGGCACTGATGGGCGCCGTCCTCACCGCGCTGGGCACCATGGGCGCCGTCGTCGCGCTCGGCTGGGTGCTCGGTCGACGGCGCGTCCTCGGCGACCGGGCGGCCCTCGTCCTCGCGCGGGTCGTGTTCGCCGTGGCCGCGCCCGCCCTGCTGCTGTCCACCGTGGCGCACGCCGACCTGCACGTGCTGGTCTCGCGCACCGCCGTCGTGACCTGGACGTGCACGGCGACCGTCGCGGCGCTCGCCGCCGTCGTGCTGCGGCTCGTCCGGCACCGGTCCGCCGCCGACGTCACCGTCGGCACGCTGGCCTCGTCGTACGTCAACGCCGGCAACATCGGCCTGCCGCTCGCCGTGTACCTCCTGGACGACCCCGTGGCCGTCGTCCCGACGCTGCTCTTCCAGCTGCTCGTGCTCGCACCGGTGGCCTTCACGACGCTCGACGCGCACGCCGCCCGCGAGTGCGCCCGGGCCGCCGGCACCCCGGCCGTCGCCGTGCCGACCGGCCTGCGTGTGACCGCGGTCGTGCGCCGCACGCTGACGAACCCGATCATCGTCGGCACCCTGACCGGCCTGGTCCTCGCCGCCCTGCCCTGGTCCCTGCCCGAGGTGGTGTACGAGCCGTTCCGCCTGGTCGGGGCGTCGGCGGCGCCGCTCGCGCTCCTGACGTTCGGCATGTCGTTGGCTGTCCCGCGCACGCCGGGCGGCGCGGCCCCCCGGGGCGACCTGGCGCTGGTCGTCGGCCTGCGGTCGGTCGTGCACCCCGTGCTCACGTGGGGCGTCGGGACGGCGCTCGGCCTGCCCGCGCCCGCCCTGCTCGCGGTCGTCGCGATGGCCGCGCTGCCCACCGCGCAGAACGTGCTCGTGTACGCGATGCAGTACCGCCACGGCGAGGCGCTCGCCCGCGACGCCGGGCTGCTCACGACGATCCTGTGCGTCCCGGTCCTGCTGGTGGTCGCGGCGGCGCTGGGCTGATCACGCCGGCGGGACGTCACCCGGTGCGCCGCCGCCGCCACGCCTCGTCGAACACCGCGTGCCACGCGTCGGGCGCCGCCGACGGCGCCCAGACCAGCAATCGCCCGTCGACGTCGACCACCGCCCACGCCCCACGCGGCACGCCGTGCCGCGCACGACGCACGCGGACCAGCCGGACCCCCGGCTGCCCGGAGCGCGCCAGGCAGCCGTTCCACGCCTCGGCGAGGACCAGGGCGGCGGTGACCTCCTCGACCGACCAGCCGAACGCGCCACGCCGCATGCGGCCGCGGCGGAACAGGCGCACCGAGGCGACGCCCAGGACCGTCACGAGAGCGATCCAGGCCACGGTCCCGAAGAGCATGTCGGCGGTGCTGTCGGCCTCCGCCAGTACGAGGAGACCGGCGGTGGCGCACAGGACGGCCCCCACCCACAGCAGGACGCCGCTGACGCGTCCGCCCGCGCCGCTCGCCCAGAGCGCGGCGGGCAGGACGTACAGGTACCCGAATGTCGCCGCGGCACCGAGCACCGCGCCGGATCCCACCTGGGCGTCGACCACGCCGGCCGCGACCACGAGCGCCGCGCCGCCGGCCCCCCACGCACGCGCCCGGGGCGTCAGCGGCGGCAGCGGGCGGCGCGAGACGAGGACGTGGCGCGGTGGCAGCGTCCGCGGGTGCCGGGCGGCCGGTCCCCGTGGCGGCGGGGCGTCGGGGTCGTAGGGCCCGTAGGGACCCGCGCCGTCGGGATCGGAGAAGTCCGCCGCGTCGGCGTCCGCCGCGGCCACGGGGTCCTCGCCCAGCGGGACGTCGTGCCCCCATGCGAGCCCGTCCCACGGGTCGCGCGCCACACCGGCGAGCTCGGCGTCGTGGGCTGCCCGCCGCTCCGCGTCGCCCAGCACGTGCCAGGCGAGCTCCGCTGCGGCGAACTCGTCCTGGTCACCGCCGAGGTCCGGGTGGGTCCGCCGGGCGGCCCGCCGGTAGGCAGCCCGAAGCTCCTCACGCGTCGCGTCAGGAGCCACACCCAGGACCGCGTAGTGGTCGGTCCGATCCGCGTGCGACGTCACGGCAGCACGTGCGCGGAGGGGTTGTCCACGTCGGGGCCCAGGTCGAGCGCGTGCTGCTCGACGAACCAGGGCGTGCGGGCCAGCGCGTCGGCTCGCGCAGCACGCGGTCCGGACGCCGTCGCGAGCCGGCGCGTCGCCCGCACGACCACCGCACGGACCGCGTCGGCTCGCAGCACCGTGACCGTCTGCGCGAGCGGGCCGCCGGACCGCTGCTCCTGGACGATGTCACCGACGTACCACCCGGCGACGGGGACGAGCGCGCGCATGCCGGCCCGCACGGCGGCCGGCAGGTAGGCGGACGCGCTCGCGCCCGTCGTGCCCTCGTCGGCCACGTCGGCCGTCCGCCCCTCGTCGTCCGCACCTCCCGCCGGGTCGGCAGCGATGTCCGCGCCGACGATGCCCTCGCGTCGTCGCACCCGACCCACGACCGACCGCCGATCGTGCCCGACCGCCCGCCAGGGGCCCGCCAGGGGCACGCGGTCCCCGTCACGTCGGGGGCGCAACGGGCGGGTCACCGCCACGGTGTGCACGCAGTCCTCGAATGCCCGCCAGGCGAACCCGTGCTGCGTGTCACCGTCGTCCCACGCCACGACGGCGCACTCCGCCACGAGAGGCGTGAACGAGGTTGCCGACGCGCGGAGGTCCTGCGGCAGATCCGCCCATCGCAGCGGTACGCCGTCGAACGCGACCCGCGCGGTGCTCACCGCCGGGCGACCCGCGCGATGCCGGGCGAGCGCACCGGTGCCACGCCGGACGAGCTCACTCACGTTCGACCTCCGCTCCGGGCTGCGGCGCGGCCGTGAGCGCACGACCGACCTGTGGGACGCATCGGCATCGAGACCGGGCCGGATGAGCCCCGGCGGCCGTCAGGCGACCCGCGCGCTGTCGCGCAGACACCGTCTCGCGAGAACGGTCAGGCCTCGACCCGGCGCGGGCGGGCGCGCACGTGCATGCGCTCGCCCTGGGGGCCGTACAGGGCGAGCACCTCGGTCGGCGCGTCCGACACGTTGCCGAGCCAGTGCGGCACCCGGGTGTCGAACTCGGCGGCCTCGCCGGCGACGAGGTCCAGCGCGCGACCGCCGAGGACGAGCCGCAGCGTCCCCGTCAGCACGTAGACCCACTCGTACCCGTCGTGCACGCGCGGCTCGCCGACCTCGGGGGGCGTCCGCGGCGGGTAGGACATGCGGTACGAGCGCGGCCCTTCGCTGCGGCGGCTCAGCGGGACGTACGTGACGCCGTGCCGGACCGTCGGGTGCGGCGGGACCCGCGGGTCGTCGCCCGCGGGCGCGTCGACCAGCTCGTCGATCGTCACCTCGTGCAGGCGCGCGAGCGGGAGCAGGTGCTCGATCGTCGGGCGGCGCACGCCGGACTCGAGCCGCGACAGCGTGCTCACGGAGATCCCGGTGGCCGCGGCCACGTCGGCGAGCGTCGCTCCGCGCTGCTCGCGCAGCGCACGCAGCCGGGGCCCCACCGCGCCGAGCGCCGCCCGCAGGTCGTCCATGCCCCCATTTGCCACGACGGCAACTCGGGTTGTCAACCGGACGGCGCGCGCGCAGGCTTCGGAGCATGCCTACCGCGCCCGCCCCGACAGCGCCCGTCGACGTCCTCGTGCTCGGCGGCGGAGTCGCCGGGCTGTCCGCCGCCCTGTGCCTCGGCCGGTCACGCCGCCGCGTGCGTGTGCTCGATGCCGGCGAGCCCCGCAACGCCGCGTCCCCGCACGGGCACAACCTGCTGACGCACGACGGCACCGCGCCCGCCGAGCTCCTGGCGACCGCCCGGGACGAGGTCGCGCGCTACGGGGTCGAGCTGGTGACCGCGCGCGTCGTCGACGCCCGCGCGCTGCCCGGCGACGAGCCGTCGTTCGAGGTCCGCACCGACGACGGCACCACGCACCGCGCCCGGCGGGTCGTCCTCGCGTCGGGCCTGCGCGACGAGCTGCCCGACGTCCCCGGCCTGGCCGACCGGTGGGGCCGCGACGTGCTGCACTGCCCGTACTGCCACGGCTGGGAGGTCCGCGACCGGACGCTCGCCGTGCTCGCGTCCGGACCGTCGGCCGTGCACCGCACGCTGCTGGTCCGCCAGCTCGGCGACGACGTGACGGTCGCGCTGCACGAAGCCTTCGAGCCGGACGACGACGAGCGCGCCGACCTGGAGGCGCGAGGCGTGCGGATCGTCCCCGGGCGCGTCACCGGTGTGCGGGTCGACGACGACGCCCTGACCGGCCTCGAGCTCGCGGACGGCAGCACGCTCGCGTGCGACGCCGTCTTCATCGCCACGCGTGCCGTCCTCGACGACGCGCTCGTCGGGGGCCTGGGGGTCGAGACCGGCCGCGTGGGCTCGCCGGACGAGGACCTGGGGGCCGCCGTGACGGTCGACGGCACCGGCGCGACCACCGTGCCCGGGGTGTGGGCGGCCGGCAACGTCACCGGGCCCCAGCACGCGCTGGCGTCGTGCATCGCCGCGGGATCGGCCGTCGGGGCGCAGGTCAACCTGTCGCTGGCGCACGCCGACCTCGCCGCCGCGCGCGACGACCTCGCCGCCGCCGGCGCGTGAGCCCGCCCCGCCCCACGACCCACCCACGTCAGGAGACCCCGTGACCGACGACGGCACGGCCGAGGAGCTCCGCCCCGCCTGGTGGGAGGACCGCTACCGCGCCCACCCGCACCTGTGGAGCGGACGCGTCAACGCCTCGCTCGCGCAGGTCGCGTCGACGCTGCCGCCGGGCACGGCGCTGGACGTCGGCGCCGGCGAGGGCGCCGACGCGGTGTGGCTCGCGGAGCACGGCTGGCGCGTCACGGCGGTCGACGCGTCGCGCACCGCGCTCGACCGCGGCGCCGCGGAGGCCGCCCGCCGCGGGCTGGAGGTCACCTGGCAGGAGGCCGACGTGCGCACGTGGACACCGCCGGAGCGGTACGACCTGGTGACGTCGCACTACCTGCACGCCGAGGGCGGACGCGGCTGGGCGTGGCTCGCGGACGCCGTCGCCCCCGGCGGGACGCTGCTCGTGGTCGGGCACGACCCGTCGGACGACGCGTTCCCGCGGCCCCACCTCGAGCGGCTGGGCCACACGGCCGACCAGGTGGCGGCGGACCTGGACCCGGACGACTGGGTGTCGGTCGAGCCGCGCGTCGAGGAGCGCACGATCACGCACGACGGCGCCGAGGTCACCGTGCGCGACGCCGTGCTGGTCGCCCGCCGCCGGTAGCCCGCGCGCTCAGTCCGACGGCCCGGGGCGCACCAGCCCGGTCTCGTACGCCAGCACGACGAGCTGCGACCGGTCGCGCGCGTGCAGCTTGCTCAGCAGCCGGCTGACGTAGGTGCGCGCGGTCGCCGGGCTCAGGTACAGCGTCTGCGCGATCTCCTGGTTCGACAGCCCGCGCCCGATCTCGCGCAGCACGTCGCGCTCGCGCTCGGTGAGCCCGGCGAGGGCCGCGCCGTCCGCCACGGGGGGCGCCGCCGCGGCGGCCAGCATGACGCGGCGCGTCACACCCGGGTCGAGCAGCGCCTCGCCGGCGGCGACGGTGCGGACGGCCTGCCGCAGCTCGTCGGGCGCGACGTCCTTGAGCAGGAAGCCGGCGGCGCCCGCGCGGATCGCCGCGAACACGTGCTCGTCCTCGTCGAACGTCGTCAGCACGAGGACCGCGGTGCCCGCGAGGGCGGGGTCCGAGACGATCTGCCGGGTCGCGGAGATGCCGTCGAGGTCCGGCATGCGCACGTCCATGAGGACCACGTCGGGGTGCAGCTCGCGGACGCGCGCGACGCCCTGGCGTCCGCTCGCCGCATCGGCCACCACGCGGATGTCGCCGTCGCGCTCGACGAGCGTGCGCAGGCCCGCGCGCAGCAGCTCCTGGTCGTCGACCAGCACGACGGTGATCACGAGGACAGCCTCGCAGGCAGCCGCGCGTGCACCACGAAGCCGCCGGCGTCCCCGCGGCCGGAGGTCAGCGTGCCGCCGAGCAGGCCGGCGCGCTCCGCCATGCCGCGCAGCCCTTGTCCCCCGCCGCCGGCACCGTCGGGACCCCGCCCGTCGTCGCGGACGCGCAGGTCCAGCCAGCCGTCGGCGACGGCGGCGACCACCTCGACGCGCCGCGCGTCCGCGTGCCGCAGCACGTTCGTCAGGGCCTCCTGCACGATCCGGTAGGCACCGGCGCCGATCGCGGGGTCCACCGCGGCGTCGGCCACGTCGATGCGCAGGTCCACGTCGAGGCCGACGGCCCGCGCGGACTCCGCGAGCGCGGGCACGCCGCCCATCCCGGCGGTGCCGCCGGCGTCGTCGTCGCCCGCGGCGCGCAGCAGCCGGACCGTGCTGCGCAGCTCGCGCAGCGTCGACCCGGTGGCGTCGCGCACGTGCGCGATCGCGGCGGCCGCGACCTCGTCGTCGCGTCCCACGGCCTCGGCGGCGACACCGGCGTGCACGGCGACGACGGCCAGGGTGTGCCCGATGCTGTCGTGCAGGTCCCGCGCGATGCGCACCCGCTGGGCCTGCAGGCGACGGCCCGCCTCGGCCGCCTGCTCGGCCAGCGCCGCGACGCGCGCCCGCTCCTGGTCCGCGCGCGACGCCCGCCGCACCCGCACGCTCACGCCGAGGGCCACCGCGGCGGCGACGAGCGCGACGTTGGTCAGCAGCTCGTAGCCCAGGAGGTACGTCGGGGGCAGGCCCTCCCCGATGCGGAAGTACGCGGCGACGCCCACCAGCAGGCCGCCGAGCACCAAGGCCGTGCGCGTGCGGCCCAGCTCGGCCGCCGAGTACAGCGCGGCCGCCGCCGGCAGCGCCTGCCCGATCGCGGGGAACCCGAGTGCGTAGTAGACGAAGATCCCCAGGACGGTCACCACGAGGACCGCGACGGGCCACCGCCGACGCACCAGCAGCACCGCACCGAAGCCCAGCGCGAAGACGTAGGCGACCGGTGACGGGGCGCGCTCGGCGTCCACGCCGGCACCGACCGTCAGGGCCACGACCACGACCGTGCCGAGCGCCAGCCCCAGGTCGACGCGCCGCGCCGCCGCAGATGAGGTGTCCACACCCCGAGCGTAGGGACGCCGGCCCCCTGACTCGTCCCCGAGATGTGGACGGTCCGTGTCGCCTGTCGACGACACGGGGTGTCGTCCAGGGACGCCCGTGGTCGACGACACGTGCCGGATGTCCGCCGCGAGCGCCGTTCCTAGCGTCGAGGGCATGACGAACACACCTCTGACCAGCCCGTCGACCACCACCCCGCGCGGCTCGGTGCGGTGGCCCGTCGTCCTCCTCCTGGCCGCGACCGTCCTGCTGTGGCCCCTGCTGGGGGCCGCGGGTCTCGACGACCTCGCGCTCGCCGCTGTCGTCGTCCCCGTCACCGCGCTCACCTGGGTCGCGGTCCTCGGCCTGCGCGACGCGCCGCGTCCCGTGCTGACGGGCACCCTCGCGGGCCTGCTGTACGGCGGCGTCCTCGTCGCCCTGTCGGTCGGGTTCGGCGGCGGGTTCGGCGGCGGCCGCACGGCCGGCGTCGTCCTGCTCGGCGCCGTCTGGGAGCTGACCTGGGGCGCGCTGCTGGGTGCGGGCGCCGGCCTGCTCGGCAGCGGCGTCCGGCAGCTGCGGAGCTCGCGGTGAGGCGCTGGCGGGTGGCCGTCGCGGGTGCGGTGGTCGCCGCCGTCGTGGGGGGCGGGGTCGTCGCGTGCAACGGCGTGTCGGTCTCGGCCGTCGACGTGCCCGTGACGTTCGACGCCGCCCTGCCCGTGCCCCCGTTGGCCCCGTCGCAGGTCGACGCCGACGGCACGCGCACGTTCGAGCTCACGGCGCAGGAGGGCACGACGCAGTTCGTCGAGGGCGTCGACACCCCGACCTGGGGCTTCGACGGCGACCTGCTCGGGCCGACGCTGCGGGCGAACCGCGGCGAGCAGGTGGCCGTGACCGTCCGCAACGAGCTCCCGGAGCCGACGAGCGTGCACTGGCACGGCATGCACCTGCCGGCCGCGATGGACGGCGGCCCGCACCAGGAGGTCGCGCCGGGTGCCACCTGGCGCCCGACCTGGCAGGTCGACCAGCCGGCGGCGACGCTCTGGTACCACCCGCACCCGCACGGCCGCACCGAGGAGCACGTCTACCGCGGCCTGGCCGGCTTCTTCCTGCTGGACGACCCGCAGGCCCGCGACGTCGGGCTGCCGCACACGTACGGCGTGGACGACGTGCCCGTCGTCGTGCAGGACCGCAACCTCGAGCGCGACGGCACCCTCGACCTGGAGGGCGGCGAGCTCGGCGTGCTCGGGTCGCTGGTCACCGCCAACGGCGTGCGCGGCGCGCACCTGCCGGTGACGACGCAGCGGGTCCGGCTGCGGCTGCTCAACGGGTCGACGGCGCGCACCTACGCGTTCGGCCTCGCCGACGACCGCGAGGTCCTGCAGGTCGCGACCGACGGCGGCCTGCTGCCGGCGCCGGTGCCGACGACGCGCGTGCAGCTCTCGCCCGGCGAGCGCGCCGAGGTCGTCGTGACCATGACGCCGGGCGAGACGGTGCGGCTGCGCTCGTTCCGCCCGGAGCTGGGCCGGATCGCCGCGGGGTTCGCGATGGGCGCGCAGGACGAGTTCGACGTCCTGGAGCTGCGGGCCGCGGCCGAGCTGGCACCGTCACCACAGGTGGCGCCGGCGCTGACGACGCTGGCCCCCCTGTCGGCCGACGACGCCACGGTCACGCGCTCGTTCGACCTGCAGAACCGTGAGATCAACGGCCTGCGCATGGACATGGGCCGCGTCGACGAGACCGTGCAGGTCGGCGCCACCGAGGTGTGGGAGGTCCGCAACCTCGATGCGTTCCCGCACAACTTCCACGTGCACGACGTGCAGTTCCGGGTCGCCGACATCGACGGTGCGCCGCCGCCGCCGGCCCTCGCGGGCGCGAAGGACACCATCTACCTCGAGCCGCGCCGCACGTACCGGCTCGTCATGCGCTTCGAGGACCACGCGGACCCCGACGTGCCGTACATGTTCCACTGCCACCTGCTGCTGCACGAGGACGAGGGGCTCATGGGCCAGTTCGTCGTCGTGGAGCCCGGCGGTGCGGCGAAGCCGGACGGCGCGGCCGGGACGCCCCCCGCCCCGCGGGACGAGGGGACGACCCACCACCACGGGTGACCGCGCGGGTCACACCCCCGGCAGCAGCCGGGCGTCGTGCGGCCCCAGGTCCACGGTGAGACCCGCGACCTGCAGCACCACGGGCGCGGCCGTGTGGTTGACGACGGCCAGCCGGTCGCCGCGCCGCACGGCCTCGACCCCGGGCACCGGTGCGGCGAGCAGCGCGGGCACGCCGCACTCCGTCAGCAGGCGGTCGACGAGCGCGTCGAGGACGTCGGCCGCGGGCTGGGTCGCCACGTACCAGGCGACGCCGTCGCCGTGCTCCCGGCGGGTCACCGCCGCACCGCCCGCCGCGTACCCGTCGGCGAACGTCGCGACGACCTGCGCCTCGTCCACGACGAGGACGTCCTGCCACAGCGAGGCGGCACCGGCGACGTCGCCGACGAGACGCAGCGGCCCGCCGGGCGTGCCGTCCGGACCGGCCGTGGGCGCGAGCTCCTCGACGCGCACCCCGAGCGTCGCGCGCAGCGGACCCAGGTAACCGCCGAGGTGGACGCGCAGGTCCTGGTCGACCACCGCCGACGCGTACGTCACGACGAGGTGCCCGCCGCCGCGCACGTACGCGTCGAGCGCGTCGAGGTGCTCGCGGCGCGCGACGTGCTGCACGGGCACGACGACCAGGTCGTAACCGGTGACGTCGGCGCCGGCCTGCACCACGTCCACGGTCACGCCGCGCCGCAGGAACGGCGCGTACCAGTCGAGGAACCGCTCGACGTACTCGACGCGGGTCGGCGTCGCGGGCTGCTCGAGCGCCCACCACGAGTCCCAGTCCAGGACGAGCGCGACCCGCGCCGGGACCGCCGTCCCCACCAGGTCCGACAGCCCGGCGAGCTCCTCGCCCAGCGCGGCGACGTCCCGGAACAGCCGGGTGTCCGCGCCCGCGTGCGGCAGCATCGCGGAGTGGAACCGCTCGGCTCCCGCCGCTGACTGGCGCCACTGGAAGTGCAGGACGCCGTCGGCCCCGCGGGCCACCGCCTGCAGCGAGTGCGCGCGGTGCTGGCCACGCGGCCGGGGCGCGTTGCGCGGCCGCCAGTTCACGGCGCTGGTCGCCTGCTCCATGAGGAGCCACGGCCGGCCCTGCCCGAGGCCGCGCATGAGGTCGCGCACCGCGGCGAGCCGCACGTACGCCTCCGGGTCCGCCGGGTCGGGGTACGCGTCGTCGCTGACGACGTCGACGTGCGGCGCCCACGCCCAGTAGTCCGCCCCCGGGAAGAAGCCCATGAAGTTGGTCGTGATCGGCACGTCGGGGCTGTACCGGCGGATCACCTGCGACTCGGCCCGGTGCAGCGCGAGCATGGCGTCCGAGCTGAAGCGCCGGAAGTCCAGCTCCTGCGTCGGGTTGCGGAAGGACGGCGTCACGGACGGGACGCCGACCTCGTCGAACGACCCGTAGCGCTGGGACCAGAAGTCCGTCCCCCAGGCCCGGTTGAGCTCCTCGACGGTGCCGTAGCGCTGCTCCAGCCACGCGCGGAAGGCGCGCTCGCTGTGGGCGTCGTACGACCGCGAGACCTCGCAGCCGTACTCGTTGTTGACGTGCCACATCTCCAGCGCCGGGTGGTCGGCGTAGCGCGCCGCGACCTGCTCGACGAGCGCGAGGGCGTGCCGCCGGTAGTCGGGCGACGACGGCGAGTACTGCTGCCGGGACCCGAACGCCAGGCGCACGCCGTCCTCCGTGACGGGCAGGGAGTCCGGGTACCGGCGGGCGAACCACGCGGGCGGGGACGCGGTGGCGGTCGCGAGCACCACGCGGACGCCGCCCGCGTGCAGGCGGTCCAGGACGTCGTCGAGCCACGCGAAGTCGTACTCCCCGGGGCGCGGCTCCAGGCGCGACCAGGAGAAGACGCCGACGGTCGCGGTCGTGACGTGGGCGTCGCGCATGAGCCGCACGTCCTCGTCCCAGACGTCCTGCGACCACTGCTCGGGGTTGTAGTCGGCGCCGTAGCGGATGCGCGCGTCGGTGGGCACGGGGGACCTCCTGGGGGGGCGACGCCGGCGACGGGCGTGGGGCCGTACCGGCGTCGTCGCCCCCGCCCCGCGGTGCCGCTGTGCGGTGTCTCGGCGGGAAGATGGTCCGTGAACGCTACCCCCGCCGCGCGACGATCCCGGGATCCCACGGCGGGACCCGTACGTTGGGACCAGCAACGGCGCCGACCGGCGCCCCCGCCACGAGACGAGACGAGCACCACGCATGAGCAGCACCGCAGTCCTCCAGGCCACCGACGTCTGGGCCGGGTACGGCGGACCGCCCGTGCTCGCGGGCATCGACCTGACCCTGCGCCCGGGGGACGCGGTCGGGATCCTCGGCCGGTCCGGCGTCGGCAAGTCGACCCTGGTGGAGATCCTCGGCGGCGGCATGCGCCCCGGGCAGGGGCACGTGACGCTCGACGGGGTGCCCGTCGGCAAGACGCCGCGTCGCCGGCGCAAGGACGTCAAGGCCCGCCTGCGGACCGTGCACCAGAACGGCATCGCGGGCGTCGACGTCCAGCGCACCGTCGAGGAGACGATCCTTGACGCGTTCAAGGAGGCCCGGAAGGCCGGCCGGACGACGAACAACGACGTCGAGGCCGCACTGGCCGTCGTCGGGATGCCGATCCGGTTCGTGACCCGCCGCGTCGGGACGCTGTCCGGCGGCGAGCGCCAGCGGGTGGCCATCGCCCGCGCGCTGGCGACCCGCCCCGACCTGCTGCTGCTCGACGAGCCGCTGACCGCCGTCGACCAGTCGATGCGCGAGGAGATCGCGGACGACGTCCGCGCCCTGGTCCGCGCCGACGGCATCGGGCTGCTCGTCGCGTCGCACGACGTCCGGCTGCTCGACCGCCTCACCGACCACGTGCTCGTGCTCGCCGAGGGCACGATCGTCGAGTCCGGGCCGCTGCGCGACGTCCTGCGCGACCCGCAGCACCCCGACACGCAGGCCATCGCGGCCTCGCTGCCCGAGCTGACGGGCGGGCGCCCGCCCGCCTGACCGCCGCCGCGGCGGGCGACCGGTCGGCGCGGGACCCCCTCACGGGGAGGGCAGGGCGGCCCTTGCCGCCCTGCCCTCCCCGGCTCCGAGCCCGGGCCCGAGGTCAGCGCTGCAGCGTGAGCAGCCCCGGCCGGTACGGCAGCAGCCCGTAGTCGCCACCCGAGCTCGGGGAGCGGCCCTGGTAGAGCAGCTGCAGGTTGCACGGGTCGACCGTCATGGTCTGGTCCGCGCTGGTGCGCAGCAGCTCACCGTGGCTGATGTCGTTCGTCCACGTCGCGCCGCTGTTGGCCTTGCCGGCGAACGGGTTGCTCTCGGACGCGGCCTGCGGCGTCCACGTGCCGCCGAGGCTGGTGGCCGTGAAGGACCGGAAGTAGCGGCCCTGCGACCCGATGGCCTCGACGATCATGAGGTACCGCTGCTGCCCGGCGAGCTTGTAGACCTGGACCGCCTCGAACAGGTTGTTCGTCGAGTCGGTCATGATCGTCTCGTAGCTCGACCCGAAGCTGCCCGGGAAGTTCCCGATCGGCATGCTGGCCCGGTAGATGCGGCCGTTGTCCCCGGCGAAGAACAGGTACATGTTCCGGTCGTCACCGATGAGCGCCTGGTCGATCGGACCGGTGCCCGAGTTGCTGATCGAGCCGGTGAACAGGTCCTGGTGCGGACCCCAGCTGTTCACGTCCGTCGGGTTGGTCGACGTCCGGTACGAGAACGCCGGGCCGCCCCACTGGTACGCCAGCACCCAGACGTTCTTCGGCGCGAAGTAGAACAGTGACGGCGCGACCGCGCTGAACGGCATCGCGTTCTGGCTCACCGAGCCCATCTGCGAGTAGCTCGAGAAGAGCCCGAAGTTCATGGAGCCCCAGCGCGTGCCCGTGTCGTGCGTCGTGGCGTACACGAGCTGCTGGCCGTTGACCGGCGCGACCGTGAAGTCCTTCAGCGAAACCCAGCCGGACCGCGGCTGCGCGAGGGCACCCGTGGACGACCAGCGGTAGGAGGACGGCAGGTTGCAGGTCGTCGGGGGCGGGGTCGTCGGCGACGGGCTGACCGGCGGCGGGGTCGTCGGCGACGGGCTGACCGGCGGCGGGCTCGTCGGCGACGGGGTCGGGGTCGCCGCACCGTTGCAGCCGGCACCGTTGAGCGTGAACGCCGTCGGCACCGGGTTGCTGCTGCCGGAGAAGACGCCGTTGAAGCCGAGCTGCACGGTCCCGCCGCTGGGCAGCGACGCGTTGTAGTCGGCGTTCCTGATGGTGACCTGGTTGCCGCTCTGGCTGGCCACACCGCTCCACGCCTGCTGCACGGACTGGCTGCCGGGGAAGGCGAAGCCGAGCGTCCAGCCGTTCAGCGCGGGGCCGCGGTTGGTGATCCGCACGTCGGCCGTGAAGCCACCGGGCCACTGCGTCGTGACCGTGTAGACCACCGAGCACGTGCCCGTGCCGGAGTCCGGCGGCGGGCTGGACGGCGGCGGGGAGCTGGGCGGCGGCGTCGACGGCGGCGGCGTCGACGGCGGCGGCGTGGTCGGCGGCGGCGTGGTCGGCGGCGGCGTGGTCGGGGCGGCCGCGTTCAGCGCGTTGAGCACCGAGGTGTAGGCGGCCTTCTTGTTGCCCGAGGAGTCGAACAGCAGCGGGTTCGCCCCGGTGCGCCAGGAGTCCGGGTCGCGCACGCCCCACACGGTGATGCCGGTGCAGCGGGACACGGCCAGGCACGCCTGGGTGACCTGCCGGTAGGCGTTGGCCTGGTTGGACCCCTGCTCGATGTCGAGCTCGGTGATCTGCACGTCGACGCCCAGGTCGGCGAACCGCTGCAGGTTGGCCTGGTAGTCGCTCGGCACTCCTGTGCCGAGGTGCGACTGGAACCCGACGCAGTCGATCGGCACGCCGCGGGACTTGAAGTCCCGGACCATGTTGTACACACCGGTGGACTTCGCGTTGACGCCGTCGGTGTTGTAGTCGTTGTAGCAGAGCTTGGCGCCCGGGTCCGCGGCACGGGCGGCACGGAACGCCGCCTCGATCCAGTCGTTGCCCGTGCGCTGCAGGTTCGAGTCACGCCGCGAGCCGCGCCCGTCGTCCGCGAACGCCTCGTTGACGACGTCCCAGCTGTGGATCTTGCCGCGGTAGTGCGACGCGACCTGCGTGACGTGGTTGATCAGCGCGTCACGCAGCGTCTGGCCGGACAGGCTCTGCATCCAGCCGGGCTGCTGCTGGTGCCAGGCCAGGGTGTGGCCGCGGACCTGCTTGCCCTTGCCCAGCGCGTAGCTGACGATCCGGTCGCCGTTGGTGAAGTTGAACTGGTTGCGGTTCGGCTCCGTGGCGTCCATCTTCATCTCGTTCTCGGCCACGATCGAGTTGAACTCGCGGTCGACGATCCCCATGTACGTGGAGTCGTTCATGCGGCCGGCCGCGATCGCCACGCCGTAGTAGCGGCCGCTCTGCGCCGCGGCTGCGCCGAGCGTGCTCGCCGCGGCGTGCGCCGGCAGCGTGGTGAGCACGCCCGTGATCGTGATGGCGGCGACCGAGGTCGCGGCGACGAGGACCCTGCGGCCTCGTCGCGTGGTGTTCTGCATGCGTCACCCTCTCTGCCGTCACCCGCCGCTGACCGGTGGGTGAGTGGGTCTGACTGGCCAGCTCCACAGGGCCCGCCCGCGGGCGCCCCACATCGGGCTCGCGAGGGTGCCACCCCGGCCCCGAGCACCCGGGAGGACACCGTCGGCCCCCCACGCGGTCGGTCGACCCGGAATGCCCGGATCGGCCGTGTGTACGTTCACAATGGCATGACGACGCCGGTGTGCCGAGGGCCACATCTGCCGCTAAACGTTTCGACGGACAACGCTCACCGGCCCTGGACGCGCCGCGCCGGATGCACCACCGCCCGGGTGACAACGGGTCCGTCGACCGACCCGCCCCGCGAGTCGGTCGTCGAGCCCGCCGGACGGCGTCCCCGCAGGCCAGCGGGCTGCGGGTGGTACGCCCACGAACGCCCCGACTCGTCCCCCGCCGGCCCGCCCCCGAGGCGCGTCCCCCGGCCCGCCCCGGGCGACCCCCGATTCGGGGCGCCGGGACGCCGACCGCGGGCTAGCATCGGCGGCGGACCGGCCACGGCGGGGGCGCACGAAGGGCGGGGGTCGTCGTGACGACGAAGGCGAACGGACGGCCACGGCGGCCGTCCATCACCGACGTCGCACGGCGCGCCGGGGTGTCGGTCGGCACCGTCTCCAACGTCCTCAACCGCCCGGACCAGGTCGCCCCCGCGACGCGCGAGCGGGTGCAGGAGGCGATCGAGGCCCTGGGCTTCGTCCGCAACGCGTCGGCGCGTCAGCTGCGGGCCGGCACGATCCGGACGGTGGGAGCCATCCTCCTCGACATCGGCAACCCGTTCTTCACCGAGGTCGCGCGCGGCATCGAGGACCGCCTGGCGTCGGAGGACTACACCCTCCTGCTGTCCTCCTCCGACGAGGACCCGGAGCGCGAGGCCCGCTACCTGCGCCTGCACGAGGAGCACGGCGTGCAGGGCATCCTCGTCACCCCGACGCACGGCTCGCTCGACCGCATCCTCGCCGTGCGCGACCGCGGCATCCAGGTCGTCCTGCTCGACGCGGCGGCCGGCCACCCCGACGTGTCGAGCGTCGGCGTGGACGACGTGCGCGGCGGGCGCATGGCCGCCGAGCACCTGCTGGAGCTGGGGCACCGCCGCATCGGCTTCGTCAGCGGGCCCGACACCGTCGCCGCGTGCGCCCGCCGACGGGCCGGTGCGGTCGAGGCCCTCCTGGCCGCCGGCCTCGACCCGGCGGACGCCCTCGTCGACGTGGCCGCGCCGTCCCTCAGCGCCGAGGCCGGCGACGCCGCCATGACCGAGCTCCTCGCGCTGCCGGCCGCCGCCCGGCCGACCGCGACGTTCTGCGCCAACGACCTGACGGCGGTCGGGGCGCTGCGGGCCCTGCGGCGCGCGGACGTGCCGGTGCCCGGTGCCATGGCCGTCGTCGGCTACGACGACATCCCGGTCGCCGCGATGCTCACCGTGCCGCTGACGTCGGTGCGCCAGCCCATGCACACGATCGGCTGGACGGCGGCCGACCTGCTCCTGCAGGAGGCGTCCCCGGACGCCGAGCCGCAGCGCGTCCTGTTCGAGCCCGAGCTGGTCGTGCGCGGCAGCACGGTCGCCGGGCCGTGACACCGGACGAGGTCAGCCGACGACGCCCTCGGCGATCGCCCGCAGGGCCGCGACGTGCCGCGAGAACGCCCGCCGCCCTGCGAGGGTGAGCCGCAGCCACGTCAGCCGGCGGGCGTCGTCGCGGCTGCGCGAGGCGGCCTTGCGCGCCTCGGCGTAGCCCGCCTCCGTCAGCACCCGCAGGTGCTTCGAGAGCGTCGCATCGGAGACGCCCACGGCGTCGCGGACCACCGAGAACTCGACCTCGTCCGCCGCCGCCAGCATGCCGCACACGCGCAGCCGGACCGGCGCGTGGACGATCTCGTCGAACGAGCCGGCGTCCGCCGCCGTCGTGCGATCGGGCGCGCCGGCAGGGTCAGGCGACACGGGCGGTCCGCCGCCGGACGTGGGCGTCGACGCGACCGACCGCGAGGTACGTCAGTGCGCCGGCGGCGAGCGCCGGCAGCACGACCCACGCGTCGAGACCGCTCGCGACGAGCCCGAACGACACGCTCAGCAGCAGCAGCACGCCGCCCAGCAGCACCGCGACGACGCCCCACCCGGCCGCGCCGGGGCCCGCGGGTCGCACGAGCCGGCGCTGGCGGAGCTCCAGTGCGAGCACGAGAGCGGCCGGCGCGATCATGCCGAACAGGGCGGTCTGGCGGTCGCCGAGAAGCGGCCCGGCGACGAACGCCGCGGTCAGCGCCGCCAGGGCGACGACGTACCAGGTCGGAGTCGTGACGCGGTCCACGAGCGCCGCCCGGTCCGCGTCCAGGCCGGCGAGGAGCTGACCCGCCCGGGCGGGGTCCGTCGTCGTCGAGTGGTTTTCCATAGCGACAAGTTACATGTCACTTTCCTATCCGGCAAGCCTCTTCGAGGCCCGGCGGCGGGCGGACCTCAGCCCGTGACCGTGAACCCCGCGCGCAGCAGGTCGCGGTCGCGCGACGAGCGCCCGACCAGCAGCTCGAACTCGCCGGGCTCGACGACCCGGCGCCCCTCGGCGTCGACGATCGTGCAGTCGGCCACGGGCACCTCGACGTCGACGACCACCGACTCCCCCGGCTCGACGTCGACGTGCCGGTACGCCTTGAGCTCCTTGTCCGCCCACGTCAGCGACGTGACGAGGTCGCTGACGTAGACCTGCACGACCTCGTGCGACGGGCGCGACCCCGTGTTGGTGACCGTGACCTGCGCGCGCACGACGTCGTCGCGACCCAGGAGCGGCGTCGAGACCGTGAGACCGGAGTACTCCACGGTCGAGTACGTCAGGCCTTCGCCGAACGCGAACGCGGGGTCCTGCGTGAGGTCCGCGTACCGCGAGCCATGCTGTCCGCGCAGGCCGTTGTAGTAGACGGGCTGCTGGCCCACGTGGCGTGCGAACGTCAGCGGCAGGCGGCCGGCGGGGTCGATCGTGCCGAGCAGCAGCTCGGCGATCGCGCGCCCGCCGCGCATGCCCGGGTTCGCGGCCCACACGATCGCGTCCGCGGCCAGTGCCGAGTCCGGCAGCACGAGCGGCTTGGACGCGATGAGCACGACGGTCATGGGGACGCCCGTCGCGGCGAGCGCGTCGAGCAGCGCGACCTGCCCGCCGACGAGCTCGAGCGTCGCCGTGGAGCGCGTCTCCCCCATGAGGCCGATGGTGTCGCCCACGACCGCGACGACGTGGTCGGAGGCCTGCGCCGCGGCGACGGCCTCCGCGATCATCGCCGCGTCGGGAGCGGCCGGGTGCATGATCGGCATGCGCGGCTGGCCGTCGGGGTAGAGCTCGCCCTCGGGGTCCGGGCCGAGCGTGCCGATCTCGGCGCCCTTCGCGTACGTCAGCTCCCACGTCTCGGGCAGCAGGCCGCGCAGGCCGTCGAGGACCGTCTCGGTCATCTCGCGCGGGTGGCCCTCCTCGCGCATCCAGTCGACCTGGCCCGAGCGGCCGGCCCAGTCGCCGAGCTGGGCGTCGACGTCGTCCGCGTTGGGGCCGACCAGCGCGATCCGCAGGGGCGGGGGTGCGGACCCGTCGGGGGCGGTGGCGTGCCCGTCGAGACCGCTCTCGAGCCCGCCGCCCAGCGGCAGGACGCCCGAGTTCTGCAGCAGCACGAGCGAGCGCCGCGTGACCTGCAGGTTGATGTCCTGGTGGTCGTCGGAGCCGATGACCTCCGCCTGCCGCACCGGGTCGGGGCGGCGCGGGTCCTCGAAGAGCCCGAGCTCGAACTTCACCGTGAGGATGCGCGCGACGGCCGCGTCGAGCTGCGCCTCGTCGAGCAGGCCGTTGGCGACGGCCTTCTGCGCGCCCTCGAAGAACCCGGGCGTCGTCATGACCATGTCGTTGCCGGCGGCCACCGCGTTGGCGGCGGCGTGCTCGTGGTCGGGCGCGATCTTCTGCTCCCAGACCATGCGCCCGACGTTGTCCCAGTCCGTGATGAGCGTCCCGGTCCAGCCCCACTCGCCGCGCAGCACGTCCTGCAGGAGCCACTTGTTGACGACGATCGGGACCCCGTCGGTCGACTGGTAGCCGATCATGAACGTCCGCGCGCCCTCGCGCGCGACCCGCTCGAACGGCGGCAGGAACCACGAGCGCAGCTTGCGGCGCGAGATGTCGGCCTCGGACGCGTCGCGCCCGCCCTGCGTCTCGGAGTACCCGGCGAAGTGCTTGGCGCACGCGAGGATCGCGGTGGGGTCGTCCAGCCCGTCGCCCTGGTAGCCGCGGACCATCGCGGCGGCCAGCTCGCCGATGAGGAACGGGTCCTCCCCGAACGTCTCGGTGACCCGCCCCCAGCGCAGGTCGCGCGTGATGCAGACGACCGGCGAGAAGGTCCAGTGCAGGCCGGTGGCGGACACCTCGACGGCGGTCACGCGCGCCATGGCCTCGGCCGCTGCCGGGTCCCACGACGCCGCGACGCCGAGCTGCGTGGGGAAGATCGTCGCGCCGCGCCAGAACGAGTAGCCGTGGATCGCGTCGTCGGCCACGAGCAGCGGGATGCGCAGCCGGGTGCGCTCGACCGCGTCCAGGGCCTCGAGGACACGCTGCGGCGACGCGTGCAGGATCGACCCCACGTGCTGGTCCAGCACGAGGTCCTCGACGCCGGGCTGCGCGTCGAGCTGCAGCATCTGGCCCACCTTCTCCGGCAGGGTCATGCGGCTCAGCAGGTCCGCGACGCGCTCGGCGATCGGCAGCGACGGGTCCTGGTAGGGGAGCGTGTCCACGAAGGGGTCCTCTGGGCTGTTCGGATCGAGCGACCGGCCGGACGACGCTAACGCAGGACGGGCCGCGCGCGGTAACGGCTGCGCAGGTGGCGCACCCCGCGGTGACGGGCACCGCGAGGCTGCCGCGCGACGACCGGTGGTCGGGGTCCATGGTGTCGCGGGCCTCGCGCAGCGGCACCGGGAGCGGCGTGCCGGCGTCGAGCGCGTCGAGGACCGCCCCGAGCTGGGCGGTGTGCGACGAGCGCGGCGCGTCGGCGTCGACGCCGTCGGCCCACCACGTCGCGGCGTCCTCGTGCACGGGTCGTCCCCTCCGGTCGGTCACGGTGCCGCCGCGTCGTCGGCGGGGACCGCCGGTGGCCGTGCTCGTGCTCGCCCGCCTGGTGTCCCGTCGACCCATGAATCGGTTCAACCTCTCGCCGCGCGGGCGAGCCCGCCGGCGCACGCCCGCCGGACGAGGCGAAAAACCCGGGCCTCCGACCGGCACGCCGGCGTAGCCTCGCCCCGAGCCGACGAAGGAGCCGACATGCCGCTGCGCTGGTACTCGAACGTCATCGAGGCGCGCGACCCCCGCGCGCTGGGCCGCTGGTGGGCCGACGCCCTGCACTGGGAGGTCGTCTACGAGGACGACGACGAGACCGACGTCGGGCCGCCGTGGGCGGACGAGCTCACAGGGCTGCCGTTCCACCGGCGCCCGCCGGACCTGTGCTTCGTCGAGGTCGGGCACGACAAGACGACCAAGAACCGCCTCCACATGGACCTGGCCCCCCACACGTCCGACGACCGCGACGCCGAGATCGCGCGCCTGCTCGCCCTCGGGGCGACGCACGTCGACGTGGGCCAGGGCCCGGACGTGTCGTGGACGGTCCTGGCCGACCCTGAGGGCAACGAGTTCTGCGTGCTGTCCAGCCGCGACGAGTGACGCGGGTGTGGGTGCGGCGCGCGAGGATGAGGCGTGCCCGCGTACGTCCTGCTCACCCGTGACGCGCACGCGCGCACGGCCACGCTGACGTCGCTGGGGCCCGACGGCACCCCGGAGGCAGGGCCCGACGTGGTCGTGCCCGACGACGCCCTGGCGGACGTCGTCGGTCGCGTCGAGGCGCAGGCGCACCCCCGGTGGGTGTGGGACGACACGCGGCGCTGGTACCCCGCCCTGCTCGCGGCGGGCGTCCGCGTCGACCGCTGCCACGACCTGCGGCTGTGCCACGCGATCCTGCGCCTCGCGGCCGACGCCGCCGGCTCCCGGCTGCAGGCGGCACCTCCCGGCCCGTTCGACGCACCGGCCCCGCACGCGCCGGCGGCCCGCGAGCCGGACCTCCTGGACGCCCTGCGCGAGCTGACGGACGAGGACGAGGACCCGCCGCCCGCCGGCGGGACGCCCGACGACCCTCTCGGCGGGACCACCGCACCCGCCGGCGACCTCCTCGCCGAGCTGCGCGACCAGCTCGACGCGGTCGCCGGGTCGGCCCGTCCCGGGCGGCTGCGCCTGCTGCTCGCCGCCGAGTCGGGCGGTGCGCTGCTCGCGGCCGAGATGCAGCACGACGGCCTGCCGTGGGACCCCGTCCGGCACGACGAGCTCCTCACCGACCTCGTCGGCCCGCGACCCCTCGGCGGCGGCCGCCCCCGCCGGCTCGAGGACCTGGCCGCACAGGTCCGCGACCTGCTCAACGACCCCCGCCTCAACCCCGACTCCCAGCCGCACCTGCTCGCCGCGCTGCGGCGGCAGGGCTTCTCGCTGGGGTCGACGAGCAAGTGGGAGGTCCGCGAGCTCGACCACCCCGTGGTCGAGCCGCTGCTGGAGTACAAGCGCCTGTCGCGGCTGCTGAGCGCCAACGGCTGGGCGTGGCTCGACGCCTGGGTGCGCGACGGACGGTTCCGGCCGACGTACGTCGTCGGCGGCGTCGTCACGGGGCGCTGGGCCACCGACGGCGGGGGCGCGCTGCAGCTGCCCGCGTCCCTGCGGGGCGCCGCGCGCGCCGACCCGGGCTGGCGGCTCGTCGTGGCGGACGCCGCGCAGCTCGAGCCGCGCGTGCTCGCCGCGATGTCGGGCGACCGCGCGATGGCCGAGGCGGCCCGCGGCGCCGACCTCTACCAGCGCATCGCCGACGCGGGCACGGTCCCGACCCGCAAGGACGCGAAGTACGCGCTGCTCGGCGCGATCTACGGGGCGACCACCGGCACCGCGGGCATGCTCATGCCGCGCCTGACGCGCGCGTACCCGCAGGCCGTCGCGCTCGTCGAGGCCGCCGCCCGGGCCGGGGAGCGCGGTGAGCCCGTCTCGACGTGGCTGGGCCGCACATCACCCCCGGCGAGCGCCGCGTTCCTCGACCGCCTGGGCGCGGCCGGCGCGGAGGGCTCCGACCCCGACGACGTGCGCGACGCCCGCCGTCGCGCGCGCGACCGCGGCCGGTTCACCCGGAACTTCGTCGTCCAGGGCACCGCCGCCGAGTGGGCGCTGTGCTGGCTCGCGTCCCTGCGCCGCCGGTTGCGCGACATCGGCGACGGCCGCGCGCACCTCGTCTTCTTCCTGCACGACGAGGTCGTGGTGCACTCCCCCGCCTCCGACGCCGACGAGGTCGCGCAGGCCGTGCGGGACGCCGCCGACGAGGCCGGGCGCCTGCTGTTCGGGTCCGCGCCCGTGGAGTTCGCGCTGGACCTGTCGGTCGTGGAGTCGTACGCGGACGCGTGAGCGGTGCGGACCCGGCCGGGCCGGTCAGCCCGCCGCGCCGTCCGTCCCGGCGACGCGCGCCATGAGGTCGAGGTCGGCGCTCCCGATGACGGCCTGCGCCTGCGCCCGCCCGACGGTCGGCTGCCCGTCACCGGGCTGCGCGCCGTAGTCGGCGAAGAACGCGTGCACGCCGCCGTCGACCTCGACGAACGTCGTGCCGGCCGGCAGCAGCGCGCGCGACGCGGCGATGTCGGCGGGGGTCGTCAGCCCGTCGTCCGACGCCCAGACGGACGTGACCTGGAGGTCCGCGTCGCTCATGTCGGCCATCGGGTACGACGCGTGCAGCAGCAGCCCGGCGACGTCGTCCCCGTGGTCGGCGGCGTACCGCGCGGCGGCCACCCCGCCGAGCGAGTGCCCGCCGACCACCCACCGGTCGACCTCGGCGAACGCGTCCATCGCCGCGGCCGGCGCGTCGGGTGCCGTCAGCGCGATGCCGAGGGGTGGTCGCAGCACGACCACCGGGTACCCCGCCTCCGCCAACGGCCGCAGCACGGCCGCCGACGCGCGCACGTCGACCCGTGCACCGGGTGTGTAGACCAGGCCGACGGGGCCCGCGTCGCGGGGCACCAGGGCGTACCAGCCGTCCTCCTCGACCACGTCGACGGCCGCGTCCGGGACCAGCGCCGCCAGGGCGTCGGGCGTCGCCGGGAACGGCCGCAGCCACGCGGCCGCACCGGCGAGCACGACGAGCAGCGCGTAGCCGGCGACGGCACCGGCGCGCCGCAGCACGCGTCGACCCGCGTCCGGCGCGGGGCCGCGCCGGGCCAGGACGACCACGCGCACGAGCGTCAGCACGCCCGCGAGCGCGCTGACCACCAGCAGCGCCGCGAGCGACCGGTGCTGGTGCCCGACCGCGTCGCCGGCCGCGGCGACCACCCACGCGGGCGCCGCCAGCAGCGCCAGCCCGACCACGGCACGGGCGACGAGCCCCGCCGTGACGGACGGCGCCGACGTCACGCCATCGTCCCCGGTGCCCGGTACGCGAACCGGCGGTCCTCGTCGGTGATCGCCCGCAGCACGCGCGCGGGCACCCCGCCCACGACGACGCCCGGCGGCACGTCCTTCGTCACCACGCTGCCGGCGCCGACGATCGACCCCGCGCCGATCGTCACGCCCGGCAGCACGACGACGTGGGCGCCCAGCCACACGTCGTCCTCGATCGTCACCGGCGCCGAGAACTGCGCCATGCCGGCACGCAGCTCGGGGTGCACCGGGTGGCCGGTCACCGAGATCGTCACGTTGGGCGCGATCATGACGCGCGAGCCGATGCTGACCTCGATGTCGTCGACGAGCGTGAAGCCGACGTTGACGAACACGTCGTCGCCGAAGCTCACGTTGTACCCGTACGACACCTGCAGCGGCGCCTCGATCCACACGCGCTCGCCCATCGGACCGAACAGCTCACGCAGGATCGCCTGACGTGCAGCGACATCCGTGGGGTTCATCATGTTGAACCGCCACGTCAGCTCCTTGGCACGCTGCCGCTCGGCGACCAGCGCCTCCAGGCCCGGGCCCTCGTCGTCGTACAGCTCCTGCGCCCGCATCCTGCGGCGCACCTCGCGCTCGTCCATGCCCCACCCTTCCGTGAACACCCGTCACCGGGCCCGGGCCACCCTACGGGTGGGCACCGCGCCACCGTCGGGACAGGCGTCCCGGCGCGCCCTAGGGTGTGCGCGTGACCAGCCCTTCCACCGTCCGTCCGGACTCCCCGCCCGGCGCCCTCCCCGCCCAGTGGGTACCGCCGCGCCGCGGGACCGGCGCGCGGGACGTGCTCGCACTGCTGGCCGTCGTCCTCATCGCGGTCGCGGCGCTCGGCGCGGTCGCGCTGGTCCTCCTGCAGGTGGGCGTCGGGGCGGGTGTCGTCGGCACGCTGCTCGCCGTCGTCCCGCTCACCGTCGTGCTGCTCGGCATCCGCTGGCTCGACCGCTGGGAGCCCGAGCCGCGCGGCGCGCTGGCGTTCGGGCTGCTCTGGGGCGCCGGGATCTCCGTGCTCGTGTCGCTGGTCGTCAACGACCTCACGCTGTACACCGTCGCGCAGCTGACGGGCGACATCGACGCCGGCGTCGCCGCCGCCACCGTCGTGTCCGCACCGATCGTCGAGGAGGTCGCCAAGGGCGCGGGCGTCCTGGTCCTCTTCCTCGCGCGCCGCCGCTACTTCGACGGCGTCGTCGACGGGCTCGTGTACGCGGGCGTCGTCGCCGCCGGCTTCGCGTTCACCGAGAACATCCTCTACTTCGGCCGTGCGGGCGAGATGCTCGCCGAGACGTTCGTGCTGCGCGGGCTGGCGACCCCGTTCGCGCACCTGCTGTTCACGGCGTGCACGGGCGCGGCCCTGGGGCTGGCGGCGCGCTCGCGCAACCGCTACGCCGCGTGGTGGCTCCTGCCGCTGGGGCTGCTCGGCGCGATCGTCGGGCACGGCCTGTGGAACGCGACGAGCCTCGTGGCGGGAGCCGCGTACCTGGCCGTGTTCGCGGTGGTGCAGGTGCCGCTGTTCGGGGGCGTCGTCGGCCTGGCGTTCTGGCTGCGCCGCCAGGAGTCGGCCGTGATCCGGCACCGGCTCTCCGAGTACGCCCAGGTCGGGTGGCTCGCGCCGCACGAGGTGGACATGCTCGCGTCCCTGCAGCGCCGCCGGACCGCCGTGGGCTGGGCGACGCGCGCCGGCGGCCGGCCCGCGGGTGACGCGATGCGCCGGTTCCAGCGCGACGCGACGACGCTGGCGTTCCAGCGCCAGCAGGCCGCGACCGGGCGCGCGGACCTGCGCCGGCACGCCGAGTCGGAGCGCGAGCTGCTCACGGCCATGACGACCGACCGCCACCAGGTCCTGACGGCCGCCGCCGGCTGACGGGAACGGCGGGCTGGGCGACCACTGGTCAGCTGGGGTGACGGCCGACTGACCACTGGTCACTTCGGCGACCGACACGCCGACACCCCCACCCCCAACTGACCACTGGTCACTCAGGCAGCCACCCCAGCGACCACTGGTCACTTGGGCAGCCACCCGAGCGACCAGTGGTCACTTCGGCGACCGACACGCCGAGGCACCGACCCCCAACTGACCACTGGTCGACCTGAGGGCCACGCCGGCGACCACTGGTCAGGTGGGCGGCCGACACACCGACCCCACGACCCCCGACTGACCAGTGGTCACCCCCGGGGGGACCACTGGCCACCGGTCACCCCGGCGGCCACCCGAGCGACCCCTGCTCGCGGGTCAGCCGAGGTGCCACGTCTCCAGACGTCCGCACATCCCGTAGCGGCGCGGCGCCGGGGCCGACTCCAGGCGTTCGGCCCGGCCCACCTGCAGGTGCGGGGCCGCGCCGCGCATCAGGCCCTCCAGCACGCCGGCCGTCGCGTCGGTCTCCGCGAACGCGGTGCGCCCCCACAGGTCCTGCCAGCGCGGCACGGACGGCCGCACCAGGCGGACGGCGGCGTCGAAGAAGGGCTGCAGGGCCGCCCGGGGGCCCTGCCGCTCGGCGGCCGCCCGCAGCTGCGCGTAGCCCTCGAGCGCCAGGTCCCGCCGGGCGCGGGCCGCGTGCGCGACGTGCTCGTCGGTGACCTCGGCGTGCGCGCCGGCACCCGACGGCAGGCTCGCGGCGTCGCGGTACGTGGCGATGTCGACGAGCGCGGCGGGCGGGAACGTCATGACGGCGTCCCCGGCCTCGGGCAGCCCTGCGTTCGACATGACGACCAGCATCTCCAGGTCACCGTCGTTGACGGCCCGGTGGATCACGCCGGGCTGGATCGTCACGACGACGCCGGCCCGCAGCGGGTGCTCCGCGAACCCGTCGGGGCTCAGCGTGTGCAGCGCACCGGACCCCGACAGCACGACGTACGCCTCGCTCGACGCGATGTGCACGTGCGGGGTGCCGCTGCCGGCGCGCCCGACACCGTCGGGGGCCGGCCAGTCGTACACGCGCAACCTGCTGACGGACACGCCCCCGGGCAGAGTGGTCATGCGCCGAGCATGCCTCCCCCGAGCTCGGCGAGGGCGGCGGCGTGGCCGGGATCACCCGTTCCGTCGGCGACGACCACGGCATATCGGAACGTCACGGACGCACCGGGGTCGAAGTCGACCTCCTCGCTGAAGAACCGCGCCGGGCACAGGCAGGCGAACATGTCGCGGCGGGCGAACCACTGCGGTGGGTGCAACGGGTTGCCGGTGCCGTCGACCATGACGACCGTCGCCGCGCGTCGTGGGCGAGCCGATGGGCAGCTCCCGGCCCGACACGTTGGTCATGGTGGTGGTGAACAGCAGCACCCACGCGCGGTCCGGCGGCACGACGACGGACAGCTCGCGCACCTCGTCGACCACGTGCTCGCCGGCCTGCGTGTGCCAGGCGAGCGTGTGCGCGAGGTCGACGTGCTCGCAGCTGCACGTCGTCGGGGACGTGCACGTACCGCGAGCGTGACGTCGCCGAGGACGACGTCGACGGCCCGGCCGACGTCGTGCAGTGCCCGCAGCGCGGGCCGCGGCGCGAGCCGCGCGAGCTCGGGTCAGTGGGGCGCGCTCACCGGGTCACCCCGTCCCGGCGGCCGCCGCCGTCGGGAGGTCCGGCGGCGTGAGGTCACCCAGCCCCAGGTCCTCGACGCGCACGGGCAGGCCGGTGGCCATCGACTGGTTGGCCGCGATGCCGACGGCGACGGCCCGAAGCCCTTCGCGGTAGCCCGCGGCGCGCCCGAGCGGGTCCGGCCCCTCGCGCAGGTGACGACGGAAGACGTCCATGAGCAGGATCGCGTCGCCGCCCCCGTGGCCGCCGACGCCGGACGGGATGGGCCACTCCCGCGCGGGCTCCCAGTGGCGCTGCACCCGCAGCCGCTCACCGGACGGGCGCGCCGTCTCGGCCCGCACGCCGTCGGGTGTCGCCGACGGGTCGAGCACCGCCCGGCCGTCGCCGTCGAGGACGACGGCGCCGCGCTCGACGACCTCGAGCTCGGCACGCCCCGCGGTGCCGTTCACGGTCACGCGGTACCCCTCCCAGGGGCTGTGCGCGTTGAGCGAGTAGGTGAGCGTCGCACCGCCGGCGTAGTCGACGAGCACCGCCATGTTGTCCTCGATCGTGATGCCGGACGTGAACACGTCCTGGTCGCGGCGGTACCCGTCGTGCTCCTCGGCGTCGAGGTACAGCGCCTTGAGGCGGGGGTCGTGCGTCAGGTCGAGCGCCCAGGGGTCCCCGACGGTCCCGGTGCCGCGCTCGGGGCGGGGGCCCAGGCCGCGCTCGGCGGCGTTGGTGTCCCCGTAGAACCGCAGCCCGCCCGAGGCGTAGACGCGCGCCGGCACGTCGTCCAGCCACCAGTTGACGAGGTCGAAGTGGTGGCTGGCCTTGTGGACGAGCAGGCCGCCGGAGGTCGCCTTGTCGCGGTGCCAGCGGCGGAAGTAGTCGGCGCCGTGGACCGTGTCGAGCGCCCACTCGAAGTGCACGGACGTCACGCGGCCGATCTCGCCCGACGCGACGACCTCGCGCAGGGCGGAGTTGCGCGGCGCGTAGCGGTAGTTGAACGTCATGACGACGTCGCGGCCGGTGCGCGCGACCGCCCGCACCACCGTGCGGCACCCCTCGACGGTCGTGGTCAGGGGCTTCTCGACGACGACGTCGGCGCCGGCGTCCAGGGCGCGCGCGACGAGCGACGCGTGCGTCGCGTCGGGGGTGGTGACGACGACGACGTCGACGCGCTCGTCGACGACCAGGCGCTCGAGGTCGTCGGGGCCGTAGCGCGGCAGCCCGGCCGGCCCGGCGAGGCCGAGCGCAGTCCCGGCCTCGGCGTCGTAGTACGCCATGCGGGCCGGGTTCGTGTCGCACCACGCGACGAGCTCGGCGACGTCGGCGTGGTCGCCGGTGACGGCACCGACGTACATGCCGGCCCGGTGCCCGGTGCCGACCACGGCGTACCGGCGTCGTCGCCGGCCGGGTGGCGGGGGCGCGAAGACGGGGACGACCGACGGGTCGCCCTGCGTCGCGCGGGCCGACGCGGGCCTCGGTGCGGTGGGGTTCTGGTCGAGCGTGCGGGGGGCGGTCGGCTCGGTCACGAGGGTCCTTCGACGTCGCGGGGCGGTCCACGCACCCTCCCGAGCGGTCCTCCGACCCATCGGAAAGCGCGTTCCGTGGCGTGCGCCACAGTAACCCAGGATGACGGGGCGTCGCAGGTCAGCACGTATGCTGGACGCCGTTACAACGTTGTGAAGCCCGATTCGGAGCACCGATGCACCCCAACGCCACCGTCCTGCTGCACCCCGACTTCCGCACCGGCACCATCGACCGGCGGCTCTTCGGGTCGTTCGTCGAGCACCTCGGCCGGGCGGTCTACACCGGCATCTACGAGCCGGAGCACGCCACCGCCGACGAGCACGGCTTCCGGCGCGACGTCGCGGACCTCACGCGCGAGCTCGGCGTGACGATGGTGCGCTACCCGGGCGGCAACTTCGTCTCCAACTACGTGTGGGAGGACGGCGTCGGGCCCGTCGAGGAGCGCAAGCCGTTCATCGACCTCGCGTGGCGGACCGTCGAGCCCAACCTGGTCGGCACCGACGAGTTCCTGCAGTGGGCCGAGCGCGAGGGCATCGAGCCGATGATGGCCGTCAACCTCGGCACGCGCGGCGTCGCCGCCGCGGCCGCGCTCGTCGAGTACTGCAACGGCGTGGCCGGCTCCCGCTGGGCCGACCTGCGCATCGCCAACGGCCGCGAGGAGCCCTACGGCGTCCGGCTGTGGTGCCTCGGCAACGAGATGGACGGGCCCTGGCAGATCGGCCACAAGGACGCCCACGAGTACGGCAAGCTCGCCGCCGAGGCCGGCAAGGCCATGAAGCTCGTCGACCCGTCGATCGAGCTCGTCGTCTGCGGGTCGTCCTCCATGCAGATGGAGACCTTCGGAGAGTGGGAGCAGACGGTCCTGTCGTACACGTACGACCTGGTCGACCACATCTCGATGCACGCGTACTACGAGGAGCTCGACGGCGACCGCGCGTCGTTCCTCGGCTCCGCGACCGGCATGGACCGCTTCATCCGCCGCGTCGTGGCCTCGGCCGACGCCGTCGGCGCCCGCAAGCGCTCGGACAAGCAGATCACCATCTCGTTCGACGAGTGGAACGTCTGGTACCTCGAGTCGCGGTTCCCGGGCGAGACGAACCTGCCGCTGCAGCACCAGCCCGCGCGCATCATCGAGGACGTCTACTCGGGGCTCGACGCCGTCGTCCTGGGCGACCTCATGGTCACGCTGCTCAACCACGCCGACCGCGTACCCGTCGCGTGCCTCGCGCAGCTCGTCAACGTCATCGCCCCGATCATGACCGAGCCCGGCGGCCCGGCGTGGAAGCAGCCGACCTTCCACCCGTTCGCGGCCACCGCGCGCCTCGCGCAGGGCGACGTCCTGGACGTGCGCGTGCAGACCCCGACGATCACGACCACGCGGCACGGCGACGTGCCCGCCGTCACCGCGGCCGTCACGTGGGCCGGCGAGCGCGAGTCCGGCGAGCTCGGGGTGTTCCTCGTCAACCGCACGGCCGAGCCGGTCGAGGTCGAGCTGCGCCACCCCGGCGTGGCGCTGACGCTCGGCGGTGGCGTCGAGGTCACGGCGGACCACGAGCCCGCGGTCCACGGCCCCGAGCACGCGGCGCAGATCGAGGCCGAGCACGTCGCGACGCTCGACGCCGCCCCCGTCACGGCGAGCGCCCCGGGCACGACGACGGTCCGCCTCGCCCCCGAGTCGTGGACGGCCCTCTCCGGCACCGCCACCCTCACCTGACCCCACCACCCCTCCCGCGAGAGGGCAATCCAGTCACCGCAGGCCGGACCACCCCTCTCCCGTGAGAGGGCAATCCAGTCACCGCAGGCCGGACCACCCTCTCCCGTGGGAGAGCGAACCGGTCCGCACCAGGGAAGAGCCAACTGGATTGCTCTCTCACGGTGAAGGGGGTGGTTCATCACCTGTCGTGCGAGGGGGACCCGGTCCCCCGGTCGCGAGCGACCCGGCCACCGGGTCGCGAGAGAGCAATCCAGCAGTGCCCGATCGGAGGACGCATGGACGAGCCCTACGGCTACCTGCTGGTGCACCACGTCGAGGCACCCGACGGGTACGGCGAGCAGATCTACTTCTCGCTGTCCGTCGGCGACGACCCGTGCCGCTGGGTCCGGGCCAACCGCGGGCGTCCCGTCCTGCGCTCGGACCTCGGGACGACCGGCGTGCGCGACCCGCACCTCGTCGCGGGCGACGGTGAGTGGTTCCTCCTGGCGACCGACCTGCGCATCTACGGCGGCGACGACGCCGGCTGGGACGCGTGGACCCGGCGCGGCAGCCGGTCGCTGGTGGTCTGGCGCTCGACGGACCTCGTGCAGTGGTCCGCGCCGTGGCTGCTCGAGGTGGCCCCGCCCTGGGCCGGCATGGCCTGGGCGCCCGAGGCGACGTACGACCCGGCGACCGGCGAGTTCGCCGTGACGTTCTCGTCCAGCCTGTACCCCGCCGACGACCCCGCGCACGCGACCGCGTCGTACCCGCGGGTCCTCGTCGCGCGCACCCGCGACTTCCGCACGGTGACCCCGGCCCGGGTGCTCATCGACCGCGGCACCGGCGTCATCGACACCACGGTCGTGCCCGCGTCGCAGTCACCGGACGGGCGTGTGCACCGCTTCTCCAAGCAGGACGTCGACGCTCCGGAGTCGCTCAAGCTGTTTCACGAGGCAGGTTCGGCCCTCGAGGCCGACGACTTCGAGGTGCTCGCGTCACGGCTCGCCGACGGCCTGTTCCCGCACGTCGAGGCGCCGCTGGTGTTCCGGGACCACCGCGACGGCACCTGGTACCTGTGGGTCGACCAGTACGCGCAGCGGCCGCAGGGCTACGTCGCGCTGCGCACGGACGACCTGGCGTCCGGCGCCTGGCAGCCGGTGCCGTCCTCGCAGTTCTCGCTGCCGCCGGACACGAAGCACGGCGTCGTCGTCCCCCTGACCCGCGAGCGCCACGCCCGCCTCACCGCCGCGTACCCGGCCTGACGCCACCGCCCGGACCACCCCGCCCGGATGACCCCGCCGAGCGCGGCACACAGTCGCCGAGCGCGGGGGGAACGAGTACCGCGCTCGGCGCACGAGTACCGCGCTCGGCGGACGGGTGCCGTGCTCGCGCCCCCGGTCAGACGGGCTCGGTGAGCCGGTCCGCGACCGTCGGGAGCCACGCCGCCGCGTCCTCGCGGGCGCGCGCGGCGGGCTGGGGGTCCCCCGACAGGTCGGCCGCGCTCAGCCCGGCCATGTACCCGGCGGCGAGCACGCGCAGCACCTGGCGCGCGGGCAGGACGAGCCGGCGGCCGATGCGCGGCATGAGCGCCTCGATCTCGTCGGCGACCTCGTCCGTCATCTGCCGGTCCAGGTCGCGGTGGTGCCGCGCGATGTCGGGCTGCCGCATCGCGATGAGCGTGAGCTCGGCGTTGATGACCCGCCAGCGGCGGTCGTCGGAGATGCGCTCGAGCAGGATCTCGAGGAACCGGCTCATCGCCTCGAGGTCCAGGGCGCTGCTGTGCGCGCACTCGTCCTGCGCGATCGCCAGCGCGCTGCGCAGCTCGCGCAGGCGGCGACCGTGCTCGCGGGCGGCGAGGACCACGAGGAGCGCGTACTTGCTGTCGAAGTTGGAGTAGAACGCGCCGCGGGTGAAGCCGGCGCGCTCGCAGACGGCCTCGATGGAGGTGGCGTCGACACCCTCGTCGGCGAACAGGTCGAAGGCGGCGTCGAGGAGCCGCTCGCGCGTGTGCTGCCGGCGTCGGGACACCGCGGCGTCGGCGTCCTGGGCGCCCGTGCTGCCCGCGTCGATCATCGCGCTCTCCCCCACCGTCGCCCGTGTGCTCGGGCAGGAGCCTAGCGGTACCGATACAGCCATGTATCGCATACAGTCCTGTATCGAGTCGCTGCAGGACGCGGCCGCCGGACGCCGCCGTCCCCCCTCCCCACGAACCAGGAGCAGCCGTGTCCTCTGCGCTCTACCGCCTCGGCCGGGCCGCGTACGCGCGCCGGCGCGCCGTCATCGGCGCCTGGCTCGCCCTCCTGGTGCTCGTCGGCGGCGGTGCGCTGCTGCTCGGGGGCAAGCTCGACAACTCCGTGTCGATCCCCGGCACCGAGTCCCAGGCAGCGCTCGACCGCCTCACCGCGACGTTCCCCGAGGCCGCGGGCACGACCGCGCAGGTGCTCGTCGTCGGCGTCGACGGCGCACAGGTCGACGACCCGGCGGTCGCGACGGCCGTCGAGGACGCCGTCGACGCGTTCACGCGGGTCGAGGCCGTCACGTCCGCGCAGTCGCCGTTCGACACCGACATGCCCGGGGCGTCCGCGGTGAGCGACGACGGCGAGGCCGCCCTGGTGACCATCTCGCTGGAGGGCGAGGGGGTCGCGATCGGCGCCGACGTCAAGGACGCGCTGCGCGGGATCGCCGACGACCTCGACGCGGCCCTGCCCGACGACTACGAGGCGACGATCGGCGGCCAGCTCTACTCCCAGGAGTTCCCCGGCCTGACGATCACCGAGGCCCTCGGCGTGCTCGTCGCGTTCATCGTCCTGCTCGCGACGCTCGGGTCGTTCGCCGCGGCGGGCATGCCGCTGATCAACGCGCTGCTCGGCGTCGGCCTGTCCACGCTGCTCGTGCTGGTCGCGGCCGCGTTCACGTCCGTCAACTCCACGACGCCCCTGCTCTCGCTGATGCTCGGCCTGGCCGTCGGCATCGACTACGCGCTGTTCATCGTCTCGCGGCACCGCGAGCTCCTCGCCGCCGGGCAGCCGCCGCAGGAGGCGGCCGCGCGCGCCAACGCCACCGCCGGGTCGGCCGTCATCTTCGCGGGCCTGACCGTGATGATCGCCCTCGTCGGGCTGGGCGTCGCCGGCATCCCGTTCCTCACGACCATGGGCGTCGCGGGTGCCGTGGCCGTCGGCGTCGCGGTCGTCGTGTCCGTCACCCTCGTCCCGGCGATGCTCGGCGTCGCCGGGGAGCGTCTGCGCCCCCGTCCGTCGCGCCGCGCACGCCGCGCCGCCGCGGACGCCGCACCCGCAGCCGCCCCCGCCGCCACCCCTCCCGCGGGCGACGACTGGGACCTGCCGCCGCACCACAACCGGTTCTTCGCCGGCTGGGTCCGGCTCGCGACGGCGCGCCCCTGGCTCACCGTCGTCGCCACCGTCGGTGCGCTCGTCGCGCTCGCGCTGCCCGCCCTCGACCTTCGCCTCGCCCTGCCCGACGCCGGCGTCCAGCCCACGGGCTCCGCGGCCCGCGTGACGTACGACCGCATCACCGACCACTTCGGCCCGGGCGCCAACGGCCCGCTCGTCGTCACCGGCAGCATCGTGACCAGCGAGGACCCGCTGGGCCTCATGGAGGACGTCGCCGACGAGCTGCGCGCGCTGCCCGGTGTCGAGGACGTGCCGCTCGCGACGCCCAACGCGTCGATCGACACCGGCATCATCCAGGTCGTCCCGACGACCGGACCCACCGACCCCGAGACGGCCGACCTGGTGCGCGCGATCCGCGACCTGCGCCCGCAGATCCTCGAGGAGCACGGGTTCGACCTGTCCGTCACGGGCTTCACGGCCGTCGGCATCGACGTCTCCGCCAAGCTCGGTGCGGCGCTCCTGCCGTTCGGCGTCTTCGTGGTCGGCCTGTCGCTCGTGCTGCTGACGATGGTGTTCCGCTCGATCGCCGTGCCCCTCAAGGCGACCCTCGGGTACCTGCTGTCCGTCGCCGCCGCGTTCGGCGTCGTGACCAGCGTGTTCGAGCACGGCGTCGGGGCGGACCTGCTGCACGTGTCACGCCTGGGACCGGTCATCTCGTTCATGCCGATCGTGCTCATGGGTGTGCTGTTCGGGCTCGCGATGGACTACGAGGTGTTCCTCGTGTCCCGCATCCGTGAGGACTACGTGCACTCCGGCAAGGCGCGGGCCGCGATCGCGTCCGGGTTCGTCGGCTCGGCCAAGGTCGTGACGGCCGCGGCCGTCATCATGGTCGCCGTCTTCTTCGCGTTCGTGCCCGAGGGTGACATCAACATCAAGCCCATCGCGCTGGGCCTGGCCGTCGGCGTCGCGGTCGACGCGTTCGTCGTCCGCATGACCCTCGTCCCGGCGGTCATGCAGCTGCTGGGCGACAAGGCCTGGTGGATGCCCCGCGCGCTCGACCGTGTCCTGCCGTCGTTCGACGTCGAGGGCGAGGCCCTGCACCGCGAGATCGGGCTGGACGCGTGGCCGGGCGACCCGGACGTCGTCGTCGCGGCCCGCGACCTGCGTCTGGCCGCCGCCGACCGCAGCGACGTCCTGCACCTCGCCGTGCGACGGGGCGACGCGCTCGTCGTCCACGCCGACGAGCCCGCACGCGTCGCGGCCCTGCTGCTGACCGTCGCGGGACGCCTCGCGCCCGCGGGCGGCGACCTCAAGGTCGACGGGCTGCTGCTGCCGGTGCGCGCGGCCGCCGTGCGACGCCGCGTCGGGTACGTGGACCTGCGCACGGAGGCGGTGGACGCGCTCGACGCGGCCGTCGCCGAGCGGCCCGCCGTCCTCGCCGTCGACCGGACGGACCTCGTCACCGACCCCCACGAGCGAGCGCACCTCACCGCGACGCTCGCCCGCGCCGCCGCGGCCGGCACGACGCTCCTGCTGGGCGTCGTCGGTGCCGCCCCCGCCGACGACCTCCTGCCGGACGGCACCCCCGTGACCACCCTCGCGCCGCAGACCGGCGTCCTCGCGTGAGCGCGCAGGAAGGAACCCCGATGTCCCGCACCCCGGTGACCCGCCCCTCCGCACGGCGGTGGCCCGCCGTCGTCGTCGCCCTCGCGGCACCGATCGCGCTGGTGGTGGTGCTCCTGGCCGCCTCGTGGGCGCCGGCCGACGGGCTGGCACGGGTGCAGGCGGCGGTGGTCAACGAGGACGAGCCGGTGACGCTCGAGGGCCAGTACACGCCGCTCGGCCGGCAGCTCGCCGGTGCGCTCGTCGAGGGCTCCGAGGTCGCCGCGAACTACGAGTGGGTCGTCACCGACGAGGCCGACGCGACCGCCGGCCTGCAGGACGGCACGTACGCCGCCGTCGTGACGATCCCCGAGAACTTCTCGGCAGCGGCGACGTCGTTCGCCTCCGGGGAGGGCACCGCCGAGCAGGCGACCGTCGAGATCACGTCGCCCCCGGGTGCCACGACCGTCGACCAGGCCGTCGCGTCCACCGTCACCACGGCCGCCACCCGGGTGCTGGGCGAACAGCTCACCACGACGTACATCGAGAACGTGCTCGTCGGCTTCACCACCCTCAGCGAGCAGCTCGGCGAGGCCGCCGACGGCGCGACCGCCCTGGCCGACGGGGTCGGCCAGCTCGCGGACGGCACCGGGCAGCTCGCCACGGGTGCCGACGGGCTCGCGACCGGTGCGGCGACGCTCGCCGACGGCACCACGCAGCTGCAGGACGGGTCGTACGAGCTGGCGACGGGCACGTCGCAGCTCGCCACCGGTGCCCGGGGTCTCGCGGACGGTGCGCAGCAGCTCGCCGACGGTGCGGGGGCGTCCGCGACGGGCGCCCGCGAGCTCGCGAACGGCGCCACGGGGCTGACGACGGGGACGTCGCAGCTCGCCGGTGGGCTGGGGCAGACGGCGGCGCAGATCGCCGACCCGACGACCGGCCTGCCTGCCCTGGACGCCGGTGCGACCGGGCTGGCCACGGGCACCCGTCAGCTCGTCACCGAGATGCTCTCGACGGCGCAGCTCCTGGCGACGGTCAACGGCTGCACGGCTCCCACCGACAGCCCGACCTGCGGGATCGCGCTCGGCCAGGTGGCGGCCCTGCAGGAGCAGCTCGACCCCGCCAGCGCCGAGTCCCTCGTGAACGGTGCGGACCGGCTCGCCGGCGGGATCGGCGTCGCCGTGAACGGCGACGGCACCGTCGAGAACCCCGGCCTCGTCGTCGGCCTCCAGCAGCTCGCCGGTGGCGCCGCGGCGCTCGACACGGGCGCCCGGACCCTGGCCGGCGGCGCCGGTCAGCTCGCCGACGGCATCGACCAGCTCGCGGCGGGCACGTCCGGCCTCGCGGACGGCGCGTCCACCCTCGCGGACGGCGCGTCGCAGCTCGCGGGCGGGTCGTCGCAGCTCGCGGCGGGCGTCGCGCAGCTCGGTGGCGGCGCGTCGCAGCTCGCGGACGGCAGCGCGCAGCTGGCCGACGGCGTGCGGCAGACGAACGAGGGCGCCGGTCAGCTCGCCCAGGGGACCGCGGAGCTGGGCACCGGCCTGGGTCAGGCCGTCGACCAGCTCCCCACGACGCCGGAGGACGAGCGCGCGAACCTCGCGCAGGTCGTCACCGCGCCCGTCGCCGCGCCGTCGTCGGCCGTGTCGGCGCCGCTGGGGCTCGTCTCGACCCTCGTCGCCGTGGCGCTGTGGATCGGCGCCCTCGTGCTGTTCCTCGTGTTCCGGCCGCTGCCCGCGCGCGTGGCCGGGTCGACGCGCTCGGCGCTCGGCCTGGTCGCCGGGGCACTGGCGCTGCCTGCGGCGGTGTCGGCGGTCGCGGGTGCGGCCGTGGGAGCCGTGGCCGGGGGCATCACCGACCAGGGCCTCGGGCGCACGCTCGGGCTCGTCGCCGTCGGTGCGCTCGCCGCCGTGGCGCTCGCCGCGTTCCACCAGGCGGTCGCCGCCTGGTTCGGCACGGCCGGCCGGGTCGTCGCGGTCGTGGCGGGCTTCGCCTTCCTCGTCGCGGGGCTCGCGGTGACGGTCCCCGCCTGGGTGGGCAGCTCGGTCGGCTGGCTCCCGCTGGGCCCGGTCGCCGACGGCCTGGGCGCCGTGGTCGGGGAGTCGCCGGCGTCGCTCCTCGGCGCGGTCGTCGCCCTGCTCCTGTGGGGCGTCGCGAGCGTCCTCGCCTCGGCGGGCGCCGCCACCCGCGCCCGTCAGGCCGTCGGCGCCCGCACGGTCGCCGCCTACGCCTGAGGCCGCCGCGGGAGGTGCCCCGGACCGGATCGCTCTCTCACGCCCCGAGGACGATCCAGCTCCGCCACCGGACCGGATCGCTCTCTCACGCGCGAGGGGGCGATCCAGTCCGGCTGGGAGGGGCGTCAGCGGCGGCGGACCGCCAGGACCCGCTGCAGGATGACGAACGCGAGCAGGACGACGCCGATGAACACGCGCGTCCACCAGGAGTCGAGGCCCTCGCGCGCGATGAGCACCTGGATCAGCCCGTACACGAGCACCCCGGCACCGGTGCCGAGGACGAACCCGACCCCTCCGGACAGCAGCGTGCCCCCGATGACGACGGCCGCGATCGCGTCGAGCTCCATGCCGATGCCCGTGAGGTTGAAGCCGGACTTCGTGTAGAGCGCGAACAGGACCCCCGCGATGCCGGCGCACGTCCCGGAGATGACGTACACCCACACGCGCGTGCGCGCGGGCCGCAGGCCCATGAGGTTGACCGCCGCTCCCCCGTCGCCCGCGCCCAGCCCGTACACCGACCGGCCGAACCGCGTGTAGTGCAGGATCAGGAACGCGATCAGCAGCACCGCCAGCGCGACGAGCATGCTGGCGTTGATGCGCCACAGCTGGCGACCCTCACCGAACTTCAGGCTCCAGGCGGCCAGCGCGGAGAAGCCCTCGTCGTCGATCTTCAGCGAGTTGACGCTGATGACGTTGGCGAGGCCGCGCGCGAGGAACATCACCGCGAGCGACGCGATGAACGGTTGGATGTCGAACACCTGGACCATCACGCCGATGAGCAGCCCGCACGACGTGCCGATGAGCACACCGACCACGAGCACCACCGCCAGCGGCAGCCCTGCGGTGAACATCTCGGCGATCGACAGCCCGACGAGCGCGACGACCGCCCCGACGGACAGGTCGATGCCGCCGGTGAGGATGACGAACGTCATGCCGACGGCGAGCACCAGCAGGTAGGAGTTGTCGACCAGCAGGTTCGACAGCAGCTTCATGCTGACGAAGTCGACGCGCTCGGTGGAGTACCGCTGCTGGCCGATGCCGAGCATCAGCGCCAGCGTGATCAGCGTGCCCAGCACGGGCAGGAAGCGCCGGTCGATGCCGCGCAGCGCCCGGCGCGCCCGGCGGGCCACGGTGTCCACGTCCTTGTCGGTCCGGACCATCTCCTGCGTGCTCATGCCGTGACCTCCGCGGCGGTCGTCGTCTCCACCGGGGCGGCCGGGGCGTCGCTGCGGTCGGCGCGTCGTCGGCCACGCAGCATGGCCCGCAGCGTCGGGGACGCCGCGACGCACACCGCGATGAGCACGATCGCCTTGAACAGGGGCGTGGTCTGCGACGGCAGCTGGAAGATGATGACGGCCCGCTCGAGCGTGCTCAGCAGCATGGCCCCGACCAGCAGACCGCCCAGGTAGAACCGGCCGCCGTCGAGCTTGGTGCCCCCGAGCACGACGACCATGATCGCGTCGAGCTCCTTCATCAGCCCGATGTTGTTGGCGTCGGCCGCCATGGTCGGCGCGCCGTAGACGAGGCCCGCGAGCGCGGCGAGGACGCCGGCGATGACGTAGACGGTCCACGTGGTGCGTCGGGCCTGCACGCCCGCGAGGCGGCTCGCCTCACGGTTGATGCCGATGGACTCGAGGAACATCCCGAGCGCGGTGCGCCGCACCACGACCGCCACGACGACGAACGCCCCGACGGCGATGACCACGGGTGTCGGGACGCCGAGGACGAAGCCGGAGCCGATGGTCTTGAAGGGCGGGCTCGTGACCGTGGTGATCTGGCCCTGCGTGATGAGCATCGCGATGCCGCGGCCCGCGACCATGAGGATCATCGTCGCGATGAAGGGCTGGATGCCGAGCCCGGCGACCATCGCCCCGTTGAACGCACCGCCGAGCGCCCCGACGGCGAGCCCGAGCAGCACGGCGGTCAGCACGGTGCCGACGTTCGACGGGTCGGCGGCGGTGTCGAGGTACGTCAGCGACACGGCCAGGCCGATCGCCATGACGGCGCCCACCGACAGGTCGATCCCGCCCGTGGCGATGACGAGGCACATGCCGAGCGCCAGCAGCAGCGGCGTCGCGCTGTTGCGCAGCAGGTCGACGATCTGGCCGAACAGGTGCCCGTCGCGCACGGTGACGTCGAGGAAGCCGGGGCTCATCACGCCGCACGCCAGCAGGAGCGCGATCAGCGCGACCACGGGCCAGAACAGCCCGTGGTGGGAGACCTCGCGCCAGACGGCGGCGCCACGGGACGTCCCCGACGCCGCCGGCGTCGTCGACGGCAGGGTCGGGGTCATGCGTGCGCTCCGCTCTCGGCGATGGTCTCGAGGATCGTGGCAGTCGTGACGTCGTCGGTGTTGACGAGGTCGTCGACCTTCTGGCGGTCGCGCATGACGACGAGCCGCTGACTCAGGCGCAGGACCTCCTCGAGCTCGGAGGAGATGAACACGACCGACATGCCGTCCTGCGCGAGCTCGGTGACGAGCTTCTGGATCTCGGCCTTCGCCCCGACGTCGATGCCACGCGTCGGCTCGTCGAGGATGAGCAGGCGCGGCGCGGTGGCGAGCCAGCGGGCGAGCAGGACCTTCTGCTGGTTGCCGCCGGACAGGTTGCGGATCAGCGCGTTCGGGTTGGGCGGCGTGATCTGCAGCGCGGTGATGTACTTCGCGACGACGTCGTCGAGCTGACGCCGGGGCAGCGGCCGCCAGGTGCCGCGGCGGGCCTGCAGCGCGAGGGCGATGTTCTCGCGGACCGTCAGGTCGCCGACGATGCCCTCCTTCTTGCGGTCCTCGGTGGAGTACGCGATGCCGCGGGCGAGCGCGGTCAGCGGCGACGTCAGCCGGGTCAGCGTGCTCTGGACGCGCACCTCGCCGGCGTCGGGCCGGTCGGCGCCGGCCAGGAGCCGCGCCATCTCGGTGCGGCCGGACCCGAGAAGGCCGGCGACGCCGAGGATCTCCCCGGCGTACAGGTTGACGTCGAACGGCTGCACCGAGCCGTTCCTGCCCAGGCCGACGGCCGTGAGGAACGGCGTCTCGCGCTCGGAGTGGATCGTGATGGTCGAGCGCGCCTTCTCCTCGATGCCCGCCAGCGCCTCGCGGGAGCGGCCGATCATCGCCGCGATGAGGTCGCGCCGCGGCAGGTCGGCGACGAGGTGCTCACCGACGAATCGCCCGTTGCGCAGCACGGTCACGCGGTCGGAGATCTCGTAGATCTGGTCGAGGAAGTGCGAGACGAACAGGATCGCGACGCCCTCGTCCTTCAGGCGCCGCACGACGCGGAAGAGCTCGGCGACCTCGGCGTTGTCGAGGCTCGACGTGGGCTCGTCGAGGATGAGGACCTTGGCGTCGACGACCAGCGCGCGCGCGATCGCGCACAGCTGCTGGACCGCGATGGTGTGCGAGGACAGCATCGAGCGGGGGTCGACGTCGAGGTTGAGGCGGGCGAGGAACTCCGCCGCCCGGCGGCGCGTGGCCCGCCAGTCGATGAAGGGCCCGCGGCGCACCTCGTGGCCGAGCATGACGTTCTCGGCCACCGTGAGGTTCGCGCAGAGGTTGACCTCCTGGTAGACGGTCGAGATGCCGGCGGCCTGCGCCTGGCTCGGGCCGTCGAAGCGCAGGTCCTGCCCGTCGACCTCGATGCGGCCGGAGTCGATCGCGTACACCCCGGTCAGCGCCTTGATGAGGGTGGACTTGCCGGCGCCGTTCTCGCCCATGAGCGCGTGCACCTCGCCCGGGAACAGGCGGAACGGCACGTCGTCGAGGGCCTTGACGCCGGGGAACGCGATCGAGATCCCCGTCATCTGCACGACGGGGGTGCGCTCGGCGGCCGGACCGGCGGCCGCCTCGGGCTGTGCTGCGGACATCGGTGTCCTTCCTGCGGACGGGCCCCGGGCGGCAGGTGCTCACCTGCCGCCCGGGGCGCCGGTCACGTGTCAGTACGCGCGGGCGTCGACCGTCTCCTGGGTGATGGTCTGGTCGAACGCCTCGTCGATGACGATGGTCTCCTTCGGCACGTCCTCGCCGTCGTAGACCTTCTTGATGAGCTCGGCGAGCTGGTCACCGAACACCGGGTTGCACTCGACGACGTAGTTGAACTTCTTGTCGACGAGCGCCTGCAGCCCGTCGCGTACACCGTCGACGGACACGATCTGGATGTCCTTGCCCGGCACCTTGCCGGCCGCCTCGATGGCCTCGATGGCGCCGAGACCCATGTCGTCGTTGTGCGTGAAGATCATCGTCATGTCGGGGTACGCCTGCAGCGCGGCCTCGACGGCCGTCTTGCCCTCGGCACGCGTGAAGTTGCCGGACGCCTTGCCGATGATCTGCTCGCCGACGACCTCGCCGAAGCCCTCCTCGCGGTCGACCTGCGCACCGGAGCCGAGCGTGCCCTGGAGCTCGAAGATCTTGGCGTCGGGCGCGTTCTCCGCGACCCACTCCCCCGCGGTCGTGCCCTCCTGCGTGAAGTCGGCGCCGATCCACGTGACGTACGGGTCCTCGACCGTCGTGTCGACCGTGCGGTCGACGAGCACGACCGGGATGCCGGAGTCCTTGATCTCCTGGAGGACCTCGTCCCAGCCGGTCTCGATGACCGGGGAGAACGCGATGACGTCGACGTCCTGCGCGATGAAGTCGCGCAGCGCCTTGATCTGGTTCTCCTGCTTCTGCTGCGCGTCGACGAAGGTGAGGTCGAAGCCGTTCTCCTCCGACAGGCTCTCCTTGACGGACTCGGTGTTGGCGGTGCGCCAGCCGGACTCGGCGCCGAGCTGCGAGAAGCCGACGCGGATGGCGTCGCTGCCGCCGCCGCCGCTCTCGCCGTCACCGCCGTCGCCCGACGTGTCGGAACCGCCGCCGCAGGCCGCCAGGGCCAGGACCGTGAACGTCGCGACGGCACCGGCGATGCCGGTCCGCGCGCGGTTGATGCCCTTCATGCAACTCCTCCTCGAGCAGCGCGGCCGACGTCGTCGTCAGCCGTCCAGGGATGCGTGACGGGATGAGTGTGAACGTTCTCAACGAGCACGTCAACGAGTTGAGGTTGCGGTTCGATCACGAGCGTCGCCGCAGGTCGCGGGCCGAAACGCGGTTCCCGCCACGCGACATGTGAGCGATCACATCCACACCGGGCCGTGACCTGCGAGGACACGACCGTGCGCGAGCCCAGGCTCCCGCACGCGCGGCGCGCGCGCAACGGTCCCGCGACCGGTGTCAGAGCAGGACGCGCGCCGGGTCCCGCGGCGGGGCCGTGCTCTCCCGCACCAGCAGCCGCGGCGACACCGCCACCGACGACGACGTCGACGCGCCGTCACGCGCCGCCAGCAACAGCTCGACGCAGCGGTACCCCAGCTCCTCGAGCTCCTGTGCGACCGTCGTCAGCGGCGGGACGAAGTGCGCCGAGCCGTCACCGTCGTCGTACCCGACGACCGACACGTCGTCCGGCACCCGCAGCCGCGCGTCGGCCAGGGCGTGCATCATGCCCAGCGCGAGCAGGTCGTTCGCCGCGAAGATCGCGGTCGGCAGGGTCGAGCGACGCCGCCGCACGCGGGCCACGAGCTCCTGGCCGGCGAGGTACCCGACCTCGGCGCTCCAGTCGTCCGCCCACAGCGTGCGCGGCGCGAGCCCCGCCGCCGCCATGGTCTCGCGGAACCCGACGGCCCGTGCGCGGGCGTCGACCCACGGCGCCGGCCCGGCCAGGTGCAGCACGTCGCGGTGCCCGAGGTCGAGCAGGTGACGCGTCGCCACCTTCGCCCCGGCCTCCTGGTCGATCGCCACCGCGAGCGCGTGCTCCCCGCCCGCGCGCCCGGCCACGACGACCGGGACCTGCGCCTTCGACTCGAGCACCGCCGCGGCGGCCTCGTCGTGCGACGCGACGACGACGATCCCGTCCACGCCCTGGTCGAGGAGGTGCTCGATCGCGGAGGCGACCTCGTCCTTGTGCTGCAGGTCCACGGTGGCCAGGGACACGAACAGGCCCTTCGCGCGGGCCGCCTGCTCGATCGACACCAGGGTGCGCGTCGGGCCGAACAGGTGGGAGCCCGACGCGACGACGCCGAACACGCCGCTGCGGCGGGTCTTGAGGGTGCGCGCCGCGCTGTTGCGGCGGTAACCGAGCTGCTGCATCGCGTCCAGGACGCGCTCGCGGGTGTCCGTCGCGACGTTCGGGTGGTCGTTGATCACCCGCGAGACGGTCTGGTACGACACACCGGCGACGCTCGCGACGTCCGTGATCGCCGGTGGCCGGGGCCGGGCCGTCACCGGGCGTCCCGGCGCGGGCCGCGGGCCGCGGGACGGTACGGCGGAGTCGGTGTGGGCGCGTCGGGCTCGGCGGGCACGCTCACCTCCAGGTGGTCGACCGGCAGGGGGCTCCACCGCGAGCCGCTCACCGCACAGTAGCGCCGATGCGTGCTCCTCACCGGGGACTCCCAGCGCCCACCGCGCGACGCTCCACTGCGACGACCACGAGGGCCAGCACGCCGGGCACCAGCACGCCGAGCGGCGGGACCGCCCGCACGGCCACGGCACACAGGCCGACGGCCAGCAGCACCAGCGCCGACCCCGCGAGGTCGTCGCCCGCGCGACGGCCGCCCGCCCGCACGACCTCGCGCCACGACGCGCCCGGTCGCCAGTCCCCCGCGGCCCGCAGCAGCCCGACGACGAGCACGGCGACGACGAGCCACGCGAAGACCTGCGTGCCCGCGCCGCCCGCGAGGCCGCCGTCGCCCGCGGCGACGTCGAACCAGAGCAGGACGAGCAGCGCGAGCGAGCCGAGCGCGTACGGCCACACGCCACGCAGCGCCGCGACGAAGTCCCGCCACAGGGCCCGCGGCCCTCCCGCCGCCCCGCTCGGGTACCGCAGGTGCGCCGCTCCCGCGGCGACGGCGGGCAGCACCGTGACGAGCGGCAGGCTCAGCACGCCGACGGCGAGCACCACGAGCAGCAGCTCACGCACCGGCGGCATCCCGCGGCGGGGCGCACGAGGCGCCGCGCCCGGCTCGGGGTCAACCTCCGGGCGACCGTCGGTCTCGGGGTGGGGCGCGCCCGGGTCGGGCGGATGCTGCGTGCTCACCCCGCCAGCCTCGCACGTGCGCGGGCCGGGCCGACTACCGTCGAGTCCTGCCCCGCGTCCACCTCGAGGAGGTGCAGGTGACCCACCGCCGGCTGCCGAAGTGGTCCGAGCTCGCGCCGCTGCTGCGTCCGCGGCCGCTGCGCCTCGACCCCGTGGAGCGGCGTCTGGCCGACGCCCAGACGATCGCCGACCTGCGCCGGGTCGCCCGGGCCCGCACGCCGCGCGCCGTGTTCGACTACACCGACGGCGCCGCCGAGGGGGAGCTCACGCTGCGCCGCGCCCGGCGGCTGTTCCGCGACCTCGAGCTGCGTCCGTCGGTCCTGCACGACGTGTCGCACGTCGACACGACCACCTCCTACCTGGGGCGCCCGTCCGCACTCCCCTTCGCGTTCGCGCCCACCGGGTTCACGCGCCTGATGCACCACGAGGGCGAGCGCGCCGTCGCACGCGTCGCCCAGCGCCGCGACATCCCGTACGCGCTGTCGACCATGGGGACGACCTCGATCGAGGACGTCGCCGCGGTGGCGCCCGACGCGCGCCGGTGGTTCCAGCTGTACGTGTGGAAGGACCGGTCCGCCGGCGAGGACCTCATGGCGCGCGCCCGGGCGGCGGGGTACGAGGCGCTCATGCTGACGGTCGACGTGCCCGTGGCCGGCGCGCGCCTGCGTGACGTGCGCAACGGGTTCTCGATCCCGCCGGCGCTGACGCCGTCGACCGTGCTCGACGCCGCGACGCACCCCGGCTGGTGGGTCGACCTGCTGACGACCGAGCCGCTGACCTTCGCGTCGCTGAGCTCGTGGAGCGGCACCGTCGCCGACCTGCTCGACAAGCTGTTCGACCCGACCATGACGATCGCCGACCTCGAGTGGCTGCGGGCGTCGTGGGACGGCCCGCTCATCATCAAGGGCGTCCAGACCGTCGAGGACGCGCGCCGGGTGACCGACGCGGGCGCCGACGCGGTCGTGCTGTCCAACCACGGTGGCCGACAGCTCGACAAGGCTCCCGTCCCGCTGCGCCTGCTGCCCGACGTGCTCGACGCGGTGGGCGACCGCACCGAGGTCTGGATGGACACGGGCATCACGCACGGGTCGGACGTCGTCGCGGCGCTGGCCCTCGGTGCCCGCGCCACGCTGGTGGGGCGCGCGTACCTGTACGGCCTGATGGCGGGCGGCGAGCGCGGCGTGGACCGCTCGGTCGAGATCCTCGAGCGCGAGGTGCGCCGGACGATGGCGCTGCTGGGCGTCGCCGACGTGGGCGGGCTGAGCGAGCGGCACGTGCGCCTGCCCTGACCGGCCTCGACGGTCGTGGCGGCCATGAAAGGTTTCGCGACTGGACGTGGAAATCGTTCTCCGGCCTACGGTCCTCGCACCCGCCGGGCGCTCGCCCGTCGCGCGTCGAAGGGGACGACATGAGAGCACTCCGGACCGGCGCCGCCGTCGCCGCGCTCGCGACCGCCGCCACGGGCCTCGCGCTCACCCCGGCGGCGCACGCCGCGGTCGGCTGCCGCGTCACGTACGCGGTGACCAACCAGTGGGGCGGCGGCTTCAACGCCGACGTCCGCATCGACAACCTCGGGGACGCCGTCGACGGCTGGGCACTGACCTGGGACTACCCGGCCGGCCAGACCGTGACCCAGGCGTGGAACGCCACCGCCACGCAGTCCGGCACGACCGTCACGGCGCGCAACGCCTCCTACAACGGCACCCTGCCGTCCGGTGGCAGCGCCGGGTTCGGGTTCACGGGCGCCTGGTCGGGGTCGAACCCCGCGCCGGCGGCGTTCAGCCTCAACGGCACGGCCTGCACCGGCACCGTCGGCCCCACGGCCACGCCGACGCCCACGCGGACGGCCGGCCCCACCCAGTCGCCCACGCCGACCACGAGCCCGCAGCCCACCCCCCAGCCCACCGGCGACCCCGACCCCACCACCCCGACCACCGGCGCCCGACAGCTCGAGAACCTCGACCGCGGCGTCGTGTCCGTGCGCTCGGGCACCGGCAACCTCGTGCAGTGGCGCCTGCTGGGCTGGGAGGACCGCACGACGGGCTTCCACGTGTACCGCGACGGCACGCGCATCACGTCGTCCCCGGTCACCGGCTCGACCAACCACCTCGACACCGCGGTGTCCCCGGGCGCGCGGTACACCGTGCGGGCCGTCGCCGGCGGCGTCGAGCGGGCCGCGTCGGCGCCGTCGCTGACGTTCGACGAGGGCTACCTCGACGTGCCGGTGTCCCGGCCGTCGTCGGACCACGTCATCAACGACGGCTCCGTGGGCGACCTCGACGGTGACGGCGACCTCGACGTCGTCCTGAAGTGGGACCCGTCCAACGCCAAGGACAACAGCCAGGCCGGCGTCACCGGCAACGTCTTCCTCGACGGCGTGACGCTCCAGGGCGAGCGGCTGTGGCGCATCGACCTGGGCCGCAACATCCGCGCCGGCGCGCACTACACGCAGTTCCAGGTCTACGACTACGACGGCGACGGGCGCGCGGAGGTCGCGGTGAAGACCGCCGACGGCACGCGCTCGGGCACCGGGCAGGTCATCGGCAACGCGTCGGCCGACCACCGCAACGGCGAGGGCTACGTGCTGTCCGGGCCGGAGTACTTCACGGTCTTCCGCGGCGACACCGGGGCGATCGGCGCGACGACGGACTACGTCCCGCCGCGCGGCACGGTGTCGAGCTGGGGGGACTCCTACGGCAACCGGGTGGACCGCTTCCTGGCGGGCACCGCCTACGTGGACGGGCAGCGGCCGTCGATCATCATGGCGCGCGGCTACTACACGCGGACCGTCGTCGCGGCGTGGGACTACCGCGACGGGCGCCTGACGCGCCGGTGGACGTTCGACTCGACCAGCTCGACGCCGGGCAACGCGGCGTACGCCGGCCAGGGCAACCACTCGCTGTCGATCGCGGACGTCGACGGCGACGGGCGCGACGAGATCGTGTACGGCGCGTCGACCATCGACGACGACGGGCGCGGGCTGTGGGTCAACGGCACGGGCCACGGCGACGCCGGGCACGTCGGGGACCTGGTGCCGTCCCGGCCCGGGCTCGAGTACTTCAAGGTCACGGAGGACAAGGCCCAGCCGAACATGTGGGTGGCCGACGCGCGGACGGGCCAGACCCTGTGGCGCAGCGGCAGCGGCGCGGACAACGGGCGCGGCGTGGCGGGCGACGTGTGGGCGGGCAGCCCGGGCGCGGAGGCGTGGTCATCGGCCGAGGCGGACCTGCGCGACGCCGCCACCGGCGCGTCCGTGGGCCGCAAGCCGTCGTCCGCGAACTTCCTGGCCTGGTGGGACGGCGACCCGGTGCGCGAGCTGCTCGACCAGACCCGCGTCGACAAGTACGGCCCCGGCGGTGAGACCCGCTTGCTGACCGGGTCCGGAGTGCGCTCCAACAACGGCACGAAGGCCACACCCGTGCTGTCCGGCGACATCCTCGGCGACTGGCGCGAGGAGGTCGTCTGGGCGCGGTCCGACGAGAGCGCGCTGCGCATCTACGCGACACCCGAGCTGACGTCCCTGCGGGTGCCGACCCTGCTCCACGACTCGATGTACCGCGTGGCGCTGGCCTGGCAGAACACCGCCTACAACCAGCCCCCGCACCCGTCGTTCTTCCTCGGGGACCCGTTCACGCCCCCCACCCAGCCGAGGATCTACGTCCGCTGACCCGACCCCCCACCCCACCCCCAACCCCCACCCCCGGGCGCGAGAGTGCAATCCAGTCACCCCACCCGACTGGATGGCACTCTCACGCCCACGCGCCCCCCCCCCCCCCCCCCCCCCCCCCCCCCCCCCCCCCCGCGAGAGCGCAATCCAGTCACCCCACCCCGGCTGGATTGCACTCTCACGCCCGGAGGGTGGGGCCGGGACACCCCAACCTCCCGGCGAGAGTGCAATCCCGTCACCCCCACGGACTGGATTGCACTCTCACGCCCGGAGGGTGGGGGTGGGGGTGGGGTGGGTCCAGGGGGCGCCGAGGGTGGTGAAGGTGGCGCAGTGCTCGGCGACGCGGGCGCACCAGGCGGCGACGTCGTGCACGACCGGGTGCGCGTCCGGCCCCGTGCCCTGCCACGCGACGTGCTCCGGGGCGATCGGGCGCGGGTCCCGTGCCGCGCGGACGGCGTCGAGGACGGCCATGAACGGCCCGGTGGCCGCGACGTCGCACCGCAGCGGGCGCGTGGGGTCGAGGCGCGCGGCGAGCAGGTCGTCCAGCAGGTCGGTGCGTGGCGCCCGCACGGTCCGCGTCCCGCGCGGTGACGCGACGTCGAGCTCGTCGTGCTCGTACCGCAGCGTGGCGCTGCCGGCGCTGCCCCGCACGACGACGGTCGCGGCGGCGCGCTCGGGGGCGCACAGCGTCAGCCCGGCCGCGACGCGGCGCCCGTCGGCGAGCGTCACGACGACGGACGACGTGTCGTCGGCCTCGATGGGGTGCGCGTGCCACAGGTCGGCCTCGACGTCGACGACGTCGGACGCGCGCGTCGCGCCCGCGACCCGCAGCGCCGACGCCACGGCGTGCGCGAGCGGGTTGGTCACGACGCCGTCGACGACGGGCACCCCGTCGAGCACGCGGCGGCCGGCCCACCGCGAGCGCGCGTAGTACGCCGACGTCCGCACCCACGTCCCGACGGCGCCGACCACCCGCACCTCGCCCAGCTCCCCGGACGCGACGACGCGCGCGAGCTCGTCGAGGGCGTCGGACCCGAACGTCTGGAACCCGACCTGGCAGCGGCGCCCGGTCGCGGCCGCGGCAGCGACCAGCGCGTCGTGCTCCGCGAGCGACGCGGCGGTCGGCTTCTCCAGCAGCACGTCGCAGCCGGCGAGCATCGCGTCGCGCGCGAGCCCGAGGTGCGTGTGGATGGGCGTGACCAGGACGACGACGTCCGGCGGGCGGTCGGCGAGCAGCGCCGCGAGGTCCGGGTACCAGGGGGTGCCGGCGGGGACGAGCGGGGCGTCGCCCGCGACGAGGTCGGTGCCCTCGACGGGCCGGGGGTCGACGACCGCGGCGAGCGTCGCGCGGCCGCGGGCGGCCAGGTCCCGCACGGTCCGCAGGTGCGAGCGCCCGTGCCCGTGCACGCCGACGACCGCGACCCGCGCGGGACGGGGCGTGCTCACGCCCATGCCCGGGCGGCGAGCTCGGCGGCCTCCTCGGCGGGCAGCGCCCGGTCGACGAGCACCGCGGCGAGGCCGGCCTCGAGCGTGCCGCCCGCGGGCACGTCGCAGACGCTGTCCCAGGCCAGCGCCGGCCCGGCGCCGGGGTACTCGGAGACGCGGACGAACCAGGGCCGCACGTGCGCCGGGGGCTGGACGAGCAGCAGCGTGGTCGTCGACAGCTCGCGCCGCTGGACGAACGCGAGCCACGGCGAGTGCGAGCCGTGCACGGCCGCCTCGCCGGCGAGGCCGTCGCCCAGGACCGACGTCGTGTCCGCCGGCGACAGCCGCCAGAACAGGCCGCCGTAGCCCGCCTGCGGACGGCCGTTCGTCGCAGGGCTCTCGATGCGCAGCGGGCCGTGGTCCGCGTGCAGCAGGCTGCGCCAGCGCAGCGTCCAGGCGAGGGCGTCGGGCCACGGCGCGGCGTCGAGCGTGCGCTCCTCGCGCAGCAGCGGCGCACCGTCCTCGTCCAGCCAGACCAGGTCCTCGACGAGCGAGGGCCCCGCGGCCCGGCGCGCGGTGGGCACCTGACGGCCGTGGTTGGGCAGCAGCGTCGGGCCCTCGTCGCGCAGGAACGTGCGACCGCCCCAGTACGACGTGCCGTTGACGACCGGCACGGCGAACGACATGCCGTAGTGGTGACGGTGGTCGACCGGGCTGACGTCCGTCAGGGACGTGCCGCCGGCGGTGTGCACGGGGTGCAGGTACGGGCGCGGCGCGTGGACGGGCGGTACGTCCGCCCCGGTGACGTACCGCGCGAGCGGCAGCGCGCCGTGCCCGGTGGAGGTGCCGACGAGGTCGGCCGTGGCGACGGCGGCCGTGTCGCCGTCGGCGTCGTCGAGCCGCCAGGCGAGGCCGGTGAGCGGCGCCGGGCCGGCGGGCTGCGCACCGCCCCGCTCGGCGCGCGCCAGACGCACGGACGGCGGCACCGGCCCGGTGCTGGCCCGCACCGCCAGGCGCGGGCGGATCGGGACCGGGTCGGCCAGGGGGTCCTGCCCGCTCAGGAGGGGCTGCAGGTGCTGCCAGGCCATGCGCCCCAGCTCGGCCTGCGGGACGGCGGCGGTGGTGAGCGACGGTGTGGCGAAACGCGCCAGCTCGACGTCGTCGAAGCCGACGATCGACAGGTCGCCCGGCACGGCGACGCCGATCTCGTTGAGCCGCGCCAGCAGGCCGAACGCGACGAGGTCGTTGTACGCGACGACGGCCGTGGGCCGGGCGGCCAGCACGTCCTCGGCGACGGCGTAGCCGGCCTCGACCGTCGCCCCGGCCGGCATCTCGGACAGCCGGACGTCCCCGCGGGCGGCGGCGGCGGCGCGCAGCGCCTCGAGCCGACGCCGGTGCGACGCGCTCTCGACGGGCCCGGCGAGGTACAGCAGGTGCCGGTGGCCGAGCACGAGCAGGTGCTCGACGATCTGCCCGATGCCGTCGGCGTAGTCGATCTCGAGCGTCGGCGTCGTGCCGTCGGGGTCGCGGTTGACGACGACCACGGGCCGCACCTCGGGCAGCAGGGCCCGCAGCGCGCGCTCGGGCATGCGCGGCGAGACCAGGACGAGCGCGTCGCAGCGCATGCGGGCGTCGACGACCACGCGCTCCTCGTCACCGGCGTGCTCGGCGGTGTCCGCGACGAGCACGCGGTACCCGGCGTCCGCGGCTGCCGCGGCGACGCCGCGCAGCACCTGCTGGAACATCGGGTTCGCCAGGTCGGGGACGACGACGGCCACGGTCTCGGTGCGCCCGAGCGACAGGCTGCGGGCGACGTTGCTGGGGCGGTAGTGCAGCCGGTCGGCGACCTCGCGCACGCGGGCGACGAGGTCGGCGTCGACGGTGTCGTGCCCGTTCATGACGCGCGAGACCGTCGCGCGCGAGACGCCGGCGGCATCGGCGACCTCGGCGATCGTCGCGGTGCCCCGGGGTCGGCGGGTCTGCGGCCGTGGAGCGGTCAACTGCGGCCTCCTGCGGGTCGGGCGGGCCGTCGCCCGGCCACGTCGTCGTGGCGCCGGGACCGGCACGCTGCGACGGGACGATACACCACGAGAAACCGGTTCCCACGGGACTCCACGCGTGGTAGCGTCCCGGCCGGGAACCGGTTTCCAACTCGTTCGTGGTGGTCTGCGCCGCGGCCGGAGCACGGCGCCCCGCTGCCTCCGCCGCGACGACGCGACGGAGCCCGCCGAGCACGAAGAGGTGATCGACGATGTCCGTGGTCTCCGAGCTGCGCCGCACGGCGCGCTCCGGACCCAGGAGGGCCGGTGGGCAGGCACCGCTGCGCCGGGGCGACGGCCGGGCCGCGGCCGTCTTCCTCGCCCCCTGGTTCGCCGGCCTCCTGCTCATCACGGTCGGCCCGATGGTCGCCTCGGCCTACCTCGCCTTCACCGACTACAGCCTCCTGACGGACCCCACCTGGGTCGGCCTGGAGAACTTCGTCCGCATGCTCGACGACGCGCGCCTGCACAACGCGCTGCGCGTGACGTTCACCTACGTGCTGACCGGCGTGCCGCTGCAGCTCGTCGTGGCCCTGGGCCTGGCGATGCTGCTCGACCGGGGCATGCGGGGCCTGTCGTTCTACCGCTCGGTGTTCTACCTGCCGTCGCTGCTCGGCGGGTCGGTGGCCATCGCGATCCTGTGGCGCCAGATCTTCGGCGTCGACGGCCTGGTGAACGTGTTCCTCGGGTTCTTCGGCGTGCAGGGCCGCGGCTGGGTGTCCGACCCGGACACCGCGCTGTGGACGCTCGTGATCCTGCACGTGTGGACGTTCGGCGCCCCGATGATCATCTTCCTCGCAGGGCTCCGGCAGATCCCCGAGATGTACTACGAGGCCGCGGCCATCGACGGCGCGAGCCGGGTGCGGCAGTTCTTCCACATCACGCTGCCGCTCCTCACGCCGATCGTGTTCTTCAACCTCGTGCTGCAGGTGATCGGCGCGTTCCAGTCGTTCACGCAGGCGTTCGTCGTCTCGGGAGGGACCGGCGGCCCGGCGGACTCGACGATGTTCTACACGCTCTACCTCTACCAGAAGGGCTTCACGTCGCTGGAGATGGGCTACGCGTCCGCGATGGCGTGGCTGCTCGTGATCATCGTGGCGATCCTGACCGCCATCAACTTCTTCGCCTCCAAGTTCTGGGTCTTCTACGATGACTGAGGTCCGCGTGCGCACCGATCCGCACCCCGAGCCCGCACCCCGTCGCGACGCCGGCCTCGCCGCCCGCACCGCCGAGCTGGCCGCCGAGAGCCCCGTGCGCGCGGCGCGCTCCCCGTGGCCCCGCCGCCTGCGCTCCACCGGCAAGCACGTCGGCCTCGTCGCCCTCGCGGTGATGATGATCTACCCGCTGATCTGGCTGCTGGTCAGCTCGATCAAGCCCAGCGAGACGATCTTCCGGGACGTGTCGATCATCCCCGGCGAGATCGACCTGACCAACTACACGGCCGGCTGGAACGCCCTGCTGCACCCGTTCGGGCACTACATGATGAACTCCGCGATCGTCGTGCTCGGGTCGCTGGTGGGCAACCTGATCGCGTGCTCGATGGCCGCCTACGCGTTCGCCCGGCTGGAGTTCCGGGGCCGCCGCGTGTGGTTCGCGATCATGCTGATGTCGATCATGCTGCCGATCCACGTCGTGATCGTGCCGCAGTACGTGCTGTTCTCCCAGCTCGGCTGGATCAACACGTTCCTGCCGCTGATCGTCCCCAAGCTGCTGGCCACCGACGCGTTCTTCGTGTTCCTCATGGTGCAGTTCTTCCGCGGCATCCCCCGCGAGCTCGACGAGGCCGCGCGCCTCGACGGCTGCGGCCACGGACGCATCTACCTGCGGATCATGATGCCGCTCGCGATGCCGGCACTGGCGACCACCGCGATCTTCACGTTCATCTGGACGTGGAACGACTTCTTCAGCCAGCTGATCTTCCTCACCAACCCCGACATGTACACCGCACCCATCGCGCTGCGGACGTTCCTCGACGCCACGGGCCAGAGCTCGTGGGGACCGATGTTCGCCATGTCGATCGTGTCGATCCTGCCGATCTTCCTCGTCTTCCTGTTCGGCCAGAAGTACCTCGTCAAGGGCATCGCCACGACGGGCATCAAGTAGCACCTCCACCCCGGGCGGCGCCTCGCCGGCCCGGACCGTCGTGACGGACACCGCCGTCCTGCTCACCCCAAGGAGAGACATGCGCACCCTTCGCACCCGACGCGGTCGGCGTCCGGCCGCCCTCGCCGCCGGCCTGCTGGCCACCGCGCTCGCCCTCACCGCGTGCGCCCAGGGCGGCGGCACGGACGCCGCCGCGGGCGACAGCTCCGCCGACCCCGACGAGCCCGTGACGATCCGGTGGTCGTGGTGGGGCTCCGACACGCGCCACACCCTCACGCAGGAGGTCATCGACCTCTTCGAGGAGAAGAACCCGAACATCACGGTGGTCCCCGACTACACCGACTGGGGCAGCTACTTCGACAAGCTCTCGGTGTCCGTCGCCGGCGGTGACGCACCCGACGTCATCACGCAGGAGGAGCGCTACCTCGCGGACTACGCGTCGAAGGGCGTCCTCGCGGACCTCTCGCAGCTCGACATCGACACCTCGAAGATCGACGACACGATCCTGCAGTCCGGCACGATCGACGACGCCGTGTACGGGATCGCCACGGGCGTCAACGTGTACTCGGTGGTCGCGGACCCGCAGGCGTTCGCCGACGCGGGCGTCGAGATGCCCGACGACACGACGTGGACCTGGGAGGACTACGTCGAGGTCGCCACCGAGATCTCGGCGAAGTCCGGCGGCGCGGTGTACGGCGCGCAGGACTACGGGTTCAACGAGCCGGGCTTCTCGATCCTCGCGCGGCAGAACGGCCAGTCGCTGTACGACGAGAAGGGCGAGCTGGGCTTCGAGCCCGAGCTGCTGGAGCAGTGGTGGCAGCACTCGCTGGACCTGCAGGCGTCGGGCGGCCAGCCCGACCCGGCGAAGACCGTCGAGGTCGACGCGGGCGGGCCGGAGCAGTCGCTCGTCGGCACCAACGCCGGTGCGATGGCCTGGTTCTGGTCCAACCAGCTCACGGCGCTGAGCAACGCGTCGGGCCGCGACCTGCAGCTACTGCGCGTCCCGGGCGAGTCGCAGTTCGACCGGACGGGCATGTACTTCAAGCCGGCGATGTACTACTCGGTGTCGTCGAAGTCCGCGCACCCCGAGGCGGCCGCGAAGCTCGTCGACTTCCTGCTCAACGACCCCGAGGCCGGCGCGATCCTGCTGTCCGACCGCGGCCTGCCCGCCAACACGGACGTGCGCGCCGCGGTGACGGACGAGTTCGCCGCCACCGACAAGCAGGCGGCCGAGTTCCTGTCGAGCCTGGAGGACGAGATCGTCGACGGGCCCGTCGTGCCGCCGGCCGGCGCCGGCCAGGTCACCGAGATCACCAAGCGGCTCAACGCCGAGGTGCTCTTCGGCCGCCTCACGCCCCAGCAGGCCGCCGAGCAGTTCGTCCAGGAGGTCACGGCCGCGATCTCCTGACCGCGCGGCCGCTCCACCGCCACGCGGGACGGCACCGACGCCCCCGGCCACCCGCCGGGGGCGTCGTGCTGCCGCCGTCCCTCCCGGGGTGGCAGGGTGAGGGCGGGAGGCGACGTGACAGCCAGGATCGACCCGGAGCGCGGCGGGTACGCGTTCGCCAACAGGTTCGTCGACGTGCTCGTCCGGCTGCCGAACGGCGCGGCCGTGCGCACCGCCGGTCGCTGCGGCGGCATGACGTTCTCCGTGCTGGACCACCGGGCGGCGGGACGCGACGTGCCGTCGTGGCCCGCGGCGCTCTTCGCGCCCGGGCACGTGCCGCCGGAGGGCCACCTCGTGGCCGACCACCTGCGCGCCCGGCAGCTCGACTCGTTCCGGTCGGTCTCGGCGCTGCGGTTCCTCACGTGGTGCGTCCTGCCCGACGACGACCGGGGGCCGCTCGCCGGGGTGCGCACCCGGACGCGGCGCGCGCTGCCGGGCGTCCTGCGCGCCCTGGCCGAAGGCCGCCCCGTGCCCCTCGGCATGGTCGTCGCGCGGAACGTGCTGCGTGCCGGGGACAACCACCAGGTCGTCGCGACCGGGTTCGCCCGCTCCGCGAGCGGCGCCGTGACGCTCACGCTCCTGGACCCGAACACCCCGCACCGCGAGGTCACGCTCGTCGAGGCGCCGGACGGCTGGCGCGCGAGCAACGGCCGGCTGTGGCGCGGGTTCTTCCCCCACACCCACGTCCCGCGCGCCGCGCCGGCGCTGCCGAGCGCGTCACGGCGGCCCTCCGCCCGCGTGCGGCCCGGCGCCCCGCTCCGGCTCGCCCACGTGGCCACGGGACGCCTGCTGGTCGTCGAGGACGGCCGCCCCGCGCTGCGCGCGAGCGGTGCGACGACGTGGCGGCCGACGGTCGAGGTGCCCGACGGACCCCTGCGCGACGGGTCGGTCGTGCGGCTCGTCGCCGACGGGACACGTCCCGCGGCCCCGGACGCGCTCGTGCTGGACGCCGGCTCCCCGACGCTCGCGCCCGGCCCGTCGGCACCGGACACGGAGCCCGGCACCGGGGCCGCCGACGGGTGGCGCGTCGTCGTCGACGGCGGCGGTGCGTGGCGCGAGGGGTCGCGCGTCCGGCTGGTGCACACGCCGACGGGTGCGCTCCTGGCCGGCGCGGGCACGGCCCTGGGCGCGACCTTCACGCCGGACGCCTCGACCTGGTGGACCGCCGCCGCGCCGTGACCGGGCCGCCGGGGCGGCCCACCCGCGGCCGGAGCCCTCCGGGTCAGACGTGCGCGTCGACCGCCGCGACGGGCGCCTGCACGAGGCGCGCGGCCGCGGCCCGCAGCACCGCGTCCCACCCGGGGTCGAGCGCGGCCCCGTCGAGCGCCGCACCCGCACGGTCGAGGAGGTCGTCGATCGTCGACCGCACGCGGCCCAGCACCGCCGGGTCCTGCAGCAGCACGCGGGCCAGACCGTGACGGCGCACCATGTCGGGCTCCGCGGCGATGGCCGGCTCCCACGCGGTGAGGCGCGCGAGCAGGCCCGTCGAGCGGCCCGCCGCGGCGTCCACGCCCGTGCTCTTGGCGGCCGTCAGGGAGGTGCCCGTGGCGTCGAGCAGGTCGTCGCACAGCTGGAACGCCTCGCCCACGGCCTCGCCGAACTCCCGCAAGGGCTCCTGCAGCTCGTCCCGTGCCGCGAGCACGGCGCCCATCAGCAGCGGCGTGACCACCGAGTAGTGCGACGTCTTGAGCCGGGCGACCTCGGCCATCACGCCGGGGCCGTCGTCGCCGCACGCCGTCGCGTACAGCTCGGCGAACTCCCCGACGACCGTGGCGGTGCGCATCGCCGCCCAGTGCGGCTGCAGCGCGGGCGGCAGCCCGGCGACCACGGTGTCCGCGGCCCCCAGGGCCAGGCAGCCCGCCAGGATGGCGACGCTGCGCCCGAAGTCGTCGGCGTCGCCGCGCCACCGCGACGCCCGGTGCGCGTCCGCCCACCAGCGGTGGGACGACGCCTGCCCGCGGCGCAGGTCGGCACCGTCGATGACGTCGTCGTGGATCAGCGCGGCGCAGTGGTAGAGCTCGAGCGCCGCACCGAGCAGCACCACGTCGTCGAGGGGCGCTGTCCCGCCCGCGGCGCCGAACGCCGCGCGCACCCACCGCGGACGCATCCGCTTGCCCGGTGCCAGCGCGAGGCGCCGGACCTCCCCCACGACGGCGTCGGCGTGCGGGCCCAGCACGCCGGCGCCCGGGCGCGGCCGCAGCCGCCGCGCCACCTCGTCCTCGACGCGGGCCACGTACGCGTCGAGCTCGGCCGCGGGGCCGCCGGGTCCGGCCTCCGCGGCGACGGTTCCGCGCTCAGGCATCGACCACGGCGCCGTCGACGAGCCGCAGCACGTCGGCGAACCAGGGCGTGACCAGCCCTTGCTCGACCAGTCCGCGCGCCTCGTCGGGCGTCACCCAGGCGGTCTCGGAGACCTCCCGCGGGTCCGGCCGCAGCCCGCCGTGGAACGCGCCGAGGAGCACGTGGTCGTACTCGGACTCGACGTGACCCGACGACAGGTCCGGCGCCCGGTAGCGGAACCGGCCGACCTCGCGGGCGTCGACGAGCTCGACGCCCAGCTCCTCGCGGACGCGCAGCGCGGCCCGCGCCGCGACGTCCGCGCCGGGCAGGGGGTGACCGCAGCACGAGTTGGTCCACAGCCCGGCGAACCGCAGCTTCGACGCGGCGCGGCGCTGCAGGAGCATGCGCCCGTCGGGCCGCGTCAGCATCACCGAGAACGCCCGGTGCAGCTGCCCCGGTGCGCGGTGCGCCCGCCCCACGGTGGTCACCCCCGTCGGCCGGCCGGCCTCGTCGACCAGCTCCACCTGGTCCGTCTCCGCCATGGCGCCCCCCCGTCCATCCACCGCCTCATGGCCCGCGTGCCCACCACCGTTGCGCCAGGAGGCCACACCGGGTGGAACGCCGACAGGCGCCCACCGTCGCGGATCGGCGGCCGCGCAGCAAGTGGGCGGCACGTCGCGGGTCGCCGAACGCGCGCCCGGGACGACGTCAGGCCACGGTGATCGTGCTGCGGGACGTCACCTCGAGAGCGTCGACGGCCGTCCGCGCGCCGTCGAGCAGGAAGCCGCACGGACCGGTCGGCCACTGCACGCGCACGGCCCTGTCGCCGGCGTCCACGAGGTAGAGCACGGGCACGACCTCGAACATCGCCATGCACGCCTGGTCGGGCTGCGCGGGGACGTCGGGGCGCTGCAGCTGCTCCAGCAGCGGGGCCAGGTCGCCCTCGAGGCGCACGACGTCGACGAGGGTGCCGGCCGTCGCGGGCTCGTCCGCGGCGGGTGCCGTCGCGTCGGGTGCCGTCGCGTCGGGTGCCATCGCGTCGGGGACGGGCTGCGGCTCGGGCGCCGGCGCCACCTCGACGCCCAGGCGGCACTCGACGGCGGCCACGGGCTCGAACCCGTCGGGCACGCTGCCGGCGGGGGGCGCGGCGGGCAGGTCGTCCCCGCCGCCCGTCCCGAACGCGTCGAGGGTCTCGCGCACGGCGCAGTCGGCGGTGTCGGCGACCTGCGCTGCGGGCCGTTCCGGGCCTGCGGCCCCCGCGCACCCGGTGAGCACCACGAGCCCTGCCGCCACCGCTGCCGCACGCCTCCACGTCCCCATCCGAGCATCGTGCCGCACCTGTGCGGCGCGACGGGGCACCGACCGGGCGGCGCTCGGGTGAAGCCCGTGACGCGCGAGCCGTCTCAGGATGCGATCATCGGGTTATTCCCGACCACTTTGGTATGTCATTGTCGTCGCGTGACCACCGCACCGCACGCCGCAGCCCTGCCGCGGCACCGCCGTGCGTGTCGGTCGTGTCCGGCCGCCGACTGTCGCTGACAGCGACCCGCGTCCCGCCGGACCCCGGGCCACCCGCCCGGGGCCTCCGCTCACCCGTGGCCGCCGCCTGCGCGGCACCGAGACACGGACACCGCCGGGCTCCCGCCCCGCAGGCGGCACGAGCCCGTCACCACCCGACCACCGCCACGTCCCCGACGTCGGCGTCCCCACCCCTGCCCGGAAGGTTCCGCCATGCCGTTCGCACCTCCCGACCGGACGACGTCCGGCCGCACCGCGCGTCATCGCCTCGCGGCGGTCGCCGCCGCGACCCTCCTGCCCGCGCTGCTGGCGGCCTGCGCCGGTGACGCGACGGCCGACTCCCCCACGACGGCGGCCGCCGCCACCGCGGAGCTGCCGACCGAGATCCCCACCGGCACGACGCTGGTCGTCGGCGACCCCACCACGCAGAAGGCCGTCGAGCTCGCCGGCGACGACCTCGTCACGGACCCCGGACTGACGATCGAGTGGGCCAACCTCTCCGGCGGTCCGCAGACGTCCGAGGCGTTCCGCGCCGGCGCGCTCGACGTGGGAGCGGTCGCCGACATCCCGCCCATCCACGCCGAGTGGACCGGGCTCGACGTCAAGATCGTCGCCGCGGTGTACCGCGAGGACTGGCAGGAGAACCCGATCTACGAGTTCGGCGTCGCGCCCGGCGTCGACGGGGTCGAGTCCCTCGAGGACTTCGCCGGCCACCGCGTCGCCTACTCCCCCGGCCAGGCCCAGGGCGTCATCGTCCTGCGCGCCCTGCAGGAGGCCGGGCTGACGACCGACGACGTCACGCTCGTCGAGCTGCCGAGCAACGGCGACGTCTACACGACCGCCCTGGCGGCCGGCGAGGTCGACATCGCGCCCATCGGGGGCGTGCAGATCGCCCGCTACCTCGACAAGTACGGCGCCGACGGCGCGCACACCGTGCGCCACGGCCTGCGCGACGACCCCAGCCACCTCTACGTGCCCACGTCGGTGGTCGACGACCCCGCCAAGGCGGCCGCGCTGCGGGCCTACGTCGAGCTGTGGGTGCAGGCCAAGCTCTGGGTCCACGACCACCCGGAGGAGTGGAAGGCCGGGTACTACGTGGAGGACCAGGGCCTCAGCGCCGCCGACGCGGACTACCTGGTCGAGCGCGCCGGGATCCCCGACGTCCCGACGGACTGGACCGAGCACATCACCCGCCACCAGGAGACGGTCGAGCTGCTCGCCGCCGCCACCGGCAACGACGTGCTCGACGCGGCCGACCTGTGGGACGAGCGGTTCGCCCCCGTCGTCGCCGAGGCCGCGGCCGCCTACCGCGAGAGGACGGCGGGCTGATGTCGACGCTGTCCCTGCCCCAGGGCCTGACCCGCCGGCCGGTCGCCCGCCCGGCCCCGGGCGCCGCCCGTGCCCGGCGCACGGCGCGCCCGGGCCGGCGGCTCGGCCCGGGCCGCCCGCTGCGCGGCGGCACCCTCATCGGTCTCGGCGCGCTGCTCGCCGTGTGGTCCGTCGGCTCCGCCGTCGGGCTCATCGACCAGCGCACGCTGTCGGCACCCTGGACCGTCGTGACGACGGCCGCGGACCTCGTCGCCGACGGCCGCCTGCAGGAGCACCTGGCCGTGTCCGCCGGCCGCGCGCTGTCCGGGCTCGCACTCGGCGTCCTCGCCGGGACGGTGCTCGCGGTCGTCGCCGGCCTGAGCCGCTGGGGCGAGGCGCTCGTCGACGGCCCCGTGCAGGTCAAGCGGGCCATCCCGAGCCTGGCGCTGCTGCCGCTGCTCATCCTGTGGCTCGGCATCGGCGAGACGATGAAGGTCGTCACGATCCTGCTCGGCGTCCTTATCCCCGTGTACATCCACACCCACAACGGGCTGCGGACCATCGACGCGCGCTACGTCGAGCTCGCGGAGACGGTGGGGCTGACGCGCTGGGGGTTCCTCACGCGGGTCGTGCTGCCCGGCGCGCTGCCCGGCTTCCTGCTGGGCCTGCGGTTCGCCGTCACCGGCTGCTGGCTGGCGCTGGTGGTGGTGGAGCAGATCAACGGCACCGCCGGCATCGGCTACATGATGGAGCTGGCCCGCACGTACGGGCAGACCGACGTCATCGTCGTCGGGCTGGTCCTGTACGGGATCCTCGGCTACGGCTCCGACCTGCTCGTCCGTCTCGTGCAGAGGAGGGCCCTGTCATGGCGGCGCACGCTGGCGGGCTGACCGCACCCGGCCCCACCGAGGACGCGCGCGTCCCGGCCCACTCGGCCGTCCCCGCACCCGCCCACGGCGTCCTGGCGGACGAGCGCGTCACGACGGACGACGGCTCCGTCGTCGTGCGGGACCTGGTCCGGGCGTACGGGCTGGGCGAGGGCGACGGCCGCGTGCTGCGCGGCCTGGACCTGACGATCGCGGCGGGCGAGTTCGTCGCGATCCTCGGACGCAGCGGGTCCGGCAAGAGCACGCTGCTGCGCGCGCTGGCCGGCCTCGACCACGACGTGCACGGCACGGGCACGATCGCGGTGCCCGAGCGGGTGTCGGTCGTGTTCCAGGACTCGCGGCTGCTGCCGTGGGCACGCGTGCTCGACAACGTCGTGCTCGGGCTCCGCGGCCCCGGCGCCCGTGACCTGGGCACCGAGCGCCTGGCGGAGGTCGGCCTGGCCGGCCGCGAGCGCGCCTGGCCCACCGAGCTGTCGGGCGGTGAGCAGCAGCGGGTGTCGTTGGCCCGCTCGCTGGTCCGCGAGCCGCAGCTCCTGCTGGCCGACGAGCCGTTCGGGGCCCTCGACGCCCTGACGCGCACCCGCATGCACGCCCTGCTGCGGGACCTGTGCGCGCGGCACCGGCCCGCGGTCCTGCTGGTCACGCACGACGTCGACGAGGCGATCGCGCTGGCCGACCGGGTCGTCGTCCTCGACGCCGGGCGCATCGCGCTGGACACCCCGGTCACCCACCGCGACCCGGCCGACCCCGGGTTCGTGGCCCTGCGCCGAGGGCTGCTCGACGCCCTCGGCGTGCCCCCGGTCGTCCCCTCGTCCGGCACCCCGTCCACCTTCCCGTCCACCTCACTGCCCACCTCACTGCCCCACAGGAGCACCCCATGACCGCACCCCGACGCGAGGGCCGGCTGCACCTCAACGCGTTCCTCATGAGCACGGGCCACCACGAGGCCTCGTGGCGGCTGCCCGAGTCCGACCCGTCGTACCGCAGCACCGACATCGGCTACCTGCAGCGGCTCGCGCAGACGGCCGAGCGTGGGCACCTCGACTCGATCTTCTTCGCCGACGGCCCGGCGCTGTTCCGCGACGTGGGCCGCCGGCCGTCCGGCACGCTCGAGCCGACGGTCGTCCTGGCGGCGATCGCCGCGGTGACGAGCCGCATCGGGCTGATCGCGACCGCGTCGACCACGTACAACGACCCGTACAACCTGGCGCGCCGGTTCGCGTCCGTCGACCACATCAGCGGCGGGCGCGCGGGCTGGAACATCGTGACGACCGCGCACCTGGAGGCCGCCCGCAACTTCGGCCAGGACGAGCTGCCGTCGCACCGCTCCCGCTACGAGCGCGCCGCGGAGTTCATCGACGTCGCGCTGCGGCTGTGGGACTCGTGGGAGGACGACGTCGAGATCGGCGACAAGGACGCCGGCCTGTGGGGTGACTCCGCGCGCATCCACCCGCCCGAGCACGTCGGCGAGCACTTCCGCGTCGCCGGGGCGCTGACGACCCCGCGGTCGCCGCAGGCGTACCCGCTGCTGGTGCAGGCCGGGTCCTCGGAGGACGGCAAGGACCTGGCCGCGCGCTACGCGGAGGCCGTGTTCACGGCGCAGCAGACGCTCGACGACGCCCTCGCGTTCGCCACCGACCTCAAGCGCCGGGCCGTCGAGTGGGGCCGGGACCCCGCCGGGCTGCTCGTGCTGCCGGGGATCGTGCCCGTCATCGGGGCGACGCAGGCGGAGGCGCGGGCGAAGGAGGAGGAGCTCGACCGGCTCATCCGGCCCGAGTACGCGCGCGCCCAGCTCGCGAAGACCCTGCGCGTCGACCCCGACGACCTGCCGCTGGACCGCGAGCTGCCGGCCGACCTGCCGAGCGAGGACGAGATCGAGGGCGCCAAGTCGCGGTACACGCTGATCGTCGAGCTGGCACGGCGCGAGCGCCTCACGGTGCGGCAGCTCATCGGGCGCCTGGGCGGCGGGCGGGGACACCGCACGTTCTCCGGGACGGCCGAGCAGGTCGCCGACGCGATCCAGGAGTGGTGGGACGCGGGCGCGGCGGACGGGTTCAACATCATGCCCGCCGTGCTGCCGTCGGGCCTGGAGGACTTCGTCGACCAGGTGGTCCCCGTGCTCGTCGACCGCGGCCTGTTCCGCAGCGAGTACACCGGCACGACGCTGCGCGACCACTACGGGCTCGCGCGGCCCCCGCACCCCCGCACGCGCACCACGCCCGGCCTGGGCATCGGCGTCCTCGCCGCCGACGCCACCTCCACCGCCCACGAAGGAGCACGCGCATGACCACGTACCGCCCGCTCGGCCGCACCGGGGTCCAGGTGTCCCCGCTGACGCTCGGGACCATGAACTTCGGCGCCTGGGGCAACCCCGACCACCACGAGACGGCCGCGATCCTGCACCGGGCGCTCGACGCCGGCATCAACGTGGTCGACACCGCCGACGTGTACGCGCGCGGGGAGTCCGAGACGATCGTCGGCAAGGCGCTCGCGGGACGTCGCGACGACGTCGTCCTGGCCACCAAGGTGCACGGCCGCCTGGCCGACGAGGTGAACCACGCGGGCAGCTCGCGGCGCTGGATCGTGCGCGCCGTCGAGGACTCGCTGCGTCGCCTGCAGACCGACCGCATCGACGTCTACCAGGTGCACCGCCCCGAGCCGGGGACGGCCCTCGACGAGACGCTGGGCGCGCTCGACGACCTCGTGCGCGCCGGCAAGGTGCTGTACGTCGGGACGTCGACGTTCCTGCCGTCGCAGATCGTGCAGGCGCAGTGGGTCGCGGCCGACCGCCGGCTGGCGCGGCCGGCGACCGAGCAGCCGCCGTACTCGATCCTGGCGCGCGGCGTCGAGCGCGAGGTGCTGCCGCTGGCCCAGGAGTACGGGTTGGGTGTGCTGCCGTGGAGCCCGCTGGCCGGCGGCTGGTTGTCGGGACGCGCGCTCGACGGGTCCCGCGCGGGCTCGCCCCGCCACGAGCGGCAGCCGGGACGTCACGACCCGTCGCTGCCGGAGAACGTCGGCAAGGCGGAGGCCGTGCAGCAGCTCACCAAGGTCGCCGAGGCCGCAGGGCTGACGCTCGTGCAGCTCGCGCTCGGGTTCGTCCTGGAGCACCCGGCGGTGTCGAGCGCGATCATCGGCCCGCGTACCCAGGCCCACCTCGACGCGGCCCTCACGGCGCTGGACGTCCGGCTCCCCGCGGACGTCCTCGACGAGATCGACCGCATCGTCCCGCCCGGCGTCACCCTCAACCCCGCCGACGCGGGCTGGCACCCCCCGTCGATCACGAACCCGCAGACCCGCCGCCGCTGACCAGCCTGACGGGACTGCTCTCTCACCGCCCGTGGCTGACTGGATTGCTCTCTCACCGCCCGTGGGGGGAATCCCACCCACCCCCGGCGGCACCCCGGCGGCGAGAGTGCAATCCAGCACCCCACCCCCGCGTGAGAGTGCGATCCAGCACCCCCCCCGCGTGAGAGTGCGATCCAGCACCCCACCCCCGCGTGAGAGTGCGATCCAGCACACCGGTGCCGAACTGGATGGCACTCTCACGCGCGGGGGGAGGGGGCGGCCGGGCGGACGGGCAGCGCTCGTGCTCGTGACGCTCGTGCTCGTGACAGTGCGATCACCAACCCCGGCGTGAGAGAGCGATCCAGTCCTGGGGACAGGACTGGATCGCTCTCTCACGCCTTGTGGGGAGGGGGTGGGGTCACGCCCTCCCGGGGGGTCAGGTTGCCGGGGTGTAGTCCACGTGGGCGACGTGGGCGACCGTGTGCGTCGGGGCGCCGTTGCTCGTGCCGTAGACGCCGAGCCACAGGCCGAGGAAGCCGCCCGTGGCCACGCTGTCGAGCAGCGTCGCGTCGGCCGTGCCCACGACGACGGGCGTCGCGTCCCCGGCGCCGACCAGCAGCTCCAGGTCCACGCCGCGGGCGCGCACGCCGAACGTGAGCGTCCCCGCCCCGGTCACGACGGCCTCGCCGAGGACCGTCTCCACCCCGCGCTGCCGGTGCACGACCCGCGCGCGCAGCGTGTCACCCTCGGGGGTGACCGCGAGGCGCACGTGGTCCTTCTCGGACTGGCGCACGGCCACGCCGACCTCCTCGCCCTCGGCGAGGTCCACGGCGACCTGCGCCACGAGGTCCGCGTCCGGGTGCTGCAGCCGCAGGCCGAGGAACGCGGGCACCTCGACGTCCGCGAGCGTCGCAGCGCGCAGCGGGAGGTCCCAACCCTCCCCCGCGGGGGTCGCGACCTCGGTGGGCAGCGCCCGCACGGCGGTCCACCGCAGGTCGGCCGGCGGCACGGTCCCGGAGGCCCCGCCCTGGACGACACCCGGGGTGGGCTCGCCCGCGAACGGCACCTCGACCTCGGACGGCACCATGCCGACGCCCGGCGCGAAGACGGGCCAGCCGTCCTCCCAGACCACGGGGACGAGGAACGTCTCGCGGCCCATCGGGTAGTGGTAGCCGCCGTAGGTGCGCATCGCCAGCAGGACGGCCCACCAGCTGCCGTCGGCGGCCTCGACGAGGTCCGCGTGCCCGGCGCCGACGACCGGGTGCTTCCGCCCCAGGTGGCGGTGCGTGAGCACCGGGTTGCCCTTGTTGCCCACGTACGGGCCGGTGACGGAGTCGGCGCGCGCGACGCTCTCGGCGTGGTGGAACTCCGTGCCACCCTCCGCCGCGATCAGGTAGTACGTGCCGTCGACCTTGTAGATGTGCGGCGCCTCCGACCACACGACGCCCTCGACGGCCCCGTGCCAGATGACGGTCTCCGGCCCGACCCACTGCATCGTCTCGCGGTCCAGCTCGCGCACCCAGACCTCGGTCTGGTCGTGCCAGCGCGGCTCGAGCGCCAGCCGGGTGCCGTGCACCCAGATGCGCCCGTCGTCGTCGAAGAAGATCGACGGGTCGATGCCGAACGACTCCAGCCAGATCGGGTCGGACCACGGCCCGGCCGGGTCCGTGGCGGTCATGAGGAAGTTGCCGCCCCGGCTGCCGTCACGCTGGTCGACGAGCGTGCAGACGACCCAGAACTGCCCGTCGTGGTACCGGATCGTCGGGGCGTACAGCCCGCCCGACGACGCGATCCCCGTGTAGTCCAGCTGCCCGGGCCGGTCGACGACGTGGCCGATCTGCTCCCAGCTGACCAGGTCGCGGCTGTGCATCACCGGCAGGCCGGGCAGGTACTCGAACGTCGAGGCGACGAGGTAGTAGTCGTCACCGACCCGGCAGATCGACGGGTCCGGGTAGCACCCCGGCAGGACGGGGTTGCTGACGGTGCTCATGCGTTGCTGACCTCCACGTCGACGATCCGCCGGTCGGCGGCCGAGATCTCGTGCACAGCACCGGTCACCCGCAGGAGCGCGCGCGGTGTGCTGTGGCCCGGCAGCGTACGACGCGTGACCTCGGCCGTGCTGGTGATCGCACCGCCTGTCGCCTCGGCGACGTCGGACGGGTTGGCGACGCCGGCGTGCGAGGCGACCCAGACCTGCACGTCGCCGGGCTCGACGACGCGCGCCAGGCGGCGGTCGACCAGCGCGAGGCGCGTCGTCGGGACGCGGAAGGTGACGCGTCGCGACTGCCCGGGCTCGAGCTGCACGCGGGCGTACCCGAGCAGCTGCGCGACCGGCCGCACCACCGAGCCGACGACGTCGCGCCCGTACAGCTGCACCACGTCGGCGCCGGCGACGTCACCGGTGTTGGTGACCGTCACGGCGGCGGTGAACGTGCCCGCCGCGTCGACGGTCGGGTCCACCTGCAGGTCCTCGTGCGTGAACGTCGTGTAGCTCAGCCCGAACCCGAAGGGCCGCACCGGCGTGGGGTCGGTCGACGTGACGTCGGACGGCCCACCGAGGACCGGGTGCAGGTAGCGGAACGGCTGCGCGCCCGCGGCGCGCGGCAGCGACACGGGCAGCCGGCCCGACGGCGTCGCGGCACCGGTCAGCAGGTCGGCGATCGCGTCGCCGCCGCCCTCGCCCGGGAAGAACGCCTGGAGGACGGCCGCGGGGCGCGGGCCCTCGCCGTCCAGCGCCCACCCGATCGCGTAGGGGCGGCCCGTGAGCAGCACCATGACGACGGGGGTACCCGTGGCGACGAGCGCCTCGACGAGCTCCCGCTGCCGGCCGGGCAGCTCGAGGGACTGCACGTCGTTGCCCTCGCCGACGGTCCCGCGGCCGAACAGGCCCGCCTGGTCGCCGACCACGACGACGGCCACGTCGGCGTCCGCCGCCGCGGACACCGCCGCGGCGAGACCGCTCGTGTCGTCGCCCTCGACCGTGCACCCCTCGGCGAACGTCACCTCGCCGTCGAGCGTCGCGGCGAGCGCCTCGTGGACGCTGCGGATCTCGAAGCCGAGCGGCAGGTCCGGGTGGTGCGCCAGCACGTGGTTGGCGAACGAGTAGCAGCCCATGAGCGCCTCGGGCCGGGCGGCGTTGGGCCCGACGACGGCGACGCGGCGCGGCTGCGCGAGCGGCAGCACGCCGTCGTTGGACAGCAGCACGACGGACTCCTCCGCGAGGCGGCGGGCCAGCTCGCGGTGCCGCGGCGAGTCGAGGTCGACGTGCGCCGGCGGCTCGTCCTCGAACGCGTCGTCGTCGAGCAGGCCGAGGTCCTCCTTCTGCGCCAGCGCCCGCAGGACGGCACGGTCGACGAGCGCCTCGTCGACCAGCCCGGCCCGCACGCGCTCGGCCAGCGGCTCGAGGAACGCGTCGCCCGTGGGCAGCTCGATGTCCAGGCCGGCGGCCAGCGCCAGCGCAGCGGCCTCGCCACGGTCGGCGGCGACACCGTGCATGACCTGCAGGAACGCGACCGCGAAGTAGTCGGCGACGACGACGCCGTCGAAGCCCCACTGCTCGCGCAGCACATCGGTGAGGTAGTGGGGGTCCGCCGCCACGGGGACGCCGTCGACGTCGGCGTAGGAGTTCATCACGGAGCGGACGCCACCGTCGCGCACGGCCATCTCGAACGGCGGCAGGTAGATCTCGGCCAGCTCGCGGGGCCCGGCGTGCACGGGGGCGTGGTTGCGCCCGGCGGCCGAGGCGGAGTAGCCGACGAAGTGCTTGAGGGTGGCGTGGACGCCGGCCTCCTGCAGACCGCGCACGTACGCCGTGCCCACGGTCCCGACGAGGTACGGGTCCTCGCCGATGCACTCGTCGACGCGGCCCCAGCGGGGGTCGCCGACGACGTCGAGCACCGGGGCCAGGCCCTGGTGGATGCCCAGCTCGCGCATCGAGTCGCCGATGGCCCGCGCGGCCTCGTGCACCAGCTCGGGGTCGAACGACGCGCCCCACGCGAGCGGGGTCGGGTAGCTCGCGGCCTGCCAGGCGGCCAGGCCCGTGAGGCACTCCTCGTGCACCAGCGCGGGGATGCCCAGGCGCGTCTCGCGCTTGAGGCGACGCTGCTCGGCCCACAGCCACGCGGCGCGCTCGGCCGGCTCGACGGGACGCGTCCCGTACACGCGGGTGTAGTGACCGAGGCCGTGCCGCGTGATCTCGGCGAGCTGCCCCGAGTCCTTCTGGCCCGAGGCCATCTCGGACTGCATGGGGGCGACGGTGCCGTTCTGGTCGAGCCAGTAGCCGACCAGCTGCGCCAGCTTCTCCTCGAGGGTCATCCGGGCGTGCAGGTCACGCACCCGGGCGGAGACGACGGGCATGGCGGGAACGTGCGACGACCGCTGCTGGGCGGCGCTGCCGAGGGTGTCGGACACGGGGTGGTGCTCCTTCGGAAGGTATGGCGAGGTGGTACGGCTGCGCGCCCGCCCGGGACGAACCCGGACGGGCGCGCAGAAGGGGACGTCAGCCCTTGACGGCGCCGGTGAGGCCACCGACGATGCGGCGCTCGAACAGCGAGAAGAAGATCAGCGCCGGGATCATCGACAGCGACGTGAAGGCCAGCACCCGGGCGGTGTCGACCGAGTACTGCGACGCGAACGACTGCACACCCAGAGGCAGGGTGTACATCGACTCGTCGTTGAGGATGAACAGCGGCAGCATGTAGCTGTTCCAGGCCGCCACGAACGCGAGGATGCCGACGGTGACGACGCCGGGGATCGACAGCGGGACGACCATCCGGAAGAAGAACCCGAGCCGGCTCGCGCCGTCGATGGACGCCGCCTCCTCGAGCTCCTTGGGGATGGCCCGCAGGAACGGCACGAGGATGATGATCGTCGTCGGCAGCGCGAACGCGATCTGCGGGAGGATGATCCCCGCGAGGCTGTTCATCAGACCGAGGTTCTTGATCATCAGGTACAGCGGGGTGATCGCGACCGTCATGGGGAACATGAGGCCGGCGGCGAACAGCGAGTACATCGCGGCGTTGGCCTTGAAGTCGTACCGGGCGAGCACGTAGCTCGCCATGACCCCGAGGACCACGACGCCGATCGTCGTGACGATCGCGCTGATCGCCGAGTTCCCCGCCTGCTGCCAGAACAGCGAGCTGTTGAGGACCGAGGAGTAGTTGCCCCACTCCCACGTCGTCGGGAACCCGGACGGGTCCTGCGTGATCTGCGAGTTGGTCCGCAGGCCGCCGAGGATGATGTAGATGACGGGGCCGACGCACACGCCGACGAGCAGCCACGCAACGACGTAGACGAGCGGGTTGACCTTGTCGAGCGTCTTCCCGCGACGCCGCTTCGGCGCGGGGGCCAAGGGCTGGGCAGGGGTTGCCTGCACGGCGGTGGCGGCCATCACTTCTTCCCTTCGGTGATCGCACCCTGGGTGTCACGCCGCAGCACGAAGCGCTGATAGGTCAGGGCGATGACGAGCGAGATGATGAACAGGACCACCGCGACGGCGTTGCCGAAGCCGTAGTTCCCGGCGTTGCGCCCGTTGAGCACCATGTAGGTCGCCATCGTCGAGGTGCCGGCCGTGGCGGACACGTACTGGCCCCAGATGATGTAGACGAGGTCGAACAGCTGCAGCGAGCCGATGATCGACAGGAACGCCCAGATGCGCAGCGTCGGGCCGAGCAGCGGCAGCGTGATGCTGCGCTGCGTCTGCCAGTAGGAGGCGCCGTCGATCGCGGCGGCCTCGTGCAGCTCCTCGGGGATGGACTGCAGCCCCGCGAGGAAGAGGATCACGGCGAAGCCGATGTACTTCCACGTGATGATGATCATCAGCGACCAGATCGCGACGTCCGGGTCGGACAGCCAGTCGACCGCCCAGCCCTCGAGCCCGATCTTGCCGAAGAGGTCGTTGATCGCACCCGTGGTCTGGAGCATGAGGCTCCAGCCGGTGCCGACGATGACCTCGGAGACCACGTAGGGCACGAAGATCAGCACGCGGATGAGGCCACGGCCGCGCATCTTGCGGTTGAGCAGCAGCGCGAGGATGACGGCCGCCGGTCCCTGCATGACGAGGGACATCACGACGATGAAGCCGTTGTGCGACAGCGCGTCGATGAACGTGCTGTCCTGGAGGATCGTCAGGTAGTTCTCGAGGCCGACGAAGTCCGTCGGGACCCCGTAGCCCTTCCACTTGAAGAACCCGTAGTACGCCGCCATGACGACGGGGAAGATGACGAACGCGATGAAGACGACGATCGCGGGGCCTGCGAGGAGCGCGATCTCGGCGCGCTTGCGCCAGTCACCCCTACGGCGCGGCCGGCGCGCCGGGGACGGTGCCGTGACGGCACCGTCCCCGACTGCCGAGCCATCCCCGGGCGTCGACGTCCTGAGCAGTGCGTTCCCGCCCTGGGAGTTGCTCATCGGACCAGTTACTCCTTGGCTGCAGCGGCCTTGACCGCGGCGACGATGCTGTCTGCGTCACCGTCGCCGGCGAGCATGTCGACGACCCCGGCGTTGAGCGCGTTGCCGACGTTCTGGCCGAGCAGCGTGTCGAGCCACACGGACACGTAGGCCGCGTCGTTGTAGGACGCGAGCACGTCCTGCAGGGCCGGGTCGGTGACGGCGCCCTGAGCGTCCTTCGACGCCGGCAGGGTCACGAACGCCTCGGCGTAGCCCTCCTGGTGCTCCTGCTTCATGTAGAAGTTCAGGAAGTCGGCGCAGGCGTCGGGGGCGTCCACGTGGCAGGCGTAACCGTCGACGCCACCCATCATGGCCGTCGCGTCACCCTTGCCACCCTCGATGGCGGGGAACGGGAACCAGCCGAGGTCGGCCAGCGGCTCGCCGTCAGGCGTCAGACCGGCGATGACGCCCGGGTTCCACGCACCCATGAGCTCCATCGCGGCCTGGTGGTTGGCCAGCAGACCGGCCGAGGAGCCGGCACCCTGCTGCGCCGTCGTCGTCAGGAACCCGTTGTTGAAGGGCTCGATGCCGGCGAAGTCGGCGTACGCCTGGCCCGCCTCGGTCCAGCACGGGTCGTCGAAGTTCATCTCGGCGGCCGACTCGTTGATCGTGTCCTGCGAGCAGGCACGCAGCGCGAAGAAGTAGTACCAGTGCGCGGCGGGCCAGGCGTCCTTGCCACCCAGGGCGATGGGCTGGATGCCCGCGGCCTTGAGCTTGGCGACGGCGTCCTCGAGCTCGGCCATGGTGGTCGGCGTCTCGGTGATGCCGGCCTGCGCGAACAGGTCCTTGCTGTACCAGATGCCACCGGGGAGCACGGCGGTCGGCATGCCGTAGACCTTGCCGTCCACCGCGAACGCGTCGAGCGCGCCGCCGACGGCCTCGCGCACGTCGTCGTCGATCTTGTCGGTGAGGTCCATGACCTGGCCGGAGTCGACGATGTCGGCGAGCTTGCCGCCACCGCGCGCCATGAAGATGTCCGGCGCGTCGCCCGAGTTGAGGGCGGTCTGGAGCTTGCCGTCCATGTCCTCGTTCTGGATGGACTGGATCTTGACGGTGACACCCGGGTTGGCCTCCTCGAAGGCCGCGGCGGTGGCATCCCAGTACGCCTTGCCGTCACCGGTCGTCGAGTTGTGCCAGAACGTGAGCTCGACGTCGCCGTCGCCGCCCGCGCTGGTGTCGTCCGAGCCGCCGCAGGCGGCGAGCGCGAGCGCGCCCATGAGCACTGCGACCGAGGTCGCCAGTGACTTCCTTGCCTTCATGGTCTGTCCTCTTCGTCGAGCCACACAAAGCCCGGGCGACCCCACCTGGAGGTCGCCTGGAGGGCGTGACGAGCCGCTGGCCGACATGACGTCGTGGCCCGACGCGCGGTGCCGGCCGTGAACGTTCGCCTGCCCTCTCCCCGGCGTGCCGGGGTGGCTGTCCTGACTCTGCAGGACGTCCCATGACGGATCAAAATCGCTCCGATAACGATATCGAAGCGGTTCGCCTATCGACGCCGGATCGCCGTGCTGACCTGCGACGACACTCACACCGAGGGTTGTGCAGCCCGGATCGCCCCCTGTGTCGGGCGGCCCGCGCGACAGGTCGGCGAGGCGGCGAGCGCGCCCGACAAGTCGTGATGTGTGAGGGCGTCCCGGACGCCTCCAGACCCCCTCGAGGGCCCCGGGAAGGCCGTCGCGTCGCCCGGACGGCCGCGGGACGTTGGACCCATCCCCCGCCGTCGTCGACGTGGCGTACGTCACTGCGGCGGGAGCCGCGGCTGGTGCGCAGGACACGCCCCCGGCGCCGCGCGGCGCGGGGGACGTCGGACACCCCGGCACGACGACGGCCCCGGCCCCCCGTCAGGGGAGCCGGGGCCGTCGGGACCCTGTGTACCGCTCGGTCAGGCCGGTGCGAGGCCCGTTCCGCCGTCGCCACGCGCCGGGGCGGAGGGCGCCGCGGGGACGTCCGTGCCGGAACCGGGCGTCCCGACCGACGCGCCCACCGGGACGGGGTCCTTGCCCGTGGTGCCGCGCGGCACCCCACGGAACAGGAACTCGCCCAGCAGGCCCTCGCCCTGCGCGTCGACGATGACCGTCTGACCGGCCTTGAGCTCGCCGAACAGGATCTTCTCGGACAGCGCGTCCTCGATGTCCCGCTGGATCGCACGACGCAGCGGACGGGCACCGAGCACCGGGTCGTAACCCTTCTCCGACAGCAGCTTCTTGGCCGCCGGCGTGATCTCGATGCTCATGTCCTTGTCGCGCAGGCGCTTGTCGAGCTTGGCGACCATGAGGTCGACGATCGCGAAGATCTCCGACTGCGAGAGCTGCGGGAAGACCACCACGTCGTCGACGCGGTTGAGGAACTCCGGCCGGAAGTGCTGCTTCAGCTCGTCGTTCACCTTGGCCTTCATGCGCTCGTAGTCCGTCGCGAGCTCGCCTCCGGCCTGGAAGCCGGTCATGACGCCCTTGGCGATGTCCCGCGTGCCGAGGTTCGTCGTCATGATGATCACGGTGTTCTTGAAGTCGATGACGCGGCCCTGCGAGTCGGTCAGGCGACCGTCCTCGAGGATCTGCAGCAGCGAGTTGAAGATGTCCGCGTGCGCCTTCTCGACCTCGTCGAACAGCACGACCGAGAACGGCTTGCGGCGCACCTTCTCGGTGAGCTGACCACCCTCGTCGTACCCGACGTACCCGGGAGGCGACCCGAACAGCCGCGACACCGTGTGCTTCTCGGAGAACTCCGACATGTCGAGCTGGATCAGCGCGTCCTCGTCCCCGAAGAGGAACTCGGCGAGGGCCTTGGCCAGCTCCGTCTTCCCGACACCCGTGGGGCCCGCGAAGATGAACGAGCCACCGGGGCGCTTCGGGTCCTTGAGGCCCGCACGCGTGCGGCGGATGGCCTGCGAGAGCGCCTTGATCGCCGCGTCCTGCCCGACGACCCGCTTGTGCAGGTTCTCCTCCATGTGCAGGAGCCGGCTGGACTCCTCCTCGGTGAGCTTGAACACCGGGATGCCCGTGGCGTTCGCCAGCACCTCGGCGATGAGCTCCTCGTCGACCTCGGCGACGGCGTCCAGGTCGCCGTTCTTCCAGGCCTTCTCCTTCTCGGCGCGCTTGAGCCCGAGCTGCTTCTCCTCGTCGCGCAGGCGCGCGGCCTTCTCGAAGTCCTGCTCGTCGATCGCGGACTCCTTGTCGCGGCGCGTCTCGGCGATCTGCTCGTCGAGCTCGCGCAGCTCCGGCGGGGCCGTCATGCGACGGATGCGCAGGCGCGCGCCGGCCTCGTCGACCAGGTCGATCGCCTTGTCCGGCAGGTACCGGTCGTTGACGTACCGGTCGGCCAGCGTCGCGGCGGCCACCAGGGCGGAGTCCGTGATGGACACGCGGTGGTGCGCCTCGTACCGGTCGCGCAGACCCTTGAGGATCTCGATCGCGTGCTGCAGGTTCGGCTCGGCGACCTGGATCGGCTGGAAGCGGCGCTCCAGGGCCGGGTCCTTCTCGACGTACTTGCGGTACTCGTCGAGCGTCGTGGCACCGATGGTCTGCAGCTCGCCACGCGCCAGCATGGGCTTGAGGATCGACGCGGCGTCGATCGCACCCTCGGCGGCACCCGCCCCGACGAGCGTGTGGATCTCGTCGATGAACAGGATGATGTCGCCGCGCGTGCGAATCTCCTTGAGGACCTTCTTCAGGCGCTCCTCGAAGTCACCGCGGTAGCGCGAGCCGGCGACCAGGGCGCCGAGGTCGAGCGTGTAGAGCTGCTTGTCCTTCAGCGTCTCCGGCACGTCGCCGCGCACGATGTCCTGCGCGAGACCCTCGACGACGGCGGTCTTGCCGACGCCGGGCTCACCGATCAGCACCGGGTTGTTCTTGGTGCGGCGGGACAGCACCTGCATGACCCGCTCGATCTCCTTCTCGCGCCCGATGACCGGGTCGAGCTTGCCGTCGCGGGCCGCCTGCGTGAGGTTGCGGCCGAACTGGTCGAGCACGGCCGAGCCGGACGGCTGGCCCTCCGCCGGGCCGCCCGAGGCGACCGGCTCCTTGCCCTGGTAGCCCGAGACGAGCTGGATGACCTGCTGGCGGACCCGGTTGAGGTCGGCGCCGAGCTTGTTGAGGACCTGGGCGGCGACGCCCTCGCCCTCGCGGATCAGGCCGAGCAGGATGTGCTCGGTGCCGATGTAGTTGTGGCCGAGCTGCAGCGCCTCGCGCAGCGACAGCTCCAGGACCTTCTTGGCGCGCGGCGTGAACGGGATGTGCCCGCTGGGCGCCTGCTGGCCCTCGCCGATGATCTCCTGGACCTGGGCGCGGACGGCCTCCAGGGAGATGCCGAGGGACTCCAGGGCCTTCGCCGCGACACCCTCGCCCTCGTGGATGAGACCCAGGAGGATGTGCTCGGTGCCGATGTAGTTGTGGTTGAGCATCCGCGCCTCTTCCTGGGCGAGGACGACCACGCGACGGGCTCGGTCCGTGAATCTCTCGAACATGTGCACTCCTCACGAGCGGCGTGCCCCGCCGGGCACCGCGTGGCAGGGGTCCGCGCGGAGCCGACGAAGCGGCGTGTTTCGATGCTAACGGCGGGGTACCCACCGGACGTCCTGTGTTCGCCGCAGGCGGAGAGCACGGGCGCGCCGCTCATCGCGTCGCCGGGCGCGGTCCTCCGGGGCGCAGCGCGGCGACGGCCGCGAGGACGAGCAGGCCACCGACCAGCGCGGGCCACGTCAGGCGCTCACCCAGGACGACCGCCGCGAGCGCGGCCGCCGACACCGGCTCCACGAGGGTCGCCACGGTCGCCGCGGAGCCCGAGGTGGTCCGCAGCCCGGCGTACAGCAGGCCGTAGGCCAGCGCCATCGTCGCGACGCCGAGGTAGACCAGGAGCGCGAGCGAGCCGGGCGTCGACGGCAGGGCGGGCGCCCCGGTCACCGCCGCGGTGACGAGGAACGGCGCCAGGAGGAGCCCGCCCACGGTCGTGGTGGCGGTCGTCAGGGCGACCGGCTCGGTCCGCTGGGCCAGCCCGTGACCCAGCACCGTCGTCGTCGCGTACGTGGCACCGGACGCGACGGCCAGCAGCAGGCCGAGCCCCGGCCGGCTCCCGGTCGCCGTCGACCCGTCCGCGGCGGTGGCGCTGATGAGGACGAGGCCGGCGAGCGCCGCCACCAGCACGGTCATCTGCCGCCGTCCCGGCCGGGTCCGGGCACGGGCGTGCTCCGCGGCCGCCGCGAGCACCGGCGCGAGCCCGAGCGAGACGACCGTCGCGACGCCCACCCCCACCAGCAGCACCGAGGCGAAGTAGAGGCCCTGGTACAGCGCGGTGCCGCCGCCCACCAGCACCGTCAGCAGCGGCCGCGCCCGCACGGCGTCCCGCACCGCACGGCCGCGGCGTGCGACCAGGGCGAAGGCCAGCAGGGCGAGCGCGGCGAGCGCGGTCCGCCACGCGCTGACGGTCAGGGCGGACAGGCCGTCACGGTCGTGCAGGAGGGCGACGACGAGCCCGCCGGTGCCCCACAGGACACCGGCGGCGCACACCTGCAGGAGGCCGAGGCGGGCGCTGTGCGGGTGACGGTCGGCCATGGCGTCGCTCAACGTACCGGGGCGCGCCTCCGTGACGACCGACCGGACGTCGACCCGGCACGCCGGAGGCGGCCGGCGCGCAGCAGTTGCGCAGCAACTACCGATGGCAGCGGCGCGCACGCCACCTAGCCTGCGGGAGGCCGCAGAGTGCGCGGCCCCGAGCACGGAGGTGGGAGTGGACAGGCGGGCGGGTGCACGAGGTGCCGCGACGGCGGCGGGCGTGCTGACCCTGCTGACCGGCTGCGCGTGGTTCGGCGGTGACGGGACGAGCAGCACCCCGGTGCTCGAGCTGGCCGTCGGCGACTGCGTGGTCACCCCGCAGGACGTGCAGGCCGAGCTCACGGACGTGTCGACCGTCCCGTGCGACACCACCCACCAGATGGAGGTGTACGCACTGGTGCCCGACGCGCTCGACGGCCCCGACGCCTACCCGGGCGCCGACGCGCTCACCGAGCTCGCCGACGGCGCCTGCGCCGAGCGGTTCGCCGAGTACGTCGGCGTCGACTACCGCGACTCCGACCTCTTCTTCACGTACCTGCTGCCGTCCACGCGCGGCTGGTCCGAGGGCGACACCACCGTCACCTGCCTGGTGACCACCACCGGTGAGCCCCTGACGGCGTCCGTCGCCGGGTCGGGGCGCTGAGAGGTGCCGCTGCCCGTCACGACGTCGGCCACGGTGAGCTGCTCGTTCGGCACGGCACCCGCGACGCTCGTCGCGCTCCCGACGCCGCGCGTCCTGGTCGAGGGACGCCCGGTGGCGACCGTCACGGACGCGGCCCCCTTGGTGAACGTCGCGACGTTCGCGATGTGCACGTCGCTGGCCAACCCCCAGGTCGCGGCGGCGACGGCGGCCGCGCTCGGTGTCCTGACGCCGATGCCGTGCGTCCCGGCGACGACCGGCACGTGGACGCCCGCCGCCCCCCGCACCGTCGTCGGCGGCCGCCCCGTGCTGGCCCAGGGCGCGATGTGCATGTGCGCGTACGGGGGCGTCGTCCAGGTCGTCGTCCCGGGCCCGGTCCGCACGACGGTCTCCTGACCCGCCCGCCCTGCCGCCCTCAGGTCGGGTCGAGGGCGTCGACCTGGAGGACGAGGGCGTCGAGGTCGGCGGTGCGCACGTCGTGGGCCGCCTCCGGGGCGGTGCGGGTGCCGGCGACGACGTCCTCGACGGCGTCGAGGATGCGTTCCACCGTGGCCTCGACGTCCTCCACGACCGCCAGGACGAGCGCCCCGAGCACGTCGGGGTGCAGGACGGGGCGGCCGTCGGCGACGGGCGCCAGCGGGCCCAGCGCGAGCGAGCCGCGCACCGCGACGGTGCCGGCCGGGGCTCCCACCTCGACGCACACGGTGAACAGGGTCGCGTTGACCGCACCGGCCAGCGTGGCGACGTCCTGCGCCCGCTCGTCGGGCACGGCCACCGGGACCCGGCCGTAGCAGGTGACCGTGCCGGCGTCCTCGCGCACGAGCACCAGGACCGGCTCCCCGCCGGGCAGCTGCGACGCGAGGTCGAGCGTCCCGGCGTCCGCGTCCACCTGCAGGGGCCGGGCCGGGGCGAGCGCGGCGGCGACCGCGTCGAGCAGCGGCCTCACGAGGTCGCCCCCGCGGCCTCGGTGAGCTTGCGCTGCAGGAGCTCGAGGAGCACGTCGACCATCTCCGGGGAGTTGCGCTGCGGGCGGGCGGCGAGCTCGGCCTCGATGTCCTGCGTCGTGATCCCGTCGATGAAGGCGGCGAACTGCGGCGGCGTCGCGTCGACGGGCAGCTCGTGCGTCCCGACGACGAGCGTCGCGGACGCCCCGCCCGGCGCCTGGGCCCCGAGCACCGCCGTCATGCGCTCCTTGCGTGCCAGGTGCTCCTCGCCCTTGAGCGTCTGACGCACCCGCCACATGAAGCCGCGGTCGTCACGCACCTTCCCGCCGTTCGCCTCGGCGCCGGCCCGGGCCGCGTTGCGGTCGGTCGCCAGGTTCTCGGTGCGCCGCCAGCGACCCAGCAGGCCGCCCGCGGTGCCGCCGACGGCACCGACCGCGTCGTCGAACGCCGCGCGCGTGCGCTCGAACACGGTCTGCGGGTCGGCGTCGACGCCCATCGACTCCAGCACCGCCTCCCGGATGAGCGCGAGCGCACCGTCGTCGGTCGTCTGCTCGGCCTCGGCGCCCGACAGGTCGGTGGGCGCCGAGCGCTGCCGGCGCGGGTCGTGCACGACGACGGGCTTCGGCTTGATGCGGTCGAGCAGCGCGCGGCCGACCGGGCGGCCGTGGACGCGGTAGTTGGCGAGGAACGCCTCGGCCGTCGGGTCCTTCGCCGCCGCCCGCAGGATGATCCCGTCGACCGCGGCCTTGGGGTGCTTGCGCAGCTCACGCTCGGCACCTCCCTCGAGGTGCTGCACCGCGGACTCGCGCTCGGCGGTCTGCGCCTGCACGACGAACACCTCGTCGGCGATGAAGTGGCCCAGCGAGTGCACGTTGTCCACGACGGCCTTGACGCCCTTGATCGCGGCGGGGATGCCGAACCCGCCGCCCGACGCGACCTGCCCGATCGACAGGCCCAGGTCCACCACGGAGGACCCGAGCGCCCACGTCGTGCTCTCGAGGTTCTTGGTGTGGCTGCGGGACACGTTCATCAGCGGCCACACCATGACGTTCACGCTCTTGCCCGTGCGGTTGACGCGCGCGTCGCACATCGCGGTGTCCGTCTCGTGCTGGCGCATGCCGGCGACGGCCACGTCGGTGACGGCCTTGACCATGGCCAGGGCCGACGCGGCGATGTCGAGGCCCGGGACGACCTTGGCGACGCCGCCGGCGACACCGGAGTCGATGAGCTTGGCGAGGTTCGCGGTGGACTTCGCGGCGGACACCAGGCCGTCGACGGCCGACGCACCGGACTTCGTGGCCTTCATCGCCGCGTACGGGTCCTTCTCCTTCCACGCGTCGCGCACCGAGCGCGCCGTCGCGAAGGCCTCCCGGACCGCGGTGAGCAGGCCACCGAGCATGCCCGTGACCGTCGAGATGCCCTCCTTGGCCTGGCCCCCGGCGGTCTTCAGCGGGTCGTCCGCGAGCTTCTCGTACGCGTCGTCGGACTTCACGCCGTCGGCCTTGCGCCACGTGGCGCGGGAGATCGCGTCGACGGCGCCGCCGTCGACGGCCTCCGGGATGCCGAGGTCCGACCCGCCGGGTGACTTCTTCAGGTCGGGCGTGTACTTGTCGGCGATCTTGCCGCCGACGGCAGCGACGCCCGACAGCGCCGACCCACCCGCGGACCCGACGGACCCCATGGTCCCGTCCATCCTGTCCAGCGTCGCCAGGTTGGCCGCGACGCCCTGCGCCTGGCGCTCACGACGGGCCTGCAGGACGGGCGCGCGCTGCTCCGCGAGCGCCCACGCCTCGCGGTCCACGGCCGAGTTGCGCACGGGCAGCGTGCCCGCGACCTTCGGCGTCAGGGACCCGCGGACCTGCTGGGCGGCCTTGTCGCGCGCGAGCTCGGGGTGCAGGTCCGGCTCGGCCTGCTGGACCTGGCGCAAGGCCGTGACCATGCGGTCGTACACGTCCTCGATCTCGCGCGGCATGATGCGCGACCCGGCGAGCTCCTCCTCCTCGGACTCCATGGCCGCGGCGTGCGCGCCCTCGACCTGGCGCGCGTCGCGGACCTGCAGCATGAGCCGCTCGGCGGCGGTCTCCCGCGCGGGACGCACCGACTCCAGGGAGACGAACCTGCCGTGCCACGTCGCGTCGTACGCGTCCTGCGCGGCCTGCTCAGGCGTCGCCCCGGGGACGGCGAGCAGCTTGCGGTACGTGCGCACCTCGTACGCGAGGGCCTTGTCGAACCGGGCCCACAGCACGTCCATGCGGTCACCGGCCGACACCGACGTGAGGCCGTCGTCGTCGTGCACCATGCTCGACAGGTCGGCGCGCCCCTGCTCGCCCTTGGCGCGGTCCTGCGCGAGCGCGGCCAGCTCCGCCTTCTCGGCGACCTTGCTGTCCTTGACCTTCTGGGCCTTCACGTCCTTCGCCGACGGCGCGGACGACCCGCTGCCGAACAGCTTCTTGAACGGGTTGGAGAACCTGCGCACGGCACGCGAGCCCGTCTCCTGCACGACGTGCGCGATCTCGTGCGCGAGCACCTTCTCCCCCACCGCGTCGTGCGGGGCGAACCGGCCGTGGCCGAAGAAGATGTCGTCGCCGGTGGTGAACGCCTCGGCGGACATCGCCCGTGACAGGCGCCCGGCCTCGGGTCCGGTGTGCACGCGCACGTGCCCCAGGTCCGTGCCGAACGCCTGCTCCATGCGCCGTCGCACGGGCGCGGCGAGCCCCGTGCCGCCGCCGCGTGCGGCCTCGACCTGCGACGTGACGTCGGCGTCGAGCGCCCCGCCGTCCGCGCCGACGACTCCCGCACCGGCGTCGAACGACCGGCGCAGGTGCCCGCAGCCCGGCGTGTGCCGGTGCGGGTCGACGCCGTCGAGCCGGGCCAGGGCGCGGTCCGCGAGCGCGTCGGCCGCGACCTCCGCGTGGTCGTCGGCCGCGCCGACGGTGAGCGTGGCGGCGGCCGGACGCAGCGCCTCCGGTGCGGCCGGCGCGGCACCCTGCGGCGCGGCGGCGGCGGGTGCGGCGGCGGCGGGCACGGGGACGCGCGCGTGGTGTGAGCTCAACGTGGCCTCCGGTGGCGGTGCGCGGGCTGGGGGCACGGATGTGCCCGCCCCACCCTCGCGGCGGGGCGGACCCGCGCACATCGGTAAGCACTACGCATGTTGCGGCCAGTGCGGGCGCAGGTCGGCCACGTGGCTGCCCTACCGACCTCACTGCACCGGCGCTCACCCGCCCTCAGTCAGAACTGCGCGACGCCCGCAGCCCACCGTTCGTGCGCGGACTGGGCTGTGATGCCGACAGCGCCACCGATGGCCGCCCACGATCGAGGTCCTGGGGTATCGCGGCGGGCTCCTGTGACCGTGAGAGGGGTCCGCTGCCCTGGACGAGGTCCACGACCTCGCGCGGCCAAGACAGTCCGAAACTCGAGATCCTTCGCCATCTCGACGAGAGCTCGAGCCGCTGCCACCTCTCGCAGTTCTGTCGGCAACTCCCGGTCTTCGCGCTCCCGTACGTGAAGTAGGTCGCGCAGAGCTTGCGTGACGTGGCGCGACGCGTCGTCGGATCGTGGGTGGCGTGACCCGGCATCAGGCATTCCCTGATGCTACGTCGCTCATACCCACCCAGCACAAGCCGCGACCAGCGTTTGTGCAGGTCAAGACGCTGGCCGCAGTGTCGGTGTTCGTGTTTAGGCTGGGGAGTGCCGTCCCGACGTGGCGGTCACATCGGAGACTCTGATCGAGCCCCCTCCCGTGTGTGTCAACGGTGAGGGGAAGTTCTATGGATCCACGGCGCATGTTCATCGACGAGTCGATGCGGAGCGGGTACCTGCTCGTCGCCGCCGTCGTGCTCCCGGAAGACGTCGCTGCCACCCGCCGCGGGATCAAGGAACTGGTCGGGCGTGGTCAGCGCCGCCTGCACATGGTCAAGGAGTCGGAGCCGCGCAAGCGCCTCATCCTGCAACGCCTGAACGACCTCAATGTCTCCGCGACTCTCTACGAAGCAGGCCCGGACCACAAGACCAACATCGCGCGGCGGCACGCATGCCTTGAGCGCCTCGTCATCGACGTCGTCGAGACGGGCGGAGCCCGCCTCTGCCTGGAGACCGCCGCTGGTGTCGACGGGCGCGACCAGCAGCAACTCATCGAACTGACGCGCCGCCTGCGGTGCCACGACAAGCTCACCTACGAGCACGCCCCCGCGAGCAGGGAGTATCTCCTTGCGGCACCTGATGCCATCGCGTGGGCGTGGAGCAAGGGCGGTGAGTGGCGACGACGTGCGGCCCCGCTCGTGACGTCGGTCGTCGCTGTCTGACCCCGGACATGCGTCGACCCGAGCGCCACAACCGTCCGGAAGGGTCTCGGGTCTTCGTCTTCCACGAGGATCAACTCCTCGGGCATTGACAACTATGCCACGGCCGGCGTGCGCGGGACAACGGTCTCACCCCAATGAGCCTAGGGACAAAGTGCGTGGGCAGCCCGAGCAGTTCGCTCCCCCCTCACCACCGCGGGTCCGTCAACCGCCTCCCCAGCTTCGCGACCTCCCGCAGCGTCCCGGCCCGCACGTGCCGCATCCCCAGCGGCACCCCGGCGGCCACGGCGTCGTACGTCGCGGCGAGGACGACGTTGCGGATGTCGCCGCCGCAGACCTCGACGGTCTCCGCGAGCAGGTCGACGTCGACCGGGTCGTCGGGGTCGGTGCGGGGCAGCTGCGCGAGGTGGTGCTCCCACAGCGCGCGGCGGGTGGGGACGTCCGGGTCGGGGAAGTGGATCATGAAGTGCAGGCGCCGGGCGAAGGCCGGGTCGAGGTTGCCGCGCAGGTTGGTGGCCAGGATGGTCAGGCCCTCGGCGGCCTCCATGCGCTGCAGCAGGTAGGCGACCTCCTGGTTGGCGTACCGGTCCTTGGCGTCGGTCACCGCGGACCGGGAGCCGAACAGCGCGTCGGCCTCGTCGAAGAACAGCACGGCGTTGAGCGACTCGGCCTGGCCGAACACGCGCTCGAGGTTCTTCTCCGTCTCCCCGATGTACTTGTCGACGACGGACGACAGGTCGACCTGGAACAGGTCCATGCCGAGCGTGTCGGCCACCACGTGCGCGGCCAGCGTCTTGCCGGTGCCGGGGCTGCCGGAGAACAGCGCGCTGATGCCCGTGCCCTTGCCGCCCTTGCCGTGCAGGTCGCCCTGGGCGAGGACGTCGTCGCGGTGCCGGGCCCACGCGAGCAGCCGCTCGACCTCGCCGCGCGTGTGCTCCGGCAGGACGAGGTCGTCGAGCGTCGCGGACGTGCCCTGCGTGCGCACGCGGGACCCGGCGACGCCACCGAGCCGCCGCGCGGTGCGGCGCACGTCGTCGACGTCCACGCCGCGGCCGTCGCGCGCCGCGTCGGTGCGGGCGCGCCGGCCGACCTTGACGATCTCCTCGGGGGTCATGCGCAGGGACACGACGTCGGGGGTCGCGACGTCGGGGCCGGTCATGGCCGCCCACCGCTGCGCGCGCTGGGCGAGGGTGAGCCGCCCGGCCGTGACCGTCGGCGGCAGGGACGGCGCCCAGCGCGGGTCCCACACGGTGCCGCCGACGGCCACCACGGGGACGGCGCCGGCGTCGGCGAGCCGCACGAGGTCCGGGCCGACGGCGTGCGCACCGGCCAGCACGAGCACGCTGCGCCCCAGCACGGCCTCGAGCTGCGCGGCGCGCACGGCCTCGCACGCCGTGGCACGGTCCGGGCCGTCGGCGCCCGCGGGTGCCGGCAGGCGGTCGAGGTCCACGACGACGCACGCGACGTCGAGCTCGCGGCACGCGGCCACGGCCAGCCCGGTGCCGGCGGCGCCGACGGGCGCGTGCACCCACACCAGCGGCTCCCCCGCGGTGAGGGCCGCCGCGACGTCCCGGTACCCGTCGACGTCGGCGGGCACCGCCTCGCCCAGCAGGCCGCGGACCGCGTCGTCCGCGTCGCGCCGGCCCAGCAGGTGCGCGACGACCCGGGGCCGCAGCCCGACCCGCGCGGTCGCGAACGTCCCGCCCGCGACGACGCGCAGCAGCCCCGCCCGGTGCAGGGGGGCGCCGGGCGCGAACCGCGCGTGCGCGGCCGGGTCGAGCACCGACGCACCCGCGAGCTCGAGCGCGAGCGCCCGGGTCGGCAGGTCGGCACCGCCCGCACCCGCGAGCAGCCCGGTCAGCAGGTGCGCGACGGGGTGCGTCTCGGCGAGCAGCGCCACGGCGACGACGTGCCGGTCCGTCGCGTCGAGCGCGCACGCGTCGGCGAGGTCGTCGAGGGCGGGGTCCAGCCCGGCCAGGCCCGGGGCGTCGGCCCGCAGCGCGTCGAGGGCGGCCCGGGCCGCGGGCGCGTCGGACCACTGCGGTCCGCGCCGGTCGACCGCCTTCCCCAGCGCGTCGACCGTCAACGCCAGCGCATCGAGCACCGGTGTCGTGCCACCCACAGGACTCCCCCGTCTCCGCCGGGTCGTCCCGGGTCGCGACGCGCGCGGTGAGTCCGCACGCCCCTGGCACCCTGGCACCCCGCGCGACGGCCCGTCGAGCCCGGCGGAGCAGGTTCGGTAGCGATTACCGATGCCCCGCGCGCGGCGCCGTCCGTACGGTGACACGACCCGACGGCAGGTCCCGCAGCTCTCCTGCGCGCCGGCGCCGCGCGGGCGTGTCCGTGTTCCGCAGCCCGCCGGGAGGTGCCGTGCTCATCCCCGCCGTCCAGGACGGGCTCGAGCGACTGCTGCGCACCGCGCTGCCGCTGAGCGAGCAGCAGGGCGACGTCGTGTTCGACGCGCCGACGTCGACGTGGTCGGCCACCGTCAACCGCCTGACGGTCAACCTCTTCCTCTACGACGTCGCACGCTCGGGCCTGCCCCCGCGCATGGACGCACCCGTGCGGGCCGCCGACGGCACCGTCGCGCGCCGCCGCTTCCCGCTGCCGATGGTCGAGCTGAGCTTCCTCGTCAGCGCGTGGGCGGGCTCGACGCGCGACGAGCACCAGCTCCTGGGCGACGTGCTCACACGCCTCCTCGCGCACCCGACGGTGCCGGCGGAGCTCGCCCCGGCGGCCCTCGCCTCCTCCGTGCAGCTCGCGGTCGCGTCCGACGAGCGCAACCGGCCGCGGGACCTGTGGTCGTCGCTGGGCGGCCAGGTCCGGGCGTCGTTCACGCTGGTCGCCACCGTCGCCGCCGACGCGTACCCGTGGCAGGACGCACCCACGGCCGTCGCCGGGGTCGAGGCGCAGGTGTCGCCGCACGTCGTCGAGCCACGATGAGGGCGGTCAGCGCACCCAGCGCCCTCGAGGTGCCGCCCGGCGGCACCGGCACGGTCCCGCTGGAGGTGCGGAACACCGGCGACGTCATCGACGAGCTGACGGTCCAGGTGCTCGGCGTGCCCGCGGACGCCGTGGACGTCTCACCGCGTCGCGTCGTGCTGTTCCCCGACGCGACCGCGCACGTGCAGCTCACCTTCACGCTCCCCGAGGACTTCCCGGCGGGCACGCACGTGCTCTCGGTGGTGCTGACCGGGCGCGTCGCGGGGCCTGCGCCGGCCCCGCTGCCCGTCGAGCTGACCGTGCCCGCGCACCCCCGCGCGCGCCTGACGGCCGTGCCGACGCTCGTGCGCGCGCGCCGCCGCGCCGCCTACACCGTGCAGGCCGCGAACACCGGCAACGTCCCCCTGGACCTCGCGCTGCGCACCCTCGACACGGACCGCGCGCTGACGGCGACGCTCACGCCGTCGACGCTGCACGTGCCCGTCGGGGCGGCCGCGACCAGCACGGTCGTGGTGCACGCGCCGCGCCGCCTGCTGGGCTCGGACCAGGACCGCACGGTGCGCGTGCGGACCGACGGCGCGACGGGCGACGTGACGCTGACGCTGCGCCACCGTCCGCTGGTGGGGCGCGGCGTCGTGACCGTGCTCGTCCTGCTCGCGATCCTCGCGGCGTGGGCGGCGGCCATGTGGTTCGGCATGCGGATGGCCCTGGGTGCGGAGCCCGTGGCCAAAGCGGTCGCGGGGTCGTTCTACGCCGCGACGCTGGGGGCGGGCGGCGTGCCGGACGGCGCACTGGCCAAGGAGGGTGCCGTGCCGGCGGCGGTGGGTGCGGCGCTGGCGGGCACGGTGACGTCCGCGGTCGACGGCGAGGGTGTGGGCCGCATGACGGTCGACGCGCTGCGCCGCACCCGCGACGGGCTCGTCGTGGTGTCGTCCGCCGCGACCCAGGCCGACGGGACGTACACGATGTCCGGGCTGTTCCCCGGGCCGTACCTGGTGCGCGTGCAGGCCGACGGCCACACGCCCGTCTGGTACCCGGCGGCGGCCGGCGACGGCGCCGCGCGCGCGGTCCACGCGGCCGCCCAGCAGACCACCGAGGGCGTCGACCTGCGCGTCGAGGGCGACCCCGCGTCGCTGACCGGCACGGTCGACGTGGGCCAGACCACGCGGGAGGTCGCCGTCGAGGTCACGGCCACCGCGGCGTGGGTCGGCGCCGACCCGGCCCTGACCTGGACGACGAGCACCCAGGACGGCACCTACCTGTTCGACGGGCTGCCCGCACCGGGCACGTACGCGCTGACGTTCGCCGCGGAGGGCTACACGGCCACGACGACGACCGAGCGCGTGCTGGGCGGGCAGGAGCGCATCGCGACCGCGGTGCGGCTCGGCGCCGGCGCGGGCCAGGTCGCGGGGGTCGTCACCGACGGCAGCCGCCCGCTCGGCGGCGTGACCGTCACGACCACGGTCGACGGGACCGAGGTGGAGGTCGGCACACCGACCGTCGGCGACGTGGGCCGGTTCGTCCTGCCGGCACTGCCGACGCCGGCGACGTACGTGCTGACGTTCGCGCGCGAGGGGTACGGCACGCAGACGCTCGTCGTGGACCTCGCCGCCGGTGAGCAGCGCGCCGACGCGCGCGTCGTGCTGCCGGCGGGCGCGGGCACGGTCACCGGACGGGTCGTCGACGGGACGGGCGCGGGCCTCGGCGGCGTGCGGGTCGGCGCGGGCGGCTCGGGCGGCTCGACGACGACGCTCACCGCCGGGGACGTCGGGGCGTTCACGCTCGCGGGCGTCGGGGCGGGCGAGCTCACGCTGACGTTCACGAAGGACGGGTACACCCCGACGACCGTCGCGGTCGACGCGTCCGGCGGGTCCGCCGGCACGGTGACGCTGCGGCACGCCGTGGGCACCGTCACCGGGCGCGTGCTGCGCGCCGGTGGGGGCGTCGCGGGCATGTCCGTGCAGGCCACCGACGGCGCCGAGGTCCGCACGACGACGTCCGCGCAGAGCGGTGCGCACGGTGCGGGCACGTACTCCCTCGACGGCCTGCACGCGGGCCGCTGGACCGTCAGCGTGCTGGGTGCCGACGGGCGCGTCCTGACCACCGCGCTGGTCACCGTGACCGGCGGCGGCACCGCACGCACCGACCTCACCGTGCCGGGGCCGTGATGCACGTCGACGTCACCCCCCGGCACCTGCCGGCCGCCGCCGGGACCACGAGCGAGGCCGTCGTCACGCTGACCAACACGCGCGACGTCATCGCGGGCTTCGCGGTGCGCGTGCTCGGCGTCGACCCGTCGTGGGTGCACGTCGCGGACCCGCAGCCGCGCCTGTTCCCCGGCGCCTCCGCGAGCGTGCGCGTCGCGCTGACGCTGCCCGCCGACGCCCCCGCGGGCCGGTGGACGGTCGGCGTCGAGGTGCAGGACCTGGCCGACCCGGCCGCCGTCGCTGTCCACGAGGTCGTCCTCGAGGTCCCGGCGGTGCACCGCACGCGCGTCGTGCTGGAGCCGCCGACCGTGACCGCGGGGCGTCAGGCGGTCTTCACGGCCGTCGTGCACAACGACGGCAACACCCCGCACGTGGGCGGGCTGACCGCGGTCGACCCCGAGGCGCGGACCACGTTCGCGTTCGTCCCGGCGACCGTCACGGTGCCGCCGCGCGCGTCGACGTCGGTGACGCTCACCGCACGGGCACGCCGGCCGTGGGCCGGCGACCCGGTGCTGCGGCCGTTCGAGGTCCGCACGACCGGGACGCACGCGCCGGGGCCCGACGCACCACCCGCCGCGACCGGTGTGTTCCTGCAGCGGCCCCGGTTCACGCGCGGCGCGATCGCGCTCGTAGGGCTGCTCGCGGCGGTCACGGTGTTCGCCACCGTCATCGCGCTCGCGCTGGGCACGGTCGTGCAGCGCTCGGCGGCGGACCGCGACCTGGCCCTCGAGGTCGCCCAGGCCCGTGACAGCGCCGCGACGACCGGCACGGCCGGGCTGAGCGGGACGGTCCTCGAGCTGACGACCGGGACGGTGCTGGGTGGCGTCAGCGTCGAGGTCGTCTCCCCCGACGACACGACGACGGCCGTCGCGACGGCCGCGACCACGCAGGACGGCGCGTTCGCGGTCGGCGGGCTCGCCGACGGCTCCTACCTGCTGCGGGTGCGCGGCGCCGGGTTCGCGGAGGTCTGGTACCCCGCCGCCGCGACCGCCGACGACGCCACGGCCGTCGACCTGGCGGACGGGGCGGCCGTCGACGGGCTCGTCGTCGTGGTCGGGGGCGTGCCCGCGACGCTCGCGGGCACCGTGACCGGCGACGACGTCGGCGGGGCGACCGTGCAGGTGCAGATGCCGCTGGACGCCGCTCCGCTGCTCGGGTCCGGGATCGTCGCCGACGACGCGGGGACCCCCGGCGAGGGCGTCGTCGTGCGGACGGTCCCGGTCGGTGAGGACGGGACCGTCGAGATCGCCGACGTCCCGTCCCCGGCGGTGTACGACCTGGTGGTCACCAAGCCCGGCTACGCGACGCACGTGCAGCGCGTCGACGTCGCCGCCGGGGAGTCCCGCGCGGGCCTGGAGCTGCCGCTGCTGCTGGGCGACGGCACGATCAGCGGCACCGTCAGCGGCGGCGCCGGGCCGCTCGGCGGCGCGAGCGTCGTGGCGTCGTCGGCGACCGTGCGCGTCGAGACGGTCTCGCTCACGCAGGACGGCGTCGGCTCGTTCGTGCTGCGCGGCCTGCCCACGCCCGGGACGTACACCGTGGTGGTCTCCGCGGACGGCCGCGCACCGGCGACCCTCACCCTCACGCTCACGGCCGCGCAGGAGCTCACGGGCGTCGACGTCGTGCTCGGGGACGCGCAGGGCACGCTGGGCGGCACGGTCGCCGTCCCCGGCGGCGACCCCGGCGGCGTCGAGGTCACGGTGACCGACGGCGCGAGCACGTGGCGCACGGCGGCCCGGTCCGGGTCCGGGTCGTGGCGCCTCGCGGGCGTGCCCGTGCCGGGCACCTACACCGTGACGTTCGCCCACGCGGACCTGCAGTCCCAGGTGCTGTCGGTGAGCATCGACGGGTTCGGGCGTGTGACGTCCGGTGCCGCGTCGGCCGGTGGGCTGGACGTCACGATGCGCTCGGCGTCCGGGACCCTGTCCGGGACCGTCCGGCAGCTCGACGGCGCCGGCGGCGCGGTCGCCGCGGGCAACGTCACGGTCCAGGTCGCGTCGGGCACGGTGACGCGCACCGTCACGACCGCGTCGACGCCCGCGGCCGCGGTGGGCGCGTACGCCGTCGACGCCCTGCCCCCGGGTACGTACACGGTGACGTTCACGCGCGCGGGCACGCGCAGCGTGTCCCAGATCGTCGTGGTGCAGGCCGGTCAGGACGCGACCCTGAGCCCTGTGCTGGTGCGCCCGGCCGCCGTGACGGGCACCGTCAGGCGCGGCAACGACCCCCTCGCGGGTGCGGGCGTGCGCCTGTACCGGGCCTCGGACTACGGCCTCGCGGGCGCCGCGCCCGTCGCGACCACCACGACCGACGCGAACGGCGTCTACGCGTTCGACGACGTCGACGCACCGCAGAACTACCTGGTGGAGGTCCGCGTCGTCGCGGGCGGGTCCGTGGTCGGCGTCTCCCCGCCGTTCACGCTCGCCGCCAGCGAGCAGCGGGCCGTGGACGTGACCTCGTGAGCGCGCGGGCCACCCGCGCGCCGGGACGGAGGACCTCGTGAGCGACACCGGTCGACGCAGCGGCACGTCCGCACCCACGGTCGCGGTCGACGCGACCGCGCACGGCGCACCCGGCACGCACGTCGACGTCGCGGTCCGCGTCCGCAACGTCACCACCGGGCCCGTCGACGTGCGCGTGCACGCCGTGGGCCTCGGGTGGGCACCGGCGACGGTCGACGTCCCGGCGCTCGCCCCGCAGGCCACGGCCGGCACGACGCTGCGCGTGGCCGTGCCCGCGGGCGCCGCCGCGGGCGCCTACCCGTTCCTCGTGGTCGCCGAGACGCCCGCCGGCCGCACGGTCACCGACGCGCAGCTGACCGTGGACGGTGCGAGCGAGCTGCTGGTCAGCGTCGAGCCCGCCGACTCCCGGGGGCGCGGTCGCCGGCGCGTGGACGTCGTGCTCGCGAACACCGGTGCGGCACCCACGTCCGTGGACCTCACCGCGGCGGGCGTCGGGGTGGACGTCGACGTCCCCGCCGTCCCCGTGCAGGTCGCGCCCGCCGCGACCGTCCGCGTGCCGGCGGTGCTGCGGTCCGGGCACCGGTGGGTGGGGCGCGCGCGACGCCACACGTTCACGGTCACCGCGACGGGACGCAGCGCCCCGCAGCAGGTGCCGGGCACGTTCACGTCCCGCGCGTGGCTCGGCCCCACCGTCCTCAAGGTCGCGGCCGTCGTCGCGGTCGTCGCGCTGTGGGCGGGTGGCGCGGTCGTCGGCATCCCGCGCGTCGTCGCCGCGCTCGACGGCGGCCAGGACGCCCCGCCGGCGGCGGGTGCGGGCGGGGCCGATGCCCAGCCGGGTGCCGGCGCGCCCGGCGGTGCTGCCGGCGGTGGGAGCGGTGGTGCGAGCGGTGACGACGCCGGCGGCGCCCCCGGAGCCCTCGACGCCGCACCGGCCCCCGCGCTGCGGGTCGCCGGGCAGGTGTCCGGCGTGGACCCCGCGGGGGCCAGCGTGCAGGTCGTGCCGACCTCCGAGCTGTGGGGCACCACGCCGACCGCGGCCGAGGTCCCGGACGGCGCGGTGGGCGTCGGGCGGCTGGTCACCGACGCCGCGTCCGGCGTGCCCCTGGGCCGGGTCCTGGCACCGGCGGTCGCCGCGGTGCGGGCCGCGCGCACCGCGCTGACCGCCCCCACGGCGCCGGGGCGGCTGCTGGGCACCGCGCTCACCGTCGAGGGCACCGGCCCGACCGCGCAGCGCGTGCGCACCACCACCGACGAGGCGGGGACCTGGGCCGTCGCCGGCCTGTCACCCACGACGCGGTACCTCGTGACGGTCGCCAAGCCCGGTTACCGCACCGCGCGCTACGTCCTGACGGGCGCCGAGCTGTCGGCGACGCCCCTGCAGACCGAGCTGCGCGCGGGCGACGGCGTCCTGCGCGGCGTCGTCACGGGACCGGACGGGCCCGTGGGCGGCGTCGGCCTGACCATCACCGACGGCACCACCACCGTGACCACGCGCACCGTGACCGAGGGCCGCGTGGGCAGCTGGTCGGTCGAGGGCCTGAGCACCCCGAGCACGTACCTCGTCACGGCGTCCTCCGACCGGTGGGGCAGCACGTCGCGGCTGGTCACGATGCCGGCGGCCGCCGAGCGCACGGTCGACCTCGCCGTCTCCCCGGGTGTCGCGTCCCTCTCGGGGGTCGCGCTGGGGACCGCCACGCTCGGGGGCGTCGGCGGCATCGGCGGGCTCACCGTCACCGCGACCGACGGCACCACGACCCGCACCGCGACGACGCTCACGGGGGACGACGCGGGCCGCTTCGTCCTCGCGGACCTGCCGGTGCCCGGCACCTACACCGTCACGGTCGCGGGCCCCGGCTACGCGACCGTGACGCGCGAGCTGGCGCTCACCCCGCAGGGCGTCGAGGGCTGGGAGGTCGCGATGACGGCGATCGGCGGCGCCGTCACCGGGACCGTCCGCGGCGACGACGGCGCCGGTGTCACGGCCGCCGGGTTGCGGCTCAGCGACGGCACCGAGACGTACAAGTCGATGTCGGCGTCCGACGGCGACGGCTCCTACCGGTTCGTCGGGGTCGCGGCCGGCACGTACGTGCTCTCCGCCGAGGCGTTCGGGTACGTCACGGGGTACGCGCAGGTGACGGTCGCCGCCGGCGGCACCGTCACGTCGGACCTCGTGCTGACCACCGTGCCGGGCGACGGGCTCGTCGCCACGGCGAGCGTCACCGGGCGCGCCACCGACGCGGCCACGGGCGGACGCGTGACGTGCCTGGCGACCACGGAACCGTGCCTCGTCACCGTCACGACCCGCGCCACCGCCCTCGACGGCACGACGCGCACCGTCACCGCCACAGCCGGGCCCGACGACGCCTACGTGCTGCCCGGCGACGGCGAGCCCGGCCTGCTGCCGGGGCGGTACACCCTCACGGTCTCCGTGCCCGGCTACGAGCGCAGCACCGTCGACGTCGCCGTGCCCATGGGCGCGGTGGTCGAGGCCGCCACGGTCGCCCTGACGCCCTCGCCGTCGCTCGTCGGCACCGTGCTGCCGCGCGTCGGCGCGCTGCCGACCGGTGTGTGCGTCGTGGCGCGCCCCGCCGGCTCGACCACGTCGTGCACGCCCGCGACGGCGACGTGCACGGGCCCCGACGCGCGCTGCGCGAACGTCGAGCAGGGCATGTACGAGCTGCGGCGGCTGCCCGCCGGGGCGTGGGAGGTCGTCCTGGTGGGGCTGCCGGCCGAGTGGGTGACGCCCGACCCGGTCGAGGTCGTCCTGCTGCCGGGCGAGACCCGCCGCTACGACGCGACCGTCGAGCGCCTCGGCATCATCCGCGTGACCACGCTGCGCGCCGACGCGAGCGGTGCCATCGGCACGGCCGCGAACGCCACCGTCCACGCCACGCAGGTCGGCGGCCCGACGGTCGCGAACGCCGTCTCCGACACCGACGGCGTCGCCGTGCTCACCGGGCTGACCCCCGGCACGTACCGCATCGTGACGACGGCCGCCGACGCCGCGAGCGCCGCGATCACCATCGAGCGCGACATCTCGCTCAACCAGCAGCTCGACGCCACGGTCGTGCTCGCCTCCCCCGTGGGGGACCAGGTCGTGCAGGTCGTCGTGCAGTCCGCGCACGACGCGTTCCGGGCGCTCGCGTCGGCACGCGTCACCGTGACCGGCGTCGTCGGCTACTCCGGGACCACGCCCGTGCGCCGCTCGCAGTCGTTCACCACCGACGGGTTCGGCGAGGTCCTGGTCTGCACGGCGCCGACCGGTGCGTGCGCGGGCCGGCCCGTCCTGCCGCTGGTGTCCGGCCACGTCGACGTCGTCGTGCACGCCGAGGGGTTCGACCCGCTGCGGCTCGACGGTGTGGAGCTCGGCGGCGTGGACCGCGTCGTGCTCACCCCGTCGTACCAGCTGCTCGACGCCTCGATGGTGCTGGTGCCGCGGGTGACGGCCGTGCCCGGCGTGACGCTCGAGGCCGTCGACGCGCCGCCCGGCACGGGGACGGTCCGGCTCACGCCGGCGGTGGGCGGGTTCCCGACGACCGTCGACGGCCAGGACGCCACGCAGGTCCCGCTGACGTTCGTCGACACGGCGCTCGGCGTGGAGAACCGCATCCGCCCGGGCACGTACCGGTTCCGCGTCACCGCCGACGGCTGGAGCGTGCGGGCGGGCACGGCCGAGCTGGTCGTGGTCGTGCCGTACCGCGACGACGACTCCCCGTTCACGACCGCCGCCCAGGTGGTCCTGGTGCGCGACGGCGGCGTCCTGGTCACGCTCGCACCGGACGCGGCGGCGCCGCTGACCGACGCGCGGGTCACGCTGTCGTCGGGCGGCACGGTCGTCGCCGAGCGTCGCGTCACCTCGACGGCACCGGTCCACCTGGGGGCGCTGCCCGTCGGGCGGTACGACCTGCGGGTCGTCGCCGCCGGGTTCCGCACCGGCCCCGCGACGACCGTCGACGTGCCCCCCGGTGCGGACGCGAGGCCGACCGTCGCGCTGGTCGGGCTCGGCCGGGTCGAGGGCACCGTGTCCACGCACCTGGGCACGGGCTGGTCCGTCGCGCTGCCCGGTGCCCGGGTGAGCGCCGTCGGCCCCGCCGACGAGGCCGGGACCAGCGACGTCACGTTCACCGCCACGTCGGACGCCGACGGCCGCGTCACGCTCGCCGGGGACCTCGACCGCGAGGGCCTGTGGGCGGGCGACTGGGACCTGACGGCCGAGGCGTCCGACCACGACCCGGCGACCGCCGTGGCGACGGTCGGGACGGGCCCGGAGCCGGCCGAGCTGCGGCTCACCCCGCGCGGCTCGACGCTCACCGTGCGCGTCACCGACGCCGGCGGGGCCGCCGTGACGGACGGCCTGGCCGTGCGGCTCGCGTACTCCGACCACGCCGTGACGATCGACCCGCCCGCGGTGCAGGACGACGAGTTCGTCTTCAGCGGCCTGCTGCCGCTGACGTACACGCTGTGGGTCGTGCCGTCGACGAGCGAGTACACGACCGTGAGCACGCGCGTCACCGTCGGCCCCGGGCAGCCGGGACGCGTCGAGGTGCCGCTCGCGACACCCACCGGCTCGGTGCAGGGCGCGGTGACGCGCGAGGCCGCCGACGGCAGTCTCGTCCCCGTCCCCGTCCCCGACGTCGAGGTGACCGCGACGGCGCAGGGTGCGACCGAGGGCGTCGACGTCACCACCGGACCCGACGGGCGCTACCTGCTCAGCGGGCTCGGCGGCGGCCCGTACACCGTGACGTTCACGGCGTCCGGCGCCACCCTCACGCGCGCCGTCCACGTCGTGCCCGGCCAGGGCACGGTGCTCGACGTGACGTTCCCGCTGGTGCGGCACCCGGTGACGGTGCAGGTCACGTCGTCGATCGGCGCGGACCTCACGGGCGGGCTGGTGACGCTGACGTCCGGGAGCGGCACGACCCTCGGGCCGCAGCCGGTCGCGCGGTCCGGCACCCGGTACGTCACGACGTTCCCGCAGGTGCCGCCCGGCACGTGGACCGTCCGTGCGGCCGGGCCGGCGGGCCACCTGGCGACGGTCGAGCAGACCGTCGACGTCAGCGGCGCGACGACCCTGCCGCTGGAGCTGCGGGAGGTCGAGCTGCGGCTGCGGGCCACCGGCGGCGCGCCGTCGGTCGACGTGACCGTGACCCCCACGGGCGGTGTCGCCGTCCCGGTGCGGCTGCTGGGCGGCGCGAGCGACTCGGTGCTGTACCTGCCGGGCACCACGGCCGGGCCCGCCGCGACGCTGGGCGCCACCACGTCCGCGAGCTGGCTCGTCACGCTGTCGCAGACCACCGTCCCGGCCGGGGCCACGCAGCTCCTGGTCACCGCCGCGACGACTCCCGCACCGGCCGTGACCGAGACGTCCGCGACGACGTCGGGCCCGGTGCAGGCCGGCACGGACCTGACCGTCGCCGTGACCGTCACGACGCCCGGCGGCACCCCCGCCGGGGGCGTGCAGGTGGCCGTCGGCGCGCCGCCGGACTGGGCGCAGGCCGTCTCCGCGACCCTCGCGGGCGGCACCGCGACCGTGACCCTGCCGACGACCGGGTGGGCGTCGGGGACCACGACGCTGTCGGTGCGGTACGTGCCGTCGACGTCGGCGTGGAGCACGTCGGACACGACGGTCGACGTGCAGGTGCGACCGGTGCCGACACCGGCACCGTCCACGCCCGGTGGTCCGCCCGGGCCGTGACGGCGGCCCACCCACCGGGCGGGCCGTCCGCCGGCGCCCGCGCGGCGCCCGGGAGAGTGTGAAGCGTTGGAGCCGCTATCCGGCACCAACGCTTCACACTCCTCACGCGGCAGCGCGGCGAGGACGGTCAGCCGAGCAGCGCCATGGCCAGGACGAACGCCGCGCCGGCGCCCAGCAGGGCCGCCACCAGCGCCACGACCCACGTGCGCGGGTGCCCGCACGGGACGGGGACGGGCACGTGCACGACCTGCGGCTCGGGCTCGGGGGCCGGCGGCAGCGGCGGCACGGGAGCCGGCCGGGGCGTCAGGTCGGCGCCGCAGCGCACGCACGGCCCGCGCGCGTGGGCGTTGTGCTCGCCGCAGGTCAGGCACGCGACGACGACGCCCGCGGCCTCGCCCCCGACGCCGGGCGACCGGCGGACCGGCCCGGGGTCGGACGTGGCCACGTCGGCCCGCCCCGGTCCGCGCTCCGCCCAGAACAGCGGGAAGTCGCACTGCGGGCAGAACCCGCTCGCGTCGCGACGCAGCAGGTCGAGCGCCGAGCGCGTCCCGCACTCGGGGCAGGTCACGGTGTCGGTCGGACGCACCGCGCCCACCGGCCCGACCTGCGCCACGGGCACGGGTGCCAGTCGCGCGGTGTCCGCCGACCGCTCGCGGCCCAGCCCCGGCACCGGCTCACGCAGCACGTCGGTCATCGGACCCCTCCCTCCGGCCGCGGCCACACCGTGCGACCCGCCACCACCACCTCGACGTGCACGTGCGCGGGCACCTCGGCCCGCAGCAGCTCGACCAGCTCGTCCTGCGTCAGACGCCCGGTCGACCCCGCCTCCAGGCGCACCCAGGCGGTGTCGGTCGGCTCCTCGCCCAGCGGGTGCACCCCGCCGCCGTCGACGACCCGTGCGGGAGCACCCGTGCAGCCCTCCAGCAGCACGCGCAGCCCGTGCGCGGTGCCGCGCCAGGGCAGCGCCGACGCCCCCGCGACGAGCAGGTCGCGCTGCAGGTCCTCCGGGAGGTCCGCGTCGAGGCCGGGCAGCCCGATCCAGCGCGCGAGGTAGCGGACCATCTCCGGCGGGGCCAGGTGCGGGTCCGCCAGGTGCGGCAGGTTGTCCGGGTGGGCGAGCAGGGTCTCGGCCTCGGCCTGGAAGATCCGCACGAACCGCGCGAAGAAGTCCTCCGCGACCATGCCCGCCGGGAGCTGCGCGAGCAGCCAGTCCTCAGCGCGTCCCACGTCGGGCTCCCGTCGCCACGGACGTCATCGGACCACCACGCGGTGCTCGGCCGACAGCAGCAGCGTGTCCGCGTCGATCGTGAGGGACTCGCGCCCCTCGCCGACGCGGCGGCCGTTGCGCAGGTCGTACCCGAACAGCGTGACCTCGTCGACGCCCAGGACGCCGTCGACGCCCTCGGCGACCTGCGCGACCGCCGTCGCGGTGAGCGTCTGGCCGAAGGGCCAGCCGGTGCCCTGCGGCCCGCCGACCAGCGGGTGCACGAAGCGCGTGAGCGCCTCGACGACGCGCTCGCGCACGGCCTGCACGGGCCGCCCGGGGATCGCGCGCACGAGGGCCGCCACGGACACCCCGTGGTAGTACGGCGCACCCAGGCCCACCGACACGCCGACCGTGCGGCGCAGGTCGAGCTCGGCGGCCACGGTGTCGAGCAGCCGGGGCGAGAGCACGAAGTCGTCGATCGTGTGGGTGCGGGGGTCGGTGCGCACCTGCGGCACCAGCAGGACGTGCACGGGCGCCGCGGGGCCGTCGGGCGCGACCGGCAGGCAGCGGGCGCGCGCGACCTCGACCGACGCCTGCCGGGCGACCTGCTCGAAGTCCGACGCGGTGACGGCACGCTGCCCGGTGCGCAGCGCGAGCGGGCCGCGGACCTTGGCCTCCTCGACCGTCTCGGCGTCGACACCGCCGGTGGCCGGCACGAGGTTGACGACGCTGCGCACCGACGGCAGCGCGGTCCGCAGCGACGTGACTGTGCGCGGCCCGACGTTGCCGCGCGCGCCGCCGCCCGTGCGGTACCCGGTGACGCGGACCTGCGCACCGTCCGGCGGGACGGCGCCGTGCTGCCGCGTCCGCCCGTCGGGCTGGCGCACGGCGGGGCCGAACCGCACCTCACCGCTCGCGGAGTCCCACACCACGTGCCGGTCGTCCGGGCCGGACGCGGCGAAGTCCGGGACCTCGTCCCACTCGGCGGCACCCGCGCGGTCGACGACGACGACGCGCTCGTCGGGCCGGCGCGTCGCGACCGGCGCCGCGGACACCGCGAACCGCTGGCCCGGGCGTCCGTCGGACCGTCCCAGGACCTCGGCGGGCATGGCCTGCGCGTGCTCGGCGGGCACGCTCACGCCGACGGTCCGCACCTGCACGGACCCCACGTGCGGCGACGCCTGGTAGGCGGGGCGCCCGTCGGCGCGGTCGAGCAGGCGCGCGCGCAGCCAGTACGCGGTCGTGCCGCCGATCGTCAGGGGCGCGTGCCGCTCGCCGACCAGCAGCGTCACGGCGCCGTCGCGGTTGAGCCCGCCGGTCGTGTCGTCGTCGACGACCGTGGGCACCCACGCCTCCCCGCTCCACACCTCCCACGCGAGCGGCGGGCGGGTCGGGTCGACGCCGATGCCCTCGGCGTGCGCGGTGACGTCCAGGCGCAGCACGAGGTCGGTGAGCGGGTCGGCGCAGCCCAGGTAGAACGCGTCGCCGTCGCGGATGGGTGACGACGGGAAGCAGCGCACGGACTCGCCCGGCACCTGCAGTGCCTCCCACGCGTCGCTCGACGCGGCACCGTCGGGTCCGGCGGTGCGGGCCGCGACCAGGCGCGGCGGGACGGCGACGGCCTCGGCGGACGTCGCGAACACCACGGGGTCCTGCCCGCCGACCGTCACGGTCGACACCGCGGTCCCGCCGGGGATCACGACGGGCTCCGTCGCGGGCGCCGCGAGCCGAAACGTCAGGCGCGTGCGCGCGACCGACGGCGGGAACGGCTCGACGCCCACCAGGCCCAGGAAGTGCGCGTACATGCGGTCCGGCACCTGGTTGACCCGGTACAGCACCATCTCCCCGACCCACGCGAACAGCTCGACGAGAGCGACGCCGGGGTCGGACAGGTTGTGGTTGGTCCACTCGGGCGTGAAGCGCGGGATGAGGCGCTTGGTCTCGTCGACGATGTCCTGGAACCGGCGGTCGTCGAGGTTCGGCGGGTCGAGCGGCGGCATGTCAGGAGTCCTCGCGGGGGATCACGTAGAAGGGGAAGACCAGGTTGCGGCGGTCGTTGGTGGACCGGACGCGGTAGTCGATCTCGATGTGGAGCAGGCCGTGGTCCGCCGTGTCCTGCAGGGGGCGGACGTCCTCGACGTCCACCCGCGGCTCCCACTGGGCCAGTGCGTCGCGCACGGCCTGGCGCACCAGGCCGACGAGGTTCGGGGTGATCGGCTCGAAGAGCAGGTCCCAGATGCGGCAGCCGAACGCGGGGCGCATGAGCCGCTCGCCGGGCGCGGTGAGCAGGACGACGCGCATGGCGTCCTCGACGTCGCCCGCGCCGCCGGTCATGGCGATCGACCCGGTGTGGTCGACGCCGAACGGCCACGCGAACCCGCGGCCGACGAAGTCCGCGGCCGCGGTCATGCGGGCGGGGTGGATCTCGCTCATCAGTTGATCGCCACCGGGTTGCCGACGACCTTCGTCGGGCCGGACGCGGAGACCTCGGCGGTGCCGCTGGCCTTGAGCGCGACCTGCGCGCCCGTGACCTCGACCTTCGCGGTGCCCTCGATCTTCACGGTCGTGCCCTTCAGTCGCAGCTCGTTGTCCGCCTGCACCGCGATGTCGGTGCCGCGCACGGTGACCTTGCCGGTGCCGTCCAGCTCGATCGACGACGACCCGGCGACGATGCGCAGCGGGATCTTCCCGACCTCGAGGACGGCCTGCTGCTGGGAGATCCGCAGCCCGTGGCCCGCGGCGCCGAGCGCGAGCTCGACGTAGGCGTCGTCACCGGACTCGCCGTCGCCCAGCACCAGCCGCTGCCCGTGCCGCGAGTGCATGGCGCGCACGCGCGGGCCGCCGTCGGCGCGCACGGTCTGCGGGGGCAGCGCCGCCGCCGAGTGCAGCCCGCCGAGCACCACGGGCCGGCTCACGTCGCCGCCCTCGAACGCCACGAGCACCTCGTCGCCGGGCTCGTGCTGCAGCACCATGCCGCCCGCGCTGCCGCCGCCCGGCGCGAGCACGCGCGCCCAGTCCGACGACGTGCGGTCCGACGCGGTGACGAACGTGACGCGCACGCGGCCCAGCCGGTCGGGGTCGTCGGTGCTGTTGACGGTCGCGACGACCAGGCCGGTGTGCCGCGCGGAGGACACGGTCCGCTCCCCCGCGGCACCGCCCAGGCGCACCGGCTCACGGTCGCCCGCGACGAACGACGTGCGCGACGCGCGCCCGTCGAACCGGTGCTCGACCTCCTGCACGTAGTACGTGCCGTCCAGCGGCCCGCCGTCGACGACCTCGATCTCCCCGCCGGGCACGATGCCGGGCGCGAGCGGCCCGCGGCCCTGCGCCTCGACGCGCCCGTGCCGCGCGGCCATCGCCTCCGCGCGCACCCGGGCCTCCTCCGCCGAGCGCACCTGCAGGCCGCCGACCTGGATCTGGGGGGTCGCACCGTCGGCGTCGACGCGGGCCGTGAACCCCGCGCGCGGCGCGGGGACGTCCGCGGTCGCGCGCACGGCCGTCGTCGTCGCGGCGTCCCAGCCCTGCACGACGTACGTCGCGTCGGGCCGGCCGACCTGCCGGGCGGACAGCTCGTCGAGGTCCACGCCGACGGTCAGGCGCGCGGTGCGGGTGCCGGACGCCGTGCCGGAGGCCCGCTCCCAGACGCGCAGCGTCGTGCCGTCGACCACCCAGTCCAGCCCCGAGGCGACCGCCAGGTCGTCGATGAGGCCGAGCGGCGAGTCCGCCTGCAGGTGCCACGGCTCGGCGCGCGACGACGGCCAGCCCTGCACGCTCAGGCGTGCCGCCCGCGCGAGCTCGGTGACCACCTGGGAGGCGTCCACGTTGGCGCGCGCGACGACCGTCGCGTCGGTCGTCAGGCCGTACGCGCCGTCGTGCGCCGTGACGGTCGTGGTGGCGCCGCGGTCGTCGGCGCGCGTGCCCAGCGCCGTGACCGTGCCCGTGAACAGCGACGTGCCGTCGACGCACACCTCGACGTCCTGCCCGATCGCCAGCCGCGACGTCACCAGCGCGTACCCGCGGTCGACGAACGTCAGCGAGGCCCGGCCCACGGTCCGCACGCCGCGCTGGACGCGCACGTCCACGAGGTCGTCGAGCTCCGTGATACCCAGCGGGCGCCCGCCCAGGCGCACGTCGAACGACGTGTGCGCGAGCGGGTTGAGGCGGGCGGTGCCGACGTCGGTGCTCACGCGTCGCCCCGGGGCACGGACAGCACGGTGCCCGGACGCAGGTCCAGCGGGTCCTCGATGCCGTTGGCCTGCGCGAGCGCACGCCAGCGCGTCGGGTCGCCGTAGTGCTGCGCGGCGATGCGGTCGAGCGTCTCGCCGGCCTGCACGCGGTGCACGCGGTGCGGCTGCGGCGTGCCGGACGTGGGGTTCTGCGGTCCGAAGGCCCGCGACGGCTCGTACTGCCGCAGCTCGAGCGCCGCACGGGCGCGCAGCGGCGTGCCGGACGCCGAGAAGTAGGTGAACGTCAGCTCGAGCGCCGCGACCACGGCCGTGAACGCGTGCAGGTCGCCCCAGTGGAACGTCACGGTCGGCGGGCGCACGTTGCCCGTGGCCTCGTCCGCGCCGGGCAGCGTCGGGTCGACCTCCATGAGCTCCAGCAGGCGCCCGGTGTGCCGCGTGACGTCGCTGCCGTCGTGCGTCGTGTCGAAGAACAGGTCGACGCTGAGCACGCCCGACGACGACCCCGCGTACCGCAGGCGCGGCACGCCGCGGCCCGGGCGCGGGTCACCCACCCAGTGGTTCTCGCGCGTGAGCTGCAGCTGCGCCGGGTTGAACAGGCACGGCACCTTCTGCCCGCCCTCGATTTCGAGGAACGCCTTGACCGGAGCCGTCGTCGCTGTCATGAGAAGACCTCCCGGGTGCGGCGCCAGGTGCGCCGTTCGTCCTGCTCCTGCAGGCGTTCCTCGACGATCCGCACGACGCGGTCGTCCAGCTCGTGCTCCAGCCAGGACGTGAGCTCGGCGCGCAGCCGGCGCTCGACGTCCGCGTGCGGTGGGCGTACCTCGTCGTGCACGGGGGTCCTCTCCAGACCGGTCGGGGGCAGCCACCGTCGGACGACGCCGGCGCCGGGACCCTGACCGGGCGCGGCGGACGGGGTGCCGGGGGTGCCGCCGAGGGCGTGGCGCGGCGCGGGGGGCGCCGACGTGACGGCCGACGACGCGGCGACGCCGGCGGGTGCGAGCGTGGGTGCCGCGGTCCCACGGCGGACGACCGTCCGTGGCGGCAGCACGGTCAGCCGGCGCACGGCGCCGGTGCCCGCGAGCGCGGTGGCGCCCACGGACCGGGCGGTGCGCGACGGGCTGCCGTCGTGCCGCGACGTGCCGCGCGTCGACGCCCCGGTGCGGGGTGGTGCGGTCGCGGTGCGGACGCCGACGGGCGACGGACCGGCCGGCGGCCCGCCGTGACGCGCGGCGCGTGCGACGGCCGGGAGGGTCGGGGCGCTCACCGCCGACCGCAGCGCGGGAGCGGTGACCGGGGCCCGCACACCGACCGGCTGCACCGCACGCGCGAGCTCGCCCGCACCGCGCAGGGGCACCAGGGCCGGGGTGCGGGCGGCGGGGCCGGCTGCCAGGGAGCGGCGCACCGAGGTGGCCGAGGTCGTGGTCGACGACGCCGTGAGGGCGGACGACCGCCCGGACGCGGCGTGCGCCGGCGCGGCGGGGGTGTGCGCCGGCGTGACGAGGGCCCGCGGTGGCGTCGTGGCGGCGTGCGGAGGCGTGGCGGCGTGCGGAGGCGCAGCGGCGTGCGGCGGCGTGGCGGAGGCCCGTGACGTCGGATCGCCGCTCGGCGACGTCACCGCGGGGACGGAGGACGCGGGCGCTGCCGTCCCACGCGTCGGCGAGGCCCCCAGGGTCGGCGATGTCGACACGGTCGGCGATGTCGACACGGTCGGGGACGTCGACACGGTCGGGGACGTCGCCGCGGTGACCGCCGACCGCTGATCGCGTGCCGCGGCGGCGACGGCCGGGACCGCCGGTGCGACCGACCGGGGCACCGTGCCGACGCGGACGTCCGCGGGCGCACCCGCGACGGTCCGCCGGGCGACACCCGGAGCCACGCCCGGGGCGACCGAGGCGGCGGTCGGTGCGCCGGCACGTCCGGCGGCAGCGGGAGGTGCGACGGGCGTCCCTCCGCCCGGACGCCGCCGGTGAGCGGTGGCACCGCCGTGGCGGCCGACGGGCAGGACAGGGCTGCCGGTCCCGAGCCCCGTCGAGCGCCGCACGAGGGGTCGCCGGTGACCGGCACCGGGCACCCGTCCGGCAGCTCGCCACGCCGGACCGGACGCGACGCCGGGTGCGACGTCCGGACCGGGCACGACGCCGGGACCCGGGCCGAGCACGGCGGCAGCCGCCACGGAGCCGGACGCCGCGCTCGACCCGGCGCGCGCCACCACGTCCGCTCGGTGCGACGAGCGGACCGCGCCGCCAGGCGTCGTCGCGGCACTCCGGCGCACGGTGACGGCCGGCTGGCGTGTGCCCGCGGACGCCGCACCGCGCGCGAGGCGGCGCACGGCGACTCCCTCACGGCCCGGGGTGACGGTGGACGGCACCGCGGCCCGGAGTGCTACCTCCTGCGACCCGCGCATCGCGAGCGCCGCGCGATGCACCGGCCCTCCCAGGGCGGCGACGGCCGTCGGCAGCCCGGCGGCAGCCCGCGGTGTCCCGCCGACGAGGGCCGAGCCCGGCGCCGTCGCCCGCCGCACGTGACCGGATCGCTCTCTCACACCCATGGGGGGAGGTACGACCGCCGGACGCACACCCCCACCCCCCACCCCCGCGACAGTGCGATCCAGTCGCACGGCTCGCGCCGCCACGTGACTGGATTGCACTCTCACGCCCGGGAGGGGGGTGGTGGATGTCGCCGACGCCCTCAGGCCGGTGGTGACAGTGCGATCCGGTTCCACGGCTGCTCGGCGCTCGGTGGTGCGGCGGTGCAGGGCGGTGCGCGCGTGGGCCTGACGGCGCACGAGGACGCCCGAGAGCCCCGGCCGCCCGCTCGGTGCCGGTGCACCGCCGACGAGCACCCTTCCGGGGGTCGTGCCCGTCGGCGCCGCAGCGCCCGGCGCGGCGCCGGGGGTCGGCTGCTGCGACGCCGACGACGGCCCCGGGCGGCCCCGGGGCGTCCGGCGGCGCGGGGCGACGTCGGAGGGTGTGGTCATGGTGCCGACGGCGCGGACGGCGTCGGGCAGGCGCATCGGGACGACGCGCGGCGCGAGCCGGGCCTGGACGGCGCCCGGTCGGTGGCCGCGCTCGTCGGGCAGGCGGTCGGCGGAGCGCGGCAGGCCCCGCGGCCGGTCCCGGTGGGCAGCGACGACGACGTCGTCCTGCGCGGCGCGGGCGCGACGGCGGGCCGCGAGGTCGCCGGACCACCAGCGCGGCGGACGCACGTCGTCGGCCACGCGGACGCGCGCCGGGACGGTCGCCGGGCCGACCAGCGCCCGACGCACCGCGACGGGACGCCCCGACCCGGCAGCGAACCGCACCGCCGCGGACGCGAGCGACCCGATCGCCGCCGGGCGCGGACGCCCGACCGGACCGGGACGCCGCCAGCGCTGCGCGACGGCCGCACCCAGCGGGGTCGCCGGCGCACCGGACGCGCGCACCGCCGCCGACGTCGCGACCTGACCGCCCGCACCGACACCACTCACGCCGACACCACCCACACCGACACCGCCCGAGCCGGGCGCCGCCGTCACCGCGTCACCGCACGGAACCCGTGGTGCGCGACCTCGAGCGACTCGGTGAGCGGCGCGTCGGAGTCGGCGGACAGCGACGGCCCGGTCCAGCTCACGGCGAAGACGCCGTCGAGCTCCCAGGACCGCATGCGGTTGCCGCGGTCGTCGACCACGGTGACCGCGCCCGTCGCCCGCGTCAGGGTGTCGCCGTTGCCGGCGAAGCCCTGCCCGGACGACTTCTGCACCCAGCCGAACAGCGCGTCGGACTGCACCATGCCGCGCGTGAACACCAGGTGCGGCCAGCGCATCACGCCGGGCAGCTGGTGCACGTACCCGTTCTGGCCGCCCTCGACGTGCTCGACGACGTCGACGTCGAGGCGCAGGCCCTGCACCTCACGGAACGTGCCGATCTCCACCCCGTCGACCTCCAGCAGGAACCTGCTGGAGGTCGTCGGGGACCCACCGCCCAGGGGCGTCTGCTCAGACACTGTCGCGCACCGCCTCCCACGCCTGCTCGTTCATCGCCGCGACCGCCCGGACCATGCGGACCCGGTCGAGGTGCTCGAGGTCCAGCAGGTCGTCCATCGGCCAGTGCAGGTGGTACGCCAGGTAGGCGATCTCCTGCCAGACCGCATCGACGGGGTAGCGCAGCACGGTCCGCTCACCGGGTCTCGGCCGGGAGCTCCTCGATCGCCGAGCGCTGTCGCGTCGACGGCACGAAGCCCGGGTCCGGGACGTCGGTGGCCGGGGTCGGCTCCTCGGCGAGGGCCGGCGCCGCGGGTGCGACGTCGTCCTGACCGGCGAGGAACTCCTCGACCTCGGCGGGGGTGCCGAAGTTGATGACGCCGTAGAAGTCCTGCAGGTACGCCAGGTCGGCGGCGAACAGGCCCTCGATCTCGTGCGTCGTCACGAGCTCCAGCGCCCCGAGGCGCTCGACGACGCGCGCGAGCACGACGACCGTCAGGCGCGGGTCGTCGGGTCCGCTGATCGTGGGGTCGCGCAGCGGCTCGAGCTCGTCGCGGGCCGTCGCCAGCCGCATGACGCCCTGCCGGTGCAGCGCCCCCTCGCGGTCGACGTAACCGCGAGGGAGCGTGAACTCGTACCGGGTGCGCAGGGTCACTTGACCCTCTCGAGGCGCTCGATGACGATCGACACCGTCTCCTTGATCGCGTCCGACCCGTCGACCGACAGCTGGTCGGTCGAGATCTTGCTGGGCCAGCCGTTGAAGAAGTTGAACCGCGCGACCTCCGTGGCCCCGGCGTCGTAGAGCACGACCGAGCCGTTCTTGCGGTTCTTCGCGCGGTCGCCGGACAGGCCGCCCTCGCGGACCGCCTTGAACCACTTCCACAGCTCGTCGTTGGCGATGTTGGCCGGTGCGACGCGGCTCAGCTGCAGGTCCGGGACCTCGACGGTCTGGCCGAGGAACTTGACCTGCTGCTTCTTGCCGTCCTTGCCGATCTGGGTGACCTTGCCGACGCCCACCTCGACGTCCAGGCCGGACACCGAGACGAGGGCGCTGACGACCTTGCCGTCGAGCTCGAGGAAGAAGTTCTGGGAGATGATCGGGTCGGCGCTGAACAGGCCGTTGCTTGCCATGGGGTGCTCCTGTGGTGGTCGGGGGCTAGGGCGGGCTCAGCCGTCAGGCCGCGCTCTGCTTGTTCTGGCTGATGCGGAAGACGACGAACTCCGCGGGCTTGACCGGGGCGAGGCCGACCTCGACGATCAGGCGCCCGGCGTCGATCGACTCGGGCGTGTTGGTGGTCTCGTCGCAGCGGACGAAGAACGCCTGGTCGGCCGTCGAGCCGAACAGCGCACCCGACTGCCACAGACCGTGCAGGTACCCGGTGAGGGTCCGCTTGACGCCCTCCCACAGGGTCACGTCGTTCGGCTCGAAGACGGCCCACTGGGTGCCCTCGAGGATCGTCGACTCGACCATGTTGAACAGGCGACGCACGTTGACGTACTGCCAGTCGGTGTCCGACGCGAGCGTGCGGGCGCCCCAGATGCGGATGCCGCGGGTGCCGAACGGGCGGATCGCGTTGACGCCGATCGGGTTGAGGAAGCCCTGCTCGGTCTGCGTGACGGAGCGCTCGACGTCCAGGACGCCGCGGATCGTGTCGTTGGCCGGGGCCTTCCACACGCCGCGCGTCTCGTCCGTGCGGGCCCACACGCCGGCGACGTGACCGGACGGCGGGACCACGATCTCCGCCGACGCACCCGAGCCCAGGGGGTTCTCCACCTTGATCCACGGGTAGTACATCGTCGCGAACGCCGAGTCGTACTGCGCGACCTCCGAGCGCCACTCCTTGACCTGCTGCGGCGTCATCCCGGGGGGCGCGTCGAGCAGGGCCATGCGGTTGGCGTGCTGCTCGCAGTGCGCGATGAGCGACGTCTGCACGGCCTTCCACAGCCCGAGGTCGAGCGTGCCGTCCTCGCGCGTCGCGGCGGTGACCAGGTCGGGGACGACGACGATCGTGACGTCCTCGGCGATGGCCAGGCCGTTGATGCCGGTGCGGGCGGCCTCCGAGCCGGCGAACTTGCGGCCGGTGACGGGGACCTTGACCGGCTCGGCCTGCTGCAGCGCGTACGTGCCGGGGCGCAGCAGCTCGAGCTGGCTGGACAGGTCGGTCGCCTCGTCGAGGCGGATCTCGAGCTTCACCTTCGTGGACGTCTTGTTGACCACGGTGGCCGCGTCGCGCGGGCCGCCCAGGCTCAGGCCGGGGTACTCCTCGACGGCCTCACCGCCGTCGAGGACCACCAGCGTGAACGTCGTCGGGCCCTCGAGGTCGTCCGGGGCGTCGTCGGTCTGCACGACGACCGACAGCTGCGCGTCGGGCTCGACGGACTCCACCGCGATCGGCAGGCCGAGCGCGCGGTCGGCGGCGGGCAGCTCGAGCGTCGCCGGCTTGCCGGACGGCTCGGCGTGCGCCACGCGCACGATGTACGCCTGCGTGCCGCCGTTGAGGAAGTAGCCGTAGACCGACAGCGGCAGCATCGCGCCGTCGGCGAACCCGCCGTACAGGGCCTCGTACTGGGTCCAGCTCGTCACGAGGCGCGGGGCCAGGCCCTGCGGGTCGGCGGGGTCGTCCGAGGGCGCCGACGCGGTGAAGCCCACGAAGGCCGTCACGGCCGTGGGCGCCGACGACAGCACCTTCTGGGACGAGGGGATCTCCTCGACGTACACGCCGGGGGCGGTGTAGGTGGGCACGGGTGGGGTCCTTCTCTCGGTCGTGAGGTCGCCGTCGTCCGGCCGGTCCGGTCCGGCGCGTCGCGGGTCGTCGTGAGGCTAGGCAGCGACCTGCGCAGCGGACATCGGTAATCGCTACCGAGGTTCGCGGCGGCCGCTCGCGGACCCGTCCGGGCGGCCCTCGAACGGGTGAACTTCATGTCCGACGAAGGGCTTCGGCACTCCTTCGTCGCACTTGCCCGCCTCGCCGGCCGCAACGGCGCTCACCCCCCCAGCACGCGCACGCGACCTTCACCCCAGGCACGATCCCTCCGGAGGCGCTATGACCACGTCCGACGCAGGCGCCAGCGCGGTCCGCGGACGGTCCACCTCCGCCGGTGTCCCCACCCCCCGCCGGGGCCCGTCCCGCGCACCCGTGCACGTCCTGCACCCGGACGTCGTGGAGCACGTCACGTCCTCGCTGGGCGCGGGGCGCAGCGTCCTCGTCGTCGGGGACGCGGGCACGGGCAAGACGCAGGCGGTCGCGCGGGCGGTCGAGCGGCTGCGCGCCGAGCAGGACGACGTGCGCGTCGTGCTCATCAGCGGCACCGGCACGCAGGACGCGCTGCCGCTCGCGGCGCTCGAGCCGCTGCTCGACGACGCGGGCGCCGCGTTCGGCGACCTCGCGGCGACCCTGCGCTCGCTGACCGCCGGCCTGGACCGGCTGCGCGGCGACGGCCGCCTGGTGCTGCGCGTCGAGGACGCGCACCGCCTCGACGAGGCCTCGGCCCGCGCGCTCGACTGGCTGGTCCGGCAGGGCACGGTCCAGGTGGTCGCGACCCTGCGGCTGAGCTGGGCGTCCCGCGCGCCCTGGGCCGCGCTGTGGAAGGACGACCTCGTCGAGCGCGTCGACATCGCCCCGCTCACGCGCGACGACGCGGAGCGCTGGCTCACGGCCGAGCTCGGCGGGCCGGTGACGGCCGAGACGGCGCACCACCTGTGGCAGGCGTCGAGCGGCAGCGCGACGCTCCTGCGCGAGACCGTCAAGGACGCCCTGGCCTCGGGCGCGCTCGCCCGCCGCCACGGCGCGTGGATGTGGCGCGGCGGCCCGCAGCCGCGCTCGCGCATGGAGGACCTGGCCGAGCTCGACCTGCAGGGCGCGAGCGGGCAGGCCCGCGCGGCGCTCGAGGTGTGCGCCGTGGTGTGCCCGATCACGCTCGACGCGCTGCTCGACCTCGTGCCCGCCGCCGCGGTCGACGAGCTCGTGCTCGCCGGCGCCGTCACCACGACGACCGCACCCACGCCGTCGGGCGGGACGACCCGGGTCGTGGACCTGACGACGTCGGCGTACGCGGACGTCGCGCGTGCGTGGATCCCCGCCTCGCGGCAGCGGGACCTGCTGCAGCGCGCGCTCGACACGCCCGTGCTGCGCGGCGTCGCGGCCGGCTCGCTGGTCCGCTCGGTGGCCCTCGCGATCGACCTGGGGATGAGCGTCCCGCCGACGCGGCTGCGGGAGGCGTTCGACGCGGCGTTCGCGATCCACCAGTACGACGCGGCCGTGCGGCTCGCGACCGGTGCGCTCGCGTCCTGCCCGCCGGAGCAGGCGGCGGAGCTGCACGCGCTGCGCGCGGACGCGCGCGTGATGCTCGGCGAGCTGGCCGAGACCGAGCGTGACCTGGCCCGCGCCGCCGAGCTGCTGGCCGCGGGCCCGCTCGACGAGGCCGCCGGCCTGCTGCTGCACGTCGCGGACATGACGGCGCACGTCACCCACACGCGCCTGGGCGACGTCGACCGGGCGCTCGCACGTCTCGACGACGTGGTCGCGCCGCTGCGCGCGGCCGACCCGGAGGGGCACCTGCGGCGCTGGCGCGACGAGGTGGAGGTCACGCGGCTGACGCGGCTGGGCTACGCCGGCCGGTTCGCCGAGTCCCTGGACGCCGCCCTCGTCGCCCTCGACGGCGACACGCACCCGGCCCGTCGCGTGTCGCTCGCCCCACCGACGGCCCTCGGCCTGGGCGAGCGCGGCGAGCTGCGGCGCGCGCTCGCGCTGTGCCTGCAGTTCGGGGCCGTCGCGTCCGCGCACGGCGACGAGCACCGCTGGGGCAGTGGCGAGGTGCTGGTCTCGACGTTCCTCACGCTGCTGTGGTCGGGCGAGGTCGACGCCGTGCGCGACGCGCTGGGCCCCCCGGGCGGTGACCTGCCGTTCGCGGTGGAGTGGTCGTCCGTGCACACTGCGCTCGGTCTCATGGCCGTCGCGGCTGGGTCGTGGAGCGAGGCGCGCACGCAGCTGTCGACCGCGCGCGCCCGGTCCGGCCCGGCCGACCTCAGCGGGTTCCTGCGGTCGAGCCTCACGGCCGAGGCCGTGGCGGCGGCCGCCTGCGGTGACGCCGCGGCGGCGCGCGACCTGCTCGACCAGGCTGCGCACGCCGCGGTCGGGTCGAGCGGTGCCCTGGAGGGCGACCTGCGGGTACGTCGACTCGACGCGCTCGGCTGGATGCGCAGCCCCGAGCTCGTCGCCGAGGCCCGTGCCGCCGCCCGCTGGGCGCACGCGCGGGGCGCCGCCCGCGTCGAGCTCGAGGCGCTGCACCGGTGGGTCGACGCGACCCGGCGCACCGGCGGCGCCCTCGACCCGGCGGTCGTCGCGCGGGTCCGGGACCTGGGGCGGGTGTGCGACGGCGAGCGGTGCGCCGCCCTCGTCGCGCACGTCGAGGCCCTCGCGGCGGGCGATGCGGACCTGGTCCGCATCGCGGAGCGCGAGCTCAACCGCCGCGGGCTGTGGCTGCCGCCGCTCGAGGCACCGGTGTCGCTGACGTCCCGCGAGCAGGAGATCGCGTCGCTGGCCGCCGGGGGCATGACCAGCCGGGCCATCGCCCAGCGCCTCGTGCTGTCCACCCGCACGGTCGACTCGCACCTGTCGCGCGTGTTCGCCAAGCTCGGCGTGCACTCGCGCGAGGAGCTGGGGAACGTCCTGCGGTGACAGCCGGCCGCCACCGCCCACCGGGTCGGTGGAACCACGACCACGGCCCGGGCGTTCTGCTCATCACGACCGGGCGTTCCGGTACCGTCACCAGCACCGTCGTCGTCAGACGGCAGCCGCGCCACCAGGGCCTCCCGGGAGGACGAAGATGACCGAGCCGACCCCGCTGCAGCCGCCCGCGTCGAGCGGCGCGTTCGCCCTCGAGGCGCCCGCGCCCGTCGCGCCCGTGGCCGCGCACGACGCCCCGGCCATGGCCCCGCGCGTCGACCCCGCGGCACTCCCCGGCCTGGACGCCAAGGTCGGCGCCTACCTGAGCAGCCTCGACGCGGCGCAGGCCGGGTCGCCGGAGTTCGCGGCGAAGGCCGAGGACGTGCGGCTCATGGGTGACAGCGACGTCCGCGCGGCCGCCGACACGTCGAACCGTCTCCTGCAGGTCCCCGTCCGCGAGCTGCGCGAGGGCGGCGTCTCGGGGACCTCGCAGGTGTCGAAGTCGCTGCTCGACCTGCGCCGCACGGTGGAGGACCTCGACCCGTCGGAGAAGACGGTCGGGCGCAAGCTGCTCGGCATCTTCCCGTTCGGCGACACCCTCACCGACTACTTCCGCCGCTACGAGAGCTCGCAGAAGCAGATCGACGCGATCGTCCGTGCGCTGTACCGGGGCCAGGACGAGCTGCGCAAGGACAACGCGGCGCTGAACCTGGAGAAGCAGAACCTCTGGGACACGATGGGCCGGCTCAACCAGTACATCTACGTCGCGAGCGCGCTGGACACCCAGCTGTCGGCCAAGATCGCGCAGGTCGAGGCGAGCGACCCCGAGCGGGCGCGCGCGCTGCGCGAGGACGTCCTGTTCTACGTCCGCCAGAAGCACCAGGACCTGCTGACGCAGCTCGCGGTGTCGATCCAGGGCTACCTGGCGATCGACATCATCATCAAGAACAACCTCGAGCTCATCAAGGGCGTCGACCGGGCGACGACGACGACGGTCTCGGCGCTGCGCACCGCGGTCCTGGTGGCGCAGGCGCTGAACAACCAGAAGCTCGTGCTCGACCAGATCACGGCGCTGAACACGACGACGTCGAACATGATCGCGTCGACGTCCAAGCTGCTGCGCGAGCAGTCGGTGACGATCCAGCAGCAGGCCGCGAGCGCGACCATCGGGCTGCCGCAGCTGCAGCAGTCGTTCTCCGACATCTTCGCCGCGATGGACTCCATCGACACGTTCAAGGTGCAGGCGCTGGACTCGATGGCGCAGACCGTCGGCGTCCTGGAGACGGAGACGTCGAAGGCCAAGGCCTACCTGGACCGCGTCTCGCGCTCGGACCGCACCGAGGTCGCGAGCGGGTCCCTCGACCTGGGTCTGCGCTGACGCGCCGGGTGGCGGACGGGGGCGGGGAGGTGGACCGCAGGTGAGCGGCCTGGGCGACCTCGTCGCGCGCCTGTTCGGGCGCGCCCCGCGGCACGTGGTGACGATCGAGGAGGACCCGGTCCCCACGGCCGAGCAGATCGCGACCGCCGTGCGCGACGTCGAGACGAGCATCGAGGGGCGGGTGCCCGCGGCGGTGACGGCGCGCGTGCACCGCATCACCGGGACGGTCGAGGAGATGGTGCCGCGGCTGGACCGCTTCGGCGTGGGTGACCGGCAGGCGTACACGGTCGTCGCGACCGCGACGAGCTACCTGCCGGAGGCCGTCGAGGGGTACCTGCGGCTGCCGCGGGACTTCGCGGACCGCCGCGTGGTGTCGCGCGGCAAGACGTCGCTCATGCTGCTGTGCGACCAGCTCGACCTGCTGGCGATGACGCTCGAGAAGATCTCCGACGCGGTGTCGCGGGCCGACGCCCAGGCGCTGGTCGCGCACGGGCAGTTCCTCGCCGAGAAGTTCGGGCAGTCGTCGCTGGACGTGCCCGGGGCGGGTGCGCCGTGAGCGCGCTGCCGGGGGCCGTCGACGCGCTCGTCGCGGCCGGCACCGCGGCCGGCCTGCCGCCGGCGGACGTGCGCGACGAGGGCGAGCGCCTGGCCGCTGCCGTCGCCGAGTCGGTGACGGGTGCGGGCCCGGCGTGGCTCGCGGCGCTCGGCCGGTCCGACGCCGAACTCACGCCGTTCTTCGCCGCGGCCGCGTCCGCCCGCCGCTGGCGGCACGCCCCCACGGACCTGCTGACGTCGCTCGTCGCCGTCCGCTCACCGCACGCGGCCGCTTACGCCGACGCGCTCGCCCACGTCGCGTCCGCCGCGTGCGACCTGGGCACCCCGGACCTGCAGGTGGTGGCCGCCGCCTCGGTCACGGCCGCCGTCCAACGGGCCGCCGCCGCCCTGGCCCCCGCCCCCACCCCCCCGGCCGCGAGAGAGCAATCCAGTCACCTCTCCCCCGTGCTGGATCGCACCGTCACCACCGGGAGGGGGGACCCCGACCCCCACCCCCCGGGCGCGAGAGAGCAATCCGGTCATGTCGGGTCCGGCTCGACCGGGGCCGCGGACGACGCCCCCGAGAAGACGTTCGACGAGCTGCTCGCCGAGCTCGACGCGCTCGTCGGCCTCGACAGCGTCAAGCGCGAGATCCGCCAGCAGGCGCAGGTGCTGCGGGTCGAGCGGCTGCGCGCCGACGCCGGCCTGACGCGCCCGTCGCTGACGCGGCACCTGGTGTTCGTCGGCAACCCCGGCACGGGCAAGACCACCGTCGCGCGGCTCGTCGCCGGCCTGTACCGCGCGCTGGGCCTGCTGAGCAGCGGCCACCTCGTGGAGGTGGACCGCTCCGAGCTCGTCGCCGGGTACCTCGGCCAGACCGCCACCAAGACCACCGAGGTGGTGGCCAGGGCCCTCGGCGGCGTGCTGTTCATCGACGAGGCGTACTCCCTGGCGGAGGACCAGTACGGCGCCGAGGCCGTCAACACGCTGGTCAAGGACATGGAGGACCACCGCGACGAGCTCGTGGTGATCGTGGCGGGCTACCCGCTGCCCATGGCGAGGTTCCTCACCACCAACCCGGGCCTCGAGAGCCGGTTCGCCACCACCATCGCCTTCGACGACTACACCGACGCCCAGCTGCGCGAGATCTTCGCGCTCGCGGCGCGCACGGCCGACTTCGAGCCGTCCCCCGAGGCGCTGGACCTGGTCGAGCAGATCGTCGCCGCCCAGCCGCGGCACGAGGGCTTCGGCAACGGGCGCCTCGCCCGGAACCTGCTGGACCGCGCCGTCCTGCGGCACGCGTGGCGGCTGCGGGACGTCGCGGCCCCGACGGTCGAGCAGCTGCGCACGCTGCTGCCGGAGGACCTCGCGACGGACGTCGAGGACGTCGCCCCGGACCTGCCCGCGCCCGGAGCCCCCGACGCACCGGCACCCCCCGCCGTCACCACCCCGGCCAGCCCCACCGAGGAGCCCGCGTGACCACGACCGTCGTGCCCACGACACCGAGCGCACCCCCCGCGCCCGGCGCCACCGCGTCGGCCGCGGCCCCGGACCGTCCCACGAGCGGCTGGCGCTCCACGCCGGGCGGCCTGCGCCTGTGGGGTGCCGTGGCGGTGCTGGTCACGGCCCTGGCAGGGCTGCTCGCGCTGTGGACGACGACGAACCAGAGCACCGCGGTGGCCGGCGTCCGGGACGCCGCCGCACAGCTCGTCGGCCTGCAGGACGCGCGCAACCAGCTCGTCGCGGCGGACGCGGCGGCGACCACCGCGTTCCTCGTCGGCGGGCTGGAGCCCACCGACCTGCGGGCCGGGTACGACGCCGCGGTCGACGCCGGCGCGCACGCCCTGACGCTGCTCGCGGCGAGCGGGCCGGAGGGCGCCGAGGGCCTCGCGGGCGTGTCGGCGGACCTCACGACGTACACCGGGCTGGTCGAGCAGGCGCGCGCCAACAACCGGCAGGGCTTCCCCGTCGCCTCGGCGTACCTGGAGGAGGCGTCGACGGTGCTCCGCGAGGACATCGTCCCGGCGCTGGACGAGCTCGTGGCCGCCGAGCAGGACCGGGTGGACGGCGAGCTCCGGCTCGTGCGGATCGCCGCTCCCCTGGTGATCGGGACCGCGTTCCTCGCGCTCGCCGTGCTCGTCGGCGTGCAGGTGTGGGTCGCCCGCCGCACGCGCCGACGGCTGAACGCCGGGCTCGTGGGCGCGACGGTCGCGGTGCTGGTGATCGGCGTCGTGGGCGGCATCACGCTCGGCGGCACCTCGTCGGCCGCGACCCGCGTGCACGACGAGGCGTACGCGGCGACGGTCGCGACGTCCCAGGCGTTCGCGCTGGTGAACGACGCCCGCTCGATGGAGGCGTTCACGCTCATCCGCCGCGGGTCGGGGGCCGCGTACGAGGAGTCGTTCGTGACGAGCGTCGCGGACGCGCGCACCGCGCTCGAGGGCGACGGCGCGCGCCTCGACGGGTCGCTGGTCGACCGGCTGGACGCGTGGGTCGCGGCGCACGAGCAGGTGCGGGCGCTGGACGACGCCGGCGACTGGGACGGTGCGGTCGCGCTGGTCACCAGCGAGGACCCGGGGGCGCCGCCGGCGCTGTTCGACGACCTGTCCACGACGCTCGCCGCGGCCGTGGAGACGGGCGGCGCGGACGTCGCCGACGGGCTGCGGGGAGGCGGCGCCTGGGTCGGGTGGCTGCTCGCCGCGCTGGGCGCGGGCGGCGCCGTGCTCGCCTGGACGGGGCTGCGCGCACGACGGGAGGAGTACCGATGAGCACACGCACGACGGACACCTCGCACGGGGACGGCGCCGCGCGCCGGCGCCGGGTGCTGCGCGCAGCGCTCGCGACGGCGGCGTTCGTGGCCGTCGCGCTCGGCGGCTGCGCACGGCCCGCCCCCGGGGGCACGGCCGTGATCCCCCCGGCGGCCGAGGCCGCCGCCGCGCCCGCCCCGGCCGCGGCGGAGTGCGCCGACGCCATCACGTCGTACGCGCCGACCACGGGCACGCAGATCCCGGCGGGCTCGACGATGGAGGCCATCCGGTCACGCGGCCACCTGGTCGTCGGGGTGTCCGCGGACACCCTGCGCATGGGTGCGCGCAACCCGTTCACGGGGCAGATCGAGGGCTTCGACATCGACGTCGCGCGGCAGGTCGCCCAGGCGATCCTCGGCGACCCCGACGCGATCCGGTTCCGCGTCATCACGGCCGGCGACCGCATCCCCGTCCTCGTGGACCACGAGGTCGACCTGGTCGCCCGCGCGTTCACCATGAACTGCGAGCGCTGGGCGGACATCGCCTTCTCCGCGGAGTACTTCACGGCCGGGCAGAAGGTGCTGGTCAGCACGGAGTCCGAGGCGACGGGCATCGAAGGGCTCGCCGGGCGGCGCGTGTGCGCACCCGAGGGCACGACGACGCTCGAGCGGCTCGCCGACTACGACGTCGAGGCCGTCGGGGCGCGGACCCACTCCGCCTGCCTCGCGCTGTTCCAGCAGGGGCGCGTCGACGCGATCACCGGCGACGACACCGTCCTGGCCGGGTTCGTCGCGCAGGACCCGTACGCGCGCGTCGTCGGCGAGGCGTTCAGCGCCGAGCCGTACGGCCTGGGCATCCCCGCCGACCAGGTCGACATGGCACGGTTCGTCAACGCCGTCCTCGACGGCATGAAGGCCGACGGCACGTGGACGCAGCTCTACGACCGCTGGCTGGGCGAGGCCCTGGGCCCGGCGCCCGCACCGCCGTCGTCCGTGTACGGACGGTCGTGACCCCGACCGCCATGGCTGCCGCGTCCGCCGACGTCGTCGCTCCCGTCGCCCCCGGGCGGCTGGGCGAGGCCATCGGCGCGCGCGACCTCATGACGTACCTCGACGGCCTCCTGACGTGGCTCGACGACCGGCGGTCCCGGCTGGACGCGCTCGACACCGCCGCGCAGGCGACCGCCGACTCCGAGCGGTACACGCCGGACGTGGTGCTCGCCCTGTCCGTGTGGCAGTCGGTGCGCACCCGCGCCGACGAGCTGCTGGCGGTGTGGGACGACGGGCGCGTGACCGAGGTCGAGCGGGAACGCATGTCGCAGCTCGTGTGGGGGCGGGTCGACACGCGCGCCGGCGCCTCGCCGGTCTCGCTGCCCGAGGCGCTGACGCTGTGCGACGCGATGGTCTCGGCGCTGCGCACACGCCTCGCGTTCGACCCGGACACCGCCGACGTCGTCGCCCGGCTGCGCGGGGTGCGCGCGGCGCTCGTCCGTGCCGAGGACCTCGCCGGCTCCGACACCGCCGCCCACGAGCGGCTCACGGCGCTGCGGGACCGCGAGCAGCGCCTGTCGGCGCAGGCGGCCCGCGGTGGCGACGTCTCGGGACCGCTGACGGAGCTGGAGACGCGGACCGCGCACGCCGAGCGCGACCTCATGGTGGCGGTGTCCCAGCGCCGGTCGGCCGCGCGGGCCCGCGTCGACGCCCAGGCCACGGCCGCCGCCCTCGAGGCCCGCGAGCCGGCGCTGCACGCCCTGGCCGAGCGCTGCCGCCGCGAGGTGGCCCACCCGCCGCGCCTCGCGGTGCCCGACGTGTCGCGCCTCGGCCCGGTCCCGTTGGACCGCGACGCCCTCGACGCGTTCGTCGCCCGGCTCGACGCGGTCCGCCGCGCCCTCGACGCCGCGCAGGACGCGTACAGCGCGCCGCTGCGGGAGCGCGCCGAGCTGCGCTACCGCCTGGGACGCGCGGCGAGCCTCGCGTCGTCCAACGGCCGCGACGCGTCGCCCACCGTGCGCGCGGCGCACGACGAGGCACGGGACGCCGTCGGGACCACGCCCTGCGACGTGGGCCTCGCACGCGCCCTCGTCGAGCAGTACGAGCACCTCGCCCGGCCTCTGCCGGGCGGACCGGGAGGAGCCCGATGACCACCGCGACCGCCTGCCGCGAGCCCGGCTGCACGGGGACGTACGAGGACGGCTGGTGCGACGTGTGCGGGTCGCCCGCACCCGCCGGCGCCACGTCGACGACCACGGGGACGGCGACGCCGCCGGCCACCGGCCCGGCGCCCGGCGGCGCAACGGGTGCACGCACCCCGTCCGCGATGCTCGGCACCGGCATCGCGCCCGGTGTCCCCGCACCCGGGCGCGCGGGCGCCGACCCCGAGGCGGAGCGCTCCACCCGCACCGGCCGCACCAGCTCGACGCGGCTCGCGTCGGCGGCACTCGGCTCGGCACGCACGGCCGCGACCGGCTCGCGCGCGACGCGGCGCCTGGGCACGTCCTCGACGCGCCTGCGGCGCGCACGCCTCGGCGCCGGCCTGACGACGGTCCCGCCCGCCCCGGTGGACGACCCGCTGCAGGCCGTCATGACGGACCCGCAGGTCCCGGAGCGCAAGCGGTTCTGCGCCGCGTGCGGCGAGCCCGTCGGGCGGGGCCGCGACGGCGTCCCGGCGCGCACCCAGGGCTTCTGCCCGTCGTGCGGCGCCCGGTTCGACTTCGACCCGCGCCTGACGCCCGGCACGCTCGTAGGCGGGCAGTACGAGGTCGCCGGGTGCCTCGCGCACGGCGGCATGGGCTGGATCTACCTGGCCCGCGACCGCAACGTGTCCGGCCGGTGGGTCGTCCTCAAGGGCCTGCTGAACAGCGGCGACCCGGACGCGGTCGCCGCGGCGATCTCCGAGCGGCAGTTCCTCGCGCGTGTCGAGCACCCGCTGATCGTCGAGATCTACAACTTCGTGCAGCACGACGGCGACGGGTACACCGTCATGGAGTTCGTCGGCGGGCGGTCGCTGAAGGAGCTGCTGACCGACCGCCGCGAGGCCTCCGGGCACGTCGACCCGCTGCCCGTCGACCAGGCCCTCGCGTTCGTCCTCGAGGTGCTGCCCGCGTTCGCGTACCTGCACGACGTGGGCCTGCTGTACTGCGACTTCAAGCCCGACAACGTCATCCAGGCCGGCGACGCCCTCAAGCTCATCGACATGGGCGGCGTCCGGCGCATCGACGACGACCAGTCCGCGATCTACGGCACGGTCGGGTACCAGGCGCCGGAGGTGCCGGTCGACGGCCCGTCCGTCGCGTCGGACGTCTACACGATCGGCCGCACCCTGGCCACGCTCGTCCTGGACTTCCGCGGCAACACCACGACGTACGTCGCGGCGCTGCCCCCGGTCGACGAGACCCCCGTGTTCGCGCGGTACGACTCGTTCTACCGGCTGCTCGCCAAGGCGTGCGCACCCGACCCGTCGGACCGGTTCGGGTCCGTCGACGAGATGCGCGCCCAGGTGCTCGGGGTCCTGCGCGAGGTCGTCGCCGCCGACCGCGGCGCGGGCGACCCCCCGCTGACCAGCGCCGCGTCCGTGCTGTTCGAGCCGCCCGTGACCGACCACGTCGACCGGCCGCTGGCGTGGGACGAGCTGCCGGCGCTCAAGGTCGACCCGGACGACCCCGCTGCCGGGTGGCTGTCCGGCGTCAACGTGACGGACCCGGAGCAGCGGCTCGCGGCCCTCGCGGACGCACCGGACGACACCGTCGAGGTCCGTCTGCTGCGCGCGACCAGCGCGATCGAGGCGGGACGTCCCGACGTCGTGACGGCCGCGGTCGAGGCGATCCTCGCCGACGACCCGTGGGAGTGGCGCGCGGTGTGGACGCAGGGCCTCGCGCAGCTCGCGACCGGGGACCCCGTGGGGGCGCGCGCGTCGTTCAACGCCGTCTACGGGCAGGTCCCGGGCGAGCTCGCGCCCAAGCTGGCGCTCGCGGTGGCCTGCGAGCTGTCCGGCGAGCCGGGGATCGCGGAGCAGCTCTACGCGACGTGCGCCTACGCCGACGCCAACTACACGGCCCCTGCCGCGTTCGGCCTCGCGCGCCTGCGCCTGGCGTCCCTGCACCTCGACGACGCCCTCGCGGCGCTCGACCTGGTGACGCCGACGCGCAGCTCCTACCCGCAGGCGCGCCTCATGCGGGCCCGGATCCTCGCCCGGTCACGCAGCGACCTGCCCTCGCTGGCCGCCGCGCTCGACTCGGTGCGCACGGTGTCGCTCGCACCGGCCGAGCACGCGGCCCTGCGGGTCGACGTGCTGAGCACCGCGCTCGCGACGGTGGACGCGGGCGGTACGGCGCCCGGCGTGACCCTCGACGGCGCTCCGGCGACCCGCGCCGGTGTGACCGACGCGCTGGAGGCCGCGTACCGCGACCAGGCGGCCCTCACCGAGGACCGTGCGACGCGCGTCGCGCTCGTCGACCGCGCCAACGAGGTGCGCAGGTGGACGACGTGGTGAACGAGGCCCCCGGGGCCGCGGCCCCGGCTGCCGGGGGGACGGTGTGCGCCGCGTGCGGTGAGCGCGCCGGTGACGGTGCGCGGTTCTGCGAGTCGTGCGGTGCGCCGCTCGCGGCGGCGGCGCCGGCGGCCGAGGTGACGCCGACCGCGGCGGAGGTGGCGCCGGAGGTCGTGGCGGCGGAGGTGGCGGCGGAGCCGGCCGTCGGACCGTCGACGGCAGACGCACCCGGGACCGGGCCCGTCCCGCACCCGGACGCGTGCCCGGCCTGCGGCGGGGAGGTCGCGACCGACGGCTACTGCACGCAGTGCGGCGCCCGTGCACCCGTCGAGCGCGACCACCGCGAGGAGCAGCCGGCGCCTCACGTCGCCGGCGTCAGCGACGTGGGCGTGCGGCGCCGCCGCAACGAGGACGCACTCGCCCTGGGCGTCGTCGGCGACGTCAGCGTGCTCGTCGTGTGCGACGGCGTGTCCTCCGCACCCGACTCCGACGTCGCCAGCCAGGCGGCGGCCACCACGGCGCGCGACGTCCTGGTGGCCGGCGCCGCCGACGTCGGCGCGGACGACGCCGCCGGGTGGTCGCGGCTCCTGGTCGCGTCCGGGCACCGTGCCGACGCCGCCGCGCACGCCGCCGTCGACGACGCGACAGCCCGGCAGGACCCGCCGTCGTGCACGTTCGCCGCCGCGGTCGCCGGCCCGACGCTGCTGGTCGCGGGCTGGCTGGGCGACTCCCGCGTCTACTGGCTGCCCGACGCGGGCACGCCCGAGCAGCTCACCGAGGACGACTCGGTGGCCGCCGAGCTCATGGCCGGCGGCATGTCCCGCGCCGCGGCCGAGCGCTCCCCCGACGCGCACGCCATCACCCGGTGGCTCGGCGCCGACGCCGGCGAGACGACGGCCCGCACCGTCGCGACCCGCCCGTCCGGGCCCGGCTGGGTGCTCGCGTGCTCCGACGGCCTGTGGAACTACGCCTCGGCCCCGGAGGTCGTCGCCGACCTGCTGCGCGAGGCCGTGCGGCGCGTCGGCACGGACCCCCTGGCCCTGTCGCGCGACCTGGTCGCCTGGGCCAACGCCCGCGGCGGGCACGACAACGTGACGGCCGCGCTCGCACGGGTCACCGGGCCCACGGCCGGTGACGCCGACGCGCACGAGGCTGACGCCGGCACCGCACCCACGGCACGGCGACGACCTCCCGGTAACCTCCGGGAACAGCCTGTCGCACCCGCACCCTGACCGTCACCGATCCGTCCGTCGCACCACCGCACCGACCCCGACGAGGAGCCAGCGTGGCCACGTTCCGTGCCGACGTCTTCCAGAACGAGTTCCTGCCCGACGGCGGGACCGACGTCCACGCCATCGTCACGGTCACCGCGCAGGGCGTCGGAGGTGCGGCGACCGCCGCCGGCGGCGTCGCGGAGATCATCATGGTCGACACGTCGGGCTCGATGACGGGGCCCATGCTCGCGGCCGCGAAGCACGCGGCGCAGGTCGCGCTCGACCACATCCCCGACGGCACGTGGTTCGCGATCGTCAGCGGCAGCCACGTCGCGCAGCGCGTCTTCCCGTACCCGAACGCGCCGGTCGCCATCGTGCAGATGGAGCCCGCCGCGCGCGCGGAGGCCAAGCGCGCGGTGTCGCGCCTGGGCGCGCAGGGCGGCACGGCGATGAGCACGTGGCTGCGCCTGGCCGACAAGATCTTCGCGACCCAGCCGGCCGTGACGCAGCGGCACGCGATCCTGCTGACCGACGGCAAGAACGAGTCGGAGCCGCGCGAGCAGCTCACGTCGGCGATCCGCGACGTCACCGGCCGGTTCCAGTGCGACGCGCGCGGCGTCGGGGAGCGGTGGCAGGTCGACGAGCTGCGCGAGATCGCGACGGCGCTGCTCGGCAGCGTCGAGCTGATCGCCGACCCGGCGGGCATCGCCGACGACTTCCGGGCGCTGCTCGCGGCCTCGCTGTCCCGCGGCGTCTCGGACGCGCAGCTGCGGGTGTGGACGCCGCAGGGCGGGCAGGTCCTGTTCGTCCGGCAGGTCGCGCCGACCGTCGAGGACCTCACGGCGCGGCGCACCGCGGTGACGCCGCTGATCGGCGGGTACCCGACGGGCGCCTGGGCGGACGAGTCCCGCGACTACCACGTGGCCGTGCGGGTGCCGTCCAAGCCGCTGGGGTCCGAGCAGCTCGCCGCGCGCGTGCAGGTCGCCGTCGGCGACGAGGTCGTCGCGTCCGGGCTGGTCAAGGCCGCCTGGTCCGACGACGCGTCCCTGACGGCGCGCATCAGCCCCGAGGTCGCGCACTACACGGGCCAGGCGGAGCTCGCGTCCGTCATCCAGGAGGGCCTGGCGGCCAAGGCCGCCGGCGACGAGGCGACGGCCACCGTCAAGCTGGGCCGGGCGGTGCAGCTCGCCGCCGAGACCGGCAACGAGGAGGCGACGTCGAAGCTGCGTCGCGTGGTGGAGATCGAGGACGAGGAGCACGGCACGGTGCGACTGAAGCGCGGCGCGTCCCGCCTGGACGAGATGGCCCTGGACACGGCCTCGACGAAGACGTCGCGGGTGCGGCGATGAGCGTCACCTGCCCCGAGGGGCACACGAGCGCGTCGACCGACTACTGCGACGTGTGCGGAGCGCCGATCGGCACGCCGTCCGCGGTCGCTTCGCCCACCCCGTCCGCCGCGGCGCCGACGCCTGCCACGTGCCCGCACTGCGGCTCCCCCGCCGCGACCGGGGCCCTGTTCTGCGAGAACTGCGGCTACGACTTCACGACCGGCGCCGCGCCGCACGTCCCCGCGACCTCGTCGCTCGACCTGGGGGCGACGGCTCCGGCGCCCGCGGGTGCGGCCACCGCCGGCGCCCCGACGACCGCGGTCCCGTCCGGCACGGGTGCCACCCCGGCGCCCGACCCGCTGGAGCCGCCCCCGGCCGTCGCGTCACCGCCGGGAACCGGGGCGGCGCCGCCGTCCTCCGTGACGTCTCCGGCCACCGGGGCGTCGCCGACGACCACCGACCCCTCGGCCCCGCTCGCCCCGCCGCTCGCCGGCGACGACGCGTGGGTCGCCGAGCTGTGGATCGACCCGGACTGGTACGCCGCGCAGCAGGCCGAGGACCCCATGCCGTCCGTGGGCCTGCCCGTGCTGGTGCCGCTGCGGGAGCGCAGCGTGCTCGTCGGCCGCCCGTCGGCGTCGCGCAACATCCGCCCGCAGGTCGACGCGGGTGCCGACAGCGGCGTGTCCCGCCGGCACTGCCAGCTCAACACCGACGGCCACCGGTGGTGGGTCGAGGACCTGCAGTCGTCCAACGGCACGTTCGTCGCACGCGTCGGCGAGGCGCTGCCGGAGAACCCGATCCGGCCCGGTCAGCGGCACGAGCTGCAGGACGGCGACCGCCTGTACATCGGCTCCTGGACCCGCCTCGTCGTCCGCCGAGCCCTCCCGGGCGAGGTCTGACCACCCGCCCACCCCTCGCCGACAGCTCAATCCAGTCGCACCGCCCTCTCGCCGACATGTCAATCCAGTCACGCCCGCGACAGGTCGATCCAGTACCCCCCCGACAGGTCGATCCAGCCGCTTCCTCTGTGATGTCCCGCGCGACGCACCGGGGAGCCGGCGCGGGTGCGGGCGCGCCCCTGCTCGTGCCCGCGGCGTGGCACCGGCAGGCGCGTCACCTCACCGCACCCGCCCGACCCCAGCACCCTGTCGACGCATGCGCCGAACCTACCGATTCCGGACACCCCGCAGGGCCGATGCCCACCCCCTGTGGACACCACCCGCCGAGCGCGGCACACGACCGTCGAGCGCGGGGAAAACGAGTACCGCGCTCGGTGGTCGTCTACCGCGCTCGGCGGCCGGGGCGTCGTAGGGTCGGCCCCATGGCACGCAGCATCGCGACGACCACCACCGTCGACCTGGCCGGGCTCCTGGAGTTCGTGCGCCCGCGGCACCACCTGCTGCTGGTGACCACGCGCGCGGACGGGCGCCCGCAGGTCTCCCCGGTGAGCGGCGGCGTGGACGACGCCGGACGCATCGTCATCTCGACGTACCCCGACCGGGCGAAGGTCCGCAACGCCGAGCGCGACCCCGACGTGAGCGTCTGCGTGCTCTCCGACGAGTGGGACGGCCCCTGGGTGCAGGTCGACGGCCGCGCCGAGGTGCTGCACATGCCGCAGGCCGAGGACGCGCTCGTCGACTACTACCGCTGCATCGCCGGCGAGCACCCCGACTGGGCCGAGTACCGCGCGGCGATGCGCCTGCAGGGCAAGAGCCTGATCCGCGTGACGCCGGAGCGCTGGGGCCCGCTCGCGACGGGCGGCTTCCCGGCCGACGTCGCCGCACGCCTCGACGCCGCGACCTGAGGCATCGACGCACCAGGCGTCCCGCATCGTGGGACGAGGTCCCCGCGAGACCGGGCCTGGTGCGCTGATCGCCGCCCAGAGCGACGCCAGGCCCGGTCTCGCGAGCCGCACGTCCCACCTGGTGGGATCGGTGGCCGAGACCCTCAGCGGACGCCGGCGCCGGGGTGCACGATCAGCCAGGTGGCGACCGTGACGTCGTCGGACCGGTTGCTCAGCCGGTGCGGCGTGGTGCACGCGTAGGAGATGGTGTCGCCGGCGCGCAGCATGACGCGCTCGTCGGCGAAGTCGATCGTCAGCTCGCCGCGCACGACCGTCCCGATCTCGTACCCGACGTGGGTCACGAGCTCGTGCTGGCGGCCCGCGACGGTGTGCGGCGGGTAGGTGGACTCGAAGAAGTCGACGTCGTGCGAGACCCCGGGCGACAGCCGCCGGTACACGACGCCCCCCTCGAGGGTGACGGACTCGACCTCCACCGCGCGGCGCACGACGTACCCGTCGGGCACGCCCGACAGCTCGACGTCGGGCGTGCCGGACGTCCCGCCGAACACGTCGACGAGGGTCGCGTCGACGGCCGTCACGAGCTCGAAGAGCCGGTTGACCGAGGGGCGCAGGACGCCGCGCTCGATCTGCGAGACCGCGCTGGCGGAGATGCCGAGCCTGCTCCCGACCTCGCGCAGCGTCAGGCCGCGGTCCTCGCGCAGCTCGCGCAGCCGCGCACCGAGCTGCTCGGCGTCGAAGGACGCCAGGAGGCTGCCTGTGTCCGGTGCGGTGCTCACGCCGTCCTCTCCGTCGGTACCTGCGTGAAGCAGGAAGTTCACGTCGCAGAAACCTGCCCTGGGTTGTGAAGCCATAGATTCACGGATCAGAGCGGTCCTGCAGCGCCTGCTTCACAGGTCCGCTCACGGTACGTGACTCCCCCACCCCTGGCCAGGGTGGACGCCCGGTCGGACCACGACCTTCGGCACCCCGGTGCCCGCTCGACGCACCCCTCCCGAGTCCCGAGTGCGAGGACCGCCATGACCGCTCCGCACGACACCCCCGCCGTCACCCCGACCGACGCACCGCCGCCACCCGCGGCCGCCCTGGCCGCCGCGTCCCCGCACGACCTCGTCCAGGCCGCGGGCATGCCCGTGGGCGCGGGCGAGATCAAGGCGACGTACGACCCGCGGCTGACCAACGAGGACCTGGCGCCGCTGAAGAAGCAGACCTGGTCGTCGTACAACATCTTCGCGTTCTGGATGTCCGACGTGCACAGCGTCGGCGGCTACGTCACCGCCGGCTCGCTGTTCGCGCTCGGCATCGCGTCCTGGCAGGTGCTCGTCGCCCTCGTCGTCGGCATCGTCATCGTGCAGGTGTTCTGCAACCTCGTCGCCAAGCCCAGCCAGAAGACGGGCGTGCCGTACCCGGTCATCAACCGCGCGATCTTCGGGGTGCTCGGCGCCAACATCCCCGCCGTCATCCGCGGCCTGATCGCCGTGGCCTGGTACGGCGTCCAGACGTTCCTCGCGTCCGAGGCGCTCAACATCATCTTCCTCAAGTTCCTGCCCGGCTCCGCCGCGCTGCTCGAGCCCTCGTTCCTGGGTCTGTCCGCGCTCGGCTGGATCTCGTACGCGATCCTGTGGGTCGCGCAGGCCGCGGTGTTCTGGAACGGCATGGAGACGATCCGCCGGTTCATCGACTGGGCCGGCCCCGCGGTGTACGTCGTCATGATCGTCCTGGCCGTCTACCTGGTCTCCGAGGCCGGTTGGAGCAACATCTCCCTCAGCCTGTCGTCCGGGCCGCCGATGACGTTCGCGGCGTCGATCCCCGTCATGCTCTCGGCCATCGCGCTCGTGGTCTCGTACTTCGCCGGCCCCATGCTGAACTTCGGCGACTTCTCGCGCTACGGGCACTCGTTCGCCGCCGTCAAGAAGGGCAACTTCCTCGGCCTGCCGGTCAACTTCCTGTTCTTCTCGCTGCTGACCGTGGTGTGCGCGTCGGCCACCGTGCCCGTGTTCGGCGAGCTGATGACCGACCCCATCAAGACCGTCGAGGCCATCGACACACCGTTCGCCATCCTGCTGGGCGGTCTGACGTTCGTCACCGCGACCGTCGGCATCAACATCGTCGCCAACTTCATCTCCCCCGCGTTCGACTTCTCGAACGTCTCCCCCCAGCGCATCTCGTGGCGCACCGGCGGCATGATCGCGGCGGTCGGCTCCGTGCTCCTCACGCCCTGGAACTGGTACGCCAACGACGACGCGATCCACTACACGCTCGGGGTGCTCGGCGCCCTCATCGGCCCGCTCTTCGGCATCCTCATCGCCGGGTACTACGTCATCGGCAAGCAGCGCGTCCACGTCGACGACATGTTCACCATGGCCCCCACCGGCCGGTACTGGTACACCCGAGGCTACAACCGCAACGCGGTCGCGACGGTCGTGGGGGCGGGGCTCGTGGCGGTCGCGGCGGCCGTGCTGCCCAAGCCGCTGGCGGCGCTCGGCCTGCTCGACGTCCAGTGGATCGCGTCGTACTCCTGGTTCATCGGCTGCGGCGTCGGGTTCGCGATGTTCGTGTGGCTCGAACGCCGCAACCCGCAGATCCCGGTGCTCGACGGGTCCGAGGCGCACGTCTCCGACGGCACGCAGGACACCCCGGCGGTCGTCAGCCACCACGCCGAGCCCACGGGCTCCTGAGGTCCGTCGTGACCGACGACATCCACCTCCGGGTCGTCAACCCCAACACCACCCGGGCGATGACCGACCTGATCGGTCGGTCCGCCCGGGTGGTGGCCGGGCCCGGGGTCACGGTCGAGGCCGTGCAGCCCAGCACCGGTCCGGCCTCGATCGAGAGCCACTACGAGGAGGCGCTGGCCGCGGTCGGCGTCCTCGAGCAGGTGCTGCTCGGCGAGGCGCAGGGCGTCGACGCGTACGTCGTCGCGTGCTTCGGCGACCCGGGGCTCGACGCGGCGCGCGAGCTGGCGCGCGGGCCGGTCCTCGGCATCGCCGAGGCGGCGTTCCACGCCGCGTCGATGGTCGCGCGGCGGTTCAGCGTGGTGACGTCGCTGGGCCGCACGGCCGGCCGGGCGCACGAGCTGGTCGAGCGCTACGGCTTCGCAGGCGCGTGCGCCGCGGTGCACGCGTGCGAGATCCCGGTGCTGGCGCTCGAGGACCCGGCGTCTGGCGCGCTGGACCGCGTGACGGCGGCGTGCCGCGCGGCCGTCGAGGCCGACGACGTGGACGCGGTGGTGCTCGGCTGTGCCGGGATGGCGGCGTTCACCGGGCGGATCTCCGACGCGGTGGGCGTCCCCGTCGTCGACGGGGTGGGTGCGGCGACGGCCTTCGCCACCGGACTGGTCCGGGCCGGGCTGCGGACCTCGACCCGCGGCGAGTACGCCGCACCGCCGCCCAAGCCGGTCACCGGGCTGCTCGGGGGGTTCGCGATCAGGCCGACGCGCCCTCCGGCCGCCGTCCCCTCCGGCTGACCCGGACCCTCACCAGGGGTGCAGCTCCGGCGACGGGCCGGGGTACGCCGCGAACGTCGCGCGCTCCTCGTCCGTGAACGGCCGCGGCGTGTGCGTCTCGTGGTCGAGCTGCACCATGCGGGAGCGGGCTCGCAGCGCGACGGTCGCGCCAGGCGCCTCGCCGTCGAGGACCTCGTACGCGAAGTCCACCGACGAGCGGCCCAGGCGCGGCACCCAGACCTCGACGACGACGGGCGCGGGCCGGAACCGGATCGGCGCGAGGTAGTCGATCTCGTGCTTGACGACGACCAGCCGCGACGCGGTCATCGCACCGACCTCGTCGACCCCCATGAGCGGGAAGAGCGTGAAGCGCGCGTCGTCGAGGAACCGCAGGAACGCGGCGTTGTTGACGTGACCGAACAGGTCGACGTCCGACCAGCGGACCTGCATCACGACGCGGCCGCGGCCGGTCTGCGGCAGTCCCGGGGCGGCGTCGGGGACGGCCCCCGGTCCGGACGTCGGCGGGTCGGCGGGCGCGGTGCGGTGGCTCACGGGCTCACGCTACCCACCGCGCCGCACGACGCGGCCGCGGGCGGGTGCACGATGGGTGCGCGACGACCCCGACCCCGCAGGGAGCACCGTGCCGCACGACGCCCGTCCGCCGACCGTCACCGTCCTGACCGGGGCGGGCATCTCGACCGCGTCCGGCATCCCCGACTTCCGCGGCCCGCAAGGCGTGTGGACGCAGGACCCGGACGCCGCCACCCTCCTCGAGATCGACGCGTACGTGCGCGACCCGCACGTCCGCGAGCGCGGGTGGCGCATGTGGGCCGAGCACCCCGTGTGGCACGCGCGGCCGACGGCGGCGCACCGCGCGCTCGTCGAGCTGGAGCGCGCCGGGGCGCTGATCGCGGTGCTCACGCAGAACTTCGACGGCCTGCACCAGGCGGCGGGGTCCGCGCCGGACGTGGTCGTCGAGCTGCACGGGACGCTCGCGACCACGTCGTGCCTGCGGTGCGGGGCGACGACCCCGACCCGGGACGTCCTCGCGCGGCTGCCGGTCGAGCCGGACCCGGCGTGCACCGCGTGCGGTGGGGTGCTCAAGCCCGACGTCGTCTACTTCGGCGAGCGCCTGCCCGACGACGCCGTCGAGCGTGCGGTCGCGGCGGCCACCGACGCGCACACGCTGGTCGCGGTGGGCACGACGCTCACCGTCCACCCCGTGGCGGGCCTCGTGCCGCTGGCCGTGGAGTCGGGTGCGCGGCTCGTCGTCGTCAACGCCGAGCCGACGGCGTACGACCACCTGGCCGACGAGGTCGTCCGCGACCCCATCGAGGAGGCCCTGCCCGCCCTGGTCGCCGACGTGCTCGCGGCCCGCTGACACCCGGTGTGAGCGAGACCGAGGAGGCGCCGGCGGACCGTGGCGTCGCCTCGCCGGGTGGGCGTCGCCGTCAGGTGAGCCAGTCGCGGACCGCCGCGACGACCGGTGCGTCGGCCGGTCCGTGGGCGCCGGGGACGACGACGAGCGTCGTGGGACCCGCCAGCGTCGCGAGGTGCGTGGCGAGCTCGTCGGGCGTGCCGAACGGGTCGGTCGCGCCGCTGACCGCCAGGACGGGCACGGTGACGCGCGGCAGGTGCTCGACCCGCAGCGACCCGGGCTTGCCGGGCGGGTGCAGCGGGTAGGACAGGAGCAGCAGGCCGGCGACCGCGAGACCGTCCGCGACGGCCATCGAGCTCATCCGCCCGCCGAACGACCGCCCGCCGACGACCAGCCGCTCGGTCCCCACGCCCAGGTCGGCCGCGAACGCGTCGGCCTCCTCGCGCACCCGGGCGGGTGCGGCCGTCGCACCGCGCGGCAGGTCGACACGCCGCACCGGCAGCCCGACGGCCGTCAGCGCGGTGTCGAGCGCGACGAGGGTGCGGTTGTCCCGCGTCGCGCCCGCCCCGGGTGCCAGCAGCACTCCCGCGACGTCGACCGGCCCGGACCCCGCCCGCAGCACCCGCACCTCCACCATCCCCCCATCCTCCCGCCCCACCCACCACCCCGGGGCGCGAGAGAGCAATCCAGTCACCCCACCCCGGGCGCGAGAGAGCAATCCAGTCACCCCACCCAGGGCGCGAGAGAGCAATCCAGCATCCTTCCCACGACTGGATCGCACTCTCACGACCAGGGGGGCACCCACCCCCGACTGGAATGCACTCTCACCACCACCAAGGGGAGCCACCCGGGCGCGAGAGAGCAATCCAGCATCCTTCCCACGACTGGATCGCACTCTCACGACCAGCGGGGGGCACCCACCCCCGACTGGAATGCACTCTCACCACCACCCCGGGGGGACCCACGCGCGACTGGATCGCACTGTCACCACCACCGGGACGGGCCCGGTCGCTGCCGGCCGGGCGACATCACCCTCCCCCGACACCGGGGAAGGGCATTCCCCCAGGTAGCCTGCCCGCCGTGAACCGCGACACCGTCTCCTCGTCCGACCGCACCCGGGCCGGTGTGCTCTGCGAGCGCATCGAGGGCGTCTTCGACCAGCGGGTCGTGGGGCAGCAGCAGCTGCGCACGTCGCTCGTGGTCGCGCTGATGTGCGGGGGCCACGTGCTGCTGGAGTCGGTGCCCGGTCTGGCCAAGACGACCGCCGCCCAGACGCTCGCCCAGGCCGTCTCCGGGTCGTTCCACCGCATCCAGTGCACCCCGGACCTCATGCCGTCGGACATCGTCGGCACGCAGGTCTTCAACTACGGGACGTCGCAGTTCACGACGCAGCTCGGCCCGGTGCACGCCAACGTCGTCCTGCTCGACGAGATCAACCGCTCGTCGGCCAAGACGCAGTCCGCGATGCTCGAGGCGATGCAGGAGCGGCAGACCACCATCGCCGGGGAGATCCACAAGGTCCCGTCGCCGTTCATGGTCCTGGCCACGCAGAACCCCATCGAGGAGGAGGGCACGCACGTGCTGCCCGAGGCCCAGATGGACCGGTTCCTGCTCAAGGAGGTCCTCGACTACCCGGACGCCGAGCAGGAGGTCGAGATCCTCGACCGCATCTCCGACGGGCGCATGACGCGGCCGATGCGCGCGAACCCGCTGACCCTCGACGAGGTCGCGTGGCTGCAGCGGCTGGTCGACCAGGTGTACGTCGACTCCTCGATCCGCCGGTACGTCGTCGACCTGGTCGCCACGACGCGCGGCCGCGGTCCGGTGCAGGTGCCGGGCCTGGACCGCCTCGTGCGCGTCGGCGCCAGCCCGCGCGGGTCGATCTCGCTGATGCGCGTCGCGCAGGCCGTGGCGCTGCGGGCGGGCCGCGGCCACGTCGTGCCCGAGGACGTCCACGCGCTGCGCAACGCCGTGCTGCGCCACCGCATCGTGCGCACGTTCGACGCCATCGCGGACGACGTGTCGACCGAGTCGATCGTCACGTCGGTGTTCGACGCGGTCCCGGTGCCCTGACCCGTGCCCGCCCGGTCCCGCCTCGCGCTGGTGCGCGCGCGCCTGCAGCTGCCCACGCTGCGGCGCGCCACCGGCCTGCTCGACGGGCGGCACGAGGCGGTGTGGAAGGGCCACGGCGACGAGGTCGACGACCTGCACGTCTACACCCCCGGTGACGACGTCGGCGACATCGACTGGCGGGCGTCGGCCCGGTCGGCGCAGCCCGTGGTCAAGCGGTACGTCGCGACGTCGAACGTCGCGCTCGTCCTCGTCGTCGACACCGGCCGGCACATGTGCGCGACGTCCGCCGGCGGGGAGCCCAAGCACGAGGTGGCGCTGCTGGTCGCCGACGTCGTCGCGCACCTGGCGCACCAGCGCGGGGACCGGGTCTCGCTGCTGGCCGGTGACGCCGGGCGCGTGGTGGAGGTCCCGCCCGGCGCCGGCACCACGCACCTGGAGGTGCTGCTGCGCCGCCTGCAGCGCACGTTCGACCCGGACGCGCCCGAGGGCGATCTGACCCGGCTGCTGGAGCGGGCGCTGCGGCGCACGGCGCGCCGCTCGCTGGTCGTGGTCGTCACCGACGAGGCCCGTCCGGGCGCCGACGACGAGCGTGCGCTCGCCCGGCTGCGCACGCGGCACGAGGTGATGGTCGTGCAGGTCGTGGACGCCGACCTGTTCGCCGCCGGGCTCGGCACGGCACCGGGGACGCTCGCGGGCGCGTCGCCGTCGCGGGACCGGGGACGGCCCGTCGTGGCGCCGCCGCACAGCCGCACGGTCCGTGACGTGGTCAGCGGCTGGTCGCTGCCCGCGTACCTGCGGGGACGACGGGCCGTGCGGGACGCGGTGGCGGCGGCGCGCACCGCCCGCCACGCGGAGGTCCGCACCCGGATGCGCCGCCTGGGCGTGCGGTCCGTGACCGTGGAGAGCACGCACGACGTCCTCGACGAGATGGTCGCGCTGCTGGGGAGGTCCCGCCGTGCCGGGCGCTGAGCTGGTCGACCCCGTCGCGTACGCGTCGTGGTGGCCGTGGGTCGCGCTCGGCATCGTCGTCGCCGTCGTCGCCTACTACGTGTGGGCGGTGCGCTCGACGCGCGCACCCGCGCCGACGCCCGCGCCGACGCCGCTGGCCGCGTCGGCGCCCCCCGCACCGGCGTCGCGGCGCGACCCGTACGGCGCGCTGCGCGGCACCGCGCTGGCACGGCTGGACGAGGTCGAGCGGCGGTACCGCGCCGGCGAGGTCGACGAGCGCGGCGCGCACCTGGAGATCCGGTACGCGGTGCGGGAGTTCGCGACCGGTCGCACGGGTGTGGACACCTCCGCGATGACCGCGGCCGCCGCGCGCGCGGACCGCCGGACCCGCCGCCTGGCGTCGCTGCTGGAGAACTCGTCCGTGCCGACGTTCGGCGCCACGTCGCGCACCCGCGTCAGCCGGTCGCTCGAGCAGGCCCGCAAGCAGGTGCGGACGTGGTGACGCGCGAGGGCCTCGAGGTGCCGTGGCTGGTGCCGGTGGTGCTGGGCGTCATCGTCGCCGCGCTCGTCGTCGGGCTGCTGGTGCGCGACCGGCGGGGCGTCACGCCGGTGGCCAACACCGACGACCTGCGCCGCGTCCCCGCGCTGCGGGCGTGGCGCGTGCGGTACGGCGCGCTGCGGGTGGCCGTCGCCGTGGCGGTGGCCGCGGCCGCCGTCGGCGCGGCCGTGCTCGCCGCGCGGCCCGTGACGGTCGAGGAGCGCACGCGCGAGCTCGCCAACCGCGACATCGTGCTGTGCCTCGACGTCTCGGGCTCGATGATCGAGTACGACGAGCGCGTCGTGGCCACCTTCGAGCGGCTCGTCGAGGGGTTCACGGGCGAGCGCGTGGCGCTGTCGGTGTTCGACTCCACGTCCGCCACGGTGTTCCCGCTGACCGACGACTACGAGCTGGTGACCGCGCAGCTGGGCGCGGCACGCGAGGTGCTCGCCGGTGACGCGTCCGCGGAGGCGACGGCCGACCTGTTCCGCGGCACGGACGGGCTCGAGGGCCAGGCGTCGCTCATCGGCGACGGCGTCGCGTCCTGCGCGCTGCTGTTCGACCAGCACGACGCGGACCGCTCGCGCTCGGTGGTGCTGGCGACCGACAACGAGCTGTGGGGGGACCCGGTGTACACGCTGCCCGACGCGGCGGCGCTGGCCGCGGAGCGCGGCGTCGCGCTGCACGCGCTCTTCCCCGACGACGAGCGGCTGGGTGCGGCGACCGCCGCGGAGCTGCGGATCGCCGCCGAGGGCACGGGCGGCACGTTCTGGGTCGTGGACGACGCCGACGCGGTGCCGCAGATGCTCGCGCGCATCCAGGACAGCCAGCTCGCGGCCATGCAGGCGGCGCCGGAGCGCGTCGTGACGGACGACGGCGACGCGTGGGTGTGGCTGCTGTACGCGGCGGGACTGGCGGCCGTGCTGCTGGCGTGGCGGGTGCGCGCATGAGCGCCCGCGCGGTGGTGCCGGTGGTGGTCGTGCTGGTCACGGCGCTGCCCGTGCTCCTGCTGTGCGTCGCGCAGGCGCTCGGCCCGGTCGTGCGACGGGGGCGCGGGCGGGCGGGCGGCCCCCGCGCGGGTGCGTGGACGTGGTGGCGGCGTGCCGCGCTCGTCGTGGTGCTCGCGGCCGTCGGCCTGACGCCCACGGTCGCCGCGACGCAGAGCGGCGGCGCGCGCGTCGGGGTGCAGCTGTGGTTCGTCGTGGACCGCACGGGCTCGATGGCCGCCGAGGACTGGGGTCCGGGCGACCCCGTGGTGCGCGCGCCGGGCCTGCCCCCGGTCCCCGCCGTGCAGCGGCTCGACGGGGTGCGGCACGACGTGGTGTCGCTGACCGGCGACGTGACGGGCGCGTTCTACTCGGTGGTCGCGTTCGCCGACGAGGCCGGCACCCAGCTGCCGCTGACGGACGACGCGACGGCGGTCCGCTCGTGGGCGCAGACGATGACGCAGGAGGTCACGGCCGGGTCGACGGGCACGCGCCGCGACCGCGCGCTCGACGTCCTGCACAGGTCGCTGCAGGACGCGCAGGAGCGCGACCCCGGCATGGTCCGCCTCGTCTTCTACCTGTCCGACGGCGAGCAGACCGTCGAGGACGAGCAGGCGGCACCGGAGGGTGCCGGCTTCGCGGACGTCGCGGCCCTCGTCGACGGCGGGGCCGTCCTGGGGTACGGCACCGCCGCGGGTGCGCCGATGCGGCAGCACGACGGCACCCTCGATCCCGACGCCCCGTACATCCCCGACCCGGAGGACCCCACGCGCCCCGCGCTGTCGCACACCGACGAGACCGCGCTGCGCGAGGTCGCGGCGCAGCTGGGCGTGCCGTACGTGCACCGCGACGGCCCGACGAGCACCGCCGACCTCGTCGCCGACATCGACGTGGAGGCGATCGCCGCCGACGGTCGCGCGGACCTCAGCACGCGTCGTGACCTCGTCTGGCCCCTCGCGCTCCTGGCGGGTGCGCTGCTCGCCGCCGAGGCGTGGACGTGGGCGCGTGCGTCGAGCCGCCTGCGGGGGCGACGATGAGCCGCCGCGCCGACGCCGCGCGGGCCCGCCGCCAGGCCGCCGCCGCCCAGCGGGACGCGGCACGCGCCGCCGCCCTCGCCAGTCGCGCCGCCGTCCTGCGCGCGGGCCGCCAGACCTCCGCGCAGCGCCGCGCCGCCAGGCGCGACCGCATCCGTGCCCTGCCCCCGCACGTGCGCCGCCGCCGCCGGCTCCTGCGGTGGTCGTGGCTGCCGGCGCTCCTCCTGCTCGGCGCCGCCGCCAACCTGGCGCTGCTGGGGCCGGAGTACCGCGGCGCGCGTGCGGCGTACGACGCGGACGACGTGTGGGACGCCGTCGACGCGTTCGACCGGATCGACCGGTGGACGTTCGTCGAGCCCTGGAAGGGGCCGTTCAACGCCGGCACGGCGCGGTACCGCGCCCGCATGTACGACAGCGCGGTCGAGTACCTGGACGAGGCGCTCGCGAAGGTGCCGGACGAGCACCGTTGCGTCGTCCAGACCAACCGGGCGCTCGCGCTGCAGGCCGCCGAGGCGGAGACCACCGCGCGTGCGGAGGAGCAGCTGGAGTACGCGCAGGCCGTCGCGGAGGCGACCGCCGCGCAGGCGGCGGGCGAGCCGTTCGACGCCGAGGTCCTCGAGCCGCTGTACGAAGGGGGCGACCCGCCCGCCGTGGACGAGGAGCTCTGGTACGCGGGGTACCTCTTCCGGAGCGCGGCCGACGACGCGGCGCTGGCCGCGGAGGCGCTCGCGGACCCCGCCTGCACGCCTCCCCCGTCGCAGGGCGGCGGGTCGCAGGACGAGCAGGACCAGGGCGGCGGCGCCGACGAGGAGCAGGCCGACCAGGACCAGCAGCAGGACCAGCAGGACCAGGAGCAGGACGAGCAGGACCAGCAGGACCAGGACCAGCAGCAGGGCGACGACGGGCAGCCCGACCCCGCGACGTCCGCCGAGCAGCGCATGCAGGAGCTGCTCGCCGCGGCCGGCGAGCTCGAGCGGCTCGCCCACGCCGCGTCGGAGGGCACGCTCGACGAGGTGCCGACGCCCGGCGCCGGACAGCCGCCGACGCAGGACCCGGGGCAGGCGGAGGCCGAGCGTCAGGAGCGGCTGGCCGAGCGCAACCAGGAGGCCGGCGGCGGCGGGGGCGCCGAGGAGGCACCCGGGGGCGGGGACGGGACGGGGACCGCACCCGGCGGCGGCAGCGGGCCGGGCACGGGCGGGGGCGGGGGTGGCCGCAACTGGTGACGCGGCGTTGCCGGTGACGCGGCGCTGCCGGTGACGCGGCGTCCCGGGGCGCCCGGCGTCCGGTGCGAGGATCGAGACGTGCCTGCGACCACCCCGCCCGTACCCGACCTGCCGACGACCGGTCCGGTCCCCGACGTGCGTCTCGTCGCCGTCGACATGGACGGCTCGCTGCTCGACGACGCCAAGCGGATCGACCCGTCGTTCTGGCCGCTGCTCGACGAGCTCGTCGCCCGCGGCGTGACGGTGTGCCCCGCGAGCGGCCGGCAGTACGCGACGCTGCGCCGCCAGCTCGGACGCGACGACCTGGTCTACATCGCGGAGAACGGCGCGCACGTGGTCCGGGACGGTGCGGTGCTCGCCGTCGACGGCCTCGACGCCGAGGTCGCGCGGGAGGTCGTGCGCGAGGTGCGGCGCCTGGCGGCCGGCGGGGCGGACGTCGGCGTCGTGCTCTGCGGGCAGGCCTCCGCGTACGTCGAGCGCACGGACCCGGCCTTCCTGGCCCAGTGCGAGCCGTACTACGCGCTGCTGGCGCGGGTGACCGACCTGACGGCGGTCGACGACACGGTCCTCAAGGTCGCGGTGTACGACTTCGGCCCGGCCGCCGTGGGGGCGGGGCCGGCGCTGGCCCCGTTCGGCGACGTCGCGAGCGTGCTGGTCAGCGGCGCCCACTGGGTCGACGTCATGAGCCCCACCGCGGACAAGGGCCACGCGCTGCGCGACGTGCAGCGCGCGCTCGGCGTCGGCGCCGCGCAGACCGTCGCGTTCGGCGACTACCTCAACGACGTGGGCATGCTCGAGGCGGCCGGGTGGTCGTTCGCGATGGACAACGCGCACCCGGACGTGCGGGCGCGGGCGCGGTACGTCGCGCCGTCGAACAACGACAACGGCGTGGTCCGCACGCTGCGGGCGCTCCTGCGCCTGCCGTGACGGGCGTGCGGCTGCGACCGCCCGTCAGGACGTGCCGTCGAGCAGCGGCGGCGGCGCCTGCAGGTCGATCGCCCGCAGGGTGACGGCGTGCTCGACGCCGAGCAGCCGCCCCTGGGCGCGGGTGACCGCGGGGATCAGCTCGGCCGGGGCCGGGTGCCACGGCAGCAGCGCGAGGTACTCGCGGTGGGCCTCGAGGGACGCGATCGAGCGCTGCAGCGGCTCCCCCGTGACGTCGACACCGTGGGTCGGGTGCGGGTCCCCGGAGACGAGCAGCCACCGCACGGTCCACGGCTCGAGGCCCGCGTCCAGCAGCTCGGGGAAGACCCAGCGGTTGCCGGCGTCCCGCACCGCGTCGGCCGCGGCGAGCCCGGCGGCGCGGTGGTCGGCCTGGTTGAGCCCGATCGGCGTGTCCTGCTCCCACGACCCGGTGAGCACGGCGTCGGGACGGTGGCGGCGGATCGCGGCGGCGATGTCGCGCCGCAGGTCCAGCCCGTACATCAGCACGCCGTCGGGGTGCTCCAGGAACTCGACCTGCGTGACGCCCACCGCCAGGGACCCGGCGACCTGCTCGCGCGTGCGGATCTGCGCGGTCCGCGCGGGGTCGGACGCGTCCATGCCCGCCTCGCCCCGGGTGAGCAGCAGGTAGGCCACGTCGATCCCGCGGGACGTCCACGCGGCGACGGCCGCCGACGTGCCGTACTCCAGGTCGTCCGGGTGCGCCACGACGCACAGCACGCGGGTCAGTGCCTCGTCGGGCAGGGGCGGCAGCGTCGTCGGCTCGGCCATGCACCCACGCTAGGGGTCGGCACCGGGACCGGCACCCGGGGCGCAGCCGTCAGCGGGCCGCCCGGTCGGTCGCGCCGTGCGCGGCGAGCGCGGCGTCGAAGGCGGCGAGCACGGGCGGGCTGAACAGCACGAAGCGCACGGTCCGCACCGACGAGCCCGCGTGGCCGTCCAGCCACCCGCGGGCCGCGCCCACCGCGACCTCGGCGGCCTCGGCCGCGTCCCACCCGTAGGCGCCCGCGCTGACGGCCGGCAGCGCGACGCTCGCCGCACCGAGGCCCGCGGCGACGTCGAGGCTCGACGTGACGCACGACGCCAGCAGCCCGGGGTCGGTCTCGCCGCGGTACCGGTTGGGCCCCACGGTGTGCACGACCCAGCGGGCGGGCAGGTCGAACCCGGGCGTGGCCACGGCCTGCCCCACGGGCAGGCCAGCGGGCAGCGTGGTCGCACGCAGCTCGCGGCAGGCGGAGAGCAGCCGCGGTCCGGCGGCGCGGTGGATCGCCCCGTCGACCCCTGCGCCGCCGAGCAGCGAGGAGTTGGCGGCGTTCACCACGACGTCGACGTCCTGCTGCGTGATGTCCCCGAGGACCGTCTCGATGGCCATGGCGTCATCCTCGCGCGGCGGTGCGGGCCGGGCGACCCGCACCGGCGCCACGGTGCCCTGGGACGTGGCGAGGCCCCTCGGACGCTTACTCCCGAGGGGCCTGGCCCGGGCGGCAACGCTACGGCGGGCCGCCACGCGGACGCGCGATGCGCACCCGCGTGTCCACACATCGCGTCCACAGGGCTGTGTCTGACGGGTGGGTTCGCAGGTCGGCCTGTGGACGGTCCTGTGGACACAGCGGTGGATGAGATCGGTCCCACAGGACCCTTGTGGGCGTGCGGCGGCAGGTCTACAACTGGGTGATCGGCTTCGACGGATCGCGCACCACCAGCACAGACGCTCCCCCCGGAGTGCCCGCGGGTGGTGGACGGCCGTCGAGGACGGACCGACCGGAGAACGCGCGACGCCGCGGCGAGGAGACCCGCCGACCTGTGGATGACGACACAGGGGCAAGCACCGGCACCGGGAGGTCGATCGTGGTCGTCCCGCCCGCAGCGGACCCGTTCGCCGGGCCCTGCGGGTACGGGACGGAGCCGCGTCGTCAACGGCGGCGTCGGTCACCGGACGGTGACGCACGACCCACGGTCGCCGGAGGCCCCTCGGACGCTTACTCCGAGGGGCCTTCCGGCGGCGGCTCAGTCCGTCGGCGCCGACTCGACCAGGATGGTCACCGGGCCGTCGTTGACGAGCTCCACGGCCATGTCGGCGCCGAAGCGGCCCGTCGCCACCTCCAGCCCACGCGCGCGCAGCGCCGCCACGACGGCGTCCACGAGCGGCTCCGCGACCGCACCGGGGGCTGCGGCGTTCCACGTGGGGCGGCGCCCCTTGCGCACGTCGGCGTAGAGCGTGAACTGGCTGACGACGAGCACCGGCGCCCCGACCTCGACGGCCGAGCGCTCGTCGCGCAGGATCCGCAGCTCGGCGATCTTGCGGGCGACGACCTCGACCTGCGCCGGCCCGTCGCCGGGCGTGACGCCGACCAGCGCGAGCAGCCCCGGCCGGTCGATCTCGCCGACGACCTCCCCGTCCACGCGCACGGCGGCCCGCGTGACGCGCTGCACGACCGCCCTCATCGCACGTCGCCCGTCACGCGTCCGGCCCGAACGTCGCCCGCACCGCACCCACCGGTCGTCCGTGCCCCAGCACGGGGGTGCGGCCGGCCCCGGCGACCAGCGCCGGGTCGACGCCCGCGACCGCGAGGGCGGCGGCCAGCACCGCGGCACGCGGCCGGCCCGACCCGTCGAGGACCTTCAGGGCGACCGCGCCGCCGTCCGGCAGCCCTGCGGCGTACACGCCGTCGGCACCGTCCTTCGCGACCAGCCCCGGCACGGCCGTCATGAACGCCGTCACGTCACGGCCCGTCCCGCCGACGTGCCACGGGTGGGCCGCCATGGCTCGTCCGACGCGCGCGGGTGCGGACCCGTCCTGCGGGTCGTGCGCCGCCGCGGCGACGCTCCCGAAGGCGCGCGCGAGGCCGCGCAGCGTCGTCGACAGCAGCGGCGCCCCGCACCCGTCGACGGTGACGTGGTCGACCGGCACACCGGTGGCCTGCGACGTCGTCGCGACGACGGCCTGCTGCAGCGGGTGCGCGGGGTCGAGGTAGTCGTCCGTCGACCAGCCGGCGGCGCGGCAGGTCGCGAGCATGCCGGCGTGCTTGCCGGAGCAGTTCTGGGTGAGCGACGCCGGGCCGTGCCCCTGGGCCCGCCGCTCCCACGCGGCGTCCGGGTCCAGCGGCCAGTCCGGGGTGTTCTGCAGGTCGGCCTCCGTCAGGCCGGCACCCGCCAGCAGGCCGCGCACGACGTCGAGGTGCGCCTCCTCGCCCGAGTGGCTCGCGCACACCAGCGCGAGGTCCGCGCCCGCCACGTCCAGGCCGTGGTCGAGCATGGCGACGGCCTGCAGGGGCTTGAGCGAGGACCGGGGCCACACGACGGCGTCCGGGTCCCCCAGGGCGTGCCGCACCGACCCGTCGGGTGCCAGGACCACGACGTGGCCGAGGTGGACCGACTCGACGAGGTCACCGCGGTGCACCCGTGCCAGCGGCTCGGCGCGGGCGGCGACGTCGGTCACCACCCGCCCCGCGAGGGACCGCCGCCCCGGCGGCGCGAGTACGGCGCGACGGCGGGACGCACGTCGACGAGGTAGATGATCGCGGCGGCCGCGCTGGCCAGCGCGAGCATGCTCGGGAAGCGCAGCGGCAGCCCCAGCGGCGGCGGGATCGAGATGAACGCGACGACCGTGGCCGCGACGAGCACCCACGTCCAGAACGTGCGCGTGCGCTTGCCGGCCGCGGTGAACGCGCCGGCGGGACGACGCAGGCAGTCGACCAGCGCCCACGCGCTGAGCCCGAAGATCACCACGTAGAAGACGAGGAACAGGAGGATCTGCAAGGACCCGATGATGCTCACGCCCAGGAGCCTACGAGGTCGGGGGTCCGGGCGCGGCCGCTCACCGCCGCGGCACCACGGTGAGCCCTTCGGCCCGCGCGGCGGCGGCCAGGTGCTCGTCCCAGGCGACGACCAGCAGGTCGGGCGAGCGCAGCGCCAGCGCGGACGCGAGGTGCACCGCGTCGGCGGCCCGCAGCGGGTGGACGTCGACGAGCCGTGCGGCCTCGTCGAGCACCGCGGGAGCCGTCGCGACGAGCCGCAGGCCCGGTCGCAGGCGGTCCCACGCCGCCGTCGCCATGCGGGCGTCGTCCTCGTCGAGCAGCCCGGCCCGGCGCCCCGACGCGAGCACGGCGCGCACCTCGGCGTCCGCGAGCCGCGACGTGGCGACCAGGTCCGCGCCGTCCCACACGGCCGCGACCAGGTCGGTCCCCGGCTCGACGACGCACAGCTTCACCAGCGCGCTGGTGTCCAGGTACGCGAGGGCCACGACGTCAGCGCCGCAGCCGGCGCACGAGACCCGACACCGCGCGTCCGGGGCGCGCGGCGCGGTCGGGCTCCGCGGCGGGCCGCTCGCCGTCGGCGGACGTCAGCAGGCCGTCGCGCTCGAGGCGCGCGACGAGGTCCGCCGACCCGATGCCCACGAGCCGCGCGACGGGCACGCCGCGCTCGGTGACGACGACGTCCTGCCCCGAGCGGGCCGTCTCGATCCACTGCCTGAGCTCCGCGCGCAACGCGCTGACCGCGACCTCCATGCCGCCCGACGCTACCGGTGGCCTGCGCGTCGTCCCGTCCGACCCGCCCGACGCGGCCGGACCCCGTCAGAGCTCGGGCAGCGTGGCCCGGGCCCCCTCGGGATCGGCACCCGCGGCCTCCAGCAGGTCGACGACGAGCGAGCGCAGCAGCAGCACGAGCGACTGTGCCTGCCAGTCGTCGGGCGCCAGGGTGTACGGGTCGAGGCTCGCCGCGACGCCCAGGAGCCGCTCACGGGTCGGATGCGGGTCCTGCCCCGTGCCGAGCGCGAGCGCCAGGTCGTCCGTGGCGCGCGCGGCCGACCCGACCACGTCGGCGACGTGCGGCAGCCCCGGCGCGACGTGCCCCTCGTCGACCGCGGCGATCGAGCGCCGCGCGAGCACGCGGGCGCTGCGCATCGCGCGGTCCAGCAGCACGGACTGCACCACCATCGCGTCGAGCTCGCCGCGGTGCCGCCGGTGGGCGGGCGCCAGCCGCACGAGCTCGGCTGCCGAGCGCGCCGCGTCGCGCCACTCGTCGAGGGCCGGCTGCGACGCCCGCCCGGTGAGCAGCGCCGCCTCGACGTCGTCGACCGAGCGGGTCCGCAGCCCGCGCGCCAGCACGTCGAGCACCTCGGTCAGCTCGTGGACCGCGGCCTGCGCCAGCGTCCGGGGGTGCCGGCGCGGGTCCGTCGGGGTGAGCAGGGCGACCGCGAGCGCGACGACGCCGCCGACGAGCGCGTCGATCCACCGCCCGAAGGGCCCGCCGCCGATCTGCGGCAGGCCGACGATGACGATCGCCTGCACCCCCGCCTGCGTCGTGAGCAGCGCCCCACGGTCGAGGAACCTGCCGACCAGCGCCGACGCCGCCAGGACGAGGGCCATCTGCCAGATGCCCGACCCGATGACGTGGACGACGAGGTCGCCGGCAGCGACGCCGATCGCGACCCCGATGGCGAGCTCGGCGACGCGGCGCACCGACCGGTCCCGCGAGAACCCGAGCGCGATCCACGCGGCGACCGGCGCGAAGAAGGGCATCTCGTGGCCGAACACGTACAGCCCGATGCCGTACGAGAGCCCCGCGGCGGCCGAGGCCTGCAGGATCAGCGCCCACGACGAGCGCACGCGCGCCCACCCGGCCCGCACGCGCGACCCCAGCTGCAGGCGCAGCATCACGCGCGCCGGCAAGGGCGCGCTCACCGCCGTCCACCCCCGCGGCCCGCACCGCCACGCCCACGCAGCGTGCTCACCGCCCGGCGCAGCCCGCTCACCCGCCGAGCATGGGATGCCCGCCGAGCCCGCGGGTCAGCGGACCCCGCGCGACGGGCCGGTCGGGCGTCACGCCCTCGCCGGCCACGATGACCTCCTGGCCGGCCGCCACGGCACCGCCCTCGCAGTCGGCGAGCAGCACGGCGTCCTCCGGCACGGACCGCTTGACGACCGCGAGGGCCACCGGCCCGAGCTCGTGGTGCCGCGCGACGGTCGTGACGCGTCCCACGGGCCGGCCCGGCTCGGCCGCGTCGGCGCCGCCCGCGGTCGGTGCGGCCGCGCCGGGCAGCCGCACGGCCGCCCCCGCGTCGGGCAGCAGGTGCCCGGACCCGTCGAGGTGCAGCATGACGAGACGCCGCGGCGGCCGGCCCAGGTTGTGCACGCGCGCGACGGTCTCCTGCCCGCGGTAGCAGCCCTTGTGCAGGTGCACCGCGGTGCGCAGCCAGTCCAGCTCGTGCGGGATCGTCCGGTCGTCGACCTCGTGGCTCGTGCGCGGCCGCCACGCCTCGACGCGCAGCGCCTCGGACGCCCACGTGCCGACGAGCGGCCAGCCCGCCGCCTCCCGCGCCCGCACCTCCTCGACCAGCCGCTCGCGCGGCACGAGCACGAGGCGCCACCGGCGGTCGGCACCCGGGTGGGCGTCGTCGTCCGGTCCGTAGCGGGTGCCGCCGGCTGCGGTGCGCGGCCACGGGTCGCGCCACGTGACCGGCTCGTCCGGCGCGCCCTCGGCGTCGACGGGCTCGGCCAGCGCGGCCCAGGCGTCGGTGGCGTCCGCGACCTCGACGCGCAGCATGAACCGCATGCGGTCGAGCCAGGCGGCGAGCGCGGGCGCGGTCTCGGTGAGCAGCCACGTCGTCGTGCCGTCGTCGACGACGCCGGCCGCGTGCTCGACGTGGCCGTGCGGGTCGAGCACGAGCAGCTCGGTCGACGTGCGCGGCGCGAGCGTGGCGACGTCCTGGCTGGTCAGGGAGTGCAGCCACGTCAGACGGTCCGGGCCGGTGACCGTGACCACGCCGAGGTGCGACTGGTCGACGACCGCGCCGCCGCGCATCAGCGCACGCTGCTCCGCCGTCGGGTCGCCGTAGTGCCACGCGACGCCCGCGTCGGGGCCGCCTGCCGGGACGGCGCCGTGGCGCGCCAGCAGCGGGCTGCGGTGCCGCGGCACGGCCGGTCCCTGCGGGGAGTCGGTCATGTCAGCCGTCCACCCGGGCCAGCCGGGCCGAGGCGTACGGCTGGATCGGCTGCCCGAAGGCCGCCAGGTCGTGGGCCCACATCAGCTCGCCGTTGACCATGCCGTACAGCCGCTTGCCGGCCGTGACGACCGCGCCGGTCGCGGTGTGCGCGACCAGGTCCGACGCGAGGTCGATGCGCCCGTTGCCGACCTCGCCGACGTACACCGCGACGTGCCCGGACGGGTCGGCGAGCAGCAGCTCGACCGGGTGCTTGTCCGGTGCCAGGTCCGCGGGGCGCTCGGGCGGGACGCGCCAGTAGCCGGCCTCGGTGGACCACACGGGGCCGTCGGTCGCCTCCGGGGCGCCCGCGGGCGCCGCGTCGGGGTCGCCCGCGGCCGGGGCGTCCGGGTCGAGGTCGGCGGCGTCGTCCGGTGCGACGACGAGCCGGGTCGTGGTCCGGTACGCGAGGTAGGGGCCACCGTCGTGGGTGATCTCGAGCTCCTGCGTGAAGGCGCTCTCCTCGATCCCGGGGTACCCCACGACGCCCTCGCCGCGCCAGCGGCCGACCAACCAGGCGAGCGGGTAGACCTCGGGGGCCAGGCCCTCGGGCAGCACGAACGGCACGGTGCCTCCTCGGCTCGGGCGCGCGTCGGCGGTCGCCGACGCTCACGGGCGGCAGGTGACCGGCGGGTCACCCGCGTGGCGCAGGTCAGCGCCGAGGGCTCAGCGCTGGCCCTTGTAGAGGCGGTAGGCGACGAAGCCCGCGAACCACGCGATCGTCAGCGTGGCCAGCACGAGCAGGCCGATGAAGAAGCCCTCGAGCGCAGTCATGCACCGATCCTAACGACGTGAGCGGCCAGGATGCTCCCGCGCGCGGTCATCAGCCCGCCAGGACCCGTCCGGCGACGTACACCAGGAGCCCGCTGACGGTCACCGGGACGACGGTCACGGCGATCGACGGCAGGCGTCGGGCGAGGGCCGGGAACCGGTCGAACAGGGCGTCGAGCGCGGCCACGAGCAGCCCGATGCCGACGCCCAGGGCGCAGCCGGCGACGAGCTCGACCGCCGGCAGCAGCCAGCCCACGAGCGTCCCGCCGCCCGTCGCGGCCGCGACGGTGATCAGGTAGACCAGCCACCTGCGGGCACGCAGGGCCACGACGGCCGACCCCAGGGCGAGCGCGACGGCCCCGGCGACGACGAGCTCGGCCCCGCCCTCGAGCCGCGCGGTGGCGACCCACCCGGTGACGCACACGGCGAGCACGGTGCCGGCGACGGTGCCGGACACGGACTCGACCATCCGCAGCCGGCCGTCACGGCGCAGCAGCTCGTTGACGAACGCGAGCACGACGGCACCGGCGAACACGAGCGCCATGTGCTGCAGGTACGGCTGCTCCGCGGTGAACGTCACGGCGACCACGGACCCCAGGCCACCGAGCGCGACGACGGCCACCGCTCCCGGGGTGAACGGCAGCCCCGCGAGCGCGGGCCAGCCGGCGGCCAGCAGGACCACGAGCACCGCGCTGACCACCGCGAGGGGCAGGACGCCGACGTACCCGGCGACGGCGACGACGGCCGCCAGGACGGCCGTGAGCACGGACCGGGTCTCGATGCTCATCGCGGACCCCGGCGTCGGCCGTCCTGTCGACGGCTCACGGGCCGGTCGGGTCGCCGGCAGGTCGGGCGGTCGTCGTCAAGCACGCGGGCGATTCTCGCAGACGCGGCGGCCGGGACCCGACGCGCGCCCGGACGGGTGGCCTGCGCGGGCACCCGGCGCAGGTGGGGCCTACCACGCGGTAGCGTGTGCCCCCTCGCAGCCAGGAGGTGACAGGTGGCGGATCTGCTGCTGCTCACACCTGCGTCCGGCGGCTCGGCACAGGTGCTTCCCGCGTTGGGGCTCCTGTCCCACCGGGTCCGGGTGCTCCCCGTCGAGCCGTCCGCACTCGTGGACGCCCCGGACGCGGACATCGTCGTGCTCGACGCGCGCCGTGACCTCGTCACCGCACGGACCACGTGCCGGCTCCTGCGTGCGACGGGTCTGACCGTGCCGCTGGTGCTCGTGCTGACCGAGGGCGGTCTCACGGTCGTCACCGCGGAGTGGGGCGCGAACGACATCGTGCTGGAGCACGCGACGCCGGCCGAGGTCGAGACGCGGTTCCGGCTCGTCATGGAGCACGCCGCGTCGTCCTCCTACGACGACGCCCCGCAGGAGATCTCGTCGGGCGAGCTGACGATCGACGCCGGCGGGTACACCGCGCGGCTGCGGGGGCGGCCGCTGGACCTCACGTACAAGGAGTTCGAGCTCCTCAAGTACCTCGTGCAGCACCCGGGCCGCGTGTTCACGCGCGCGCAGCTGCTGCAGGAGGTCTGGGGCTACGACTACTACGGGGGCACGCGGACGGTCGACGTCCACGTGCGTCGGCTGCGGGCCAAGCTCGGGCCCGAGCACGAGCAGCTCATCGGCACGGTGCGCAACGTGGGCTACCGGTTCGACCCGCCCAAGGACCGGCGCCCCGCCGAGGACCGCAGCGACGTCCCGGAGCCCGCGGGCGCCTGAGCCGTCGCGCCTCCCCGGGCGGTCGTCGCGCGCGCTCGGTAGGCTGGTCTGCGGTGCGCCGGGAAGTCTGGTCGGCAACGACTCGACCGACCCCTTCCGAGAGGTGCCCCTGTGCCCACTGACCAGCCCGGGACCGAGCGGCCCGCGCGCACCCTGTTCGCCGCGCTGAGCCCCGGCAGCGAGCGCAACCTCGCCGACACCCTGCGCGACGAGCGCACGGGCGGCCTCCTGCTCCTCGCCGGCGCCCTCGCCGCCCTGCTGTGGGCCAACCTCGCACCCGAGTCGTACCGCGCGGTCAGCGGGACCGTCATCGGGCCGGCCGCGCTGCACCTCGACCTCGACGTCGCGCACTGGGCGGCCGACGGCCTGCTCGCGGTCTTCTTCTTCGTCGTCGGGCTCGAGCTGAAGCGGGAGATCGCCGTCGGCGAGCTGCGGCACGTGGCGACGGCGGCCCTGCCCGCGGCCGCGGCCGTCGGCGGCATGATCGCGCCGGCGGGGATCTACCTGGCCGTCAACGCCGCGATGCCCGGCGGGGCGCCGCAGGGGTGGGCCGTCCCGACGGCGACGGACATCGCGTTCGCGGTGGGGGTCCTGGCGATCGTCGGGCGGGGCGTGCCCGTCGCGCTGCGCGCGTTCCTGCTGACCCTCGCGGTCGTCGACGACCTCCTCGCGATCGTCATCATCGCGGTGGGCTTCACCGACGCCGTGGCCGTCGGCCTCGTGCTCGGCTCGCTCGCGTGCGTCGCGGCCTTCGCGCTGGCCCTGCGCCGCGGCCTGCGCTCACCGTTCCTGCTCGTGCCCCTCGCGCTCGCGGCGTGGGCGCTGCTGCACGCGTCCGGCGTGCACGCGACCATCGCCGGGGTGCTCCTCGGCTTCGCCGTCCCCGCGCTGCCGGGGTCGCTCACCCGGGGAGCCGCGGGCGACGCACCCTCCCTGGCCGAGCACTACGAGCACCTGTGGCGGCCGGTGTCCGCCGGGTTCGCCGTGCCGGTGTTCGCGCTGTTCGCGGCCGGCGTCACCATCGAGACGGCGACGATCGGGGCGACGTTCGCTCAGCCCGTGGGCCTCGGCGTCGTCCTCGGGCTCGTGCTCGGCAAGCCCCTGGGCATCACGCTCGCGACGCTCCTGGCCTCCCGGTTCACGCGGGCACGGCTCGCGCCCGGCCTGGGCTGGTGGGACGTGATCGGCGTCGGCCTGCTCGGCGGCATCGGCTTCACCGTGTCGCTGCTGGTCGGCTCGCTCGCGTTCGGGACGGGGACCACCGAGGCCGACGAGGTCGTCGTCGGGGTCCTCGCGGCGTCCCTGCTCGCCGCGCTCACCGGTGGTGCCGTGCTCGCGTGGCGCGGGCGCGTGCACACGTCACGTGCCGGTGACGTCGCACCGCCCGACGCCGCCGAGCGCGCCGCCGACCCGCAGGCGCCGCCGGCGGTGCCCGACACCGGTGCGCCGGCACCGGGGACGACCGAAGAGCACCGCGAGCCGGGGGCGAGCGGGTAGGTTCGCACCCGATGACCCCCGTCGACTCCGCCACGCTCCTGATCGATGGCCCCTGGGAGCACCGCTTCGTGACCGCGAACGGCGCACGCTTCCACGTCGCCGTGACGGGTCCCCAGGACGCCCCGCTCGTCCTGCTGCTGCACGGCATGCCCCAGCTGTGGTGGGCGTGGCGCCACCAGCTGCCGGTGCTCGCCGGCGCGGGGTACCGCGTCGCCGCGATGGACCTGCGCGGGACCGGCGGGTCGGACAAGCCGCCGCAGGGGTACGACGTCCCGACGCTCGCGGCCGACGCGGCGGGCGTGGTCCGGTCGCTGGGCGCCGGGTCGGCGGTCGTCGTCGGCTCCGGGACGGGTGGGGACGTCGCGTGGGCCACGGCCGCGTACCACCCGGACGTCGTGCGCGCGATCGGCGTCCTGGGGGCGCCGCACCCGCTCGACGCGGTGGCGCTGCCGCGCCCGGCCCTCGGCCCGTCGGCGGCCGCGCTGCTCGCGTTCGCGCAGCTGCCGTCCCTGCCCGAGCGCGCCATGACGCAGGGCGACCTCGTGGACCGGATGCTCACGCACTGGGGCGGGGTGCCCGGCCTGCCGGACCGCCTGGCGGTCGAGACGTACCGGCGGGCCGTGCGCGTGCCGTTCGCCGCCCACAGCCAGCTCGAGCAGGTGCGCTGGCTCGTGCGGTCCATGCCCCGGCCCGACGGCAGCCGCTACCGCGCGGCGCTGCGGGCGGCGCGCCCGGTGCCCGTCCTGCAGGTGCACGGTCTGCGCGACGGGCTGCGGCCCGCGTCCGGTGCGGCCCTGCGCGCCGGCACCGCCGAGCTGGCGCGGCCCTACCGGTTCGAGCTGCTGCACGGCGCCGGGCACTACCTGCCCGACCAGGCCCCGGGGCTCGTCGGCGAGCTGCTCGTGGACTGGCTGGCGGAGGTCGACGCCGTCAGTCCCTGACCATCTCCGCGGCGACGACGGGATCCGTCTCGCCGATCCCGGCCGAGGGGCACATCGTGGCCACGGGGCACGCGCCGCACGCGGGGCGCCGCGCGAAGCAGGTGCGTCGCCCGTGGAAGATCAGCCGGTGCGAGGCCATGGTCCACTCACGCTTCTCGAGGAGCGCGCCGAGCTCGGCCTCGATGACGACGGGGTCCTCGCTCGTCGTGTAGCCGAGGCGCTGCGACAGCCGCTGCACGTGCGTGTCGACCGTGATGCCCGGGACGCCGAACGCGTTGCCGAGGACGACGTTGGCCGTCTTGCGCCCCACGCCCGGCAGCGTCACGAGGTCGTCGAGCCGCGCAGGGACCTGGCCACCGAACCGCTCGACGAGCGCCGCGCCGATCCCGCTGACCGACCGCGCCTTGGCCCGGAAGAAGCCCGTCGGCCGCAGCACGTCCTCCAGGTCCTGCAGGTCCGCGGTCGCCATCGCCGCCGCGTCGGGCCACCGGTCGAACAGCTCGGGCGTCGTCTGGTTCACGCGGACGTCCGTGGTCTGCGCCGACAGCACGGTCGCGATCAGCAGCTCGAACGGGTTGCGGAAGTCCAGCTCGCACCGCGCGTCGGGGTACCTCACCGACAGCGCACGGTCGACACGGCGGGCACGCCGCGTCCGGGCGAGCTGGCTCTCCTGCACGGTGGCGTCCACGCGGTGAGCCTACGTGGCGTACGCCACACCGGGGGCCCGGGACGGCGACGTTGGTCCTGGCGGGTGAAGGAACGTGAGGATCGTCGCGGAACGGTCAAGTCCGCGCCCGATCCGGCCGAACCCCCGGCGTGACGTCCCGCGTCGAGTCCCTGCACTCCCTCCGCCTGGAGCGCCGCGCGCTGCGCGCCGAGCGCGACCGGGTCAGGTGGTGGCGCCGGGTCGTGCGTGCCCGCCTGGACCTCGCCGTGGCCGCCGCGGCACCGCCCGGCCCCCTCGGGGAGGACGTGGCGTTCGTGCTGCCGCTCGACGTGTGCCTGCAGGTCCCGCGCGCGGACGAGCTGCGCGCCGCGCTCCCCGTGGGCGCGGCTCACGAGGTCGGCCTGCTGCCCGACCTGCGCGCCCTCGACGCCCGGCTCGAGGCCTACGGCCGAGGCGTGGACCACGCGCTGGCCGACGCCACGGCACGGCTGGTGGCGCGGCTGGCCGCCGACCCCGGCTCGGCCCTGCGCGCACGCGCGGCCGCGGTCGAGGGCCCGTGACGCCCGGCGAGCACGGCGGCCGCCCCGATGCACCGCCCGCACCCGGCGACGCGCGCAAGCGCCTCGATGGGGCAGACTGGCTCACGGGTCCGACCTCGTCGTCGGACACGACGCGCGCCCGCGGTCACCGCGGGGAGAAGGGAAGGAACCGCCGTGGCGGAGGACATCGTGCTGACGGCGCCGCTGTTCGCGGGCATGGACGAGGAGTCCTCGGGGGCGCTCATCGCCTCGATGAAGGTCCTCGACGTCACCCGGGGCGACGTGCTGTTCCATGAGGGCGAGCCGGGAGACCGGCTCTACCTGGTGCGGGACGGCAAGATCAAGCTGGGCCGGCGTTCCAACGACGGCCGCGAGAACCTGCTGGCCGTGCTCGGCCCGGGCGAGATGTTCGGCGAGCTGTCCCTGTTCGACCCGGGGCCGCGCACCGCGACGGCCACGGTCGTCGCGGACGCCGTCGTGCTGGAGCTCGGGCACCACGAGCTCGTGACGTGGCTGGCGGACAAGCCGACGGTCGCCGAGCACCTGCTGCAGGCCCTCGCGCGGCGCCTGCGCCGCACCAACGAGGCGCTCGCGGACCTCGTCTTCTCCGACGTCCCGGGCCGTGTCGCCAAGGCCCTGCTCGACCTGTCGACGCGGTTCGGCCAGCCGGTGGACGAGGGGATCCGCGTGGCGCACGACCTCACGCAGGAGGAGCTCGCCCAGCTCGTCGGCGCGTCGCGCGAGACCGTCAACAAGGCGCTCGCCGACTTCGCCGCCCGCGGCTGGGTGCGTCGCGAGGGCCGTGCCGTGGTCCTGCTCGACGTCGACCGCCTCGAGCGCCGCGCCCGCTGACGCCACCACCCCGCCGCGCCGCGTGGGCGGCCCGGGGTCGTCAGTCGGTCTCGACGACGAGCTCCACCTCGACCGGCGAGTCGAGCGGCAGCACCGCGACACCCACGGCGGAGCGCGCGTGCACGCCTGCCTGCCCGAAGACCTCGTGCAGCAGCACGCTCGCTCCGTTGAGGACGGCGGGCTGCGCGGTGAACGCGGGGTCGCAGGCCACGAAGCCGACGACCTTGACCACGCGCCGCACACGGTCCAGCGCGGCGAGCGGGTCGACCGGGTCGCCGGCCGCCTCGGCCGCCAGCAGCGCGCCCACCGCGGCGAGCGCGTTGAGCGCCGCCGTGCGCGCGAGCCCGGCGGCGGCGTCCTGGTCGACGTCGCGCCCGACCTTGCCGGTCACCGGCAGCGCCCCGTCGACGAACGGGAGCTGACCCGACGTCCAGACGTGCGTGCCGCTGCGCACCGCGGGCACGTAGGCCCCGACGGGCGCGGCCGCGGACGGCAGGGTCAGACCCAGCTCGGCGAGGCGCGCCGCGACGCGGCCGGGGGCCGCCGTCACGCGCTCGTGGGGCGCTTGAGGTACGCCACGAGGCCCGCGTCGGGGCCCTGGATCACGGTCACGAGCTCCCACCCGTCCGAGCCCCACTGGTCGAGGATCGCCTTGGTGGCGTGAATGATGAGCGGAACGGTCGCGTACTCCCACTGGGTCGCCATGCCTGCAGCCTAGTGCGGGCGCCGACAGGCCATGGAAGCGCTCACACACCGCCCAGGGCGACCAGCGCCGGCTCCGAGCCCACGAGCTCGGCGCGCCACGACGCCACGTCGGGCCGGCGCCGCAGCAGCGCGCGTCGCTCCCGCTCGGTCATCCCGCCCCACACGCCGAAGTCGGCGCGGCTGTCGAGCGCGTCGGCGAGGCAGTCGAGCCGCACCGGGCAGCCCTGGCACACGGCCCGGGCCTCACGCTGGGCGGCACCCTCCACGAACAGCGCGTCGGGCGCGTGCTTGCCCTGGCCGCAGGACGCCAGCGCCGTCCAGTGCCCCTCGTACTCGTGTGCCCCCAGGCCTGTCACGTCTTCCTCCGCGTGTCGCTCCCTGCGTGTCGCCGCCGTGACGGTATCGGCATCGGACGGGTCCTGACGAGACCCCGGACGGGTCTTTTCCGCCGGACGGCCCTACTGACGGTGTGCAGGTCCCGTGGAGGACCCGCCCGGGGCCGCGGACGACCCCCACGACGACAGGCGCCCCCGCTACCCTGACAGGCATGCCGACCCCTGCCCGCGCGCGCGGACGCAAGGTCAGCGCCGTCCAGGCGTTGGCCCTGCTGCTCTCCTTCTGCCTCGTCGCCGGGATCGGTGGCGTCCTCGCCGCCGGCCTGGCGCTGCCCGGCGTCGCCGTCGCGAACGGCCTGACGGGCATGTCCGTCACCGCGTTCGACGACCTGCCGAGCGAGCTCGAGCAGAAGCCCCTGCCGGAGAAGTCGGAGATCCTGGCAGCCGACGGCACGCTGCTCGCGACGTTCTACGACCAGAACCGCATCGTCGTCCCGCTGTCCGAGATCGCGCCGATCATGCGGAAGGCCGTCATCGCCGTCGAGGACCGCCGGTTCTACGAGCACTCGGGCGTGGACCCCGCCAGCATGCTGCGCGCCGCCGTCGCGTCGGCGGGCGGCGAGACCCAGGGTGCGTCCACGCTGACGCAGCAGTACGTCAAGAACGTCTTCCTGGACGCGGCGGAGCGGGTCGAGGACAAGAACGAGCGTGCACGGCTGCGCGCCGCGGCGAAGAACAACAAGGGACCCGAGGGCATCGCCCGCAAGCTCCGCGAGGCCAAGATCGCCATCACGCTCGAGAAGACGATGTCGAAGGACGAGATCCTCGAGAAGTACCTCAACATCGCCGCGTTCGGTGCGTCCGTGTACGGCGTCGAGTCGGCCTCGCAGTACTTCTTCAGCAAGTCCGCCAAGGACCTCAACTACATCGAGGCGGCGACGATCGCCGGGATCACGCAGTCGCCGAGCGCGTGGGACCCGGTCGGCCCGGCGAACGAGACGCCCGAGCAGGACGCCAAGAGGTACGCCGACTCCCAGAAGCGCCGCGACAAGGTGCTGCGCGACATGGAGCAGGAGCACTACATCACGGCCGAGGAGCTCGCGGCCGGTCTCGCGACGCCGGTCGAGGCGACCCTGCACGTCTCCCCGCTGCGGCAGGGCTGCATGTCGGCGGGCGAGGTCGTCCCGGGCTCCGGCTTCTTCTGCGACTACGTCACCAAGGTCATCGCCAACGACCCGGCGTTCGGTGCGACCGCGCAGGAGCGCAAGAACCAGCTCTACAAGGGTGGCCTGCGCATCACCACGACGCTGGTCCCCGGCGAGCAGGCCGTGGCCGACGCCGAGGTCAAGAACGGCGTCCCGGTGGACGACCCGTCGGGCATCGCCAGCTCGATCGTCACGGTCGAGCCCGGCACCGGCAAGATCACCGCGATGGCGCAGAACCGCAACTACTCGGCGCTGGCCGAGCAGCAGCCCGGCGAGACGTCCGTCAACTACAACACCAGCTACCAGTACGGCGGGTCCGGCGGCTTCAGCCCGGGCTCGACGTTCAAGGTGTTCACGCTGCTCGAGTGGCTCAAGAAGGGCCACGCGCTGCAGGAGACGGTCAACGGCACGCGCCTGCAGTACAACATGAGCGAGTTCTCGGCCGGCTGCATCGGGCGCCTGACGGGCCCGCCCTACAAGTTCGGCAACTCCGAGGGCGGCCGCGCGATCCCGCAGACCGTTCTCGACGCGACGAGGAACTCGGTCAACTCCGCGTACATGGCCATGGCGGCGCAGCTCGACCTGTGCGACATCATGAACGGCGCGGCCGCGCTCGGCGTGACCAAGGCGGGGAACCCGGCCACGAACGACCCGGCGATCAACACCCCCGCCGGTGACGTCCCGTTCGACCCGCTGCCGGGCAACGTCCTCGGCTCGCAGTCGACCTCGCCGCTGCGGATGGCCGCGGCCTACGCGACGTTCGCGTCGAACGGCACCTACTGCAAGCCGATCGCCATCACGAGCGTCGTCGACGCGAGCGGTGCCGAGCTGCCCGTCCCGACCGCCGACTGCCAGGCGGGCGCCGTCGAGCCGAAGTACGCCTCGGCGATCAACTACACGCTGAGCAACGTGTGGTCCGGTACCGCCAAGAGCGTCGAGAAGCCGCCGTTCCCCTCGGCCGGCAAGACCGGCACGACGTCGGACAACGAGTACAACTGGTTCCTCGGGTACACCCCGCTGCGGGCGACCGCCGTCTGGGTCGGGTACAGCGGTGAGTTCACCTCGATGAACGGCGCGACCATCAACGGCAAGACGTACTACCGGGGCCCGTACGGCTCGTCGATCGCCGCCCCCACGTGGAGCCGGTACATGAGCCAGATCCTGGCCGGCGTGGACAACCCGGACTTCGCGGCGCCCGCGAACCGCGAGATCGAGGGCGAGCGCGTCGGGGTGCCGTCGGTGCTCGGCCAGAGCGAGCAGCAGGCCCGGGCGTCGCTCGAGCGGGCCGGTTTCCGCGTCTCGGTCTCCGGCGAGCAGGTGCCGTCGGCGTACCCGCCGGGGACCGTCGCGGAGCAGTCGGCGTCGAGCGCGACGAGGGGCGGGACCATCACGATCAAGCTGTCGAGCGGGCAGCCGCCCGCCGGCCCGGGCGGCGGGCAGCCCGGGCCCGGCGGCGGGCCGGGCGGCGGCCAGGGCGGCGGCGAGGGACGCCCCGGCCCCGGCGGCCGGCCGTGACGGCTGACCGATGACCGCACCCTCCCTCGGCTCGCACCCGGTGGTGCGCGCGGCCGGTGCCACGGCGCTCGCGGGCGTCGCCGCGCTCGCCTGGGCGTCCGTCGTCGAGGTGCGCTGGTACGCGCTGCGCGAGGTCACGGTCCCGGTGCTGCCGCCGGGCCAGGACCCGCTGCGGATCCTGCACGTGTCGGACCTGCACCTGACGCCCGGTCAGCGCCGCAAGGTCGACTGGGTGCGTGACCTGGCGACCCTGGACCCGCACCTCGTCGTCGACACCGGCGACAACTGGGCGCACCTGGACGCGATGCCCGCGCTGCTGCGCGCGCTCGAGCCGCTGCTGACCGTGCCCGGCGCGTTCGTCCTCGGCTCCAACGACTACCTGGCACCCGGCTTCAAGAACCCGGCGCGCTACCTGCTGCCCGACGCCCGCCGCGCGCCGGCCCGCCCGCCGGTGGCGCTGCCGTGGCGCGAGCTCGTCTCGCGGCTCACGTCGGCCGGCTGGGTCGACCTGTCGAACCGGCGCGACGTGCTCAAGGTCGACGGGCGGCTGCTGTCGTTCGTCGGCACGGACGACGCGCACCTGGACCGGGACGAGTTCCCGGCCGCCGGTGGCCCCGACGACGTCCGCGCGTCCGACGGCCGCTCCCCCGCCGTCGACCTGCACCTGGGCGTCACGCACGCCCCGTACCGGCGCGTGCTGGACGCGATGCACACCGACGGCGTCGACCTCACGATCGCCGGGCACACGCACGGCGGGCAGCTCGCACTGCCGTTCTGGGGCGCCCTGACGACCAACTGCGACCTCGACCTGCGTCGCGCCAAGGGCCTGCACGGCTGGCCCGGCGCCCGCCCGGACCGGGCCGACGGTGCCGGCTCGTCGTGGCTGCACGTGTCCGCGGGGCTCGGCACGTCGCCGTACGCGCCCGTGCGGTTCGCGTGCCGCCCGGAGGCGACGCTGCTGACCCTGACGTCGCCCTGACCAATTTCGTCCAGGGGTGCCTCGTCGGCTATCCTTGCCAGGCTCCACGGGGTGTGGCGCAGCTTGGTAGCGCGCTTCGTTCGGGACGAAGAGGTCGTGGGTTCGAATCCCGCCACCCCGACACAGACAGACGGCCGGTGACCAGGGCAGATGCCCGGGTCACCGGCCGTTGGTCATCCGGCCGGCCACTGCAGCTCGACGAGCGCCCGCGACCAGGGCGACGACACCGGCGCCGGCGGCCGTCCCCAGCAGCACCAGCAGCGCCCCGACCAGCCAGAGCCCGGACTCGTCCCGCGGCGCCTGGGTGGCCACCCACGCCGCCGTGAACGTCACGGCGACCGTGGCCACGGCGCGCAGGCCGCCGAGCGCCCGGACCGCGAGCACGGTCACGGCCAGGAGGCTGACGACGCAGCCCACCACCTGCCACGCCTCGTAGGGCCCGGTGACGTCGCCGGTGACCGGGTCCGTCCGGTACTGCGTGTCCCACCCCAGCCAGGCGAGCCAGCAGGCGGCGGTCAGGACCGCGACGAGGGCGTACCGGGCGGCGGCGCGCCCGGGCCCGGCGGCGGTGCGGGGCGGTGTCGTGGTCACGCCGGGAATCCTGGCAGACCGTCGGACCGTCGGACCGTCAGGCCGCAGGGCCGAGGTACGACACGTCGCCGTCGACCGTGCGCAGGTCCACGTGCACGGCGGCGCCGGGGTCCGTCGCCCCTTCGACACGCTGCCGCCCGTTCGACGTGATCTGCAGCGCGACGGGGTCACCCGTCCCGTGCACCGTCACGTCGCCGTCGACGGCCTGCACCGTGACGTCGCCGCGCACCTGCGCGACCCCCACGTCCCCGTCCCGTTTCCGCACCGTCAGCGCACCGCCCACGTCGCGCACCTCGATGCGCCCGTCGGACGTTCGCACGTCGGCGTCGCCGCCCACGTCGGCCAGGACGACGGCCCCGTCGCGGCCGCCGACCGTGACGTCGCCACCGGCCTCGGTGACGCGCACGTCACCGTCGGAGAGCTCCACCGCGACGCCGCCGCGCACGCCCTGCGCCGTGACGTCGCCGTCGCGGCCACGGACGTCGAGGTCGCCCCGGGCACCCGAGACCTCGACCTCGCCGTCGGCCGCGCGCACCTCGACGTCCGCCGCGGGCCCGGCCACCCGGACGTCGCCGTCGACTGCGCGGACCACGACGTGCGTGCCCTCCGGGACCGTCACCTCCAGCGCCGCGGAGCAGCTCGACACCCACGACTCGACGCACTCGTGCCGCACGACCGTCCGGTCGCCCTGCGACGTGACCTCGTAGCGGGGCCCGCCCCAGGCGAACCGCGCGACGCGCTCCACGCGCACGTCGTCCACGGCTGAGACGGTGACGAGGACCTCGCCGTCGGCGACGAGCTCGACGACGTCCGTCGCCGCGAGCGTCGCGGTGGCCGACGTGGTCCGCGTGAACATCCACGCCAGCACCTGCAGGACGCCGTAGGCGAGCAGGAGCACCGCGAGCACGCCACCCACGACGGCCAGGGGCCGCGCGCGGGCCGCGCGCGGCGCGGCGGGCGGGCCGGCGGGTGCCGGCGGCGGCGGCGCAGGGAGGTGGGTGGGCTGGGTGGCGGTCACGGTCGTGCTCCGTTCGTCGGGCCGTCCTCGAGCCAGCGCAGCACCGCCAGGACGCGGCGGTGGTCGTCGGCGTCGGGCGGCAGGTCGAGCTTGGTGAGGATGGAGGTCACGTGCTTCTCGACGGCAGGCAGCCCGACCACGAGCCGCTCGGCGATCGCCGCATTGGACCGGCCCTCGGCCATGAGCGCCATGACCTCACGCTCGCGCGGCGACAGCACGTCGGACAGCGTGCGCCGGGAGCGGGCCAGGACCTGGGCGACGACCTCGGGGTCGAGCGCCGTCCCGCCGCCGGCGACGCGGTCCAGCGCCGCGAGGAAGTCGTCGACGTCGGCCACGCGGTCCTTCAGGACGTACCCCAGCCCGCGCGCGTCGGCGGCGAACAGCTCACGGGCGTAGCGCTGCTCGACGTACTGCGAGAGCACGAGCACGGGCAGGCGGGGGTGCAGGCCGCGCAGGTGCACGGCGGCGCGCAGACCCTCGTCGGTGTGCGTCGGGGGCATGCGGACGTCGGTGACGACCACGTCGGGCAGGTCGGCGGCAGGGTCGCCCAGGACGGCGACGAGCTCGTCCGCGGTGCGGTAGCCGGTGACGGCGTGCCCCTCGGCGGTGAGCAGACGGGTCAGCCCGTCGAGCAGGAGGACGGAGTCCTCGGCGATCACGATACGCACGGCACCTCCACGGTGAGCACGGTGCCCCGGCCGGCAGGGCTGACGAGGTCGAACGTGCCGTCGAGGGCCTCGACGCGGCGGCGCAGCCCGTCCAGGCCGCCGCCGGGCGCCGCGTGCGCGCCGCCGGCGCCGTCGTCGGCGACCTCGACCCGCAGCCGGTCGCCGTGCACGGACGCGCGCACGGTGGCCCGCGTCGCGGTGGCGTGCTTGGCGAGGTTGGTCAGCGCCTCGGCGACGACGAAGTACGCGGCGGCCTGCGCCTGCGACCCGACGCCGTCACCGACGCCCTGGGCGTCGACGTCGACGGGGACCGGGCAGCGGGCCGCGAGCGCCGAGAGCGCGGCATCGAGGCCGCGGTCGGTCAGCACGGCGGGGTGCACGCCCCGCACGAGGTCGCGGAGCTCGGCCAGCACCTCCTTGACCTCGCCGTGCGCCGCGTCGATCGCGGCGACGGCCGCGGCGGGGTCCTGCGCGGCGGCCCGGCGTGCGACACCCAGCTCGACCCCGAGCGCGACGAGGCGCTGCTGCGCACCGTCGTGGAGGTCGCGCTCGATGCGGCGGCGCTCCTCGTCGGCGGCCACGACGGCGGCCGTGCGGGTCTCGCGCAGGTGCTCGGCGCGGCCCTCGGCGACGTCGGCCCGCTGCTCGGCGGCCCGCGCGGCGCGCTCGGCCTCGGCGCGCGAGCGACCTCCCAGCAGCGTGCGGGTCAGCCGGACCTGCGCGAGGTTGGTGAGCTGCACGACGAGCGCCGCCAGCCACAGCGCCACCAGGGCCCCGGGGACGAGCAGCGCGAGGTGCCACGCGTTGACGCGCCCGGCGAACGGCGCCGCGGGCACGACGAGCGCGAACGACGCGAGGCCCAGGGCGACGGACCCGGCCACCCAGGCCAGGACGCACGTGACCAGCGCGTGCGCGACGGCCGCCCACGAGCGGGCGTCACGCAGCCACGGCCACCAGGACCGCGGGTGGTACGGGGCCGCAGGCCCGGGCGCGGGCGGCGGCACGACGACGCCGAGCTGGGCCCGCAGCCGCGCACGCTCACCCGTGCCGTACCCGCGGGCCAGGACCAGCGTCAGGACGAGGAGCGGCACGCCGACGACGAGCACCGCCAGCCCGACGCCGAGCGCCACCCCGGTGACGAGCAGGACGGACGCCGCGAGGCTCGCGGCCGCCGCCAGGACGATCTGCCCGGCGCCGGCCCAGGTGGCGCCCGAGACGGGTGCCAGCGCGAGCGCGCGACCGCCGGCGAGCATCGGTGCGACGACGCGCACGTCGTCGGCGAGCGGGACCTCGTCCGGGAGCGGAGGCGCCGTGGTGGCCTCGATGGCTGTGGTCATGCCGACGACGGTAGGCGTCGCGCGCGGGTCGGCGCTGCGGTGCCCGCCCACGTCGCGGGGTAGGGCACGCCCTACCCCGTACCCGGGCGGGTGACGCCGGGGCGCCGCCTCATGGCGGCGGGGACGTGCACGAACCGCCACCCGACGACGCGCCTCCCCTCCCCTGCCGGGGCGGGTGCGGCGGTCGCCGGGTGACGGTTCGCGTGCGGCTGCTCAGGACAGCTGCAGCCGGAACATGCTCCAGGACGCCGGCGGGAGCTCCGCGCGCAGCGTCGTGCCGTCGACCGCGGCCGACGTGTGGGGCCGCGGCGCGACGCGGTCGGGCTCGTCCATCGTGTTGGCCGCGAACAGGTCGTCGTCGGCGAGCAGGACGGCCTCCGTGAGGGTCGCCGCGCCGAACCCGCGCAGGTCCGTGGCGAAGGCGACGGCCTCGGCGGGGTCGCGGTTGACCACGAACACGGTGAGCTGTCCCGTCTCGGCGTCGTGGGTGGCGACCGCGTCCAGGACCGCCACCTCGCCGTGCTTGGCGGTGGTGAGGGTCGGTGCGTCCACCCGCAGGTCGAGCACCTGGCCCCGCGCGTGACGTGCCGTGAGCGCGAACGGGTGGAAGATCGACTGGCGCCACGCCGGGCCGTCGGGCTCGGAGCGGATCGGGGCGATCGTGTTGACGAGCTGCGCCTGGCACGCGATCGCGACGCGGTCGCTGTGCTGCAGCAGCGTGATGAGCAGCGACCCGACGACCACGGCGTCGAGCACCGTGTACGCGTCCTCGCTGAGCCGCGGCGCCTGCGTCCAGTCCGTCGGCAGGCCGGACTCGGTGAGCGCCTTGTTGTACCAGACGTTCCACTCGTCGAACGAGATCATGATCTTCTTCGACGACTTCAGGCGTGCGCCGACCGCGTCCGCCGTGGCGACGACCTCGCGGATGAACTTGTCCATGTCGACGGACGAGGCGAGGAAGCTGGCCCGGTCGTCGCCGTCGAGCTCGTAGTAGGCGTGGGCGGACACGTGGTCGACGAGCTCGTACGTGTGCTCGAGGACCGTGTCCTCCCAGGCGCCGAAGGTCGCCATCGCGCGGCCGGACGACCCGCAGGCGACGAGCTCGAGGTCGGGCTCGACCTGGCGCATCGCGCGCGCGGTCTCGGCCGCCAGGCGGCCGTACTCCTCGGCCGTCTTGTGCCCGAGCTGCCAGGGCCCGTCCATCTCGTTGCCGAGGCACCACGTGCGGATGGCGTGGGGCTCGGGCGCGCCGTGCTCGACGCGCAGGTCGGACAGCGCCGTGCCCTTCGGGTGGTTCGCGTACTCCAGCAGCTCGACGGCCTCGGCGATGCCGCGCGTGCCGAGGTTCACGGCCATGACCGGCTCGATGTCGGCCTTACGCGCCCAGCGCATGAACTCGTTGAGGCCGAACGCGTTGGTCTCGATGGTCTTCCACGCCGGGTCGAGGCGCGTCGGGCGGTCCTCGACGGGTCCGACGCCGTCCTCCCAGCGGTACCCGGAGACGAAGTTGCCGCCCGGGTAGCGCACGGCCGTGACGCCCATCTCCCGCACCAGCTCCATCACGTCGCCGCGCAGACCGTCCTCGTCCGCGGTCGGGTGCCCGGGCTCGTACAGCCCGCCGTAGACGCACCGACCCATGTGCTCGACGAACGACCCGAACACCCGGCGGTTGACGGGGGCCACGACGAAGGCGGGGTCGATCGACAGCTTGCCGCTCTGCATTGCTACTCCTGTGCTGGGGCGCCGCGACGGGTCACGGGCGCGGGGTGGTGGCCACGGGCCCGGGCGCCGGGGTTGCCGGCGCCCGGGCTCACCGCGACTACTGGCCGATCTGGTTCTGCAGGTCCTTCTGCGCCTGCTCGAGAGCCTGCGACGGCGCGACGCCGTTCTCGTAGACCTCGGTCAGGGTGGTGGTGGTGAAGAGGTTGTTCAGCGTCGGCAGGTTCGGGTTCGCGAAGCCGTCGAAGTGGCCGATGCCGTCCTTGACCTCGTTGAGCACGTCGAACAGGTTCGTCCGGAAGTACTTGTTGAACTTGTTCTCCGGGTCCTTCGTGACGGCCTCGTCCTCCCACACCGACATGTTGACGGGGTCGAAGCCGAGGACCTCCCACACGGCGACGTTCGCCTCGGGCGAGAGCTTGGCGAACGCGAGCCACTCCGCCGCGAAGTCCTTCTTGGGCGAGGACTCGATGACGGCCGTGCCGGTGCCGCCGCCACCGATCGTGGCGACGTCGCTGCCCTCGACGACGGGCGCCGGGGCGATCGCGATGTCGCCGGCGAGGTCGGGCATGTAGTCGACGAAGCGCGACGTGTACCAGGCGGGGTACACCACGGCGGCGTAGTCGCCGCTGTTGATGACGCCGAACGCCTGCTCGTCGTCGGGGCTGCCGCCGGGGATCGTGGAGATCGCGCCCGCGTCGAGCATGGCCTTCTGCATCTCGAACGCCTTGACGACGTCGGGGTTGGCGACGTCGACGTCACCGTTCTCGTCGAAGAAGTTGCCCCCGAGCTGCGCGACGATGAGCGGCTCGACGAAGTTGACGGTCGTGCTGGCGATGCCGAACGCCTTGCCGGTCGCCGCGTTGTACTTCGCCCCGGCCTCCGAGAAGTCGTCCCACGTCTCGATGGTCGTGTAGTCGATCCCGGCCTCCTCGAGGAGCGCCGCGTTGTAGAACGTCACGAACGCCCCGACGTGCATCGGGAAGCCGAGCATCTTCTCGGCGCGGGTGTAGAGGTCCAGCCGCGCCTGGACGATGTCGTCCTGGTAGGGCTTGGCGGCCTCGGACAGGTCCATGAGCGGGGTGCGGCCGTCCTCCGACACGAAGTTGGCGAACTTGTTGACCTCGATGTCGACGACGTCCGGCAGGCCGGAGTCCGCGTTGACCGCGAGCTGCAGCTTGTTGTGCATGTCCTGGTACGGGTAGACGGTCACGTCGAGGTCGACGGGCCGGTCGGGGTTCTTCTCGTTCCACTCGTCGGCCATCTGCTCGTAGTAGTCCGCGTGCAGCTCGGCGAACACCCACATGTCGAGCTTGGTGGCCTCGCCGTCGGCGGGGGCCGCGGCGGGCTCGTCCGAGCTGCCGCTGCACGCCGAGAGCATGAGCGCCCCGGCCAGGCCGGCCGCGACGAGCGCCGAGTACCTGCGTGGTCCTGCCATGGTGGTGACTCCGTTTCGTTGTGTGGTGCGGGTGGTGCGGGTGGGCGATCAGCCCTTGAGCGCCCCCGCCGTCATCCCGGCGACGAAGAATCGCTGGAAGCAGAGGAAGAGCACGAGGACGGGAAGGAGGGAGAAGAAGGACCCGATGATCAGCAGGTCGTAGTTGTTCCCGTACGGCGTCAGCAGGGTGTTCAGGCCGATCGGCAGCGTGAACTTCTCCGCCGAGCGCAGCACCAGCAGGGGCCACAGGAAGTTGTTCCACGTGACCATGCCGTTGAGGATCGCCATGGCGGCCAGCGCGGGCCGCGAGATGGGCAGGACGACCCGGAAGAAGATGCCGAACTCGGTGACGCCGTCGACGCGGCCGGCCTCGAGCAGCTCCTTGGGGATCCCCATGAAGTACTGCCGGAAGAAGAAGATCGTCACGGACGCCGCGAGGAACGGGATGACGATGACGCTGTACGAGTCCGCGAGCCCGAGGTCGTTCACCATGACGTACAGCGGCAGCATCATGATCTCGAACGGCACGGTCATGAGGAGCAGCACCGAGATGAACGCGGCGGTCTTCCCCTTGAAGTCGTACATCGCGAAGCCGTAGGCGACGAACGAGCTGACCAGGAGCGTGCCGGCCACCTGGACGAGCGTGAGGCCCACCGAGTTGGCGAACCACCGGAAGTACAGGCCCGAGTCGGTGAAGATCATGACGTAGTTGTCGAACCGGAACGACGAGATGTCGACGTCGAGCCGCAGCCCGCTGCGCATGATCTCGCCGCCGTCCTGGAACGTGCCCACGAAGATCACGACGAGCGGCACCAGGACGATGAGCCCGATGACGACGAGGAAGATGCTCTGGATCGTCACGAACATCGCCCGGGGCAGCGGGTACTTGCGACGGCCCCCGGGGACGCCCGTCCCGTGCTCCGCCGAGGGGGCGGGCGTGGTCGTGGCGGTGGGCGCGCTCATCGGGACTCCTTCTTGAACGTGCCGGTGAGGGTGAGGTAGGTGAGGTTGATCGCCATGATCACGACGAGCAGGACCACCCCCACGGCGGACGCGTAGCCGAGGTCGTTCTCCTCGATGCCGCGGCGGTACAGGTAGCCGACGACCGTCAGGCCCTGGTTGTTCGGGGAGCTGTTGCCGGCGTAGAGCATGAAGCTCTCGAGGAACATCGCCAGGCCGCCGTAGATGCTGATGGTCGTGACGTAGACCATCGTCGGCTTGATGTTCGGCAGGGTGATGGAGAAGAACTGCCGGAGCTTGCCGGCGCCGTCGATCGACGCCGCCTCGTAGAGCTCGTCGGGGATCGACTGCAGGCCGGACAGGAAGTACAGGATGTTGACGCCGGTGTACCGCCAGGTGGCCAGTGCCAGCAGCGCGACGAGGCCGCCGAGGTCGGTGCGCAGCCACCGCACGGGGTCCGCGCCGAACCACGCGATGACCTGGTTGACCAGGCCCGTGCTCGTCTCGGCGAACATGAGCCGGAAGATGATGCCGGCGACGACGACGGACGTCAGCGCGGGGATGAACATCGACGCCTTGAAGAGGTTCTTCAGGCGGTCCGACCCGAGCCGGGCGTTGATCACGACCGCGAGCAGCAGCGGGACGGGGATGAGGATGACGAGCGTCAGCACCATGTAGCGGGCGCTGTTGTACATGGCCTGCCAGAAGATCCGGTCGTGCCACAGCCGCTCGAAGTTGTCGGTGCCGACGAACGCGGCCTCGCCGAACATCACGCTCTGCGTGCTCATGACGAACGTCCGCACGAGCGGCACCGCCCAGAACGCCAGCAGCGTGATGACGAACGGGGCGATGAAGAAGTACGGGGCCAGGCGCTGCGAGTACAGCAGCCCCTTGAGCCGGTGCCCGAGCGGCGTGCCCGGTGACGCCGGTCGTTCCTGCAGCTGTGCCACTTCTGCTCCTCCTGCCTTCCAGGGGAGGCCTCGCCGCTCGACACCTCTGTCGAGCAGGGCACCCTGGATCGGACGTTTCGCCACACGTGGCACGATGCTCGTCCCCTATGACGATATACACCTCTGACCTGGCGCTTTACGACGTCGTAACCGCCACGTCACTATTGCGCGCGCGGCGTACGTCTGTCAACCTCTCGGCATGGGAACGACGGGACGGCCTGGGCCGGGCGCAGGGGCGGACGCACGCGCGGCGGGTGCACAGGCACCCGAGAACGCGCGGCAACCGTCGTGAAGGTGACGATGCAGGACGTCGCCCGGCGCGCCGGCGTCTCCAACAAGACGGTCTCGAACGTCGTCAACGACCACCCCCACGTGCGCCCCGAGACGCGGGCGCGCGTGCAGCGGGTCATCGCCGAGCTGGGCTACCGGCCGAACCTGTCGGCCCGGGGCCTGCGCTCCGGCAGGACCGGCGTCATCGGGCTCGCCGTGCCGCAGCTGCGGCAGCCGTACTTCGCCGAGCTCGCGGACGCCGTGATCGCCGCCGCGGAGCGGCGCAGCCTGGGCGTGATCATCGGCCAGGCCGGCGCGGACCGTGACCACGAGACCGCCGTGCTCACGAACGGCCTGCGGCAGACCGACGGCATGCTCTTCAGTCCCGAGCACCTCGGCACCGAGGACCGCCACCTCCTCGACGACGTCACCTACCCGCTCGTCCTGCTCGGCGAGCGCATCTTCGGCGGGCCCGACGACCACGTGACCATGCACAACGTCGAGGGCGCCCGCGCAGCCGTCGAGCACCTCATCGGCCTCGGCCGGCGGCGCATCGCCGTCCTCGGCGCCCACCCCGACCGGCGCAGCGGGCAGATGCGCCCGTCGGACCTGCGCGTGCGGGGCTACCGCGAGGCGCTCGCCGTGGCCGGCCTGCCGGAGGACCCGCGGCTCGAGCGCGCCGTCGCGCCCTGGCTCCCGCAGAACGGCGTGGACGCGACCCGTGAGCTGCTCGCGTCCGGCGTCGAGTTTGACGCCCTCTTCGCGCTCAACGACAGCCTCGCCATCGGTGCCCTGCGGGCGCTCGCCCGGGCCGGGCGCCGGGTGCCCCACGACGTGGCCGTCATCGGGTTCGACAACATCGGCGACGGCCGCTTCTCGACCCCCTCGCTGTCCAGCGTGGACCCGGGCCGGGAGGAGATCGCCGAGACGGCCGTCGCGATGCTCGTCGAGCGCATCGAGGCCGGGCCCCGGGACGTCCGCCCGCCCCGGCTCCACAAGGCCGCGTTCCACATCGTGGCCCGCGAGTCCACGGGCGGGCACGACGACCAGGCCTGAGGCCGGCGCCCGCACGGAGGCCCGCGCCGCAGCGAGCCGGGGCCGAGAGCGTCCTTGACGAGATCCCCCGGTCTGGAGCAACGACGAGGGGCCGGCCCCGGGCGCGTGCCCGGGACCGGCCCGTCACCCGTCGCGCATGGGGTCGCGACGGGAGCCGTCAGCCGATCAGCCGGCGGTGCAGGCGGCGCCGTTCAGGGTGAACGCCGTCGGTGCGTTGTTGGTACCGGAGTGCGACCCGTTGAAGCCGATGTCGACGGACGCGCCCGGTGCGAGCGAGCCGTTCCACGCGGCGTTGGTCGCGGTGACCGCCGTGCCGGACTGCGACCAGGTCGCGCTCCAGCCCTGCTGGACCTGCTGGCCGTTGGCGAACGTGAACCGCAGGTTCCAGCCGCTGAGCGCGCTGGTCCCGTTGTTGGTCACGCGGACCGAGGCCGTGAAGCCGTTGTTCCAGCTGTTGGCGGTGTACTTCACCCCGCAGGCACCCGTGGGGTTCGGCGTGGGCGAGACCGACGGGGTCGGCGAGACCGACGGGGTCGGGGACACCGACGGGGTCGGGGACACCGACGGGGTCGGCGAGACCGACGGGGTCGGGGTCGGGCCGGCCTCGAAGAGGCGCGCGTAGTCCGACAGCGCACCGGCGATGGCCGTCTGCGCCCAGAAGCGGTGGTACGTGAACTGCGGGTCGGCCCCGCCGTTCAGCGCCGCCTGGACCTTCGCCCACTGCGGGTCGTCCTTGTAGAACGAGCGGATGTCGAGGAACGACACCCCGGGCTCGACCACGTCGCCGTTGGGCATGGTGCCCGACCAGCCGGCGGGGATGTACACGCCGTTGCCGCCGGCGGTGTACTCGTCGTCGAACCGCTTGTAGTCGCCACGGGTCTCGACCGACGCGACACCCAGCGCGTCCTGGTTGCTCTCCCAGATCGCGTCGAGCAGGTCCTTGGCCGTGTCACGGGCCTCGGTGTTGCCGGACTTGGCCGCGTAGAACAGCAGCGCACGGGCGGTGTCGCCGGCGACGCCGACGTCCTGGCCGGAGCTCTTGAGCGTGACGGTCAGACCGGAGTTGGAGCCCGGGTTGGTCGGGTTCCAGGTGTCGGGCTTGCCCGACCACGTCAGCTCGGACGGGACGGACCAGTCGGCGCCGTCGGTCTCGATGTGGTCGACGACCCACGCGGCCCACTTGTCGAGGACGGTCTTCGCCTTGGCGTTGCCCGTCTCGTAGTAGAGCTCGGCGAGCCGCTGGACGCCCCACGCCTGCATGCCGAACCACTGGTTCGACGGCGGGTCGTTGTAGACGGGCGCCTCGGTGTAGGCCATGCCGTAGAACGTCGGGGTGCCGGCCGGCGGCTGCGCGTACGCACCGTCCCAGCTGTTGGTGGCGCCACCGGCGATCGGGCCGTTGGACGACTGCAGCCACTGGTACAGCTCGACCTGACGCTCGGCGGCCTTGGTCCAGTCCGCCTTGGCCGTCGCCGACTTCGGCGTCAGCTTCGGGTCGTTGGACAGGGCCCACGCCGCGAACGGGTTCTGGTACCCGAAGTGCGCGTGCGACGAGCCGATGCGCCACGCCCAGCCGGCGTTGGAGTCGGTGGCGCCGCCCCAGGCCATGTACCAGGACAGCAGGTAGTGCGCGCTCTCCTTGCCGGAACCGGCGGCGCAGCTCGGCGACGTGCAGCCGATCGTCTTGAAGTACTTGTCGAACAGCGTGTAGCGCAGGTAGTCGCCCAGCTTGGCGGCCTTGGTGACGACCGACGCGACGTCCGCGGCCTTGCCCTGCTCGGTCGCCCACTTGTTGGCCCAGTAGACGGCCTCGACGGCGCGCGCGTCGGCGTCGGACGCCGACGTGTACTTCCACTGCTTGGCGTACGACGCGTCACCGGTGAACAGGTCCAGGTAGCCGTTCGGACCGCCGTAGGTGAAGTCGTCGCAGGTGGGGTGCGGGACGGTCTCCCACACGGACTCCTGCGGGCCGCGCTGGAAGGTGTTGACGAGCGACATGCCCTCGTGGTCCGGGCCGAGCTGGCAGCCGGGGCCGGGCGCGGCACCGAAGCCGTAGATGTTGTCGACGTCGCCCAGCCAGTGCATCTGGTAGATGTCGTTGTTGCCGTAGGTCGCACGGAGCTCGGCGGCGATCGGGTCCTTGCCGACCGAGCCGCTGCTGCCGATCTGCGACGGGTAGTTGCTCGGGTGGTTGTACTCCGACGCGTAGCTGGCGGGGGCGTCGGGCTTGTAGAAGGAGTTCGTCGGCTGATCCGCGGCCTGCGGGATCATGTACGTCTCCATGCTGGTCCACGCCTCGTTGAGCGGGTCCCAGTCGCCCGTGGCCTGGCCGTACAGCGCCTCGAGCCACAGCCAGTAGCTGTACGCCTCGGACGTCGTCATGTGGCCGTAGTCCGGCGCCTCGACCATGAGGGTCTCGACCGCGTGGTACGGGATGCCCTGCGGGCTGAAGTACCCGTTGGCGGGGTCCTTGATCTTGGCGTACTGCTCGAGGAACCGGTCCGCGTACTCGGAGTCGACGACGACCGCCGCAGGGGCGGCCTGGGTCGTCGGCCCGGACAGGGCATGGGCGGCCTGCAGGCCGCCCGCGGCCACGAGCGTCGTGGCCGTCAGGACGGCCCAGGCCGCTCTGACGGCACGCCGTCGGGTGCTAGAGGACATCTTCCGTACCTTTCTAGGCGTCGACCACGCACGGCCTCGGTGCCGGCGTGGAACCTGGCGGCGCCCTCGGTGGCACCGCCAGTCCTGCACGAAGGAACGGACCGCCGGCGCCGGACGCGGCATCGCGCCCGCGGTGTGCGGTCTGGACGTCGCTCACTCTGTTCACGCGCGCGGGGGCCGTCCAGGCCGCGAATCGCTTAGGCGGCGCACCTCGTGGGAGCGCGACCAGACCGCCCGCCACGAGGAGCGCCCCGCCCGCGTCACCGGATCGGCGACGCGGGCGGGGTGGGGGCCGGACGGGGCCGCCGGACGGGTCAGCTCCAGCGGAAGATGCGCACCGCCACGGGGATGCCGATGACACCCCAGGCGGCCATGACGACCATCTCGACCACCGGGAACGGCTGGCCGACCCACCCGGCCGTCATCGCCTGCGTCGCGGCGCCGAGCGGCGTGTACTGCGCGATGGTCTGCACGACGTCGGGCATCAGCGGCAGCGGCAGCCAGACCCCGGCGAAGAACAGCGACACGAAGTAGAGCATCATCCCCCAGCCGTTGGCCGCCCCCGCCGTCGGCGCGAGGGCCGCGACGAACGAGCCGACCGCGAACGCCGACAGCACCGCCAGCAGGAACGCCAGCACGACCGTCAGCGGCTCCGCCGGCAACGAGACGTCCAGCAGCACGACCGCCGACGTGACGGCCAGCGCCGCCGCGACGACCAGCGCCACCAGGTTCACGACCACCTGGGCGACCAGCAGGCGCGCCGGTCCGACCGGGGTGGTCGACAGCCGCCGCAGCACACCCCGCTGCCGGTAGGTCGCCATGATCGCGGGGAACGTCGACACCGCGACCGTCGCGACGGCCAGGCTCAGGACGATCGGGGTGTACCCGGTGATGGCGGTGACCGCGGCGAGCAGCGGGTCGCTCTCGTCGTAGGGCTCGTCGGCCCACGGCATCACCAGGCCCAGCACCGTCAGCAGCAGCGCCGGGAAGAGCAGCGCGAAGAACAGCACCGAGGGGTCGCGCACCATGAGCCGCGCCTCGACGACGATCATGCGAGCCAAGGCGCCGCCGGGCGTGCGGCGGGCCACGCCGTCCGGGGCGGGGGCGAGGGCGCGGCGACGGGTGGCGGCGTCGCGCGGGAGCACGTGGCTCGCGGTGCCGGTCGTGGTGCCGGTCGTCGGGCCGGGGGTCGGGGTCGTGGGGGTCACGTCACACCTCCGCAGGAGCGGTCGTCGGGGTGGCCGCCGGCGTCGTCGGCGGTGCGGTGTCGCGGCCGGCGGTGTCGCTGCCGGTGAGGGAGACGAACGCGTCCTCGAGGGACGCGCGCTCCAGACGGACGTCCTGCGCCCGGACGTCGTGCCGGGCGAGGGCGACCATGACGTCCTGCACGACCGTGCCGCCGCCGTGCACGACGAGCGCCCGGTCCTCGACGGCCGCGTCGCGGACGTCAGGGACGCCGGCGACGGCCGCGAGGAGCACCGCGTCGGCGACGGGCGTCTGCGGGCGGACCCGCAGCACCTGCTCGCCCTGCGCCAGGGTGACGATCTCCGTGGGCGTGCCGACGGCCGCGACCCGCCCGGAGGCGATGAGCGCGATCCGGTCGCAGAGCCGCTCGGCCTCCTCCATGAGGTGCGTGACCAGGATGATCGTGACGCCCGCGTCGCGGATCGCCTCCACCACGGCCCACGTCTCGCGGCGCGCGTGCGGGTCCAGACCGGTCGTGAGCTCGTCGAGGATCGCGAGCTCCGGACGGCCGACGAGCGCCAGGGCGACGGACAGCCGCTGCTTCTGGCCGCCGGACAGGTCCTTGAACGCGGTGTCCTTCTTGGCCGTCAGCCCCAGCAGGTCCAGCAGGTCCACCGGGTCGGCGGGGTCCGGGTAGAACGACGCGTACAGGTCGAGCGCCTCGCGCACCCGCAGCCGGTCCGGCATCGCGGACTCCTGCAGCTGCAGGCCGACCCTCTCGTGCAGCGCCGCGGCCTGCGTCGTCGGGTCGAGCCCGAGGACCTCGACCGTGCCGCCGTCGGGGCGGCGCAGCCCGGCGATCATCTCGACCGTCGTCGTCTTGCCGGCGCCGTTGCGTCCGAGGACGCCGTAGATCTCGCCGCGTTCGACGGTGAGGGACACGTCCTGCACGGCCAGGGTGCTGCCGTAGGACTTGCGCAGGTGCTCCGCGCGGACGACCGGGGTGGTGCTCATGCTGACCTCCGGGTGGGCGGTGGGTGCGCCGGGGAGCGACGCGTGGGTACGGGGTGCCGCGGCCCCGGCGGGTGCCGGGTCCGTGGGGACGGGTGACGCGGGTGACGCGGTGCGCGGGTCAGGGGTTCGGTGGCCGCAGCTCCGTGCGACGGACGACGGCGGCGTAGGCCGCGGCGGTGAGGGCGACGACGAGAACGGACCAGCCGAGCGCGGGCCACGGCGGGCCGGGGGCGACGGCGGGCAGGGGCCCCCAGCCGCCGGCCGCGCCCAGCAGGGCGAAGACGAGGAACACGGGCCCCGCCGTGAACGGCAGCGCGAGCGTGCCGCGCAACGCGCCCCACCGCTGGTAGACGGCACCGACGAGCAGGCCGGCGACGTTCCCGACGACGCAGCACACGACGAGCTCGGCGAGCAGCAGGCCGAGGGGCGAGGACTCGTCGGCGAGGAAGCCGTCGGTCACCCGCCAGCCCCGGCCGAGGGCGGTGCGGACGCCGCGCTCGACGACCGCGAGCACGGTGAGCACGACGCCGTAGGCCGCGCCGGTGCCGACCCCGACGAGCACCGTCGCGCGGGCGAACGTCCTGCGCGTCATACCGGCGGCGACGTGCACCCGCAGGTAGAGGGCGACGAGGGCGATGGCCTGGGAGAAGGGGAACCAGATGGCGGCGTGCCGCGCGTAGAGCACGACGGCCGCGTCGTCGACACCCAGCACCCGGTCGACCAGGACGCTCGCGACCACGACGACGGGCACCGAGCACGCCCAGAACCAGACGAGCAGCGTGAGGTTGGCGGCGGCGAGCCGGGTGACGGTGTGCCGCAGCGGGCCGGTGCGGTCGGCTGGGGCGGCGGTGGCGGTGGCGCTCATCGCCTCCTCCTCTCTCGTGGTCGCGTGGTCGGGGCGTCAGGGCGTCGGAGTGAGCTGCTGCCGCAGCACGACGGCCGCGAAGACCGTCGCCATGGCCGCCCCGAGCGCCACGCCCACGCCGACCGCCAGGCCCAGGTGGCCCGCCTCGGTCGTGGTCCAGATGCCCGGCAGGTCGACGAACCGGGCACCGGGGATGTAGAGCAGCAGCACGAGCGGACCCACCGTCAGCGGGAGCGTGAGCGTGCCCGCCCAGGCACCGAACCGCTGGTAGACGGCCCCGACGAGCAGCCCGGACAGGTTGGCGACGACGAACGTCACGGACAGCTCGAGCAGCATCGCCCCGGCGGACGCGGACTCGTCGGCGAGCTGGATCTCGGTGACCGTCGACCCCCAGCCCAGGGCGTCGTGGACCGTGCGCTCCAGCAGGACGACCGCGGTGAAGACGGCGGCGTACCCGACGCCGGCGGCCACCTCGACGAGCAGCGCGGCCCGGACGAACGACCGGCGGGTCATGCCCGACGCGACGTGCACGCGCAGGTAGGCGGCGACGAGCATGATGCCGAGCGAGAACGGGAACCAGGTCGCACCCTGCCGGGCGTACACCGCGATCGACACGTCGACGCTGCCGTTGACGCGCCAGACGACGAGGGTGGCGAGGACGACCGCCACGACCGCGAGGGCCCAGAAGATCCCCCCCATGGTCAGCAGCGCCGCGCCCAGGCGGCGCGCCGTGTGCACCGTGGGTGACGGGTGCCTGGCGACGGTCGTGGTCATCGGTCCACCCCTTGCGCGTGCGTCGCCGCTCCGCCGGTGCGGGCAGGGTCGGTGAGGTGGACGAACAGGTCCTGCAGCGGGACCGGGCCGAGCTCGAGCCCGGCCGCCCGTGCGCGGCGCACGTCCCCCTCCAGGAGTGCGCCGCGCACGGTGGTCTGGGTGGTGCCGCCGAGGCGCTGCGTGGCGAGCACGTCGCGCCCCGCGACGAAGTCCGCGACGGCGGCCGTGGGGCCGGTGACCGAGACGCCCTCGGCGCGCAGGGACTCGGCGTCCTGGGCGATGAGGACGCGGCCGCGGTCGAGCACGACGACGTCCTCGAGCAGCCGCTCGACCTCGTCGATCAGGTGGCTCGACAGCACGACGGTGCGCGGGTGCTCGGCGTAGTCGGCGAGCAGCGCGTCGTAGAACGCGTACCGGCTCGGCGCGTCGAGACCCAGGTGGACCTCGTCGAGGATCGTCAGCGGTGCGCGCGAGGCCAGCCCGACGACGATCCCGAACGCCGACCTCTTGCCGCGCGACAGCTTCGACGGCTTGCGCTTCAGGTCGAGCTCGAACAGCTCGAGCAGCTCGCCGGCCAGCTCGTGCGAGAAGTGCGGGCGGGCACCCGAGAGGTAGGCGACGTTGTCCTTGAGGGTGTAGTCGTCGAGCACGTCGCCGGACTCCCGGACGAAGCAGACCCCCGGCACGACCCGCTCGTTCTCCCACGGGTCCTCGCCGTCGACGAGCACGCGCCCGGCCGTCGGACGGCGGAACGCGGCGAGCAGCGAGCCCATCGTCGACTTGCCCGAGCCGTTGCGGCCCAGCAGCCCGGTGATGGTGCCGGGACGGATCGTCAGGGCGACGTCGTCGAGCGCGGTGACGTCGCCGTAGCGCTGCGTCACTCCCTGGAGCTCGACGCCCCAGCCGGTGGTCGCGGTCATCGGGACTCTCCCTCGGGTGCGGGGCGGGCGGCACGGGCGCGGAGGCGGGCGACGATCTCCTCGACGTCGATGCCCAGGACGCGGGCGGCGTCGGCGACGGGGTCGACCGTGTCGGCGAAGAAGGACTCGCGGGCCTCGGCGAGCAGCCGCTCGCGAGCCCCGGGGGCGACGAACATGCCGACGCCGCGGCGCTTGTAGAGGACGCCCTCGTCGACGAGCTGCGCGAACGCCTTGGCGGCCGTCGCGGGGTTGATGCGGAACGTCGTGGCGTACTGCGTGGTCGACATGACCTGCTCCTCGGCTGCCAGCGCACCCGAGAGCACGTCCTGCCTGATCTGGTCCGCGATCTGCAGGTACACGGGGTCACGTCCGTCGAACACGGCTACCCCTCCCTGCTGGTTCTGTGGTTCATTACTCGACTAATGAACCACAGAACCAGCAGGACGCACAACCCCGGTCGACCGACGGGCTGACTCGAGCCCTCCCGTCCGCCCGGCCACTGGGCAGCTGGGAGCACTCTGCGGGCACACCACACCCCCCACGTGACCACTGGTCACCCAGGCCGGGACCGCCCGCCCCCATCGGCGACCACTGGTCAGGTGGGAGCACTCTCCAGGCACCCGACCGCCCCCAAGTGACCACTGGTCACCGAGGGATGCGTCCCGGTGACCAGTGGTCGTCCGAGAGCGCTGCGGCCGCGGGCCGGTGGGCGGTCAGGAGGGGGTGAGGAGCGCCGGACGGGGAGCCAGGGAGGCCAGCAGGCGCGGCCGTCGTCGTCCGGGGTGCCCGGTGCGGCGGTGAAGACGAGCAGCACCTGGGACCGCTCGACGTCCACGAGCCGCTGGCACTCGAGGCTCATCTCCCCGACCTCGGGGTGGACGAGTCGCTTCCGCGTCTCGTGGCGCAGGCCCACCTCGAGCCCGGCCCACACCCGGGCGAACTCCTCGCTGCGCGCGAGCAGCGACTGCACGACCTGCTCCGCCCGCGAGCCGGGCCCCTGCCGGGCGAGCGCGGCGCGCAGGTCGGAGACGAACACCCGGCCGCGCACGTCGTGGTCCTGCGCGGGGTAGACGTCGCGCGAGGACGGGTGCACGAACCAGCGGTGCACGACGACGCGGTCCAGCCCGGTCAGCGCGGACTCGTCCCCGAGCAGCGCGGCGGCCGCGGGGTTCTGCGCAAGCGCCTCCCCCGCGCGCTCGCGCGACCGAGGCCGCGGTTGCCGCCGGTGACGAGCGCGCGGCGGGGGGTGGTGAGGCCGGTCATGGTGTCCTCCGAGGTCCGCGGGGCGCCCGTGCGGCAGCCCGCGACTCCACCCTCGGGGCGCCGCCGGCCGCACAGAAGGTCACGTCGATCCGGGGACCGGCGGTCCCTGGATACGGCGCGAGGCGCGGCAGGCGTCAGGCGGTGACGACGGCGCAGCGGTCCTCACCGGACGCGGCCGGACCCGTGGCCCGGGCGAGCAGCGCGCGCAGGGCGTCCTGCTCGTCGGCTGTCAGAGCACCGAGCACCGTGGCCTCGGCGGCGGCGATGCGGTCCTCGACGTCCGCGAGCGCGGTGCGGCCGAGCGCGGTCGCGGTGATGCGCCGGACGCGCCGGTCCGCCGGATCGGGGCAGCGCTCCACGAGCTCGGCGGCGCACAGGTCGTCGAGCAGGTACGTCATGACGGTCCGGTCGATGCCGAGGTGCCCGGCGAGGGCCGCCTGGGTGGGCGGCGTCGGGGTGTCGGCGACGACGCGCAGCAGGTGGTACCCGCGCGGACCGGCGGGGATGTCGTCGAGCACGTCGCCCACGGCCGTGCGCCAACGCGCCAGGAGGGTCCCCAGCTGCCAGCCCAGGTCGTCCCCGGCGCGCGTCGTGGTCTCGGTCACGACGCCAGCATACCCGCGGTTCACCAGATCGTCTGCTGTGCATATGATCTAGCCAGAACACGACCAAGGAGGCCGTCATGACCGACTACGGGCACGAGCTGCGGTTCGGCACGTTCCTCACCCCGCAGAACGCCGACCCGCGCACGCCCGTCGACCTCGCGGTGCTCAGCGAGCAGGCCGGCCTCGACCTCGTGACGTTCCAGGACCACCCGTACCAGCCGTCGTTCCTCGACACCTGGACGCTGCTGTCGTGGGTCGCCGCGCGCACCGAGCGCGTCCACCTGGCCGGGAACGTGCTCAACGTCCCGCTGCGGCCACCGGCCGTCCTGGCGCGGGCGGCCGCGAGCCTGGACCTGCTGTCCGGCGGTCGCGTCGAGCTCGGCCTGGGCGCCGGCGCGTTCTGGGACGCCATCGAGGGCATGGGCGTCCCGCGGCTGACGCCCGGCGAGGCCGTGGACGCGCTCGGCGAGGCCATCGACGTCATCCGCGCCCTGTGGGACACCGACGGCCGCGGCCCGCTGCGCGTCGGCGGCGACCACCACCACCTCGCCGGCGCCAAGCGCGGGCCCGCCCCGGCGCACGACATCGGCATCTGGGTCGGCGCGTACAAGCCGCGCATGCTGCGGCTCGTCGGCCGCACGGCCGACGGCTGGTTGCCGTCCCTGGGGTACCTGCAGCCCGGCGACCTCGGGCGAGGCAACACGACGATCGACGAGGCCGCCACCGCCGCCGGCCGCGACCCCCGCGAGATCCGCCGGCTGCTCAACGTCAACGGCCGCTTCGCCCCCACCCCGGGCGACGGGCTGGACGGCCCGCCCGAGCAGTGGGTCGACACGCTCGTGCGCTACGCGCTCGACGACGGCATCGGCACGTTCGTGCTGGCCACCGACGACCCCGGAACGATCCGGACGTTCGCCGAGCAGGTCGCGCCCGCGGTGCGCGACGCCGTGGCGGCGGCCCGCGCGACGTCCGGCACCTCGACCGCCGCCGTGCGCCCGGCAGCGGCCCTCGCCCGGCGCGTCCCCGGCATCGACTACGACGCCGTCCCGGCCGACGTGCCCGCCGTCGAGCCCGGCGACCGCGCCTACGCGGCGCTGCGCTCGACGTACATGCGCCGCGGCGCACCCGGCGTCGTCCTGCTCCCCCGCACGACGCCCCAGGTCGTCGACGCCCTCGGCTTCGCACGCGCCCAGCGCGGCCCGCTCGCGGTGCGCTCCGGCGGCCACGGCATCTCGGGTCGCTCGACGAACGACGGCGGCGTGCTGCTCGACGTCGGCGCGCTCGACGAGGTCACCGTCGTCGACGAGGCGACGCGGCGCGTGCGGCTCGGCGCCGGGGCCACGTGGGGCAAGGTCGCCGCGACCCTCGCCCCGCACGGCTGGGCGATCTCGTCCGGGGACTACGGCGGCGTGGGCGTCGGCGGGCTGGCCACGACGGGCGGCATCGGGCTGCTCGGCCGGTCGTACGGCCTGACGATCGACCACGTCGTCGCGTACGAGGTGGTCACGGCCGACGGGTCGGTGCACGTCGTCGACGCGCAGCGCGAGCCCGAGCTGTTCTGGGGCCTGCGCGGCGCGGGAGGCAACCTCGGCGTCGTCACGTGGGTGGAGATCGAGGCCGCGGAGGTGCCCGACGTCGTCTTCGCGACCATGACGTTCGACGCCTCCGACCCCGCCCGCCTCCTCGCTCGCTGGGGCGGCGTCGTCCAGGACGCCGACCGGCGGCTGACCAGCTTCCTGCACGTGCAGGCCGGGGGCGGCGGCCGTCCGCCGCTCGCGCAGGCCATGACGGTGTGGGCGGACGACGACACGACGTCGGCGGTCGCCGCGCTCGAGGAGCTGCTCGGCGCGGGCACCGTGCTCGACCAGCGCGCGACGCTCACGCCGTACTCCGGCGTCGTCGGGCCCGTCGCGCGGCACCACGACGGCGGCGCGCCGCCCGTCACGCGCTCGGGCCTGCTGCCGACCATGACGGACCACGCGGCCGACGACCTGGGACGGCTCCTCGGGTCGGGCGAGGCGATGCTCGTGCAGCTGCGCGCGACGGGCGGGGCGGGCGCCGACGTCGCCCCGGACGCGACCGCGTACGCCCACCGCCACCAGAGCTTCTCGGCCTCCGCGTTCGCGGGGCGGTCGAGCCGCACAGGGCTCGACGACGCCTGGGACCGCCTCGCGCGCCCCCACATGGACGGCCTGTACCTGTCGTTCGAGACCGACCCTCGCCCCGAGCGGCTCCTCGAGGCGTTCCCCCCGCTGACGCTCGACCGGCTGCGCGCCCTCAAGCGCACGTACGACCCGGACCACGTCTTCGACCAGAACTTCCCGATCGACCCCCGGGGCTGAGGGTGTGCAGGGTTCGTGGTGCTCAGCGTCACGAACCCTGCACACGCTGTCGCCGTCCGGACTCCACATCTCGGGTACCCAGGGGCGTTGTCAGGGGGCACGCTCATCCCCGAGACCTGGAGGACCGATGAACCCCAGCACGACGTCCCGCCCCCGCCGCAAGCGCCTCATGGTGGCCGGTGTCATCGCGGCGAGCCTGTCGGTCGCCGGCGCCACGGCCGCGATGGCCGCGAACAGCGGCTCCGCACCGGCGGGCACGACGCAGCCCGCGGGGCCGACGCCGGACGTGGCCCCGCCCGCGGCCGAGGGCGCAGCTCCCGCCGAGGGCGCGTCCGAGGTCCCCACCGACGAGCAGAGCGAGGCCCTGTGGGGCGCCGGCTACACGTCGGACGACCTCGACGCGCTGAGCGACCTCTGGCAGACCGACGGGACCGAGACCAAGATCCGGGCCGGCCAGATGCTCCTCGAGGGCCAGGAGCTCCCCGTGGCACCGAACTCGACCGCGCCGGGCGCGCAGCTCAGCGCCTTCTGGGACGCCGGCTACCTCTGGGAGGACGTCGAGGCGCTGAACGAGCTCTGGGGCACCGAGTGGCTCGAGACCAAGCTGCGGGCCGGCCAGGCCCTGCTCGACGGCCAGGCGCTGCCCGTCCCCCCGAGCGGCACGCCCGCGTCCTGACGGCAGCCCCCTGACGACCCCACCGACGACGAGGACTCCCGTGGACGAGCTGACGCTGCGCACCGGATTCGAGATCGAGCTCCTGGCACCGGCCGGGTCCGACAGGCAGGCCCTGGCGGACGTGCTCGCGGCCCGCGCCGGCGGCAGCGTGCGGCGGTCCTTCCACGCGGACAGCCAGCCGTCGCCGGTGCCGGGCGTCAGCGTCTTCCGGCACCTGTCGCCCGCCTTCGACGTCCTGGACGCGCAGGGGGCGCCGATGGCGCACCTCGTCGACGACATCACGATCGAGGCGGACCTCGTCCCGGTGCCCGGGTCGCAGCCGCGGCCCGGGCACCGGGGCTGGTACCGGCTGCTGTCGGACGACGCACGGCTGCTGCGCCTCGTCGAACGGCTCGTCGACGCGACCGCACCGCTGCCGACCGTGCTCGACCCGGTCGCCGACCTCTTCGGCGTCCGGGCCGACGTCTTCCCCGCCGCGGCGCGCGTCAACGACCCGACGGGCGCGACGATCGCGGTCGCGCTCCCGCTGCCCCCCGGACGCGAGCGGCCCTGCGAGGTCGTCACGCCGCCGCTGACGCAGGACCACGCCCGCGTCCTCGAACGCCTGCTGGCCCCGGCGCGCGAGCTGGGCTTCACGGTCCCGCAGGAGGCCGCCGTGCACCTGCACGTCGACGCCGCCCCCTACCGTCGGCCCACGGCGTTCGCGAACCTCGTGCGGCTCTTCACCCACTGGCGCGAGCCGCTGTGGGCGGCCCTGGGCACCAACCCCGCGTGCCGGCGCCTCGCGCCCCTGCCCGACGCGCTCGTCGCGCTCGTCGCGGAGCCCTGGCCGCAGGGCGACGACGCGTGGTCCGGCCTGGCGGAGGCGGCCCGCGCGACGGGGCTGACGAAGTACGCCGACGTCAACCTCGTCCAGCTCGTCGCGACGCGCCCCGTGCGGGACACCGTGGAGGTGCGCATCCTGCCCGGCGAGATCGACGGGCGGTCGATCGTGCGGCGCGCGGCCCTGGTGGAGCGGCTGCTGCTGCGCTGCCTCGACCCCGCACCGCTCCCGCGCCCCGGGTCGGACGCCGCACGCGACCCGCGTGCCGCGCTCGAGGACCTCGCGGCGGTGGCCGTCCGATGACCACGTGGATCCCGACCGGCGGCCCGGACAGCGCCGCGGTGCCCGTCGTGACGACCCTGACCCGTCGCTCGTCCGCACACGCCGACGCCGGCCGCCGCGACGCGCCTGCCGGTGCGAACGTCCTCGACGAGGTCGTGCGGACGCACCTGCCGGGCCTGGTGCGCTACGCGACCGCGCTCACCGGCGACGGGCACACCGCAGCCGACCTGGTGCAGGAGGTGCTGTTGCGCGCGCACGTGCGCTGGCACCGGATCGCGCTCATGGAGCGCCCCGACCTGTACCTGCGCCGCATGGTGACGAACGAGCACCTGTCGTGGCGTCGCCGCTGGCACGTCCGCACCATCCACCCCGCCGCCGACGACGTCCTCGCCGCGCACGCACCGCACCAGGGTGACCACGCCGACGACACCGTCCACGACGACGTCATGTGGGCGCACCTCGCCGCCCTGCCACCCCGGCAGCGCGCCGTCCTCGTGCTGCGCTACTACGAGGGCCTGGCGGACCCCGAGATCGCCTCCGTCCTCGAGACGTCGAGCGCCACCGTGCGCTCCCACGCCTCCCGGGCCCTCGCCACCCTGCGCCGGACCGACCTCACCACCGCACCGGAGACACGATGAGCCAGCACGGCCGGACCGCCGGCTTCCCGGGAACCCCGCAGGACGACGAGCTCGCCGCCCGGATCACCAGCGCGCTGGCCCGCCGGGCCGCCACCGCACCCGACCCCGACGACGTCGCCGCCGCGGTCGAGCACGCGCTCGCCCGTCGCGGGGCCCCGCGCGTCGTCGCGATGCGCCGCGGCGGCAGGATCGTCGCTGCCGGCGTGGTCACCGGCACGCTCGCGGTGGGCGCCGGCAGTGCGGCCGCCGCCGCGAACCCGTACTCCGGCGTCGCCGTGGCGGTCGAGACGGCGGCGAAGACCGTCGGGCTGGACGTGTCGTTCATGCCCGACGGGTACACGCGCGCGCAGTACGACGCCGTGGAGGCCTCGGGCTACACCACCGACGACTTCCGCGCCCTCGGCGAGCTGTGGCAGTACGAGGGCACCGACATCAAGGCCCGGATCGGTCAGGCGATCCTCGACGGCGAGCCCCTGCCGATCGCGCCGAACTCGTCCGCCCCCGGCGCGCAGTACGACGCCTACTGGGGCGCCGGCTACGTCTGGGAGGACATCGAGGCGCTCAACGAGATCTGGGGCACCGAGTGGCAGGAGACCAAGCTGCGCGCCGGCCAGGCGATCCTCGACGGCGAGCCGCTCCCGATCCCCCCGAGCGGCACCCCCCGCGACTGACCTCCCCCACCCGCCCACCCCGGGCGCGAGAGAGCAGTCCAGTCGCTGCTGGACTGCTCTGTCGCGGGCCCGGGCAGGCGGCGCGGGCGGTCAGGCGACCGCGAACCGCCGGCTCGCCAGGACCTCGGCGATCTGCACGGCGTTCAGCGCCGCACCCTTGCGCAGGTTGTCGTTGCTGATGAACAGCGCCAGGCCGCGGCCGTCGGGGGCGCCCTCGTCCTGCCGGATGCGGCCGACGAACGACGGGTCCTGACCCGCGGCGACCAGCGGCGTCGGGACGTCGGCGAGCTGCACGCCCGGGGCCGTCGACAGCAGCTCGGTCGCGCGCTCCACCGAGATCGACCGCTCGAACTCCGCGTTGACGCTCAGCGAGTGGCCCGTGAACACCGGCACGCGCACGCACGTGCCCGAGACCAGCAGGTCCGGGACGTCGAGGATCTTGCGCGACTCGTGCCGCAGCTTCTGCTCCTCGTCGGTCTCGTGCAGGCCGTCGTCGACGAGCGACCCCGCGAGCGGGATCACGTCGAACGCGATCGGGGCGACGTACTTCTCGGGCGCGGGGAACGCGACGGCGCCGCCGTCGTGCACCAGCGCGAGCGTGTCCTGCTCGACCGCCGCGCGGACCTGCGCGTCGAGCTCGCGCGCGCCGGCCAGCCCGGACCCGGACACCGCCTGGTACGTCGAGACCACGAGCCGGCGCAGACCCGCCTCGTCGTGCAGCACCTTCAGGACGGGCATCGCGGCCATGGTCGTGCAGTTCGGGTTGGCGACGATGCCGATCTCGATGTGGTCGAGCGCCTGCGGATTCACCTCGGACACTACGAGCGGCACGCGGGGGTCCCGGCGCCACGCCGAGGAGTTGTCGACGACGATCGCGCCGGCAGCGGCGAACCGCGGCGCGTGCTCCTTGGACGTCGCGCCGCCCGCGGAGAACAGCGCGATGTCGATGCCGGACAGGTCGGCCGTCGCGACGTCCTCGACGACGACGTCCTCTCCGCGCCACGGCAGCGTCGTGCCCGCCGAGCGCGCCGACGCGAAGTACCGGATGGACCCGACCGGGAAGTCCCGCTCGTCCAGCAGGCGGCGCATGACGGCGCCGACCTGACCGGTCGCCCCGACGACCGCGACCCTCAGACCCTCGGCCATGTCAGCGCCCCGTCCCGCCGTACACGACGGCCTCGGTGTCCTCGGCGTCCAGGTCGAACGCCGTGTGCACGGCCCGCACCGCGTCGTCGAGCGAGTCGGCGCGGGTGACGACGGAGATGCGGATCTCCGACGTCGAGATCATCTCGATGTTGATGCCGGCCTCCGACAGCGCCGCGAACAGCTTCGCGGAGACGCCCGGGTGCGACTTCATGCCGGCGCCGACGAGCGAGAGCTTGCCGATCGTGTCGTCGTACTGCAGCGACTGGAAGCCGATGGACGGCTGGTCGGTCGTCAGCGCCGTCGTCGCGCGCGCCCCGTCCGTCGCGGGCAGCGTGAACGAGATGTCCGTCAGGCCGGTCGCGGCCGCGGACACGTTCTGCACGATCATGTCGATGTTGACGCCGGACCCGGCGACGATCTCGAAGATCCGCGCGGCCTTGCCCGGGACGTCGGGCACGCCGACGACGGTGATCTTGGCCTCGCTGCGGTCGTGCGCCACGCCCGCGATGATCGGCTGCTCCATGGTGGGGTCCTCCTGGTTCGTCACGAGCGTGCCGGTGTGCGTCGAGAACGACGAGCGCACGTGCACGGGCACGTCGTACCGGCGGGCGTACTCGACGCAGCGGGGCATGAGCACCTTGGCACCGCTCGCCGCCATCTCGAGCATCTCGTCGTAGCCGATGCGGTCGCGCTTGCGGGCGGTCGGCACGATGCGGGGGTCGGCGGTGAACACGCCGTCGACGTCGGTGTAGATCTCGCACACGTCGGCCTTGAGCGCCGCCGCGAGCGCGACCGCGGTGGTGTCGGAGCCGCCACGGCCGAGCGTCGTCACGTCGTTCGTCGACGGGTTGACGCCCTGGAACCCGGCGACGATCGCGACCTCGCCGCGCGCGATGGTGTCCTTGATGCGGCTCGGCGACACGTCGATGATGTGCGCCTTGCCGTACACCTCGTCCGTGATGACACCGGCCTGCTGGCCCGTGAACGACTTCGCCTCGACGCCCAGGTTGTGGATCGCCATCGCGAGCAGCGACATCGAGATGCGCTCGCCCGCGGTCAGCAGGATGTCCATCTCCCGCACCGGCGGCAGCGGCGTGACCTGCTGCGCGAGGTCGATGAGCTCGTCGGTGGTGTCCCCCATGGCCGAGACGACGACGACGACGTCGTGCCCGGCCTTCTTCGTCTCGACGACCCGCTTCGCGACGCGCTTGATGCTGGCGGCGTCGGCGACGGACGAGCCGCCGAACTTCTGGACGATGAGAGCCACGGCTTCGGACGCTTCCGGTGGGCGGTCGGGGACCCCGCGAGTGTAGGCCCGGCCCAGGATGCGGACGCCGTCGATTCCGACAGGCGGACGGCACCGCGGACGCCCGGTGAAAGGGTTCGGGACCTGCACAGCCACCGTGGTGCGCGCGAGGGTGCTGGAATGACCTCTCAGCGACCAGCGGTGCGCGCGCGCACCGCCCTCACCGCGCTCGTCGCGGCGCTCCTCGCCGTCGGCGGTGTCGTCGCGGCGGTGCAGGCCCAGGCCGCGGACGCCTGCCGCGTCGCGTGGACGGCCGCCTCCTGGCCCGGCGGCTTCACCGCCGACGTGCGCCTGACGTCGGGCGACGCCCGCTCCGCGTGGACGCTCACCTGGACGTTCCCGTCCGGGCAGCGGGTCGCGAACGCCTGGGGCGCGACGGTGACCCAGTCCGGCTCCGCCGTGACCGCCACGAACGCGGCGTGGAACGGGCAGCTGGCGGCCGGCGGCACCGCGTCCTTCGGCTTCCAGGGCACGTGGACGGGCAGCAACGCCACCCCCACGGACTTCCGGCTCGACGGCGTCCTGTGCGCGGGGCAGGCGACACCCACCGACCCGGCGTCCGCGAGCCCGACGCCGAGCGTGAGCCCGACGCCGAGCCCGACACCCACGGTCAGCCCGACACCGACCGTCAGCCCTACGCCGAGCCCGACACCGACCGTCAGCCCCACACCCACCCCGAGCCCGACGCCGACGCCCACGCCGACGCCGGGAGCCTGCGGCGGCGGCTTCTGCGACGGCTTCGAGACGCAGACCGGCACGGTGCCCGCCGCGCCGTGGCGCGTCGTGCAGCCGGACTGCTCGGGCACCGGCACGGCGAGCATCGACGCGTCGGTCGCCCGCACCGGCAGCCGCTCGCTGCGGGTCGACGGCGCCGTGGGCTACTGCAACCACGTCTTCGTGCAGGCCGACGGCGCCGTCCCGGGGACGGCGGACCAGCCGACGTACGTGCGGTTCTGGGTGCGGCACACCACCGCCCTGCTCGCGTCGCACGTGACGTTCGCCGCGCTGAAGGACGCGAACGACGGCAACCGCGACCTGCGCATGGGCGGCCAGAACGGCGCACTGCAGTGGAACCGGTCCTCCGACGACGCGACCCTGCCGGAGCAGAGCCCCGCCGGCGTCGCCCTCAGCCGGCCGCTGCCGACGGGCCAGTGGTCGTGCGTCGAGGCGCTCATCGAGCCGGCGGGACGTCTGACGACGTGGCTCGACGGCACGCTCGTCACGGGCCTGGTCGCCGACGGCACCCCCACCCACGACGTCGACGGCCAGTGGCACAACAAGGCGTGGACGCCGCGGCTCGTCGACCTCAAGCTGGGCTGGGAGAGCTACGGCGACGGCGCCGACACCCTCTGGTACGACGACGTCGTGGTCTCGACGTCCCGCACCGGCTGCTGACCGGACGCCCGCTCCCCCGCCGCCCTCCCACCACCGGGCGACGCCGTCCGTGTGCGGTCCACCCGCAGGTGGACCCGCGGCGGGCGACCGACTCCTAGCGTGGCGTCATGCCAGCCGACGCACCGCGCGAGCACCCCGACGAACCCGCACCGTCCCCCGGGAGCGCGGCCGCCGTCGCCACCGCCCCGCGACCGCCCGGCATCGAGGTCACGGGTCTGCGGCGGGCGTTCGGCACCGTCAAGGCGCTCGACGGTGCGGACCTCGTCGCCCGTGCGGGTGCCGTCACCGCGCTCGTCGGGCCGAACGGCTCCGGCAAGACGACCCTCCTGCTGGTGCTGGCGGGCCTGCTCGTGCCCGACACCGGGCAGGTCCGCGTCGCCGGCCACGACCCCGTCACGGACAACGCCGCAGCCCGCGCCCGCACCGGGTGGATGCCCGACGCGTTCGGCACCTGGGACTCCCTGACGGCGCGCGAGGTGCTCGCGACGTTCGCGGCCGCCTACCGCGTCGACCGCGCCACGGCCACCGCGCGGATCGACGAGCTGCTGGCCACCGTGCACCTCACCGAGTACGCCGACCAGCCCGCCGCCGTCCTGTCCCGCGGGCAGAAGCAGCGCCTCGGCCTGGCCCGCGCGCTCGTGCACGACCCGCAGGTGCTGCTGCTCGACGAGCCGGCCAGCGGGCTGGACCCGCGCTCGCGCGTCGACCTGCGCCTCCTGCTGCGCCGCCTCGCCGACGAGGGCCGCACCGTGCTCGTGTCGTCGCACGTGCTGTCCGAGCTCGACGAGATGGCCGACGACGCGGTGTTCCTCTCGCGCGGGCGGACCGTCGCCGGGCTGTCCGACCTGGACGCCGCGACCGGCCGACGCACGTGGCACCTGCGCGCACTGTCCCTGCCCGCGCTGACGGCCTGGCTCGACACGGCCGGCGTGGCGTACCAGCCCGACGACGCGGCGCGGCCCGGCGACGCGCGGCCCGGCGCCGACCCCGCCGGCGGGGTCCTCGTCGACGTGGACGGCGAGGCCGGGGCGGCCGCGCTGCTGCGCGACGCCGTCGCCGCCGGTGTCCCCGTCGTGTCGTCGGCCCCCGCCGCCGGTGTTCTCGAGCAGGCGTACCTCGCAATGGAGGAGGAGCGGCGATGACCGCGACCACGACACCCCCGGCCCCCGCCCCGCACGCGGCCCCCGCGGTCGGCACGTGGACGCTGACGTGGCACGGCGTGCGCACCGTCGCCGCCCTGGAGCTGCGTCAGCGCGTGCGCTCGTCGCGGTGGAAGGCCGCACTCATCGTGTGGTTCGTCGTCGTCGGCGCGATCACGCTGCTCGCGGGCGGCGTGCTGACGCTCTTCGACGACTCGGCCGCGACGACCGACGAGGCGGGCGCCGTGCTGTTCGTCGTCGTCACGGCCCTCGTCCTGGGGCTCGGGCTGCTCGTCACGCCGACGCTCGCCTCGACCGCGGTGAACGGCGACCGGGCCGCCGGGACGCTCGCGACGCTGCAGGTCACGCTGCTGTCACCTGCCGAGATCGCGGCGGGCAAGCTGCTGGCCGCGTGGGTCAGCGCGTGCGCCTTCCTCGTCGTGAGCCTGCCGTTCTTCGTCATCGCGCTGCTCATGGGTGGCGTGCCGCTCGCGACGCTGCCGCGCGTGGTGCTGCTGATCGCGCTGCTGCTGGCCGCGGTCTGCGGCATGGGGCTCGGCTGGTCGACGCTCGCGGCGCGTCCCGCCGGGTCGACCGTGCTCACGTTCGTCACCGTCGCGGCGCTGACGATCTTCACGCCCATCTTCTTCGGCCTGACCTACCCGTTCCTCAGCTCCGTGCAGCAGGTGCAGGTGTACGGGGTCCCCGACTCCTACTGGGAGGAGATGGACGAGGGCGACTCCGCCGCCATGGACGACCCGGTCTGCGAGCTCAGCGTCGAGGAGCGCTCGGTCGCACACACCGAGTGGACGTGGTGGCTGCTGGCGATCAACCCGTTCGCGGTCGTCGCCGACGGCGCCGTGCCGGCCTCCGCGGCCACGGACGAGTACTCGCCCGCCCAGGTCGTGGGCGTCGCCACACAGACCCTGCGCGACCTGCGCCTCGGAGGGCCGGAGGTCCTCGACGAGTGCTGGGGCGAGCAGGAAACCTCGGCCGCCGTTCCCGCCCGGGACGCCGCGGGGCCGGTATGGCCCCTCGGCCTCGGCGTGAACCTGCTGCTCGGCGCCGCCGGGTTCCTCGTGGCGGTCCGCCGCCTGCGCACCCCGCAGCGCACCCTGCCCCGCGGCACCCGCGTCGCCTGACGCGCCCTCGGACGCCGCCCGTCGGCCGTGCGCACCCCCGCCCTCCGGGTCGTCCCCCGGTCGGCGGTCAGGGCAGCGGCCGACGGGCGGACCAGCGCCCGCTCACGGCTGCAGCGCGTCGTACTCCGCCTCGGTCGCGACGTCGTCCTCCACGTCGAGGCGGACGTGCGCGAGGATCGTCTGGATCGCGCGCAGCGTGCTCGCCGCCCGCTCGCCCCAGTCGGACAGGTAGCTGAACTGCCACCACCACAGCGCCTCGAGGACGTCCCCGCGCTCGTGGTGCGCCAGCCCCTGCGTCACCGCGCCGACGATCGCGACGAGGTCACCGGAGATCGTCGCCTCCTCGACCTCGGGGCCGAGCAGCGGGTCGACGACCTCGACGTACTCGTCGATGCCGTCCAGCAGGTTGGCGAGGTTGACGCGCAGCGGCTCGAGGTCCGCGTCCGGGCCGACGTCCGGCTCGAACCGCGACTGCGGGACGACGTCGGTCGTCGCACCGAGCCGCGCGCCCGCCGCGAGCAGGTCGGACAGCGCGAGCAGGAGCAGCGGCAGCGACGCCTCGGGCGCGGAGCCGGCCGCGACCTCCGTGACGGTCGTCAGGAAGCCGCGGGACTCGGACGCGACCGCGTCCGCCACCTCGCGCAGGTCCGCGTCCACTGCTGGACGCCGGTCGTCGGTGCTCATGGGTTCCCCTCCGTCGTCGACGTCACGCGCTGACGCGCCGCCGGCCTTCGAACGCACGACCGAGGGTCACCTCGTCCGCGTACTCCAGGTCACCGCCCACGGGCAGCCCCGAGGCCAGGCGGCTGACCGTCAGGCCCATGGGCACCAGCAGGCGCGCCAGGTAGGTGGCGGTCGCCTCGCCCTCGACGTTCGGGTCGGTGGCCAGGATGACCTCGGTGACCGTGCCGTCGGCCAGCCGGGACATGAGCTGCACGATGCGCAGGTCGTCCGGGCCGACGCCCGCGATCGGGTTGATGGCCCCGCCGAGCACGTGGTACCGACCGCGGAACTCGCGCGTCCGCTCGATGGCGACGACGTCCTTGGCCTCCTCGACGACGCAGATGGTCGTCAGCAGGCGGCGCGGGTCGCGGCAGATGCGGCACTGCGTCTCCTGCGCGACGTTGCCGCAGATCTCGCAGAACTGCACCCGCAGCTTGACCTCGGTCAGCGCGTCGGCCAGGCGCCGCACGTCCGCGGGGTCCGCGGCCAGGATGTGGAACGCGATGCGCTGGGCGCTCTTGGGGCCGACCCCGGGCAGCCGCCCGAGCTCGTCGACCAGATCCTGGATCGCACCCTCGTACACGTCGCCAGCCTAGTCGCGCCGGGACGTGAGCCGGCGCGTCAGCGGCCCGCGTCGAGGCGCACGACCCCGACGGGCCCGAAACGCACGTCCGTGCCCGAGGTCTCGACGTGGGGCAGCGCGTCCTCCCACGCGACGCGCACGCCCGTGCCGGCGACGACGAACCGGTCGACGCCCCCCACGACGACGTACACGTCGTCGGCCCGCACCACCAGCCGCTCCACGTCGGCGGCGACGACCCGGGCACCGGCACCGGTGACGGTGAGGGTCGCACACGGTCCGGTGACCTCGACCGCGTCGCCGGACGCCAGCAGCAGGTCACCGTCGCAGCGCTGCTGCTGCGTGACGAGCTCCTGCAACCCCGCGCGGTCGAGCACCGGGGGCAGGCCGGAGCCGGTCCGGCCCGCGGTGCCGGACGGCTCGGCACCCGGGCGGCCACCGCGGGCCGGGTCCGGCGTCCTGCCGGGGGACGGCGCCGGGACCGCGACGAACTGGCCCGCGCCGTCGTCGCGGACACGCAGCTCGCCGCTCCCGGACGAACCCACGTACGCCACCAGGGTGACCTCGCCGTCCCCGGGGATCCCTGCCTCGCCCAGCGGTACCGAGCAGCCGGCGACGGCGAGCACGGCGAGCACGACCGGCCCGGCGACGACGGCACGCCGTGGTCGTCGGACCGCGTGCCGCGGCGCACGCGTGCTCGGCACGGGCGACGTCGGCAGCACGCGGCGCACGGGCGTCCTCAGATCTCGATCTGCTCGTCGATGACGCGACCGCCGAGCACCTGCGCCACCAGCTGCGCACCCACGAGGCCCGACTGACCGATGGTCGGGTCGTCGGGTGACGGCTCGTCCGGCTCCTGGTTCCGGTGACGGGACTGGGCGGCGGCCGCGCGGGCGGCGGCCGCACCGCGCTCACGCGCCGTGCCACCGTCGGCGGCGGGGCCGCCGCCGCCCGCCGCGGGGGCGGCGGACGGGCGTGCGGCGGGCGCGCGCACCGGCGCCCGGGGTGCCACGTCCCGGTCCGCGAACCGCGGGCGGGCCGTCCCGCCACGGGTCGTCGGGCTCGTCGCCCGGGGGGATGTCGTCGTCGGGGTGGGCGACGGCGCCCGGGCGGGCGTCGTCGGCGGGTCCCGTCGCGCGGCCGGCGGCGGAGGCGCTGCCGCGGCGGGCGCGCCCGTGGTCCCGGGGCCGGCACCGGCGCCGCCGTCGGGCGCCGCCTCCCAGGGCGGCACCGGGCGTGAGCGGGCGTCCGCGCCCTGGTCCGCACCACCGTCGCCGGTGGGCGACCCGTCACCGGCGCGTCGGGGTGCCTCGGCCGCGCCGGCCGACGACGGGTCGGGGCGACGTGCCGCTGCCGGTGACGCGGGTGCGGGCGGGACCTCGCGCGGCGACGCCACCGACGGGGCGTCCCACGACGCGGCGGCCCGCTCGGGAGTCATCGCCACCGGTCCGGCGGGAGCGTCGGCCGCGGCGGAGGGCACCGGCCGCGTGCTGCCGCCCGGCTCGTCGAGCACCGCCTCGACGCGCGCCGTGACGCCGAGCGTCTCGGAGAGGGCGCGCGCGACGACGTCGGCGTGGTTGCTGTTGCGGAACGTCGTGACGAGGCCCGGCTGGGCGAACCCCAGGCGCAGCGTCGTCGCGTCGAGCTCGAGGACCTGCGCGTGCTGGTTCACCAGCGCCCACGACGGCAGGCGCAGGCGCCGCAGCGTCGTCAGGACGTCCGGCCAGCGGCGGCGCAGCATCTCGGTATCCGCCGCCGCAGCGGCGGCACCCGGCACCGGGGCGGGCGGGCTGCCGGCCGCCGGGGGCGCTGCGGGCGCGGGCTGCGCGGGGGGCGGGGACGGGCTGCGCGGGCGCCGGGGACGCGGCGGGCGCCGGCTGCACGGGCGCGGGCGTCTGGCCGCGGTCCGACGCGGAGGGGCCACCGGTCGACCGGCCGGCGGCCTCGGCGGACGGCCCGGACGCCGTGGTCGGCGCGGCGACCGGCGCCGGGCGGCCGGGGCGTCCGTGCCGGGGGCGGCGGAACCCCCCGGGGCGCCGGACGCGCCGGGGGCGTTCGCCGTGCTGGGCTCGGTCGGCGTGCCCGACCCGGGCGGGGTGCTCGGTCGACCCGGCTCGCCCGGGGTGTTCGGCCTGTCCGACGTGCTCGACCCGCTCGGTCCGCCCGACGTGCTCGGCTCGCTCGCCGCCGGCGCGTCCGGCACCGGTGCGGAGGGTGCCGCGGCCGGCCGCGGCGCGGCGGCCCGCTCCTCCCGGGCAGCGCCCGCCGGGGCAGCAGGTGTCGCCGTCGCCGTGGGGCCGGCCGTCGGCGCTCCCGCGGCACCGAGCCCGCGCTCCAGCCGGTCGATGCGCGCGCCGAGGCCGGTGCGCGAGTCGTCGACGCTCGGCAGCAGCAGACGCGCCATGAGCAGCTCGAGGTGCAGCCGCGGCGAGGTCGCACCGACCATCTCGGTGAGGGCCGCGTTGGCCAGGTCGGCGGAGCGCGACAGCTCGGACATGCCGAGGTGCGTGGCCTGGCGGCGCATGCGGTCGAGCTGGTCGGACGGGACGTCGCGCAGCACGGCGCCCGCGGCCTCGCCGGACGCGGTGATGACGATGAGGTCGCGCAGCCGCTCGAGCAGGTCCTCGACGAACCGACGCGGCTCGTGGCCCGTGGTGATGACGCGCTCGACGACGCGGAACGCCGACGCACCGTCGCGCGCGGCGATCGCGTCGACGAGGTCGTCGAGCAGGGACGTGTGCGTGTACCCGAGCAGCGCGACGGCGCCCTCGTAGTCCAGCCCGCCGTCACCGGAGCCGGCGATGAGCTGGTCCAGCACGGACAGCGTGTCGCGGACCGACCCGCCGCCCGCGCGCACGACGAGCGAGAGGACCCCGGCGCCGACGGGCACGCTCTCGGCCGCGCACAGCTGCTCGAGGTACGGCACGAGCACGTCGGGCGGCACGAGGCGGAACGGGTAGTGGTGGGTGCGGGAGCGGATCGTGCCGATGACCTTGTCCGGCTCCGTCGTCGCGAAGATGAACTTCACGTGCGGCGGCGGCTCCTCGACGATCTTCAGCAGCGCGTTGAAGCCCTGCGGCGAGACCATGTGCGCCTCGTCGAGGATGAAGACCTTGTACCGGTCCCGCGCGGGGGCGAACGTCGCGCGCTCGCGCAGCTCACGGGCGTCGTCGACGCCGCCGTGGCTGGCCGCGTCGATCTCCACCACGTCGAGCGAGCCCGGGCCGCCGCGCGCCAGCTCGACGCACGACGGGCAGACGCCGCACGGCGTGTCCGTCGGGCCCTCGGCGCAGTTCAGGCAGCGGGCGAGGATGCGCGCGCTCGTCGTCTTGCCGCACCCGCGGGGTCCGGAGAAGAGGTAGGCGTGGTTGGTCTGCCCCGACCGCAGCGCCTGGCGCAGGGGCGCGGTCACGTGGTCCTGCCCGATGACCTCGGCGAAGGACTCGGGCCGGTACCTGCGGTACAGCGCTGTCGTCACGCCCCGAGCCTAAGCGCCGACGCCCACACCGCGGCACCGTCGTCCCCACCCGCGGACACCTCCGGCTCAGTCCGCGCGCACCACCGTGTCGGCGAGCACGCGGCGCAGCAACGGGCGGGCGGACTCGGTCGCGCCGAGCACGAGCGCGGTGCCGACCGCGACGCTCACCACGACCAGGACCAGCCCTGCCGGGGCGGCGACCACCGCCAGCCCGAGCAGGGGCAGGCACATGACCAGCGCCGCGAGCGCCGATCCCCCGGACACCGCGAGCACGGGCACCAGCACCTCGCGGCGGCGGGCGGCGTCGAACAGGTCCACCGGCACGCCCGCGAGCGTCGCGAGCGCGTACTCCCGGCGCCGGTCGAGCACCTGCCCGGCCTGGGCGATCCCGGCCGAGGCAGCCGCCAGCAGGAAGGCGATCGTCAGGGTGAGCAGCGCACCGGTGAGGACGTCCTGCATCAGCAGCACCTCGTCCGCCGGCACGTCGCCGCCGACCATCGCGGGGACGACGGCGAGGCAGCCGGCGACGAACGACGCCAGTCCCAGCCCGCCGACGACACGCCAGACGGCCCGGGGATCGCCCAGCAGCCTGCGCGCAGCCAGCAGCTGCGCCGGCGTCCGCGCGCGCCGCAGCTGCCGGCGCCCGATCACCCCGACGAGCCACGGCCCGACCGCGTTCATCGTCGCGAACGCGAGCAGCAGCCCGCCCAGCAGGAACGCGACGAGCGCCGCTCCCAGTGCGCCCCGGACCGCGGACAGCACCATGAAGACGCCGAGACCGACGAGGGCGAGGACCAGGCGGGCCGCCCGCAGCCGCGGTCGCTCCACGCGCTGCGCGACGCCGAGCGGGGACACCACGACCCGGCGCAGCGACACGATCCCGCTGAGGACGGCGACGACGGGGACCGCGGCCCACGCCGCCAGGACCGCCGGCACGCCGACCCACAGCTCGCCCACGGTCGGCGGCGCACCCTGGAACGGGACCTGCGCCCACACGGGCAGCAGCACGCCGTACAGGACCGTCCCGACGACCGCCCCGGCCAGCCCCTGCAGGGCGGTCTCGACGACCGTGAGGCCGACGACCTCGCGCGGTGTCGCACCGAGCAGGCGCAGGCTCGCCAGGCGCGCGTCCCGCCGGGAGAGCCCGAGCCGCGCCGCGGCGCCGGCCAGCGTCACGACAGGGACGAGGAGCAGGACGGTCGCGATCCAGGCGAGCGTCACGTAGAAGTCGCCGGTCTCGCGCTGGTAGTCGTTCGCCGGGTCGGCCGCCCGGCCGACGAAGGCGAGCAGACCACCCAGGACGCTCAGCGCGAGCGCCGTCGACACGGCGAACGCGGTGACCGCGAGCAGGGTCGTCGTCCGTCCGTCCCGACCGCCGGCGCGCTGGAGGCGCGGTGCGAGCGCCAGGACCGGGTTCACCGCGGCACCGCGGTCGCGCGGATCGCCTCGAGCTCACCCGGGCGCGGGCCCACCCCGGAGCCGGGCACCGCCCCCGCCGCGACGACGCGCCCGTCGAGCATCTCGATGCGCGCGTCGCACCACGCGGCCACCTGCGCGTCGTGCGTGACGACGACCAGGGCCGCTCCGACGGCCCGCGTGGACTCGACGAGCAGCCGCATCACGTCGTGCCCGGTGGCCTGGTCGAGCGAGCCGGTGGGCTCGTCGGCGAACACGACCTCGGGCCGCGTGACGAGGGCGCGCGCGACGGCGACGCGCTGGGCCTGACCACCGGACAGCTCACCCGGACGTCGGCTCTCGGTCCCTGCCAGTCCCAGTGCACCGAGCCACTGCCGCGCCGTCTCCTCCGCCTCCGTGCGCGAGGCGCCCGTCAGCATCGCCGGCAGCGCCACGTTCTCGAGCGCCGACAGCTCGGAGAGCAGCTGCCCGAACTGGAAGACGAACCCGTACCGCCGGCGCCGCAGCAGCGACCGCTCCTTCTCCGACAGGCCCTGCACCTCCCGCCCTCCGAGGGCGACCACGCCCGCCGTCGGCACGAGGATCCCGGCGAGCACGTGCAGCAGCGTCGACTTGCCGGAGCCGGACGGCCCCATGACGGCGAGCGACCCGCCGTCGGCCAGGTCGACGTCGACGCCCGCGAGCGCCGTCGTCTCCCCGAAGCGGTGGACGAGGCCACGCGCGGCGAGGCGGGGCGCCGCGTCCGCCCACACCGACGTGGCCGGCGGGTGCGGTGTCGACGCGGGCCTGGGGGCAGCGGGCTGGGTCATGCCCCCATCGTGCGAGCGGGCGCGGTGGCGGCGCGTCCCGCGTCGGTCCGGTCCTGTCCCGCGGGTGCTGCGACCCTGGGGGGACGCGGCGGCGGCGGGCACCCGTCCCCGGTCGCACGCGGCGCCGTCCGGGCATGCAAGGACCCCCCGCACACCCGCCAGAGCTCACCTGCCCTTGCTGCCTTCCGGCCCTGGGGGGGTTCAGCGAGATGACGCCGTACGAGGGGTCTGTGCATCACCTTAGCCCAGGACCCGGCGCGCTCGTGACGCGACGCGGGCTCCCGGTGCGGGCACGCGCGGTCAGTACCCCACCGGGGGGAGGCGCTGCGTGGGCGGTCCGTCGTCGCCGTCCTGGCGCGTGATGCGCTCGGTGGCGGGGCCGGGTGCGGTCGGCTCCGGCTCCGGCCGCGTGCCGCCCGTCACGCTGCGCCGGGGCGGCGGCGTGCTCCGGCCGACGGGCCGCGCGTCGTCGGCACGGGCGGGGTCGACGACCTCGGCCTCCGCGACGGTCTCGGGTGCCGGACGGGTACGCCGGGGCGCCGCCGGGGCACCGACGGGCCGCGCGGGCTCGGTGGTCGTCGAGGGCTCCGGCGCGCTCCCGCCGGCCGCGGTGCCCGGGGGACGCTCCCCGGCGCCCCACTCCGGCCACTCGGCCAGCGGGTCCTCCTCCTGGACGACCGGGGCGGACGGGCTTCCGACCGGCGCGGTCCGGCGCGGCGCTGCCGCCGGACGGTCCGGGGCGACGTCGGGCGCGTCACCCGTCCCGCGCGCCTCGCTGTCGTCCTCCGGGACGTCCGGCGCGGCCGGCGCCGGCAGGAGCTTGGCGGCTCCCCACAGACCCAGCCCGAGCACCACGGTGTACGTCCCGCCGAGCACCAGCAGCACCGCGACGCCGACGCGCTCGGGGGCGTCCAGCGTCAGCGCGAGCGCGACACCCAGGGCGACGACGAGCACGCCCCACACCCAGGCGAGGACCGCGAGCCGGTGCTCGAGGCCCGGGTGCCCGCGGCGCAGGGCGACGACCGTGCCGAGCGCGCCGAACGCGGTCGTCACGAGCGCCGCCCCGGCGACGACGAGCCACGTCGCCTGCCCCTGCACGGCCAGGACGACGAGCGCGACCAGGACCATCGCGACGGCGGGCAGCGTGAGCAGCGCGAGCACGGCCGCGGCGAGCGGCGCCCGCCACCCGTCGCCCTCCCAGCGGTCCGCGAGCCGTGCGGACGTGACGCTCGGGGCAGCGGGTCCTCCGTGCGGAGGGAGGTCCTGCGGGGTCTGCGGCTGGTCCTCGGTCATGGGGTCCACGCTAACGAGCGACGGGCGATCCGGACATTCGTCCGGCTGCCCCCGGACGGACCTGCACCGTCCCCTCACACGCCGGCGCCCGCCGCGGGCACCGCGCACCGCGCCCACCGGGTGCCGAGCGGGTCCATCATGGAGGTCATGCCGGTCCCGCACCCTGCCGCTCCCCTGCCGATCCGCACCGCCCGCGGCTCCGTCGCGATCGTCGGCGGTCACGTCCTGCCGATGGCGTCCCCGCCGCTCGACGGCGCGACCGTCCTGGTCGAGGACGGTGTCGTCACCGCGGTGGGCACCGACGTCACCGTGCCCGACGGTGTGCGGGTCGTCGACGCGCGCGGCCGGTGGGTGCTGCCGGGCTTCGTGGAGTCGCACGCGCACATGGGCGTCGCGGAGGAGGCCGAGGGCTGGGCCGGTGAGGACACCAACGAGCGCACCGACCCCGACGGGTCCGCGCTGCGTGCGATCGACGGCATCAACATCGAGGACGAGGGGTTCCGGGACGCTCTCGTCGGGGGTGTGACGTCGGCCGTCGTCAAGCCCGGGTCCGCGAACCCGATCGGCGGGCGCACCGTCGCCGTCAAGACGTGGGGCGGGCGGACCGTCGACGAGCAGGTCATCCGCCACGACGTCTCGGTGAAGTCGGCGCTGGGCGAGAACCCCAAGCGCGTGTACGGCGAGCAGAAGAAGCTGCCGTCGACCCGGCTGGGCGTCGCGGCCGTCATCCGCCGCGCGTTCGTCGACGCGCAGTCCTACGTGGCGCGTCGCGACGCCGCCGCGGCGAAGGGCGAGCCGTTCGACCGGGACCTCGGCAAGGAGACGCTCGCGGCCGTGCTCGCGGGCGAGCTCGCGTGGGACCAGCACACGCACCGCGCGGACGACATCGCCACCGCCCTGCGCCTGGCCGACGAGTTCGGGTACCGGCTCGTCGTCAACCACGGCACGGACGCCGCCGCGATCGCGGACGTGCTGGCCGAGCGGGACGTGCCCGTGATCTTCGGGCCGCTGTTCACCTCGCGGTCCAAGGTCGAGCTGCGGGACCGGGCGATCGCCAACCTGGGCGTGCTGGCGCGGGCCGGCGTGCGCGTCGCGATCACGACGGACCACCCCGTGGTGCCCGTCAACTTCCTGGTCCACCAGGCCTCGCTGGCCGTCAAGGAAGGGCTCGACCGGGACACGGCCCTGCGCGCGCTGACCGTGAACCCCGCGTCGTTCCTCGGGCTCGACGACCGCGTGGGCGCGCTGGCGCCCGGGCTCGACGGCGACGTCGTCGTGTGGTCCGGCGACCCCCTGGACGTCAACGCGCGCGCCGAGCAGGTCTTCGTCACCGGCACCGAGGTCTACACGTGGGACGCCACGGCCCGCGGCGGCCTGGGCGAGGGCCGCGTCCGCGAGCGAGCCACCCGCTTCCTCCCCTGACCCACCCCTCCCTCCCAGCCTCCCCCTCCCCCGTGAGAGAGCAACCCAGTCACGCGGCCGGCGCCCCCGACGCCCGGCCACCTTCGTCGCCCGCTGCGTGAGACGTGCCCGCGGCGAGACCGGGCTCAGGTCGCTCATGACGCCCCTGAGCACGACTCAGCCCGGTCTCGCGTTCGTCCCGTCTCGCCCTCCGGACGGGAGCCGGTCGTCGTCGGCGCCGCGAGGGGAAGGCAAGGACGTGTCAGTCCAGGACGTGGCGGAGGTAGCGCTGCGGGTCGTCGAGGAACCCGCGCCACGCGATGACGAGGTCGAGGTCCTCCCACGCGCACTCGCGCAGGCCCCACTCACCGACCTCGTAGATCGTCGCGCCCGGCAGAGCCGCCAGGAGCGGCGAGTGCGTCGACAGGATCACCTGCGAGTCGTGCCGGACGAGGTCGTGCAGGTGCTGCAGCAGCGCGAGGCAGCCCGTGAACGACAGCGCCGACTCCGGCTCGTCGAGCACGTACAGGCCCGGGTACATCATCCGCGAGCCGATGAGCTCGAGGAACGACTCGCCGTGGGACATCTCGTGGAACACCGGGTCGGCGCCGGGGTGCTCGTCGAGGTAGGTGTAGAAGCCGTGCATCGTCTCGGCCCGCAGGAAGAAGCCCCGCCGGGGTGCCCCCGCGCCGCGGACGAGCCGGATGTCGTGCGCGAACCCGGACTCGGTGGGGCGCGTGCGGTGCATCGACCCGGTCGACCCACCCTCCGGCGCCATGCCGAAGGTGGTGGCGATCCCCTCGACGAGCGTCGACTTGCCGGCCCCGTTGTCCCCGACCAGCACCGTCGCCGCGCCGAGGTCCCAGCCGTGCTCGAGCACCTGACGCACGGCGGGGACCGTCCGGTGCCAGTCGCCTCCGCGCTCGCCGTCGAGCTTGGGGTCCCCCGCCACGACGGACCGCACGGGCAGCATGCTCCACGAGCCCGGACGCGCCACCATGCGCCCAGCCCATCACGTCGCACCGAGAACGCCCATCGACCGGGAGGACGACACGGTCCCCGGCGCGAGGGGCGCTCCGCGTCCAGGACGCGCTCGTTCCTCCGCTAGACTCCTACCCGCAGTGCGCCCGCCCGGCGGGCGGACGGCACCAGGAGGATTCGCCTAGTGGCCTATGGCGCACGCTTGGAAAGCGTGTTGGGTGCAAGCCCTCGGGGGTTCGAATCCCCCATCCTCCGCAGCACCGAAGGGCCCGTGACCGCGGCGACGTGGTGACGGGCCCTTCGTCGTCGCGCCAACGGCGCCCCCGATGACTCCCGCCGTCCCCGTCGGTCTACCCCGCACCGACAGACGGGAGCCACCATGTCCTTCCAGGCCTACCTCGACGCCGTCGAGGAGAAGACCGGGCTCACCCCCCGGCAGCTGCTCGACCATGCGCACGAGCGCGGGTTCGACGCGTCCACCAAGGCCGGGCCGATCCTCGCCTGGCTCGCCGAGGACCACGGCCTCGGCCGCGGGCACGGGATGGCGATGGTCCACGTCATCACCAAGGGACCGCAGATCGGGGACACGCACGTGGGCAGTACGGGCACCCACCGCGACGCGTCGGACACGCTGTGGCTGGACGGCAGGGCCACGCGCCCGCAGTGACGGCGGCGCAATCCCCTCGCCGGCGACCCCCGCCGCTCCCTACGGTGCACCGGTGGACGAGACGCGCACCCCCGACGACGCCGAGCTGGCGCGACGTCGGCGTGCCCTGAAGGACCGTGTCACCGCGCAGCCGCAGCGGCTGGACCTGCGCGCGGAGCTCGCCGCCGTCTACCGGGCGGAGGGCAACGCCGCGCAGGCCGGACGCTGGGGCCACCTGTCCCCCGACGTGCGCCCGGACGAGACGGCGGCGTTCGTCCGCGCGTTCGGCGACGACCCCGTGGAGATCATGCGCGTGCTGCGCTGGCAGGGCTCGGAGCAGGACGCGTCGACGCCGCTCGCCCGCGAGCGCCTGCGGGCCGTCCGGAAGCGTGCCGAGGCGTCGCTGGGGCGCACCACGACCTGGGAGGACCCCGGCGGCACCCCGCCGGGGCGGTGGGAGGGCGTGCTCGTGCTGCTCGGCGTGCTGGCGTTCCTCACGGTCGTCGTCGTGGGCGTCGGCACGATCGGCGCGTGGCTGTGGCGCCTGCTGGGCATCTGACGGCGCCCGGACGGCTGCGCCCGCCGAGCACACCGCGGCCGTGCGTCGTACGGTCGACCGCGTGACGGGATCAGGTGCACGGCAGATGCTGACGGACGGTTTCGGACGGCTGGGCCCGGCGGTCCGGGCCACGCTCGAGGGCACGGACGCGGCGGCGCTCACGTGGCGCCCCGCGCCCGGCGCCAACACGCTCGCGTGGCTGGTGTGGCACATCGCGCGCGTCCAGGACGCGCAGGTGGCGCCGCTCGCGGGCGTCGAGCAGGCGTGGACCGCGGACGGCTGGGCCGACCGGTTCGGCCTGCCGTTCGACCGTGACGCGACCGGGTACGGGCAGTCCGCGGACGAGGTGGCGCAGGTCACCGCACCGGCCGACCTGCTCCTGGCGTACCTCGACGCGGCGACGGCGCAGACCCTCGCGTACCTGGAGCGCGTCGACGACGACGACCTCGGGGTCGTCGTCGACGAGTCGTGGGACCCGCCGGTGACGCTGGGGGTGCGGCTGGTGAGCATCCTCGACGACTGCGCGCAGCACGTCGGCCAGGCCGCGTACCTGCGCGGGCTGCTGCCCGGGGACGTCGCGCCGGCCTGACGCCCCAGCGACGCGGCCGCGTGTCGGCGGTCCCCGGTAGCGTCGTGGCGTGCCGGAGTTCGAGGTCGACGCCCCGTTGTGGCAGGTGGAGAACGGGTCCTGGGTGTTCGCGTCCCTGCCGTTCGACGTCGCCGACGAGATCGACGAGCTCACGCGGGGTCGCCAGGGCGGGTTCGGCTCGGTGCGCGTCGAGGCCACGCTCGGCCCCACGACGTGGCGCACGTCGCTGTTCCCGGACAAGGGCCGAGAGACGTTCGTGCTGCCGGTCAAGAAGGCGGTGCGGACGGCCGCCGACGTCGCGCCCGGGGACGTGGCCCGCGTGCGGCTGCGGCTCGTCGACCTGTGACCCGTCGACCTGTGACGGTCGACCTCAGGACGTGATGCGGCCCTTCGCGAAGTACGTGAGGGGGCCGACCCAGTTGACGAGCAGCGCGAGCGCCCACGCGGACTTGGGGCCGTTCACCTGCTCGGCCGGCCGCTTCACCAGGTCGCGGTAGGCGGCGGCGGTCAGCGCGACCTGAGCGGTCCCCAGGACGACGACCATCGCGCGCCGGCGCCCGCTCATCTCGCGCCACTTCGTCAGGTTCTTCGGCACGTGGGACCTCCGGGGACGGGCGCACGGGGCGCGGGACGGTGGCCCCATCGTGCACCCCCGCGGCGCCGTCCGCAGGGCCGGACGTCCCGCTCCCCCGCGCGAGCGCCCCGGCGCCCGTAACCTGACCGCATGGAGCTCACCCTGGGGCTGGACGAAGCCCTGACGCTGGCCCGCGCGGCCGACGCGATCCCCACCGCCGTGACCGACGTCCGCGGCGAGCCGCGCCTGGTGCGCGCCCAGGTCAAGGTGCACGAGCTGCCGGGCGTGCCGGGCGCGGTGCGCATGGCCACGAAGCTCGCCGGGCCCGTCGACGTGCGCGTCGAGGACCGCGGCACGACCGGCCGCGCCTGGCGCGTGGCGGTCGTGGCCTCGCACCCCGTGCTGCGCATGGACCTCAGCGGGTTCGTGACCGAGGCGGTGCGGGGTCAGCTCACCCAGCTGCCCCCGGGTGTCGCGACGGCGTCCACGCAGGACGGGGCGACGATCGTCGAGGTGGACCTCGACCGGCTGGGCCCCCTGGTCGGCGAGACGTTCCCTGGCGCCCGCGGGCTGCTCGTCCGCGTCGAGGACGTGGAGCTCGGCGACCGCCTGCGCCTCACCGCCACGATCGGCTGACGGGCCCGCGGGTCAGGCGGTCCAGGCGGGCAGGTCGTGGACCGGCGTCCTCGTGCGGGTCGCCGAGCGAAGGGCGTCGGCGACGGCCCGCTCGACGACGGTCGCGGCGGCCGCCTGCAGCGCGACGAGCGCGGCGACGCGCTCGGGGCGGGCCACCGGTAGCGCGACCGACTGCGTGGCCAGCGCGAACACCGTGTCGCCGTCCGCCAGCGTGTGGACGGGGTCGAGCGCGCGGGCCAGGCCGTCGTGCGCGGCGGTCGCCGTCCGCGAGGTCTCGGCGGGGTCCAGCCCCCCGTCCGTGGCGACGACCACGAGCGTCGTGTTCAGCGGCGACCCCCCGGCGGCCGCACCGGGGACGACCTGCACACCCGATGCGTCCAGCGGCCCGCCCGGGGCGGACGCCGGCGGGCCCAGCCCGGTCGGGGCACCCGCGGCGTTGACGACGACGAGCGCCCCGACGACCGTGCCGGCGGCCGGGCCGTCGGTCAGCCGGAGCGACGCCGTCCCCACCCCGCCCTTGTACGTGGCGCCCGCGACCGCCGCGCCCGTGCCGGCCCCGACGCACCCGCGCGCCACGGCGGCGCCGTCCCCCGACGCGTGGGCGGCCGCGGCCGCCGCGTGGCCCATGTCCTGCGTGGGGTGCGTCGTGAAGTCGCCGCCACGGCCGAGGTCGAAGACGGCCGCGGCCGGCACGATCGGCACGACCTGTCCGGGGACGGGTGACACCGGGTACCCGCGTCCCTGCTCCGCGCACCAGCGCTGCGCGCCGTGCGCGCTGACCAGCCCGAAGGCGCTGCCACCGGTGAGCACCACGGCGTCGACGGTCGGCACGAGGGTGCGGGGGTCCAGCGCGTCGGTCTCGTGGGTCCCCGGCCCACCGCCGCGCACGTCCACGCCGCCGACGGTGCCGGGCGGCGGCAGCACCACGGTCACGCCGGTGAGCCAGCCGTCGCCGACGCGCTGCACCTGGCCGACGCGGACGCCGGGCACGTCGGTGATCGCACCCGCCTGCGGGTGCGGCTGGTCGTCGTCCGGGCCGGGCGGGGGCGTCGTCGCGCGCATCCGCCCAGCCTGTCACCGGCCGTCAGCCCTCGCCCGCTCCCACGTGGTGCACGGGGGTGAGCGAGTGCAGGTGACCGACGAGCACGCTCTGCGACTCCTTCGTCAGGTACTCCCCCGACCACTTCTCCTTGAGCTCGACCCGGGTGCCGTCGTGCAGCTCGATCGTCGCCTGGACGGGTGAGACCCGGCGCACGGTGGCCGCCCGCACGTCCTCGTACGCGACGTAGCGGTGGGTGCGGGCCAGGACGTGGACGGGCGCCGACTGCAGGATGCCGATGATCCGGCCCTTGCCGCCGTCGGTCTGCTTGGGGCACGGCACGAGCACCAGGCCACGGTCGAGCACCACGACGTCGTGCTGGGCGCCGTCGACGTTGACGTTCGCCAGGCCGGCGACGACGGACGCGCCGTGCGCGGTCGCGCGCTCGTGCACCTGGCCGACGGCGCCCGGGTCGACCCCGAGGCCGGCGAGCCACGCCCGGACCTGGTCGACGCCGCCGCGGTGCGCCGCGAGCGCCGCCCACGGTTCGACGTCCAGCTCGTCGCCCTCGCGCCCCCGCAGGGTCGCCGGACCCGCCCACTCGAGGCGCCAGCGCGCGGCACCCCCGTTCACCAGCGCCGCCGTGAGCACGGGGTGCAGCGCCTCCGCCAGCGGGTGGGCCGTGACCTCCCCCGGCGCGCCGGTCGGCGGCTCCAGGTCGAGGCCCAGCTCCAGCGCGAGGTCGTCGCTGCGTCCCTGCGCCACGAGGTCGAGCACGGTCCCCAGCGTCGCGCGCGGGACGCCGGCCAGACGCGCGGCGGTGCGGTGGACCGCGTCGGCACGGCGTTGCTGCTCGGCGGCGATCGCGGGCGGGACCAGCTCGTCCCACGGCAGGCGGCGCCGGTCCTCCACCGCCAGCACCTCGTCCGCGAGGTGGGCGGCCAGGACGGCGATCTGCGGGACGAGGACGTACGCGGGTCGGTCGTCGGGCGTGTGCGGCACGTCGGCCAGCCGGTCCATCGCGACGACGCGCTCGGCGGTCGGCGGGTGGCTGTCCCAGCGCCCGGCCTCCGCCGACAGCGGGGCCTGCCGGACCGCACGGAGCTCGTCGCCCCGGGCGGCCAGGAGCTGGGGGAAGCCGCCGAAGAACGCCTCGGAGGTCGGGGCCAGGCCCACGTCCCAGCCCGTGCTCACGTAGGCGCCGAGGTAGAAGTTCCACGCCGCGTCGACGACCTCGACCTCGCGCAGGGTGGACTGCGCGGTCGCGCGGCCCACCGCGGCGACCGACAGGGCGTCGGCGGCGAGCTCCTGGCGACGGCTCGTCGCGGCCGAGACCAGGAGGTAGAGCTTGCCGTACTGGCGCAGCAGCCAGCCCGGCAGGGAGCCCGAGAGCTGGCCGAGCGTCGCCCCGATCACCTGACGGCCCCGGTGCACGACGACCGACAGGCGCGTGTCGTCGTGCGAGTAGTGGCCCAGCTCGTGGGCCAGGACGGACCGCAGCTGCGCGACCGTCAGGCCCTGCAGCAGCGGGACCCCGAGCACCATCCGGCGCGTGCCGCCCACGAGCCCCAGCAGGCGCGCGTCCTCCTGGACGCCGGCGTTGACGTCGGGCGCGAGCCTGATCTCGTCGGGGGCGCGGGTGCCGGCCAGCGCCGCGGCCTCGTCGACCATCGCCCACAGCTCCGGGGCGTCGGCCCGCAGCAGCAGCGGCCCGGACGGCGGTGCGGGACGCGCCCGTGCGACCTTCCACATCGCGACGACGACGCCGACCATCGCCGCGATCGTGAGGAACCCGAGCTTGCCCGCGACGACGTTCACCCCGGAGGTGAACGCCACCACGGTGAGGCCGCCGAGCCCGGCGATGACGACGAGCGCGGCGACGTAGAAGCCGGCCAGCGTGAGGACCGCGACGACGGCGCGCAGCCTGGTGGACATGGGTTCCTCCGGCAGTCCCTGGGACACGGCTGCGTCCCGTCGGCGGGAGCGTAGCGGCCGGGCCGTCCGCGCGAGGGTGCTTTCGCCCCTGTCTGTGCACGACGTCCGGGACGTTCGGCTCACCGGCTCCGGCGGGCCGCGTGGTCGGCTGGCCGGATGGACGACCGGCGCCACCTGACCCTGCGCATCCCGCTGCCGCGCCGACGCGACCTGGCGAGGAGCGCGGTCGCGCTCGGGGTCGCCGGCCTGCCGCTGCTGCGGGCCTGGGGGCTGCAGTGGGGCGCGCGCGAGGACGAGCTCGAGGCGCACCTGCCGGGTGACTGCCTGGCACCCGACGCGGACCTGGTCGCGACGCGCGCGATCGGGCTGGCGGCACCCCCGCAGGACGTCTGGCCGTGGGTCGTGCAGCTCGGCCAGGGCCGGGGCGGCTTCTCCTCCTACGACGCCCTCGAGAACCTCGCCGGCTGCCGCATCCGCTCGGCGGACCGGGCCGAGCCGGTCTGGCAGGACCTCGCCCCGGGCGACACGGTCCGCCTGCACCCGCGCGTGGCCCTCGAGGTCGCCGCGGTCGACGCCGGGCGTGCGCTCGTCCTGCGGTCGCCCTGTGACGCGGCGGCGCCCTACCGCTTCACGTGGGCGTTCGTCGTGCGGCCCGACGGGCGCGGCGGGACGCGCCTGGTGGTGCGGGAGCGCTACGCGTACCTGACGGCGTGGGCCCGGTTCGCCGCGGAGCCGGCGTGCGCCGTCAGCGCCGTGATGACCCGGGGCCTGCTGCGGGGCGTGCGTCGTCGCGTCCGGGGCGCCTCGAACGTGATACGCCCGGCAGGCTGAACCCCTCGCGCATGCACGATCTGTGCCGCTAGGCTGTGGCACGTAGTCGCAGTGCTGTGTTTGTCCCGTTCTCCGGAGCGGACGACGGCCACCGTGATTCACCGGTCCCGGTCGTCGGGTCCGTAGTACACCGCATGAGGAGAATGACGTGCCCACTGGCATCGTGAAGTGGTTCAACGCTGAGAAGGGCTTCGGCTTCATCGCCCCCGAGGACGGCGGCCCGGACGTCTTCGTCCACTACTCGGCCATCCAGACGCAGGGCTACCGCTCGCTCGAGGAGAACCAGCGCGTGCAGTTCGACGTGCAGGCCGGCCCCAAGGGTCCGCAGGCCTCCAACGTCGCGCCTGCCTGAGCAGACGAGCTCACCGAGCCCCACGGGCTCACGCAAGGGCGTCCCGACCACTGGTCGGGGCGCCCTTCGCCGTTCCAGGGGGCACCGCGGCCCCCGGCCCCTTCACGCCGCCCGGTCCGGGGACGACGAGATCGGGCGACACCGATGGGTTGCGCGCCTACCTAGTCAGGCATACTGTCTAGCCATGCCGCGACCCGCACCCCCCGACCCCCTCGCCGAGGCGACGCCGGCCACCCCCGACTGGCCCGGCGAGTGGCTGCGCGGCGTCCTGTCGCTGTGCGCCCTGCGCGTCCTGGCGGACGGCCCCACGTACGGCTACGACATCGCGCAGCGCCTGGCCGGCGTCGGGCTCGGCGAGATCAAGGGCGGCACGCTCTACCCGCTGCTCGGCCGGCTGCACGCCGCCGGGTTCCTCGACGAGGAGTGGCGTCCCGGTGACGGCGGCCCCGGCCGCAAGTACTACGCGCTCACCGAGGCCGGCTGCGCCCACCTGCACGACGAGAGCGCCCGCTGGGCGCGCTTCGCCGCCCTCACCCAGTCGTTCGTCACGAGCCAGGAGGCCCACCGATGAGCACCAGCCCGGACACGCTCGCCCCGCACGTCGACCCGCGCTGGCGCGACGCGTTCATCATGGAGCTGCGCCTGCGCGACGTGCCCGGACGCCGGATCGGCGACGCGCTCGCGGAGGTCGACGGCCACTGCCGCGACGCGGACGAGGACGCGACCACGGCGTTCGGCGACCCGGTGGCCTACGCGCAGGGCCTGGCCGAGCACCTGCCCACCCGTGCGCGCCTGCCGCTGCGTGACGGCGCCGCCGTCGTCGTCGAGACGGCCGGTGTCCTCGGCGTGGTGTGGGCCCTGCCGCCGTGGCTCAACGGCGACCCGCTCGTGGCCTCACGCGGCATGGCGGCCACGGTCGTCGTCAGCCTGCTCGCGGCCGTGGCCCTGTGCCTCGCCCCCGCGCCGACCCTGCGGTGGCTGACCCGCGCCCGGTGGTGGCAGGCCGCGCTCGCCGGGTCCGGGGTCGCCGTCGCCCTGGCGGCACTCACGAGGCTCGTGCCCGACGGCCGCCTGGAGGCGCCGGCGGCCCCGCTGGCCCTCGTGAGCCTCGTGCTGCTGGCCGTCGGCGCGGTCGCGCTGCACGCCGGCGGCGCCACGGCGGACGTCGTCAGCGCCCCGGGTGCGGACGACGCGCGATCCGTCCGACGCGCGCGGACCGCCTCCGTCCTCGTGAGTGCCGCGCTCCCCGTCGTCGCCCTGCTCGCCGCGGGCGGGCTCGCCCTGCTGCCGCGCTGACCGCCCACCGCCCGGCCGTCCCGGAGTCAGGAGACCACCGATGAGCACGAACCCGACCGACATCGCCCCGCACGTCGACCCGGCGTGGGTCGACGCCTTCGTCCTCGAGCTGCGCCTGCGCGACGTCCCGGGCGACCTGGTCGGGGACGCTCTGGCCCAGGTCGAGTCGCACGTCCTCGACGCGGGCACGTCCGCCGACGACGCGTTCGGCGACCCGAGGGCCTACGCGGCGACGATCGCCGAGACGGCCGCCCGCCCCACGCCGGACGAGCCCGGTGCGATGGTGCCACCGGCACTCGGCGGCGCTGCCCTGGTCGTCGCGATCACCGGCATCGTCGCGTGGTTCGGTGACGGCGCGGTCGACGTGACGGGCGGCACTCTCGCCGTCGTCGGCGCGATGCTCGCCCTGCCGTTCGTCGTCCAGCGCTACGGCACGCCGGTCCTGCGCTACCTCGTCGAGAGCTCGTTCTGGCGGATCTGGCTCCTGGTCACGGCGTCCGGGCTCCTGCTGGCCGGGGTCGCCCTGGTGGGGCGCGCGTGGCAGGTCGCGACCGTGGCGGCACCGGCGCTCACCGTCCCGGCCCTCGTGGTGGTCGCGGTGGCCGCCGTGCTCGGGCTGCGCGACGCCTCCGACGTCGACCCGTTGCTGCCCCCGGGTGCCGACCGCGCGACGGCCGAGGCCGCGATCCGCCGTGACACCCGCAGGCTGCGCCTGCTCACGTCGACCATCCAGGTGGGCTTCGTCGCGGGGGCGGTCGGGTTCGCCGTGCTGCTCACCCGGCTCACCCCCTGACGCCTCAGCGGCTCCAGCGCCGGACGACGAGCCCCAGCCCGATCGCGAACGTCACGCCCGCCGCCCCCAGGTACGGGCCGTACAGGCGGCGCAGCACGGGAGCGCCGGCACCGGCGGCCACGCGGACGACGGCCCCGACGGCGAGCGAGCGGGCGGCACGCGCGCCGAGCGCGTGCACGGCCAACGCGACGGCGGGCACGTCCGCCGCGCCCGCCTCTGCCGCGTAGACCTTGACGGGCACGCCGTTGAGCGCCTGCCGCCAGATCCCGCGGGCACCCGCGACGGCGAGGTCACGGGCAGCGCGCTCGCGCATCGCCGGAGTCGTCAGCGGCGCCCACGGCCGGTCGCCCTGCGCCGTCATCGCGCGCGTGACCAGCACACCGGCCGCGGACCCCACGGCCAGGCACGCGGCGGCCGGCAGGACGCGCCGGGGGTGCGCGGCAGCGACGAGCACCAGGTACATCTCGGAGGTCACCGGCAGGCTCACCGCCTCGGCGAAGCCCCACACGACGGCCCCGGCCAGGCCCGCGGGACCCGCCATGAAGCCGCGCACGACGCGCCACGACTTCGACGTCGACGGCACCGGCGGCCCGGCCGCCAGCATTCCCTCGATCTGCGCGACCAGCGGCGCCATGTCCGTCAGCTCCTGCGGGTCGACGGGGTGGCCCACCCGCACCTCGACGGGTCCCGGCGTCAACCGTCCCTTCTTGGCGAGCAGCTCGCGGGTCCCGACGACCGCCACGGGCAGGATCGGGACGTCGAACTCCTGGGCGATGCGCAGGGCGCCGCTGCGGAACCGCCCGAGCCGGCCGTCGGTGGAGCGGGTGCCCTCGGGGAAGACCATCAGGCTCGACCCGCTGCCCAGCACCTGCGTCGCCCCCGCGATCAGCGACTCGTACCCGCCGCCGCCGTGCCGCCGGACGGGGACCGCCCCGATGAGGACCTTGAGCAGCCGGGCCTTCCAGGGGTTGTCGAACCAGTAGTCGCCGGCGGCGACGACGACCGGCTTGTACGACGAGGGGAACGCGGCGAGCAGCGCCGGGGTGTCCGCGTGCGACTGGTGGTTCGCGACGACGACCATCGCCTCGTAGGGCGCGGAGCCGACGACCCGGAAGCCGCCGACCAGGTGGAACGCGTTGCGCCACACCAGGTGCCGCACCGCGCCGGCCAGGTTGAAGCCGGGGGGCAGCCCGACGCGCCTGCGCAGCCGGCGGAACGTCTCGGCCGATGCGTGCGCGTACGCGTGGGCGTGCGGGTGACGCTCGGCGGACGGCGCGTCGTCAGGGCCGGGGGCGACGTCGCCGGCGCTCGCCCGTGCGTCGTCGCTCATGCCAGCACCCACGCCAGCGGCAGCACGAAGAGCAGCGAGTCCACCCGGTCGAGCAGACCGCCGAACCCGGGCAGCCACGTGCCCGCGTCCTTGACGCCCGCGCGCCGCTTCACCATCGACTCCACCAGGTCACCTCCCACACCACCGAGCACCACGGCCACGACCAGCCCCACGGACACCGAGCCCAGCACGACGAGCACGAGCGTGCCACCCACCGCCGCTCCGACCAGCCCGCCGACCGTCTTGTTGGGGCTCAGGGGCGACAGCGGGCGTCGGGCCCACGCGAACCGCTTGAGGCCCTGCCCCCCGCACCACGCTGCCACGTCGGCCGCCGCGGCGGCGAAGCACAGCAGGAAAGCGTCCGACCCGACCAGCACGAGGTGCGCGAGCGACCAGCACAGCCAGATCGACCCGAACGCCGCACCCGTCGCACGCTCGACGCCGCGGTCGAGGTCGCCGGTGAGCACGGCCGGCACGGCGCAGAGCAGCGCGATGAGCGGCACGAGCGCGAGCAGGCCGGGCTCGAGCCACGCCGCGAGCGGGTAGGCGACCGCCAGGACGAGCAGCAGCGCGGTCTCGGGACGGGGCAGCCGCGTCATCGCGGCGTACTCGCGGACGGCCTGCAGCGCGAGGAGCACCGCCAGCACCGCCGTCGGCCCGGGGCCGAGCCACATCGGGATGCCGATGACGGGCAGGATCAGCGCCCACGTCGTCCACCGGCGCCGCAGCTCGGGCTTGCGGGACGCGAGCACCGGGAGCGCGGCGACCGCGAGGATCCCTGCCGTCAGGACGAGCAGGAAGACGGCCCGCCCGTCGAGGTCCACGTGCCAGCCCCCGAGCCGCAGGTCGATCGCGTACGCGGTGCGGTCGAGCCCCACCCACGCGGCCAGGGGGTCGACGACACCCTCGCGCTGGGTCGGGTCGAGGGTCACGAGCCGGACCCTACGACGCGCGCCGGCGCCCCCTCGACGGTGGTGCGGGCCAGGGTGCGGTGCGTGCGTCGCGCGCGGACGACCGCGGTGAGCACGGACCCGGCGGCCAGCACGACGGCGACGCCGGGCAGCAGCGTCGGGACCGCGGCACCGAGCACCGCGAGCGCGCACCGCTCGGTCTTGCCGACCGGGCCCCCGTTGAGCCGCGGCGCGCCCGCCCCCGCGGCGGCGAGCGACACGAACGTGGGCAGCGTCGCCGCGACGGCCGCCACGAGCACCCACGCGAGGGGGGTCAGCCCGGCGACCGGGTCACCGCCCGCGCGCACCGCGAGGACCGCGAGCCCGGCGAACATCAGCAGGTCCGACGCGCGGTCCCCGAGCTCGTTGAGCACGAAGCCCCACGGCCGCGCGACGCCGCGCGCTCGCGCCACCGCACCGTCGAGGTTCGCCCCGGCGAGCCGCACCGCCAGGAGCACGAGGGCGGCGGGCCACCAGCCGAGCGCGATCGCGACGCCCGCGAGGGCGGCCCCGACGACACCGACGACGGTGAAGAGGTCGGGCGTGGTCCCGCGAGCGACGGCACCGTCGACGAACCGCCGGAGCCGCCGGGTGTACCAGGGCTTGAGGGCGTAGAGCGACGGCATGCGGGCGACTGTACCGACCACCGGCGGTCCGCTCCGGCGCCTGTCCCCCGGTCGCCGACCTGCCCGCGGCCTGCGGCGTCCCCCCGCGGCGCGCGCGGGTGACGAAGGGCGGACCGTCCGGGCTCCGCCCCTGCTCACCCCCTACACTCGGGGCCGTGATCTTCAAGGCAGTGGGCGAGGGGCGTCCCTACCCGGACCACGGGCTGACGACCCCCGCGCAGTGGTCCGACGTCCCGCCGCGCCAGGTTCGGCTGGACGAGCTCGTCACCACGAAGCGGACCCTCGACCTCGACGCGCTGCTGGCGGAGGACTCGACGTTCTACGGCGACCTGTTCGCCCACGTCGTCGAGTACAAGGGGATCCTGTACCTGGAGGACGGACTGCACCGGGCCGTGCGTGCCGCCCTCCACCAGCGCGCGCTCCTGCACGCACGCGTGCTGGTGCTGCCGTGACCGCCTCGGGCCGTGGGGGACCTCGTGAGTGACCATGACAACGGGCGCACGCTGCGTCGCCGCCACATGCACGAGCGGCAGGCAGTGGTGTTCGGCGTGCTGCTCGCGGGTCTCGCCGTCGCCGGTCTCGGCGCCGCGGCGCTGTACACGGAGAGCATGAGCCTGCCGTTCTTCCAGCGCGAGTTCTCGGCGCTCCCGACCGAGGAGACCGAGACCATCCGGACGTACTGCCCGCCCGAGGGCGCGCTGCCCGTCCCCTCCTCGGAGATCACGGTCGACGTCTACAACGGCGCCGACCTCGCCGGGCTCGCGGCGCAGACCGCCACGTCCCTGACGGAGCGGGGCTTCGTCATCGGCACGACGGGCAACGCGCCGTCGACCGTCACCGGTGCGGGTCGCATCATCTACGGCGCGACCGGGATCGCCGCGGCGTACACGCTGCAGGCGTACGCCCCCGAGACCGTGCTCCAGCTCGACAGCCGCGCCGACGCCCGCGTCGACCTCGTGGTCGGCACGGAGTTCACGGGCCTCCTGCCGCCGGACCAGGTCGTGCTCGACCCGGCCACCCCGCTCGTCGGCCCGGAGGGCTGCATCCCGTTCGCCGAGATGACGGCCCCGGCCGCCGCCGCGCCGACCCCTGCGGCGGAGCAGCCGGCCGAGGGCTGAGCCGCCCGGCCCGTCGTCAGCGCGTCAGCTCGTCGCCGCCCGGCACGGAGGCCGGCGTCGCCGGCTCGTCGTGCGTGCCACGCCACCGGGCCACGGCCCGCATGAGGTGGTAGAGGCCGATCGCGACCGCGGTCCCGATCGCGATGCCCTCGAACCGCAGGTCGCCGGCGGTCCACGTGAAGTTGGCGATGCCGACGATGAGGGCGACCGCGGCGGGCATGAGGTTGACGGGGGTGGAGAAGTCGACGCGGTTCTGCACCCAGATCCGGGCGCCGAGCAGGCCGATCATCCCGTAGAGGACGGTCGCCGCACCGCCGAGGACCCCCGCCGGGATCGTCGCGACGACCGCACCGAACTTGGGTGACAGCGCGAGCACCAGTGCGGTCGCCGCCGCCACCCAGTAGGCGGCCGTGGAGTACACGCGCGACGCGGCCATGACGCCGATGTTCTCGGCGTACGTCGTGGTGCCGGACCCGCCGCCCGTGCCCGCGAGGGTGGTGGCCAGGCCGTCGGCCATGAGCGCGCGACCCACGTACGGGTCCAGGTCACGGTCCGTCATGGCGGCGACGGACTTCACGTGCCCGACGTTCTCGGCGACCAGCACGAGCACGACCGGCAGGAACAGCCCGAGCACGCTGACGTCGAAGGTCGGCGCGACGAACGGCGGCAGGCCGATCCACGCCGCGTCGCCGACGGCCTCGAGGTCCACCTCGCCGCGCACCAGCGCGACGGCGTAGCCGACGAGCACGCCGACGAGGATCGACAGCCTGCCCAGCAGGCCGCGGAACAGCACGGTGACCAGCACGATCGCCAGCAGGGTCACCGTGGCGGTCACGGGTGCGGCCCGGAAGCCCGAGCACGTGCCGTCGTCGCCGCAGGACCCCCACGCGGCGGGGGCGAGGTTGAGCCCGATGAGCGCGACGATCGTGCCGGTGACGACCGGGGGCATGAGCGCGTCGATCCAGCGGGTGCCCGCGAGGTGCGCCACGACACCCACGACGAACAGCGCGACGCCCGTGACCAGGATCCCGCCGACCGCGACCGACTGCCCGCCGGCGGCCGTCGCCGCCGTGACCGGTGCGATGAACGCGAAGCTCGAGCCGAGGTAGCTGGGCAGGCGGTTCCGCGTCACCAGCAGGAACAGCGCGGTGCCGAGCGCCGAGAAGAACAGCGTCGTCTGCGGCGAGAAGCCCGTCAGCAGGGGGACGAGGAACGTGGCCCCGAACATCGCGACGACGTGCTGCATGCCGATGCCGACGGTCCGTCCCCAGGCCAGTCGCTCCTCGGGCGCCACCACCTCACCGGGTGTGACGTTCCGTCCGTCGCCGTGCACGGTCCAGCCCCAGCCGCTCATGTCAGCTCCTCGTCACGTGGTGGTCGCCGACGAGAGGGTAGCGACCGCGCCCCGCCCGGGGTGGGGACGAGAGTCCCCGTGTGGCGCCGTCCGCACTCCCCCGGCCCGCGCGCGGGCCCTGATGTCGCGAAGATGCGAAAGGTTATGGTTCTTCCGAGGGAGGACGTGCTCCCGTAACGTGACGTCGCTGCGCCCCGCCGACGACCCGGAGAACGCCGTGACCGCAAGCCCGGGTGCGCCGGCACCCGCCGCCCGCCTGCAGGGTTCCGCGCGGGATGCCCGCGTCTGGCTGCTGTTCGTGGTCGTGCACGCCTGGCAGACGTACCTCGCCCTCGGCCCGCAGGCGCCCGCCTACACCGACGTCGACCTGTACCGCTGGTGGGTGCAGACCGGTCTGGACTTCGGTCAGTGGCCCGTGCTGGACGGCCCGTGGGTGTACCCGGCCGGCGCGCTGCTGCCGATCCTCGTGCCCGCGGTCGTCAGCACGACGTCGACCGCCGCCTACGTCGCGGGGTGGTGCGCCTTCGTGACGCTGCTGGACGCCGTGGCCGTCGCGCTGCTCATGCGCCACCGGGCCGGTCACGCCGCGGCCGTGTGGTGGCTCGCCTTCCTGCTGCTCCTGGGCCCGGCCGCGATGGGGCGGCTCGACGGCGTGGTCGCACCGATCACCATCGCGGCGCTGCTCGTCGCCCTGACGCACCCGCGGACGTCGGCGCTGCTCGTCACGGTGGGCGCGTGGATCAAGATCGCCCCCGGTGCCGCCGTGATCCCGCTCCTGATGGCGTCGCGCCGGCCGTGGCGCGACGTCGTGGAGCCGGCCGTCCTGGTGTGCGCGATCGTCGTCGGGACGGTCGTCGCGCTGGGCGGCGGGGGCCACCTGCTGTCGTTCATCCTCACGCAGGAGGCGCGTGACCTGCAGATCGAGTCCGTGGCCGCGACGCCCTGGATCGTCGCCGCGATGTGGACGCCGACGATCCTGCGCGAGTACGACACGCAGATCTTCACGTACGAGGTCCACGGGCCCGGCACCCGGGCGACCGCGGACGCGCTCGGCGCGCTGCTGCCGCTCGCGGTCCTGGCCGCGGCGGCCCTGCTGTGGTGGTGCCGGCGTCGCGCCGGGGAGCGCTTCTGGTCCGACGACGCCCTGCGCAGCGACTTCGTGGTGCGCGGCACGTTCGTCCTGACCCTCCTGCTGATCATCACGAACAAGGTCGGCAGCCCGCAGTTCATCTCCTGGCTGGCGCCGGCGGTCGCCGTCGGGATCGCCCTCGGTGCGGCGCGCTGGCGCGGCACGGCGGTCCTGCTGCTGGCGGTCGCGGCGGCGACGCAGGCCATCTACCCGTGGTGGTACGCGCAGATGGTCAACGCCGAGCTGCCGATGACGCTCGTCCTCGTGGGGCGCAACGTCGCCGTGATCGTGCTGCTCGTCATGGCCGTGCGTCACCTCGTGCGGCCGGCCGCGCCGCCGTCGGCGGCCGGGGACGACCCGGCCGCCGACGAGGCGTCAGGCGCCGTGCGCGGCGAGCCAGGCGAGGAGGTACGCGCGTGAGCTGCCGTCGTCGACCGACGTGTCGGGCAGGTCGATCGCGTCCTGCCACGCCGCCGCGGCCTCGTCGGGCCCGGCGAGCGCCCGGTACATCAGCAGGTAGTCGCCGAACATGACATCCGGCCCCGCCGGCGTCGCCTCGTCGACGGCCGCGAGGATCGTCTCGGCGTCCACGTCCACCGCCAGGTAGTCCGACACCGGGCCCATGGGGATGAGCAGGATCCCGAGCATCGCGCTGGGCTCGGCGCTGAACCACGTGGCCCAGTCGCGCTTGCCGCCCCAGTTCAGGGCGACGACCCGGTGCTCGAACCCGTCCATGACGGGGTCCTCGAGGTCGGGGTCCGTCCAGTAGTCGCGCGCGGACGCCGCCTCCGTCGACGCGAGCCACGTGGCCTGCGTCAGCAGGTCGTCCTGGCCGGACGCCGCGGCCCACAGGCCGATGCCGTTCCACGCGTTGACGGCCTCCGACGCGGACTCCTGGTTGTTGCCGTCGGCGAACGGCGACGTGCCCGACGCCCACGCGTGCCCCGCGTACGGGTCGAACGTGCGCAGCTGCGGGAGCGCGTCGGACGGCTGCGCCGCCGCGATGTCCGCCGCGAGCGCGTCCATCACGGGTCGCACGTCGTCGACGAGGGTGGGGTCGTCGGCCCCCAGCAGACCGGCGGCCGACAGCAGGTAGCCGTAGTGGAAGTGGTGGTCGTTCAGCTCCTCGGACCCGAAGTTCGGGATCCGCCCGATCACGGAGCGCGCGGCCTCGTCGTACACGAAGCAGCGCGCCTCGCGCTCGTCGCAGCCCTCCGGCTGCGCCCACTCGCGCAGCGCGTCGGCGGTGCGCGTGCGCAGGTCCGCGACCACGTCGTCCGCACCGAGCTGCTCGCCCAGCGTGACGAGCGTCGCGGCGCGGTAGAGGTGCTTGCCGCCGAAGTAGGTGTCGGACGCGAACGGCGGCGTCCCGGCCACGTCCTTCGCCAGCTGGTCGAGGACCGCGTCGCGGCGCTCGGTGCTGACGCCGTCGAGGTCGAGCGCCCCGGTGGGGCGCAGCGTCGGGGCGTACGACGTGAGCGTGGACCCGGCGCACAGCTCGAGCGTCCCGTGCACGCTGCGGTAGGTGCCCAGGCCGCACCCCTCGCGGTCCGGCTGGGTGCCGGTGGTGTGGTGGCGCATGAGCACGTGGGCGCTGGGCGTCGACCCGGCCGTGCGGTAGGTCAGGGTCGTGCGCGCCACGTCGTCGCCGACGCCGTAGCCCACGTCGACGCCGACCACGGGGTCGACCGCGGCCGCGGCCAGCACCTGCGCCGCGTCGTCCGACGCGTCGTCGGGCAGCGCGTACCAGCCCGCCGTCGCGCCGGACGGCAGCGTCAGCGTGCCGCCGTCCAGGGTGCCGTCGGACACCGCCAGGCCCCAGGTGGTGCCGGCGACCTCCGCGGTCGCCGCGCCGTCGGTCAGTGCACCGAAGCCCTCCCCCGCGGCGACCTCCACGTCGGACGCGGCGGTGAAGGACACGAAGGGCGACCCGGCGGCGACCGTCACGTCCCCGAGGGCCGCACCGGACGCGTCGAGCAGACGCGTGGTCACGGCCACGGGGTCGGCGGCCACGACCTGCGCGGACGCGGCCCCAACGTCCACGGTCACGGCGGGGACGTGCGGCCCGATGATCGCCCGCTCGCTGGTCACCGGGTCCGGCAGCCCCATCGTGAACCCGCCGTCCGCGAGCGCGAACGACAGCGGCAGCGGGAAGACGGGCATCGGCTCGGGACCGAAGACGAGACCGGAGTACCAGCGGTTCGACGGCGGGACGACGCCGTCGGCCAGGCGCGCCGGGCCGATCTTCGCGTCGGGCGCCTGTGTCAGCGCGGCGGTGAGGGCCGCCGTGTCGACGTCCGGCACGGTCGCGTCCGGCGGGCCGGTCACGGGCGCGGCAGGGGCACCACCGGCACCGGCGCCCGCGGCCGGGGCGACGCCACCGCCGCCCCCCGGCCGCAGGACGAGGAGCGTGCCGGCCGCCAGTGCGGCGACCACCCCGAGGGTCAGCACCCAGCGGGCGCGGCCGGTGCGGGGCAGGACGTTGCGGGCCGCGGTCATCGCAGCACCCCCTCGACGTAGGCGCGGACCTTGGCGGCGAGGGTCGTCACGACGCCGTCGTTGGTGAGCGCGATCTGGGCGACCACGGGCGTGCCCGCCGCCACGAGCCCGTTGTCGGTCCCGTCGACGAGGCGGTCGCTGGTGATGCGGACGACCGCCTGGGCCTGCCCGGCGACGGTCGTGACCTCGACGCGGTCGACCTTGCCCGGCAGCGTCGTCTCGTTGGGCAGGGTGATGGTCACGTCGGCGCCGTCGGGCAGGCGCGCGTACTCCTTGGCCGTCAGCGTGTACTCGGCCTGCACGTACAGGGTGCCGGCGCGCTGCACGGTCGCGAGCGCGGAGGCGGACGGCACGAACGTGCCGCGCGTGCCGGTGATCCGCGTGACGCGCCCGTCACCGCTCGCGAGCACGACGAGCCGGTTCTGCTCGTCGAGCCGTGTGAACTCCGGCGGCTCGGTGGTCAGGCCGTTCGCGAGCTCGTAGGTGAGGCCGGCGGAGTCGATGACGAAGAGCGGGTCGCCCTCGACGACGTCGTCGCCCAGGTCGACGAGCTGGTCGGCGACGAGGCCGGGGTACGGGGTCCCGACGTCGTACGTGCGGGCGAGGATCTGCGCGGAGCTGGAGGTGGCCAGGCCACGGGTCTCGTTGAGGTGGTAGGTCGCCAGGGCGGCGACGACGAGCACGAGGACGGTGCCCGCGAGCAGACGGACGCGGCTGGCCCAGGTCATGACGTCACCTCTCGGTAGGCGGGGCGGGTGGGTTCGGCGGCGGCACGCTCGCGGGCGACCTCGGCCCGGCGCGCGGCGCGCGCCTCGGCACGCGCCCGGCGTCCCTCCCGCCAGGCGGTGACGATGAAGCCGCCGAGGATGACCGTGTTCGTCGCGTTCCACGCCAGCGCGAGCGTGAAGATGCCCGACGTGTGGGTCTTCCACAGCGCCACGACGGTCGTCAGGAGCAGGAACTGGAAGACCAGCACCTGCGGCAGCATGAAGGCGAAGGGCGAGCGGTAGGCGCCCTTGCGGCCGGTGACGTGCCACGCCTGCTCGCGGCGCGTGATCGCGTTGACCAGCGCGCGCAGGTAGATCGGGAACGACACCGCCGACAGGAGCAGCACCTCCCAGCGGAACGACCCGAGCGTGTAGAACGCGAGCAGGATCTGCAGGACGTAGAACCCGGCGTAGTACAGCGCCCACGTGGTGGCCGTCGTCTTGAGGTCCATCGGCGACAGGTCGAGGTAGATCTCCAGCGGCGGCACCAGCAGCAGCAGGAAGGGCGCGATGCCCGTCAGGTAGTGGGTCGCCGTGACGAAGTACGCGATGCGCTGGTCCATCGTCAGGTTGCGCTTCGGCGACAGCGGGTTGTGGGTGAGCATGATCTCGAACCCGCCGGTCGCCCAGCGCAGCTGCTGCTTGGTGTACGCCTCGACGGTCTCCGGGGTGTCCCCGACGGCGAGCACCGTGGGGATGTAGACGGTCCGCCAGCCGCGCTCGTGCAGCATGAGGGACGTCCAGACGTCCTCGGACTTCGAGTCGGTGTAGATGCCGCCGATCGCGTCGACGGCGGCCCGGCGGTAGATGACGTTGGTGCCGACGCAGAACGCGGCGTTGAACCGGTTCCGGCCGGGCTGCACGTAGCGGTAGAAGACCGCCTGCATGTAGCCGGCGCCGCGGCTGATGACGTTGTCGTAGTTGCCGTACGTCTGGGGCGTCTGGACGAACGCGACGTCCGGGCCGGCGAAGAACGGCACCGTCTCGTGGAGGAACTCGGGGCGCGGCACGAAGTCCGCGTCGAGCACCACGAAGTACTCGCCGCGGGCCAGGGTCAGCGCGTGGTTGATGTTCCCGGCCTTGGCGCCGCCGCTGGACAGGCGGCGCACGTAGCGGGCACCGAGCTCCGCGGCGAGGTCGCGCACGTCGTCCGACCGCCCGTCGTCGAGCACCCACGTCGCGTGCCGGCCCTGCATCTGCAGGGCGGCGGTGACGGTCCGGCGGATGGTCCCGAGGTCCTCGCCGTACGTCGTGATGAAGACGTCGACCTCGACCGGGCGGTCGTCGAGGTGGATCTGCCAGCGCCACGGCTGGCCCTCGGTGCCGTCCCGCAGGATCTGCGCGAGGTCGTACAGCCGCTCCTGCGCGTCGTGGAACGCGAAGCCGCGGGGGTTCCACCCCGAGGACAGCACGGTCCACATGGCCAGCAGCGCGTGCACCACCAGGATCGTCTCGGCCGCGATCACGAGCGTGTACGGCAGCCAGTCGCCGCGGTTGGCGGGGTTCAGGAGGAACGCCGCGTAGACGATGATGCCGGCCGCCGCCAGCAGGACGAGCAGCATGAGCGACGGGCTCTGCGCCGCCTCGTTCTCCCGCGCGCCGGTGCGGTGCGGCCGCAGCGCGGAGTCGTCGGTCCGTCGTGGTTCGAGGATCAGTCGGTCGAAGGTCGTGGCCACGGTCGCCCCCACGTTCGTCGTCGTCAGGTGCGACGTCGCCCCGGGGACCGGGGCCGACGTCACGTGCGCGACGGCCTCGTTGGCGTCCGGTCACGGGGGCCGACCGGCCGGGCGGGCCCGGACGGAGTGGGTGGTGCAGCCCCCGTGGATGTGCTCGACGGTAGGAGGCGTTCTGACGGGGCGTCATACGGCCGGGCACCGTGCGTGGGGTCCGGGCCGGTGGTTGAACATGTTCACCCCGCTGCGGCGACGCTCCCACCAGGTGGAACGTCCCGATATGTCCGGAGTGTTAATACTCGGTGCGCGCCGGGTACGTCCCACGATGCGGACGTACCCGGCGGCCGGGGACCGATCTCAGACGGACGGCACGTGCGGCGCGACCTGCTCCGCGACGAGCTGCAGGTGCTCCAGGTCCGCGAGGTCCAGGGTCTGCAGGTAGACGCGCTGCACGCCCTGCTCGGCGAGCCACCGCAGGCGCTCGACCGCCTCGTCCGGGGTGCCGGCGATGCCGTGCTCGCGCAGCTCGGGGACCTCGCGCCCGATCGCCGCCGCCCGCCGGGCGAGCTCCGCCTCGTCACGGCCCACGCACAGCACGAGCGCCACCGACTGCACGAGCGAGCCGGGGTCGCGCCCCGCCTCGACGCACGCGGCCCGCACGTGCGCGATGCGCGCGGGCACCGCGGCGATCTCCGGGAACGACTGGTTGTACTCGGCGCCGAACCGCGCGGCCAGGCGCGGGGTCTTCGTCGGCCCGCCGCCACCGACGATCACCGGTACGCCCGCGCGCGTCGGGTCCAGCGGCGAGCGCTGCACCGGCTTGGGCAGCGCCGGGGAGTCCGTCAGCGTGTAGTGCTCGCCGTCGTGGGAGAACGTCTCGCCGACGGGCGTGCCCCACAGGCCGGTGACGACCTCGAGCTGCTCGGTGAGGATGCCGAACCGCTTGGCCGGGAACGGGATGCCGTAGGCCGCGTGCTCGGCGGCGAACCACCCCGCGCCCAGGCCGAGCTCGACCCGGCCGCCCGACATCTGGTCGACCTGGGCCACCTGGATCGCCAGCACGCCCGGGTGCCGGAAGGTCGCGGACGACACCAGCGTCCCCAGCCGGATGCGACTCGTCTCGCGCGCCAGGCCGGCGAGCGTCGTCCAGGCGTCCGTGGGGCCGGGCACGCCGTCGCCCCCCATGGTCAGGTAGTGGTCGGAGCGGAAGAAGGCGTCGAAGCCGAGGTCCTCCGTCGCGCGCGCGACCGCGAGGACGTCGTCGTACGTGGCACCCTGCTGGGGCTCGGTGAAGATGCGCAGATCCATGGCCGCAGCCTCGCACGCACCGGCGGACGCCCGCCGGTGCGGGCGCACCCCGCACCCCCCACGGGATACGGTCACCGGGTGCGGTGGTCGGAGCGCTCCCGGGGGCGGCAGTCCGTCCGGTGGTCGTCGTTGCTGCTGGTCGTCGGCTGCGGCGCCCTCGCGCTCGTCTGCCTCGTCGCGGCGCTGCGCGGCCGCCCGCTCGCCCTCGTCCCGGGGCTGGTCGCCGCCGCGGTGGCGCTGCGCGAGGTCCGCGTCCTGCGTCGCGGACGCCGCTCCCCCTGAGCGTCCGGGCGTCCTTCGACGTGCGCGACGACGCCGGGCTTGGGACGGTGGACCGGTGCACGCCGCCACCCCGCTCGCCGCCGCGCTCGACGTCGCGGACTGGCGACGCCGCACGTCCGAGACCTACGCGCAGGTCCGTGCGCTCGCCCCACAGGACCCCGAGGGCGCCCACGCCGTGTGGGTCCAGCAGCGCGACGAGCTGTTCGCGTTCCACCCGGCGTCACCGCTGAGCGCCGACGCCCGCGCCGACTTCGTGGGCCTCGACGTCGCGCCCTACGACCCCGCGTACCGGTTCGAGGTCGAGGTGCAGCCCGCCGGGGCGCAGAGGCTGGACGTGACGACCGGGACCGACGGGGTCGTCGGGTTCGACCGCGTCGGCACGGTCGACCTGGGCGACCTCGGCCGCCTGACGCTGTGGTCGCTGCGCGGGTACGCCGGCGGGCTGTTCCTGCCCGTGCGCGACGCCCTCGCCGGGCGCGGCACGTTCGGCGGCGGACGGTACGTGCTCGACACCGTCAAGGGTGCGGACCTCGGGTGCGACCACGTCGGCCGGCTCGTCGTCGACCTGAACTTCGCCTACAACCCGTCCTGCGCGTACGACCCGTCGTGGTCCTGCCCGCTGCCCACCCGGGCCAACACCCTGGCGGCCGAGCTCCCGGTCGGCGAGCGCACCCCGGCCCTGCCCTGACGGCCCCGGGTCAGAGCTGGCAGGCGGGGCAGCGGTAGAGCTTGCGCGTCGCCAGCTCCTCCACCACGACGGGTGTGCCGCACACCCGGCACGGCAGCCCACCGCGGCCGTAGACCCAGTGGCGCAGCGTCGGGTCGTGCGCCGCGGCCTCACGGCCGGCCGCGTCGAGGTCCTCGCGCGTGAGCATGACGCCGTCGCGGATGCCGTCGGCGAGGAGCAGCGCCCAGTCCTGCCAGATCGCGCGCACGGTCTCGGGCGGCACCCGCCGCCCGCGCGTCCACGGGTCCAGCCGGGCGCGGAACAGCAGCTCCGCGCGGTAGATGTTGCCGATGCCCGCCACGACCGACTGGTCCATGAGCAGCTGCCCCACGGGCACGTCGCGGCGCGTCACGCGGTCGACGACGACCTGCTCGGCGGCGTCGAGGTCGTCGACGTCCTGCGGGTCGGGTCCGAGCCGCGCGCGCACCAGCGCCGCCTCCTCGGTCGTCAGCACCTCGCACGCCGACGGGCCGCGCAGGTCCGCGACGACCGACCCGGAGTCCAGGCGCACCCGCACCTGGCCCAGCGGCGGCGGCGGCCACGCGTCGTCGGCCGCCGCGTGCTCCGACTCGTCCTCCCCCATCCGCAGGCGCCGCGTCGACGGCTGGGCGTCCATGAGCGCCCCCGGGCGCACGCGCGGCGCGCCGAGGCTGCCGCGCACGCGCTCGCCGTCGCCGAGCGGGCTGACGTCGCCGTACAGGTCCCACGCGCCGTACAGGCCGAGGTGCACGCGCAGGACGTCGGCGGTGTCGAACGTGCAGAACAGCTGCTTGCCGACGGCGGTGGCGCGGGTCATCGTCCGCCCGTCGAGGCGTGCGGCCCCGGCGGCGAACCGGCCCTGCGGCGAGCTGACGGCCAGCGGCCGGCCCACGAGGTCCAGCGTCAGCTGGCGGGCGACGCGGTGGACGGTATGACCCTCGGGCACGGCGCCCACCCTACGACGCCCGCGCGGCACGTCCGGTGTGCGAGGGTCGGGGGGTGGACGACGACGTGACGCTGCCCCCGCACCCGCCGACGACGCCCACGGGCGAGCCCGCGCCCGACCCGCGCGGCGCCGTGACGACGGCCGACCCGCACGTCGTCGCGTCCCGGACGCTGGCCAACCTGCGCGACGTCGGCGGACGCCCGACCGCGGACGGCCGCACGGTCCGCCGCGGGGTCGCGTACCGGTCCGCCGAGCTGCGGGCGCCCGCCATCGCCGACGACCCCGTGATCGCCGGGCTGGGCGTGCGGACCGTCGTCGACCTGCGGACCGCGGCCGAGCGCACCGCCCTGCCCGACGTGCTGCCCGCCGGTGCGCGCGGACTGCACGCCGACGTCCTGGAGCTCACGCCGCAGGCCCCGGCGGCGGACCTCACCGAGATCCTGCGCCGGCCGCAGGAGGCGCAGGCCGTGCTCGCCGCGCTCGAGCCGGCGGTCCAGATGCGCCGGACGTACGCGGACCTGGTGGTCGCCGACGCCGGGCGCGCGGGCTACGCCGCGCTGCTGCGCCGCTTCCTCGACGCCGACGCGACCCCGGTGCTCTACCACTGCACCGCGGGCAAGGACCGCACGGGCTGGGCGACGACGGTGCTCCTGCTGGCCGCGGGCGTCGACGAGGCCGGCGCGCGCGACGAGTACCTCGCCGTGAACCCCGCGGTGCGCGCCATGTACGCGCCGCTGCTGGAGCGGTTCGCCGACGTCGGCGGCGACCCCGGGCTGCTGGTGCCGCTGCTCGAGGTCCGCGAGGAGTACCTCGACGCCGCGCTCGGGGCGATGGTCGAGACGTTCGGGTCGTTCGACGGGTACCTGCGCGACGGGCTGCGGCTGACGGCCGACGAGGTCGCCGCGCTGCGCGAGGCGCTCGTCGACTGACCCGGCGCGGATCCACCTCGTCGCGCGCCGTGGTCTCACGTGACGAGACGCCGGTGGTCATGACAGGACCGCGTGCTTCCATGACAGGCATGGCACACCTCGACACGCTCGCGTCGCGGACGGCTCACGCCGCCGCCGGCTGCCCGTGTCGTGCCCGAATGTGTCGCTGACCGCGGCCCCCCGCGCGCTCCGCGCGCACCCCTGACCCGCACCGCCGCGCACCGCGCGCCCCGGGTCTCCCCACCCCCGCCGCCGACGCGCCCTCCGGGCCGTCGCACGCGGCGCGACCACCGAGGATCCCCCGTGATCGAGCTGTCAGGTCTCCGCAAGGTGTACCCCTCCCCCGACGGCGACGTCGTCGCGCTCGACGGCGTCGACCTCACCGTCGAGCGCGGCACCGTCCACGGCGTCGTCGGACGCTCCGGCGCCGGCAAGTCCACGCTCATCCGCTGCCTGACGGGCCTCGAGCGCCCGACGTCCGGCACCGTGACCGTGGACGGCGTCACCATCTCCGACCTGCCCGAGAAGCGGCTGCGCGCCGCCCGCCGCAGGACCGGCATGGTCTTCCAGCACGTGAACCTGCTCGACTCCCGGACGCTGGCCGGGAACGTCGCGTACCCGCTCGAGGTCGCCGGCGTGGACCGTGCGCAGCGGGCGGCCCGCGTCGCCGAGCTCCTCGACCTCGTCGGGCTGGGCGACCGCGCGTCGGCGTACCCCGCGCAGCTGTCCGGCGGGCAGAAGCAGCGCGTGGGGATCGCGCGCGCGCTGGCCACCGAGCCGGCCGTCCTGCTCTGCGACGAGCCGACGTCCGCGCTCGACGGCGGGACCACCCGCCAGATCCTCGGCCTGGTGCGCGACCTGCGCGACCGCCTCGGCATCACGGTCGTGGTCATCACGCACGAGCCGGCCGTGGTGCGCGAGGTCTGCGACGCCGTGACGCTGCTCGAGCACGGGCGGGTCGTGCAGTCCGGGGCGCTCGCGCAGGTCGTCACGCAGGTGGGCTCGCCGCTGTCCCGGGCGCTCGTCCCCGTGCCGGACCTGCCGCCCGGGGGCCGCCGCCGCCTGGTCGAGGCCGTCTACGCGACGGACGCCGTCGCGACCAGCGCGGCGTTCGCGGCCGTCGCCGGGCTCGGCGACGACGTCGAGGTCGTGTCCGCCACGATCGAGCCGCTCGGTGGCGTGCGCGTCGGCCGCCTGATCGTCGACGCCCCGGCCGCCCGCACGGACGAGGTCGTCGACCGCCTGCGTGCGGCGGGCCTCGACCCGCTCGCGGCGCCGGCCGGGCAGGAGGTGGCCTGATGGGCGACCTGTGGACGCAGATCACGACGAACCGCGTGATCCTCGAGAAGCTGCCCGAGGCGACCGTCGAGACGCTGCAGATGGTGGCGCTGTCCGCGCTCATCACGCTCGTCGTCGGCCTGCCGCTCGGGCTGCTGCTGCGCTCGCTCGCACCGGACGGCCTGCTGGCGCACCGGCCGGTCGCGAGCGTCCTGGGCGTCGTGGTCAACGTGCTGCGCTCGCTGCCGTTCATCATCCTGGCACTCGCGCTCATCCCGCTGACGCGCGCGCTCGTCGGAACGACGCTGGGATGGCAGGCCGCGGTCGTGCCGCTGAGCATCGGCACGATCCCGTTCTTCGCCCGTCTCGTCGAGACCGCGGTGCGTGACGTCGCGCCCGGCAAGGTCGAGGCCGCGCGCGTCATGGGCTCCACGACGCCCAAGATCCTCGTCGCCGTGCTGGTCCGCGAGGCCCTGCCGAGCATCGTCTCGGCGTTCACCGTCACCGTGATCACGCTCATCGGGTTCTCGGCGATGGTCGGCGCGATCGGCGCCGGAGGCCTGGGGTTCCTCGCGATCACCTACGGCTACCAGCGGTTCGACCCGCCCGTCCTCTACTCGTCCATCGTCGTCATCGTCGTCCTGGTCACGCTCGTGCAGGTCGTCGGCGACGCCCTCGCCCGCCGCCTGGACCACCGGTGAGCGCGTCCACGTCCCGCCGCGACCCGCGGCCCGCAGCCGGCCCCGCGCAGGGGCGCCACCCGAGAGGAACACCGCACATGAAGAGAACCGTCCGTACCGCAGCCGTCCTGTCCGCAGCCGCCCTGGTGATGACCGGCTGCGCGGGTGGCGGTGACGGCGGCGCGACGGCCGACGGCCTCACGACGGTCGTCGTCGGCGCGAGCCCGGTGCCGCACGCCGAGATCCTGCAGTTCGTGCAGGACGAGCTCGCGGCCGACGCGGGCCTGGACCTGCAGATCGAGGAGTTCACCGACTACGTCCTGCCCAACACCGCGCTGGCCGAGGGCGAGATCGACGCGAACTTCTTCCAGCACCTGCCGTACCTGGCCTCCCAGATCGAGGAGAACGGGTTCGACTTCGACCACTTCGAGGGCGTCCACATCGAGCCGTACGGCCTGTACGCGGACTCGCTCGACTCGCTCGCCGACCTGCCCGCCGACGGCACGGTCGCGATCACCAACGACCCGGGCAACCAGGGGCGTGCGCTGGACCTGCTGGCCGACGCCGGGCTGATCACGCTGGCCGAGACGGACGGCGACCCGACCCTGCTCGACGTCGAGGACGACCCGAAGGGGCTGCAGCTCGTCGAGACGGCGCCCGAGCAGCTCGTGGTGTCGCTGCCCGACGTCGACGCGGCCGTCATCAACGGCAACTACGCGCTCGAGGCGGGCCTGAACCCGGCGACCGACGCGATCCTGCTCGAGGCCGGCGAGGGCAACCCGTACGCCAACTTCCTCGTCACCCGCACCGAGGACCTCGACGACCCGGCGCTGGTCCGGCTCGACGAGCTGCTGCACTCCGACGAGGTGCGCGCCTTCATCGAGGAGCGCTGGCCGGACGGCGAGATCCTCCCGGCGTTCTGACCACCCGCCGAGCGCGGCACACAATCCTCGAGCGCGGGGGAAACGAGTACCGCGCCCGGCGGGTTCCTGCCGCGCTCGGCGGGTTCGCGCGGGTTCGCGCGGGTTCGGGCGGGCCCGCGGTCAGCGGGGCAGGGTGTGGAGGAAGTCCGCCAGCGCTGTCAGGTAGGTGGTGCGCGGGGTCTCGAGGGACAGCGCGAGGTCGTGGACGGCGTCCTCGACGACGAGCTCGCGCACGTCGGAGCCCAGCCCCGGGGTCAGCGCGGCGATGGCCGCCACGTCGAGGACGGTGTCCGCGCGGTCCAGGCCCGGGCCGTCGGCGCCGTGCCCGACGTCCGAGCGGGACGAGCGCGCCACCAGCACGGGGACGTCGATCGCCAGCCCTCGGGCGACGCGCCGCTGACCGGCCCGGAGCGCCGCGAGCCACCCGGCGCGCACGGGCACGCCCTGCGGACGCTTGAGCGTCGTGTCGACGTCCCACCGCTCGGCCAGGCGGGCCGCGTACCGGGAGGGAGCCTGCGCGACGACCCGCAGCGGCGCCCGGCGCGCCAGCGGCCGCAGCGCACGGTCCTGCAGCCACCGCGGCCACGACCGCTCGACCGACAGGAACGGGCTGTCGAGCACCACCGCGTCCGCGCCGCCACGTCGCCGGTGCGCGTGCGCCCACAGCGCCGCGACCAGGCCGCCCGTGGAGTGCGCGTGCACGACGACCGGCAGCCCGGGCCACGTCCGACGGGCCTGCGCGACGGCCCGCGTCAGGTCCGACCCCTGCTCGCGCAGGTCACCCTGGTAGTGCGGCACCTCGCCCGGACGCAGCGAGCGGCCCGCGCGGCGCGCGTCGAGCGCGAGGAACGCCCACCCGGCATCGGCGACCGCGTCGGCCAGGTGGGTCGCGAAGAAGTAGTCGTTGTAGCCGTGCAGGCGCACGACGACGCCGCGCGGCGCGACGGGCCCGTCCGCGGGACGCACGAGCGTCAGCACCGGCGCGGGGCCACCGGCGGCCACGGCGCGTGCGGTCGCGGCCACGGGCGGCGGACGGTCGGCGGGCAGGGTGCGCGCCACGTACCCGGGCAGGAGCCGGTCGGGCTCCCAGTCGCCGGGGAGCGTCACCGCACCGCCGCGGTCACGTCCCGCCGCCCGTCGACGCCCAGCCCGCGGGGGAACCGCACCGGCGCGAACAGCACCAGCCCGGCCACCAGGACGACGACGATGCCGAGGATCCCCCAGTACTGCTCGCCGCCGACGCCGATGGCGATCGAGAACGCGGCCGGGGCGAGGAACGTCGCCGCGCGGCCGGTCGTCGCGTACAGGCCGAACAGCTCGGTCTCCCGGCCCGGCTCGGCCAGCCGCGCCAGCAGGCCGCGCGACGCCGACTGCGCCGGGCCCACGCACGCGCACAGGACGAGGCCGCCGGCCCAGAACGCCGACTTGCCCGCGTCGTGCAGGAGGAACACGGCCGACCCGGCCAGGATCAGCACGACCAGCGCCCACGTCACGAGGCGCCGCGGGCCGTAGCGGTCGTCGAGCCAGCCGGCACCGATCGTCGACGCGCCGGCCACGATGTTCGCCGCGATCGCGAAGACGATCACCTCGTCCGGCGAGAACCCGTAGCTGCCGGCGGCCAGCACGCCGCCGAACGTGAAGACGCCCGTCAGGCCGTCGCGGAAGACCGCGCTCGCGACGAGGAACCGCAGCGTCGAGCGCTGCTCGCGCCACAGGTGCGCGATGTGCCGGCCGACGGCCGCGTACGCCCCGACGATCCCGACGCGGGCCGGGGGTGCGCCCTGCCGGCGACGGTCGGGCACCATGACGAGCACGGGGACGGCGAACGCGAGGAACCACACGCCCGCGATGAGCATCGAGACGCGCACGTCGAGCCCGCCCTCGGACGTCACGCCGAACCAGCCGACGTCGGGCTGGATGAAGCCCACGTACAGGACGACGAGCAGCACGATCCCGCCGACGTACCCGGCTCCCCACCCGATGCCGCTGATGCGCCCGATGGTCCGCGGCCCGCTGATCTGCAGCAGCAGCGCGTTGTACGCGACGGACCCGATCTCGAACGCGATCGTCCCGACCGCCAGCAGCGTGACGCCCAGGCGCACGGCGTCGGCCATGCCGCCCTCGGCCGGCTGCACGAACCACAGGGCCAGCATGCTCGCGCCGACGACCGCGGACGACACCGCCAGCATGGGCCGACGCCGGCCGCCCGCGTCGGCGAGCGTGCCCAGCGCCGGCGCGGTCAGCGCCACGAGGATGCCCGCGGCGGCCAGCCCCCACCCGAGCCACTGGCTGTGCAGCGCGGTGACCGCGTCGGTGTCGGCCCCGGGCTCGGCGAACGAGCTGCCGGTGAGCCAGACCGTGAAGACGAAGGTGGTCACGACCGCGTTGAACGCCGCCGACCCCCAGTCCCACGCGGCCCACGCGGCGATCTGACGGGTGTCGGGTGCGGGCTCGACGGCGACGTCGCCGGGCGCCTCGGCTGCGGGGTGACCCATGGCGGCAGCGTACGTCGCGGCGCCCCACCGGCGCGGACCCGGACGGGTGAGGCGTCCCCTCAGGGGACGACCACCACGTGCCGGTCCATGGTGCCGGTCTCACCCGGCCCGTCGGACTCCTCCTCGCTGATCGCCCCCCACACCGCGCAGCTGTACGGGCGACCGCCCGGCACCGGCACCCGCACCCGCCACGCGTCGCCCCGCGCCGGCACTGCGGTGTCGGCGACGAAGTAGTGGTCCTCGTCCCCCGTCGGCATCTGCCCCGGCAGGCCCGTCGTGCACGTCGCGAAGACGACACGCGTGCCGACCGGCCACGCCGTCAGGTCGATCTGCACACCCGACCCGTCGGCCGCCGGCTCCCAGGTGCCCCGGAACCGCGTCCCCTCGGTGTCGACCACCGTGAGCGACTGCGACGCGACCACGAGCCCGTCCGGGTCGAGCGCCTGCGCGACGCACAGGTACGTCCGGCCGATCGACGAGGCGACGGCAGCGGCGTTCTCCCAGTCGAGCCGCCAGAGACCGCCCCCCGTGTAGGTGGGGACCAGGTCGGCGTCGGTGCCGCGCACGGGCGAGGACACCGCCGTCGTCGCGACGCACGAGGCCGACGACCCCGCACGTCCGGTGGCGGCCCCCGGGGGCAGGTCGCCGACCTCGACCTCGACGTACTCACGCCGGGTGTCGACGCCGAGGACCTCGCCCACCCGGGCGCGCACCTCGATGCCCGACGGCTCGCCGCCGAGCCCGCGGACGAACGCCTTGACCGACGAGACGGGGTCCTGGCCGACGCCGACCGTGAGGTAGCTGCCGCCCAGGCGGTGCGCGACGTTCGCCACCTGCTCCCCCATGTAGAGCGGTGCGAAGCCGACACCGTGCATCGTGATGCCCGCGCCACGCGCCCGGTCGAGGCTCACGTCCGACATCGACGTCCAGCCGCCGCCGTCACCGAACCCGACGATCGTCCGGAACTGGCCGGGGCTCCCCGCCTCGACCAGCTCCCCCACCGCCGACCCCAGCGCGTCACCCATGTTCGGGTACGACCAGCCGTCGGGGTTCGCCTCGTAGGTCTCGTCGATCGCGGCGTGCGCGGCGTCGAGGTCGTCGGTCAACGACAGCACGCCGAACCCGCTGCTGTCGTAGACGTGCAGCGACACCCGGTCGCCCTCGCCGAGCATCTCGACGACCGCGTGCGCCGCCGCACGCTGCCTGTCCCGCTCGTCGCCGGCGGGGACGCTGCGGTCCAGGACGAGCGCCAGGTCCCAGCCGCCCGACGGCGCGTCGCCGGGGTCCTCACCGTCGCCGGGGCCGCCGCCGTCGCCGGGGTCACCGCCATCACCGGGGTCACCGCCATCACCGGGGTCACCGCCGTCGCCGGGGCCGCTGCCGTCGCCAGGGCCGCTGCCGTCCCACGGCACGGTCCGCGTCGACAGAGGCACCCGCACCTCGGCCGGTTCGACCGCCCAGTCGAACAGGGTGACCCGGAACTTCCAGACCTTGACGCTCGCCTTCACCCCGATCCGCAGCGTGTGGAGCATCTCGATCGTGTCGGTGACGGTCCGGCGTCCCAGGTCGACCGTGACGGTCCGCTCCGGACCGGATCGCACCTGCGCGTACGGGCCGACGACCCCGTAGAGCTTCACCGCGAAGGCGACCCCGAGCCAGGCGCCCATCGAGGCCTCGATGGTCAGCGCGGCGTGCGGCTGCGCCGTCGTGGTGCGGGTCGCGATCGGAGTCCACTCGTCGTCGACGAAGCGGACCCCCGACCGCGTCGTCATCCGCACCTCGAACGACGTCGTCAGGCCGGCGCTCGCGGTGGCGGTCGCACCGACCGAGAAGTCGAGCGTGAACGCGAGCAGGATCGGCACCGGGCCGGCCATGATCGTCGTCGTTCCCAGCGTCACCGAGCGCACCGGGACACTCACGTCGAGCCGCGCCTCGGGCGTGCGTGCCTCCGCGACGACCTTGAGCGCGCTGGTCGTACCCAGCACGAACTCGAACTCCCGCACCTCCGACGAGACGCCCGACCACGACACGTCCAGGTCGATGTCGAGCTTCACGGTGACCGTGAACCCGGCGGTCGCCTCGATGCCGACGGACATCGTCCGCGAGGCGTTGGTCAACGGTGCCGGCACGATCGTGAACTGCCCACCGATCCCGTCCCGGGACGCCGCGGTCCGCGCGCCTGCGCCGGGCTCGACCAGGAGCCCGGCGACGGCACCGTCGGACGGCGGCGTCGCCGAGAGCACCGTGCCGTCCTCCGCGAGCACCAGCGCGCCGCCGTCCATGGGCACGTCCTGCACGTCGATGTGCGCCTGCGCGAGCACGTCGGTCAGGGCAGCGTCCTGCGTCGTCACGACCGTGGTCCCCCCCGTGCGACGCACGGCCACGACCTGCCGCAGCAGACCGTCCGGTGTCACCTCCGTGCTGCCCGCGACCAGCACGTCGCCGGGGACGACCGGCGCGTCACCGGCGAACTCGACGTGGTCGGTGCCGACCCCCGTGACCGTCGCGGCCTCCTGCGGGGTCAGCACGTGGGTGTCGGGGTCCACGACGACGCTCTGCTCGGGCGCCTCGACGACGGTCAGCTCGCGCGTCACCGTCGTGCTGCGGCCCGCCCAGTCGGTCGCGACGACGCGCAGGCTCTGTCGGCCGGAGACCGCGGGGACGTCGACGGTCCAGGCGCCGGCCCGCAGGTCCGCCACCGCGACCACGTCCGCGCCCACGAGCACCTGCACGTCGCGCACGCCCGATCCCGGGTCCGACGCGGCGCCGGTCAGCGTGATGGTCGGTGAGGCCGCCTGGTCGTGCGTCGAGCCCGGTGCGGGCGACGTCACGGTCAGGGCCGGCGGGGTCCGGTCGTCGGCCGCCCGCACGGGCGCGGTGACGTAGCCCTGCAGCGCGACGGACGACACCTGCGAGAGCAACGGCGCGGCGAGGTGCACGCGTCCGTCCCGGCCGACCGGCGCGACGAGCGTCACCGAGGCCGCGGTGTCGTCGCCGAGCGGCACGGCCGGGGCGGCGGGCGACAGGAGCCCCACCGACGACGCGGCCGCGCTCAGCGCCCCGGGCAGGGCGCCCGTGCGCAGCACGACCCGCAGGAGGACACCCTGGGCGGACCCCGGCACGTCGGCGCCACCGGCGGCGACCGTCCGCACACCGAGCAGCGACGGCCTGGAGACGGTGAGCTCACGCGTCGCCACGGGCACGACGCCGTCGGTGGCGGGCGCGACCGCACCGTCGTCCCGCGCCCCCGGGACGAACCCGACGACCGCGGCGTGCAGACCTGTCGGCACCGCCCCGCGCACCTCGTACGTCAGCCCACCCGTGGCGTCGAGCGGTGCCAGCACCAGGGTCGACGACCACGACGGCGCGACCGGGACGACGGTCGCAGCGGACGGTGCGCCGGCGGGGTCGGCGAGGGCGATGCCGCTGCCGACCGGTCCGCGCGTCTGGACGGAGAGCCACACGGCCTGCGCACCCTGCGACGGCACTCCCGCGAGCCCGGCGACGGGCACCCGGACTGGCTGCCCCACGGTCGGTGCGGCACCGCCGTCACCGGTCTCGATGTCGAGGACCGTGGCCGCCGGGACCACGACGGATCCGCCCGGGCCGACGCCGTCGGCGGCCGCACCCAGGTCCCCGACCACGGTGAGCGAGACGCGCGCCGCAGCGGTGGCCCGCACGACGACCTGCCCGGCGCCGTCGGTCACGACGAGCGTCGTCGTCGAGGACGAGCCTGCGGGGAACGTCACCGCGGCGGCCGTCGGCTCGTCGACGCCGGCCGCCCCGAGGGTGAGCCGGCCCTCGGCCCGCGCGTCGACCTCGACCTGGACGACCAGCGAGGACACCCGTCCGGTGACGCCGCGGGGCAGGCCCACGGTGCGCTGCTCGTCGGCACGCAGCGACGAGCTCCACGTTCGGAGCCAGGTGCTCGCCCCGGCCTGCTGGACCCAGCCGCCGGCGCCCGCCGGATCGGCGCCAGGGGAGCGCGATGCAGACGCGGCCGTGGGCGTCAGCACGAGGGCGAGGACGACGAGTGCGGCGACGAGCGCGGGACGGCGGGCACGGTCGGACGAACGCACGGCGCTCCTCGGGGAGTTCGGGGCATCACCGCCCAGGTCGGTGCGACCGGGGCACGGTCATGCTGGTGCTCCCCGCTGCACGGCGCAGACGGTTCGCGCGGATACGCCGAGATTCACCCGCTCCGTCACTCGCTCGGCCCCTCGCCGTCGGGCGGCGGGGGCGCGGACGTGGCGGCGGGTCGGGACATCCGTCCAGCGTCGACGGCAGCCCGGACGGAGGTCTGCCACCTGTCCGAGCAGCACGAGCACACGTGTGGCGGAGGGCAAGGGATTCGAACCCTTGAGTACGGGGTCACCGCACCAACGGTTTTCAAGACCGTCGCTTTCGGCCGCTCAGCCAGCCCTCCCTGCCGCGCGGCGAGCCGGCGGCGGCGACGAGTCTCCCACACGGCGCCGCCGGGCAGCAGGACGGTCGGACCGACGCAGCCGGCGGCGCAGGGCCCCGGCGGGTCACCGGACGTGCGGCAGCCCGTCCTCGTCGTCGTCCCAGTCGTCCTCGTCGTCGCCGTCGTCGTCCTGCTCACCGCGCAGCGGCGCGGAGGGCAGTCGCGTCCGGCCGTCGTCGAGGACCACCCACGCTCCCGGCGCCGGTTCACCCAGCAGGACCACCTGCGGCCCGGCCGGCTCCTGCCCCTCGAACACCCACCGGTCGCGCCCGTCGTCCAGGACAACCCAGCCGGGTGCCACCGTGACGACCCGGGCGGGGCGGTGCGTGCGGACCGTACGGGCGGCGCGCAGCGCCCGGCGCGACGGCAGCCGCCAGCACGCCAGGCCGACGCAGGCCGGCACCAGCGTGCCCCACAGCACGAGGTCGCCCCACACCGTGTACTCCCAGCCGTCGTGGCTCGTGGTGGCCAGCACGTGCGCGGGGTCGTCCGGGTCGACGACCACCGGCAGCACGTCCCCCACCCGGGCACGGTCGCTGCCCGGGTAGGACAGGGCCAGCACGACCTCGCGCCCGTCGACCTCCACGACGACGTCGGGGATCCCGGTGCGCGACAGCGGGTCGCGGACGTCGACGACCACCGCCTCACGGACCGGCTGCGTGCACAGCACCGTCGCGTCGTGCTGCTGCGCACGGCTCCCCGCGACCGCCGCGAGCCCCAGCAGCACGAGCACGACGACCGGGACCGCCCACCGCAGCCGACCACGCACGGCGCGTCGCCGCGCACGACGGATCGCGTCGCGCGGCCACGCCGGCATCGGCTCGAGCAGCAGCGTCGACGATTCCTCCGGCACCCTGACCCCGTCGGCGCGCTGCAGGCGCCACGTCTGCCACAGCAGGCCGCCGACCACCGCACTCGTCAGGACGCCCAGGACCCGCTCGGCGAGGATCTGCACCGACGCGTCGTCCGCGAGCCCCCGCACAGCCAGCAGGGGCACGGCGAGCACGGCCAGCACGCCCAGCCCGTAGAGCCACAGCGCCGCCGGCTCCGACATGCGTCGTTCCTGCTCGGCCGCCGGGTCCGGGCCGTCGTGCCAGTCCGCCGGACCGTGACCGTCGTCCACGCGCACATCATGGCCCCCCGTGCCGCTTCCGGTTCTCGTCGTCGTGCGCTTCACCCGTGCGATCGATCCGCGCCGACACGTCCACCGTCAGGCCGGCGGCACCCGCAGCACGTGCGCCACCACGTCACCGGCCGACCCCACCCGCCACCGTCTCCCTCACACCCTCGCGACGAACTCCTCCCACGTCCCGCCGGTGCGCAGGGCATCGGGACCGGCGAGGTTCACGCGCTCCCGGCACGCCCGCCCCACAGGCCCGGGCACCGGGACGCGGACGACCCGCACGTCCCGCCCGCGGGCCCGCAGCAGGGCGCGCAGGAGCTGCTCGGCGGAGAGCACCTGCGGCCCGACGACGTCGGGGACACGGCCCTGCGGGGGCCCGAGCGCGACCTCGACGAGCCGGCGTGCCACGGCCGCGACCTCGACCGGCTCCGCCCACATGGCCCGGGGCGCGGGCACGACGGGCCAGGCCGCGAGCCGCCCCAGCGTGCGGAGCACGAAGTCGTGGAACTGGGCCGGGCGCACCACGGTGGACGGGACGCCCGACCGCTGCACGGCGCGCTCGGCGGCGGCCTTGGTGCGGTAGTAGCCGACGGGCAGCCGGTCGGCCGCCGTCACCGACACGAGGACGAGGTGCTCGACACCGGCCCGCCGCGCCGCGGCCGCCACCTGCTGCGCCGCCCGGTCGTCGCCGCGGCCGCCGGCCATGTGGAGCACGGTCGTGACCCCGGCCGTCGCGGCGTCCAGGCCGTCGCCCGTGACCGTGTCCCCCACGACGTACGCGGTCTGCGGGGTGTCCGTCCGCGCACGTCGGCTGAGGACCCGCGGACGCACCCCGGCGGCGTGCAGCAGCGGCAGCACGTGGCCACCGAGGTTCCCGGTGCCGCCGGTGACGAGCATGGTCATCGCGCCTCCCGGCAGGACGTGGCGGTGCCGACCGCACGACCGACCGTACGCGAGGGCGCGCCGGGCCGGAAGCCACCCCGGCGTCCGCGACGCACGCCGGACGACGGCCGCCGCGACGCCACCACTCTTGACACCGGCGGCCCGACGGCCGACCTTGGGCGGGTGCCGGCCACCTGTCGCCACCCGGTCTTCGCGCGGGTCTACGCCCGCGCGTCGCGGACGCTCGACGCCCAGGGCGTCACCGCGCACCGGCGGCGGGTCCTCGCGCGGCTGCAGGGGACGGTCGTCGAGGTGGGGGCCGGGGACGGCGCGAACTTCCCGCACTACCCCGCCGGCGTCACGTCGGTGCTGGCGGTCGAGCCGGAGCCCTACCTGCGGGGACGCGCCACCCGCCGCGCCGCGGACGCCGCCGTCCCCGTGCGGGTCGTCGACGCCGTCGCCGAGCAGCTGCCCCTCACGGACGCGTCGGTCGACGTCGTGGTCGCCTCGCTCGTGCTGTGCTCGGTGCGCGACGTGCCCGCGGCGCTCGGCGAGGCCATCCGGGTGCTGCGGCCGGGCGGTGAGCTGCGGTTCTACGAGCACGTGGCGGCGCAGAGCCCGACCCTGCGGCGCGTCCAGCGCGTCGTCGACGCGACCCTGTGGCCCATCCTCAGCGGTGGCTGCCACACGGGGCGGGACACGGTGGGCGCCATCGCGTCAGCGGGGTTCGTCGTCGACGACGTCGAGCGGTTCATGTTCCCGCCTGGCCGCACGCAGCCGGCGTCCCCGCACGTGCTGGGCCGGGCGACGCGGCCAGCCGGTTGAGGCCTGGCCGACGGGCTCAGGCAGCCGGCACCCGCAGCACGTGCGCCGCCACGTCACCGGCCGCCTGCACGCGCCACCGCTGCGTACCCCGCCGGTACACCCGCCGCGTCGTGCTGCCGCGGTCCCGCTCGAACGCCTCCAGCAGCGACCCGTCGACCAGCACCTCCGCGGGCCCGCCCGTCGACCACACGTCCACGACCGTGCCGGTCTCGTCGACCAGTGACACCGCCAGCCCGCCGGACGCGGCGACGCGCCACGCGGGCTCGTCGGTGACGAGCAGGCCGCGGTCGACGTCCAGCGGCGCCCCGCGCAGCCCGGCCAGCTCGCGCGCCGGGCGCATGACCGCCCGCCCGTCCACCGCCAGCGCCAGCTCCCGCGGGCACGTCAGCACGCCCGCCCACCCCGCGGCGGCGACCTCGTCCGCCGGGCGGCTGCCGTCGCGGGACTCCCAGGACCACCCCCACAGCAGCACCCGGCCGTCGTCGCAGACGTACGCCTGCGGCGCGTACAGGTCCGGGCCGTGGTCGAGCGCGGTGGCCACCTCGGGGACGAACCGCGGCGCGGCGCCCGTGAGGTCGAGGTGACCCGTGTACGCCGTCACGCCGAGCCGCTCCGGCCCGTCGCCTCGCTCGAACCACGACACGAGCAGCACCCACCGGTCGGCGACCTGCATCAGCTGCGGGCATTCCCACACCTGGCCGGGCGCCGCCAGGCCCGCGGGGACGTCCCGCGCCTGCAGCAACGTGCCCAGCAGCCGCCAGTCGTCCAGGTCGCCGGCGTCGTGGACCACGACCGCACCACCCGCGGGCGTCCCGGCGCCCTGGACGGCCACGCGACGCCCGTCGACGGTGAGCAGGAACGGGTCGCGCACGTCCACGGCCCCGGGCAGGTCCGGGTGCGGGGCCGCGAGCCGGTCGGGCTGCACCCAGCCGCCGTCGGCGTCGCGGCGGGCGACCGCGACGCCCGCCGTGCCCGTGTCGGACGCGTCGCGCACCGCGCTGTAGACCAGGGCCACGTCGCCCCCGTCCGCCACGGCCACCCCGCTCCACACGCCGCCGGCGTCCAGCGTGCCCGGCCGCGGCGTCAGCGCGACCTGCTCGTGCTCCCAGCGCAGCAGGTCCACCGAGCTCGCGTGCCCCCAGCGGATCGAGCCCCACACCGTGTCGTCGGGGTTCCACTGGTACATCACGTGCCAGCGCCCGTCCCACCGGCCGACGCCGTTGGGGTCGTTCAGCCAGCCCTGCGGGGCGCGGACGTGCCACCGCGGCTCGTGCGGGTCACCGGTGCGGGGCTCCATGCGCCCCAGCGTGGCAGCGGTGCCGACGGCCGCGCCGCCCGCGTCGCACGTCGCACGCCCGAGCCGCACGCGCAGGCCTCGCGCACCGGCGGGGTCAGCGCCACCAGCCGGCCGGACGGCCGGGGCTGACCACGTCGAGTCCCGCGGCAGCCGCGGCACGCGCGGTCGGTGCCTCGTACGTGGCGATCGCGCGCACGTCGACGTGCGCGACCGCCGCCCCCACGTGCAGCGCGGCGAACGGGCCCAGGTCCGTCGGCAGCAGGACCGCCCGCCGCAGCACCTGGTCGGACAGCCGCATGCGCCCGATCCGTGCCAGCACGTCGAGGACCACCAGGGACGCCTCGCGACCCAGGAACCCCGCTGTGACTCGCGCCTCCAGCACCGACACCTGTGACACGACCACGGCGGGCTCGTGCTCGGCCACCCACGCGGACCACGCCTGCGCCTCCGGCGCCTGCGGCAGGTACCGGCTCACCGCCGACCCGTCGAGGTACACGTCCGCGGCCGGGTCCCGCGCCACCAGGACGCTCGCGTCGAGCGCGCGCCGCTGCGCCGGCACCGTGCTCAGGACGCGCGAACGGCCGGCCCCCGCAGGGGTCCGGCCGTTCGCAGGTGCCGTGCTCACCGCTGGCGCAGACGCTCCATGGCGAGCTGCACGAGCGCGATGAGCGCCTGCTTGGTCGCAGCCCGCGACCGCGCGTCGGTGTAGAGCACCGGCACGTGGGCGGGGATGGCCAGCGCGTCGCGGACGTCGTCGAGCTGGTGCTTGGCGATCCCGTCGAAGCAGTTGACGCCGACGACGAACGGGATGCCGCGGGACTCGAAGTAGTCGACGGCCGGGAAGCACTGGTCCAGGCGGTCGGTGTCGACGAGCACGACGGCGCCGATCGCGCCACGCACCAGGTCGTCCCACATGAAGAGGAAGCGGTCCTGGCCCGGGGTGCCGAACAGGTACAGCCAGAGCGAGCCCGGCAGCGCGATGCGACCGAAGTCCATCGCGACCGTCGTGGTCGTCTTGCGGTCCGTCACACCGCCGGCGTCGTCGACGCCCACGGAGTGCTCGGTCATGGCGGCCTCGGTGTTGAGCGGCTCGATGTCGGAGATCGAGCCGATGAAGGTCGTCTTGCCGACGGCGAACCCGCCGGCGACGACGATCTTGACGACTGTGGGGGCAACTGCGCCCGCGGTCCCCGCCGGAGCGGCGACGGCGGCGTCAGAGGGCGGAAATGCCATTGAGAACACTCTCCAGCACGCTCAGGGACAGGGCGGGGCTTTCACCGGTGTTGACCTCGACCGGCTGTGAGGTGTGCACGCGCACAGAGTTGGCGTCGGTGAGGTCGGACACGAGGATCCGGACGACACCGAGCGGCAGATGGAGGAGCGCCGACAGCTCGGCGACCGAGATGTACCCGGCCGACGCGTGCTGGATGATCGCGCGCTTCTCAGGCGTCAGCCCCCTGGTGGCCACCGCGCCCGGCATGACCTCGACCAGCGCCTCGAGAGGCAGGTCGGAGCGCGCCGAGCGCACGCGGCCCCCGGTCACGGCGTAGGGCCGGACCGTGCGGGCTTCGTACTCGAGGTGTTCGCTCATGACAGGTGGCCTCAGGCGACGGGCGCCCGGGTGGCGCCGTCGATCGGGAGCTGACCGCGCATCTCGGAGATGAGCTGCGGGGTGAGCGTGGCCTCGGTGCGCGAGACGAGCATGGCCATCTCGTACCCGATGAGCCCGACGTCGCACGTCGCCTCGGCGACCACCGCGAGGACGGAGCCGTTGGAGACGCTCATCAGGAACAGGAACAGGTGGTCCATCTCGATGATGGCCTGGCGCACCTCGCCTGCCCGGAGCTGGCGCGACGCGCCACGGGTCAGGCTCGACATGCCGGAGACGATGGCCGCGAGCTGGTCGCCGCTGGTGCGGTCCAGCTGGTCGGACATGGCCATGAGCAGGCCGTCGGCCGACACCACGAGGGTGTGGCGAGTGCCGGGCACGGTCCGGACGAAGTTGTCCAGGAGCCAGCCGAAGTTGGCTGCCTCGGTGCTGAGCGCGGTCACACTTCCTCCTTCATGGTGCAGTCTGGGCCGACTGCGAGCGGGGTGTCACCGGTGACGCACAGGCCACCGGAGCTTCGGGGTCGTCGGATCACGAGTGGTCACCGTCCTGGGGGCCGTGTGCGGCGCGGCGTCCGCGCGACGTACCGGTCTGGAAGCTGGACAAGCGGGAACGCAGCTGGTCCGCGTCTCGCTGGACGGGGCGCTCCTCCGTCGGTGCCGGCGCGGCGGGGACCGCGCTCGGCACACGCTTGGTGAGGCGCTCCGAACCGCCCGCCCCCACGGCACTGGGCCGGTACGCGGACAGCTGGCTGAGCTCGGAGAGAGCCTGCTCCTGGATGTCCGAGCGGAGGGCGAGCATCGCCGCGACCTCGTCGTCGAGCGTGCCCACGCGGGGTGCGGCCGACGGCGGGACGGACGGGTGCGGCACCGTCGAGGCGGGCGCGGCCTGACGGCCCGTCCACTCCGGCGGGGACCACGAGGGCGCGGGACGCGCCTCCTGGACGACGGGGCTGGGCACCGACTGCGGCGCGGGCGGTGCCGACCACGCGGGTGCCTCCCAGCCGTTGGCGGCGGGCGCCGGCGGCGCGGCCGGTGCGGACGCCGCGGCGTCGGGCCCCCACGCGGAGGTCCGCAGGGGGGTGCGGTCCACGGCGGGCGGCGCAGCGGGCTGCGCAGCGGGCTGCTCCATGAGGTCGACGCCGTCGTCCTTCTTCCGGCTGAAGAAGTTGCCCCACCGGCGCTTCGGCTTGTCCTCGGCCGGGGCCACGAGGTCGCTGAACGCGGGTGCCGCAGGCTCGCGAGGGCCGGCGTCGACCGCGGTCGGCTGCCACGCGGAGGCGGCCGGCGCGACCGGTGCCGGGGCGACGGGCTGCGGCTCCACGGGTGCGAAGACCTGCGTCGGCTGGTCGCCGGCCGCGGTACGTGCCCAGGCCGGGGTGCTCGGGCGGGACTCCTCGGGCCTCGGGCTCGTGGGCTCGCGGCGGACCGACGTGAGCGGGGCCGCCTGGCCCTGCCACACGGGGGCCTCCCAGACCGGTGCCGTCGGCTGCGGGTCCGGCTCGAGCTCGGGCGGCGCGGAGACCGCGGAGACCGGTGCCCAGGGGGCCGCGACCTCCTCCTCGACCTCGACCTCGGGCTCGGCCTCGACGTGCGCCTGCTGCTGCTCGACGGGTGCGGGGGCCGACCACGCGGACTCGGTGCGTGCGGGCTCCGGGACGACGGGGATCGCACCGGTGTGCCAGGCGCGCGCCTCGTCGAGGGACCGCTCGAAGGGCACGTACGGCGCCGTGTACTGCAGCGCCGGGCTGTCGGTGCTGCCCGCCCAGCCCGAGTACCCGCTGTACGACGTGAACGTCGGCTCCGGGTCGGGCTGCGCGGCACCGTCGGTGGCGCCGGCCGCGTCCTGGGACCAGTCCTGCGGCTCGTCACCGGGCACGGGCTCCTGCGCGGCCGCGTCGGCCTGCGCCCACTGCGCCGGCTGCGGGGCGTCCCACGTCGACGACTGCGGCGCGTCCCACGACGCGGCAGGAGCCTGCGGGGCGTCCCACGTCGACGACTGCGGCGCGTCCCACGACGCGGCAGGAGCCTGCGGCTCCGTCCATGACGGCTGCTCGGGCTCGGCCCACCGCTGCTGCTGCTCGGGCTCGGCCCACCCCTGCTGCTGCTCGGGCTCGGCCCACCCCTGCTGCTCGGGCTCGGCCCACGACGCGGCGGGTGCCTGCGGCTCGTCCCAGGCGGGGGTCGAGAACTGCTCGGACGACGCGTCGGGACGGGCGTCCTGCGCATCCCGGCGCTGGTCCGCCTGCGGCGACTCCCACGGCTGGGCCTCGGTGTGCACGGGCTGCCACGGCTGCTCGTCCGCCGGCGCCCAGGCGTTCTCGTCGACCTCGGGAGAGGCCCACGCCGCGGCCGGCTCCTCGGCGGGCTCGTCGGTCCGGGGCTCGGCTCCACCACCACGGGTGGGCAGCGGGGCGGCGCCCAGGTCGCGCCACGACGGCACGGGCCAGCCGGACTCCTCGGCCGCGCCGCCCGACGCCGAGGACGCGGGGGCCTCGGGCTCCAGCGACGGCACGACGAACGGGGTGGCCGCGGGCGCGGCGGGCGCCGCGGCCAGGCCACGGAAGCCGGAGAAGAGACCGACGCGGGCCGTCGGGTCGGCGGGCGCGGCGGGACGCGTCTCCTCCTGCACGGGCTCGCTGGCCCAGGCGGAGGTCGCGGCACGCGCACGTGTCGGGAGCCCGGCCGAGAGCGGGGTCGCGGCGACCGCCGGGGACCACTCGCCCGTGTCGACGGACAGCTCGGGCGACAGCGTCGTGTCCGGGGCCTCGGCGAGGACGATGTTGTTCTCGTCGAACGTCTTGCGCGACCTCGTCGGCAGCGCGCCCGGGGCGTTGAGCATCGGGACGGGGATGGCGTCCTCGTCCGGCGCCTGCGGCTGCGCCGGTGCGGGCCGGCTCACGGGCGCAGCAGCCGACTCGTCGCCGCGGCGGCGACGCGGCAGGCCGAGCGCCGTCTCGCCGTCGGTCAGCTCCGCGAGGTCGACCTCGCGGACGGCCGGCGCCTCGATCTGCGGTGCCGCCGCCGCGGCGGACGGCCTGCCGTACACGCTGACCTCGTTGGCCGAGAACAGGGTGCTGGGGAACTGCACGAACGCCTCGGTGCCGGTGCCGCCGACGCGCTTGCGGAGCGTCACCTCGGCGCCCAGGCGCTGCGCGAGGCGGCCGACGACGAAGAGGCCGAGGCGCTGCGCACCGAGCGCGTCACCCGCGGAGACCGAGGCGATCTTGCGGTTGGCCGCCTCGATCTCGGCTTCCGTCATCCCGAGGCCCTGGTCGGTGATCCGGACGACGACCGAGGCGCCGTTGACGCCCGTCGTGACCATCACCGGGGTCTCCGGCTCCGAGAAGACCGTGGCGTTCTCGAGGAGCTCGGCGATGAGGTGGGCCGCCGACAGGGCGTTGAAGCCGAGCATGTGCGGGTCGACCTGCAGGTCCAGCTGGACGCGGTCGTACTGCTCGATCTCGGAGGACGCCGTGCGGATGACGTCCGACAGGGGCATCGCGTCCCGCAGGCGGCGGCCCGAGTCGATGCCCGCGAGCACGAGGAGCGACTCGGCGTTGCGGCGCATCCGGGTGGCGAGGTGGTCGAGCCGGAACAGGTTGGCCAGCGTCCCGGGGTCCTCCTCCGCACGCTCGAGGGAGTCGATGAACGAGAGCTGCCGGTTGAGCAGGACCTGGTCACGGCGGGCGACGTTGACGAACATCTCGGCGATGGAGCCACGCAGCGCGGCCTGCTCCTGCGCGACCTGCACCGTCGTCGCGTTGACCGCGTTGAACGCCTGCGCCAGGCGGCCGACCTCGTCGCTCGAGCGGACGGGGATGGGCGCCAGGGTGATCTCGGGACCCTCGCCCGGCGTCGACACCTGCTCGACGAGCCGCGGCAGCTGCTCGCGGACGTCGGCCGCCGCGCTCGTCAGCCGGCGGAGCGGGACGACGATCGAGCGGGAGACGGTGACCGCGAAGACGAAGGACGCGATCAGCGCGAGGAGGGCGAGCGCGACGGTCACGAGGGCGGTGTCGCGCGCGTCGGACACGCCCTGCTCGGCCACCGCGTTGGCGCCGCTGAGCACCTCCGCGTTCACCTCACCGATCATCGACATCTGCTTGCTGGACTGCTCGGACCACTCGGCGAGGTCGATCGCCGCGATGGAGCCCGCGGTGCCCTGGGTGAAGAGCGCACGCATGGACAGCAGGTCCTGCGTCGGGTCACCCGTGCTCAGCGCGACGTCCTCGAGCTCGAGGTCCGACACGGCGTTGCGGCTGCGCTCGCGCGCCAGCTCCGTCACCGTGGTCTGCGCCTGGAAGTTGCGGGCGGCGGCGGGGCTGTCGACCCCGGCGGCCTTCAGGTCGATGCCGCTGATGTACTCGTTCACGAGGGAGTCGGTGAGCAGCGAGAGCTCACGGTTCGCCGAGACGTACTGGGCGAGCTCGCGGTCGCGCAGCGCGTTGGCCACGCCCTCGAGCACGAGCGTCTGGCCCTCGATGACGTTCTGGAGGCTGTTCTTCAGGACGATGCGCTGGGCGCCCTCGTCGACGCGCTGCCGCAGCTGCGGCAGGCGCGTGTTGTAGAGGTCCTGCTGGTCCCGGAAGTCCTGGACGACGGAGTCGGGGAACTGGCTCAGGTCGAGCTGGCCGGTGACCGCCTGCGCGTCCTCGAGCGCGTCGTCGGTGACCTCGCGTGCGGCCATGATCTGCTCCGGGGACGCGCCGGTCAGCGAGAGGATCCGCTCCTGCTGGAACGCCGCCGTGAGAGGGCTCAGCGCGTCGAGCGTGCGCACCACGGTCTGGGTCGTCCGCGCGTACCGGAGATCCTGGATCGCGCCGAACGAGATGTACGCGCCCGCGGCGAGCAGGACGATCATGGGCACGGCGAGGACCGCCAGCACCTTGGCGCGGATGCCGAGCCGTCGCAGCATGTCGATCCTTTCCCTTCGCCCGACGTCGGACGCTCGCTGCGGTTACCGCTCGCGTCCGTCACGCAGCCACCGCAGGTGACTGCCGTCTGCGCTTCATCGGTACCTGGACACCGGACCATTAGCCCGCCGCCCGAGTTTGCCACGGACCTCACCCCTCCCGATACGCCATGTACGACGCAAATCGCCGCAGCGCCCCGTGGGCGGACCGGCGCGCCTGCGCGGCGCCCGGGACGTCGGCGTCGTACGGTCCGCGGGTGCGCGCCGTCGTGGTCACCTCGCCCGGGGGGCCGGACGCCCTGCGCGTGGAGCACGTCCCGGACCCCGTGCCGGGGCCGGGCGAGCTGCTGATCGAGGTCGCCGCTGCCGGCGTCAACCGCGCTGACCTGCTGCAACGCCGTGGTCGCTATCCCTCACCGCCCGGCGCGCCGCCGTGGCCCGGCCTGGAGGTCTCCGGGGTGGTCGTCGGCGTGGGACCGGCCGACGGCGCCGCCAGCGGCCCCGGCACCCCGGGCCCCGCCGCCGCCGTCCCGCGCCCGGGCGACCGGGTGGCCGCACTCCTGGCGGGCGGAGGTTACGCCGAACGGGTGACGGTGAACGCTTCCCTCACTCTTCCGGTCCCCTCAGGGAGCGCGCTCCAGGACGCGGCGGGCCTCCCGGAGGCCCTCGCGACCGTGTGGTCCAACTTCCGGGCGGCGGCGCTCGCGCCCGGGGAGACGGTCCTCGTGCACGGCGGCTCGGGCGGGGTCGGGTCGGTCGCCGTGCAGCTCGCGCACGCCCTCGGCCACCGGGTGCTGGCCACGGCCGGCGGCGCCGAGCGGTGCGCCCGGGTGCGTGCGCTCGGTGCCGACGTCGTCGTCGACCACCGCGCGCAGGACGTGGGCGAGGCGGTGGACGCGGCGACGGGCGGCCGCGGCGTGGACGTCGTGCTCGACGTCCTGGGCGGGGGCGCGCTGGCCGCCAACGTGCGCCTGCTCGCCGAGGGCGGGCGGCTCGTCGTCATCGGCCTCCAGCAGGGCAGCCGCGGCGAGCTCGACCTGCCGGCGCTGATGGCGCGCCGCGGGTCCGTCGTCGCCACGACCCTGCGCGACCGTCCCCTCGCGCAGAAGGCCCGCATCATGGCGGAGGTCCGCGAGCACGTGTGGCCGCTGGTGCTCGCCGGGCGGGTGCGTCCGGTGGTGCACGCGCGGCTGCCCCTGGTCGACGCCCCGCGCGCCCACGAGATGCTCGAGTCGGGCGAGGTGTTCGGCAAGCTGCTGCTGGTCCCCTGAGCGCCGCCTCAGTCCAGCAGGCCGGCGGCCAGCGCGGGTGCGAGCGCGGGCGTCAGCGGCAGCCGCGGGATGAGCGTGGCCTGCACGGCGTGGTAGAGGTCCGCCTTGCCGAGCCACACGGTCCGCGAGACACGGTTGTCCGTCCCCAGCTCGTGCCACCACGAGCCGCCGTCGGCGTCCAGGACGTGCTCGCCGATGTAGTCCCACCACTGCGTGTACAGGTCGTCGTACCGCGCCTCACCGGTCGCGGCGTGCAGCGCGGCGGCCGCCGCCACCGCCTCGGCGACGACCCAGTGCATGCGCTCGCGCACCACGGGCCGGCCCTCCCAGTCGACCGTGTAGACGAAGCCCGGCGCACCGTCCACGTCCCAGCCCTCGCGGACCGCGGCGTCGAACAGCGCGACCGCGTCGTCCAGCATCCAGGCCGGCGCCACGTCGCCGCGCGCGGTCAGCGCGGCCCGCGCGTGCAGCGTCAGCCGCGCCCACTCCAGCCAGTGCCCCACCGTCGCGCCGTACGGCCGGAACGGGTGCGCCGGGGTGTCGGCGTTGTACTCCAGGTCGGGGGTCCACGTGGCGTCGAAGTGCTCGGGGATGCGCCACCGGTTGCCGCACGCGAAGCCGTGGACGACGCGCTCGACGACGCGCAGCGCCCGGTCCAGCCAGATGCGGTGGCCCGTGACGTCGGCCGCCGCGAGGTACGCCTCGACGGTGTGCATGTTCGCGTTGACGCCGCGGTACGGGTCCAGGTGCGTGAACCCGCGGTCCCACTCCTCGACGACCATGCCGGCCGACTCGTCCCAGAACCAGCGCTCCTGCGCCGCGAGCGCCTCGTCGAGCACGTCGCGCGCCCCGGGGCGGCGCGCCGCCGTCGCGCTGGCCGCCGCGAGCACGACGAAGGCGTGCGGGTACGCGGCCTTGGTGGCGTCGTGCGGCGTGCCGTCGGCGCCGACCTGCGCGAACCAGCCGCCGTGCTCGTCGTCGTGGAACAGCCCGGTCAGCGACGCCAGCCCGTGGTCGACGACGGCCGCCGCGCCCGGCCGGCCCGCGAGGTGCGCGAGCGCGTAGACGTGCGTCATGCGGCACGTGATCCACAGCTCGAGGAACCCGGGCAAGGGCCTGCCCGCGTCGTCCAGCCGGGTGAAGCCGCCGCCCGCGCGCCGCGACGCGTGGCCGAACCGCCAGAGCCGGTCGGTCTCCGCCTCGAGCCAACGGTCGTGCGCCGGGGTGCTGAGCCACGCCATACGGGCAGCCTAGCCACGCGGGTCCCCCTGCGGGCTGCGCCGGTCTGGACGATGATGGCCGGGTGGACCAGGACGAGCGGTACGGCGAGCACGCGACGCAGCGACCGCGGGCCGGTGCGCCCGCCGGTGCGGCCCCCCCGGGGGGCGCGCCGCGCGTCGTCGTGGTGCCGCCCGGGCCCGCGGGGCAGGACGCTCCCGGCCCGGAGGGCGAGGAGGACCTGGCCGGGATGGTGGGGCAGCCCGCCAAGGTCATGCGGATCGGCACGATGATCAAGCAGCTGCTCGACGAGGTGCGCTCCGCCCCGCTCGACGAGGCCGCGCGGGCCCGCCTCGCGGAGATCCACGAGCGGTCCCTGCGGGAGCTCGAGGAGGGCCTGTCCCCCGAGCTGCTGGAGGAGCTGCACCGCATCACGCTGCCGTTCACGGAGGACCAGGCGCCGTCGGACGCGGAGTTGCGGATCGCGCAGGCGCAGCTCGTCGGCTGGCTCGAAGGACTGTTCCACGGCATCCAGACCGCGCTCGTCGCGCAGCAGATGGCCGCGCAGGCGCAGCTCACGCAGATGCGACGCGCCCTCCCGCCGGGCGTCGCGCCCGGGCCCGGGGGCCTCGTGGTGCCGGTCGCGCGTGACGAGCGACCGGACGACCTGCGCCCGTCGACCGGTCAGTACCTGTAGCGGACGCACGGCGCCCCGGCCCCGTCACGTCGCCTCCTGCTCGCGGGCCGTCAGGGCGATCGCACCGGAGACCAGGACCAGGCCCACGAGCTCGAGGCCGTGCGGCCACTGCCCCAGGACGACCGCCCCGACGACGGCAGCGGTCGCCGGCAGCAGCGCGAGCAGGATCGCGAACGTCGCGGTGCTCACCCGGCGCAGCACGACCTGCTCGAGCACGTACGGCACGAGCGAGGAGCACACGGCGATCGCGACCACGACGAGCGCGAGCCGCGGGTCGTGCAGCACCGGCCCGGAGGCACCCGCCAGGAAGGGCGCCAGGACGAGCGCGCCCGCGGCCATCGCGACGGCGAGCCCGCTCGCACCCGGGCCGCCGGCCCGCGCGACCTTGCGCCCCAGCACGATGTAGCCGCCCCAGCACGCCGCGGCCACGCCGATCGCGACCAGTCCCGTCACGGCCCCCGGCCCGGTCTCGAGGCTGACGCCCGCGAGCAGCACGACGCCCACCGCGGCCACAGCGATCGCCACCCGGTCCCGCCAGCCCCGCCCCGTCACGGCGGCGACGGTCACCGGGCCGAGGAACTCCAGGGCGACCGCGGTCCCCAGCGGCAGGTGCTCGATCGCGACGTAGAACGCGACGTTCATCGTCGCGAGGACCACGCCGAACAGCACCGTCACCCCGAGCCGACCGCGTCCCCACAGCTCGCGCACCCGCCAGGGCCGGCGCCACGCCAGCAGGAGCACCGCGGCGACCGCGACCCGCAGCCACGCGACCGTCCCCGCGGGCACCACCGCGAACAGCCCGACGGCCAGCGCCGCCCCCAGGTACTGCGTCAGCCCCGAGACGACGAAGAGCAGGGGCGCGGGCACGCCGCCAGGCTACGACGCCCTGCGTGCCTCTTCCCCCAGCACGGACGGGGTGGGCGTCAGCCCTTGACGGACCCGGCCAGCAGGCCCTTGACGAAGTACCGCTGCAGCGACAGGAACACGACCGCGGGCACGATGATCGACACGAACGCACCGGCGGACAGCAGGAACCACTGCGAGCCGCGCGTCCCGGTGAGGTTGAACAGCGCGACGGTCATCGGCGCGACCTGGTTCGACGAGCCCGCGAAGGTCAGGGCGACGAGCAGGTCGTTCCACACCCACAGGAACTGGTAGATGCCGAAGGCCGCGAGCGCGGGCTTGAGCAGCGGCAGCATGAGCCGGAAGAACACGGTGACGTGCGCGGCGCCGTCGACGCGCGCGGCCTCGACGAGCTCGGCCGGGATCTCCCGCATGAAGTTGTGCAGCAGGAACACCGCCAGCGGCAGGCCGAACATGGTGTGCGAGATCCACACCGCCCAGAACGTGCCCGCGATGTCGATGTCGGCGTACAGCGTCAGCAGCGGGATGAGCGTGACCTGGATGGGCACGACCTGCAGCGCGAACACCGCGACGAACAGCGCGTCGCGCCCCTTGAACTGCATCCAGGCGAACGAGTACGCGGCGAGCGTGGCCAGGAAGATCGGCAGCACGACCGACGGGATCGTGATGACGACGGAGTTGATGACGAACGGCAGCAGCGACTGCGAGGAGTCGACCGCGAGCACCGTCTGGTAGTTCTCGAGCGTGAAGTTCGGGTTCGTCAGGACCGTCCACCAGCCGGTGGAGTTGATGTCGGCCGCCGGGCGGAACGACGTGACGAGCAGCCCGAGCGTCGGCACGGTCCACACGGCCGCGAGGACGATCGCCGCGACGGTGGCCCAGGGCGACGTCAGGCGCCGCTTGGTCGCGCGCACGGTGGCCGCGACGTCACCGCCGGTCGAGGCCGGCGCGACGACCTGGACGGGGGGCGGGGTGGTGGTCATCGTGCCTCCGCCTGTCGCAGCTGCCGGACGTTGTAGACGATGATCGGGATCACCAGGACGAACAGCAGGACCGCGAGCGCGGCACCCAGGCCCTGGTTCCCGGCCGTGAAGCTCTGCGTGTAGAACTCGTTGGCCACGACGCTCGTGCCGTACAGGCCGCCGGTCATGGTCCGGACGATGTCGAAGACCTTGAGGCAGCCGATCGCGATGGTCGTGAGGACGACGACCAGCGTCGGGCGGATCGCCGGCACGGTGACGAACCGGAAGAGCTGGGAGGCCGAGACGCCGTCGAGGCGGGCGGCCTCGGTGATCTCCGCCGGGATGGCCTTGATCGCGGCCGACAGGATCGTCATGGCGAAGCCCGCCTGGATCCAGATCATCACGACGATGAGGAACAGGTTGTTCCACGGCTGGTTGAGCAGGAACTGCTGCGGCTGCATCCCGGCCCACACCAGCAGCTGGTTGAGCAGGCCGATCTGCTCGGGGTTCACCGCGACGTCCGGGTCGTAGAACCGGTACTCGTAGACGAACTTCCAGATGATCGCCGCACCGACGAACGAGATCGCCATCGGCAGGAAGATGAGCGCCTTCGCGACCGCCTCCCCGCGGGCGCCGTTGACCCAGATCGCGTACAGCAGGCCCACGACCGTCGCGACGAACGGCGTCACCAGCACCCACAGCACGGTGTTGCGCAGCACGACCAGCTGGTCGGCCGAGCTGAAGATGTCCGCGTAGTTCGCGATGCCGATGAACGACGACCCCGCCGCGTCGTACAGCGAGCGGACGACCGTGCGGCCGGCGGGGTACAGCAGGCCGACGACGAGGAGCAGCACGGTCGGGCCGACGAAGAACCAGGCGACCCGCCGGGCGCCCCGGCGCTCCAGCAACGAGACGACGAACAGGACCAGACCGATCACGACGGCGAACGCCGCCAGCGCCAGCACCATCGCGACGAGCTTGTCCGCGACGTTCATCGCACCTCCCGGGCACCTACGAGGGTCAGGACGGGCCGAGCCCAGCGCGGACCGGACCGCTCCCCCGTGCCACGGGCGTGGTCGCCCGGGGCCGGAGGAGCAGTCCGGTCACGTCGCCGATCAGGGCCAGGCAGCCTCGATCTTCGTCAGGGTGTCCGCGGTGGACTGCCCCGTGATCCACGCGGTCGACTCGCGCCAGAACGCACCCGTGCCGACGGCGGCGGGCATCTGGTCGGAGCCGTCGAACCGGAACTCGGACGCCGGGTCCAGCAGGATCTCGGCCGAGAGCAGGTCGATCGGGTTCACCAGGTTCGCGGTGTCCAGGCCGCTGTTCGCGGTGATCCAGCCACCGCCGGTCTCCTCGGACGACGCCGCCGCCTTGAGGTTGGCCCACGTGTCGGTCGACCAGAACTCGAGGAGCGCCTGCACCTCGGGGCGGTCCGCGAACGACACGACGAACTCACCGGCGCCGAGCACGGGCTTCGTCGACGTGTCCTCCGACGGCAGGTAGAACGCGAAGACGTCGCCGTCCTCCGCCACCTCGGTGCCCTCGGGGAAGTTCGCCGCGTAGAACGAGGCCATGCGGTGCAGCGAGCACTGGCCGTCGACGATCGGCAGGCCGGCGTCCTGGAACGCGGTCGTCGCGATCGTCGACACGTCGCCGATGCCGCCGTTCACGAAGTCCGGGTTCTTCAGGTACTCGCCCACGGCGTCGAGCGCCTGGGTCGGGACCTCGGAGTTGAACGGGATCTCGTGGGCGACCCACTGGTCGTACACGTCGGGCCCGCCCACGCGCAGGACGAAGTCCTCGACCCAGTCGGTCAGCGGCCAGCCGGTGGCCTCGCCGGAGGCGATGCCCGCGCACCACGGCTTGTTGTTGCCGTCCGCCGCGATCTGCTCGGTCAGGGCCATGAGGTCGTCGAGCGTCTCGGGGACCTCGTACCCGTTCTCCTCGAACTGGGTCGGCGAGTACCAGACCAGCGACTTGACGCTCGCACCGGACGGTGCGGCGTAGAACGTGCCGTCGACCGTGCCCAGGTCCTTCCACGCCTCGCCGAAGAACTCGTCGACGTTCGCCGCGACGCCCTCGGGTGCGGGCACGACCGTGCCCGTCGCGACGAGCTGGGCGAGCAGACCGGGCTGCGGGACGATCGCGATGTCCGGCGTGTTGCCCGCCTGCGCGCGCACCAGGATCTGCTGCTCGAACTGCTTGTCGGCCTGGTAGTCGACCGTGGCGCCCGTGCACTCCTCGAAGGGCTCGAACGACGTCATGTAGGGCGTGTCCTCGGGTGCGACGATCCCGGCGTAGATCGTGATCGTCTTGCCGTTCAGGTCGCCGTACTGCTCGAAGTCGGTGCAGTCGACCTCGACCTCCTCGGCACCGCCGTCCGCGGTGCCGCCCGGCGTGTCACCGTCGCCCGTGGTGCAGGCCGTCAGCGCGAGCGCTGCCACGGCCCCCACGGCCAGCACGCCCGCGCGCTTGCGCATCTGCCTCATCGATCCCCCAACGTCGTCGTCTCGGATACCGGCGAGACGACCCAACGCCGTCCGCGACGTCGCCGCAAGCCAAATCACCGGACGATCGGGTCACGATTCGGTCACACGGGGCGGTTCCGCGCGCGTCGGCGGTGCGTTCAGGCCAGGACGCGCCGCAGGACCGCGACCGCGCCGTCGTCCTCGATCGTGCCCGTGACCTCGTCCGCCGCCGCGCGCACCGTGTCGCCGGCGTGCCCCATGGCGACCCCGCACGCGGCCCAGCGCAGCATCTCGACGTCGTTCTCGCCGTCGCCGATGGCGAGCGTCTGGTGCGGCTCGACGCGCAGCTCGCGGCGCACGTCCTCCAGCGCGGACGCCTTCGAGACGCCGCCGGGTGTGAGGTCGAGCCACGCCGTCCAGCCGACGGCGTACGTGACCTCGTGCAGCCCGACCCGCTCGACCAGCGAGTGGAACTCCTCGGGCGTGCTCTGCGGCGCGCGGATGACGACGCGCGTGGCGGGCGTCGCGGCGAGCTCGTCGAAGCTCACGACGGTGTGCTCACCGCTGAGCTCGCCGGGCGGGAACGGCGCCGACACGCGGAACCCGACGCCCAGGTCCTCGACCGCGTACAGCGCGTCGGGCAGCTCGAGGGCGATCGCGCGCAGCGCCGGCCCGGGGTCGAACGTCACGGAGCGGACCACCGTCCAGCCGGCGGGCTCGTCGGCGTCCAGCCGGACGGTGACGGCTCCGTTCGAGCACACCGCCCAGCCGCCGGTCAGGCCCAGGTCGCGGGCGACCGCGGTCGCCGAGTGCGCCGCGCGCCCCGTGGACAGCACCACGTGGACGCCGCCGTCGACCAGGGCCGTCACCGCGGTCCGCACGTCGTCGCTGATGACCCCGTCGTACGACATCAGCGTGCCGTCGACGTCGAGCGCGACGAGCCGCGTGCGGCTCACCGGACCGGCTCCAGGACCTCGAGACCCCCGAGGTACGGCCGCAGCCCTTCCGGGACCCGGACCGACCCGTCCGCCTGCTGGTGGTTCTCGAGGACCGCCACGATCCAGCGCGTCGTGGCGAGCGTCCCGTTGAGCGTGGCGACCGTGCGCGTGCCGTCCTGCGTGCGCTCGCGCACGCCTAGGCGCCGCGCCTGGAACGTCGTGCAGTTGGACGTCGACGTGACCTCCATCCACCGCTGCTGGCTCGGCAGCCACGCCTCGCAGTCGAACTTGCGCGCGGCGCTCGAGCCCAGGTCGCCCGCGGCGGTGTCGATGACGCGGTACGGCAGCTCGGCGAGCGCGAGCATCTCCTTCTCCCACGCGAGGATCCGCCGATGCTCGTCGGCGGCGTCCTCGGGGCGCGTCCAGACGAACGCCTCGACCTTGTGGAACTGGTGCACGCGGATGATGCCGCGGGTGTCCTTGCCGTACGACCCGGCCTCGCGGCGGTAGCAGGCGCTCCAGCCGGCGTACCGCAGCGGACCGTCCGCCAGGTCGAGGATCTCGCCCGAGTGGTAGCCCGCGAGCGCGACCTCGCTCGTCCCGACGAGGTACAGGTCGTCCGCCTCGAGCCGGTAGATCTCGTCGGCGTGCGCGCCCAGGAAGCCGGTGCCGGCCATGATCTCCGGCTTGACGAGCGTCGGGGTGATGGTCGGGGTGAAGCCGTTGCGCAGCGCCAGGTCCATCGCGGCGTTGAGCAGCGCGAGCTCGAGCCGCGCGCCGACGCCGGTGAGGAAGTAGAACCTCGAGCCCGAGACCTTGGCGCCGCGCTCGGTGTCGATCGCGCGCAGCCCTTCGCCCAGGTCGAGGTGGTCCCGCACGACGAAGTCCGGCCCGTACTCGGCCGCGAGGTCCCGCGGCGTGCCGACGTGCTCGAGGACCACGTAGTCGTCCTCACCGCCGCTGGGCACGCCGTCCTCGATGACGTTGCCGATCCGGCGCGCCAGCTCCACCGCGCGCTCCTCGGCGGCCGACGCGTCGGCCTGGAGCGCCTTGACGCGGGCCGCGAGGTCCTTGGTGTGCGCGAGCAGAGCCTGCTTCTCGTCGCCCGACGCGGCCGCGACCTGCTTGCCCAGCGACTTCTGCTCGGCCCGCAGCGTCTCGTACTCGGTGAGCGAGGAGCGGCGCAGCGCGTCGGCGTCGAGCACCTCGTCGACGAGGTGCGGGTCCTCGCCGCGCGCCACCTGGCTGGCTCGCACGAGGTCGGGGTCCTGGCGCAGAAGCTGCAGATCGATCACCCCCCGACACTACCGACCGCGACCACCCCATTCCCGCCGACATCCCCTGCCGGCCGCCCGCCCGTCGCGCTCGCCCGCCGTGAGGTGGCCCGCCCGGCCTGCGGGAAGTCCCGCGCACCCGTAGATTGCCCGCCATGTCATGGGTCGCGTGGGTCGCGGTGGTCGCTGGTGTGCTGGCGCTCGTCGCCGTGGGGCTGGGCCTGTGGGTCTGGCAGCAGCAGCGACGCCTCCGGGCGGGGCTCGCCGGGTCGGCACCCGCGGTCGCCGCGGCGGCCCAGCAGCCGCCCGGCCAGCTCGTCGCGTTCGTCGCCAACCCGTCGAAGCCGGACGTGGCCGAGCTGCGCGCCGCCGTCCGCAAGGCCGCCTCCGAGCAGTACCTGCCCGAGCCCATGTGGCTCGAGACGACGGTGGAGGACCCCGGCGTCGGGCAGGCGCGGCAGGCCGTCGAGGCCGGCGCGGACCTGGTCGTCGCCGTGGGCGGCGACGGCACCGTGCGCGCGGTCGCCGAGGCGCTGGCCGGCACGGGCGTCCCCATGGGCCTCATGCCGCTGGGCACGGGCAACCTGCTCGCCCGCAACCTCGACGTGCCCCTCAACGACCCGCTCGCGGCCCTGCAGCTCGCGCTCGACGGCACCGACAAGCCCATCGACGTCGGCTGGCTGCGTGCCGAGCGCTGGGAGTCGGAGCTCGACGACGACATCGCCGAGGCCGCCGACGACCTGCCGGACGACGCCGAGGTGCCGCGCGACCACATCTTCCTGGTCATCGCCGGCCTCGGGTTCGACGCCGCGATGGTCGCCGACACCGACGACAACCTCAAGGCGAAGGTCGGCTGGATCGCGTACTTCATGGCGGGCGTGCGCCACCTGCACGGGCGCCGCCTGCGGATCCGCCTCACGCTGGACGACCAGCCGGTCCAGCAGCTGCGCGCCCGCAGCCTGCTCATCGGCAACTGCGGCAAGCTCCCCGGCGGGATCACCCTGCTGCCCGACGCGATCCTCGACGACGGCGTGCTGGACATCGCCGCCATCGACACCCGCGGCGGCATCGCGGGGTGGGCACAGCTGTTCGGCGAGGTCGTGCTCCAGGGCGTCGGCGTGCGCAACGACCTGCCGGCCAAGATGGGCCGCATCGACCACTCGCGCGCCCGCAGCGTGCGGATCGTGGTGCCCGGCGGTGAGCACGTCCAGGTCGACGGCGACATCGTCGGCCGGGCCAGCGAGGTCACGGCCCGGGTGGACCCCGGCGCCCTCGTCGTACGCGTCGCGGGCTGAGGCCCACGCCGGCCGGTCGGTCGGCGTCCTCCGCTCAGGTCCCGTCGCCCGTGCGCAGCCGGTCCAGCCACGCCCGCGCCTCGACGAAGTCGGCGTCCGACGTCCCGACGTGCACGGACGGCGCGACCGCGTCGGCGCGCGGGTAGGACCCGAGGAAGCGCACGTACGGGCACCTGCGGTGCAGACCCATGAGCACCTCGCCCATGCGCTCGTCCGTCACGTGCCCCTCGGCGTCGATCGAGAACGAGTACCGCCCCAGGGCGTCACCGATGGGGCGCGACTCGATGCGTGACAGGTTCACGCCCCGCACGGCGAACTGCTCGAGCATCGCCAGCAGCGCGCCGGCCTCGTTGTCCGGCAGGTGCACCACGAGGGTGGTCTTGTCCGCGCCCGTCGGCGCCGGCACGTCGCCGGGAGGCCCCACGACGACGAACCGCGTGAGCGCCGAGGGGTTGTCGGCGACCCGCTCCGCCAACGGCTCGAGCCCGTACGTGCCGACGGCCGCGGGCGGCACGAGCGCCGCGTCGAACGCGAGCGCCCGCAGCGCGGCGGCGTCGTCCCCGGCCTCGGCCAGCAGCGCCGCCGGCGCGGTGTTGCTCGTCGCGGGCACGTGCACCGCACCCGGCAGGTGCGCCGCGAGCCAGCGCCGGCACTGCACCCAGGCGTGCGGGTGCGCCGCGATGCGCCGGACGTCCGCGAGCCGGGTGCCGGGCGCCCCCACCAGCGTGAACTGCACGGGCACGAGCACCTCGCGCAGGAGCACCAGCGGCGCACCCGTGGCGAGCGAGTCCAGGGTGGCCGTCACGCCGCCCTCGGCGGTCGACTCGATCGCGACGACCGCGCGGTCCGCCTCACCGGAGCGGACGGCGGCGATCGCGGAGCCGACGTCCGTCTGCGGCAGGTACACGGCGTCGTCGGGGGACGCGACCTGACGCAGCGCCTCCTCCGTGAACGTGCCCGCCGGCCCGAGGTACGCGTAGCGCAGCACGGCGATCGACCTCCCCACCCGCGGGCGGCGCCCGTCGGCTCGTGCGCCGCGCGGCACCCGAGGGCGCCGGACGTGGCGGGACCGCGCGCGCGGCCCCGCCGAGCCTAGTCGGCGCACGTACCCTGGGACGGTGCCCCGTTCCCTGCGCGCGCTCGCCGCTGCCCTGCTCGCCGCGGTCGCGGTGCTGCTGGGCCCGCCCGCGCAGGCGCTCGACCCCGCCGTGCCCGAGCCCGTCCCGGGACCCGTCGTGCTCGTCGGCGTCGCGGGGCTGCGGTGGGACGACGTCGGCGCGCTGACGACGCCCGCGCTGTGGGACCTGTCGCGCGAGGGGTCCGTCGGGGTGGTCGCCACGCGGTCCGTCCGCGCGCGCGGGTGCCCCGCGGACGGCTGGCTCGCGGTGTCGTCCGGCAACCGCGCGGCCGACGTCGAGGCCGACGACCGCAGGTGCCGCACGCTGCGCGACCCGGGCGAGTCCGGGGTCGTGCCCGGCTGGGAGGACTACCTCGCCGCCGCCGGGTCCGCGTCGTACGGTGCCCGGCCGGGCCTCCTGGGTGACCTGCTGGCCCGCACGGGCACCGAGGCGACCGGCTTCGGCCCCGGCGCCGCGATCGCGCTCGCGACGTCCGACGGGACACCCTCCGGCGTGCACGAGCCCGTCCCCTCCGAGCCGCGCGCGCTCCAGCAGGCCGTGCGGGCCGCCGCCGGCTCCGACCTGCTCGTCGTCGACGCCGGCGTCATCCGCGACCCGGGGTACGCGACCGTCGCCCGCCTGCCCACCAGCTCCCCCTCGGCCGCGCCGGACGCCGACCTGCCCGGGCTGGACGGGGGCGACGACGACCTGCCCGGAGCCGAGTCCATCGTCGAGCCGACGCGCGCCCAGCAGGCGGTGCGGGTCGACGCACGGATCGGCGCGGTGCTCGACGGCCTGGCCGGCCACGACGCGACCGTGCTGGTCGTCTCGCTGGCCGACTCGGGCCGCAACGGGCTGCAGCTCGCGGTCGCGCTCGGGCCCCGGCCGCTCGGCCCCCCGTACGAGGCCGACCAGCTGACGTCGGGCTCGACGCGTCAGCCGGGCGTCGTCCAGGTCACCGACGTCACCCCCACGCTGCTGTCGCTGCTCCTGCTGCAGGACGAGGCGCCCGCCCTGCCCGGTGCGCAGATGGTGCCCGTGCCCGGCGCCGCCACCGGCGCGGAACGCGTCGCGCGGCTGCTCGACGTGCAGCAGGAGGCCGGCGCCGTGACGCGCGTGTCCGGCTCCTACTGGGCGTGGCTGGTGCTGGCGCAGGCCGTGCTGTTCGTCGCCGCCGCGATCCTGCTCGTCACGCGGGGCCGCGCCGACCGCGCCCCCCTGCGCCCCGCGCTGCGCGTCCTGCAGGTCAGCGCCCTGGCACTCGGTGCGGCCCCCGTCGCGTCGTTCCTCGTCGGGCTCGTGCCCTGGTGGCGCGCGGACCGCCCGGGGGTCGGCTTCTGGTCCGCCCTGCTGGGGTGGGTCGCCGTGATCACGGTGGCGGCGCTGGCCGGCCCCTGGCGCCGGCACGTGCTCGGCCCTGCCGGCGTGGTCGCCGGCGTCACCGTCGTGACGCTGGCCGTCGACGCCGTCACCGGGTCGAACCTGGTGATCGACTCCCCGATGGGTGCGCACCGCATCATGGCCGCGCGGTTCTACGGCATGAGCAACCAGGCGTTCGCGCTGATCACCGCCGCGGGCGTGCTGCTCGCCGTCGTCGTGGCGGACTGGCTGGTGCGCACCGGTCGGCACCGCCTCGCCGTCTGGGCGGTCGTCGCGCTCGGCGCGGTCGTCGTCGCGGTCGACGGCGCACCCATGTGGGGTGCGGACTTCGGCGGGCCGCCGGCGATCATCCTCGCGTTCGCCATGCTGGCGGTGGCCGTCAGCGGGCGCCGCGTCTCGTGGCGGCTCGTGCTCCTCGTCGGGGCGGTCGGTGCCGCCGTGGTCCTGGGCTTCGCGTTCTTCGACTACATGCGGCCGGTGTCCGACCGCACCCACCTCGGCCGGTTCCTGGCGACCGTGCTCGACGGCGGCCTGTGGGACGTCCTCGGGCGCAAGCTGTCCGCCAACCTGCGCGTGCTCAGCTCGTGGCGCTACCTCGTGCTCGCGATCGGGGGCGTCGCGCTCACGTGGCTCGTGCTCGCCGGCCCCCGCGCGCGCGGCGGCGGGCTGCTGGGCGCCGGGTCACCGCTGGCGGGCCTGCAGCGTTCGGTGCCGCTGCTGCGGCCCGCGGTGGCCGCGACCGGTGCCGCCCTGACGGTCGGCTTCCTCATGAACGACTCCGGCATCGTGGTCCCGGCGACCGGCATCGCGCTCGCGGTTCCCTGCCTGGTGGCCGCGGCCGCCCAGTGGCGGCTCGACACCCGCCCGGAGGAGGCCGAGGTCAGCGTCCGGGACGCTCCCGCGGCGCGACCGTCTGCCTGACGCTCGACGCGGCCGCGCGTGCCCGGCGGGCGCTCACGGCGAGCTGCACGTCGCGGTACTGCGCCGCCCGGTGCAGCTGGCCCTTGAGGTCGCTGCCCGACGGCCGGTGGCGCAGCTCGCACGGCACCTCCAGGACGCGGAACCCGAGGCGCAGCAGGTCGATCGTCATGCCCGTCTCGACGCCCCACCCGCGGGCGAGCGGGGTCGCCGCCTCGAACGCCTCGCGCGTCAGGCAGCGCATGCCGGACAGCGGCTGCGTGGGGGTCCACCCCGTCATCGACGCGATGGCACGCCGCGCGGCGCCGACGACGATGCCCCGTCCCCCGGCTCCCGGCTGCGGCGGCAGCAGCGCGATGGTCAGGTCCGCGATGCCGTCGAGCACCGGCGCCACGAGGGGCGCGGTGTTGACGGCCGTGTCGGCGAGGTCGCCGTCGATGAACAGCAGGTGGCGCGGCGGGCGGTCCGGGGCGTCACGCATCGCGACGACGGCGGCACCCGTCTCCATCGCCGCGGCCTTGCCGCGGTTGTGCGAGTGCCGCACGACCACGGCCCCGGCCTCGCGCGCGACGTGCTGGGTGTTGTCCTCCGAGCCGTCGTCCACGACGAGGACGAGGTCCACGTGCGGGATGGCGCGCGCCGAGCGGACGGTCGCGGCGATCCGCCGCGACTCGTCCTTGGCCGGGATGATCACGGCGACGCGCTGACGCTGCTTGTGACCGCGGGCCACGCGGGCCGCGCGCTCGTCGGAGGCGTCGGGAGGTGTGCCGGGGGCCGCGTCGGCCACCGGACGGCCGTCCTCGCTCCCCGTGCGTGTCACGGTGCCCACCCTATCGACCCCCGGCAGCAGATCGCCTCACGGGACGCCCGCCACGCCCGTTCAGCGCAGCGTGACCTGCCGGGCCACGAGCCCGGCACGCGCGCGACGTGCGTTCGCGTCGAGCGGCGTCTCGTCGGCCATCGCGGCCTGGAGGCGCGGCACGAAGTCGGCGACGGGCTTCTCGATGTCGTCGGCCTCGGACCCGCGGGCCAGCTCCCACACCGGCACGACGATGCCGGCGGCACGGAAGTAGCCGATGAACTTGGCGTCGTCGAAGCCGGACTCCCGGCGTGCGTGCAGCCGCGACAGGCCGTCGAGGACGACCTGCTCGTCGGCGGGCTGCGCCCACCGCAGGTACTCGCGGGCACCCATGCGGCACCAGTAGGCGGACTCGGCGGACGTCAGGCGACGCGTGTCGACGATGCCGGCGTCGGCCTCCTCCATCGCGGCCTGCAGCTCGGGGGTGACCTCGGTGCTCGGGTCCAGCCAGTAGGAGAAGCTGTCGTGGACCGTCACCTCGAAGGGGACCGACAGGTCGAGCACGTCCTGCAGGCGGGGGCCCGGGGTGGGCAGGCCGATCGTCTCGACGGCGGTGCCCGGCTCGGCGTCGAGCGCCTCGAGCAGCGCCGTCGCGACGTCGCGGCTCGCGTCGCCCGAGCTCGTGCCCGTCTGCAGCGCGACGAGGACGACCCCGTCGGCGCGGTGCAGCGCGGCCCAGCTGTTGGGCAGCACGGTCGTCACGACGACGTCGCGCGCGCCGTGCTCGGCGGTGGTGCGGGCGGTCGCGGTCGCAGCGGGGACGAGCTCGCGCAGCGCGACCCAGTCGGGCTCACCGGGCAGGCCCTCGAACGGGCGCAGCACGAACTCGGGGGTGTTCTTGGCCATGCGTGCACCCTACCGACCTGTTCACCGTTCGACCGCCGAGGGTGCGCGCACACCCCGCGCTGCGGGAGGATCAGGACATGGATCCGCGCGCCGGCACCCCCGCCCAGCCTTCCGACCTCGTCGACCTCGATGCCCTGCTCACGGCGTACCACGACCGCGTTCCCGACCTCGACGACCCCGCCCAGCGGGTGGCCTTCGGCACGTCGGGCCACCGCGGCTCGTCGCTCGACGGCGCGTTCAACGAGGCCCACATCGTGGCGATCACGGCGGCGATCGTGGAGTACCGCCGCGGGCAGGGCACCGACGGCCCCCTGTTCATCGGCCGCGACACCCACGGGCTGTCCGAGCCCGCGTTCACGACGGCCCTCGAGGTCCTGGCCGCCGCGGGCGTCGAGGTGCACGTCGACGCCCGCGACTCGTGGACGCCGACGCCCGCGGTGTCGCTCGCGATCCTGCGGCACAACGGCGCGGGCACGGCAGCCGGCGTCCGGACGCACGGCCCGGGGCTGGCCGACGGCATCGTCGTGACCCCGTCGCACAACCCGCCGCGCGACGGCGGCTTCAAGTACAACCCGCCGCACGGCGGCCCCGCGGGCTCCGAGGCGACCGGCTGGATCGCCGACCGCGCCAACGAGATCCTGCGGACCGGGTGGCGCGACGTGCGTCGTGTCGGCATCGAGCGGGCGCTGGCCGCCGACACGACGCGCAAGCACGACTACCTCACGTCGTACGTCGACGACCTCGCCAACGTCGTCGACCTCGAGGCGATCCGCGCCGCGGGCGTGCGCATCGGCGCGGACCCCCTCGGCGGTGCGTCGGTCGAGTACTGGGGCGAGATCGGCGAGCGGTACGGGCTCGACCTCACGGTCGTCAACCCGCAGGTCGACCCGCAGTGGTCCTTCATGACGCTGGACTGGGACGGGAAGATCCGCATGGACTGCTCGTCGCCGTACGCGATGGCGTCCCTGCTGGAGCGCATGCAGCCGGGCGCCGACGGCCGCGCGCCGTTCGACATCGCGACGGGCAACGACGCGGACTCCGACCGGCACGGCATCGTGACCCCCGACGCGGGGCTGATGAACCCCAACCACTACCTCGCCGTCGCGATCGCGTACCTGTACGGCGGCGCGCGCCCGGGCTGGCCCGCGGCGACGGCCATCGGCAAGACGCTGGTGTCGTCGTCGCTCATCGACCGCGTCGCCGCGTCGCTGGACCGCCGCCTGCTCGAGGTGCCGGTCGGGTTCAAGTGGTTCGTGCCGGGCCTCATCGACGGGTCCGTCGGGTTCGGCGGCGAGGAGTCCGCCGGGGCGTCGTTCCTGCGCACGGACGGCACGGTGTGGACGACCGACAAGGACGGGATCGTCCCGGCGCTGCTCGCCTCGGAGATCCTCGCGACCACGGGGAAGAGCCCGTCGCAGCACCACGCCGAGCTCGTCGACCGGTTCGGGCAGTCCTGGTACGCGCGCGTCGACGCGGCCGCCACGCGCGAGCAGAAGGCCACGCTCGCCGCCCTGTCGCCCGAGCAGGTCACGGCGACCGAGCTCGCCGGTGAGCCGATCACCGCCAAGCTGACCGCCGCGCCGGGCAACGACGCCGCGATCGGCGGGCTGAAGGTGACGACGGACAACGCCTGGTTCGCCGCGCGACCGTCGGGCACCGAGGACGTCTACAAGATCTACGCCGAGTCCTTCGTCTCCCCCGAGCACCTGGCCCAGGTGCAGGAGGCCGCCAAGGACGTCGTCTCCCAGGCCCTGCAGTCCTGACCCCCTGGAACTGGATTGCTCTCTCACCACCTGGCGAGAGAGCAATCCAGCCCACCCCCAGGTGGTGAGAGACCAATCCAGCCCACCCCCAGGTGGTGACAGTGCAATCCAGTCCCACCCCTGGTGGTGACAGTGCAATCCAGTCCGGCGAAGGTGACTGGATTGCACTCTCACCATCAGGGGTGGAGCCGGGCCGGCTTCCTGGCGGGGGCGAGAGAGCAATCCAGTCCCACCCCCAGATGGTGAGAGAGCAATCCAGTTCGACGACGTGACTGGATTGCTCTCTCACCAGGGGGGAGCCGGGCCGGCCTCCTGCGGGGGGCGGGAGGTCGGCCCGGCGGTCGTGGGGGTCAGGCCGCGAGGCGGCCCAGACCCGTGAACTCCCAGCCCGCGGCGCGCCACTCGGCGGCCGCGAGCTTGCCGCGGGCGTCGATCACGCGCGGGGTGCGGGCCAGCCCCGCCAGGCGCTGCGGGTCGGCGCCGACGAACTGGTCCCACTCGGTGAGCACCAGCAGCACGTCGCACTCCTCCACGGCCTCCTCGACGCTCACGCCGTAGCCGAGCGTCGGGAAGGCCCGCCGCGCGGTGTCCCCGGCCTCCGGGTCGTACACCGTGACCTGCGCACCACGCAGGTGCAGCGCGGCGGCGACGTTGAGGGCCGGCGAGTCGCGCACGTCGTCCGTCAGCGGCTTGAACGCCGCACCCAGGACGCCGACGCGCTTGTTGAGCACCGAGCCGCCGCAGGCCTCGAGCGCCATGTCGACGACGCGCTCGCGCTGCCCCATGTTGATCTCGTCGACCTGCTGCAGCAGCGCGCCGGCGCGGTGCGCCCCGAGCTCGTTGGCGCGGTGCATGAGCGCACGGATGTCCTTGGGCAGGCAGCCCCCGCCGAAGCCCAGGCCCGCGTCGAGGAACTGCCGGCCGATCCGCGAGTCGTGGCCGAGGGCGTCGGCGAGGACCGTGACGTCCGCGCCCGCGGCCTCGCAGACGCCGGCGATCGCGTTGATGAACGAGATCTTGGTCGCGAGGAACGCGTTGGCGCTGACCTTGACGAGCTCGGCCGTCGGCAGGTCCGTGACGACGACCGGCGACCCCTCCGCGATGGGCCCGGCGTACACGGCGCGCATGACGGCCTCGGCCTTGGCCGACGCCCCGCCCAGCACGATCCGGTCCGGGTGGAGCGTGTCGTCGACGGCCTTGCCCTCGCGCAGGAACTCGGGGTTCCAGATGAGCTCCGCCTGGACCCCCGCCGGGACCAGCCCGGCGACCAGCTCGCGCAGGCGGGCAGCCGTGCCGACCGGGACGGTCGACTTGCCGACGATGACCGCGTCCTGGGTGAGGTTCTGCGCGATGACGCTGGTCGCGGCCTCGACGAACGCGAGGTTGGCCGCGTGGGACGTGCGCTGCTGGGGCGTGCCGACGCACACGAAGTGCACGTCCGCCCCGGCGACGGCCGACGCCGCGTCCGTCGTGAAGCGCAGACGGCCGGTCTGCAGGTTCTTCTCGAGCAGCTCCGGCAGCCCGGGCTCGAAGAACGGCACCTTGCCGGCCGCGAGCGCGTCGACCTTCGCCTGGTCGACGTCGACGCCGATGACGTCGAAGCCGAGCTCGGCCATGGCGACGGCGTGCGTCGCGCCGAGGTAGCCGGTGCCGAAGACGGTCAGTCGCAAGGGCTGCGCGGCGGACTCTGCGGCGGGGGTGGTGGTAGAGGTGCGCTTGGTGCTCATGGTGTCTCTCCCGTGCGTGAGGACTGTCAGGATCCGGGGACGAAGCCGGCGGTCGGGTCGTGGATGCCGTCGACGAAGGCCTGCTGCGAGTCCCCGCGGGAGGTGATGCGCCAGTCGTTGGTGACCAGCTGGCCCTCGCTGACCGTCGTGACGGTGTGGTGGAACCAGGCGAACCCGATGACGTCGGCGTTCTCCGGCCGCGCGAGCGCGTCGAACAGGTCGGTCACCCACGCGGCCTTGTTGCCGCCGGACTCCGACGCCCCGATCTCCGCCAGGAGGATCGGCTTGTCGGTGATGGCGCGCAGCTGGTCGAGCGAGGCGTCGAACGTCCACGAGAACGTCGGCGTCTGGTCCGCGTCGTACGGCGGGCGGTAGTAGCCGGACAGGCCGACCCAGTCGACGTACTCGTCGCCGGGGTACAGGCTCCGCGTGTACTCGAGCGGCTGGTTGAGCTTGGGCAGCCGGTTGACGATGTTGGGCGACCACACCCAGACGGCGTACTCGTTGGCACCCTCGGCCTCGAAGATGTCGTGGACGTGCCGCCACACCTTGACGAAGTCGCCCCGGTTGTTGCCGTTGACCTGCGCGCCGTTGACGCCCAGCTCGGCCCACGGGTACCAGGACCCGTTCATCTCGTGGTTCAGCCGGATCGCGACGGGCAGGCCCAGCGCCGTGACGTCCCGTGCGTACTGACGCAGGTAGTCGTCGAACGCGCCGTCGAGGATGCGCGGCAGCGAGTACTCCGGTGCCTCGGACTCGCCGTTGCTCGCGTCCATGGGCCGGGACTCCCACGTGACCATGGGCAGCGTGCCCTTGGTCCACGAGCGCGTGACGGCGTCGGCCCGGAACGGCGTGTCCCAGCCCTGGAAGTACCCGGCGAGGTCCGGCTGCACGCCGACCGTCGACGCGACCTGGTCGTGCTCCGACCAGGAGAACGGTGACTGGGCGGTGTAGAGGCCGAAGTACCGGTCCGTCGGGTGCACGATCGCGTCCCTCGAGGGCGGCGTCGGGCGCACGGGCATCGCGGCCTCCGCACGTGCGGCGGCCGCCTGCCGCGCGAACTCGACCTGCGCCAGCGCGTTCGCCTCGCGGATGGCGGCGCCCTCGGCGTCGCCCTTCGCCTCGGCGAGCTGACGTTCGAGCCTGGCCTTCTGCTGGGCACGCGCCTGGGCCGCGGACCTCTCGCTCGCGGCCTTCTGCTTGCCGGCCTGCTCGGCGGCCACCTTCTCGGCAGCGGCCTTCGCGCTGCCGGACCGCTCGCCCGCGGCCTTGTCGGCCGCTGCCTTCTCGGCCGCGGCGGCCTTCTCGGCCGCCGCCTTCTCCTTGCCGCTCTGGGTGCCGGCGGCCCGCTCGGCCGCCGCCTTGTCCTGCGAGCGCTTGAGGTTCTCGATCTCCTCGTCGCGGTCCGCGAGGATCGCCGCGAGATCGGCGTTCTCCTGCTGGAGCTGCTTCTCTGCCTCCGTCCGCAGCGGCCCGGGGACCGTCCCGGACGGGGAGAGCCAGACGATGCCGGTGACGGCCCCGAGCGCGAGCGCGAGGACCACCGCGACGAGCCGGCCGACGACGCCGAGGCGTCCGGTCAGCGTCCACCAGTGCGTGCCGGTGCGCTCAGACATAGACCACCGCCATGAGTGCGAACATCAGGAGACCGATCGTGTAGGGGACGAGGGCGAGGGGGTTGGGCCGACGGCGCGGTGCCGGGGCGGCCTGCGTCTGGGGGCGGGTGCGGGCGTCGGTGCGCAGCGCGACCCGGCCCGGTGCGTACACGGGACGCAGGGCTGACGTGCGTGCCGCGGCCGGCTCGCCCGGTGCGGACGCGCCGGGACGGTCGACGACGTCGACGGGCGCGCTGTGCGCGCCGGCGCTCTCGAGCTCGGCCATGAGGTCCGCGTCTCCCGCGTCCTGCTGCCCGGCCGTGTACGCCCCCGCGCGGGTCCCCCACCCGGCGACGTGCGCCATGCGGAAGAACCCGATGAGCCGGATCGGCATGAGGAACAGCGTCGAGACGATGATGAAGACGGGCAGCCGCAGGAAGTCCGAGGGCTTCTCCTGCAGGTGGCGGATCTGCCGGATCGCCATGGACAGCACCGACGAGACGACCATCAGGCCGATGACCCACGCCCAGCCCTGCAGGCCGGTCGTGGTCTGCAGGAGCGCCTGGTAGAGGTTCACTCCCGTGCCGGACACGGCGCGGTACACCCAGCCGGCGATCGTCCCGAAGAGCAGGAACGGCAGGATGATGTCGACGAGGAAGAAGATCGCCAGCACCGGGGCGTGCCCGAGCATCCAGGGCAGCATGCGCAGGGTGTTGTACTGGCTGCCGCGCGACCAGCGCAGCTGCTGCTTGTAGAGCTTGCGCAGCTCCAGCGGTGCGTCGGTGTAGACGAGGCTGGTGTGCTGGTAGACGGTGCGGTAGCCGGCCTTCAGCGTGAGGTTCGTCAGGGTGCGGTCGTCGGAGACCTCGAGGAAGACGCCCAGGAACTTCTCGGTCATGAACTTGTCCATGACCTGCATGAGGATGTGCCGCCGGAACGCGATGGTGCGGCCCGGCAGGCAGCCGACCTGCCCCAGCACGGACTGTGCGGGCATCGAGTACAGCGCGCGGGTGTTCTCGAGCCAGTCGGCCCAGCGGGTGATCCAGGAGCGGTTCGGCTCGAGGATGCGCTGGCGGGTGGTGACCCCGCCGACCTTCGGGTCGGCGAAGGGCTTGAGGAGCTCGGGGAGGGCGCCGTCGGTCCACACCGTGTCGGAGTCGACGAGCACGGTGACGTCGCCGCGGGACATCTGGGTGCCGATCATGACGGCGTTCCGCTTGCCGGGGATCGGGGTGTGGACACGCTGCACGAGGGGGCCGAACTCGTCGCAGACCGCCTCCAGCCCGGGGTTCGGGGCGCCGTTGATGACGACGATGACCTCGTCCGGCTGCTGGTCGACGATGCGGCGCAGGACGTCCCGGAACAGGTCGAGCGGCTCGTCGACCACGGGGATGACGACGCTCGTGCTGATGTCGAAGGGCGCGGTGACGGGCCGGTAGCGGCGCGAGAGCACCACCTTGAGGACCCAGAGCGCCCAGACGAGGGTCGAGAACACCGCGAAGAGGTAGATCTCGTTCTGGCCCTCGAACATGTGGCGTAGCTGGAGGATGAAGATGAACATGGGTCTCCTGTTGCAGACCTGACGTGGGGACGAGCTGACCGACGCCGTCGGCGATGCAGCGGGAGGACGGTCCGGGCGTGGCCCGGCGAGGCGACCCGAGGGCCGCAGGTCCGAGGGGAGCGGTGGCGCGGAGGGCGGGGGCGACCCGTTCTCGTCGTGCGCCGGTGCTGAGCGCCACCGGTGTGCGGCGCGTCGTCGGTGGTCACACCCTGCCGCTCGTTCGGGTGAAAGAAAAGTCCTTCCGGACTAAACACTTTGAAACGACTCATCGGACATTTGTCCAGGTCGGGTGCGACAAATCGGGTGACGTCCCAGGTCAGTCGCCTGGTATCGCGTCGCAGGTCAGCGCACTGCCGACCCCGAAAAAGTGATGAGCATCACACAGAGCGCGCCGCTCATGGAATTCCTGGAGAACACCCGTCTGTCCGTATTTACGGCAATGGTCGCGAGGCACTCGACTGTGCCGTTTTGGCGCGTTTTCCGGCACGGCGCACGGACGTCGTGACGGGTCCGCGCGGGGACCATGACGCCGGCGCGGCCAGCGCGGTGTCGACGCGCGCGGGCACGGCGCGACGACGTCCGCGGATGTCCCCCGCAGGTGCGACAGTGGAGCCATGCTCCAGCCCTACCGGGACGTCCTCGCGCGCCCTGGCGCACTCGCCTTCTCGTCCACCGCCGTCGTCGCACGCCTGCCCATGTCGATGGTCGGCATCGGGATCGTCCTGCTGGTGTCGGCCGTGTACGACTCCTACGGCCTGGCGGGGCGCGTGTCGGCGGCCCTCGTCATCGCCCAGGCCGTGTGCGGGCCGCAGATCGCCCGGCTCATCGACCGGCACGGCCAGGCGCGCATCATGCGCCCGGCGGTCGTCGTGTCCGCCACGAGCCTCGTCGCGCTCGTGGTCGCCGCCACGACGCAGGCGCCCGCCGTGTGGCTGTACGTCACGGCCGTCCTCGTCGGGGCGACCATCGGCTCGTTCGGCTCGCTCGTGCGCGCACGCTGGAACCACGCGCTCGGGGACGACCCCCGCCGCGTGCACACCGCGTACTCCCTGGAGTCCGCCCTCGACGAGCTGGTGTTCGTCATCGGCCCCGTCGCCGCCACCGTCCTGGCTACCAGCGTGTCGCCCGTCGCCGGCCTGATCGTGCCGGTCGTCGCGATGGTCGTCGGCGGCCTGGCGTTCCTCTCGCAGCGTGCGACCGAACCGCCGACGGCCCCCGCGCACGAGCCGCGGCCGCGCGGCTCGGTGCTGCGCCGCCCGGGGATGGTCGTGCTCCTGCTGGTGTTCGTCGCCATCGGCTCGATCTTCGGGGCCACCGACGTCGCGACGGTCGCGTTCGCCGAGGAGTCCGGCCGCAAGGAGCTCGCCGGCGTGATCCTCGCGGTGTTCGCCCTCGGGTCGCTCATCTCCGGGCTGCTGTACGGCGCCCGGCACTGGGTCTCCCCGCTGCACCGCCGGTTCGCGATCGGTGTGGTCGCGCTCGCCGTGGGGGTCTGCGCGTTCTTCCTCGCCCAGTCGCTGTGGGTCCTCGCGGCGGTCATGTTCGTCGTCGGGTTCGCCATCGCGCCGTCGATCATCAACGGCAACGCGCTCGTCGCCGAGCTCGTGCCTGCCGGCCGGCTCACCGAGGGCCTGACCTGGGTCGGCACGGGCGTGAGCATCGGGGTGTCCATCGGCTCGTCCGCCGCGGGGACGCGCATCGACGCGGCCGGGTCGCACGCCGGCTACCTCGTCGTCGTGGTGTCCGGGGCGGCGGCGCTGCTCGCGACCCTGGCCGCGCTGCCGGCGCTGCGCCGGCACGCGGCCTCGCGGACGGCCCAGGCCGCGGCCCGGTCGGGCCGGGACGCCACGGCGGTCGAGGACGAGCCGCCGAGCGCCACCGCGGGAGCGACCGTCGCCGCCTGCGAGATCGCCCAGGAGAGCACCGGGCGGCGGCTCGGGGACACCGGCCGCTGACCCGCTCCCCCGTCCGCCCTCAGGGCGTCGGGTGCCGCGCGTCGTACCGCCAGAAGGTCCGCTGCGCGCGGACCAGCACCCAGAGCAGCACGACGCACGCCGTGCCGCCGAGCACCGCCGCCCAGCCCTCCCCGACGCGCGTCGACAGGGCGCCGAGCGCCAGCTCGCCCAGGCGCGGGCCGCCGGCGACGACCACGACGAACACCCCCTGCAGGCGCCCGCGCATGTCGTCGGGCGTCGCGGTCTGCAGGATGGTCTGGCGGAACACGGACGAGACGGTGTCGGACGCGCCGGCCAGCGCCAGCGTCACGACGGCGAGCGCGAGCGCGACCGGCAGCACGCCGTCGGGCGAGGTCGGGCCCGCGACGACCAGCACGAGGCCGAACGCCACGATCGACAGGCCCCACGCGGTGATCGCGACCGCGATGATCCGGCCCTGCCAGCGCACGCGCGCGAGCCCTCCGGAGAACAGCCCGGCCAGGATCCCGCCGACCGCGACCGCGGCGGTCAGCACGCCCGTCGTCGTCTCGCCCCCGCCGAGGTACAGCACGCCGACGGCCGGGAAGAGCACGCGCGGCATCGCGGTCACCATCGCGACGACGTCGACGAGGAACGTCATGCGCACGTTCGGCTGCGTCCCGAGGTACCGCAGGCCGTCGACGACGGACCCCAGCCCGACGCGCGCGCGTCGGTGCGCCGACGGCTCGGGCGGCACGGGTGGCAGGCGCAGCAGCGCGGCGAGGGCGAACGTGAAGAGCACGGCGTCGACCGCGTACGCCCACACGTACCCCACGCCCGCGACGAGCACGGCGCCGGTCAGCGGCCCGAGCGTCAGCGCGACGTTCCACCCCATCGTCTGCAGCGCGTTGGCCGCGGGCATGAGCCGCGCCTCGAGCAGCCGCGGGATGATCGCCGAGCGCGCGGGCGAGTTCACCGCGCCGGCGGCCGACTGCACCGCGACCAGCGCGTACAGGAGCCCGACGTGCTCGTTGCCGACCGCGGCCTGCGCGACGAGCGCGAGGACCGCGAGCCACGACACCACCGACGCGACGAGCGCGACGGTGCGCCGGTCGTAGTGGTCGACGATCGCGCCGCCGTACAGCCCGAACACGACGAGCGGCACGAGCGCGCAGATGCCGAGGACCCCGACGGCCAGCGTGGAGGCGGTCAGCGCGTAGACCTGCAGCCCCACGGCGACGACCGTGAGCTGCGTCCCGAGGTTCGCGACCGACAGCCCGACCCACAGCCGCCGGAACGGAGGGCTGACACGGACCGGGGTCAGGTCGACGAGCAGCGAACGCACCGGAGCACCTTACGTTCGGTCACGCGCCCCGCCTGACGACTGGATCGCTCTCTCACGCCCCGAGGGGGGTGCGGTCACTCGCCCCGCCTGACGACCGGATTGCTCTCTCACGCCCGGGGCTGGTCGGTCCCTCCCCTCCCCCATGTGGGCGTGAGAGAGCGATCCAGTCGCACGCGTGCCTGCGGTGGCGGGTGCGGCGCCCTCAGGCGAGGGCGGCGACGGCGTCCGCGACGACGGCGTCCGGGTTGCCGGTGACCGGGAGCGTCACCCCGTCCTCGTCCGGCTGCAGGGCCTCGAGGGTCGAGAGCTGCGACTCCAGGAGGCTCGGGGGCATCCAGTGGCCGGCCCGGTGCGCGACCCGCTCCCGCAGCACGTCCGCCGGCACGTCCAGGAGGACGAACCGCACGTTCCCCTCGGCCTCGCGCAGCACCGCGCGGTAGATCCGGCGCAGCGCCGAGCAGGCGACGACCGTCGACGTCCCGGCCGCCGCGTGGCGGCTCATCTCGTCGCGGACGCGCTCCAGCCAGGGCCAGCGGTCGTCGTCGACGAGGGCGATCCCCGCGCTCATCTTCGCCACGTTCGTCTCGGGGTGGAGCTCGTCACCCTCGAGGAACGGGCGGCCGAGCCGGGCCGCCAGCGCCCGCCCGACGGTCGACTTGCCCGTCCCGGACACTCCCATGACCACCAGATGCTCGACGTCCACGCGCACACCCTGCCATCCCGCGGCCCGGAGGGCGGCACCCGGACGCCGGCCCGGCACCCGGACGCCGACCCACCGGGCCGCCGGAGCCGGCCGCGTCGAGGACGGCCGCGCCCCGACGGACGGCGGGCTCAGTGCCGCGGGGTGTCGGGGTTCGCGTCGTCCGCGTCGACGAGGGCGCCGTCGGTGGGCTCCCAGGTCGTCGGCTCCTCCTGCGTCGTCGACTCCTCCTGCGACGAGCCGCCGCCGGAGAACGTCGACTTCGCCGTCGAGACCGCCTTGTCCTTCAGCGCCCCGCCCTGCGTCTTGGCGAAGTCCGCGGCCGCGTGCTCCGCGTCCTTGACGTAGCCCTGCACGCGCGGGTCGTTCCACGTGTCCGAGGCCCAGGACTTGATCTTCTCGAACTGCTGACGGCCGGCACGGGTGCCCAGCAGGTAGCCGACCCCGGTACCGACGACGAACGCGAGCTTGCCCTTCATGGGTGTCCTCCTTCGCACCGGGCCCTGCGGACCGGTGGTCGTGTGGTCGTGTGGTCGCAGCGGGCGGCGCCGGGGGGTGCACGCACCCACCGGGCGACGTCGCCGGAGCCACCGAGCGTAGGCGCGCGGGCGCGTGACCGCGCGGCGAGACGGGACGAACCGGGCGCGCGCGGCACCCGTGCTCGACGCGCGGAGCCGCGCCCGCGGCGCGAGACTGGCCGCATCCGGCCACCCGGCCGGCCGACCCGGAGGTCGCCATGGTCGCCACCTCGCCCGCCCCGACCGCGACGCTCAAGCGCACGGTCGGCCGCCGGATGCTGCTGGTCTTCGTCGTCGGGGACATCCTCGGTGCCGGCATCTACGCGCTCACCGGCAAGGTCGCCGCCGAGGTCGGCGGCGCCATCTGGATCCCGTTCCTCCTCGCGTTCGGGCTGGCGGCGCTGACGGCCACCGCCTACGCCGAGCTCGTCAGCCGGTACCCGCGCGCGGCGGGCGCCGCGATGTACGCGCACCGGGCGTTCGGCCGGCCGTTCGTGACGTTCCTCGTGGCGTTCGCCGTCCTCATGAGCGGCATCACGAGCGCGTCCGCCGCCGCCCGCGCCTTCGGCGGCGACTACCTGGCGGAGCTGGTGACCGTTCCGACGCTGGTCGCCGCCTGGGTCTTCGTCCTGCTGATCGCCGCGGTCAACGCCGTCGGCATCTCCGAGTCGGTGCGGGTCAACCTGGTCCTCACGGCGATCGAGGTCACGGGCCTGGTCATCATCCTCGTCATCGGCGCCCGCGCGTTCCTCGCCGGTGAGGGCGACCCGGGACGGGCCATGACGCTGACGACGGACGGACCGGTGTGGATGGCGCTGCTCGGCGGCACCGCGCTCGCCTTCTACGCGCTGCTCGGCTTCGAGGACTCCGTGAACCTCGCCGAGGAGTGCCGGCAGCCGCGTCGCGACTTCCCCCGGGCGCTGTTCGCGGGGATCGCCATCGCGGGCGTGATCTACCTGGCGGTCGCGTTCACGACGTCGATGCTCGTGGACACCACGACGCTGGCGGAGTCCACGGGCCCGCTGCTGGAGGTCGTGCGTGTCGCCGGGCTGGTGTTCCCGCCCTGGCTGTTCGCCCTCATCGCGCTGGTCGCGGTGTCGAACACGGCGCTCATCAACATGATCATGGCGTCGCGCGTGGTCTACGGGATGTCGCGCGAGGGCATCGTGCCGCGCTGGCTGGGGCGCGTCGACCGCCGCCGGCAGACGCCGTGGGTGGCGATCCTCTTCACGACCGTGATCGCCCTGACCCTCGTCAGCACGGGCGACCTGTCGGGCCTGGCGGACACGACCGTGCTGCTCCTGCTGCTCGTGTTCGCGGTCGTCAACGTCGCGGTGCTGGTGCTGCGCCGCGAGTCCACGGCGGACGACGCGCAGGTCGACGGGGACGCGCCCCGCGGCTTCCGGGCGCCGACGTGGGCGCCGGTGCTCGGTGCCGTCGTGTCGCTGGTCCTCGCCTCCCCGCTGACGGGGCGTGACGCCGACGTGTACGCGCGGGCGGGTCTGCTGCTCGGCATCGGCGTGGTGCTGTACGTGGTCAACCGGCTGCTCGCCGGGCCGGCCCGCGCGGCCGACGACGACGCGGTGACGGTGCCGCCCGACGCCCGCTGACGCATGGACCCCCTGGCCTTCGCCGTCCTCGCCGTGCTGGTCATCGTCGGCGTCACGTCGTTCGCACCGCGTGTCGGGGTGGCCGCGCCGCTCCTGCTGGTCCTCATCGGGATGGGCGTGAGCCTGCTGCCGTTCGTCCCGGCGATCGAGATCGAGCCCGAGCTGATCCTCGGCGTGGTGCTCCCGCCGTTGCTCTACTCGTCGGCCAGGAACATCCCGACGATGGACTTCCGGCGCGACTTCCGGACCATCTCGGCCTTCTCCGTCGTGCTGGTCGTCGTGTCGGCCGTCGTCGTGGGGTTCGTCCTCGACCGGCTCGTGCCGGGGATCGACCTGGCGACCGGGATCGCGCTCGGGGCGATCGTGAGCCCGACGGACGCGGTGGCGACGTCGGTCGTCCGCAAGGCCGGCGTCTCACCGCGCATCGTGACGGTGCTCGAGGGCGAGTCCATGCTCAACGACGCGTCCGCGCTGGTGCTGCTGCGCTCGGCGATCGTCGCGACGTCCGGGGCGGTGTCCCTGTGGGGCGTCGCCGGGGACTTCGTGTTCGCCGTGGTCGTCGCGGTCGTCGTCGGGTACGTCGTGGGGCGGCTGCACGTGTGGGCCCGGGGGCACCTCGCGCAGACGACGTCGAACGTCGCGCTGTCGTTCGTCGTGCCGTTCGTCGCGTACCTGCCGGCCGAGCACCTCGGGGCGTCGGGGCTGGTCGCGGCCGTCACGGCCGGGCTCGTCACCGGGCACGCGGCACCCCGGGCGCTGCGCGCGGGCGACCGGGTCGCCGAGCACGCGGTGTGGCGCACGATCGAGCTGCTGCTCGAGGGAGCGGTCTTCCTGCTCATGGGACTGGAGGTGTTCGCCCTCGTCGAGGACGTGGAGCGCGTGCACGGCAGCGTGTCGACCGCCGTCGTGCTGGGCGCGCTCACCGCGACCCTCGTCCTGGCGCTGCGGTCGGCGTTCGTCGCGTGGTCGGTGTGGGAGCTGTCGCGCCGCTCCCAGCGCGACCCGCAGGTGCGTGACCGGCTCACGGACGCCCAGGCGCGGCTCGACGCGGGCGAGCCGGTGCGCGCGCCCGGCGGGCGTCGGGGACGGACCGCCGTCGAGGGTGCCGAGGCCGTGGGCCGGCAGGTCCGGCGCCGGATCGCCGACATCGACTACCTCACCGCCGAGCGCTTCGGGGTGCGCGAGGGCGTCGTGCTGGTGTGGGCCGGCATGCGCGGCGTCGTCACGCTGGCCGCCGCGCAGTCGCTGCCGTCGGACACCCCGCAGCGCTCGCTGCTGGTGCTCGTGGCGTTCGTCGTGGCCGCCGGCACGCTGCTCGTGCAGGGCGCCACGCTGCCGTGGCTCACGCACCGCCTCGGCCTGACGGGCCGCACCGAGAACGACGCCGCCGGGCTCGCGGCCCTGCGCGGCGAGCTGCGGCGTGCCGCTCTCGCCCGCCTGCAGGACCCGCGGCTGCGGCAGCCCGACGGCTCCCCGTTCCCCCCGGCGACGGTGGCCCGCGCCCGTGAGCGGCTCTCCGCGATCGAGACCGCCGTCGAGGCCGACGACGACACGCAGCCGGCCGACGACGCGGGCTTCGCGGTGTTCCTCGTGATGCTGCAGGCGCAGCGCGACGAGCTGCTGCGCCTGCGCGACCTGGGCACGTACCCGTCGTCGACGCTCCGGCGCGCGCTGGCCGAGCTCGACGCGATCCAGATCGGGCTCGAGCTGCGGCGCTGACCCGGGCGGCGCGCCGGGCGTGCCGGTCAGGCTGCGCGGCGGGACCGCGCCGTCAGGACCGCGTGGTCACGTCGGGCGTAGCGCGTCGACCCGGGCGCGCACCGCCGCCTCGGCCTGCCGCAGCAGGTCGAGCACCTCGTCGCGCAGCGCGGGGTCCAGGTGCAGGATGCCGACGACGACACCTCCGGCGAGCGCGAGCGTGAGCAGCGCCAGCGTCACGTCCCGCAGCAGGTGGCGCCCACCGTGCGCCGACGCGTGGCGCATCGCGCGCGCACGGCGTGCCGGACGCGTGTGGTGCGGGGGCCGGACCCAGGCGGGGTCACGGGCGTGGTGCGCGGCGCCGCGACGCTGCGGGACGGGGTACCTGCGATCCGCGACGGTCGCCATCACCTCAAACTAGACATTTCTCCTTGGACGCGCGTCCACCTTTCGTGTGGTGCGGCGCCCGTCGCAGCCTGCAGGCCGCCCCCGCCCAACCGTGCGTCGGTCGAACGTGACGACGCCGTCAGGCGCCCACGTACTGCGCCAGGTGCCGCCCGGTCAGCGTCGAGCGGTCGGCGACCAGCGCGGCCGGCGTCCCCTCGAACACCACGCGCCCGCCGTCGTGCCCGGCACCGGGGCCGAGGTCGATGATCCAGTCCGCGTGCGCCATGACGGCCTGGTGGTGCTCGATCACGATCACCGACTTGCCCGCGTCGACCAGCCGGTCGAGCAGCCCGAGCAGGTTCTCGACGTCGGCCAGGTGCAGGCCCGTGGTCGGCTCGTCGAGCACGTAGACGCCCCCCTTGTCGCCCAGGTGCGTCGCCAGCTTGAGGCGCTGGCGCTCGCCGCCGGACAGCGTGGTGAGCGGCTGGCCGAGCGTGACGTACCCCAGCCCGACGTCGACGAGGCGCTGCAGGATCGCGTGCGCCGCGGGGATGCGGGACTCGCCGGCCGAGAAGAACTCCTCGGCGACGGTGGCGGGCATCGCGAGCACCTCGCTGATGTCCCGCCCGCCGAGCCGGTACTCCAGCACCTCGGCCATGAAGCGGCGGCCCTCGCAGACCTCGCACGTGGTGGAGACGCCCGCCATCATGCCGAGGTCGGTGTAGACGACGCCGGCGCCGTTGCAGACGGGGCACGCGCCCTCGGAGTTCGCGCTGAACAGCGCGGGCTTCACGCCGTTGGCCTTGGCGAACGCCTTGCGGATCGGCTCGAGCAGCCCGGTGTAGGTCGCGGGGTTGGAACGGCGGGAGCCCTTGATGGCGCCCTGGTCGACCGTCACGACCTCGTCGCGCGGGGCGAGCGAGCCGTGGATGAGCGAGCTCTTGCCCGACCCGGCCACGCCCGTGACGACGACCAGCACGCCCAGGGGCACGTCGACGTCGACGTCGCGCAGGTTGTGCGTGGACGCGCCGCGGATCTCGATCGCGCCGGTCGGTGTGCGGACCTCGGGCTTGAGCGTCGCGCGGTCGTCGAGGTGGCGCCCGGTGAGGGTGCCGCTGCTCCGCAGGCCCTCGACCGTGCCCTCGAACACCACGTGCCCGCCGTCGGTGCCCGCGCCGGGACCGAGGTCGACGACGTGGTCGGCGATCGCGATGGCCTCCGGCTTGTGCTCGACGACGAGCACGGTGTTGCCCTTGTCCCGCAGGCGCAGCAGCAGGTCGTTCATGCGCGCGATGTCGTGCGGGTGCAGCCCGACGGTCGGCTCGTCGAAGACGTAGGTGACGTCCGTCAGCGACGAGCCGAGGTGCCGGATCATCTTGGTGCGCTGCGCCTCGCCGCCGGACAGCGTGCCGGACGGCCGGTCGAGCGACAGGTAGCCCAGCCCGATCTCGACGAACGAGTCGAGGGCTTCGCGCAGCACCGTGAGCAGCGGCGCCACGGACGGCTCGTCGAGGTCGCGGACCCAGGCGGCGAGGTCGGTGATCTGCAGCGCGCAGAGGTCGGCGATGTTGCGGCCGCCGATCCGCGACGCACGGGCACCCTCGTTCAGCCGCGTGCCGGCGCACTCGGGGCACGTCTGGAACGTGATCGCCCGCTCGACGAACGCGCGGATGTGCGGCTGCATCGCGTCGACGTCCTTGGCGAGGAAGGACTTCTGGATCTTCGGGATCAGCCCCTCGTAGGTGACGTTGATGCCCTCGACCTTGAGCTTGGTCGGCTCCTGGTAAAGCAGTCCGTGCAGCTGCTTCTCGGTGAACTCGCGGATCGGCCGGTCGGGCGGGAAGAGGCCGCTCGCGCGGAAGATGCGCCCGTACCAGCCGTCCATCGTGTACCCGGGGACGGTCAGCGCGCCCTCCTCGAGCGACAGGCTGTCGTCGTAGAGCGCGGTGAGGTCGAAGTCGTTGACCTTGCCCATGCCCTCGCAGCGGGGGCACATGCCGCCGATCTGCTCGAACGACACCTTCTCGGCACGCTTGTGCCCGCGGTCGACCGAGATCGCCCCGCTGGCGCGGACGGTCGGCACGTTGAACGAGTACGCCTGCGGCGATCCGATGTGGGGGTCCCCCAGCCGGCTGAACAGGATCCGCAGCATCGCGTTGGCGTCCGTCACGGTGCCGACGGTCGAGCGCGAGTTGGCGCCCATCCGCTCCTGGTCGACGATGATCGCGGTCGTCAGGCCGTCGAGGACGTCGACGTCCGGACGCGCGAGCGTCGGCATGAAGCCCTGGACGAACGCGCTGTACGTCTCGTTGATGAGCCGCTGGGACTCCGCGGCGATCGTGCTGAACACCAGGGAGCTCTTGCCGGAGCCCGAGACCCCCGTGAACACCGTGAGGCGCCGCTTGGGCAGCTCGATGCTGACGTCCTGGAGGTTGTTCTCCCGTGCGCCGTGCACACGGATGAGGTCGTGACTGTCGGCGCGGGTGCCGGGCGGGGACGGGCTCATGTGTCCTCCAGGTCGGGCGGGCGCGACCAGCGTAGGGCGGACGTGTGACATGCCTCCCGTCGTCACCCCTCGCCTCGCCGCGCCCACCCGCGCGTGGCACGCTCCGGGGACGAAGGACCGACGAGGAGGCCACGTTGCAGGGACCGCCGGACGGCGAGGAGCACGAGCCTCTCCGCGTCGACGCACGCGAGGCGCGCCTCGCGCTGCTCGACTCCGCCGCCCAGGCCGCCGGGCTCGGCACGTTCGAGTGGGACCTCACGACCGGCGCGCTGCACTGGGACGCGGCGCTCCTGGAGGTCTTCGGCTACGACGCGGACACGTTCGGCGGCACGATCGCCGCGTTCGACGCGCGGCTGCACGCGGCCGATGCGAGCGCCGTGTCGGCCGCCGTCGACACGGCCATCGCCACGTGCGGCGTGTACGAGGCCGAGTTCCGCGTGGTCCGGCCCGACGGCACGGTGCGCTGGCTGTCGGCCCGCGGGCGCGCGCTGGCCGGACCGTCGGGGCAGGCCACGCACCTCATCGGCGTCACCACCGACACCACCGCGCTGCGGGAGCGGGACCTGCAGGTCCAGCAGGTCCTCGAGGGCATGTCGACCGGCTACTTCTGGCTCGACGAGGACTGGCTGTTCCGGCACGTCAACGCCGAGGCCGAGCTCATCCTCGCCACCACCCGCGCCGACCTGCTCGGGAACTCGATCTGGGAGCTGTTCCCCGCCGCCCTCGGCACGCCGTTCGAGGAGCACTACCGCGCGGTCGCGCGCACCGGGGAGCCCCGGGTGTTCGACGCCTGGTACCCGCCGCCGCTCGACGCCTGGTACGAGGTGCGGGCCGTCCCCGAGCGCGGGGGCGTCGCCGTGTACTTCACGGACGTCACCGAGCGCCGCCGGGCCCTCGAGCAGGCCGAGGAGGGCCGCGCGCGGGCGGACCTGCTCGCCCGGGTCGCCGCCGTGATGGCCGACGCCGTGGAGCCGGTGCAGGCGCTGGAGGCCGTGCTGCCGCACCTGGTGCCCGCCGTCGCCGACTTCGCGATCGCCAGCCTGCTGGACGACGGCACGGCCCCGTGGCGCACGCGGCTGCGCGACGTGGCGGCGCTGCACGCCGACCCGCGCACGCAGCCGCTGCTCGACGAGTACCGCTCGCTGCGGGTGCCCGCCCTGTCCCGCACCTCGCTGGTTGCCGAGGTCCTCACGACGTCGCGGCCGGCGCTGCGCTACGGCTCCCCGTCGCTGGAGGACATCGTCAACCCCGGCCCGGTGCGCGACCTGCTCGCGCGGCTCGCGCCCGAGACGCTGATGGTCCTGCCCCTGCGCGGGCGGGGACGCACGCGGGGCGTCGTCACGCTCGCGCGCGGCGCCGACCGCGACGCGTTCCGTGACACCGACGTCGCGGCGCTGCGCGACGTGACGGCCCAGATCGGCCTCGCGCTCGACAACGCGCACCTGCACTCCGCGCGTCGCGACCTCACCGAGGAGCTGCAGCGCAGCCTGCTCACCGAGCTGCCCGAGCCGGACCACCTGCACCTCGTCGCGCGGTACGTGCCGGCCTCGACCGGCACGCAGATCGGGGGCGACTGGTACGACGCGTTCCTCCTGCGCGACGGCTGCACGTGCCTGGTGATCGGTGACGTGACGGGCCACGACCTGCAGGCCGCGGTGAAGATGGCGCAGATCCGCAACGTGCTGCGCGGCGGTGCGCACGCGGTCGTGCAGCCGCCCGCGGCCATCCTGTCGGCCTTCGACTGGGCCGCGCAGGACCTGGCCATCGACGCCCTGAGCACCGCGGTGCTCGCCCGGATCGAGCAGCCGCCCGACCTGGCGGAGCGCGGTCTGCGGCTGCTGCGCTGGTCGAACGCGGGCCACCTGCCGCCGCTGCTGGTCCGTCCTGACGGACGGGCCGAGCTGCTGCGCCGGCCGAGCGACGTCCTGCTCGGGCTGCGCCGGCACGCCGTGCGGCACGACCACACCGAGGTGATCGCCCCCGGGGCGACCGTCCTGCTCTACACCGACGGCCTCGTCGAGCACCGGGGCGAGCGCCTGGACGTGAGCCTGGAGCGGCTGCGCGCGAGCGTCGAGCGGCTGGCGCACCTCCCGCTGGAGGAGTTCTGCGACGCGGTGCTCGACGAGCTCACCCCCTCCCACGAGGACGACGTGGCCCTGCTGGCCATGCGTGCCTTCCCCGAGGACGAGTCGCGGCCGCCGGAGTCGGGGCCCGAGAAGCTCCCGGAGGGGTACGTCGCGACGGAGTCCTGACGGCACCCGGGCCACTTGGTTGACGGTTGAACGGAACGCGTCTAGCCTTCAGTTGTCTTGACAACTATCTAGGAGACGACGATGCCCACGCCGACCGCACGCACCCACGACGACGTCCTCGCGCCCGCCACGGCCATGGACGCGGTGACGCTGCACGTCGGCGACCTCAAGGGCATGGCGACGTACTACGCCGACGCCCTCGCGCTCGAGCCGCTCGAGGAGCGCGGCCGCGGACGGCACGTGCACCGCGTCCTCGGCCGCGGCGCCACGCCCCTGCTGCGCCTGGTCCACACCCCCGGCCTGCCGGCGGTCGACCCGCGGCAGGCCGGCCTGTTCCACACCGCGTTCCTCTTCGACGACGCGGCCGGGCTCGCGGCCACCGTCTACCGCGCCGCGCAGGACCCGCGCAGCCGGTTCGTCGGGTCGAGCGACCACCTGGTGTCCGAGGCGTTCTACTTCACGGACCCCGAGGGCAACGGCATCGAGCTGTACACCGACCGCGACCGCGACCTGTGGCTGCACCGCGACGGCAACGTCGTCATGGGCACCGAGCACCTCGACCCGAACGCCTACCTGCGCGAGCACCTCACGCAGGAGGCCGTCGACGCCGGCCCCGCACTGGCCGGGCGCGTCGGGCACGTGCACCTGCAGGTCGGCGACATCGCGACCGCCGAGGCGTTCTACCTCGACGCCCTGGGGTTCGAGGCCACCGTGCGCGGCTACCCCGGCGCGCTGTTCGCGTCCGCCGGCGGCTACCACCACCACGTCGCGATGAACACGTGGAACAGCCGCGGCGCCGGCCCGCGCGCGTCCACGCTCGGCCTCGGCGACGTCGCGGTGACGGTCCCCGCGCGCGACGACCTCGACGCGCTCGTGGGCAGGCTGCGGGCGCGCGGCCTGGCGTTCGCCGACGACGGCCGGTCCGTCTCCGTGCGCGACCCCTGGGACACGCAGGTCACGGTGTCGCTGCCGGGGACGACGACGGAGGACCTCCTCGCGCGCTGACGGTGCGGGCGTCCGGCGTCGCGCAGGACGCGCACAGCCCCGACAGCGCCACGTGCGTCGGCTCCACGACGAACCCGAGGTCACGCACCACGGCACCCGCCACGCCGTCGAGCAGGTCCGCCGGCAGGTCCTGGACCGCGCCGCACCGGCGGCACTCGGCGTGCAGGTGCTCGCGGCCGCCGTGGGCCAGGTGGTACGCGGTGCCCGTGCGCCGGACGTGCACGTGCTGGACGACCCCGAGCTCGCCGAGCGCGTCGAGCGTGCGGTAGACGGTGGCGCGGTGCACCCCGGGGACGACGCCCGCCACGCGCGCGACGACCTCCTCGGCACCGAGGTGGCCGCCGTCGCGCGCGAGCACGTCGAGCACCGCTCGGCGGGCGCGGGTCATGCGCTCCCCGCGGGCCCGCAGCAGCACGCCGACGCGGGCGATGGTCGCCACCACGTCCACGGCGGACGTCGGCGCGGGCCCTGCGTCCGGCACCTGCACCACCGGCGCCGCGGGCCGTGACTCCTCGCCGGCCATCGACCTCACCGTCCCCTCGCGACGGGCGGCACGGGCGCACGACCACGTCCCGTTCGTCCGGGTCCACTGTAGGACGGGCGGTACGCCGGGTGTGGCCCCATCTGATGCAGTCACGACCGAGTCGCAGTAGCGTGGCGGTGGCCGCACGCACCTGTCCCCCGCTGGTGCCACGCACTCCGGGGGGAACGCCGTGTCCGCATCACCGAGCACTCGCGCAGGGGACGTCGACGGCCAGGGACGACCGGGCCGGGGACGACCGCTGCGCGGACGGCTGAGCCGCGGCGAGTGGGTGTCGATCTCCGTGATGGCGTCCGTCGTCCTCGCCCTGACGGTCGTCGGGTGGGGCGTGCTCGTCCTCGTCGTCGCGCCGGCCCACTTCCAGGTCGACTCGACGACGGTGTTCGGCGTCGGCCTCGGGCTGACGGCCTACACCCTGGGCATGCGGCACGCCTTCGACGCCGACCACATCGCCGCCATCGACAACACGACCCGCAAGCTCATGGCGGACGGCCAGCGGCCGGTGTCCGTCGGCTTCTGGTTCTCCCTCGGCCACTCGACCATCGTGTTCCTGCTGTGCGCCCTGCTCGCCTTCGGCGTCCGGGCGCTCGCCGGCCAGGTGTCCGACGAGACGTCGACGCTGCAGCAGACGACCGGCCTCATCGGCATCTCCGTCTCCGCGGTCTTCCTGCTGCTCATCGGCGTCATCAACCTCGTCGTGCTGCGCCAGATCCTGCGGGTGTTCCGGGACATGCGCACCGGCGCGTACGACGAGGCCGCGCTCGAGCAGCACCTCGCCAACCGCGGGCTGATGAACCGGATCCTGTCGGGGGCGACGAAGTCGGTGCGCAAGCCGTGGCACATGTACCCCGTGGGGCTGCTGTTCGGCCTGGGCTTCGACACGGCCACCGAGGTCTCGCTGCTCGTGCTCGCCGGCGGTGCCGCCGCGTTCGAGCTGCCCTGGTACGCGATCCTCACGCTGCCCGTGCTGTTCGCGGCCGGGATGACCCTGCTCGACTCGATCGACGGGTGCTTCATGAACTTCGCCTACGGCTGGGCGTTCTCCACGCCCGTGCGCAAGGTGTACTACAACATCACCGTCACCGGGCTGTCCGTGGCCGTCGCGCTGCTCATCGGGGGCATCGAGGTGATGTCGGTCCTGTCCGAGAAGCTGGGCCTGGAGTCCGGGCCGGTGGCGTGGATCGGTGGCCTGGACCTGGGGTACGTCGGCTTCGTCGTCGTAGGGCTGTTCGTCGCCACCTGGGCCGTGTCCCTGGCGGTGTGGCGGTTCGGCCACGTCGAGGAGCGCTGGACGGCGGACCTGCGACCGGCGCCGTCCACGCCCGACCAGCCGTGAGCACCTGCGCGCGGGACGTCACGCGTCGGGCGACGCCCCGTCGTCGGGCGCGAAGCGGTAGCCCATGCCCGCCTCGGTGAGCAGGTGCCGGGGGCGCGCGGGCTCGGGCTCGAGCTTCTTGCGCAGCTGGGCGACGTACAGCCGCAGGTAGCCGGTGTCGGTGACGTGCTGCGAGCCCCAGATCTCCGTGAGCAGGGTCTGACGGGTGACCAGCCGCCCGGGGTTGCGCACGAGCCGCTCGAGGACCTGCCACTCGGTGGGCGTCAGGCGCACGGGCACCCCGGCACCGTCCGGGCCGCGCAGCACGGTGCGCGCCGACAGGTCCACGGTCACGTCGCCGAACCGCACGACCGGCTCCGCGTCGACGCCGTGCCCGACGCGCCGCGTCAGCGCCCGGATGCGGGCCAGCAGCTCCTCGATCGAGAACGGCTTGGTCACGTAGTCGTCGGCACCCGCGTCGAGCGCCTCGACCTTGTCGGTCGCGCCCGTGCGCCCCGACACGACGAGGATCGGCGCCTGGGACCAGCCGCGCACGGCGTGGATGACGTCGACGCCGTCGAGCCCGGGCATGCCGAGGTCGAGCATGAGGACGTCGGGCCGGTGGTCGACGGCCTGGGTGATCGCCTGCGGGCCGGACCTCGCGGTGACGATCTCGTACCCCTGCGCCGCGAGCGTGATGCGCAGCGCGCGCAGGATCTGCGGGTCGTCGTCCGCGATGAGGATCCTCATGCCGCACCCTCCGCCGTGCGCGCCGTGCCACCCGTGCCACCCGGGGCCGCGACGGCCGGCAGCGCCACCACCATCGTGAGCCCGCCGCCCGGTGTGTCCTCGGGTGTCAGCGTCCCGCTCATCCCCGTGACGAACCCCTTCGAGAGCGCCAGCCCCAGCCCTAGCCCGGTCGAGTTGTCGGTGTCCCCGAGGCGCTGGAACGGCACGAAGACGTCGTCGCGCCGCTCGCGCGGGATCCCCGGGCCGTGGTCCACGACGCGGATCTGCACGGCCCCGGCGAACGCGCTGGTCGCGACGCGCACCCGCGTGCCCGGCGGCGCGTGGCGCGTCGCGTTGGCCAGCAGGTTCACCATGACGCGCTGCAGCAGCACGGGATCGGCGACGACCGGCGGCACCTCGAGGTCCAGGTCGAGCTCGACCTCGTGCGGGCCCAGCCCCAGCTCGTCGAGGGCCGGCACCACGACGTCGGCGACGTCGACGTGCGCGCGCGCGAACGCCAGCACGCCCGCGTCGAGCCGGCTGACGTCGAGCAGGTCGGTCATGAGCGTCGCGAGCGCGCGCAGGCTCTCGTCGGCGGTGTCCAGCAGCTCGGCGCGGTCGGCGGCGCTGAGCCGGTCGCCCGCCGTGCGCAGGCCCCCGACGGCGGCCGTCGCGGCGCTGAGCGGGCGGCGCAGGTCGTGGCTGAGCGCGGACAGCAGCGCGCTGCGCACGCGGTCGGACTCGGTGAGGTGGTCGACCGCGCTGGCCACCGACGCGAGGTCGCTGTGCTCGAGCGCGGCACGCAGCTGCACCGCGATGACGTTGAGCAGCCGTCGCTCGGACGCCGCCAGGTCCGACCCGTACAGCTCGAGCACCGCGCGCTCGTCGACGGCCACGGTCGAGGACGGCTCCCCCGGCGGCACGTCGCCGTCCGACGCGAGCACCGTGCCGTCCACGACGAGCCGCGCGGCCGTCATGCCGAACGCCTCGCGCGCGCGGTCGACGAGCGCCTGCACCGCGTCCTGCCCGCGCAGCACGCCGCCCGCGACGGTGGCCAGCAGCTCGGACTCCGCGGCGGCGCGGTGCGCCGCGCGCGTCGTCCGGGCCGCGCGGTCCACCACCACGCTGACCAGCACGGCGATGACGACGTACAGCACGAGCGTCAGCAGCTGCACCGGGTCGGCGACGGTGACCGTGCGGTACGGCTCGACGAAGAAGTAGTCGATCGTCAGACCCGACAGCACGGCGGCGTACACCGCGGGCCACGCCCCGCCCACGAGCGCGACGAGGACGACCAGGAGCTGGTAGGCCAGCACGTCGGTGCTCGCCGTGTCCTCGCCGCGGGCCGCCACGAGCACCCACGTCAGCAGCGGCCCGCCGACGACCGCGAGCGCGAACCCCGCGACGCGGCGTCGCAGCGTCAGCGCACCGCCGATGCGCGGCAGCCGCGGCCGCCCGCCGGCAGCGGCGTGGTTGACGACGTGCACGTCGATCTTGCCCGCCTCGCGCGTGACCGTGGCCCCGATGCCCGGCCCGCTGAGCGCGGTGGTGAGCCACCCACGGCGCGAGACGCCGATGACGAGCTGGGTGGCGTCCACCGCGGTCGCGAACTCCACGAGCGCGCGGGGCACGTCGTCACCGACGACCTGGTGGTACGTCCCGCCGAGCTGCTCGACGAGCTCGCGCTGGTGCGCCAGCGCGCCGGGTGCGGCGCCGCGCAGCCCGTCCTGGCTGGTCACGTGCACGGCGAGCAGCTGCCCCCCGGCCGAGCGGGCCGCGATGCGCGCGCCCCGGCGGATGAGCGTCTCCCCCTCGGGCCCGCCGGTGAGCGTGACGACGACCCGCTCGCGCGCCTCCCACGGGCTGTCGATGCCGTGCTCGGTGCGGTACAGCCGCAGGGCGGCGTCGACCTCGTCGGCCAGCCACAGCAGCGCGAGCTCGCGCAGCGCCGTGAGGTTGCCGAGGCGGAAGTAGTTCGACAGCGCGGCGTCGATGCGCTCGGCCGGGTACACGTGCCCGCCCGCGAGCCGGTCGCGCAGCGCCTGCGGCGCGAGGTCGACGACCTCGATCTGGTCGGCCGCACGCAGCACCGCGTCGGGGATGGTCTCGCGCTGGACGACGCCCGTGATCTTCTCGACGACGTCGTTGAGCGACTCGATGTGCTGGATGTTGACCGTCGACAGCACGTCGATCCCGGCGTCGAGCAGCGTGTCGACGTCCTGCCAGCGCTTGGTGTGCGCCAGGCCCGGGGCGTTGGTGTGCGCGAGCTCGTCGACCAGCGCGACGTCCGGCCGGCGGGCCAGCACGGCGTCGACGTCGACCTCGGTCAGCTCGACCCCCCGGTGCCGCACGACGCGGCGCGGCACCACCTCGAGCCCGTCGACCATGGCGGCCGTCGCGGCGCGGCCGTGGGTCTCCACGACCGCGACCACGACGTCACGTCCCTCGTCGCGCAGGCGGCGGCCCTCCTCGAGCATCGCGTACGTCTTGCCGACGCCCGGTGCCGCCCCGAGCAGGACGCGGAGCCGTCCACGCGCCATGCTCAGCCCTCCAGGTCGTCGAGGGCGAGGTTGAGCCGCAGCACGTTGACGGTCGGTTCGCCCACGAACCCCAGGCCGCGTCCCCCAGTGTGCCGCGCGACGAGCGCCGTGACGGTCTCCCCGTCCAGGCCGCGCGCGTCGGCCACCCGCGCGACCTGCAGCGCGGCGTACGCAGGGCTGATGTGCGGGTCCAGTCCGGACGCCGACGCCGTGACGGCGTCGGCCGGCACGTCGGCCGGGTCGACGCCCTCGAGCGCGGCCACCCGCGCGCGCCGGTCCTCGATCGCGGCGACCAGGTCCGGGTTCTCCGGACCGAGGTTGGACCCCGACGACGCGCCCGCGTCGTACCCGTCGCCCGCGGCCGACGGGCGCGGCTGGAAGTACTGCGGCAGCGGCTCGCCGTCGGCGCCGGTGAACGACTGGCCGATCAGCGCGGACCCGACGACCTCGCCGTCGGGCCCCGCCACGAGCGAGCCGTCCGCCTGGGCTGGGGCGACGAGCTGCGCCACCCCCGTGACGACGGCCGTGTAGCCGACGCCGAGGACGAGCGTGAGGACGATCATCGCGCGGGCCGCGACGGCCAGGGTGCGGCCGACGCTGCGGGTCGTGGTGCTCATGTGCGGTGTCTCCATGTCAGGAAGCCGGGTCGGAAGCCGTGTCGGGAGCCCGGTCAGAAGCCGGGGAGGTGGCGGACGACCAGGTCGATGAGCCAGATGCCCACGAACGGCGCGACGATGCCCCCGACGCCGTAGACCAGCAGGTTGCGGCCGAGGATCGCCGAGGCGTCGAGCGGCCGGTACCGCACACCGCGCAGCGCGAGCGGGATGAGCGCCACGATGACCAGCGCGTTGAAGATGATCGCGGACAGCACGGCCGACGACGGCGAGCTCAGGCCCATGACGTTCAGCGCCTGCAGCCCCGGGAACACGCCCATGAACATCGCGGGGATGATCGCGAAGTACTTGGCGACGTCGTTGGCGATCGAGAACGTCGTCAGTGCGCCGCGCGTGATGAGCAGCTGCTTGCCGATGCGCACGACGTCGATGAGCTTGGTCGGGTCCGAGTCGAGGTCGACCATGTTGCCGGCCTCCTTCGCGGCCGACGTGCCCGAGTTCATCGCCATGCCGACGTCCGCCTGCGCCAGGGCGGGGGCGTCGTTGGTGCCGTCGCCCGTCATGGCGACGAGGTGGCCGCCCTCCTGCTCCTTGCGGATCAGTGCGAGCTTGTCCTCGGGCGTCGCCTCGGCGAGGAAGTCGTCGACGCCCGCCTCGGCGGCGATGGCGCGCGCCGTCAGGGGGTTGTCGCCCGTGATCATCACGGTGCGGATGCCCATGGAGCGCAGCTCGGCGAACCGCTGGGCCAGGCCCTCCTTGACGACGTCCTTGAGGTGCACGACACCCAGGACGCGACCCGGCTGCCCGGGCGCCTTGACCGCGACGACCAGCGGCGTGCCGCCGGACTGCGCGACGTGCTCGACCGCCGCCGTCATCTCGGCACGCAGGTCGTCGGCCAGGGGTGTGCCTCCCGCCTCGAGCCACGCGGTGACGGCCGTGCCGGCACCCTTGCGGATCTGCGTGCCGTCCGGCTCGTCCAGGCCCGACATCCGGGTCTGCGCGGTGAACGGCACGATGTCGCCGGCGACGCCCTGGCCGACGTCGACGCCGTTGCGCCGCGCGAGGTCGACGATCGAGGTGCCCTCGGGCGTCGGGTCCGCCAGCGAGGACACCGCCGCGGCCCGCACGAGCTCGGCCTGGGGCGTACCGCCCAGGGCGAGGAACTCGGCCGCCTGCCGGTTGCCGTGGGTGATCGTGCCGGTCTTGTCGAGCAGCAGCGTGGTCACGTCGCCCGCGGCCTCCACGGCCCGCCCCGACATCGCGAGCACGTTGCGCTGCACGAGCCGGTCCATGCCGGCGATGCCGATCGCGGACAGCAGCGCACCGATCGTCGTCGGGATCAGGCAGACGAGCAGCGCGACGAGCACCGCGACGCTCACCGGCGCCGCCGCGTACGACGCGATCGGGTTCAGCGTGAGCGCCACCACGACGAACACGATCGACAGGGACGCCAGCAGGATCGACAGGGCGATCTCGTTGGGGGTCTTCTGCCGGCTCGCGCCCTCGACCAGCGCGATCATCCGGTCGACGAACGTCTCGCCCGGCTTCGAGGTGATCCGCACGACGATCCGGTCGGACAGCACGCGCGTCCCGCCGGTGACCGCGGACCGGTCGCCGCCGGACTCGCGGATCACCGGGGCCGACTCCCCCGTGATGGCGGACTCGTCGACCGACGCGATGCCCTGGACGATCTCGCCGTCACCGGGCACCAGCTCGCCCGCCGTCACCACGACGACGTCGCCGAGCCGCAGGTCCGCCGACGACACCTCGACGAGGCGCGCCCGCGTGGCGTCGGGGTCCGCGACCTCGTCGTACGCCGCGACCTTCTGCGCCGCGGTGGCGGTGCGGGTGCGGCGCAGCGAGTCGGCCTGGGCCCTGCCGCGCCCCTCCGCGACGGACTCGGCGAGGTTGGCGAACAGCACGGTGAGCCACAGGACGACCGCGATGACGGCGGTGAACGCGGCGGGCACCTGCGTGCCGCCGGACGGCGCCGGACCGCCCGCGAAGGGCTCGACCACGGCGATCACGCTGGTCAGCGCGGCGCCGACCCACACGATGAACATCACGGGGTTACGCCACATGCCGCGCGGGTCGAGCTTGCGGAAGGCCCCGGGCACGGCTGCCCGGACCTGCGTCCAGGTGAACGCACCGCTCGGGGTGGGGGCCGGTGCCGCGGCGGACGCCGTCGGCTCGGCGGGACGCGTGAGGGTGGTGGACATCAGATCAGCCCTTCCGCCAGGGGACCCAGCGCGAGAACGGGGAAGTAGGTCAGTACCGTGAGGATCACGACGACGCCCGCGAGCAGCCCCACGAACTGCGGGCGGTGGGTGGGCAGCGTCCCGGCGCTCGACGGGACCTTGTCCTGCGCCGCGAGCGACCCGGCGAGCGCGAGGACGAGGGCGATCGGCACGAACCGGCCCAGCAGGATCGCGACGCCGAGCGCCGTGTTCAGCCACGGCGTGTTGGCGGTGATACCGGCGAACGCCGACCCGTTGTTGTTGGCGGCCGACGTGAAGGCGTACAGCACCTCCGACATGCCGTGCACGCCCGGGTTCCAGATCGACGTGCCCTCGACGCTGTCCCGCAGCGCGGGGACCGCGAAGCTCAGCGCGGTGCCCGCGAGCACGAGCGTGGGCGTCACGAGGATGTACAGGCTCGCGAGCTTGATCTCCCGCGGGCCGACCTTCTTGCCCAGGTACTCGGGCGTGCGGCCCACGAGCAGGCCCGCGACGAACACCGCGATGACCGCGAGCACGAGCATCCCGTACAGGCCGGACCCGACACCGCCGGGCGCGACCTCGCCGAGCATCATGTTGAGCATCGGCAGCATGCCGCCGAGCGCGGTGTACGAGTCGTGCATGGAGTTCACCGCGCCCGTCGACGTGCCGGTGCCCGTCGTCGCGAACAGCGCGGTCCACACGATCCCGAAGCGGGTCTCCTTGCCCTCGGTCGCCGCGCCCGCGAGCTGCGGGGCGGTGCCCATGGCGGCCGACTCCAGCGCGACGAGCGCGAGGAACGACACCGTGAAGATCGCGGCCATCGTCCCGGCGATCGCGTACCCCTGGCGGTGGTCGCCGACCATGCGGCCGAACGTGCGCGGCAGGCAGAACGGGATGACGAGCATGAGCAGGATCTGCAGCAGGTTGGTCCACTGCGTCGGGTTCTCGAACGGGTGCGCGGAGTTGGCGTTGAAGAAGCCGCCGCCGTTGGTGCCGAGCATCTTGATCGCCTCCTGCGAGGCCACGGGCCCGCCGGGGATGCTCTGCGTGCCGCCCGCGAGCGTCGTCACGTCCGTGAAGCCCGCGACGTTCTGCACGACGCCGCCCACGACGAGCGCGAGCGCCGCGACCGTCGCGACCGGCAGCAGGATCCGCAGGCAGCCGCGCACGAGGTCGACCCAGAAGTTGCCGATCGTGCCCGAGCGTCGGGAGGCGAACCCGCGGACGACGGCGACGGCGACGGCCATGCCGACCGCGGCGGACACGAAGTTCTGCACCACCAGCCCGGCGGCCTGGACGGTGTAGCCGAGCGTGACCTCGGGCGAGTACGACTGCCAGTTGGTGTTGCCGACGAACGACGCGGCGGTGTTGAACGACAGGTGCTCCGAGGGCGCCGGCAGCCCCAGGGACCAGGGCAGCCACTGCTGCGTGCGCTGCAGCGCGTAGACGACGACCATCCCGACGAACGAGAAGGCCAGCACGCTGCGCAGGTAGGCGGGCCACGTCTGCTCGGTGCGCGGGGCGACGCCGAGCACGCGGTAGACGCCGCGCTCGACCCTCCAGTCCCGGTCGGTGCTGTAGACGTGCGCCATGTAGTCGCCGAACGGGCGGTACAGCGCCGCGAGGACGAGGAGGACGGCTCCGAGGCTCAGGAGCGCCAGCGGGGCCGTCATCAGAACCGCTCCGGCTTCACGAGCGCGACGACGAGGTAGACGACCGCGGCGACGGCCAGCACGGCCGCGATCAACTCGAGGACGATCACAGCTTCTCCACCGCCCTGCCGATCCAGGCGGTCAGCGCGAACACGGCAGCCGTGCCGAGCAGGTAGACGATGTCGAGCACGCCGGTCTCCACTTCGGGATCGACCCCCGCCGCGGCGGGTGCCGGGGCACCCGCCCGGGCACCCGCAGCGATGCAACACCTCCGCGCGGCGCGCGGACCCGGTCCTCACGGAACCCATACGCCCGCGCCCGGACCCCTGACGACCTCCTGACACCCGCCGCACCCGGGCGGAGCCGGGGTCGGCGAGGCCTGCCTCGACGCCGCGACGCACGAGTGGCTCTGCTCCGGCGACACCCGCGACGTCGGCGAGTTGGCGCTCGCCGCCCTGCGGGCGGTCCGCGGGACCCGCTGACCGGCGCGGAGCGTCAGGCCGGGTCGGGAGCCGCGCCCGCGAGGCGGCGGGCGAGGACCGCGCAGACGACGATCTGCAGCTGGTGGAACGCGATGACCGGCAGCGCGACGCTCGCGGCGACCGCGGGCGCGAACAGCACCGCCGCCATCGGCAGGCCCGTCGCCGCGGACTTCTTCGACCCGCACATCAGCAGCGCGATGCGGTCGCCGCGGTCGAGGCCGAGGCGCGCGCCGCCCCACCACGTCAGCGCGAGCATCACGGCGAGCACGACGCCGCACACGACGAGCAGCGCCACGAACGTCCCGACCGTCAGGTCGTCCCAGGCACCCTCGGACTGCGCCTCGCTGACGGCGGTGAACACGACCAGCAGGATCGTCGCGCGGTCGGTCACCTTGGTGAGCCTGCCGTGCCGCCGCAGCCACCCGCCGATCCACGGCTGCACGCACTGGCCGACGACGAACGGCAGCAGCAGCTGCACGAGGATCCCGCTCACGGCGCTGCCGTCGAGCCCACCACCGGTGGCCCCGAGCAGCACGGCGACCAGCAGCGGCGTCAGCAGCACGCCCAGCACGTTGGAGATGGTCGCGCCGGTGATCGCCCCGGCGACGTTGCCCCGCGCGATCGACGTCATGACGACCGACGACTGCACGGTCGACGGCAGCACCGACAGGTAGAGCAGGCCGCGGCGCAGGTCGGGGTCGAGGACCGCGTCGGGCAGCAGCTGGACCGCCAGGCCGAGCACCGGGAAGACCAGGTACGTGGCCGCGAGCATCGACCCCTGCAGCCGGAACCGCCGCAGCCCGTCGACGACCTCCCGCGTCGGCATCCGCGCGCCGTACAGGAAGAACAGCAGGACGATCGCGCCGGTCCGCACGGTGTCCAGACCCGCGCCGACCCCGTCGGGGACGGGCACGACCAGCGCCAGGACGAGGACGCCGAGGATCATCGCGGTGAGCGGGTCGAGCCACCGCAGCCAGGTGGGAGTCCTCATGCGGAGCGACGGGAGCGGAGGCGGGGGCGGGGGCTCACCGGCACATCCTCGCGCACGCGCACCCGTCCGCGGCGCCCCGTCGCGCCCCTCGGCACGTCCGCACGCCCACCTGCGTCGGGCACCCGGGCGGCCCGACCACCCGTGCCGGCCGGGCGGTCGCCGACGCGCCCCCGCCGGACGCGACGACGTCGGCGGATCAGGCCGGGCGCGCCGCGCCCGCGTGCTCCAGGGCCCACGTCAGCGCCCGGTCGGCGACCGTCTCCCAGCCCGGCGCGGCGCACGTCCAGTGGTCACGCCCGGGGAAGGCGTGGAACTCCGTGATCGCGGGCGACGCGCCCCAGCGCCTGGCGTTCGACCTGTTCACGCTCGCCGGCATGATGTGGTCGGCCTCGCCGGCGAGGAACAGCAGCGGCGCGCGGTCCCCCGCGTAGTCGACCCACGTCTCCTGGTGGCCGGGCGTGAAGTTGGCCAGCAGCCCGTACGTCCAGATCCACGCGCCGGGCGCGGGGATGGCGTACCGCTCCCACGCCGCGCGCGAGTCCTCCTCGCTCAGGGTGTTGGCGAAGGCGTAGTGGAACTGCTCCGGGGTGAGGCCGACGGCGCGGTGCCGCGAGGCGGGGTTGCGCAGGGCCGGGAACAGCGAGCGGGCCTGGGACAGCGGGGTGACGCGCACCCCTTCGGTGGGCGCCGAGTTGATGACGACCCCGGCCGCCCCGAGGCCGCGCGCGAGCAGCAGCTGCGTGAGGGTCCCGCCGAACGAGTGGCCCATGATGATCGGCGGTGCGTCGAGGGCCTCGATCACGGCTGCCAGGTGGTCGACCGTCTCGGGGACGCCCAGCCGGGCGATGACGTCGGGGTCCTCCCGCAGCGCCTCCACCTCGATCTCGAACCCGGGGTAGCCCGGCGTGAGGACCCGCAGGCCCTTGCCCTCGTAGTACGGGACCCAGTGCTCCCAGCCACGCGGGGTCATCCACAGTCCGTGCACGAGCACGACCGTGTCGGGGGCGTCGTTCGTCATGGCGCAGTCCTCTCCGGCGTCGATGTCACGAGCTGGTGCGAGGTGCGCGGCCGGGTACCGGGCCGCAGGCGCGTGTCGTGCCGGTGTGCCCCGGCGCGACCGTTGATGCGACGACTATCCCGGCACGCCGCCCCGGGTGTCCAGGGTTGTGGGCGACGGGTGGGGACGGCCGCGCCGTGCCGCCTCCGGCGCGCGGGAGGTCGCGCTACCGTCGGTCGATGAGCGGGCACGCACGACCGCCCGCCGCCCGCCGCCCGTCGACGGCGTCCGCCGGCTGCGCATCGCGCCCGAGCACGTCGTCGACGTGTTCGTCTACGTCGTCGTCCTCGACCTGGCCCAGCAGTACGCGCCCCAGGTCATCACCGAGTCGTTCTCGATGTCGCTGCCGGCCGCGATCGTGCCGAAGCTCGTGCTGGGGGCCGTGCTCGCCGTGCTGGCGTCCACCTGACGAGATGCGTCCGTCGCGAGACCGGGCTCGGGTCGCGCACGGGCGCCCATGAGCCACCTGAGCCCGGTCTCGCGGCGGGGGTGTCCCGGGTCGTGGACGCGGACCAGGTCGCCGACGGCCTAGCCTGGGGGCATCCGAGAAAGGACCCGGCGCGACCACCCATGACGAAGACCCTGCTGGCCGTCGACGGCAACTCGCTCCTCCACCGGTCCTTCCACGCGCTGGCGGGCTCGCAGCTGCGGACCCGCGACGGGCAGGCCACGTGGGCGGTCAAGGGCGCGCTCTCGCAGATCCTCGGGGCCGTCGACCGGGTCGCCGCCGACGCCGTCGTCATCGGGTTCGACGACGCGGGCAACAACCGGCGCAAGACCGCGCACCCGCACTACAAGGCGCACCGCACCGAGAAGCCGGCGGACCTGGTCACCCAGCTCTCGCTCGCCGTGGACGTGTTCTGGTCCGCCGGGCTGCACGTCGTCATCCCGGACGGCCTCGAGGCCGACGACGTGCTCGCGTCGGCGGCGTCGACCGCCACCGCGGCCGGCTGGCACACCGTGGTCTGCACCTCCGACCGCGACGCGTTCGCCCTGGTCGACGACTCGACGTCGGTGCTGCGGATCATCAACGGCGGCGTCGAGGCCTCCCCCGTGCTGACCCCGGAGCGGCTGCGCATCCTGCTCGGCATCGACGCCGGGCAGTACCGCCAGTACGCGGCGATGCGCGGGGACGCGTCGGACAACCTCACCGGCATCCGCGGGATCGGCGAGAAGACCGGTATCGCGCTGCTGAACGCCTTCGGATCCGTCGAGGCCGCGTTCGCGGACGTCGACACCAACGGCGGCGCGCGCGTCGCCGAGGTCCTCGGCAAGGCGTGCGTGAAGAAGCTCGCGGACCCCGACGGGCGCGCGGCGTTCTGGGAGAACGTCGAGCTGATGACGATGCGCACCGACCTGGACCTGGAGATGGACCTGACCGCGGCGTCCGGCCCCGGGCTGCTGCCGGTGGACCCGCAAGGGCTGCACGACGCACTCGCCCGGGTCGAGTTCCACTCGCTGCAGTGGCTCGCAGCCCGCGTGCTCGCGTCCGCCGGCGACGACGCGGTCGCCGACGCCCCGGGCGCCGTCGTGGCACGCGCCCCGGAACCGGCGCGCGTGCCGGTCGCGGTCACCGCCGCCGCGGTGGACGTCGAGGACGACGCCGAGGACGACCTGACGCTCTTCTGAGCCCTCGGCCGGTCAGGAGGCCCGCGGCGGGAGCTGCTGCACCGACCACCGGTTGCCGTCGGGGTCGGTGAACCCCGTGAACCGGCCCCACGCGAGGTCCTCCACGGGTGGGGCGTCCACCCCGTGCGCGACGAGGTCCGCGTACGCCACGTCCGCGTCGTCGACGACGACCTGCAACCCCTGGACCGACCCGGGCGCGGCGTCGGTGAGGCCCTCGCCGAACGCGATCGAGCACGCCGACCCCTTCGGCGTGAGCTGGACGAACCTCAGGTCGTCGCTCACCCGCCTGTCGTGGTCGACGACGAAGCCGGCCTGCTCCGCGTAGAACGCCTTGGCCCGGTCCACGTCGCTCACCGGGAGGATCACCAGCTCCAGCCTGCACTCCATCGCCGACCCCCTGCAGCCGTGCCGCCGGACCGACCCCGGCGGCGGTCGAACCATCATCCCGCCGCCCACCGACACGACCGCCCGGTGCGCACGTGCGCGCCCGCGCCCCACGCGGCATCATGGCGCGCTCGGACTCCGCCCTCACCGGCGCGGCCACGTGTCCCCACCTCCCCAGCCGATCGGACGTGCCCCGTGACCCTGCCCGACCACACCACCGTCGAGGCCACCCGGGCCCTCCGCACCGTCGTCGTCTCCGGCGCCGGGACGGGCATGGGCCGCGCCGTGGCCGAACGCTTCCTCGCCGACGGTGCGACGGTCGTCGCCCTCGGGCGTCGCGCCGAGCCGCTGCACCGGCTGCGGGACGACCACCCGACGTCCGACGTCCAGGTCGTGCCGGCGGACCTCACCGACCCCGATGCGGTGCTGCGCGTCGTCGAGGCGCTCGACGGCCGGCCGGTGGACGTGCTCGTCAACAACGCCGGCGGCGTCGGCGGCGCCCCGGACCCCGGCCTGCACGGCCTGCTGGAGAGCTACCGCCGGACCGTCGACCAGAACCTGCTCTCGGCGATGCTGCTCACCGAGGCGTTGTGGCCGTCCCTCGCGCGGCCCGGCGGCCGCGTGGTCACGATCTGCTCGATCGCCGCGCAGCGCGGCGGTGGCGGCGCGTACGGCGCGGCCAAGGCCGGCCTCGTCGCCTGGGGCGCCGAGCTCGCCGGCCGCGGCGGCCCGGACGGCATCACCGTCAACACCGTCTCCCCCGGCTACGTCCAGGACACCGAGTTCTTCAGCACGCAGGGCCGGTCGCGGCGCCACGACGCACTGGTCGCCCAGACCCTGCTCGGTCGCGCCGGGACGCCGTCGGACGTCGCGGGTGCGGTGCACTACCTGGCGTCCGCGGACGCCGGCTGGGTCACGGGCCAGGTGCTGAGCGTCAACGGCGGGGCCGTCCTGGGACGCTGACGCCGCACAGGCCGCTGCCTCCACAGGTCGCGGCGGCGGACGGTGCAGGATGCAGCATGAAGACTCTCACTCTCCCGGGGACCGACGTCGTCGCCCCCAACGTCGTGCTCGGGCTCATGCGGATCGCCGAGAAGTCGGACGACGAGATCCGTGAGCTCGTGCGCACCGCCCGCGACGCGGGCATCGACTTCGTGGACCACGCCGACGTGTACGGCCGCGAGAAGCACGAGTGCGAGCGCCGGTTCGCCGACGCCATGGCGCTCACGCCGTCGCAGCGCGACGAGATCACGATCCAGACCAAGTGCGGGATCGTGCCCGAGGGGCCGTACTTCGACTTCTCGTACGAGCACATCATGGCGTCGGTCGAGGGATCGCTGCAGGCCCTGCGGACCGACCACGTCGACGTCCTGCTGCTGCACCGGCCCGACGCGCTCGTCGAGCCGGACGAGGTGGCGCGGGCGTTCGACGAGCTCGAGGCCGCCGGCAAGGTGCGGGCGTTCGGCGTCTCCAACCACACGCCGCGGCAGATCGACCTGCTCAAGCGGTCCGTGCGCCAGCCGCTCGTGGCCAACCAGGTGCAGCTGTCGATCACGCACGCCGCGCTGGTCGCCCAGGGTGTCGCCGGCAACATGGTGGCCGAGGACCAGTCCGTCACCCGGGACGGCGGCGGGCTGCTCGACTACTGCCGCCTGAACGACATCACCGTGCAGGCGTGGTCGCCGTTCCAGGCCGGGTTCTTCACCGGCACGTTCCTCGGCTCCCCGGAGTACCCGGAGCTCAACGCCGTGATCGACCGGCTCGCCGCGCAGTACGACGTGCCGGCCATCGCGATCGCCACGGCGTGGATCACGCGGCACCCCGCGCAGATGCAGGTGGTCCTCGGCACCACGACGCCGGAGCGCGTCGCAGGGGCGGCCCTCGGGTCGGACCTGCCGCTCACCCGGGCCGAGTGGTACGAGCTGTTCCGGGCCGCGGGGCACATCGTCCCCTGACCCACAGGCGTCTCGGAGCCCGGTCCGCATGCGTGCGGGCCGGGCTCCGTCGTGCTCAGCCGCGCACGGACAGGTCTCGGTGATGCGGTGATACCGTGATGCGCATGAGGACGACGCTCGAGATCGACGACCGGGTGCTGGCCGCCGCGCGCGCGATCGCCGAGCAGCAGAACGTGTCGATCGGACGCGCGATCTCCGACCTCGCCGAGCGTGCCCTCGAGGGCACCGCGCCCGCGTCGACCGTCCGGGGGTTCCCGGTCTTCCACGGCCCGGCGGGCCACGTGATCACCGACGAGATGGTCGCCGAGCACCGTGACGGCTGAACCCTGCTACCTGCTCGACGTGAACGTCCTCCTCGCGCTGGCCGCCGACGCGCACGTGCACCATCGCGCCGCGCACCGGTGGTTCGCCGACGTCACGGCGTGGGCCACGACCCCGGTCACCGAGTCGGCGTTCGTGCGCCTGCTGTCCACCCCGGCCGTTCTCGGTCGGACGGTCCTTCCCATCGAGGCGGTCGCGGCGCTGCGGCAGATGCGGACGGTCCCGGGTCACCGCTTCCTCCCGGACGACGCGTCGTTCGCGGACACCACGATCGACCTGACGCGCATGGTCGGACCGCGCCAGGTCACCGACTTCCACCTCGTCGGGCTCGCGCGCCGCACCGGCAGCACGCTCGCGACGCTCGATGCCAAGCTCCGTCGATCGCTCCACCCGGCAGACGCCCACCTCGTGAGCGTCGTCCCCGCGGCCTGAGAGCGACCGAGCAGCCCGACCGACCGGTTCGGTCCCGTCTATCCGTCGGCAGCGCCCGTGAAGTACTCGACCAGCCCCGACCGCACCTGCAGGTAGAGCGACCGGCTCGGCACCACCTCACCGCGCTCGGCGCGGCGCGCCCACTCGTCGTACGCCAGGCGCACGGCGGTGCCGATCGCGGTGACGACGGTGCGGGCGCGCAGCTCGTCGGGATGGTCGCTGGCGTGCAGCACGATCGTGGTGAGCTCCTGCACCTGCTCGGCGTCGCGGGCGAGGGCGCGGGCGAGCAGGTCCGGGTCGGCGAGGACGAGCCGGCGGACCCGCAGGACGCGCGCGTGGCTCGCCGCCGGCTGGGCGTCGAAGGCGTCGATCTGCGCGAGGAACGCCTGCTCGATCGCGCGGACGACGGCGGGACCCCGCTGGTCGACGCCACGCAAGCTCGCGATCAGCCGTTCCATCGAGTCGTCGTCGACGAACAGCGCGTTCTCCTTCGTCCCCGCGTGGCGGTAGAAGGTGCGCGGGGCGATGCCGGCGGCGTCGGCGATCGCCTCGACGCTCGTGGCCGGGACGCCCTGGCGCTCGAACAGGTCGAGCGCGGCGTCGGTGATGGCACGACGGGTCTCGCGGCGGCGGTGCTCGCGCAGCCCGCAGTCGGCGTCCGGGCCGTGGGTGACGACGCCGCGCTGCTGGCCCTCCGGGTCGAGCATCTGCTCATCCTCCCACCCCGCGACGATTGTGGCAGTCACTGCCATAGACTCGTCCGCCGGACGTCCGCGGTTCCCCAGGAACGCCGTCCACACCCCCACCGCCGACAGAGAGACCTCATGACGCTCGAGAACGACCTCCGTCCCGGCCGGCCCTCCACCCCGAGCGGGGCCCCCGCGATCCGCACCGGCCCCGTGATCGCGCTGCTCGTGGCCTCCGCGTTCGTCGTCATCCTCAACGAGACGATCATGGGCGTCGCCCTGCCCCGGCTGATGGTCGACCTCGACGTCACCGCCGCGACCGCGCAGTGGCTCACCACCGGCTTCCTGCTGACCATGTCGATCGTCATCCCGTGCACCGGCTACCTGCTGGCGCGGTTCCCCCTGCGGGGCCTGTTCTTCACGGCGATGTCGCTGTTCGCCACCGGCACCCTCGTCGCGGCGCTCGCGCCCGGCTTCGAGGTGCTGCTCGCCGGACGCGTCGTCCAGGCGTCCGGCACCGCGATCATGCTGCCGCTGCTGTTCACCACGGTGCTCAACGTCGTCCCCGCCACCCACCGCGGGCGCATGATGGGCGTCATCTCCATCGTCATCGCCGTCGCCCCGGCGATCGGCCCGACGGTGGCCGGCGCGATCCTGTCCGCGCTCGACTGGCGCTGGATGTTCTGGCTGGTGCTGCCCATCGCGCTGCTCGCCATCGCGCTCGGCGCCGTGTGGGTGCGCAACGTCACCGAGACGTCGCCGGCGACGTTCGACCCGCTGTCGGCACTGCTCGCGGCGGCCGGGTTCGGCGGCCTCATCTACGGGCTCAGCCTCGTCGGGGAGTCGGCCTCGGGGCACGCGCCCGTGGCGCCCGGGATCCCGGTCGCGGTCGGCGTCGTCGCGCTCATCGTGTTCGTGCGGCGTCAGCTGACCCTGCAGCGCACGGACTCCGCCTTCCTCGACCTGCGCACCTTCGCGTCGCGGTCCTTCAGCCTCGCCGTCGTGCTCGTCGTCGTCGTGATGTCGGCGCTGTTCGGCTCGCTCATCCTCCTGCCCCTGTACCTGCAGCAGGCGCTCGCGCTCGACACCCTGACCGTCGGCCTGATGATGCTGCCCGGCGGCGTCCTCATGGGCGTCATCGCGCCCGTGGTCGGGGCGCTGTTCGACCGCTACGGGCCGCGGCCGCTGGTCCTGCCCGGCATGGTCGTCGCCGCGGCCGCGCTGTGGGGCATGACGACGTTCGGCATGGACACGGCCATCTGGTGGATCGTGGCCGTGCACATGACCCTCAACCTGGGGCTCGGCTTCGTCTTCACCCCGCTGCTGACCTCGGCGCTCGGGTCGCTGCCGCGCGCCCTGTACTCCCACGGCAGCGCGATCACCAGCACCCTGCAGCAGGTCGCCGGCGCGGCCGGCACCGCGCTGTTCGTCACGCTGATGTCCGTCGGAGCCGCCGGTGCGGCAGCCACGGGTGCCGACCCGGCCGAGGCGATGGCGGCCGGCGTGCACCGCGCGTTCGTCGTCGGGGCGGTCATCGCCAGCGTCGCCGTGGTGCTCACGCTGTTCGTGCGGAAGCCTGCGGAGGTCGAGGCGGAGGGCCCGGTGCTCGTCGGGCACTAGAGCCACAGGGCCGCTGACCCTCTGGGACCGCTCGTCGCGGCGGGCCCGCTGACGCAGCCGCGGCTCTCCCGCCGTCGCCGCAGGCGACACGACGGACCGGCATCGACCCCTCGCTGGAGTGGATGCCGGTCCGTCTCCACGTTCTCAGGAGCCTCAAAGGGTCGACCCACATGCTGCGGACTCCCGATGTTCATCCGCCGGCGCGTCACCGTTCACCGCCGGCCGGACCGAGAGGACCGCGCCCGTGCGACGCCTGTACCGACGCGCAGCCGAGACCCCCGGTGCCGGGCCGGACGCGACGGACGACGGTCCGGTCGCGACCGTCGCCAGCACCGCCCGCACCGACACCGCCAGCCGCCTGCACGCGTTCAACCGGTTCGAGATCAAGTACCTCGTGCCGCAGACCCAGGCCGACGAGATCCGGGCCGAGCTGGGTCGGCACATGGACGAGGACGCCTACTCCGGCGCGAGCGGCTACCCGATCACGAGCCTCTACTACGACACCCGGGGCCTGAGGTTCTACTGGGAGAAGATCGAGGGGCTGAGGTTCCGGCGCAAGCTGCGGGTCCGGCACTACGGCACGGCGGACGACCTGACCGCGGACTCGACGGTCTTCGTCGAGATCAAGCAGCGGGTCAACCGGGTCACCCAGAAGCGGCGGGTGTGCCTGCCCTACCGTGACGCCCTGCGGTTGTGCTCACCGCAGGGGTACGCGCCGGTCGGCGGGACCAGCAGCCGTGAACGCGCCTTCCTGGACGAGGTGGCCACCCTCGTCGGTGAGCTCGAGCTGCGCCCGACCGTGACGACGGCCTACCACCGCGAGGCGTGGGTGGGACGGGAAGCCGATCTGGGCCTGCGCATCACGCTCGACAGCCGGCTGCGCGGGCGGGATCGCGACTTCCACCTCTCCTCGGAGAGCCTGAACCGCCTCACGCTGCCCCCGGGGCTGTCGATCCTGGAGGTGAAGGCCGACGAACGCGTCCCGGCGTGGGTCACGGACGCGGCGGCCCGGATGGACCTGGACCTGGTCCGGATCTCCAAGTACTGCCAGAGCGTGCAGGCCTTCGGTCTCGCGCCCCGCTCCCTCATGCACGTCCCCGACGGGGTGGACGACCTCCTGCGCCCCGCTCCGGACGAGGCCCTCGGCCGACTCCACGTCACACCGGCACGCCCGACCACCCCGACCGGCGTCGACGACGCCCCGACCCGACAAGGCGCACCCACCCGATGAACCTCACCGACCTGAGCGGTACCTTCTCCGTCTTCGACGTCGCGGCGACGCTGGCGCTCTCGTTCGTCCTGTCCGCCGCCATCGGCTGGGTCTACCAGCGGACGCACCGCAACATCTCCTACAGCCAGTCCTACGTCCAGACCCTCGTCGTCATCGGCATGGTCGTCGCCGTCATCATGCTCGTCGTCGGGTCGAACATCGCGCGTGCGTTCGCGCTGGTCGGCGCGCTCTCGGTGATCCGCTTCCGCAACGCGATCAAGGAGACCCGCGACGTCGGGTTCATCTTCCTCGTGATGGCGATCGGCATGGCGGTCGGCACACGCTTCTACCTGCTGGCGGCGGTGGCGACGGCCTTCATCCTGCTGGTCGTCTTCCTCATGCAGCGTTTCGACTGGTTCAAGCTCGACATCCAGCGCCAGGTGGTCAAGGTGCAGGTACCTCCCGAGGCGCGCTACCAGCAGGACGTCGCCGACGTGCTCGTCCGCATGACCCTGGAGTTCGAGCTGGTGAGCGTGGAGACCGTGCGGGGAGGTGCGCTGACCGAGCTCTTCTACTCGGTACGCCTCAAGCCGGGCGTCACGACCACGGAGATCATCGGCGCGCTGAGCGAGATCAACTCCGGGCAGAAGGTCACCGTCCTGACCGGGTACGACCAGTCGGACATGTGAGGACGGGGCAGCATGAGTCGCGCAGACCTCCGCAGGCGTCTCCCCGTGCCGCTGCGTCAGCACTGGAAGCCGCTGGCAGCAGGGTTGGCAGGCATCGCCGTCGCCCTCACGGTCTTCGGTGACGTGACGATCCGGCCCTACTCCACGAGCACGGCCGCCGTCCCCGACGAGGAACGCGTCACCGAGGACGTCGAGGGCACGGTCGACCTCTTCGATGCCACCGCCGAGCACCAGATCGCGCTGTCCTACTCCCAGGACGACTACGACCGGATGCTCGACGCCTACTTCACCGAGGGCGAGAAGGAGTGGATGACCGCCGACATCACGATCGACGGCACCACGATCGACTCCGCAGCAATCCGCCTGAAAGGCAACTCCACCCTCTCGTCCCTGGTCGACGACCGGGAGGGGTCCGCGACCCAGGGCGAGCGCGCCCCAGGAGGGCTCGGCGGCATGAGCGGCGGTCAGATGCCGGGCGGAGGCGGAGAGATGCCACAGATGCCGGGCGGCGGCGGACGAGGCCCGGGCGGCGGATTCGCCGGTACGGGACTCGCGCTGAGCACGCAGGAGCCGGAGAACCTGCCGCTGCTCGTCAGCTTCGACGAGAACCGGCCCGGGCGCGCCTACCAGGGCATGACCGAGCTGGCGATCCGCCCGGCGAGCGCCGCAGCCGCGTCGTCGCTCAACGAGGCGGTCGCGCTGGAGCTGACGAAGCGGTCCGGGCAACCGACGCAGGACTACGCGTACACGACCTACGCCGTGAACGACCGCCCCGCGACGACACGCCTGGTCGTGCAGAACCCCGACCCGCAGTACGCCGCCGGCCTCGAGGGCGACGGAGTGCTCTACAAGGTGCTGTCCACGAGCTCCTTCACCTACCAGGGCGATGACCAGACGGCGTACGCCGACGACTTCACCCAGGTCAACCTCCGGGGAAGCCACGACCTGCAGCCGATCGTGTCCTTCCTGGAGTGGCTCGACGGTGCGTCCGACGAGGAGTTCGCCCAGGAGCTGGACCAGTGGGTCGACGTCGGGTCGTTCGCGACCTACCTGGCCACCCAGGACGTGCTCGGGAACATGGACACGTTCTCGGGTCCCGGCCGGAACGCCTACCTGTACCACGACCTGGGCACCGGGCTGATCAGCGTCGTCTCGTGGGACCTGAACCTGGCCCTGGGCGGCATGTCGATGCCGGGCGCGGGCGGCGGACCCGGTGGCGGCGACGGCTCGGTCCGACCGGGCGCGCCTGGTGGCGCCGCCCTGCCGGCTCCGCCGGAGGGTGTCGAGCTGCCCGAGGGCGCACGGCCCGGCGCACCGGGCGGCGGACGGGGACCAGAAGCCATGGGAGGAAACGCGCTCGTGACCCGGTTCGAGGCGAGTGCCGACTTCTCGGCTCTCGTCGACGCGGCGATCGCGGAGCTGCGGGCCGAGTGGCTCGACAGCGGCCAGGCCGGCCGGGTCGTCGAGGAGGTCGCCTCGCGGGTGCCGGTCACCGACGGGGTGGACCAGGCGACGATCGACGCCGACGCCCAGGCGGTCATGTCCCGGCTGGGTGTCGACGATGCTCCCTGACCGGGACGACGAGCCGCTCGGGCTGCGGGAGCGCAAGCGCGCCACGGCCCGGGCGCGCGTCGAGCAGGTCGCCGTCGACCTGTGCCTGGAGCACGGCTACGGCTCCGTCACCGTCGCGCAGATCTGCGCAGCCGCCGGGATCGCGCAGAGCACCTTCTTCACCTACTTCGGCAGCAAGGACGCGGCGATCCTGGGGCGACCGCCGGTGCCCTCGCCCGAAGCGGTCGACGCGTTCGTCGAGGCGGACGGGCCCCTGCTCGGGGACCTGCTGACGCTCCTGACCGTGGGCGCCCGCGACGCCGTGAGCGACCTCGCCCTCTTCCGCCGCAGGTTCGAGCTGGTCGACAGCGACGCCCGGCTCAGAGCCCGGGAGGCCCGACGCGCGGAGGTGGCCCCGTGGCAGGCGGACGTGGTCGCCCGGCGGCTGCGACGGCGCGGCGACCTGACCGCGGCGGAGATCGCGGAGCAGGCGCAGATGGCGGCGGGCCTGGCCCTCAGCATCCTGCGGCACACGTTCTGGTCCGTCCGGACCGCACCGGGGACCGAGTGGAACGACCGCCTCCGGCGCAGCCACTCCCTCGCGCGCGCGCTCCTGCAGGGGTCACCGCAGAGCGCACCGCGTGGCGCGGCTGCCTCCAGGGCCTCGCGTCCCGGGGCCGGTGGCGGCACCCGCCCTCGGAGTGGATGAGCGCGACGACTCCGGGACCAGGGTGGAACGCGCGCCACGCGCGCCTCCGACCGGGCGACCGGGGTGACCGATCGATCCGGTTCGTCGCTTCCTGCACCTAGAGTCGTGCCACATTTCGACCCCCGACCGTGAGGCCCAGGCAACCGCCATGACGGTGACCACCACCACACTCGGCCGTGACGCGACCGCCGCGCGCGGTCGCGGCGACGGCGCTCGACGCGGCGACCGGGTGCCGCAGGTCGTCCCAGGACGACCGGACCCTGCCGGCGCGCTCGCCGCCGGTCGGTTGCCGGTGCCGTCGGGAGGCACCGGTGGCTGACTCCTCGGCCGGGTCGTTGAACGGGCGCCCGCGCGTGTTCGTGCTCCACTCGCGCCAGCCCCTCACGACGGACCCGGCCGAGGCGTTCCCGCGCGACCGGTTCGAGGTCGTCGTCCTGACCGACGCCGACCCCGCGACCGTGCTCCGCGAGGACGTCGCGGCGTCGGTCGAGGTCGTGCACGCCGGGCGGGACGCGTGGGAGGCCGTCGTGCGGGCGGCGGGTGGCGCGGAGGTCGTCAGCAACGACGAGTACTGCCTCGTCGAGTGCGCACGGCTGCGGGCGGCAACGGGTCTGCCCGCACGGCACCCCGCGCGCCTCGACGGGTACCGCGACAAGGTCCTCATGAAGCGGCGGCTCGAGGCCGCGGGCGTCCCGGTCCCCCGGCACCTGACCTTCGAGCCGACCGTCACGTCCTCCCGCGCCGTCGCGGACCGCGTCGTCGGGACCGTCGGCCTGCCCGCCGTGGTGAAGCCGCGCCGCGAGGCGAACTCGCGAGGCGTCGAGGTGCTGGCCGACGCCGAGGCCGTCCGCGCGTGGCTCGCCCGGCACGACGGTGAGGCGGGGTGGCAGGTCGACGAGTTCGTGGCCGGGGACCTCGGCCACGTCAACGCGCTCGTCCACCAGGGCGACGTCCGCCCCGTCCAGGCGGGGCGCTACCTGGGGCCGCTGCTCGGGTTCGAGCGCGGCCGGGTGCTGGGCGGGTGGACCCTGCCGGCCGACAGCCCGCAGGCCATGGCGGCGCACGAGCTGAACGAGCGCGTCGTGGCCGCCCTGGGGTCGGACGGTGACTTCGTCGTCCACACGGAGTTCGCGACGACGCCCGACGGTCGGCTCGTCGTCCTGGAGACCGCCGCGCGCGCTCCCGGCGCCGCCGTCTCCGAGCTCGCACGCGTGCACGCCGGCACCCAGCTCGAGGTCGCGCACCTGCGGCTCCAGGCGGGGCTGCCCGTCCCGGAGCCGGACCGCTCGGGCGGGCTCCATGCCGGCTGGCTGTGGCTGCCGGTGGAGCCGGGTCAGCGCTGGGCCGGTGTCCCCGACGTCGCTCGGGCCCTCGGGAGCGAGGTCGAGGTGCACGTGTTCCGGGTGGGACGCGACGGCAACGCCGGCGAGGACGTCCGGCTCGGCGCTGCGGTCCTGCTGACGAGCGCCGACCCCGTCGCGGTCGATGTCGACGTCCTGCGCCGCGCGCCGTGGTTCCGCACGGCGGACGCGCTGGGTGGAGCCTCAGCGGTCACCCGCTGACCCCGCGTCACCCGCCTCCGTCAGGATTCCGGCGGCCTCGGGCTCAGATCCCCTCGCACTTCCCCTGCCGCCAGTACCCCATGAACGCCACGGCCTTGCGGTCCACGCCGCACTCGCGCACCAGGTGCCGCCGCAGCGTCTTGATGACGCCGGCCTCGCCCGCGAGCCACGCGTACAGGTGCGCCTCGGCGGCCAGGGCGGCGCCGGTGGTGTAGTCGATCGGCACCTCCCACAGCATGTCGTGGTCGACGTCGACGTCCTCGAGGACGGCGTCGGGGACGGGCGCCTGACCCGGCAGCAGGCGGGCGCACGCGGCCTGGACGGCGGGCACGAGCAGGTCGCCGTGGGCGCGGCCGTCGCGGCCGAGCCAGTGGATGCGCACCCCTTCAGGGGCGTCGAGCGCGAGCCGGTCGTCGGACCACGGCATCTCGACGAGCACCTCGCCACGGGCGTCGCGCGGCAACCGCTCGACGATGCCGGCGATGGCGGGCAGCGCGGTCTCGTCTCCGGCGATCAGCAGGCGGTCGGTGCGGGCCGGGGGGACGAAGTCGACGCCGCCGTGCGGGCCGACGTGGTCGGCGTTGGGGCCCATGACGACCAGCTCGTCGCCGACCTGCGCGGTCGTCGCCCAGCGCGACGCCGGCCCGGCGTCGCCGTGCAGCACGATGTCGACGTCGAGCTCACGGGGGTGCGGACGCACGCCGCGGGCGGTGTAGGTGCGCATGGGGTGACGGCGGTCGTCGGGCAGCGCGCGCCACGTGCCGTACCAGTCGCCCGTGCGGCCGAGGTCCATGAGGTCGGCGTACGGGGAACCCGTGACCGGCAGGAAGAACTTGATGCGCTGGTCGAACCCGTTGTCCGCGAAGCGGTCGAGGTCGTCGCCGGTGAACGTGACGCGCAGCAGGCTGGGGCACAGCCGCTGCAGCGCGACGACGCGCACGTGGAACATCCGGAACGGGGACGCCGGGGGTGCGGTCGTCTCGACGGTCGTCGCCGTGGCCTCGGTCACGCCGCCACTATAAGGTGAGGCTTACCTGATCACGCAATACCCTGCCCATCAGGTGGCGCACACCCCGGGCAGGAGCTCCGCGCCCAGGGGGTCGGCGCCGGTGCCGGAGTCCGGCGGCGGCGTGACGTCCGGAGGCACCGCGGCGTCCGGTGTCGCGTCCGGCTCCCCGCCGCCCGCCTCCGTCCCCGCTTCCGCTCCCGTCTGCGTGCCCGCCCCCGGCTGCGGCGCCAGTGACGGCGGCGGCGTGTCCGACGCCAGCCGCTGCCAGATCTCGTCCGCGGCCGACGTCCACTCCACGCGGTTGGGGTCGCTCGCGGCGGCCGCCACCGGCACACCGGTGAACACGACCCGCGCCCGGTCCATCCCGCGCAGCGAGTACCCGAAGGCAGCCAGCCGCACCGGGTCGGCGAGCTGCGGGTCGGCGCGCAGCGACCCGAGCACGGCGCGCGCGACGTCGTACAGCTGGTCGGCGTCGCCCAGCAGGTCCTTGGCGAGCAGCTCGCGCACCGCCGCCTGGACGAACGCCTGCTGCCGCGTGATCCGCGTGAGGTCGCTGCCCAGCTCCAGGCCCATCCCGGTGCCGTGCCGGGCACGCAGGAAGCCGATGGCCTGCCGGCCGTCCAGGCGCTGCTCGCCGGCCGGCAGGTGCAGGTCGCCGTAGTCCGGGTCCTCGTCGACCGGCTCGGGCAGGCACATCCGCACGCCGCCGAGCGCGTCGACGACGTCGATCACGCCCGTCATCCGCACCACCACGTGGTGCGTCACCGTGACGCCCGTGAGCGACTGCACGGTGCCGATGGTGCACGCCGCCGCGTGGTCCGGGTCCCCCTGCGGGCCCGCGCCGATGGAGAACGCCTCGTTGAACATCGTGCGGCGGGCGCGCGTGACGCCACCGTCGGGGAGCAGGCACTCGGGGACCTCGACGAGCGAGTCGCGAGGGATCGACACGACCTCGGCCCACGTCCGGTCGCCCGCGACGTGCACGAGCATCGTCGAGTCCGACCGCATCCCCTCCGCGTCGCCCGCGAGCGCGGCGTTCTCCTCGTCCCGCAGGTCCGTGCCCATGACGAGGACGTTCATGGCCGCGCCGGCGAAGGGGTCGTCGGGCGCCCGGGTCGTCGCGACGGGGGCGGGCGTCGCGAGGACGAGGCCCGCGGCGTCGCTGACGTCGAGCTGGGAGCGCAGGTCGACGTACACCGCGGCGGCCGCGGAGGCGAGCGTGACGACGACCGCCGTGAGGACGAGCACGGGTCCTCGCGGGGCCGTGACCGGGACGCGCGCGTGGCGGGGTCCGGGCCGAGGGGCGTCGGGCACGTCGCCACGCTAGGACCGCGCCCCCGGTGCGCGGGGCGGGTCGGTGGGGCGGGGACGTGAAGGTGTCGCGGAGGGTGTGGGCGCGGTCACACGGCCGTCGTGCCGAACGCGAGCCCCAGCAGGTACGTCACGGCCGCGGCGCCGTACCCGATGACGAGCTGGCGCAGCGCGCGCCTGCCGGGTGACGCCCCGGACAGCAGTCCCACGACCGAGCCGGTGCCCAGCAGCGCGACACCCACGAGCCCGGCGGACCACAGCACGGCCGTCGTCCCGGACGCCCCCAGGAGGTACGGCACGACGGGGATCAGCGCGCCCGACGCGAAGAAGCAGAAGCTCGCGAGGGCCGCGCCCCACGCGGTGCCGATCGCCTCGTGCTCGTCGCGCTCGACCTCGGCGGGACGCACGTCGGCGGGCACGGCCGGTGCCGCACCGTCCCCCGGCGGCAGCGTCGTCGACGTGCGCAGCAGCGACGCGTCGACGGCCTGCTGCGCCTCGTACTGCGCGAGCGAGGCGAGCACGACGTCGGCGCGGGCGTGCGCGTCGGCGGCGCTCATCCCGCGCGCGCGGTAGACCAGCGCGAGCTCGTTGACGGCGACGTCGAGGTCCGCGAGCGCGGCCGCGGCGTCCGCGTCGGGACGCGACGCCTCCAGCAGCTCGCGCTGCGAGCGGACGGACACGTACTCCCCGGCGCCCATGGACAGCGCACCGGCGAGCAGCCCCGCGAGGCCCGTGAGCAGGACCGTCTGCGTCGCGACGCCACTGGCACCGATGCCCAGGACGAGCGCCAGGTTCGACACCAGCCCGTCGTTCGCGCCGAACACCGCCGCTCGGAACGTGCCGGAGATCTGCTGCCGCCCGCGCATCGCCAGCCCGCGGACGACCTCCTCGTGGATCTGCTCGTCCGCGGCCATGCGCGCCGTCGCCTCGGCGTCCTGCCCGTACCCGGAGCGGGCCTCGGCGCGCTGCGCGAGCGCGTAGACCCACACGGACCCGAACCGTCGCGCGAGCCACCCGAGCACCCGCGTGCGCCAGTCCCCGCGCAGCGGGCGGCCGACGTCGTCCCCCAGCAGCTCCAGCCAGTGCGACTCGTGCCGCCGCTCGGCCTCCGCGAGGGCGAGCAGGATCTCGCGCTCCTCGCCCTGGCGACGCGCCGCGAGGTCCCGGTAGACGGCGCCCTCGGCGCGCTCGTCGGCCAGGTTGCGCCGCCAGCGGCGCAGCTGGGCGGGCGTCGGGCGGGCGCTGCCGGCCCGCTCGGGCGTGGGGGTGGTCATCGGGCTCCGGTGGTCGCTGTCGGGTGGGGCGTGCAGCGGCACGCTAGAGGCTGCGGCGGGGTTGCGATAACGGGCGGCGCCCGAGTGCCGGTGCCCGGCACGCCGCGTTTCGGCCGGCCGAACGCCCGCCGCGCGGGCTCGTGCGCGGGTGCGCGTGTCCGGTTCGCACCCGATACTGGCGACGTGACGACCGAGGGGCCGTCGCCCGCTCACCCCGGGCACGGCAGGGGGACGGTGGGGACGCCGGCGCAGGCGTCACCGCGGGGTCCCGTGAGCGCAGTGCCCCGCGCGCGCCTGCTCGACCGGCTCGACGCCCGGGGCGTCGTCCTGCGCGCGGTGCCCGGGTACGGCCGCACCACGCTGGCCGGCGGGTGGGCCGACCGGGAGCGCGCGCACGGCCGTCCGGTCGCCTGGCCGACGCCCCCGGCGCCCGGCGAGGGGACGAGCGCCTGGCCGGCGGTCCGCGACGCGCTGGCCGCGGCCCTGAGGGACGCGGGCGCCGACGTCCCCGCGGACGCCTCACCGGCCGTGCTCGCCGCGGCGGTCGACGCGAGCGGTGCGCCCGTCGCGCTCGTCCTCGACGACGCCGACGACCTCGGGCCGGACGCGCTCGCGGTCGCGGCGCTGCTGACCGCCAGCTCGGCGCTGCGCGTGCTCGTCGTGACCGGGACCGGCCCGCGTCCGCTGTCCGGCGCCGCGGTGCAGCCGGTCGTGGCGGCCGTCGACCGGCTGCCCGGTGCCGTCACGCTGACCGCCCGTGACCTGGCGCTGACGCCGACCGAGCTGCGGGACGCCGCCGCCGGGTGGGGGCACCCGGTGGACGACGGCACGGTGGCGCGGCTCCACGACCTCACGGGCGGCTGGGCCGGCCTCGCCCGCACCGTCCTCGACGACACCCGGCCCCAGGACGCCGGCCCGGCCACCGCCGCCGGCTACGCGTACGCGCGCGGCACCGCGCTGCCCGTCCTGCGGGCCGCCGGCCTGCTGGACGTCGCCGCCCTCGTCGCGACCGCGGCGGACCCGACGGGCGACACCGTGCGTCTGCTCCTCGAGGAGACCGGGCACGCGCCGGCGACGGGCGACGTGGACGTGCTGCTCGCGCTCGAGGCCCTCGGCGTGGCCCGGCGGCTGACGGCCGAGCAGTCCGCGTCGCGCTGGCACGTGCCGGGCCTGCTGCGGGAGGTCCTGCGCCGCGACCTGGAGGACCGGTCCCCCGCGCTCGCCACCGACCTGCACCGCCGGCTGGCCCGCCGCGCGCTCGACGCGGTGCCGCCCGACCTGCGCGTCGCCGTCGAGCACGCCGCGCGGGCGCGCGACTGGCCGCTGCTGGAGACGTGCTGGATCGACTTCGGGACCTACCTCGTGGCGATGGGCGGCCCCGACGTCGATGCCGTGTACGCCGCGGTCCCGCAGGAGGTCGCGCAGACGTCCACCGTCCTGGAGCTGGCGCGCGCCGCCGCCCGTCGTGGGCACGACGCCCAGGACGACGCACCCACCCTCGTCCTGCGGCTCATGACCGAGCTCGGCTCCCTCGCGCTGGCCGGCGAGTGGCGGAGCCTGACGCCCGCGGGCCGCTGGACGGGCGCGGCGGCGGCGCTCGTCGCGGCCCGGGCGCGGGGCGACATGCCACGCGCCATGGCGGTGATGCGCGAGACGGAGATCGCGGCGGCGAGGGCGGGCGTGCACGGCGGCACGTCGTCCCGGTCCTACTGGTGGTTCCTGGTGCAGGGCGGCCGCACGGCCCTGCTCGACGGCGACATCGGGTCGGCGCTCGACCTGCCGATGCGCGCCTACGAGCTCGCCGACCCCCTCCACGCCCCCGACGTACGCGCGTCAGCGGCCGGGCACGTCGCCCTCGTCCACGCGCTCGACGGCCTGCTGGCGGACGCCGAGCGGTGGCTCGTGCGGCACGTCGAGACCCTGCAGCCCGAGTGGGAGGAGCGCGTCCCCGACGTCGCCGCGGACGTCGCCGAGGCGATGGTCGCCACCGACAGGCTCGACCTGCCCGCCGCGGACGCCGCGCTCGCGCGGGTCGGGCTGCGCATGCAGTCGCCCGACGTGAGCTGGCCGTTCGTCATGCGCGCCCGCGTGCGCCGCGCCGTGCTCTTCGGGGACGCGGAGGCGGGGCTCGCCGAGCTCGAGCAGGTCGAGCGGATGCACCACGTCTGGCTGACGCACGCCCCGCTGGTGCAGCGGATCGTGCTGCGGCTGCGGGCCGAGCTCCTGCTGGCGCTCGGCGAGCCGGAGCGCGTGTCCGACCTGCTCGCCGACACCGACCCGACGGGCCTGTGGAGCGACGTGCCCCGCGCCCGGTGGCTCCTGCTGACCGGCGACCCGCTCGTCGCGCTGCGCGCCGCCGCCGTCGGCGGCCGCCGCCACCGGGTGAACCTCGCGGACCGCCTCGACCTGCTGGTCCTCGAGGCGTGGGCGGCGCACGAGGCGCAGCAGCCGGCGCTGGCGGTCCGGTCGTTCCGCAGCGCGCGACGGCTGGCGGCGCAGCACGACACGCTGCGCAGCTTCGCGCACCTGCCGGTCCCGGTGCGCGACGCGCTGGTGGAGGAGTCCGGGCTCCCGTTCGACGACGACGAGCAGGCGCGGCTCGACGCGACGGGACCGGCGGGGTCCGACCCCGCGCGCGGGCTGCCGCTGACCCCGCGGGAACGCACCGTGCTGTCGCTGCTCGACCGGCACGGCACGACCCAGCAGGTCGCCGACGTGCTCGCCGTGTCCGTCGGCACCGCGCGCACGCAGGTGCTGCGCATCTACGCGAAGCTCGGCGTCCACGACCGGCAGGCCGCGCTGCGCCGGGCGCACGAGCTCGGGGTCCTGCGGCGGCCCTGACGGGACGGGTCGGCGCCCGGGCCGTCAGGTCCGCCCGGGCCGTCAGTCGTCCCAGGGCGGCGTCTCGTCGAGCCGCGCGTAGTACTTCGCCAGGTGGGAGCGCACACGGTCGCGGTCCTTCGCGGGCAGGTCGACGCCGCCGCGCGAACCCTGCATGACGGCCGCCGCGGCGAACACGCCGCGCGGCACCGCGACCAGCCGGTCGTCGACGACGTCCGCGATCAGCAGCTTGTACGCCGTGAAGTTCTCCTTCTTGTCCGCGTCGTACCAGACGTGCGCGTCGCGGTACCGCTCGTTCGGCTCGTCCTGCGCGTCCGCCCAGGCACGCACCCGCTTCTCGGCGGCCGCGCCGTCCCACTCGCGGTCGCGGTCGGCCAGCGGCAGGTCCTGGAAGGCGGTCACCGCCATGGTGGTGGTCCTCTCGTCGGGTGGTCGTCGGTCGTCCTCCGTCGAGGGCCCTGTCAGTCGGCGGGTGCGGCCGCGCGCAGCCGCTCGAGCAGCGGGCCTGCCGCCTCGTCCAGGAACTGCTGCTGCAGCGCGTCGCCCACCTGGACGACGGCCACGTCGGTGAAGCCCGCCTCCCAGTACGCGGCGACGGCCTCGACGACCGCGTCGAGATCCGGCCCGCACGGGATGGACGCGGCCACGTCCTCGGGGCGGACGAACTGGCTCGCGGCCTCGAACGCCTCGGTCGTCGGCAGGTCGGCGTTGACCTTCCAGCCGCCGCCGAACCACCGGAACTCGTCGTGCGCGCGGGCCACCGCCTCGTCACGGTCCGGGCCCCACGAGATCGGGACCTGCCCGATCTTGCGGGACGGCCCGACCACCTCCAGCGACCCCAGCCCCGCGCGGGCCTCGTCCCACCGCCGGACCAGGTCCGCGTCGGGCTCGACCGCGACCAGGTGGTCCGCGAGCCCGGAGAACCGTGACACCGACTGCCCGCCCGACACGGCGACGCCGATCGGCACCCGCGTGTCCGGCAGGTCCCACAGCCGCGCGGAGTCGACGCGGAAGTGGGCGCCCTCGTAGGTGACGCGCTCGCCGTCGAAGAGCCGGTGGATGATCTCGAGGGCCTCCTCGAGCATGTCGTGCCGCTCCCCCACGGCCGGCCAGCGCTCGCCGACGACGTGCTCGTTGAGGTTCTCCCCCGCCCCGACGTTGAGCGTGAACCTGCCCTCGGACAGCAGCGCCATGGTCGCGGCCTTCTGCGCGACGACCGCCGGGTGGTAGCGGATCGTCGGGCAGGTCACGTACGTCATGAGCTCGAGGCGCTCGGTCGCCTGGGCGACGGCACCCAGCACGCTCCACGCGTACGGTGCGTGGCCCTGGGCGTCGAGCCACGGGAAGTAGTGGTCCGAGGACACGGCGAAGTCGAAGCCCAGCCGGTCCGCGTGCTGCGCGTAGCCCACGAGCTCGCGCGGACCGGACTGCTCGGTCATGAGGGTGTACCCGAAGCGCGTCACGACACGAGGATGACCCGCGCGGCACGCACCGGCATCCCGAGAGCGCGGGTGCGGGCTAGGGTCGTCGACGGCGACGAGGAGGTCCGTGTGACGCAGCAGCCGGTGCGGTTCGGCGTGGTGGGGTCCGGGTGGCGGGCCGAGTTCTTCGTGCGCGTCGCGCGCCTGATGCCGGACCGGTTCCGGTGCGTCGGCGTCGTGACCCGCACCGCCCAGCGCGGTGCGCAGGTCGAGGCGGCGTGGGGCGTGCCGACGGTCCGGACGATCGAGGAGCTGGTCACCGGCGCCCTGCCGGGTGCCGGTGCGGCACCCGACCGGCCCGAGCTGGTCGTCACGGCGACCCCCTGGCCCGTCACGCCCGACGCGGTGCGGGAGATCGTCGACGCGGCGGTCCCCGTGCTCGCCGAGACGCCCCCCGCGCCCGACGCCGCCGGCCTGCGCGACCTGTGGGCCGACGTGGGCGCGACGGGACTCGTGCAGGTCGCGGAGCACTCGCCGTCGATGCCCGCGCACCGCGCGCGGCGGGCCGTCGTCGAGGCCGGGGTCATCGGCGCGCCGACGAGCGTGCAGGTCTCCTCGACGCACCTGTACCACGCGGTCGGGCTGGGCCGGTACCTGCTGGGCGCCGGCCGCGGACCGGTGACGGTGCGCGCGCAGGCGTTCACCGCGCCGCTCGTCGACCCGGTCGGGCGCGAGGGCTGGACGGACTCCGGCGGGGCCGCACCGGTGCGGTCGGTCCTCGCGACCCTCGACCTGGGCGACGGCCGGTCGGTCCTCTACGACTTCACGGACAACCAGTGGTACAACCCGCTGCGCACCAACCGCGTCGTGGTGCGCGGATCGCACGGCGAGATCGTCGACGACACCGTGACGCGGTGGGTCGACGAGCGCACGGTGCTGACGTCGTCGATCGTGCGGCGCCAGTCGGGCATCGAGCAGAACCTCGACGGCTTCGACCTCGAGCACCTGTCGATGGACGGGCGCGTGCTGTACCGCAACCCGTTCGTCGGGGCGCGTCTCGCGGACGACGACCTCGCGGTGGCGCACCTGCTCGACGACACCGGTGCGTGGCTGCGCGGCGACGCACCGCCGCCGTACCCGCTGGCCGACGGCTGCCAGGACCACCTGCTGGGCCTGGCGATCGAGGAGTCCGCCCGGACGGGCGAGCCGGTGACGACGGCCGCGGAGCCCTGGTCCGACGCCCTGTGAGGGACCGCCGAGCCACGACCCCGACCCGCTGACGCCGTCCCTCCGTCCCACCCGGCCCCGTCCCCCGTCGTCCGCTTCGCGGGACGCCGGCCCCGCGAGACCGGGCTGAGGTCGTTCATGGCAGGGCTCGAGCGACCTGAGCCCGGTCTCGCGGGAGCGTCGTCCCGGTGGGTGGACATCTCCGTCGACGGGGTGCGCCCGGGGGCGCGGGGTCAGGGGGTGGGGTGGGCCGGGTGGGAGGTGGGGTGGTCGGCCGGCGTCTCCGGGGCGTCGTCCGTGTCCGGGGCGTCGTCCTCGCCCGCGGAGTCGGCGAAGACCTGCCACACCGGTCCGGCGAGGAACCAGATGCCCATGACGAGCGTCGCCCGTCCCGCCCAGCCGAGCAGCACCTGCCGCTGCGCGGGGTCGTCGGCGATGAGCAGGAGCACCCCGAGCACCGCGACCGCCACGGCCCACGCCAGCAGCACCCGCAGCCACAGCTTCCACTCGTGCACGACCTTGGCGCGCCCGCCCGACGGCACGCGCGGCGGTCGCGGCCCGTCGAAGAGCCGCCACGCGACCCACCCGTCGACCTTGTGGACGGTGTACCTGCCGAACGCGACCGTGAACCCGAGGTAGAGCGCCGCCAGCCCGTGGGTCCACGTCGCCTCGGCGCCGCGCAGCAGGTCGGTGACCGTGGCGACCAGCAGGACGACCTCGATGAGCGGCTCGCACAGCAGCAGCACGGTCGACAGCCGCCGGCGGCGGAGCACGTAGCGCGCGACGACGGCCGCGGCGAGGAACACCCAGAAGGCCACCTCGCACGTGATCACCAGCGCGGCGACGGGGTGGTCGCGGACCCACTCGACGATCTCCATGCCCCGACGGTCCCGCGGCGGCCCGGGCGGGCGCGTCCGGCGTTCGGACCGAACCGCGCGCGCCGTCTCGTCCGTTCGGACGAGAGCCGCAGGTCACGGACGTGCTGGGATGGGTGCATGACCTCCCGTCTCGCCGCCCTCGCGCGGTGGGTGCGCACGCCGCCGCGCGGGCCTGCGGCGGACCGCGCGTACTCGGTGGCGCTGCTCGTCGTCGGGCTGGTCCTGCTGGTGCTCGACGTGCGCATGCTCGGCGTGGACCAGCCGCTCGCCGACGTGCCGGGCGGCACGCTGCCGTGGCAGGTGGGCGTGCTCCTGCTGGGGACGACCGCGCTGCTGTACAAGCGCCGGCACCCGGTGCTTGTCCTCGTGGTCGTCACCGCGCTGCTCGCGGTCGACGTGGTGCTCGGCGGCAGCCTGGGCATGTACCTGGTGCTGTTCGACGCGCTCTTCACGGTGGCGCGTGGCGCGGCACCGCGTGCCCGCGCGGTCGTGCTGGGGGTGCTGGTCGCCCTCGTGCTCGGGGTGATGGTCGCGACGGTCGTGGCGGGCATGTCGGCGCGGGACGTCGTCCAGCTGACGCTCGTCGCCGGGTCGCTGCTGCTGCCGCCGTGGTGGTGGGGCTCGGACGTGCGCCGCTCGGAGGTGCTGACGGCCGAGCAGTCGCGTCGCGCCGACGCCGAGCGTGCCCGGGCCGACCTGGCCCGCGCGCACGCCGACGACGTCGCACGCATCGCCGCGCTCGACCGGGACCGGGCGGTGCAGGACGAGCGCGCGCGTGTGGCCCGCGACCTGCACGACGTGGTCGCCGGGCACCTGTCCGCGGTCGCCATCCACGCCGAGGCCGCGCTCGCCGCCCCACCGGACGAGTCGCGGGACCGCGCGGCGCTGACGGCGGCGCGTGCCGGGTCGCTCGACGCGCTGGCGGAGATGCGCTCGATGATCCTCGTGCTGCGCGAGGGCGCGGACGCCGACGCGGCCACCGCACCGGCCGGTCTGGCGCGGGTCGCGGACCTCGACGTGGACGTCGTCGGCGACGTGCCGACGGGAGTGCCCACGGCCGTCGACCACGCGGCGTTCCGCATCCTGCAGGAGGCCGCGACGAACGCGCACAAGCACGGCGGCGGGCGCGCGGCGGTGCGCGTCACGGCCGACGACGACGCTCTCGTGCTCGTCGTCGACAACCCGCTGGCCACCGACGCCGGCCCGGTGGACCCGGCCCTGACGTCGTCGGCGGGCCTGCAGACGATGCACGAGCGCGCGGCGGCCCTGGGCGGCGCCGTCGAGGCCGGCCCGCGGGGCGACACCTGGCGGGTCCGCGCCCACCTGCCGCTGCGACGAGGGAGTGTGCAGCGGTGGTGACGCTGGAGGTCCCGAACGCTGCACACCCCGCCGTCCGGGTGCTGCTGGCCGACGACCACGCGGCGATCCGCGCCGGCCTGCGGATCATGCTCGAGCAGTCCGGCCGGGTGCAGGTCGTCGGGGAGGCGGCGGACGGCGACGTCGCGGTGCGTCAGGCGCGTGCGCTGCGCCCCGACGTCGTGCTGATGGACGTGCGCATGCCGGGGACCGACGGCATCGCCGCGACGGCCGCGATCGTCGGCGAGCGGCTGGCCGACGTGGTGGCGCTGACGACGTTCGACCTCGACGAGTACGTGCTCGGCATGGTGCGGGCGGGGGCCGCCGGGTTCCTCCTGAAGACCGTCGGCGCGCACGAGCTGGTCGACGCGGTGTGCCGGGTGGCCGCCGGCGAGGGCGTGCTGGCGCCCGAGGTCACGCGCCGCCTGCTCGACGCGGTCGCGTCGCAACCCGTCCCCGCAGCCCCGGTCCCAGCAGAGGCCGACGACCGCCTCGCCGCCCTGACCGCGCGCGAGCGCGACGTCCTCGACGCCCTGGGCGACGGGCTGTCGAACGCGGACATCGCGGCGCGGCTCGTGGTGTCGGAGACGACGGTGAAGTCCCACGTCAGCCACGTGCTGGGCAAGCTCGGCGTGCGGACGCGACTGCAGGCGGGGGTGCTGGCGCGCGACGCGCGGCGCTGAGCCACGACGCACACGCGTCGTCCGCTCACCGAGCGGGACAGGCGTCCAACCGGTAGGAAAGTGCCCCATGGTGCGCGTCGGATTCCACAACTCACACGAGCAGGTCCATCCCTCCGCGTTGCTCGCCGCGACCCGGCTGGCCGAGCAGCGCGGGTTCGACGCCGCGATGTGCTCCGACCACTGGGCACCGTGGCAGTCCACGCAGGGCCACTCCGGGTTCGCGTGGACGTGGCTGGGCTCGGCGCTGGCGACGACCCGGCTGCCGTTCGGCGTCGTGAACGCCCCCGGCCAGCGGTACCACCCGGCGATCATCGCCCAGGCCGCGGCCACGCTGGCCGCGATGTACCCGGGCCGGTTCTGGGTCGCGCTCGGGTCCGGCGAGAACATGAACGAGCACATCACCGGCGACGGGTGGCTGCCCAAGCCCGTGCGCGACGCGCGCCTGCTGGAGTGCGTCGAGGTCATCCGCGCGCTGCTCGACGGCGAGGAGGTCACGCACGACGGCCTGGTGAAGGTCGACCGCGCCAAGCTGTGGACGCTCCCCGACGTGAAGCCGCTGCTCATCGGCCCGGCCGTCTCGGTCGCCACGGCCCGCAACCACGCCCGCTGGGCCGACGGGCTGGTCACCGTGAACCAGCCCGAGGACAAGCTGCGGCGCATCATCGCCGAGTACCGCGACGCCGGCGGACGCGGTGAGATCGCGCTGCAGGTGCACGTCTCGTTCGCCCCCACCGACGCCGAGGCGCTGCGACTGGCGCGCGAGCAGTGGGCGGGCAACGCGATCGGCCCGCCCGTCGCGTGGGACCTCGACACCCCCGAGGCGTTCGACCAGATCGCCGACAAGGTCAGCGACGACCTGCTGCGCGGCTCGGTGCTCGTCGAGCACGACCCGCAGCGGCTCGCCGACCGGCTCGTCGCCCTGGCGGAGCTCGGCTTCGACGCCGTCTACCTGCACCAGATCGCGACCGACGTCGTCCCGTCCGACGACAAGCACCCCGACGCCGCCGCCACGGCCACGCGGCCGTCGTCGTCGCTGGAGGCGTTCGTCGACATGGCGGCCGAGCACGTGCTCCCCGCCCTGAAGGAGGCCCACGCGTGAGGATCCGCGACACCGGTGACCTGTGGTGGAAGTCCGCCGTCATCTACTGCCTCGACGTCGAGACCTACATGGACTGGGACGACGACGGCATCGGCGACCTGCCGGGCCTCGTGCAGCGCATCGACCACCTCGCCGAGCTCGGGGTGACGTGCCTGTGGCTCATGCCGTTCTACCCGACGGCCGACCGCGACGACGGCTACGACATCACCGACTACTACGGCGTCGACCCGCGCCTCGGTGACGCCGGTGACCTCGTCGAGCTGATCCGCACGGCCCACGACCGCGGCATCCGCGTCATCGCCGACCTCGTCGTCAACCACACGTCGGACCGCCACCCGTGGTTCCGCTCCGCGCGGCGCTCGAAGGACAGCCCGTACCGCGACTGGTACGTGTGGCGCGAGGACGCCCCGCCGGACACGTCGAAGGAGGTCGTCTTCCCCGACAAGGAGGACGGCATCTGGACGTACGACGACCAGGCGGAGGCCTGGTACCGGCACCGGTTCTACCGGCACCAGCCGGACCTCAACACCGCGAACCCGCAGGTCCGCGACGCGATCGCGAAGGTCGTGGGCTACTGGGCGCAGATGGGCCTGGACGGGTTCCGCGTCGACGCCGTGCCGTTCTTCCTCGCCGACGCGCACAAGGGCAAGGGCGACGACGTCGACCACCCGCACGAGTTCCTGCAGCAGCTGCGCGCGTTCCTGTCGCGGCGCACGGGCGCCTCGATCCTCATGGGCGAGGTCAACCTGCCGTACGAGCAGCAGCGCACGTTCTTCGGCGACCACACGGGCGACGGCAAGCACGAGGGCGCCGAGCTGAACCTGCAGTTCGACTTCGTGCTCATGCAGCAGATGTACCTGGCGCTGGCCCGCCAGGACGCCGGACCGATCGCGGACACGCTGCGCACGCGCCCGGAGATCCCGCACGACGCCCAGTGGGCGACGTTCGTGCGCAACCACGACGAGCTGACGCTCGACAAGCTCTCCGACGACGAGCGGCAGGAGGTGTTCGACGCCTTCGGCCCCGACAAGGACATGCAGCTGTACGACCGCGGGCTGCGCCGCCGCCTGCCCCCGATGCTCGAGGGCGACCCGCGCCGCGTGCGGATGGTCTACTCGCTGCTGTTCAGCCTGCCGGGCACGCCCGTGCTGTTCTACGGCGAGGAGATCGGCATGGGCGAGAACCTCGCCGCCGAGGGACGGCTCGCGGTCCGCACGCCCATGCAGTGGACGTCCGGCAAGAACGGCGGGTTCTCCCAGGCGGCCGCGTCGCGGCTGTCCGGGCCGGTGACCGAGGGGGCCTTCGCCCCCGAGCACGTCAACGTGTCCGACCAGCGCCGGGACCCCGACTCGCTGCTGAACTTCGTGCAGAAGCTCGCGCGCCGGTACCGCGAGAGCCCCGAGCTGGGCTGGACGACCCGCGTCGAGATCCTCGACCAGCCGCACGCCGCGGTCCTCGCGCACCGCTCGACGTGGCAGGACGCGTCGATGGTCGCGCTGCACAACCTGGGCTCGGAGGCCGTGCGGGTGCCGCTGCACCTCGACGACGCCGGCGCCGGCACCCGCCTCATCGACCTCCTGGAGGACGACGACCGCACGACGGACGACCAGGGCCGGGTGGAGATCGAGCTCGACGGGTACGGGTGCCGGTGGCTGCGCGTGGTGCACCCCGGCTCCCGGCGCATGCTCTGACCGGCGCCGACGCGTCGACGGGGCGGGGCCGCGCGGCCCCGCCCTGCTCGTCCGGCACGTCACTGAAGCGTTTCGGTCCTCGGCTGTCCCAGGCGACGTCCAGGAACGTCACGTACGGTGCCGGAGGCCGTCCCGGCGTTCCGGGCCGGTCTCCCGACCCCCGGAGGACCTCCGTGCGACGCCCCACGACCCGCACCGCGCTGCGTGCCGCAGCCGCAGCGCTGGCGCTCAGCCTCACCCTCGCCGCCTGCGCCGGCGACGAACCGAGCGACGACGCGACGACGCCCACCGCGCAGGACTCGGCCGCCTCCACGGCGGAGCCGACCGCGTCGGCGGAGGACATCGCCGCCCTGGAGTCCGTCGCCGTCGAGGGCGCCGCCGGCGCGGAGCCCAAGGTGGTGCTCCCCAGTACCCCGTTCAGCCTGTCGGCGCCCACCGCGTTCGTGCTCGAGGAGGGCACGGGCGAGACCGTCGCCGACGGCGACCTGATCGACCTGCACTCGGTGTGGGTGAACGGCACCGACGGCACGACGCAGCAGTCGACGTGGGCGTCCGCGCCCGAGCAGCTCGTCGTCTCCGAGGCGTCGCTGGCCCCGGTGCTCGCCGACATCCTGGTCGACGGCAAGGTCGGCATGCGCTTCGTCTTCGGCCAGCCGATGGGTGAGGACGTCACCACGGTGGCCGTCGCCGAGATCGTCGCCAAGCGGCCCGGGCGCGCCACGGGCACGGCCGTCGCCCCCGTGGACGGCCTGCCCACCGTGACGCTCGCGGAGAACGGCGCACCGGCGCTCGAGCCGGCCGAGGGCGACGCGCCGACGACCCTCGTCGCGCAGCCGTTGATCGAGGGCGAGGGCCCGGAGATCGCCGCCGGCCAGACCGCGCTGGTGCACTACACCGGCTGGCTCTGGGACGGCACGCAGTTCGACTCCTCGTGGGAGCGCAGCATGCCCTTCCCCGTCGAGAACGTCGGCCAGGCGGGCGTCATCGCCGGCTGGAACGAGGGCCTCGTCGGCCAGAAGGTCGGCAGCCAGGTCATGCTCGTCGTGCCGCCGGACAAGGGCTACGGCGACGAGGAGAAGGAGGGCATCCCCCCGGGCTCGACCCTCGTCTTCGTCGTGGACATCATCGCGGCCAGCTGACGCACCGCACCTGACGCACGGGCCGGACCCCCTCCCACCACCGGGAGGGGGTCCGGCCCGTCGTCGTCGGCACCAGGGACCCTCGTCCTGCCGCCGTGGGGCGCGTCGTCCTACGCTGGGCCGAAGAAGTTCACCCACCTGTGGGAGGGTCCACATGGACCAGGCACCGTCGCCCGCCGTCCGCACGGTCGCACTGCTGGGCGCGTCGGGATCCGGCAAGACCACCCTCACCGAGGCCCTGCTGCACCGCGCCGGGACGATCCCCCGCGCCGGGCGCGTCGAGGACGGCACCACGGTGAGCGACCACGAGCCCGAGGAGATCGCCCGCGGCATCTCGCTCGCGCTCGGCGTCGCGCCGTTCCGATGGCAGACGGACGACGGCCGCACGTACGACGTCACGCTGCTCGACACCCCGGGGTACCTCGACTTCGCCGGCGCGGTCGACGCGGCGCTGAGCGCCGCCGACCTCGCGGTGATCGTCGTCAGCGCCGTCGACGGCGTGCAGGCCGGCACGCACCTGGCGTGGCGGGCGGCCGGCGAGGCGGGCGTGCCGCGGCTGGTCGTCGTCACCAAGGAGGACCGCGCGCGCGCCGACTTCCACCGCGTCCTCGCGCAGCTGCGCGACGCGTTCGGCGACGTGCTGGTGCCCCTGGAGCTGCCGTTCGGCGACGAGGCGGGGTTCACCGGCGTCGCCGACGTGCTCTCGGAAGGAGGCTACGTCTACGACGCCGACGGCCGGCACCACGACGGCCCGCTGCCCTCGGGCGTGGCGGAGGAGGAGCACCGGCTGCACGAGTCGGTCACCGAGGACATCGTCGCCCACGACGACGACCAGCTCGAGCGGTACCTGGCCGGCGACGTCCCGTCGGTCGCGGACCTCGAGCACACCCTCGCGCAGGAGGTGTGCGACGGGCTCGCGGTCCCCGTGCTCGTCGCGTCCGGGACGACGGGCGTCGGCGTCGACCGGCTCGCCGACCTGGTCTGCGAGCTGTGCCCCGGCCCCGGCGCGCGCCCGGCGACCGTCCTCGCGGGCGACGTCGAGGTGCAGGTCGCGCCCGACCCCCGGGGGCCGACGCTCGTGCACGCGTTCCGCACCGTGGCCGACCCGTTCGTCGGGCAGGTCACCGTGCTGCGGGTGCTGTCCGGCACGCTGCGGCCCGGTGACCGGCTCGTCAACACCACCACCCGCACCGAGGAGAGGGTGCCCGGGCTGTTCCGGCTGCGGGGCAAGGAGCACACGCCGCTGGACGTCGCCGTGGCCGGGCAGGTCGCCGCCGTCGCCAAGCTCACGGGCACGCCCACGGGGTCGCTGCTGGCGGCCAAGGGCACCCCGGGCGTCGGGATGACCGCGCGCCCGGCGCGCGAGCGGCCCGGCGTCTACGCCCTGGCGCTGGACCCGGTGACCCAGTCCGACGACGACCGCCTGTCCGCGGCCCTCGGCCGGCTCGTCGCCGAGGACCCGACGCTGACGGTCGACCGCACGGGTGAGCGCACCGTCCTGCGCGGGCTGGGCGACACGCACCTGGCGGTCGCGCTCGAGCGGCTCGCGCGCGTGTTCGGGGTGCACGTCACGACGTCGCCCGTGCCCGTCGGGTACCGCGAGACGATCGCGAAGCCGGTGGAGGCCGAGGGCAAGGTCAAGAAGCAGTCGGGCGGGCACGGGCAGTACGCGGTGGTGCAGCTGCGGGTGTCGCCGCTGCCCCCGGGGTCCGGGTTCGAGTTCGTCGACTCGGTCGTCGGCGGCGCGATCCCCCGGTCCTACCTGCCGGCCGTCGAGCGCGGCGTGCGCGAGGCGATGGCCGCGGGCGGCCCGCACGGCTTCCCCGTCGTCGACGTGCGCGTCGAGGTGTACGACGGCAAGGCGCACTCGGTCGACTCGTCGGACATGGCGTTCCGCACCGCCGCGGCGGTGGGGCTCAAGGAGGCGCTGGCCGCCGCCGGCACCGTCGTGCTCGAGCCGGTGTGCCGGGTGCAGATCACCGTGCCCACGTCCGCGCAGGGCGACGTCATGAGCGACCTGTCCGCGCGGCGCGGCCGCATCACGGACACCGTGTCGCTCGACGGCGGCGAGGTGGTCGTCGAGGCCACCGTCCCCGAGGCCGAGCTGCAGCGCTACGTGCTGGACCTGCGTTCCCTGACGGGCGGGCGCGGCAGCCTGGTCGTCGCCCACGACCACTACGCCCCCTGCCCGGAGCACCTCACCCCCGCGTGACGCGCGCGCCCGCCCGCGGCGATGATGGGCGCGTGACGGAGATCGCGGAGCTGACGGCGGCGGTGCGGGAGTTCTCGCGGGAGCGGGACTGGGAGCAGTTCCAGGACCCGAAGTCGCTGGTCCTCGCGCTGGTGGGCGAGGTCGGGGAGCTGGCCGAGCTGTTCCAGTGGGTCCCGGCGGACGAGGCGGTCGACCGGTTCGCCGTGCCCGACCGGCGCGCGCGGGCGGGCGAGGAGATGGCCGACGTGCTGGTCTACCTGGTCCGGCTGGCCGACGTGCTGGGCGTCGACCTGGGTGCGGCCGCCCGCGCGAAGCTCGCGGACTCCCACCGCCGCTTCCCGTCCGCGGACGTCCGCGGCGTCGCCCCCCACAAGCCCTGACCCACCCGCCGAGCGCGGTACTCGACCGCCGAGCGCGGGACATACGAGTACCGCGCTCGGCGGCGGAGTACCGCGCTCGGCGGGGTGGGGGTCAGTCCGGGGTGGCGATGGCGTCGAGGACGCGCAGGCGGGCGGCGCGGGCGCCGGGCCACACCGCGGCCAGGACGCCGACGACCACCGCCAGCGCGAGCATGAGCCCGAGCCCGCCCCACGGGACGACGAGCTGGTCCAGCCCTTCCTCGGCGTACACGCGCGGCAGCACGGACGCGAGTCCGACCCCGAGGGCGAGGCCGACGACGGTGCCGAACACGGCCGTCAGCACGGACTCGACGGTCACCACCCCGGCGACCTGCAGCCGCCCCAGGCCCACCGCGCGCAGCAGCCCGATCTCCCGGGTGCGCTCGATGACCGACAGCGCGAGGGTGTTGACGATGCCGAGCACCGCGATCACCAGCGAGAGGCCCAGCAGCGCGTACAGGATCACCAGGACCTGGTCGACCTGTCCGGCCATCTGGTCGACGAACTCGTCGCGGTCCTGCACGGACACGACCACGTACGGCGCGACGGCGTCGGCCACCGCGGCCCGCAGCTCGTCGACCGTGACGCCCGCGCCCGCGTCGACGAACACCGTGTCCGTCGACTGCGCGGCACCGGGCGCCAGCTCGTCGAGCACGGCCGGCGTGACGAGCACCGCCCCGCCGAGCACCCGCGTGTCGATGACCGCGGCGACCGTGAACGTCCGCGTGCCCGCGGCGGTGGCGGCCGTGACCTCGTCGCCGACGTCCCAGCCCTCGCCGATGACGCGCTGGTTGACGACGACGTGCGTGTCGTCCAGGTCGTCGACGTCGCCCGCGACCACGTCCACGACGACGGAGCCGCCGAGGACGCCGGGCCCGACGGCGGCGATCACGCCCATGTCCTCGGGCGCCGGGGCGACCCCGGGCTCGGGGGACGTGCCACCGATGGTGAACGCCAGCGCGTCGGCGCGGCCGACCTCGGGCAGCGCCATGACGTCGTCGACGGCGCCCTCGGGCACGACGTTCGTGACCGACCGCAGCACGAGGTCCGCGTTCGTCGTGCTCTCCACGACGCGCGAGAGCGACGCCTGCCCCGTCGCCGCGATGACGGACACCGCACCGACCAGCGTCATGCCGATGACCAGCGCACCGGCGGTGCTGGCCGTGCGGCGCGGGTTGCGCACGACGTTGCCGCGCGCGAGCCGGCCGAGCGGCGGCAGCCACCGCACGAACGGCACGGCGAGCACCCGCAGCACCGAGCGCGCCAGCGCCGGGGCCGCGACCAGCACGCCGGCGACCGTGACGGCGGCGCCCAGTCCCAGCAGCGGCTCGGCCCCCGTCGCGTCGGGCCACAGGGCCGCGACCCCGACCGCGAGCGCGCCGAGGGCGACCACGGCGCCGCCGAGCACGCCGCGCAGGCGCAGCGAGCGCTCCGGCACGGACACGTCCCCGCGCATCGCCTCGACCGGGGCGACCAGCGCCGCGCGGCGGCCGGGCACGGCGGCGGCGACCATCGACACGACGGTCCCGAGGACGAGGCACAGCACGACGGTCGACGTCTCGAGCGGGATGTCCCCGACGAGGTCCATGCCGACCTGCTCCAGGCCGACGCGCAGGACGCTGACCAGCCCCAGCCCGCCGGCCACGCCGAGCGCGGAGCCCACGAGCCCCACGACGGCCGCCTGGCCGACGACGACGCCGAACACCTGCGCGGGCGACGCGCCCACGGCCCGCAGCAGCGCGAACTCCCGGACCCGCTGACGCACGGACATGGCGAACGTGTTGGTGATGAGGTACCCGCCGACGAACAGCGAGATGGCCGCGAAGATCAGCAGGAACGCGGTGACGAAGCCCAGCATCTCGTCGATGTCGGACGTCAGGGAGTCGCGCAAGGACTGGCCGGTGACGGCCTCGGCGCCGTCGGCACCGGTGAGCGTCCCGTCGGCCAGCGCGGCACCCACGGTGGCGGCGAGCGCCTCCTCGTCGACGTCCCCCGGCCCGTACACCGCGATGGTCGACACCGTGCCCTCGGGCGCGTAGGTCGCCAGCGCCACGTCCACGGGGAGGAAGACGAGGGTCGCGCCGGCCATCGGGCCGCCGCCGTCGACCTCGCCGACGACCGTGACCTCGTGCACCTCGCCGGCCAGCACGACCCGCGTGCCGTCCCCGATCGCCAGCCCGGACGACGCGAGCGTGGCGGACTCGACCGCGATCTCGTCGGCGGCGGTCGGTGCGCGCCCGTCCAGCAGGGACAGCCCGGGGTCGCGCTCGTCGAACGCCAGCCCGAACGACGGCGCCTGCGTGGACTGCACGGCCGTGCCGTCGGCGCCGACGAGCACGATCTGGCCCGTGACGTCGGCGATCGCGACGTCCACGCCGTCGACCGCGGACAGCTCGTCGGCCAGCTCGTACGGGACGCCCGTGCGCTGCTCGCCGACCATGAGGCCGCCGCCCATCGAGGTGCCTCCGGGCACCGTCTCGTCACCCTGCACGTACACGTCGGCAGGGGCGCTCGCGTCGATGATCCCGTGGAACGTGCCGGACAGCATGGTGCGCAGCGAGAACGTCCCGGTGACGAAGGCGACGCCGAGCGCGACCGCGAGCACCGACAGGGCGAAGCGCACCGCGTGGGCGCGCACGCCGCGCAGCGTGACGCGGAGCATCAGCGCACCTCGACGGGGGCCGCGGACGGGCGGCGCGTGAGCGCGGCGAGCCGCTCCAGCACGGTGTCCGGCGTGGGGTCCGCGAGCTCGTCGACGATGCGGCCGTCGGCGAGGAACAGCACACGGTCGGCGTAGGACGCGGCCGTGGGGTCGTGCGTCACCATCACGACGGACTGCCCCAGGTCGTCGACGCTGCGCCGCAGGAACGACAGCACCTCGTGCGCGGACGTCGAGTCGAGGTTGCCGGTCGGCTCGTCGGCGAACACCACCGCCGGCCGCGTGACGAGCGCCCGCGCGCACGCGACGCGCTGCTGCTGCCCACCCGACAGCTCGCCGGGCTTGTGGTGCAGCCGGTCCGCCAGGCCCACGGCCTGCACGACCGCGTCCAGGTGGTCGCGGTCGACGGGACGGCGGGCGATGTCGAACGGCAGCGTGATGTTCTCCAGCGCCGTGAGCGTGGGCACCAGGTTGAACGCCTGGAAGACGAAGCCGATGCGGTCGCGCCGCAGCCGGGTCAGGTGCCGCTCGGACATCGCCGAGACCTCCTGGCCGTCGACGACGACGGTCCCCGACGTCGGACGGTCGAGCCCCGCCAGGCAGTGCATGAGGGTCGACTTGCCCGACCCCGAGGGGCCCATGGTGGCGGTCAGGCGGCCGCGCTGGATGTCGAGGTCGACGCCCGCGAGCGCGTGCACGGCGGTCGGGCCGGACCCGTAGGTACGGACGAGGCCCCGGGCGGTGGCGATCGGGGCGTCGGCCGGGCTGCTGTCGGTGGTGGTCACAGGACGATCGTCCTCCAGTGACGGACGCCGGGGGACCCGGGCCCGACCCGGAACCGACCCTGATCCGCCGGCACACGTCTCTCAGGGGACACCCCGAGGACGTACGTCCTGGTCACGGCGTCGCACACGCTCCGGCGGCCCGTCCCGGGGGGCCGCGTCCCAGGGGCAGACCGGGGTCGGACGCAGGGTCGTCCCCGATGTGCGGGACACGCCGTCACGCGCACGCTGGTCCCGACGCCGCCACGTGGGCGGCTCCGAGCCGGAGGTCCGCACCATGTCCGCACGTCTGCGCCACGTCGGTTCCGTCGCGGGGGCCGTGGTCCTCGGCGCGGGGCTCGCGCTCGCGGCGCAGCCGGCCCTGCTCACCGGCCTGACGGGACGGCTGCTGGGCGCGGCCGGGTAGGCGGGCGCACCGCCCGACGGCCTCCTACGCTGAGACGCATGGCCCGGTACCTCGACGTGCACCCCACCGACCCGCAGCCGCGCTCGATCGCGCAGGTCGTCGCGATGCTGCGGGACGACGCCGTCATCGCGTACCCCACGGACTCGATGTACGCCCTGGGCACGCGCATGGACAACCACGACGGCGCCGAGCGCATCCGCCGCATCCGGCACCTCGACGACCGCCACCACTTCACGCTGGTGTGCTGCGACTTCGCCCAGCTCGGGCAGCTCGTGCACCTCGACAACAGCGCGTTCCGCGCGATCAAGGCGGCGACCCCGGGGCCGTACACGTTCATCCTGCCCGCGACGCCGGAGGTCCCGCGCCGGCTCGCGCACGCCAAGAAGCGGTCCGTCGGGGTGCGCATCCCCGACGACCCGGTGGCCGGCGCGATCCTGCGCGAGCTGGGCGAGCCCCTGCTGTCGTCGTCGCTGCTGATGCCCGGCCACGACTGGCCCATGACCGAGGGCTGGCAGATCAAGGAGGAGCTGGACGACGTGCTCGACGCGGTGGTCGACGCGGGCGACCGCGGCACCGAGCCGACGACGGTCGTCGACTGGACGTCCGGCGCCCCCGAGGTCGTCCGCGAGGGCGCGGGCGACGCGTCGCGGTTCTGAGGCGGGGCTCGTCGTGACGCCCGACGGCGCACCCGACGGTGGCGTGCCGACGTCGCCGGCGGACGTGGTCGCCGCGGCGGCGTCCGCGGGGGACCTCGCGGCGCTCGAGCGCGTGTCGACGACGTGCCGCGCCTGCCCCCGGCTCGTCGCGTGGCGCGAGGCCGTCGCGGCGGACCCGCCCGCCCGGTACCGCGGGCAGACGTACTGGGCGCGGCCCGTCCCCGGCTTCGGGGACCCGCGGGCGCGCGTCGTGGTCGTCGGCCTGGCACCGGCCGCGCAGGGCGCCAACCGCACCGGCCGCATGTTCACCGGCGACCGGTCCGGGGACTTCCTGTTCGCGGCCATGCACCGGGTCGGCATGGCGTCGCAGCCCACGTCGACGTCCGCGGACGACGGCCTGACCCTGCACGACGCGCGCGTGACCGCCCCCGTGCGGTGCGCTCCCCCGGCCAACGCACCGACACCCGCCGAGCGCCGGACCTGCGGCCCGTGGCTCGCGCGGGAGCTCGAGCTCGTGGCGCCGCGGGTCGCGGTCGTCCTCGGCGGCTTCGGCTGGCAGGCGCTGCTCACGACGCTCGCCGAGCAGGGCTGGTCCGTGCCGCGGCCGCGTCCCGTGTTCGGGCACGGCGTCGAGGTGACGCTGCGCCACGGCGCCGAGCCGCGTGAGCTCACGCTGCTCGGGTGCTACCACGTGAGCCAGCAGAACACCTTCACGGGGCGCCTGACCCCCGCGATGCTGGACGCCGTGCTCCGGCGGGCGCGCGACTTCATCCCCTGACACGACCGTTGTCCTCCTGGAGGAGGACTCGCCGGCCATGCCCCGCCCCTACTCTCGCCTCGTGAGCGTGCTGGTGACAGGCGGTGCGGGCTACATCGGCGGGCACGTGGTCGATGCGCTGCTCGGTGCCGGGCGACACGTCGTGGTGGTCGACGACCTGTCCACAGGGCGGGCGGACCGGGTGCCGGGGGTGCCGCTGGTGCAGACCGACCTGGCCTCCCCCGACGCGGTGCCCGTCCTCGTCGCGGCGGTCGAGCGCTGGGGCGTCACGGCCGTCGTGCACCTGGCCGGGCGCAAGAAGGTCGCCGAGTCCGTGGCACGGCCGACGTGGTACCGCTCCCAGAACGTGGGCGGGACCGCGCACGTGCTCGCGGCCATGACGGCCACGGGCGTCGCGCACCTGGTGTTCTCGTCGTCCGCCGCCGTGTACGGCTCCCCCGACGTCGCCTCCGTCGACGAGGACGTGCTGCCCGACCCCGTCAGCCCGTACGGGTCCACGAAGCTGCAGGCGGAGGCGCTCGTCGCGGCCGGTGCGGCGCAGGGGATCCGCTCGTTCGCGCTGCGCTACTTCAACGTCGCGGGTGCGGCGTCGTGGCGCCTGCGGGACGACGAGGAGGCCAACCTCGTGACGACGGTGCTGGGGCGGCTCGCGCGCGGGGAGCCGCCGCAGATCAACGGCACCGACTACCCCACGCCCGACGGCACGTGCGTCCGCGACCTCGTCGACGTCCGCGACGTCGCCGACGCGCACCTCGCCGCGCTGCGTGCGCTCGAGGTCGCGGCCGGGCCTGCGGCCACCGAGGTGCTCAACCTCGGCACGGGGACGGGGGCGTCGGTCCGCCAGGTCGTCGACCGGCTCTGCGCGCTCGACGGGCGCCCGACCCGGGTCGAGGTGCTGCCGCGACGGGCCGGCGACCCCGCGGTCGTCGTCGCCGCCGTGGGCCGCGCCCGCGACCGGCTCGGCTGGCAGGCCGCGCGGGACCTGGACGACGTGCTGCGCAGCGCGTGGAGGGCGGCACGTGGTGCACCGGTCAGTCCCGGGCGCTGACCTGCTCGGCCTGCGCGAGCGACTCCGGCGCACCGAACCGTGCGACGGTGAGCGCACCGGTGAGCACCAGCGCGAACGCCCCCGCCGCCAGCAGCCCGCGCCCGGGCAGCGCCCGGTCGCCCACCAGCACCCCGAGCAGGGCGCCCACGCACGTCTCCGTGGCCACGGTCGCAGCGGTCACGGCGACGACGGGCGCGCGACGCAGCGCGAGGGCGGTCAGCGCGAGGGCCAGGACGCCGCCGAGCCCGCCCGCCCACAGCGCCGGGTCCAGCAGCAGGCGCACCGGGCGGCTCAGGTCGACGACGTGCGCCGCGAGGGCGAGCAGCGCGTACCCGCAGCCGGCGGCGACGGCGAGGGCGAGGCCCGTGCGCACCGACGGCGGCCGCGCGGCGACGCGCCACGCCACGACGGCCAGCGCCGCGGCCGCGGCCAGCAGCCCGACGCCGACGCCCGCCGGGGTCGTCGTCACGGGCGCCGCGGCCACGCTCAGCGCGAGGCCCACGAGACCCAGACCGAGCGCGGCGAGCCCCCACGCGTCACGCGCGGTGGCCCGCGCACCCAGGACCACGACGGCCAGGACCGCCGCGACCGCCAGGCCCGACGCCCGGCCGGCCTGCACGAGGAACAGCGGCAGGCTGCGCAGCGCCACGAACGACAGCCCGAACCCCAGGGCCACGAGCGCGAGACCCGCGAGGTAGGCGGGCGAGGCGAGCAGCCGGCCGAGGCCTGCACCCAGCCCCGCGTCGCGCGGCAGACGACGCACCGCGACGGCCTGCAGCACCACCGCGGCCCCCGAGCACAGCGCCGCACCGGCGACCGCGAGCAGACCGAGCACCCGTCACCTCCGTACCTGCACGACCCCGGCTCAGGACGATCACCCGGTCGGGCCCCAACCCTCCCCGGCGCCCGTGCGTCTCACCCTATGCTCGCCCTGGCCGCCGCCGGGGGCGTCCGAGCGGGAGGACGGGGGTGCGCGTGCAGTCGGCCATGACGAGGACGGACCAGCCCTCCGGCACGCGGCGGGACGTGTGGCGGTACGCGCTGGCCGTGGCCGGCGCGTTCGCCGGCCTCGTCGTCGCCCTGTCGGCGGTCGTCGCGCTCGCCGCGCGCGAGCACGTGCGCCAGGACCCCGAGCTCCTCGGGCCGTCGTGGATGGACGGGTGGTTCCAGTACGACGCGGGGTGGTACCTCGAGATCGTGCGCGCGGGCTACTCGTACCTGCCCGGGCAGCAGTCGTCCGTCGCGTTCTTCCCCGCCTACCCGCTGACGGTGCGCGGCCTGGGCGACGTCCTCGGGGACCACCAGGTCGCGGGCCACCTGCTGACCGTGCTGTGCGGGCTGGCCGCCGTCGTGCTGTTCGCGCTGTGGGCGCGCCGGCGGCTGCCGCGCCGCACGGCCGTCCTCGCGGTGGCCGTGCTGATGCTGTATCCCTACGCGTTCTTCCTCTACGGCCCCATGTACGCCGACGCGCTGTTCCTGCTCAGCGCCATCGGCGCGTTCGCCCTGCTCGAGCGGCGCTGGTACCTCGCGGCGGGCCTGGTGGGCGCGGTCGCCACGGCCGGACGGCCGGTCGGCGTGGCGGTCGCGGTGGGCCTGGTCGTGCGGACGCTCGAGATCGTCGCGGAGGACCGTCGCGCGGCACGCGCCGAAGGAGGGGACGACGGGCCGGAGGCGCACGACGGGCCGGAGGCGCACGACGTGGCCGTGGCGCGCACGTGGCCCGGGTGGCGCGACGTGGTCGCCGCGGTGCGCGACGTGCGCCCGCGGCACGCCGGGGTCCTCGCGTCGGGGCTCGGGCTGCTCGCCTGGTGCGTCTACCTGTGGGCCGAGTTCGGCAACCCGCTCGCGTTCGTCGAGGTGGAGTCCGCGCCCGGGTGGAACCAGGGCGTCGGCCCGCGCACGTGGTTCAAGGTCGTCTACCTCGGCACGCTGGTGAAGGGGCCGTACGACATCGCGCTGCTGCTGACCCTCCAGGCCCTGGCCTGCCTGTGCGCGGTCCTGCTGATGCGACGCGTGCAGCGGCTGTTCGGGTGGGGGTACGCGGCCTTCGCGGCCGTGGTGCTCCTCATCCCGATCCTGGGCACCAAGGACTTCATGGGTACCGGGCGCTACGTGCTCGTGGCCTTCCCCGTGATGGCCGCCGCGGCCGACTTCCTCGCGACCCGGCAGCGCCGCTGGGCCGTGCCCGTCGCGCTCGTCGTGAGCGGGGTCCTGCTCGTCGTCCTGACGTACCTGTTCGGCAGAGGAGTCGCCGTCTCATGACGTCCACCCGCGGTCCCGGACCGCTCAAGCGCCTGTCGATCTTCTTCCCGATGTGGAACGAGGAGGAGTACATCGAGCGCGCGGTCACGGCGGCGTCCGTGACCTGCCGCGAGCTCGTCGACTCCGGGCAGGTCCTGGAGTACGAGGTGATCGTCGTCGACGACGCGTCGACGGACCGCACACCGCAGCTCGCCGACGCGCTGGCCGCCGCCGACCCGCACGTGCGCGTCGTGCACCACCCGGTCAACCGCAAGCTGGGCGGCTCGATGCGCTCCGGCTTCGAGGCCGCCACCGGCGACGTCGTGCTCTACACCGACGCGGACCTGCCGTTCGAGATGCGCGAGCTCGTGCGGGCGCTGCGGGTGCTGCAGACGTACGAGGTCGACATCGTCAGCGCCTACCGCCTGGACCGCACGGGCGAGGGCCCGCGCCGCGCCGTCTACTCGTTCCTCTACAACGGGCTGGTCCGCACACTGTTCGGCACCCGGGTGCGGGACGTGAACTTCGCGTTCAAGCTCGTCCGGCGGGAGGTGCTCGACCACGTCGCCCTGCGCAGCGAGGGGTCGTTCATCGACGCCGAGCTGCTGGTGCGCGCGCAGAAGGCCGGCTTCCAGGTGCTGCAGATCGGTGTCGACTACTTCCCGCGGACCCGCGGGGTGTCGACCCTGTCGTCCTGGGGGGTGATCCGCACGATGGTCGCGGAGATGTGGACCCTGCGTCGCGAGCTGCGGACCCTGCCGCCGCGGCCGACGTCGTGACGCGTCTGCTCGTCGTCACCGCCGACGACCTCGGGCTCACCGCCGGCGTCAACGAGGCGGTGCGCCGCGGCCACGTCGACGGCGTCGTCACGGCCACGTCGCTGCTGGCCGTGGGCACGGCGTTCGACGACGCCGCCCGCGTCCTGCGCGACCACCCGACCCTCGAGGTCGGTGCGCACCTGGCGCTCGTCGGCGAGGACCCCCCGCTGCTGTCCGCACGCGAGGTCCCGACGCTGGTCGACCGCGACGGCCGGTTCCCCCTGGGCTACCGCACGGTCGTCGCGCGCGGTCTCGCGGGACGCATCGACCCCGACGACGTGCGGCGCGAGCTGACCGCGCAGCTCGAGCGCGTGCGGGGCGTCGGGCTGCCCGTCACGCACGTCGACACCCACCAGCACACGCACCTGTGGCCCGTCGTGGGGCGCGTCGTCACCGAGCTCGCGCTCGCGGCGGGCGTCCCGGCCGTCCGCCTGCCGCGCAGCCGCGCGGTCGGGGTGGCCGGCGTGGGCGTCGGCGTCCTGGGCCGCGGCCTGCGCCGACGCCTCGAGCGCGCGGGCCTGGCGACGACCGACGACTACGCGGGCCTCGACGAGGCCGGTGCGATGGACGAGGACCGTCTGGTGGCGACCCTGCAGGCGGCCGCCGCGCGCGGCGCCCGCACCCTGGAGGTCAACGCCCACCCCGGCGTCGCCGACGACCCGCACACCGCGCGCTTCGCCTGGGGCTACCGGTGGGCGGACGAGCTGGCGGCGCTCACGTCGGCCCGCACCCGCGCGACCGTCGAGGCGTGCGGCTACCGCCTGACGGGCTTCGCAGGGCTGGGCGCCGCGGACGCGGGAGGACGTCGGTGACCGGGCGACGCCCCGACGCCGCCGGCCGGCGCGCGCTCGCGCTGTACCGCGACGCCCCGTGGCAGGAGCGCGCCCATGTGCACGTGCGGTGGTGGAGCGCCCCGTTCCGGCGGCTCGTGACGCTGCTGCCCGAGGCCGGGCCGGTGCTGGAGATCGGCTGCGGGCACGGGCTGTTCAGCGCCTACGCGGCGTTGTCCGGCGAGCGGCGGCACGTCGTCGGGGTGGACATCGACGCGGACAAGATCGCGGCGGGCGCGGTGGCCGCCGCACGGGTGCCCAACCTCGAGCTGACGGTCGCGCCCGACGGCGCGGTCCCCGCCGGGCCGTGGGCGGCGGTGGTCGTCGTCGACGTGCTGTACCTGCTGCCCGCCGACGCCCAGCGCGCCCTCCTGGCGGCCGCCGCGGCGCAGGTGGCCCCGGGCGGACGTCTGGTCGTCAAGGAGATGGGTGCGTCCCCGGCGTGGAAGGTCCGCTGGAACCGCTGGCAGGAGACGCTGTCGGTACGCGTCCTGCGCATCACGGAGGGGTCGGCGACCTTCACGTTCGTCGACCCCTCCGTCATGGCCGGCTGGCTGCGCGAGGACGGGCTGACCGTGACCGCCACGCGGCTCGACGCCGGGCGCGTGCACCCGCACCACGTGCTGGTGGCCGAACGGGCGCCGGCCTGACCGTCGGCCCCGTCAGCCGAGCAGCAGCACGGCGATGCCGAACCCGTTGGCCAGCACGTGCAGCAGCACGACGAGCCACGCGTTGCGGTACCGGCTCCACAGGCAGGCCGCCACCAGCCCGAAACCGAGGCCCTGCACGACGATCGCCCCCGACACCTCGACGAGGGCACCCCCGTGCTGCCGGGACCCGACGTGCATCAGCGCGAACGCGAGCGTCGCGACGGTGATGCCGCCCCAGCGGCCCAGCAGCGCCTCCAGCCGCGTCTGCAGCCACACCCGGAAGAACAGCTCCTCCCCCACGCCGGCCGTGACCGCCGTGGCCACCGCCGCCGTGACCAGGAGGTCGACCGGGACCTCGCCGTAGTCCGGCTCCTGCACCCACGGAGCGGCCCGGGCGACAGCCGTCCACACGCCGACGACGACGAGCGGGGCCCACCACCGCCACGCGGCGCGGGGCCACCCGGTCCGCAGCCCCCGGGTCGCGAGCACGACGCCCCCCGGCACGGCGACCAGCAGCACGATCTTGACGAGGTGGTAGTCGGCCGAGGCCGCCACCCCGGTCGCCGCCACCACCAGCGGGAAGGCCGCCGCGCACGCGAGCAGGAGCATCACCGCGAGCAGCACCCGGCGCCGGTCGGCCACGCGCGGCGCGAGCACCGGGGCACGCCGGGGCAGCGCCCACGTGAGGGCCAGCGCCAGCACGGTGGGTCCGAGGACCACGAGGTACGGCACGGTCGGCGCGCCCGGGTCGGCCGAGGCCCGCAGCCCGTCGGGGGCGGCCGCGAGCACGGTGGCCAGGGCGGCGGCCGCGACCACCGCGCCGGTCACCGCCAGCGCGGTGCCGGTGCGCGGGAACGGCACGCCCGTGCCGGGCGTGGTGGTGGTGGTCGCCGCCGTCATGGCGCCGACGCTAGGCATCGCCCCGGGGATGCCGCCTCCTCCGGACGACGGAACCGCGGGTCACCGCCTCGTCAGGACGACGGAGGCGCGGGCAGCGGCGGCCGGCTCACCCCCGCGCCCCGCGCGCACCTCACGCCGTGGCGACGGCCTCCGCGACCGGGGTGTCCCCGGAGACGAGCTCCCACTGCCGGCCGATGCTCGTGTCCGTGACGAGCGCCGCCGCCACGACCTCCGCGACGTCGGCACGCGGCACCGTGCCGCGCTCGACGTGCTCGGCCAGCCGGACCCGCCCGGTGCCGGGCTCGTCGGTCAGGCCGCCGGGGCGCAGGATCGTCCAGTCCAGGCCGGAGTCGCGCAACGCCTCGTCGGCGTCCCGCTTGGCGACGACGTACGCGGCCCACACGGCACGCATGTCGTCCGTGATCGGCTCGTCGACGCCGATCGCGGAGATCTGCACGAACCGCCGGACGCCCGCCAGCCGCGCGCCGTCCTGCGACTTCAGCGAGCCCTCCAGGTCGACGGCGCGCTTGCGGTCCGCGCGGCCGTCGGCGCCGGCACCGGCCGCGAAGACCACGGCGTCGGCACCCGTCAGGACGGCCGCGAAGTCGTCCGCGTCGGACGCCTCGATGTCCAGCAGCGCCGGCTGGGTGCCGAGCGCCGCCAGCTCGTCGGCGTGCTCGGGCTTGCGGACCAGCGGCACGACGACGTCGCCGCGGGCGACCAGCAGCGGCGCGAGGAGCCGCGCGATCTTGCCGTGGCCGCCCACGACGACGACGCGCATCAGGAGCGCCCGCCGGTCACCAGGATCCGGTCGCCGGTCACGTACGACGACTCCTGCGACGCCAGGAACACGTAGGCGGGCGCGAGCTCGGCCGGCTGGCCCGCGCGGCCCAGCGGCGTGTCGGAGCCGAAGCTCTCGACCTTCTCGGAGTTCATCGTCGCCGGGATCAGCGGGGTCCAGATCGGCCCCGGGCAGACCGCGTTCACGCGGATGCCGTCCTCGGCGAGCTGCTGGGCGAGGCCCTTCGAGAAGTTGTAGATCGCGGCCTTGGTCGACGCGTAGTCCAGCAGCGGCGGGCTGGGGTCGAACGCCTGGATCGAGGAGGTGTTGATGATCGACGCGCCGCTGGTCAGGTGCGGCAGCGCCGCCTGCGTGATCCAGAACATCGCGTAGATGTTGGTCTTCAGCACGCGGTCGAGCTGCTCGGTCGTGATGTCGGCCAGCCCGCCGGTCTGCGCCATCTGGTACGCGGCGTTGTTGACGAGGACGTCCAGCCCGCCGAGCTCCTGGACGACGCGGTCGGGCAGCGAGCGCGCGAGCGCCTCGTCGCGGATGTCGCCGGGCAGGAGCAGGCCGCGGCGGCCCGCCTTCTCGATCCAGTCGAGCGTCACGCGCGCGTCCTCCTCCTCCTCGGGGAGGTAGGAGATCGCGACGTCGGCGCCCTCGCGGGCGAACGCGATGGCGACGGCGCGGCCGATGCCGGAGTCACCGCCGGTGATGAGCGCGCGGCGGCCCTCGAGCCGCCCGGAGCCCCGGTACGACTCCTCGCCGTGGTCGGGCTCCTGGCGCATGTCCTCGGTGCGCCCCGGGTGCTCGATCTGCTCCGCGGTCTGCGACTCCGGGTCGGGGTGCTGGGTGGTCGGGTCCTGGGGTGTCGTCTGGTCAGCCATCACCCCATGGTGGTCGGAAGCCGGCCGCCCGGCATCCGGAGACGGCGGGTGGAACCGGGACGGCGCCGGCCACCGCCCCGTGCGGGCGGTGGCCGGCGGGCGCGGGCCGGGTCAGTCGTTCGGCGGCGCCTCGGAGATGTCGGCCAGGGCCGAGTCGGGGTCGAGCGCCACGGCGAGGTCCCCGATGCTGAGGATGCCGACGGCCTGGCCCCCCTCGACGACGGGCACGCGCCGGACCGCCTGCTCGCGCATGATCCGCACGACGTCCACGAGGTCGTCGTCGGGGGCGACGGTGAGCGGGTCGCCGGTCGCCAGCTGACCGACCGGCGCGTCCAGGCCGATGCCCGTGGCGAGCCCCCGGACCACGAGGTCGCGGTCGGTGACGATGCCGGTGACGACGCCGTCCTCGGCGACCACGAGCGCGCCGACGTCCTGCGTCGCCATGGTCTCGGCCACCGCGCGCAGCGTGTCGGTGACCTCGACGACGGTGGGGTGGGTGGTCATGAGCTCGGAGACCGTGCGGGCCATGTGTCCTCCTGCTGGTGCTCGGAACGCGGGCCGGGGCCCGCGGCGGCGGGGAGCGCCGCCCGGCGTCCACCGTCGGCCATGGCGCGCCCGCGCGCATCCCGGGAGCCGTCCGGTGTGGGCGGGGCGCCGTAACCTCGCCGGTGTGATCCTGCTCGACGACGCGACCCTCACGTACTCGGCCGGCGACCTGACGTCCGCCGCGCAGTGCGAGTACGCCGTCCTGCGTGCGCTCGACGCGCACCTGGGCCGCGGGCCGGCGGCCGAGCCGGACGCGGACGTGGTGCTCGCACGCGTCGCGCACCTCGGTGACGAGCACGAGCAGCGGGTGCTGCGCGGGCTCGTCCGGCAGTACGGCGTGTGGCACCCGGGCGCGCGCGGCGGGCTCGCGCAGGTGCCGGGCACGGGCGACCCCGCGGTGCGCGCGCACCTGGAGGCGGCGCAGGCCGCGACCACCGACCGGCTCGCCTCGGCGGACGTCGTGCACCAGGCCGCGTTCTTCGACGGGCGCTTCGTCGGCCGCGCGGACTTCCTGGTCCGCGAGGACGACGGCGCGTGGTCGGTCCGCGACGCCAAGCTGGCGCGCAACGCCCAGCCGACGGCGCTGCTGCAGGTCGCCGCGTACGCCGACCAGCTCGTGCGCGCGGGCCTGCCGGTGGCGCGCGAGGTCCAGCTCGTGCTCGGCGACGGTGCGGTGACGCGGCACGCCGTCGCCGACCTCGTCCCGGTGTACCTGGAGCGGCGCGCACGGCTGCAGGAGGTCCTCGACACGCACCGCGCGCAGGACGGCCCCGTCGCGTGGGGCGACGACCGGTGGTCCGCGTGCGGCAGGTGCTCGCTGTGCACGGCCGAGCTCGAGGCGCGGCGCGACGTCACGCTCGTCGCGGGCGTCTACGAGCGCCAGCGCACGGCCCTCCTGGCTGCCGGGATCGGCACGATCGACGCGCTCGCGGCCGCCCCGGACGGCCTGGAGGTCGACGGACTGAGCCCGGCGGTCGTCGAGAAGGCCCAGCTGCAGGCCCGCCTGCAGCTGGCGCAGGAACGCCGCAACCCCGATCCCACGCACCCCACGGACGTCCCCTGGGCCGTGACGCACCCCGAGCGGATCGCCGAGCTGCTGCCGCCGGCGGACCCGGGCGACATCTTCTTCGACTTCGAGGGCGACCCGCTGTGGTACGACGCGGCGATGGCGGGCGAGCCGGACGCGTGGGGCCTGGAGTACCTGTTCGGCGTCGTGGAGAACGCACCCGCACCCGGTGCGGAGGCCCCGTTCGTCGCGTTCTGGGCGCACGACCGCGCGGCCGAGCGCGTCGCGCTGCGGGACTTCCTCGCCTACCTCGCGCGCCGCCGGCAGGAGCACCCCGGCATGCACGTCTACCACTACGCGGCGTACGAGAAGTCGACGCTGCGGCGCCTCGCCGCGCGCCACGGCGAGGGCGAGGCCCAGGTCGACGCGATGCTGCGCGAGGGCCTGCTGGTCGACCTGTACGCCGCCGTGAAGGCGGGCGTGCGCACCGGGCAGCGGTCCTACTCGCTGAAGAAGCTCGAGCCGCTGTACATGGCGACGGGGCGTGGCGACGGCGTGACGAACGCGGCCGACTCGATCGTGGAGTACGCCGAGGCCGTCGCCGCCCGTGACGCGGGCCGCCTCGACGACTGGACCGAGCGCATCAAGTCCATCGAGGTCTACAACCACTACGACTGCGACTCGACGCTCGGCCTGCGCAACTGGCTGCTGGCCCGGCTCGACGAGGTGGGCGTGGCCCCGTGCCGGGCCGTCGTGCTCGACCCGGAGGCGGAGGCCCGCGCCGCGGAGCTCTCGGCGCCGGACCCGGTGGAGGACGACCTGCTCGCCGTCGCGGGGCCCGGGCCCGGCGAGGGCGTCGTGCGCACGCCGGGCCGGCAGGCCGTCGCGCTGGTCGGCGCCGCGCTGCGGTACCACCAGCGGGAGGACAAGCCGTACTGGTGGGGCCACTTCGACCGGCTCGGCGCGCACCCGTCGGACTGGACCGAGCGGCGCAACGTGCTGCTGGCCGACAGGCCGGGGGACGTCGAGGTCGTCACGGACTGGCACCTGCCGCCCGGCAAGCAGGTCGAGCGCCGCGTGCTGCGCATGACGGGCCGCCTGGAGCCGGGCAGCGACCTGCGGCCAGGTGCGCAGGCCGTGGGCCTGTACGACGCGCCGCTGCCGGAGTGCGTCAAGCGGTCGGTCGACGCGCCGCGCGGCTGGTGCGAGCGCATGACGGTGCTGGACGTCACCGCCGAGGCGGACGGGTCCCGCGTGCGCGACGTGCTGCTGGTCGCCGAGACCCGACCGCGCGGGTCGGCGCCGTTCACCGAGCTGCCGATGGCGCTCGCGCCGTCGGGTCCCATCGGCACCGCCCCGCTGCGGGAGGCCATCCGCGGGCTCGCGGAGGACGTGCTCGCCGCGGTGCGCACCCCCGTCCCCGACGACGCCGACGTGGCGCTGCCGCGCACCGCCGTCCTCGACCTGGCGCGCCGCACACCGCCGCGCACCCGCTCCGGCGGCCCGCTGCCGACCGGCGACGACCTGGTCGACGTCCTGACGCGCGCCGTGCTCGACCTCGACGACTCCTACCTCGCCGTGCAGGGCCCGCCCGGGACGGGCAAGACGTACACCGGCGCGCGCGTCATCGCCGCGCTCGTCGTACGCGGGTGGCGCGTGGGGGTCGTCGCGCAGTCGCACGCCGTGGTGGAGAACATGCTGCGCGGCGTCGCGGGTGCGGGCGTCCCGGCCGACGCGATCGCCAAGAAGGCGCCGGGCTCCTCCGACGGCCGCACCGCCGACCCGACGGCCCCGTGGACCTGGGTGCCGGACGCGGGGTTCGGGGCCTTCTGGGCGGCGCACCGCGGCGGTGCCCCGGGGGCCGGCGCCGTGCTCGGCGGCACCGCGTGGGACCTCGTCAGCGCCAAGCGGCTGCCCGCCGCGCCGCTCGACCTCCTCGTCGTGGACGAGGCGGGCCAGTTCGCCCTCGCGAACACGTTCGCCGTCGCCGGCGCAGCCCGCAACCTCCTGCTCCTGGGCGACCCGCAGCAGCTGCCGCAGGTCAGCCAGGGCACGCACCCCGAGCCGGTCGACCGCAGCGCGCTCGGCTGGCTCACGGACGGGCACGACACCCTGCCCGCCGACCTCGGGTACTTCCTGCCCGTGACGTACCGGCTGCACCCGGTCCTGTGCGAGGCGGTCTCCACGCTCGCCTACGAGGGACGCCTGACCGCCGCCCCCTGCGCGGCGGACCGCTCGCTCGACGGCGTGCCGCCCGGCGTGCACGGCGTCCTCGTCGACCACGACGGCAACGCCGTCGCCTCCCCGCAGGAGGCGGACGTCGTCGTACGGCTCGTCGCCGACCTCGTCGGGCGCACGTGGCGCGACCCGCGCGCCCCGCAGCCCGAGCGGGCCCTGGCGCCGCAGGACGTGCTCGTGGTCGCCGCCTACAACGCCCAGGTCTGGACGGTCCGGCAGGCGCTCGACGCGGCCGGGTTCACCGGCACGCGCGTCGGGACGGTCGACAGGTTCCAGGGCCAGGAGGCACCGGTCGTGCTGGTCACGACCGCCGCGTCGTCGCCGGCGCACGTGCCCCGCGGCCTCGACTTCCTGCTCGACCGCAACCGGCTGAACGTCGCGGTGTCCCGCGGGCAGTGGGCGGCCTTCGTCGTCCGCTCCTCGCGGCTCACGCGGACCCTGCCGCACCGCCCCGAGTCGCTCGAACGGCTCGGCGCGTTCGTGGGACTGACCACCCGCTCGGTCGTGGCGCCGCCCGTGGGCACGTAGCGTCGGGCATGGCGCCGGCCCGTGGGCCACCACGGCGCGACGGCACGACGACGAGGCGGAGGAACCATGGGCGTGGACGAGGAGTTCGAGCGCGTACGCAGGTCGCTGCGCACCGAGGAGCAGGCGCTGGCGCAGGAGTTCGAGCGGATCGACGCCGAGGCGCGGGCGGCCGTCGACGCGAGCGTCGAGCACGTGCGCACGGAGCTCGCGACGCAGGCCGACCGCATCCGCGAGGCCATCGCGCAGCAGCGCGACGAGCTCGAGGCCCGCAGCGAGGCGCTCCGGCACGACGTCGAGGACGCGCCGGACGACACCGTCGCCGACGACGTGGACGCCGCGCCGGACGGCGCGACGGAGGACGACCGCGTCGCGCGGGACCTCGACGCCGCGCAGAGCCCGCAGGACGCCGACGCCGACGCGGGCGCCCTCGACCCCGAGGAGCCGGCCGACGTCCCCCCGGCGGGCACGGCCGAGGTCACCGCGGTCGTCGACGGGGAGTACCCGGACGACATCGTCTGGACCGACGAGGAGGACCAGGGCGCACCCGAGCCGACGGCGCACGTCGAGCAGGCCGACGGCACCGACGTCAGCCATGTCACCGCGGGCGGCGAGGGATCCGACGACAGGATCGGCAGGGTCGAGCGCGGCGACTGACGCCGGCGACGGCCGCGGCTAGAGCGTCCCGAAGCGGGACCGTCCCAGGGACGGGCTCGCGCCGCCCGGCCCCCACCAGCCGGGGGTCATCGCGTCCGGCTCCGGCTCGGGGACCATCTCGTCGGACGGCTCGGCGGGCAGCCACACGGTGCCCGACGCCCCTGCCCACGACCCGGTGGCCGCGTGCGCAGCGCCGCCGCCCGCTCGGCGCGTCGCCTCGGGCGTCGCGGACCTCGCCCGCGCCTGCCGCAGGACGGACTCCGGCAGCGGCCGGGTGTGCTCGGTCCAGTCCGTCCCGTCGAACCAACGCTGGACGTCCGGGGTCACCCCGTCGTCGTACCACCCCGGCGGGGGTCCCTCTGGTGTCGTCACGTCCCTGCTGATCGGCACGTTCACCCATCTGCGTGAGGGTCGCGGCGCATGACGTGGCACACGCTGCCGGCGGCGGGTCGCCGTCCGCGGCGGGCGGACGCACACTGTGTCCGGGCGCCGGTCCGTCGGCGCCCGGCGGAGCGGACGGAGGGGACCGATGGGTCTCGACGACATGGTGAAGAAGGCCAAGGGCGCGCTGGCCGGGCGCGAGGAGCAGGCGAAGGACGCGCTGGACAAGGCGGCCGACGCGGTCAAGACGCGCACGGACCCGGCGACGGACGCGAAGGTCGACCGCATCGTCGACGCCGCGAAGGACCAGCTCGACAAGCAGAAGCGCCGCTGACCCCTACCTCCCCCAGCCGCCGAGCGCGGCACACGGCCGCCGAGCGCGGTACTCGTTTCCCCCGCGCTCGATGGTCGAGTACCGCGCTCGCGGCGGACGCGTCAGGCGGACGCGTCAGGTGAGCGTCTCGCCCGTGCGCTCCGGGAGCGCCAGGGCACCCAGGGCCGCCACGACGAAGACCGCGGCGAACACCGTGAACAGCAGCCCCGTGCCGCCCGCCTCGCGCAGCTGCGGCACGGCGAGCGGCGCGAGCACGGACGCCGTGCGCCCGATGCCGGCGGCCCACCCCGCGCCCGTGGTCCGCACGCGCGTCGGGTACAGCTCGGGCGTCACGGCGTACAGCGCGCCCCACGCCCCGAGGTTGAAGAACGACAGCAGCAGCCCGGCACCGACGATCTGCGCGTCGCCCGACGCGGCCGCGAACAGGCCCGCCGCGAGCGCCGACCCGGCGAGGAACGCGGCCAGGGTGCGTCGCCGGCCCCACGTCTCGACGAGCACGGCCGCCGCGGCGTACCCCGGCAGCTGGCCGAGCGTGATGATCAGCGTGTACTCGAACGACCGGACGAGCGTGTGCCCGTCGGCCGCCAGCAGCGACGGCAGCCAGATGAACGCGCCGTAGTACGAGAAGTTCACGGCGAACCACACGAGCCACAGGGCAGCCGTGCGTCGGCGCAGCGTCGGCGCCCACAGCTCGGCCAGTCGCGGGCGGCCACCCGCGGCCGGGGCGTCGGCCGCGGTCTCGACGGCGGGCGCGACCGCGGCGTCGGCGCCGGTCTCGACGGCGGTTGCGGCCACCGGGCCGCCCGCCCCCGCCCCGTCGCTCCGGCCGCCGTCACGCACCTGCGCGCCGGTCAGTCCGCCGTGGCCGACGGCCCGTGACGCCTCGAGCTCGGCCACGACACGGTCGGCCTCGGCGTGCCGGCCGCGCGCCTGCAGGAAGCGCACCGACTCCGGCAGCCCACGGCGCACCACGACGGCGTACACGGCGGGCAGCGCACCGAGCGCGAGCGCCCACCGCCACCCGTTCTCCCCGGACGGCACGACGAGGTACCCCACGAGCGCGGCGAGGATCCAGCCGACGGCCCAGAACGACTCGAGGACCACGACCGCGCGGCCGCGGATCCGCGGCGGCGCGAACTCGCTGACCAGCGTGGACGCGACCGGCAGCTCGGCCCCGAGCCCCAGCCCCACGACGAACCGCAGCACCATGAGCACCGCGACGCTGCCCGCGAGCGCCGACGCACCGGTCGCGACGCCGTACACGAGCAGCGTCAGCGCGAAGACCTGGCGCCGGCCGATGCGGTCCGCCAGCAACCCGCCGAGCGCCGCCCCCACGGCCATGCCGACGAACCCCGCGGACGCCACCCACCCCAGGGCCGTCGCGTCGGTGCCCCACACGACGGCGAGCTGCGCGATGACGAACGAGATGAGCCCGACGTCCATCGCGTCGAACGTCCAGCCGACGCCGGACCCCAGGAGCAGCCGGACGTGGCGGCGGGTGACCGGCAGGCCGTCGAGGCGCGTGGCCGGGTCACCGGCACGCACGGGCGGAGCGAGGGGGACGTCGGGTCCGGACAACGAGGGCCTCCTGGGGTGCCGCCGGGGCGATCGGGCGCGGTCGGTCGGGCCACGCGGCGGCGTCGTCGGCACCGCTGCGCATCGTCGCCCACACGTCGCCGCGACGCCAGGCGGCACGCCCCGACGACCCGCCCTACGGTGTCGCGGGCAGGACCCGGAAGACGGGGTGGTCGGCGGCGACGGCCTCGAACGCGGCGACGGGCTCAGCCCGGTCGACGCGCACGTGCGGCCGCGCCCCGGGCGCCACCTGCACCAGCCGACGGATCATGGGCGCCCGCTCCTCGACGGGTACCTCGACGAGCCGCACCGGCCGCGCCCGGCCGTGCCGCAGCACGGCGTGCCCGTCGGCGGCCCGCACGTTCCAGACCCACGCGCACTCCCCCAGCATCGACACCAGGTACCAGTGCCCGTCGACGTCGGCCATGCCGAGCGGGAACCGCGTGAGGTTGCCGGTGCGTCGGCCGGGGACCTCGAGGGTCACCCAGCGCCGGGGCGTCAGCCACGTCCCGTGCAGCGCGGCGTAGAAGCGGGCGGCGAGGCGCGCGAACGCGTCCCCGCGTCCACCCGCGTAGTGCCGCCGCAGGCGCGTCGCCTGCCACTGTGCGAACCGACCCATCGTGGCCCCCTGCCCGTGTCGCCGACGGGCCGATCCTGGCGTGCGGGAGCGGTGGAGGCCAGGGCCGGGGGTCCCGGTCCGCGTCGGTCAGGCGAGGAGCCTGGCGATCAGGCGCGCCCCGGACGCCGTGGTGATGTGCTCGTCGCCGAGCAGCCGGGCGCCGAGCGGGGCGAAGTTGACGACGGCGACGACGCCGAGAGCCGCGTCGCGGTCGTCCTGCGTGGTGCCGGGGTCCGACGCGCGACCGTCACGTGCGTCGCGGGCGCGACGCAGGCCGGCGACGTGCTCGACGAGTGCCTCGAACGCGCGGGCGTAGACCGCCGCCAGCTCGGCGGACTCCCCCGGGTGGCGCAGCGCGTAGGCGAGGAACTCGACGGCGAGCAGCAGCCGGGGGTCGTCGGCGCTGCGGGTGAGCGCGTCCGTCAGGGCAGCGACGTCGACCCCGTCGGCGCCCACCCCCGGCAGCACCGGGCCCGACGGCTCCTGTGCATCGGCGAGCCGGTCGCGCGCCACCGCGAGGAACAGCTCCCGCTTCGAGCCGAAGTGCGAGTACACGGCGCCCTTGGTGTAGCCGGCCTCGGCCGCGACGTCGTCGACGGACGCGCCCTCGAAGCCGCGGGCGGCGAAGACCCGCGCCGCCGCGTCGAGCAGGTCGGCACGGGTGCGGTCCACCTTGCGGCGGCGACGCTGCTCGGTGTCGTCGGACGATCCGGCGAGCGACTCGGAGGCGTCGGCGATCCCGCGTGCGGCCTCGCGCAGGCCGTGCGCGATGGCCTCGCTGACCTCGGGGACGGCGTTGCGGGCCTGCGCGCCGAGCGCACGGCTGAGCTGCGCGGCGGCGTCGGCGAGCGCGCGGCTCGCCGCGCCGAGGGGATCGCGGTCGTCGGGCATGCCTCCAGGATACGCGCCGATATACCGAACGGTTGATACCAGGCGGTATTTAGCCGTACTGTCGCGGATGTACTCATCGGTATCTGGTTGGAGGCGACATGGGACCGGCAGAGGTGCTCACCGTGCGCGGGCTGCGCAAGCGGTACCGCGGACGGCGCGGCGTGCAGGCGAACGACGGCATCGACCTCGACGTCGCGGCCGGCCAGGTCGTGGGCCTGCTCGGCCACAACGGCGCGGGCAAGACGACGCTCGTGCACCAGGTGGTCGGCCTCGTCCGGCCCGACGCGGGCACGATCACCGTGACGGGCGTCGACGCCGTCGCGCACCCCGACCAGGCCCGACGTCTCGTATCGATCCAGGCCCAGGCCAACGTCCCCATCAGCGGCCTGACACCCCGCCGGGCCGTCGAGCTCGTCGGGCGCATCCGCGGCGCCGCGCCGGCCGACGTCCGCCGCCGCGCCGGGGACCTCCTCGACGCGCTCGACCTCGGCCCGTGGGCCGACACCCCGGCCGAGAAGGTGTCCGGCGGCGTCGCCCGCCTCACCGCGTTCGCCATGACCGCGGTGCACCCGGGGCGCCTCGTGGTCCTCGACGAGCCGACCAACGACGTCGACCCCGTGCGCCGGCGCCTGCTGTGGCAGCAGATCCGCGGCCTGGCGGACGCCGGTCACGGTGTCCTGCTGGTCACCCACAACGTGCGCGAGGCCGAACGCGTCGTCGACCACCTCGCAGTGCTCGACAAGGGCGTCGTCATTGCCGCCGACACCCCCGCCGGCCTGACCTCCCGCCTGCGCGGGAGCCTGACGATCGAGGTCGACACGGCGCCCGGCGAGGCCGTGCGCTGGCACCCCGCTGCGACGGGTGCGGCCGGCGGGCACCTGCGCGCCACCGCGACCGTCCCGGCCGACGCGGCCTCCGACGTCGTGCGGTGGGCGCAGGGCGAGGTCGACTCGGGGCGGCTCGAGCGCTACGCGCTGGCCCCGGCGTCCCTCGAGGACGTGTACGTGCAGCTCGTCGGTGCGGGACAGGAGCAGGAGGTGCGGGTCGCATGACCGCGATCGCCGAAGGTGCGCAGCAGACCCTGCTGCTCGCGCAGTGGCAGCTGCGCCGGCAGGCGCAGTTCCTGCCGCTCATGGTCGTCGTCCAGGTGTTCATGGCGGTCGCGACAGTCGTCGGGTACGGGTTGCTCGTCGGCGACCCGGACCCCGTCGTCGCGCTGTACCTGGCCACCGGCGCACCCACCGTCACGCTCATCACCATCGGGCTCGTCATGGTGCCGCAGATGGTGGGGCAGTCACGGATCGAGGGGTCGCTCGACTGGATGCGGACGCTGCCCGTGCCGCGCGTCGGGTTCCTGCTGTCCGACCTGCTGGTGTGGACCCTCATCGCGCTCCCGGGCATGGCGCTGGGGATCGTGGCGGGCATCCTGCGGTTCGACGTCGACCTGTCGGTCGCCCCCTGGTTCGCGCCCGCGACCGTGCTGGTGTCGCTGACGGCCGCCGCCGTCGGCTACGCGATGGCCACGCTGCTGCCGCCGCAGCTCGCGATGCTGCTGACGCAGGCGCTGGTGTTCATCGTCATGCTGTTCTCGCCGGTGTCCTACCCGTCCGAGCGCATGCCCGCGTGGCTGCAGTCGGCGCACGAGTGGCTGCCGATCGAGCCGATGGCGCAGCTGATGCGCGCCGGGCTCGCGCAGGACGTGTTCGCGATGCCGGCACGCTCGCTCGTCGTGCTGCTCGCGTGGGCGGTGGCCGCGCTCGTCGGGGCGGCGCTCGCGCTGCGGCGCCGCGCCTGAGCCCGTCCCGGGACGACGAGACGGTGGCGCCCTCAGGGGGCGCCACCGTCGTCGTGCCGGACGTGTCAGGCGAAGCCGCCGCTGGCCCGGTTGCCCGGGATCGGCAGGATCGTGCCCTGCTCGGCCGGCTGCGCGTCCTCGTCCTCACCCGGTGCCGGCTTGGCCCGCGGGGCCGTGGCGTCGACCGGGTCGGGGACCTCGTCGGGCGTCGGGGTGACGGTGTCGTCGGGGACGGACATCGGTGACCTCCCTCACATCGGTGGGCACCGATGGTGCCACGCCGCGCGACGGCTGTCGCGCGGTGCGCCCCGTCGCACGGGCGCGCCCGTCACAGCTGCGCGAAGACCTCGAACGTCGTGCCCTCGGGCAGCGGGTCGAGGAACATGGCCTCGAACCGCGCCTGGCCGCCGGCCGGCAGCCGGTCGACGTACGTGCTGTCGGACCCGACGATCTGCCCGGCCGCGTCACGGACCACGACCTCGATCCGCACGCTGGTGAGCTCCTCGGCGAACGTGCCCGAGAGCGTGCCGCCGACCGTCGTCGACCACTCGTCGCTCGTCCCCGCCACGTCCGTGACCGTGAACGCGCCCAGGTCGGGCTCGTGCTCCGCCTCGGCGATGTCGGGGCCGCGGACCTCGAGGTGGTCGATCGTGTGGGTGCCGACCTTGGTGAACATGCCCGTCAGGGCGGTGCGCCCCGGCAGCACGTCCACGTAGTTCGAGCCCGTGTCGAGGATCAGGCCGTCGGCTCCGACCGCCTCGATGTCGAACCCGGCGAAGCGCAGGGCGTGCTCGGGGTTCGGGTTCTCGACGATGATCACGTACCACCACGTCGAGGGGTCGTACGAGCTCTGCCCGAACGCGGCCTCGACGACCCCGAGGTCGGCGACGGCGGACCCACCGGCAGCGGGGGCGTCCTGCTCGTCGTCGGCGACGGCGGGCTCGTCCGTCTGCGTCTCGAGCTGCGCCGCGCTCTCCTCGAGGCCGCCCACGACCTCGTCGATCACGAGGCTGTAGGCGATGCCCGTGAGCACGACGACCAGCAGCGACACGACCGAGACGGCGACCGCCGCGATGGCCATGCCCTTGCCCGGCCGGCCGTGGCGCACGGCGCCGACCAGCCCGATGATGCCGAGCACGAGGCCGACGACCGCGAGGAACGCGGCGAAGTAGTTGACGAACGGCACCCAGCTCAGCAGCAGGGCGACGATCGAGACGACGAGGGCCGCGATGACGAGGCCCTTCTTCTGGCCCGCCTGGGCGCCACCCGGGCCGGGGCCGTACGCGGCGTGCGGCGGGAGCGTCGGGACCGACGGGTGACCGCCGTACTGCTGGGGAGCGGGCGCGCCGGGCGCGGGCGCGCCGAAGGGGGACGCCGCCGGAGAGCCGAAGGCCGGCGCCGCGGGGGCGGCGTGCGGCTCCTGGGCGGAGGGCTGCGGGGCGGACGTGCCGTGCGGCGCCGAGCCCGGGGCGGGAGCCACCAGGTCCGGTGCGGGCGGCGCGGGTGCCGGCGGAGGGCCGGCCGGGCCCGTCTGGCCCGGGGGTGGCGGAACCATCCCGGAGTCGTTCGTGCTCATGCTGGTGGTCACCTCTGCATGTCGTCGGAGCGGCTGGACCAGAGGCCCATCGGCCACCCGACCGGCCCGCATGAGCCCTCTGACCAGGGACGAAGGTCACACCCCCTGCGGTGGCCGAAGTCATCCTCACGGCGTATGCCGACGGCCCCGGCAGATGGTCCTCACGGGCGTCCCGGTGCCGCGGGCCCCTCCGTAGGTTCGAGTCACACCCGAACGAGGAGGACGCATGATCCAGGCCGATGGTCTGACCAAGCGGTACGGCGACAAGACGGTCGTCGATGCCATGACGTTCACGGTCCAGCCCGGCAAGGTCACCGGCTTCCTGGGGCCGAACGGCGCGGGCAAGTCCACGACCATGCGCATGATCGTGGGGCTCGACCACCCCAGCTCGGGCCGTGTCATCGTCAACGGCAGGCCGTACGCGCAGCACCGCGCGCCGCTGGGAGAGGTCGGCGTGCTGCTCGACGCCAAGGCCGTGCACGGCGGGCGTCCCGCCCGGGAGCACCTGCTGGCGCAGGCCCTGACGCACGGCATCGGCCGACGGCGTGTCGACGAGGTCATCGAGCTGACGGGCCTGGGCCCCGTCGCCCGCAAGCGTGCGGGGCAGTTCTCCCTCGGCATGGGGCAGCGCCTCGGCATCGCGGCGGCCCTGCTGGGCGACCCGCAGACGCTCATCCTCGACGAACCCGTCAACGGCCTGGACCCCGAGGGGGTCCTGTGGGTGCGCACCCTGCTGCGTGGCCTGGCCGCCGAGGGGCGCACCGTCTTCCTGTCGTCGCACCTCATGTCGGAGATGGCACTGACGGCGGACCACCTGATCGTCATCGGGCGCGGCAGGGTCGTCGCCGACGCACCCGTCGCGGACGTCGTGGCCCTGGCCGGTCCGCCGCTGGTGCGGGTCCGCACGCCGGACGTGCGACGCCTCGCCGCGCTGCTGGCCACCGCACCCGGCGTCGAGCTGACGTCGACCGGCCCGGACCTGCTGGACATCAGCGGTGCCACCGCCCCCCAGGTCGCCGCCGCGGCCGCGAGCGCGGGTGTCGTGCTGCACGAGCTCGCGCCCGTCCAGGCGTCCCTCGAGGACGCGTACCTGCAGCTCACCGGCGACGACGTGGAGTACCGCTCCACGACCGCCGGCCCCCGCACCCGGAACACGGCAGGAGCACCCCGATGAGCACCACGTCCTTCTCTCCCACCCCCGCCGCCCGCACACGTCCCCGGACGCCGCTGCAGCCGGTGACGTTCCCCCGGCTCGTCGCCTCCGAGTGGGTGAAGCTGCGCTCGCTGCGCTCGACGTGGTGGGCGCTCGCCCTCGCGCTCGCGTTCTTCCCCCTGCTCGCCGCGATGCGGTCCTCGAGCATCGCGACGATCGCGGACCAGGCGCCCCCCGGCTCCTTCGTCGGGCCCGCGTACGTGACCTCCGGGGTCACCCTCGCGCTGCTCGTCCTGTGCGGTCTGGCGGTCGTCGCGGTCACCGGGGAGTACCGCACCGGCCAGATCCGCTCCACGCTCGTCGCCGCACCGACGCGGCTGCCGGCGCTGTGGGCGAAGCTGACCGTCGTCGTCGGCGTCGTCCTCGCGACGTCGACCGTCGGCGTGCTCACCGGGTGGGCCGCGGCCGCGCCGTGGTTCGACGAGATCGGCATGACCGTCGACCTCACCGACGCCGAGCACGTGCGCCTCATGCTCGGCGTGCCCCTGTACCTGGCTGCCATGGCGGCCCTCGCGTTCGGCATCGGCTCGATCATCCGCAGCGCGGCCGCCGGCATCACGTCGGTGCTGGGGCTCGTGTTCGTCGTCGAGCCCGCGTTCGCGTACATCCCGTTCGAGCCGCTGCAGCAGTTCGCCGCGTACCTGCCGACGGCAGCGGGCGCACGGCTGGTCACGTCCGACTCCCTCGGGTCGATCGTCACGGGCTCGGGTGTCACGACCCTGACCCCGTGGGGCGGGTACGGGGTGCTGCTCGTGTGGGTCGCCGTGACGCTCACCGTCGCAGCGGTGCTGCTGCGCCGTCGGGACGCCTGACCCGTGACCTGGGAGGATGCGCAGATGAGCGACACGACGCACGACGGGCGGGCCACCGTGCCCGCCCGTCGCGGGCGCCTGGTCACGCGGCTCGCCGACCGCTTCGTGCACCGCATCGCACCCGCGCGCGCGTGGCTGCGGGTGCTGGGCACGATCGCGCTGGTCGGGGTGTTCCTGACGTGGGGTGTCGTCTTCGCCGTGGGCGCCGAGTCGATGTACGTGCTCAGCCGGTACGTCGGGCAGCAGCAGGCCGACGCGATGGCTGTCGGCTCGGTGCTCCTGACGTTCGTCGGTGCGGCCGTCCTGCTCGCGCGGCACCGCCGTCCGGTGCTCGTCGCGGGCCTGACCGGGGCGCTCGCGATCGTGACGCTCGTCGTCGCCGGGGCCGCCAACGGGTACGAGCTCGCGATCGCGGCCACGCTGTTCGCCGTCGCCGTCGCGCGGACCCCCCGCACGACGTGGGCCGTCGCCACCGCCGTCGTCGTCCCCGTCCTCGTCGCCGCACGCGTCGCACCGCGCGTCGCGCTCGTCGGGGCCCTCGCGGCGGGCGACGGCCCCGACGAGACGGACCCCGTCAGCCGCTTCCACCTGCCCGGCCTGCTGGGCGAGGCGCTGCCGCCGTCATGGGTCGTCACCGTCCTGCCCGTCGTGGTGCTCGCGCTGCTCGGCATCGCGTTCGGCACGCTCGTGCGCACCGCCCGGCTGCGGACCGCCGCGCTCGCCGAGGCCGCCGCCGCGCGCGCCGCCGAGGAGGAGCAGCGGGCCCGCGTCACCGACGCCACCGAGCGCGCCCGCGTCGCCCGGGAGATGCACGACGTCATCGCGCACTCCATCACCGTGATGGTCGCGCTGGGCGGGGGCGCCGCCGCGGCGCTCGACCGGTCACCCGACCAGGCGCGCCGCGCGCTCGACGAGCTCGTCGACACCGGACGGGGGGCGCTGGAGGACGTGCGGCGGATCCTGGGGGTGCTGCACGCGGGGCCTGACGCGGGCCGGGACGGGCGTCAGGACGCGGCGCAGGGCCCTGCGGCTGAGGACGCGTCGGGCGAGGACGCGTCGTCGGGCGCCGTGCCGATGGCCCCGCAGCCCGGCGTCGAGGACCTCGCGCGCCTCGTCGACCGCTTCCGCACCGCGGGCCTGCCGGTGCGCACCACGGGCCTGGCCGTCGCGGGGCTCGACGCGCTCGACGCGACCCTGCAGCTCGCGGTCTACCGCATCGTGCAGGAGTCCCTGACGAACACGCTGCGGCACGCGCCCGGCACCGCCGGCGTCGAGGTGGCCGTGCGGCGGCGCGACGACGCGGTCGAGGTCGTCGTCACCGACCACGGCCCGGGCACCGAGGTCGCTCCCTCCCCCGGGTCCGGGCGGGGCGTCGTCGGGATGACGGGGCGGGCCGCCGCGTTCGGCGGGACCCTCGAGGCCGGGCCGCACGGGCCCGGCTGGCGCGTGCGGGCGGTGCTGCCGCAGCCCGCCGACGTCATGGCAGGCACCGCGGCGCACGCCGCTGCACCGACGACCGAAGGAGAGGCATGACCCGCGTCCTGCTGGTCGACGACCAGGCGCTCATCCGCATGGGCTTCCGCATGCTCATCGAGAGCGCCGACGACCTCGAGGTCGTCGGCGAGGCCCAGGACGGGCAGTCCGCGATCGAGCAGGCCGCCGCGCTGCGTCCCGACGTGGTGCTGATGGACGTGCGCATGCCCGGCGTCAACGGCATCGACGCCACCGCGCGCATCGTCGAGGCGCAGCCCGACGTGCGCGTCCTGGTGCTCACGACCTTCGACCTCGACGAGTACGCGTTCGCGGCGCTGCGCGCCGGGGCCAGCGGGTTCCTGCTGAAGGACGCGGCGCCCGCCGAGCTGGCCGCCGCCGTGCGGACCGTCGCGTCCGGCGAGGCGGTGGTGTCCGCGCGGATCACGCGGCGCATGCTCGAGCTGTTCGCCGAGCACCTGCCGGCGGCCGGCGAGGCCGTCGATCCCGGGGCCCCGCACCCCCGCCTCGCCGCGCTCACCCCGCGCGAGGTGGAGGTGCTGCGCGAGGTCGCCGAAGGGCTGTCGAACGCGGAGATCGCCGACCGGCTTTTCCTGTCCGAGGCGACCGTGAAGACGCATGTCGGGCGGATCCTCGCCAAGCTCGGGGTGCGGGACCGCGTGCAGGCCGTGGTGGTGGCGTACGAGACAGGGCTGGTGCGGGTGGGGGGGTGACCGGGTCGTCCACAGGGTGGCTGTGAGCTGCTCCACGGATGGGACGAACCGGTAGGTTCCCGGCATGCGCGTACGCACTCAAAGCAGGTGGTCCGCGGCTGCAGCGGTGGTGCTGATCGGGATGCTCGCTGCCGGGTGCACCGGCGGGTCCGATCCCGCCGAGGCGGGGGCGACGAAGTCGAACGCCGCGACCGGCGCGTCGTCGTCTCCGACTCCCTCGGCGTCGACGACGACACTAGACGCGATCGTGGCGCCATCACCGCCCAGTGACGCAGCTTCACCCACCGCGGGCAGTGCGCAGGACACCGCGACGTACTTCCTCCAGCTCTACCCGTACGTCTACTGGACCGGCGACCTCGCCGAGTGGGACAGGCTCGCCGCGCCGACGTGCATCTACTGCTCCAAGACGCGCGACGATGTCTCTCGTCTGACCGATGCCGGGCACCGCGTCACGGGCGGTGCCATCGAGATCACCGACGCACAGAGCGACGAGGTCGAGGCCGGCGCGCTCTTCTCGGTGTTCGTCCACTTCAGCGAAGCCCCGTCACAAGAGCTGGACGGATCCGGAGCGGCGGTCGCGGCATCGGAAGGCGGCCGGTTCACCGGCCTGGTCGCGATGCGGTGGACCGGCGCGGACTGGTCCGTCGACGCGGTCGACGTCAGCAGCATCTCGTGATGCGCGGCACGGTTGCTCTCGTGATCGGCGTCGTCGTCATGGCGCCGCAGGCGTCGGCGGCACCCCCGGAGCGGGGGAACAAGGCCCGCGTCAGTGACGACACTCAGGCATTCGAAGCCCTGTCGTGGCTCCGGGAACGCGACGTCCAGCGCGTGCGCGCACTTCCGCCTGAGGAGCGACTCGTCGAGTACGAGCGCGCCCCGTACTGCCGCGAGGCCGCGGCGACATGGGTCATGGGCTTCGCCGACGGCACCTGCGCCACCGGCGCGGACCTGGCCCAGGCGCCCGTGCAGTGCGAGGAGGGTGACACCGTCGTCATGCCGATGTGGCGACGCGAACGCGCGACCCCCGCCTCCGCCTGGAGCGAGTGGACCAACATCGACCCCGGCGGTTGCGGCGTCGACCTGCTCCCCGTGCTGACCGAGGCGGACTTCCGCCGCCTGCCCCTGCCCGCCCCGACCCTGACCATGCAACCGGACCGCGGGTGGGTCCTGATCAACATCGAGACCATCACCTACACCGACCCCGCACCCATCACCCTGCGCACCGACCTGCTCGGCTACGGCATCACCGTCGAAGCCACCCCCACCCGCTGGACCTACGACTACGGCGACGGCCACACCCTGACCACCACCTCCCCCGGCCACACCTACCCCGACCACGACGTCTTCCACGAGTACGAACAACCCGGCACCTCCGCCATCACCCTCACCGCCGAATGGACCGGCCGCTACCAGATCGACGGCAACCCCACCTGGCGCGACATCAACGGCACCGCCACCACCACCGCCACCACCAACCCCTTCACCATCGAAGAACGCACCAGCCGCCTCGTCTCCGACCTCTGCACCGACAAGCCCAAGCCACCGGACTGCTGAGACCCGGCCGCCGCCGGCCACGGCACCCACGTGCGCCCCGGCTCACCCGCGTCCTTGGGAGGGATGGGCTCGCCAGCGCGTTATCCATCCATAGGCGCTGATCGGTGGATAGCGGGCCGGCAGGCGGGCATGGCAGCGCCCGTGAGCGTCGTCACCACGGGACGAGACTGCTGACGCGCCTTGCCACGGGCGGCGCCGGATCTCCGTGCGCACGCGGCTACCCCACGTCGCGCTGATCGCCGAGCACCAGCCGCGGCACCTCGGACCTGTGGACGACGCCCCCGCGCGTCCGGATTCTTCCGATACGTTCCCCGGCCATGGGGCACCTGCGGCTGAGCACCGACGAGCTGATCGCCGTCGGCACCGACCTGCGCACCGTGGCGCGCGAGTTCGAGGACGCCAACGCGACCAGCGACGGCGTCGCCGAGGCCGTCGGGCACCCGGGCCTGGCCGCCAAGGTCCGGGACTTCGCACACGGTTGGGACGGCCACCGTGCCGAGATGCTCGAGGAGATCGCCCGCCTCGCCGACGCGTGCACCGGCATCGGCGACAACTTCGAGCGCATCGACACGGAGTTCGCCGCAGCACTGCGCGGTGACGTGTGAGCAGGCCGTACTCCTGGTACCCATTGGCATCCAGCGACCCCGTCCCCGGCGACCCGGCGGTCGTCCGCTCCGTTGGCGACCACTACCGCCAGGTCGCCACCGCCATCGGCGACGCCGAGCGGGTCCTGCGCGCATTGGTCGACGCCCAGGACGCAGTCTCCGAAGCGGTCGACGCGATCCGCGACCGCACCCACGCCGTCGCCGACCGCATCCGCCGGGCGCACGCCAGGTATGACGCCGCGGGCGACGCCCTGGTGCGGTACTCGATCCAGCTCGACCTCGCCCAGACCCAGTCCCTCGACGCCCTGCACACCGCCCGGTCCGCACAGCACTCCCTGGACCTCGCCGAGGACGCCGTCCGCCGCTCGCGGACCCTGCTCGAGGACGCCACCGACCTCGGCGAGGACACCACGACCCAGCAGCGCGCCCTGACCACCGCCCGCACGGAACGCTCCGACGCCGAGATCGACCTCACGCGCGCCCGGCTCGCCCTCGACGAAGCCGTCGAACGCCGTGACGCCGCCGCCGCGCGTGCCATGGACGAGCTCGACACCGGCATGGACGACACCCTCCACGACGGGTGGTGGGAGGACTGGGGTGCGGACGTCGCGCAGACCGTGTCGACGTGGGCGGGGAACATCAGCGCCGGCCTCGGCGTCGCCTCGCTGCTGCTCGGCTGGGTACCCGTCGTCGGCCAGGTCATCATGGCGGCGGCCGTGGTCGCGGGCACCGTGACGCTCGTCGCGGACCTCGCGCTGGCCCTGAAGAGCGGCGACGGAGAGGACTGGTTCAACGTCGCCATGGGGGTGGTGGGGCTCGCGTCGTTCGGGGCGGGGCGGGTTCTCGCCCGGGCGGTGGACGCGTTCGACGCGTCAGCGCGCGCCGCGACGTCGCAGGCGGCGCAATCAGCAGTCAGCCGAGCCTTCAGAGTTCTCTCACGTGAACCGGCATCCGCTCCGCTCGCGGAAACCTCGGTGCACACTCTCGCCGCCGGCAACATCGCCAGTCGAATCAGTACGGCGTGGGCACAGGTCAGGTCGGCCCGTGGCATGGACCGGGTGCTCGCGCTGGCGGGACACGGCGACCTCGTCGCGCAGAACAACGTTCTCCGATCGCAGCTGTGGGATGCGTTCCCGTTCCGGCCGGTCGCTTTCCTGACGCTCGTCGGGCCCACCGTGCGCGGAACGGTCCTCGAAGGAGGCGCGACCGTGCTCTACGTCGGGGACGCGTCGATGGCACTGACTGCGACGAGCCGAGCTGCCGTCGACCGGGCCTCCTCACCTCCGCCCGCGCCCGCTGACGGGCTCGACCTATGACGCCTGATCGACACCTGCAGGGAGCGCCGGACATGGAACCACGCAGGATCTCGACCGTTGCCTGGGGACTCCCAGAGGACTGGATCCACTGGACTCACGGCGACCTCGCACAGGCGGCAGCCAATGCGGCTGCGCTCGGAGATGACACCTCGACGACCGAAGCCGTGGTGGCGGCCGTGCGAGCCTTCGACTCCGCCATCGACAAGGAATTCCCCGGCACGACCTTCGCCGGCATCTGGGCGCCAGTCCCCGGGTACCGAAGGCCGTTGGCAACAGCGACGCTCCGCATCGCCTACGCCCCGGAGTCGGGCCGGATGGACCTCGAGACCCTCCTGACCTTCGTTCGAAACGAGGTGGGTCGCTCCCGGGGCACGCGTCTGCTCGATGTTGCGGCTCTTCCGTCCCGAGTCCTCGCCGGAGAGGCGGTGCTGCGCATCGTCGACACCACTCCGAGATTCCGGCGGCAGGTCAACCGGGAGTGGACCTGGTTCATCCTCCCGCCAGGCACCGACCGAACGGTCGCCTGCCACATCTCGTCAGACTCGATCGCCCACTTCGACCAGCTCGCCGACATGTCGACGGACATCGCGAACGCCGTCGAGGTCACCTTGGAGTCGCCATGAGCGGGATCGGCGACGGGACAGTCACCGTCCTCCTCCCCGACGACTGGGCCGTCCTCGACCTCGAGGACGACGCAGCGCGCACCGCCTGCGTCGAGGAGCTGGTCGCGCGCCGGCTGGGCGGGGTGCCGGACCTCGCGCCGTTGCAGGCCGCCATGCGGCAGGAGCTGCTGTGGAGCACCGAACGGGCCGCCCGCGCGGGCGGTGTGCTCATGGCGCTGGCCGCGGGCACCGGCGGCGCCCCGCCCGTCCCCGCGTCGCTCACGGTGTATCGGGTGCCGGGAAGCCTCGGCGCCCGGGGGCGTGCCGCCATGACCAGCGTGCTCGCGAGCGACGAACCCGGGCACACGCTCGACCTCGGTGAGGGGCCGGCCGGGACCGTTCTCCGGCGGGTGCGGCCGCCGACCGGTGCGTCGTCCGGCCTCACGGGTGACCGCGAGGTCCCCGCCCTCGTCGCCGACTACTGGGTCGAGCCGACGCCCGGCGCCCAGCTCGTCTACCTCGTCTTCTCCAGCCCGCTCGTCGACCTGCGCGACGAGCTCCTCGGACTGTTCGACACCGTCGTGTCGTCGGTCCGCGTGCTCGAGCCCGCCACGCCCCGCACCGCCCAGGAGGACATGTGAACCGGCAGTCGACCAGCCGCACCCTGCAGATCGTGGGCGTGCTCGTCCTCGTGGCCCTGTCGTGGCGCCGGGCCGTGTCGTCCGAGGGGTCGTGGTGGCCCTCGGCGCTCGTCGCCGTCGTGCTCGTCGCCGCCATCGCGGCGGGGGTGTGGTGGTGGTCCCGACGCGACGACGGGAAGCGGCGACGCACCGTCGCCGCACGGCCCGGGTGGCACACGCACGCAGTGTGGGCGGAGGAGACGCTCGGGGCGTCGCTCGCACAGCTGGGTGCGCCGGACCGCAAGGTGCGAGGCGGCACGCGGCTGACGTTCGCGTGGTCGGCGTCGGGCGTCGAGCTGTGGCGCGGCGAGGCCGTGCTGTTGAGCCTGCCGTGGGCGCAGGTGTGGACGATCACCCCGACCACCGGGCGTGCGGCGTCGACCGGCAACCCAGCCGTCGAGCTGGTCACGCCCGAGCCGGTGCGGCTCGTCGTGGTACCGACGCGGCGACCCGACGGCGGCATGCTGCCCGCGAGCGCCGCGCAGGTCGCGGGGCTGGTCGCGTTGCTGCGTGAGGCTCGGCAGGCGGCGCAGGACGGGACACCCACCCCGACGAGCGGGTGAACTGCCGAGGACGCGGGCTTCCACCTTCCCGGGCGGACGGGCCTCGTCGTATCGTCGGCCCCGTCCTGGCCACGCCGCACGATCCCTGGAGAGACCGTGACCTGGCAGTCCGCGCGTGCCGCCCTGACGACGGTCGGTGTGCTCACCCTGGTCGTCCTCGCCGGGTACTGGATCGCGAAGTCCCCGGAGCCCGTGTGGTCGCTGCTCGCGCTCGTCGTCGTCGTCGGGGGCCCCGTCGGGTGGTTCTGGTGGAAGGCGCGCCGTGACGACCGCGCGCGGCGCGAGGCCGCGTCGGCACGGCCCGGGCGGCGCACGCACGCGGTGTGGGCGGACGAGCACCTGGCGTCGGCCCTCGCGGACCTCGGCGTGACGGCCGGCAGGATGCCGGGCGGCACGCGGCTCACGCTCGCGTGGTCGCCGTCCGGCGTCGAGCTGTGGCGAGGTCGCGTCGCGCTGACGACACTGCCGTGGACGCAGGTGGCGACGATCGGCCGGACCATCGGACGTGCGGCGTCGGCGGGCAACCCCGCCGTCGCGCTCGTGACGACCGGGGCGGTGCGGCTCGTGCTCGTCCCCGCACGACGCCCCGACGGCGGCATGCTGCCGGCGCGCGTCGCGCAGGTCGACGCCCTGGCCATCGAGCTGGAGGAGTCACGGAACACCGCCGCGGACGCCTCACGGATACCGCCGGAGCTGGTGTGAGGCGCGGCGGGCACGACCGGCGATCCCGCCGGGCCGGGCGATCGACATCCCTCCCGCTGCCCGCCCGCGCTGCCGATCTGTGACCCTATGAGCATGCCCAGCGACGACCTGCCCCGCTCCCCCACGGGACGCGTCCCGCAGTGGGTCGCCGACCAGGCGGCGGGGCAGGCGGCTGACCCGCAGGGATGGCGAGGGTACGAGACCGAACCTCCCCCGCCGCCGCGGCGCCGGCGCAGCCTGCTGAGCCGGCTGGGCGTGGTCGCGGTCGTCGCCGCGCTCGGGTGGTGGGTGAGCACCGCGGTGCTGCCGGGGCTGCTGCGCGAGGTCGACGCGCCGGTGCTGGACGGCATCATCGCCGGACGCGTCCCCGACCCTACGCCCGAGGTCGCCGCGCTGGCCGCCGAGATGTTCCTCACCGACGAGGGCCGGGACCTGCTGTACATGTCCGAGCCGGAGCTGCTGGGCGCCGCGGAGTTCGCCGGCAGGTGCGACCGGGGCGACGGCGCCGTCGGCCAGACGGGCGGAGCCGTCGGCTGCTACCACAGCACCGCCGGTGGGCTGGAGACCGGCGGGCGCATCGTCATCTACCAACCGGCGGATCCGCGGCTGCACGGGTTCGTCGTCGAGACGGCCGCGCACGAGCTGCTGCACGCCGCGTGGAACGAGCTCACCCCGGACGAGCGGACCGCCGCCGGTCCCCTGCTCGAGGCCGTCGTCGCGGGCATCGACCCCGCCGACGACCTGCACACCCAGCTTGCCGGCTCGGTGGGGACGTACCCGGAGAACCGGCCGACGGAGCTGTTCGCGTACCTCGGCAGCCAGGTGTGGCAGCCGGGCGGGTTCGACCCGGCGCTCGAGGCGATGTACGCCCGGTTCATCGCGGACCGCGAGGCGCTGGTGGCCGTCCACACCGCGTTCGAGCAGCAGATCGACACCATGTCGGCGGAGGTCACCGCCGCGCACGAGGCGCTCAACCAACGGCGTTACGACCAGCAGCTGGCGACCGCCCAGTTCGAGGCCGACACGGCGGCCCTCGCGCAGTACCGCACGACGATCGAGGAGGAGGAGGCCCGCCTCGCCGGGCTGTCCGCCTCCGAGCGCGCCCGCTCGCTGCTCTCGTGGACCTGGCGCGACGGCACCCCGCTGCCGGAGGCGCCGGCTGCCGAGCTGATCGCCGACGCACGCGCCCTGCTCGCCCGGGACGAGGCGGAGCTCGCGGCCCGGTCCGCCGCGCTGCAGGTGAGCGCCGGGGAGGTCGCGGCGGAGGAGGCGCGGGTCGCGGCGCTGCGGACGGAGCTCGAGGCGTTGTTCGCGCAGCTGAACCCGGGGTGAGGGGTGGCGCGGCTGCCTCAGCGCGCCTGAGCGTCGACCGCCCGCACGACGAGCTCCGCGAGCGCGTCGAGCAGGGCGCTGGTCTGCGCGCCGACGTCTGTCGCGGTCTCCGCCCAGCCGGCCCATGCGGCGACGATGCGGTCGAGCGACGCCAGGTCCTCCAGCGAGCCGCCGTCCGCGAGCACCTGCGCGATCGGGACGGCCATCGACGTGTCGTCGGTCCACTCCCCCGGCTCCCATCCGAACGCCCAACCGCCGGCCATGTGGACGGGCTGGCCGTCGGTCAGCGGGGGGCCGAACTCGTAGCCGGCGCCGAGGGCGTCGCCCACGGCGGAGCCGAGGGGGGCGACGGTCATGGGTATCTCCTAACTCACGGCGGATCATCGCGCCGGGTATCACCGCAGACCGCGCTCGGCAGCCGGAGGCACGGATGCCGCCGCAGGCGGATGAAGATCCTCGGTGGTCATTGCTTGTGCAGGATGAACCTGATGAGCTCCACGTCGTGAGTCTTGCTGTGCAGCTGCGCCCGGGGGGCACGGTCCAGTGCTAGCCGACCTCCTCGACCACATCCTCGATGAGTACGACGCGAGGAGCACCCCGACCCTCGGCGACCACGTGGTGGTTGCGCGCGGTCGCCGGTACGACGCCGACGCACTCGAAGCGGCTTTGGAGGCCGCGACGTCAGCCAGCGAGCGCCCCTTCCGCACGAGCACTCGTCGTCCGCTGCTCGAGGCAGCGGGGTTCCGCGTGCTCTCCCTTCGCGCATGGTCGACGGGCGACGAGCTGGTGTGGCGCATGAGCGTCTGGGACGAGGTCCAGAAGCACGACGGGCTTGTGCCGCCCCAGTGGCTACGCGCCCGTGGGGTGTACGGCGGCGGTCAGGGCATCTACGTCGACAAGGCGCGCACCCGGATCCTCGCGCCCACCGGACTTGCCGTCAGCGTCCTGTCGACAGGTCGGCACTACTCCGACCAGTCCGGCGTCGAGCGGATGATCTACAGCTTCCCGATGACCCGCCGCGCCGCAGGACGCGACCGCGCAGAGATCAACGCCGTAACGGCACTACTCGCGGCGCCGATGCCGCTGTTCGTCATTGAGAACGTTGGGACGCTCCGTCGGGTCCGCCTCGCCTGGGTGACGGCCTCCGACGACCCCGCTCAGAGCTTTCTCTTCGAGTTTGCCCCGCAGCCACCTCCGCCACTCGTGGTCGAGCCGGATCCCCAACGACCGTTCGCTCGCCACACCCAACGGCGCCGCACGACCGTGACGACGAACAAAGCCGAGCGGGATGCCCACTTCACCTACCGCGTTCTCCACCGCTACGAGGCGCGCTGCGCGATCAGCGGAGTGCCCGTGAAGGAAGTGCTCGACGCGGCGCACGTCATCCCGGTGGCAGACGGTGGCCCCGATGACGAGCGCAACGGGATCCTCCTGACAGCGACCCTGCACCGTGCATTCGACGCAGGACTGTGGGCGCTCAACCCGGCGAACGGAACGATCGAGCTCGACCCCCGCTTGCAACCCGCTGACCTTCGGCTGACGACGCTCCGGCTCCGCCCGGGAGCGCCGTACCCGCACGTCGAGGCGATGGCGTGGCGGTACTCCAAGTTCCGGCACCGGGAGCCAGCCCAGGTGTAGGTGCCGAGAGCCGGAACGAGGGCTCTCTCCACATCACACGTCTAGACGTTGCGGTTACATCTGAAAGCGGCTTACAGTTACGACTGTCACGCTGCGTGACGGGGAGCCGGCGGAGTTGGCACGCCGCAGAGCCCCACTGCCGAGGGAGACATCATGGCGACGCCTGTTGCCGCACGACGCGACCTGCTCATCGACGACCACGACTCCAAGCTCGCCGAGAACGTCCTGGAGTCCCTCGAGGGCCCGGAGGGCTTCCTCTCGGTCGCACGGACCGACGCAGCAGCCGAGCCGCTTCCACGCGACCTCGGCGTCCTCCTCCAGGAGGTGCTGCGCGCGGTCGCATCCGGTTCCACAGTGACGGTCACGACCACGCCGCAAGAAGTGACGACGTCCACCGCGGCCGCGATGCTCGGAATCTCCCGACCCACGCTCATGAAGATGGTCAAGGACGGAACGATCCCCGCGCACAAGGTCGGGACCCACACCCGCCTCCGGACCGAGGACGTGCTGACGGCGAAGCGTGCGCGGCGCGAACGCGAGCGTGCCGCGTTTGCTGCGCTGCTCGAGCTCGAAGACGACGAGGATTGACGGCGCGAGGTGCCGCCCGACACGGGCCGCACCTCGCGCTCGTCGTGGGCGTCGATCGCTAGTGTCCGGGCATGCAGGGGACCGGACCGTACAGCGCCTTCGTCGACGCCAACGTGTGGTTCTCACGGACGCTGCGCGACTGGCTCGGCATGCTCTACACGGTTCCCGAGTCTCCTCCGTTCGTCGCCCACTGGACCGAGGACGTGCTGGCGGAGCTGATCTACCACCTGCGCAAGAAGAACCCGAGCTGGCCGGGCGATCGCATCACGGGCATCCGCGACCAGCTCGCGGGCACGTTCGAAGCGGGTCGAGTCGAGCGGTTCGACGTCGATGCGACGTACCGCGGGCGCGACGCCGGCGACGCGCACGTCCACGCTGCCGCGATGGCGTGCCGCGCGGACGTGCTCATCACGTGCAACGGCGCCGACTTCACATGGGACGAGAACACCTCGCCCTACGAGGTCATGCACCCGGACGACTTCCTCGTCCTCGTCGACGACTCATCGCCCGAGCTCGTCGCGACTGTCGTCAGTCAGATGTGCGCCTACTGGGTCAGGCGCCGCGGCGAAGCCGACCTGACGGCATCGCTGCGTTCGGCGGACTGCCCACAGTTCGCCGATCGGGTGCTGGCGCACCTGCACCGGCAGATGTGACGGAGGAAGCCCGCCCCCTCAGTCGACGAGGCCGGGTTCGACCACCTCGACATGGCCAAGGTCGTCCACGACGTACACGGTGACGCGCAGGGCTCGCCGCGTCGCCTCCGGGACTCGTAGCGCCGCAGCACGCGCCTCGACAGGAACGACGACGCCATAGACAACGCCGTCCGCCCCCACATCGGCGCGCCGTAGCAGCTGGCCGTAGAGGGTGTCGACGTCGAGGCCCACGGCCTGTCGCACGACCGACGGGACGCTGCCATCCGCGAGAGGACTTCACCCCTTTCTCACCCCACAGATCGTCCCCGTCACGCCACGATTCACCCCATGCCCTCGTCCTTCGGCTGGCTGGACGCCGACACAGAGCAACGTCGTCAGATGCTCGAGGTGGTCGACCTCTTCTCGGACGACGGGACGGTCGACGAGCTCGGCACCGGGGCGATCCGCGACGCACTCTCGCACGCGCTGTTCCCTGGCACCTCGGTGCTGCACACGCGGCTGCGTTACGCGCTGTTCGTGCCCTGGCTGTTGCAGGAGGCCGGAGCGCGGTCGTCATCGCCGGACACCGGTGCTGCGCTACGGCAGCTGGAGATCCGCCTCATCGGCAGCCTCCTGGCGGGCGGGGAGAAGCCAGGTGTGATCGGCAACCGTGCCCGGCAGACGCTCAAGCGCATGCCCAGCAGCGTGTACTGGTCGGCGCTCGGCGCGTGGGGCATCCGCCAGCGGGACGTCACCATCGAGGGATACCTCCGGCGTCGTCATGACCTCGCTCGGCTGGCCGCCCGAACGGCGGTGAGCGACGACCCCGAGACGCGTGAGACGCCACCCAGCAGCGGTCTCGACCCTCACCTCCCGCCGCCGCCGGAGGGCCTGCTGACGCGCGCGACGTTCGATCTCACGGCCGAGGAGGAGGAATACCTCTCGGACACCATCGCGCGCGCCACCGCAGGCTCGTTGTTGGCATGGCTCGTCCACCACCAGCCGGCCCGCCTCCCTGACTACGCGTGGGAGCTGACCACGCTCGGCGAAGCACCGGCACAGCTCGCCGAGACGGTGGACCATGCTCGCCGGTTCCACACAGTGATCCACGGCGCGGTCCTGGTCTACAACCTGCTCCTCGCGCGGCAGCGGCACATGGATGAGCCAGTCGCAGAGTTCGAGGCCGACCTCGCGGAATGGCGTAGTGAGCTGCAGTCGTCGAACGCGCTCGACGGCTGGGACCGTGCCGCGTGGTGGACGACCGTGACGAGAAGCAACGCCCGGATCCGGCCCTTGACGCGGACGTTCGTCGACCAGTGGATCGATCTCGTCGCCTCGGACCCAGAAGTCGCGACCAGCGCGAAGGCCGCGGGGCTCGTGACGACCCGGGAGCGCCAGATCAAGGGCGGCCGGGCCCGCCTCGTCAACCAGTCGGCGCTGGATAGCTGGAGCGGCGCGAGCGGCCTGGGCCGTCTCGACTTCAACTGGTCCGTCGCGCGCGGGCACCTCGGCGACCTCTACGCCGCGAGAGGTGCCGCATGACGCTCGTCCCCGAGTCCCGCGTCCTGCTGACGGACGCGCTGCGCCCCCCGGCGGGTCACCGCGTCGACGTCGTCGTCGGCACCACGTACTCCTTGGACCTCACGGCGCTGCTGCTGGCACCGCTGTCGTTCGCTGTGTCGGAGCAGGTCGAGGGTGACGTGTCACGCGTCGACCCGATCCGCCTGCTGGAGGCGGTCCGCCGCCACACCGAGCACACGACGGTGTTCTGCCAGGCCGGTGGCATCCACGTGCCGTCGCGCTACCGGAGCATCCTGACGTTCGTCGAGGACAGCGTCGTCGAGGTGACCGCGCCCGCGGAGGACGCGATCTTCCATCCCAAGCTCTGGGCGTTGCGCTTCGCCGGTCCGGGCGGCGCCGTGTCGCACCGCGTGGTGATCCTGTCGCGCAACATGACGTTCGACCGCTCCTGGGACACGGCCCTGGTGCTCAACGAGGCGTCCGACGGAGCGATCGACGCGGCACCCGCCGCCGACTTCGTCCGCGGCCTCCCTGCCCGGGCGTTGCGCGGCCTCCCGGCAGACCGCACCCGGCAGGTGGACGACCTCGCCTCGACCCTCGCCACCGTGCGACTGGCTGCGCCGACCCCGTTCACCGGCGGTGCGCTGCTGCCCATCGGCCTCGACGGCGCGGACGTCTGGCCGTTCCCGGAGAGGGCGTACCGCGTGCTGGCGATCAGCCCCTTCCTGACGCGACAAGCGGTACGGGCGCTGGGACACGTGGCGGACGAGCGCACGCTCGTCTCCCGAGCCGAGTCGCTCGACCTCCTGGGCTCCGACGCACTGACGGGGTGGAAGGTCGACGTCCTGCAGCGCCTCGTGGAGGTGGAACCGGACGGCGACGTCGCGGAGAGCCAGCCGGCCCGGTCGGAGTTCGAGAGCGGGACCGCCGGCCTGCACGCGAAGACGTTCGTCGTCGACCTTCCCGACGGCACCTCCATGACCGTGACGGGTAGCGCCAACCTGACGGGCGCGCCGTGGGGACGCAGCGTCGAGTTCGGGGCGAAGCTCACCGGCCCGACCGCGGCGTGCGGTGTCGCGAGCGTGCTCGACGGCTCCCCCGGTGTGCCGGGGCTGTCCGCTCTGCTCCAGGACTACCACCCGGCGACGACTGCGGGCGTCGACGACCCGGCGATCGAGACGTCGTACACGCTCGAACGGTTCCACCGGTTCCTCGCGTCGAACCTCCCCGTCACCCACGTGGCCCGCCTCGACGACGATCGCGCGCAGCTGTCCGTCTCGGTGGAGATCCCGCCGTTCGTTCCCGGCATGACCCGCATCTGGCCCGTCTCGCTGCCCGACGGGCACGCCCAACCGCTGGCACCGACGACGACGTGGACGCTCGCGCACCTGAACGTCACGCCCTTCCTTGTGGTCGAGACGACCGCGGGCGACGGCGACGCCCGCGTCACGCGTCGCTGCGTGCTGATGGGCGACCTCAGGGGCGACGTCGACTCTCGTCGGCACGACGCGATCTTCGACGTCCTGCGCAGCAAGCAGGACGTCCTGCGGTACCTGCTGTTCCTGCTCGGCGACCCGTCCTACGACGCGCTGCTCGCCGAGATCGCCGGCAGCGGCGAGGAAGGGTTCCACCCTGAGTCGCGGGGCACGCGTCAGGACGTCGCGCTGCTCGAACCGCTCATCCGTGCGATCGGCCGCGACGACGACGCGCTGGCTCGTGTCGCGAGCCTCGTCGAGGACCTGCGGGCGATGCCCAACGGGCACGAGCTGGTGCCCGACGACTTCGACACCCTGTGGGACGCGGTCTGGCAGGTCCACCGGGAGGCCCGACGATGACACCCGAGACCGAGCAGATCCTCGCGAGCCTCAAGGACTTCCAGCGGGACACGGTCGATCACGTGTTCAGGCGGCTGTGGCTGGACGACGACCGGGTCAAGCGGTTCCTCGTCGCGGACGAGGTCGGGCTCGGCAAGACGATGGTCGCGCGAGGCGTCATCGCACGGACGGTCGAGCACGTCCGCACTGCGGGCAAGCGTGTCGACATCGTGTACATCTGCTCGAACGCGCAGATCGCGCGGCAGAACCTCAGCCGCCTCAACGTCGTCAACGCTGCCGAGATGCGCCACGCGGACCGGCTGACGCTCCTGCCGAAGGTGATCCGCGACCTGCGCGGGCAGGACGTCAACTTCGTGTCTTTCACACCCGGGACGTCCTTCAAGGTCGGGTACTCGGGCGGCAAGGCCGAGGAGCGCGTGCTCCTGTACTGGATGCTCGCGGAGGCGTGGGGAACCGACGCGCTGCGACCGCGACGGTGGAAGCGGTTCTTCCAAGGTGGCATGCAGCTCGAGAACTTCGAGTCGGAGCTCGACTGGTTCGACCGTTCGACACTCGACGCGGAGTTCTGCCACGCGTTCGGCGAGACGGTTGCCACAGCCACCGGCCCTGAGGGCGGCCCACTGCGGACCGAGATCGAGGAGTGCGTCCAGGGCTTCAACTACCTGCGCGGCAAACCGAACGACGCTCTGCACAACCGCCGCTACCGCCTGATCGGCACACTGCGCCGACTGGTCGCGCGTGCCGCGGTGGACCACCTCGAGCCGGACCTGGTGATCCTCGACGAGTTCCAGCGGTTCAAGGACCTCCTCGACGGCGCGGATGACGAGGGCGCGCAACTGGCGAACGCGATCTTCGACCACCAGGACGCGAAGGTCCTGCTGCTGTCGGCGACGCCGTACAAGATGTACACGCTGCCCGACGAGCCCGAGGGCGACGACCACTACCGCGACTTCGTGCGGACCACCACGTTCCTCGCCGGTGAGGAGCGCGCGCGGGTCGTCGAGCGTGAACTGCGCATGATGCGCGAGGCGCTCGTGTCCGGTGGTGACAGCGCGCGTGCGCGGGAGGCGCGCGACCGCGTTCAAAACGAGCTGCGGCGCGTCATGTGCCGGACCGAGCGGCTCGCGTCCACGCCCGACCGGGACGGCATGCTCGTCGAGAAGCAGCTGCCGCGCGTCGAGCTCACGGCTGACGACCTGCGGGGCTGGCGGACGTTCGACGGCGTCGCGCGGGCCGCGGACCGACGTGACGTGTTCGAGTACTGGCGCTCGTCGCCGTACCCGCTGAACCTCATGGAGCGCGGCAGCTACCAGGTCCGGACCAAGTTCCAGGCCGCGGCGGAGCGCCAGGACCCGTCCCTGGTCGCGGCGCTCGACGGTGCACCAGGCCTGTTGGCGTGGGACGACGTGCGTGCGTACCGCCGAGTCGACCCGGGCAACGCAAAACTGCGCGGCCTTTTCGCGGACGTCTTGGACCGCGGCGCCTGGCGCCTAGCCTGGCTGCCGCCCGCACTCCGCTACTACGAGCTTTCCGGTGCATACGCCGAGCCGGCGTTGCAGACCTTCACGAAGCGCCTCGTCTTCTCCGCGTGGTCGGTCGTGCCGAAGGCGATCGCGGTGCTGACCAGCTACGAGGCGGAGCGGCGCACGGTCGAGGCGTCCGGTGACGACCGCACGTACGACGACCGCCCCGTCACGCCCCCGCTGCAGTTCCGCGTGACCGGTGAGCGACCGGCGGGGATGCCGGCGCTCGCACTGCTGTACCCCGCGCTGGCACTCGCGCGTGCCGGAGACCCGCTGGAGGTCGCCCGGTCCGAGGGAGTGCTGCCACTGACGGCGGAGCGGTTGCGTGAGGTGGTCGGTGGGCGCGTGAGTGCGCTGCTGGCTCGACTGCCGGACGCCGAAGTGGCGAGCGAACGCGTCGACCAGGCCTGGTACTGGGCCGCCCCGTTCCTGCTGGACGAGGTGGTGTGCGGCGACGAGCACGCCCCGCTGCGTCCGGCGATGAGCGGATGGGGCACGGACGACGACGACCATGAGTCACGGCTGGCCACGCACGTGCGGCTCGCGCAGGACGTCCGGTCACAGGCACTGGGCCGGCGGCCCGACGACCTCGTCGAGGTCCTCACGTCGCTCGCGATCGCAGGGCCCGGCGTGACGAGCCTGCGGGCGCTGTCCCGCGTGGCTGGTGGCGCGACCGCGCTGGCCGACCCGCTGGTGCGAGACCACGCGTTCCATGTCGCGCAGGGCCTGCGGTCGCTGTTCAACAAGCCGGAGATCATCGCCCTCCTGCGGTCGACGGAGGACGACACGTACTGGCGCACGGTCCTCGACCACGCGGCCGACGGGTGCCTGCAGGCCGTGCTCGACGAGTACGTCCACATGCTCGTCGAGTCGGAGGGCCAGCAGGACACGGCGCCTCTCGAGCGCGTACGCGTCGTGGCCGAGACCGTCGTCGACGCGCTCTCCACACGCGCCGCGCCCAACGCCGTCGACGACATCCAGGTCGCCGACGGCCAAATCCGCGTCACCGACCACCGCATGAGCGCCCACTTCGCCGCCCGCTTCGGTCGCGCGCAGACCGACGACAAGACGGCGATGCGTGAGTCGACCGTCCGCGCGGCGTTCAACTCGCCGTTCCGGCCGTTCGTGCTGGCGTCGACGTCGGTGGGGCAGGAAGGACTCGACTTCCACACCTACAGCCACGCAGTCGTTCACTGGAACCTGCCCGGCAACCCGGTGGACCTCGAGCAGCGCGAGGGGCGCGTCCATCGGTACAAGGGGCACGCGGTGCGGAAGAACGCTGCCGCGCTCCACGGTGATGCTGCGCTCGGGGTGGAGGACGACCCGTGGGTGGGTGTCTTCGAGGCCGCGCTTGCCGGTCGCGGTGACGACGCGTGCGACATCGAGCCGTTCTGGGTGTGCACGCGACCCGGGGGGGCCGTCATCGAGAGGTACGTGCCCGCGCTGCCGCTGAGTCGTGAGGAGCAGCAGCGGAGGCGGTTGCTGCGGACCGTCGGGGCGTATCGGATGATCATCGGGCAGCCGCGGCAGGACGACCTGGTGCGGTACGTCGGGGAGGACGTGGAGTGGTTGCGGGTGGATCTGACACCGCCGCGCACAGAGCACGAGAACACGGCATGACTGAGGTTTGATGATGCGGCCAAGCACATGACCATTCCGGGGCACACGACGCGGCGACGCGGGCGCCTACGAACGGCCATGCGCCCGGACGGGTCCAGGCGGGCTCAGCGGGCCCCCGGGCGCCTCGGCGTCGAGTACGGGACCAAGCTCCAAGCCCCCGAAGCGGCCTCGGCTCCCCTCCGGAAACGGATGGACCGATGTGGTTCGTCCCCCTGCATCGGCCCCAGTGCGGCGTTCACCGGCCCGCGAGGCGGATTCACCCGGACAAACTGCGCCGAACGCGATCGGCATGCGGCGACCGGTCAGACACACTCGCTACAGTGGGCGACGCTCATGCGCATGGTGACGGATCGAGGTACAGATGCACGCGCCTTGGTGCTCAAATGACTCTGCCTCGCACCTACACCCGAAGCATCAACTGCTCCCCCTGCCGATGGAGGTCAGAGCGCCGGGTGGGAGTGCGCCCCAAGCACCGCCCGCCGGGGCGACGCCTATCGATTCGTGGTTCCCGAAGCGCGGCCTGTCGGCCGGCCTGGGACATGGTTAACCGGCATGCAGATCATCGATAACGTCAACGAATTGCTCGGAGACAACCTGAGGGACACATTGCGTCCCGGCTCTCGACTGCGCGTCGCCGCCGCAACCTTTTCGATATTCGCATTCGAGGCTCTCCGTGACGAGCTGGAGAAACTCGACGAGTTCCAGTTTGTGTTCTCGTCTCCGGTGTTCACCGACGTGGCAGTCGAGGGCTCTACCGCGCATGAGCGCCGCCAGTTCTTCATTCCCCCGCGAGGTCTCGGCGAGGCATCTCTGCATGGATCTGAGTTCGAGGTTCGCCTTCGAAACCGACTAACCCAACGCGCCATCGCCCGTGAATGTGCCGAGTGGCTCCGCCGGAAGGCCCGGTTCCGGTCCAATCGCACCGGCCGCCCGATGCAGCAGTTCGCGGTGGTTGACGACAGCCCCGCGTACGCACCGCTCCAAGGTTTTACCGCGGCCGACCTAGGCTTCGAGCAAAGCGACGCCGTCTCTAGCCTCACGATGAAAGTCGGGGCGCCACAAGCAGCCCAGTACGCTGCGACATTCGACGCGATCTGGAACGATCCCGCTCAGGTCGACGACGTCACTTCGGCCGTATACGACCATATCCGTCAAGCCTTCGCCGAGAACTCGCCGGCGCGCATCTACTTCCTGATCCTCTTCAACGTGTTTGCTGAGTTTCTCGAGGACATGTCCGAGGACGCGATGCCGAACGACGACGTCGGCCATCGTGACAGCCAGGTGTGGCAGTCGCTATACAACTTCCAACACGATGCTGCTGTCGGCATCATTAACAAGCTCGAGGCGTACAGCGGGTGCATCCTCGCCGACAGCGTCGGCCTCGGGAAGACATTCACAGCACTAGCCGTCATCAAGTACTACGAATTGCGTAACAAATCCGTCCTGGTGCTGGCACCAAAGAAGCTTGCGGACAACTGGACGACGTACACCCGCAACTACACGACGAACCTGTTCGCCGCGGACCGCCTGAATTACGATGTCCTCGCGCATACGGATCTGAGCCGCGACCGGGGCGAGAGCCTGGGTATGGACCTGTCCCGGGTCAACTGGGGCAACTACGACCTGGTCGTCATCGACGAGTCGCACAACTTCCGCAACGCTGCGGAACAGCTCGACCGTGAGACGCGTTACCAGCGCCTCATGCGCAAGGTCATCCGCGAGGGCGTCAAGACCAAGGTCCTCATGCTCTCGGCGACGCCGGTGAACAACCGGTTCAACGACCTGAAGAGCCAGCTCCAGCTCGCATACGAGGGCGAGTCGGAGCAGCTCGCGAGCAAGCTTCCGATCACCGGTACGATCGACGCGATCTTCCGGCAGGCGCAGAAGGCGTTCAACGAGTGGTCGGAGCTGCCGCCGGAGCAGCGCACGACGACGGAGATCCTGCGCCGTCTGGACTTCGACTTCTTCGAGATCCTCGACGCGGTGACGATCGCCCGCTCGCGCAAGCACATTCAGACGTTCTACGACACGAGTGATATCGGGGCGTTCCCGCAGCGTCTCCAGCCGGAGTCGTTGCGGCCGGCGCTCACGGACCTGCCGGATGCCCCGACGTACGAGGAGCTGTACGACCTGCTCGCGTCGTTGAACCTCGCGGTCTACACGCCCATGGAGTACGTCCACGCGAGCGCGCGCGCCAAGTACGAAGAGCGCTACGGCGGCGACACCGGTATCAACCGGGCCGGCGGCTCGATGGCGAACATCGGCCAGGCGTCGCGCGAGCGCGGGATTCAAAGGCTGATGACGGTCAACCTGCTCAAGCGTCTGGAGTCCTCGGTCGAGGCATTCCGACTGACGCTCGGCAAGGTGCGGACGACGATCGGCGACGCGATCCGCACCGTTGATCTCCACGGCACCACGGTCACCGACTTGGGTATGGGCTTCGCCGACGTGAGCGAGGACGACGACGTGGACGTCCCGACATCATCGACCGTCGGCCGGAAGGTGCAAATCGACCTCGCGGACATGGACACGCTGTCGTGGCGGCGGAACCTCGACGCCGACGTCCAAGTGCTCGACCTGATCCTCGCGGCGATCGCGCCGATCACCCCGGACCACGACACGAAGCTCCAAACGCTCGCGGAGCGCCTCCGCGCCAAGCAGGACCGCCCGCTGAACGCCGGCAACCGCAAGGCGATCATCTTTACCGCCTTCGCGGACACAGCCGACTACCTGTACCGGAACCTCGTCCCACTCGTCGCGGACCTGCGCCTGAGCTTCGCCGCAGTTTCTGGCTCCGGCGATCCTCGCACCACGCTTGGCCGTAAGGGCCGTGAGGGCCTGGACTTCTCCGAGGTCCTGACCCTCTTCTCACCGCGCAGCAAGCACCGCGACATGGTGATGAAGGGCGACACCCGGGAGATCGACGTGCTCATCGGCACGGACTGTATCTCGGAGGGCCAGAACCTTCAGGATTGCGACTTCCTCGTCAACTACGACATCCACTGGAACCCGGTCCGGATCATCCAGCGCTTCGGCCGCATCGACCGGATCGGGTCGACGAACGCGCAGATCCAGATGGTCAACTTCTGGCCGGACATTTCGCTCGACTCCTACATCAACCTGAAGGAGCGGGTCGAGAACCGGATGGTCATTGCCGACCTATCTGCAACGGCCGACGACAACATGCTCACCCAGGAGGCGTCGGACGCCGTCTTTCGTCGGGAGCAGCTGCGCCGCCTCCAGGACGAGGTCGTCGAGCTCGAGGATGTCCGCACGGGCGTCTCAATCACTGACCTCGGGCTCAACGAGTTCCGGATGGACCTTCTCGCGTACGTCAACGAGCACGGCCCGCTCGACGGCGTCCCGAAGGGCTTGCACGCGGTGGTGCCGGCGCGCCTCGATCTAGGGCTACGACCGGGCGTGATCTTCGTGCTGCGCAACCTGACGGCGGACGAGCGCATCAACCGGGGCAACCGCCTGCATCCGCACTACCTGGTCTACCTGTCTGACGACGGTGAGGTGGTGGCGGACCACACCGAGGTGAAGCGCCTCCTCGACCTGGCACGCGCGGGCAGCCGTCCACACACGACGCCGGTCGACGCCGTCACGTCCGTTTTCAATGCGGCGACGGAGGACGGCGCCCGCATGGGCCATTACTCCGACCTCCTCACCACGGCCATCGAGTCGATCATCGGCAAGGCTGCCGAGTCGGACGTCGACTCGCTGTTCTCCGCCGGCCCCACAACGGCACTCACGTCGGAGATCCGGGGACTGGACGACTTCGAGCTCATCGCCTTCCTGGCAGTTGTCGATGGTTGAGCCCGTCGAATCCATCCCTGCCCTGTGGCAGTGGCCGCCCCGAGCAGCCTTCGGCCGCCCCATCCCGAAGTCGAAGTTCTACGAGCGCGCTGCCGTCTCCACGCGCGTCCGTGAACTCTTCGTCGACCAGATCGCTCAGATCATCTGGGCGTTCAAGCTCAGTCCGACCACGGTCGGCCTCGCCGCGACGGACGCGATCCCGGAGATCGACGTTCTGGAGATCACCCTCAAGCCTGATGTCGACGACGTGTCCGACGACCTCCTGACGGTGCTCAACCGCGCGATCCCGGCGCCCCTCCTCCTGGAGATCCGCCGCCACCCGGCGGTTGGGGCCGGCGGAGACGCCCAACGCCTGACCGCGACTCCGACGAAGGACCGCCGTACGACGTTCGTGTCAACGCCGTGGCTCCCGTCGCCTGCGGAGCGCTCCCCGCTCCCACCCGCGCTCGACCTCGCAGGGCTCCATACCGCCCTGCTCGCCCCTTTGATGCCCCACGCGGTGCGCCCTGGCGAGTCCCTCGCCGAGTTGGCGGAGCGCGCCGGCGTGATCCGTGTCCTCGAGCGTGAGATAGCCACCCTCCGACGCCGCGTGCGCGCGGAGAGGCAGTTCAACCGGCGCGCCGAGATCAACCGCACCTTGCGCGAGCGCACCGCCGCGCTCACCGCCCTGACCACTACCCCCACTTCAGAGGAGTCCCCGTGGAGAAGCTGAGAATGCACTCCCCTGACCTCACCCAGGCGAACATCGACAGCATCGCCGCGCTCTTCCCGACGGTCGTCACTGAGACGCGGACGTGTACCGACATCTCAGGGGCCCACACCCACTCTCGCGATTGCTACGTCAAGGCGGTCGACTTCGACCTGCTGCGCCAAGAGCTCTCGGACCGCGTTGTCGATGGCCCACAGGAGCGCTATCAGCTCGACTGGCCAGGGAAGCGCGAGGCGCTGTTCGTAGCGAACGCACCCATTGCCAAGACCCTGCGCCCGGCGCGCGAAGAGTCCGTTGATTTCGACACGACAAAGAACGTCTTCATCGAAGGCGACAACCTGGATGTGCTTAAGCTCCTTCAAGAGAGCTACCTCGGCAAGGTGAAACTGATCTACATCGACCCGCCGTACAACACGGGAAACGACTTCATCTACGATGATGACTTCGCCGAGTCGACCAACGAGTACCTCGAGCGATCGGGCCAAGTGGCCGCGGGCGGACGACTCGTCGCCAACCCAGAGGCCAACGGGAGGTTCCACTCCGACTGGCTGAGCATGATGTATCCGCGCCTGAAGCTCGCTCGCGATCTCCTCGCTGAGAACGGCGCGATCTTCATGTCGATCGACGACAACGAAGTCGACAGCCTGAAGGCACTCGCTTCCGAGGTGTTCGGTGCGACAAACTTCGTCGCTCAAATCATCTGGCAGAAGGTTTACGCGCCGAAGAACAGCGCTCAGTGGTTCTCCGAGGACCACGACTACATCGTCGTCTTCGCGCGCAACAAGGCGGCGTTCTCGCTGAACCGGCTCCCCCGCACCGCAGAGATGGAGGCGCGGTACAAGAACCCGGATAATGATCCCCGCGGCCCATGGAAGGCCGCGGACATGTCGGCTCGTAATCGATATGATGCCGGCGTCTATGCGGTGACGACACCCTCCGGGCGCCTCATCCCCGGGCCGCCGACCGGCCGCTATTGGGTGATCGATGAGGCACGCTTTCGAGCCCTCGATGCCGACCGTCGCATCTGGTGGGGGACTGACGGTTCAAACGCGCCCGCCGTGAAGAAATTCCTGAGTGAGGTCGCCGCGGGGCGGACACCGCAGACTTTGTGGCCGTACGACGAGGTCGGGCACACGCAGGACGCCAAGAAGACTCTCCTAAAGTACGTCCCGTTCCAGCACACGGAGAATGTCCTCAACTCCGTGAAGCCGGTTCAACTACTCCAGCGGGTTCTCCAGCTCGCCACCCGCCCGGACACGCACGACATCGTCCTGGACTTCTTTGGTGGCAGCGCCACGACTGCTCACGCCGTCCTGGAGCAGAACAGGACCGACGGTGGAAACCGCTCGTTCATCAGCGTCACATTCAACGAGCCCCTGCCAAAGCCCGAGCCCACCTTCGGCACGATCTTCGAGATGGGCACCGAGCGGATCCGGAACGTCGCTGCCGAGATCACGGCCGAACTTGCGACGTCCGGTGCCGTCGACACAGGTTTCCGCGTCCTGCGGGTCGACTCGACCAACATCGCCGACACGCTCCACACCGCCGATGGAACCGACCAGTTGACACTCGACCTGACCGCCGACTCGATCAAGGCCGACCGATCCGGTGAGGACCTGCTGTTCGAGGTGCTCCTCACTTGGGGTCTCGCCATGGATCTGCCGATCGAGCCGATCATGCTCGGGAGCGCACGGGCATTCGATGTCGACTCCGGAACCCTCGTCGCCTGCTTCGCCTCAGCGGTCGAAGACTCCGTCGTGCGAGCAGCAGCCGAGCGCAAGCCGCTGCGGGTCGTCTTTCTCGACTCAAGCTTCAGCGACGACGCGAGTCGCATCAACGCCGAGCAGATCTTCCGTGAAGTTTCGCCCGACACCGAGTTCAAGGTGATCTGATGCGGCTCCAGTTCAAGGTCCAGGACTACCAGACTGCCGCCGTAGACGCCGTCCTTGAGTGCTTCGCCGGTCAGCCGAAGTCGTCAGGTGTGGAATACCGGGTCGACCCGGGTCGGCGCGCTCCAGCCTCAGGCACGCGCGTCGATACGGCGTATGTTCCGATCGCGTCCGGTGGTCAGGGCGAGCTGGTGCTCTCGGGTGTGCAGAGCAAGTTGGCTGAGCCGGAGGCTCCGGACTCTGGTTTCCGCAACGCCGAAATTGCCTTGCCAAAGGACGTGCTCCTGGGAAACATCCGGGCCGTGCAGAGCGGCGTCCCGCTGCTCACAAGGTCGACCAGCCTCATCGACTCGGGCGCGGCCAGGGGTGCACCGAATCTCGACGTCGACATGGAGACTGGAACCGGGAAGACCTACGTCTACATCAAGACAATGATGGAACTGAACCGGCGGTACGGCTGGAGCAAGTTCATCGTTGTCGTGCCGTCGATCGCGATCCGCGAGGGCGTCCTGAAGTCGTTCGCGGTCACGGCCGACCACTTCCAGCAGGAGTACGGCACCAAGCCGCGCGCGTTCGTCTACAACTCGTCGCGGCTGCACGAGGTCGAGGCCTTCTCGTCGAGCCCGGGCGTCCAGGTGATGATCATCAACATCCAAGCGTTCAACGCGACCGGCAAGGACGCACGCCGCATCTACGAGGCGCTCGACGACTTCCAGTCGCGCCGCCCGATCGATGTGATCGCGGCCAACCGCCCGATCGTCATCATCGACGAACCGCAGAAGATCGGTGCCGCGAAGTCGCTCGAGGCACTCTCCCGGTTCAACGCCCTCGCCGTCTTGCGGTACTCGGCGACGCACAAGGTGCAGCACAACCTCGTGCACCGGCTCGACGCCGTAGACGCGTACAACGACAAACTCGTGAAGCGCATTGCTGTTCGCGGCATCACGGTCAAGGGCCTCGCCGGCTCGACGGCGTACCTGTACGTCGACACGATCGAGGTGCGCAAGGCCGCCAAGCCGCGCGCCCGCGTCGAGGTTGAGGTGCAAGGCAAGACCGCCATCACGCGCAAGGTGATCTGGGTCGAGCAGGGCACGAACCTCCACGACCGCTCGAACGGCATCGAAGCGTACAAGGGCCTGTTCGTCACCGACATCGATGCCGTCCGCGACGTCATCGAGCTCTCGAACGGCGATGTCGTCGTCGCGGGCCAACTCGCAGATCGCGACGTCACCGAGCAGACGAAGCGGCGCATTCAGATCCGAGAGGTCATCCACGCGCACCTGGAGAAGGAGCGGCAGCTCTTCCTCCAGGGCATCAAGGTCCTCTCACTGTTCTTCATCGACGAGGTCGCAAAGTACCGGGATTACGACCGAGAGGATACAAAGGGCGAGTACCAGCGCGTCTTCGAGGAGGAGTACGCGCGCGCAGTCGATGACTTCCTGCAGGCGCTCGACCTCACCGGGGAGGATGCGGCGTACCGCGCGCACCTGGAGTCGATCGACGTCTCGACGACCCACGCCGGCTACTTCTCGATCGACAAGAAGGGGCGCCAAGTCGACCCGTCCGTCGCCAAGAGCGGCGATGAGAAGGGAAACTCGACCGATACGTCGGCCTACGATCTGATTCTGAAGGAGAAGGAACGTCTCCTCTCCTTCGCGGAACCGGTGCGGTTCCTTTTCTCGCACTCCGCACTGCGTGAGGGATGGGACAACCCGAACGTCTTCGTGATGGGGATGCTCAAGAAGTCGGATAACACCATCTCGCGCCGCCAGGAGATCGGGCGCGGCCTGCGCCTCGCCGTCGACCAGCACGGCAATCGGCAAGACAAGGAGGCCGTCGGCGAGGAGCGCGTCCACGAGATCAACGAGCTCACGGTCGTAACGGACGAGTCCTACACCGACTTCGTCGCCGGGCTCCAGAAGGAGATCTCCGAGGCCACTTCCAACCGGCCGCGCAAGGCGGACGAAAAGTACTTCCTGGGCAAGATTGTCACGGTGGACGGCGCGGACTCGCTCATCGAGAAGTCTCTCGCTCGAGAAATCTACAAGTACCTTCTCAAGAACGACTACATCGCCAACGACGACACCATCACTGACAGGTACCGTGAGGCACGCGAGGCGGACATCCTCGCCCCTGCGAGCGGCGAGCTGGCGAGCCTCATCCAGTCCATCGTTCCGCTGATCGACGTCGTCGCCCGCGGCCTGCCTGACCCCACCGACGGCCGCAAGCCCAAGAAGATCCCGCTCAACGACGCGAACTTCCGACGGAAGGAGTTTCAGGAACTCTGGAAGCGGATCAACCACAAAGCTGTCTACCGGGTCGAGTTCGACTCGGATGAGCTCATCCGCAAGTGCGTCGACCACCTGAACAAGAATCTCCGGGTAGCTCCGCTGCAATACGTCGTCGAGTCAGGACTCCAGTCGTCGACGCTCGACGCCGACGACCTGCATTCGGGGGAGGGTTTCCGGCGCAGCGCCAGCAGCACCCACACCGAGATTTCTGCGCACTCCCGGGTGAAGTACGATCTTCTCGGAGAGATCGCCGAGAAGACCCAACTCACCCGGCGCACGTGCGCAGCGATCCTTCAGGGGATCTCGGTGGCCACGTTCAGCTTATACCGGGCGAACCCGGAGCACTTCATCACCGAGACAGCTCGACTGATCAACGAGCAAAAGGCTACGGTGATTATCGAGCACCTCACCTATGACACGCTCGATGATCGTTTCGAGTCCTCGATTTTTACGCAGAACCAAACGAAGCAAGACTTCAGCAGGGCGTCCAGAAAGCTCGACAAGCATGTGTACGAGTATGTCGTCACGGACTCCGGCGTCGAGCGAGATTTTGTTAACTTGCTCGACACTTCGAACGAGGTAGCTGTCTACGCGAAGCTTCCCCGCGGATTCTTCATCCCGACGCCGCTTGGCCCTTACAATCCCGACTGGGCCATCGCCTTCCACGAGGGCAGGGTGAAGCACATCTACTTCGTTGCTGAGACGAAAGGTTCACTCTCGACGCTGCAGCTCAAGGGCGCTGAGGCCGGAAAGATCGAGTGTGCTCGAAAGTTTTTTGCGTCGCTCCGCGAGCATCATGTCGACGACGTGACGTACGACGTGGTCGACTCGTACGAGAGGCTGCTGGAGATTGTGGGTAAGGGGAACTAGGGAGGGTCGGCCGTTCGACAGTTGGTCCTGAGTGAGCTCTGTACGCGAGGGCAACCGTCGCGTACAGAGCACCACTGCGTGTTCACCGTCGATGAGTTGAACATCCGCCGCTTCGCAGCGGGTCACGGTCACGCCGGGTGGGACCCGATGGGGACCGGGGTCGTCGCCCGTCGACACCGGTCCCGCGCTCTACCCATGTCCGCGGTTGGCACCGTCGAGCCCAAGCTTAGGCCGGCAGTAGCAGTCCGATGCGGTGCGGGACGCACGGGGCCAGCGAGCTCCGGGAACTGCCAGCACCTCACACCGGCTGAGCGCTCCGTTCCTGCGTGCCCTTCTTCTCTCGCAGCCCTCCACACCAGGTCAGGCGCCCACGTCAGACCGTGCGCCACCCGTCCGACTCCATCTCCGCACCCGCCATCGGCCCCATCCGCAGCATCCCCCGTCGACAGCCCACGAGGCCCCATTGACGTACCCGGCCTCAGGCCCGCACAGGAAGCGGACGACCGCAGCGATCTCGCGCGCATCGCCGGGCCGCGGCACCGGGATGCCGGGCCGGCGCTTGCCCTCGAGCGGGCTCTCGTCCTCCTGGCCGGTCATCGGGGTGGCGATCTCGCCGGGCGCGACGGCGTTCACGGTGATGCCGTGGTCCGCGAGCTCGAGCGCCGCGACCTGAACCAGCAGACCGAGGCCGCCCTTGGCGGCGCAGTAGGCCGCGGAGCCGACCTTCGGCGCGTGCTCGTGGACGCTGGTGATGGCGACGATCCGCCCGCCGGCGCCCTGGCGGACCATGTGCCGCGCGGCCGCCTGCAGGCACACGAACGCACCGTCGAGGTCCACGGACATCACGTGCCGCCACTCCTGCCAGGTGGTGTCGACGAGCAGCGTCGAGGTGCCCGTGCCGGCGTTCAGCACGGCGGCATCGATGCCGCTCATCGCGGCGATCGCCTCGTCCACGACGGGCGGCGCCCTGTGGATCGGACAGGTCCAGGTGCACGACGTGCGCCCGCGCACCCAGCGCCTCGACCTCCGCGGCGGTGGCGCGCACCCTGCTCATCCTCGTGCCACATGATCGTGACGTGCTCAGCGCCGTCGGCCAGCGCCACCGCGGTGGCCCTGCCGATGCCCGAGTCGGACCCGGTGGCGAGGACCCGCCGCGGTCACGCGCCGGTGGTCGCGTCGGGCTTGGCGCTCACCGGTCGTCGTCCTGCCCGTCGTGCCGACGAGCGGGTCACCGTCGAGGTCGCTCCCCGATGACGGCGACACGGGGTTCCCCGTCCTGTCGAACGTCGGATCGTCCCCGCGGGGGCCCTGGGGATTCTCGGCCGAGCCCGACGTCTCGTCGAGCGCCTCGGCGAGCCCGTCGTCGGCACCCGTCCCCGTCGGCTCGATCTCCGTCGCCCCGTGCCCATCACGTCCTTGCTCATGCCGCTCCTCTCATCCGCCCGGGCCGGGCACCGCGCCCGGCCCGGACGGAGGCCGTCTGAGGGGGTGGACGATGGCAGATCGCCGGCCCCCGCGCCGACGACATTGCTTCGTCGTCTTACGCTCCGTCGCCTAGCCGCCCGCCCCCGCGACCTGCCCCGCGATCCGCCCCACCGCGTCGAGCAGGAACTGCTTCGGCGCGTAGTCCGGCAGCGCCCCCTGCAGCGCCGCGAGCGCCTCGTCCTCCGCGACCCCCCGGTGCCTGATCGCGTACACCGCAGCGACGGCGGACGTGCGCGAGCGCCCCTCCATGCAGTGCAGCGCGACCTTCTGCCCTTCGGCGCGCAGGTCGGCGATCGTGTCGGCGGCGTCGATCAGCACGGCGTCGACGTCGGCGTTGACGCCGTCCTCGTCGAACAGCCAGAACTCGACGTGCTCCCGGGACGTCTGACGGCGACCGATCCGGCACATCGAGACGACCGTGGTGACGTCGTCGGGCATGTTTACGAGGCCGTCGAGGGAGGCGAGCACGACGCCGTCGTCGTGCGGGTGCGTGACGAGGGTCCGGACGCCAGAACCGGTGATCTGCAAGGCCGTCGGCCAGCCACGGCTGTCGGGTTGTCCGCCGGTGGCTGCGAGCGCCGCCAGCTCCACGAGCCCACGGCTGTCCATGCCCGGCCAGCCGTGCAGGATCCGCCGCCAACGGGCGGGCACGGCCGTCCCGCCCGCCGCGGCCCCGACGAGGGCGCCGGCGATGGCCGCGACGGTGTCGGTGTCCTTGCCGCCGCGGACCGCGCGCTCGAGCACGTCCACGAGCCCGTCGCCGTGGTGGATCGCGGACCACGCGCCCTGCAGCGCCTGCACCACCCAGCCGTTCTTCGGGAAGTCCCGCGGCTGCGACGCCTCCGCCTCGGCGATGACCGCCGCCCATCGCTCCCGGCGCGACGCCGGCAGATGCGGGAGCTGACCGACCAGGTCGATCTCACCCGTGCGGATCGCGTGCCGGATCGCCATCGACCACAGGACGCACGCGTCACCAGCGTCCGGGTCGCCGTGCGTGAGGTCGGAGACGGCGCGGGCGGCGTTCGCGAGCGCGCGCTCGGCGCCGTCGTCGAGGTAGCCCAGGGCGACCGGGCCGGTGCGCATGAGGGTGCCGTTGCCGCCGGAGCCGCGCGGGGCGTCGGCGAACCGTGCCGCAGCCGCCTGGCGCGCCGCCTCAGCGATCGGCACGTGCAGGGAGGCCAGGAGCGCGCTCGTCTGCACCCCGACGTCCTTGGCGTCCTGCGCCCACGACGCCCACGCCGCGACGATGCTGTCCAGCGACGCCTCGTCGTCCAGCGACCCGCCGTCGGCCAGCACCTGTGCGATCGGGATCGCCATGGACGTGTCGTCCGTCCACTCCCCCGGCTCCCAGCCGAACCCGCCACCGCCCTTCATCGCGACGGGCGCGTCGTCCGGCAGCGGCGGCCCGAACTCGTATCCCGCCCCCAACGCGTCACCGGCGGCGGAACCGAGGAGGGCACCGACGGCGCGGTCGATCTGGATCGGGGTGAGGTTCAGCATCGGGCTCCTGGGCATCGAGCGTGGCGACGGGCGAGGTCGCGCGGTGTGCGGGACGCCTGGCGACGCCCCTCAAGTGCATCGGCCGTCCGAACCCCGATGTGAACTCAGGCGGGCCATGGAGGGGGTGAAGCAACTACACATGCCCCGGCCTGAGGCCCCGGCCCAGCACCACCGGCAGGCATCCGACGTCCGGCACCGGAGGAGCCGACCGCAGGCCGACGTGGCTCCTCGCGCTGGCCGCATGAGGATCACTGCCTCTCCTCGCCCCCAACACCCGGAAGGTGCCACGATCGTCCACAGGTATGACGAACGACGACCGCGGGACGCCCGGAACCGGTACTTTTCCGGCATGCCCGCAAGCGGATCCGTACGGTCGATCGCAACGCCGGTCGTGGCACTCGCGCTCGGCTTGACGTTGATCTCAGCGGGGTGTGCCGCCGACGCCGATACACATCCCACATCGACACCCACAGCCAGCCCGGCGCCGACTCCCAGCCCGACGCCTTCCCCGACCCCGGCGGAACCGACCGTCCCGGACCGGCCGCCCGCGATGTCGACGGCGAGTGCGGACGGTGCCGCCGCGGCCGCTGCGTTCGCGATCGAGGTACTGAATCACGCGGCGGCATCCGGGGACGTGTCCGCCTGGAGGGACATCACCGCGCCGTCGTGCCGGATGTGCACCGCCTTTGGAGACGACATCGTCGCGGCAGGTCCGGATGGCGGAAGCTTGCTGGCGGTCACCAGCGCAACGGGACGTGAGGTCGAGGCCGGACGCCTGTACGCCGCCGAACTGACCGTGACCCAACCTGCCTCGCCGGACGGAAGCTCTCCGGCGGGATCGTTCGTCTTCCAGGTCGCGCTGAGCCATGGGGGCGACTGGAAGGTAGAAGCCATCGACGTCTACGAGTCATGACCATCTCCCACCGCACTCACCGTTGGGCACTCACCGCCGCGACCGCAGCGGGCCTCGTCGTGGTGACGGGCTCGGCGTCCAACGCCGTCGAGGTCCGTGGCAACTTCGATCAGAACGGTCAGTACGCGGAGCTGATGGTCCCTGCCAACGAGCAGTTGGCGCGGAGCAACCGTTCGATCGCACCCGAACTTCGCCTGGCCGACTACGAGCGCGCTCCTTACTGTCGCGAGGCAGCCGGGATCTGGGTGATGGGGTTTGCCGACGGCGCCTGCGCCCCTGGCGCAGACCTGGCGCAGACGGCGGTGCAGTGCGATGAGGGCGACACCATGGTCATGCCGATGTGGATGCGCACGCGTGCCACCCCGACCTCGCCGTGGAGCGAGTGGGACGACATCGACGCCGGCGGCTGCGGCATCGACCTTCTCCCGGTCATGACCGAGGCCGACTTCCGCCGTCTGCCCATCCCGGCACCGACCCTGACCATGCAACCGGACCGCGGCTGGGTCCTGATCAACATCGAGACCATCACCTACACCGACTCCACCCCCATCACCCTGCGCACCGACCTGCTCGGCTACGGCATCACCGTCGAAGCCACCCCCACCCGCTGGACCTACGACTACGGCGACGGCCACACCCTGACCACCACCTCCCCCGGCCACACCTACCCCGACCACGACGTCTTCCACGAGTACGAACACCCCGGCCAAGCCGCCATCACCCTCACCGCCGAATGGACCGGCCGCTATCAGATCGACGGCAACCCCACCTGGCGCGACATCAACGGCACCGCCACCACAACCACCACCACCGCCCCCTTCACCATCGAAGAACGCACCAGCCGCCTCGTCTCCGACCTGTGCACCGACACCCCCAAGCCACCCGACTGCTGACCGCCCCGCGCCGAGGGACACGCGGCGACCCACCTGCACCCGCCGGCCCGCCCCCCCCACCTCAGGCCGGCGCCACCACCGCAACCCCGTACGCCACCGCCGCCTCCGCGAGCCGGTCGTCGTACGTCACGATCCCCTCCAGGTCGTCGCCGAGCTCGAGCGCGGCGGCCAGGTGGATCGCATCCAACGACCGCAGCGTCGCGGGCTCCAGACGCCCTGCCGCGTCGCACACCCGCGACGTCACCGACAGCAGCACTAGCCCGTCGAGCACCGCGTGCGCCTGCACCGCAGCCTCGGGCGCAGCCCGGCGGACGGCGCGCATCAGCTCGGTGCGCACCAGGTCGCATGCGACCGGAGTGGTGCCGTGCGACCGCCACCACTCCCGCAGCGCCGGCGTCTCCGCCTCCTCGACGACGAGCTTCACCAGTGCCGAGGTGTCCAGGTAGTACGCCACGGTCAGCGCTCGTCGGCGCGCAGCTCGGCGAGCGCGTCGGACAGCGAGGGCCGTCCGCCCGCCGCAGGACGGGGCTCCGGAAGCGCGGCCAGATCGGTACGCGCCGGACGCGCGGCCCCGCTCGTGAGCAGACGCGCCAGGGGCGACGACGGCAACGGCGAGAGCTGCGCCGTGGGCCGGCCCCGATCAGTCACGGTCAGGGTCTCGCCGGACGCCGCGCGCGCGACCGCCGCGGAGGCGTTCTGCTTCAGCTCGCGGATACCGATGGTCGCCATGTGCTACATGGTAGCCCTTCGCGCCTCCTGGCCGACAGCATCGGCCGCCGAACGCACCGACGGCGCCCTCCCCAGCCGGGAAGGACGCCGTCGTCGTACCGCTGACGCCTGTCAGGCGTACCCGGGCAGCCCAGGGGTGCGGGAGCTGTCCTTCGGCAGGACGGTCTCCTCGATCGGCGGCAACCCGCCGTCGTCGCCGCCGGACGCCGGGTCCACCCGCGGGGCGGTGGCCGTCACGGGGTCAGGGACCTCGTCGGGGGTCGGGGTCGTGGTGTCGTCGGGAACGGTCATCGTCGGCCTCCCATCGTCGGTGAGGCCCGATCGTGGCACGTGACGTGCGGTTTCGCGCGTTGGGAGGACCACGCGTGGGCGGCGGCAGGTCCCCGGCGCTACCACCGGCCGTCCTCACCGAACGGTCCATGCGGGCCGTCCTCGAACACCACCTCGTACCCCGCCCGACGCAGCGCCTCCACGTGGTCCATGGCCCCGTCGTACGACCCCGGGAGGTCCCCGAGCGAGGTGATGTTGGCGTCGGCGTCGGCGCCCATGACCAGGGTGTGGGGACCGATGTGGTCGTGCTGCGCCAGCACGATCGCGTGGTCGTAGCAGGCCCACGTGAACCGCATGGGCGGATCCATCCGGTACAGCGACGCGGTGTGCGGGACGATCGCCAGCAGGGTGGGGTCGAGCGGGAGGGGCCGGACCAGGTACGCCTTCTTCGCGGGCGCTCGCCCCCGGTCGGCGCCGCGCGCAGGCGGCGGTCCGGCAGTGGGCCGCGGGGCGGACCCATCGGGACGACGTCCCACGTGCGTGGTGGGATCGAGATCGGACACGAGGGCTCCATCAGGTCGAGCGTCTTCCCGTGCCGGCGGCACGGGCGGATCTTCCTCCGGGGGCACCGTGCGCTCCGCGCGGTTGCCAGTCGGCCTGCCGGAGGGCTTGTGGCCGAGCTTCGTGATCGATGAGGACTCTAGGACGTGGCGCCGACATCCGCCGCGCCGGGCGAGACTCGCCACCAGGCGGTTCGGTCGCCCTCGAGACGCGAGCGAGGGATCTGTGGACGACGACCGCTCCGGCCGCCGTCACACGCACGGCTCCGACGACGTGGTCGTAGCCGGGCATCACCTCACGCGCGACGTCGTCCGCCACGACGTCGTCCGCCACGACGTCCTGCAGCCGACGGTGACGCAGTCGACCGCTCCGGCGCGTCGCCTCAGACCGGCCGCATGCTCAGACCTCGGTCCGCCGCGACCCACGCCTCGCCGGTGTCCCGGGCGTCCCGCGCCAAAGCGTCCGCACCATCCGCCAGCGCCTGGTCCAGCACGGTCAGGACGAGCGCGACGTTGCCCAACGCGTCCTGCACCAGACCGGACCCCAGCACGTGACCGGTCGCAACGCACTCGGCACCCACAGGGTTGGCATGCGCCACGACGGCCGCCATGAAGGAGGCGAGCGCGGCGGCATCGACGGTCAGGTCAGGCACGGACCGCCACCAGCCTCCCGATCAGTCCCGTCATCCGTCGGGCACCTCCACCGCGAACGACGGGCTCGGCGACGGCGGCGCGAGCACGTCGTCACCGTCGAGCTCCAGCAGTGGTTCGAGGTCCGGCGCAGGGTCGAACAGGCCGCGAGCGATGGCGACCGAGCTGCAGTACTCGTCGGTCAGCAGCCCTCCGTCCGGCAACCTGAAGTCCCCGTCGGGGGCGTTCGACCCGACGATGCGCCGTTCCCCGTCGTCCCCGAGCTCGAGCCTGTACACCTGTGCGTGACGACCTTGGCGATCGCCCGAGGGCTGCTCGCCGGCGACGGCGAGGTCATCAGCGCACACGGCGACGAGTGCGCTTCGGCCTTCTTCATCAAGTTCCACCGCCAAGGGTGTCAGCGGCCTCGGACCGAGTGCGACGTAGGGGGAACCGTGGTCGAGGTCCGTCCGGGCCAGGTCAGCCATCCACAGGACCGCCGAGTTACTCCAGGTCTGCGCGAGCGCCTCATCGGTGAAGTTCGCTGCGTTGGAGGCGGCCGCGAAGGCCAGTTCACCGGCCCGCACGGCTCGGACCCACGGGTCCCGCTCCAGCTCACCGCTGGGCGGCCCGCCCTGCCACGAGACCATCGGTGTCACCACGGGGCGTGGCACCTCCTGGCTGGCGCACGCACCCACGGACACGGCTAGCCCGAGGATGATCACGGTCGAGCGCAACCCGAGGGGTGCTCGCGCCGTGCTGCTGCAACCTGCCCTCATGAGCCCCTCACGTGGTCCGTGCCGCGCGCGCGCATCGCATCGACGACGTCTTCGTAGTCACCGACGAGGTTGTCGGCGATCGTGGATGCGTCACTGGTGTCGGCGCCTCCTGCCTGGTCCCACAACCCGAGCCGTCGGTACTCCAGGACGGAGACCTCGAAGAACTCGTTCAGCGACGCGGCTCCGTCCGGGACCAGGGACTCCGCGGTTCCCGCCGGCAGGGGCCCGCCGGTCACCTGCGACTCCACGTACCTCTGCATCAGGTCGAGGCCGAGGTCGACTCCTACGGACGCCATGGGCCTGATGTGGGAGAGCGCGACTCCGGTGTCGACGAGCTTGCGTCCTGCCTCGACACCAGCACGCATCTGCTGATCCCGCAGATATCGGTCGACCTCCGCCGCCGAGACGCTCGCGCCGTCGACCGCGCCCCACGCGGTCGCGAGCGCGTTGAGTGCGGCCCCGGGGGACACGGCGCCCCCTTCGACCACCGCCTCGAGGGTCCGCTCTTGATACGCGAGTACCCCGGTCTGCAGTTCCAGGCGACCCGACAAGTCGCTCGCGGCCGCGTTCAGGACGGGCACGACCCATGTCCGCGACACGTAGGCCGTGGGGGTCTCCTGACCCAGGCCAGCAACCTGGGTCATACGCCATGGATCAGCGATCTCTCCAGTGCTGGCCCCGCTCTTGAGCCCGATCTCGACGAGCCCTGCGAGCTGATGCGAGAGCGCGCTCGCGAACTGGCTGGCTCCAGCCGAGCTCACCTCCGTCGGGAGGAGCGACTCGTTGTGGGCGAGAGCGTGGAAGACGTGGGTGTTGATCGCGGCGGTCTGCCGGTTCTCCAGCGTGTCCGCCGCGGGGAGCTGCACCCCGGCCCACAGTGCCCCGATGCCTGCGAAGCCGTCCGACGCGCCTAGTGACCAGTCCCGTTGACCGAACCAGTACGCGATACGCGGCGTCGTCAGACGAACCTGTGACGACGACCAATCCACCCCCTCCCCCGTCAACCAGTCCCTCGCCGCCTGCGGGTACGCCCCCAGCGTCTCGAACACCCGCGCCGCGGCGTCGTACGCCCCGCCACCGTCGAGCGACAGCAGCCCGTCGGTGTCCAGCGCATGTCCGGGCGAGCCCGGCCCGTCACGCCACGGCCCCCCGTTCCCCCGCTCGATCGCGTCGAGCAGGTCGGCCATCGCCACGGTGAACGCCTCGCTCATCCGCGCGTCCTGCGGGTCGGCGAACACGAACCCGATCGCGCTGAGCGTGCCGTTCGCGCTGGACGCCGCGCGCACCATGTCCGCCGCGAACGCGGCCGCCGCGGACCTCGACCACGTCGAGGACGCGGAGGCGAGGCCCGACCTCAGCCCTCGCCCCGCCGCAGCGAGCGCCTGGTCGCGGTCCGCCCCGCCGCCCACCATCTGCTCACCGAGCATCGTCACGAGCCGCACGACCCGGGCCCCACCGACGGCGCCGAAGACCGCGGCCATCACCTCCGCGTCGTCACCCCACGCGTCGAGGAACCCGCTCAGCGCCGCCAGCGCCTGGGCGTCGCCCGGGTGGTTGCTCACCTGCTCGGTGGTCCCGACGAACCACTCCGCCATCACCCGCCGCTGCGCCGCGGTCACCCTCCCCGACCCCGCCGCCGCCAACGCCTGCACCAGCGGCACGTCCACCACCGCATCCACCCCGGTCCCCGGCGCGTACGCAGCCATCACCTCGACACCCGCCAACCGCGCCGCGGTGTCCCGGTCCAGCGACTCCCGCTCCTCGCAGCACCCCTCGAACGCCCGCACCCCGGCCACCGCGTCGCCCACGGCCTCCCGCCAGGCGGCCAGCTCTGCCGCCGCCCCGACCACCACCGGGAACGCCGGTACATCGGTCCACGACCACGGCACCCCCGCGCCACCCCCGGCCACCACCGCCGCCGCGTACCGCTCCCGCGCGGCCACGGCCCGGCTCCGCGCCGTGGCCACCCCGTGCCGCGCGACCCTCACCCGCCGCTGCACCCCGCGCAGCGCCGCGCCGTACCCCGCGAGCACCGCCGCCACCTGTCGGCACCCACCGGCCGCGTCGTCGAATCCGGCCGCCAGCCGCACGGACCGCTCCCCCAGCGCCGACGCCCAGTCCCCCGCCGACGCCGCCGCCAGCCCGGCGCCCGCAGCACGCACCGCGACCGCTCGCACACCGAACCGCTCGGCCCGCGCCGCGTACCCCGCGACCAACCCGTCGACGGCTTCGACGTCACCGGCCTCCGGGGACCGCTCCAGCACCCCGAGATCCACACGCACCCCCTGCGTCAGCCGGACGAACCGGGGCACACCGTACCGATCCGCACCACCACGCCACAGACGCCGTCCACAGCCAAGGCCCTACCCGCACCGCTCGCACCCGGCGCACGCCACGTACGCGGGTCGCGCCTCGTCGAACCGTTCGCCCCGCGCCCGCGGCGGCAGCAGCCCCACCACGACCAGCGCCACCCACCCGTACGGCGCCAGCGCGACCAGCTGCCACCACCCCGCCAGGTTCACGTCGTGCAGCCGCCGCGCGTTGAGCGCGAGCGTCGGCATCACGGTCACCAGCGCCCACAGCAGCACCAGACCCGCGACCACGGCCGCCCCCACGGCCTCCCCCGCCCCGTCGAGCGTGCGCATCCCTAGCACCCCGCCCCACACGACCGCCACCTGCAGGAACGCCGCGTTCCAGTACTCCGCGCGGCTCGCCCGCCCGCTGAACGTCGTCGAGCGCGCGAAGTACCGCCGCACGGACTCGCCGAACCCGGCGCCGGGCAGCGGGGTGTCGTCGAAAGGGCGGGCGGCGGGGTGGGCGATCGGTGTCGGCGTCATGCCGCCGAACGCTAGAAGCCCTCGCGCACCCTTTCGTCCGGTTCACCCACATCTGTGGACAACCCTGTGTCCAACTTCAGCACGGAGTGCGCCAGCAACGTCGCCCCGGCCACGGCGGCGGGCATGGTCGCGACCGCCCCGCCCGGCACCAGGAAGCACAGCTGGGTGGCGGCGCCGAACCCGATGACCCGCCGGCGGTGCCCCCGCAGCAGCCGGTTGCGCTCGGCCCGCGGGATCCCGCGCGACACCATCGCGCGCGAGGTCAGCTCGTGCGCGAGCAGCCACCCGGTGAGCACGACGCCCCCGACCCACCCCAGCACGGTCCCGACGACGGGCACGATCCCGAGCGCACCGGCCAGCAGCGCAACCAGGAGCCCGCGGCTCATGAGCGCGAACCCGTCCGCGGCCCCCCGCCAGAACCCGGTGTCCCCGGTGGGCACGGTCCCCGTCTCGGTGAGCTCCACGGCCCGCCAGATCCGGTCGTAGAACGGCTCGCCCACGGTCAGCGTCAGGGCGGTGAACGTCACGACGACGAGCACGACGGCGGCGGCCAGCACCACGGCCTGCGCGAGGAGCTCGGCGGTGCGCTCGAGCGCGGGCGTCCACTCGTCGGCGAACGGCGTCAGCCAGTCCCCGACGGGCCCGAGGTTGAGCACGAGCAGGGTGATCGCGGCGAGCACGACGACACCGACGACGGCCGCCGGGATCAGCCCGAGCGCCATCACCGACGGCCGGCGCCGCCAGTACCCCCACCCGCGCCCCAGCAGGCGCACACCGTCGAGCACGTCACCCATGTCGGACCTCACGCATGAGACCGCAGCGTAGGTCCCGGCGACCTCACGCGCCCGCCGTCCCCGACCCGCCGTCGCGCCCCTCGACCTCCACCGGCCGCGACGACCGGCGCGTCACGAGGTACAGGACCACCCCGACCGCGAGCAGCACGCCCGCGAGCGCCCAGTGCTGCGCCTCCTGCCGCGTGAGCAGCACCAGGCACGACGCGACCGCGAGCACGGGCATCACGGTCGGCGCGCGGAAGTGGTCGTGCTCGACGCGGTCACGCCGCAGGACGAGCACGGCGACGTTGGTCGACAGGAAGACGAACAGCAGGAGCAGCACGACGGTCGACGCCAGATCGACGAGCTCCCCGGTGATAGCGAGCACGATGGCGACGGCCGTGGTCACGACGATCGCGACGCCGGGCGTGCGGCGTCGCGGCAGGACGCGCGCCAGCGGGGAGGGCAGCAACCCCTGCTGGGCCATCCCGTACGCCAGGCGGCTGGCCATGATCATCGTCAGCAGGGCGCCGTTGGCCACGGCGATGAGCGCGACGACGGCGAACACCCCGGGCGGCACCACGCCGCCGGCGCGCACGACGTCGAGCAGCGGCCCGGTGGACTCCGCGAGATCGGCGGGCGGCACGACGGCGGGGGCGACGAACCCGAGCAGCACGTACACGACGCCCGCGGCGGCGAGCGCACCGAACAGCGCGCGGGGGTAGACGCGGGTGACGTCCCTGATCTCCTCGGCCAGGTTCGCGGACGTCTCGAAGCCGACGAACGAGTAGTACGCGATGAGCGCGGACCCCAGCACGGCGACCCACACGGTCGACTCGTCGGGCGGTGTGAACGCCCCGCCCAGGTCCGCCTCGCCGCGTCCGATCACCCACGCACCGAGCACGATGACGACGACGAGCCCGAGGGTCTCGATGATCGTCATGACGATGTTCGCGCGCAGCGACTCCTTGATCCCCCACGCGTTCATCAGCGCGACGAGCACGAGGAAGACCACGGCGGCGGGCACCTGCGGGACGTCGAGGAACGCCGTGAGGTACTCCCCGGTGAACGCCAGCGACAGCCCGGCCGCACTGACCATGCCGGCGGACAGCATGCAGAACCCGACGAGGAACGCGACGAGCGGACTGCGGTACGCCTTCTCGGCGTACACCGCCGACCCACCCGCCCGCGGGTACTTGGTGACGAGCTCGGCGTACGAGAACGCCGTCAGCACCGCCATGACCAGCGCGATCGCGAACGCGAGCCACACGAGCCCGCCCGCCTCGCCGGCCATCTCCCCGACGAGCGCGTACACGCCCGCGCCGAGCACGTCGCCGAGGATGAACAGGAACAGCAGCGGCCCGGTGATGGCCCGGCGCAGCCGGGGCGGGGCGGTCGTCTCGCTGGACATGGCCCCGAGTGTGCGCCCGCCCTCGCGCCCCCGCACGGCGAGCGGACACCCGCCCAGCGAGCACCCCACCCGCGCGGGGTGACTGGATTGCACTCTCGCGGCTGGGGGCGGGTGACTGGGCGACGCAGCCCTCGTGCGAGAGCGCGGCCCGCCACGCCCCTCAGCCGGCCGCGACCCTCCGGCGACGGACGGCCGCCGAGACCGCGTAGATCCCCACGACGACCGCGACCAGGCCCGCGGTCGCGGCGAGCTGCGCCCGCGCCGCGTCGTCCGTGAGCATCAGCACGACGACGCCCGCGAGCGCGACGAGCGTCGCCCACGTCAGCCACGGGTACCCCCACATGCGCAGCGGCAGCCCGTCGGGCCCGGCCTCCGCCTCGAGCCGGGGCCGCAGCCGCAGCTGCGACACCGCGACGAGCACCCAGACGACCAGCAGCGACGCCCCGGCGGCGTTGAGGAGGATGCCGAGCAGCGCGTCGGGCAGCAGCCAGTTCAGCGCGACGGCCACCAGCGCCAGCACGACGGACACGAGCACCGCCACCCACGGCACGTCGCGCCGCGAGACCCGCTGCAGCACGGCCGGCCCGTCCTCGCGCCCGGCCAGGGAGAACGCCATGCGCGACGTCGCGTAGATGTTCGCGTTGAACGCGGACAGCAGCGCCAGCACGACGACGACCTCCATGAGCCGTGCCGCACCCGGCAGCCCGGCGAGCTCGAGGACGGCCACGAACGGCCCGTCGACGAGCTGCGGCGCGTCCCACGGCAGCACGAGCACCATGACGGCGACGGCGCCGACGTAGAACAGCAGGATCCGCCACACGATCGACCGGGTGGCCCGCGCGACGGCGCGCTGGGGGTCGGCGGCCTCGGCCGACGCGATGGTGACGATCTCGATGCCACCGAACGCGAAGACCACGACGAGCAGCCCGGCGGCGATCCCTGCGAGACCCGTGGGCGCGAACCCGCCGTCGCCCAGCAGGTGCGACGTCCCGACGGGCTCGGTGCCCGGCAGCAGCCCGAGGGCGAGCAGCACGCCCACGACGAGGAACCCGACGATCGCGACCACCTTGACGAGCGCGAACCAGAACTCGAACTCCCCGAACTGCCGCACCCCGACGAGGTTGACGACCGCGAACACGGCGACGGCCGCGAGCGCGACCCCCCACTGCGGCACGCCGGGCAGCCACCCGGTGACGATGCGCGCGACCCCGGTGATCTCGACGCCGAGCACCATGATCAGCGTGAACCAGTAGACCCACCCGAGGGTGAACCCGGCCCAGCGCCCCAGCGCCTTCTCGGCGTACACGGAGAAGGACCCGCTCGCGGGGACGGCGGCGGCCATCTCGGCGAGCATCCGCATGACGAGCACCACGAGCAGCCCGGCCAGGGCGTAGGACACGAGCACGGCCGGCCCGGCCACCGCGATCCCGACGCCACTGCCGAGGAACAGCCCGGCGCCGATCGCCGACCCGAGGCCCATCATCGTCAGGTGCCGCGCGCGCAGGCCGTGGCCGAGCACCCTGTCGGGGGCGGTCGACCCGTCGGGCGTGACGTCGGTGCCCCGGGTGGGCCGGTCGACTGCTGAGGACATGCGGGGTCGGCTCCTGTGCGGTGGGGACGGCCGGTCGGCCGTCGGCGGACCACGGTAGTCGCTCACGCTGGAGCCTCCGGGGCCCGTGGTCCCGGTGCGTGCAGCGTCGGGGACGCCTGGGGTCCCGAACGCCTCACGCCGCTCGGGCATGCCCCGCAGGCACGACACCCTGCCTGTTCCGTCCCGAACGCCCGGCCCCTAGGGTGACCAGCAGCGGCCCGCGCCGACGCGGGGCCCGGCACGTGGCCTGAGGGGGCGCGTTGAGCGGACCGGTGCAGCACCACGTCCGACCACCGACGCTCACCGACGCCCTCGTCCCCCTCGGCGCCCTGGCCCTGCTCATCGCCGGCTCGCTCGCGCTGTTCGGCCTCGGCGCGCTCGACGGCCCCGTCCAGGTGGCCCTGGTCCTCGCGTGCGCGGTCGCGTCGCTCGTCGCGCTGCGCAACGGCCGCACGTTCACCGCGATCCAGGCGGCGGGCCGCGGCGCGCCGGCGACGCTGGAGGACGCATGACCACGACCCAGGACCCGGCACCCACCGCCGCCCCGGCGAAGATGAGCGTGCCGACCCTGACCGCCATGGTCGTCGGCAGCATGGTCGGGGCCGGCGTGTTCTCGCTGCCCGCCCGGTTCGGCGTCGCGACGGGCGTCCTCGGCGCGCTCATCGGCTGGGCCGTGGCCGGCGCCGGCATGCTCATGCTCGCGTTCGTCTTCCAGAACCTCGCGGTGCGCAAGCCGGACCTGGACTCGGGCGTCTTCATCTACGCGAAGGCGGGGTTCGGGGACTACGCGGGCTTCACGTCCGCGATCGGGTTCTGGGCGTCCACCGTCGCGGGCAACGCGTTCTACTGGGTGTTCATCACCGCGACGCTGGGCGCGTTCGTCACCGACTTCGGCGACGGGGACACGCTGCCGGCCGTGGCCGTGTCGACCGTCGGGGTGTGGCTGTTCCACTTCCTCGTCGCGCGCGGCGTGCGGGACGCCGCGGTCATCAACCGCATCGTCACGGTGTTCAAGATCCTGCCGATCCTCACGTTCGTCGTCGTGCTGCTGGTCGCGTTCGACGCCCAGGTGTTCGCCGACAACTTCTTCGCCTACGACGACCTGGGCACCCTGTCCGAGCAGGTCAGGAACACGATGATCATCACGACGTTCGTCTTCCTCGGCATCGAGGGCGCGAGCGTCTACTCGCGGTACGCCCGGCGCCGCGAAGACGTCGGACGCGCGACGGTGCTCGGGTTCCTGTCGGTGCTGTCGATCTTCGCGCTGGTGACGCTGTCGTCGTACGGCGTGCTGCCGCGCGCGACCATCGCCGAGGAGCGGCAGCCGTCGATGACCGGGGTGTTCGAGTCGGTCGTGGGGGCATGGGGCGCGACGTTCATCTCGGTGGCCGTCGTCGTGTCGGTGCTCGGCGCGTACCTCGCGTGGACGCTCATGGCGGCCGAGGTCATGTACCAGCCCGCCCGCAACGACGACCTGCCCGAGCTGCTGGGCCGCGAGAACCGGGCCGGCACCCCCATCACGGCGCTGGTGGTCACGTCGATCGCGGTGCAAGCGCTGCTCGTCGTCACGCTGTTCGTGTCCGACGCGCTGAACTTCATGCTCGACCTGTGCACGAGCCTCGCGCTCATCCCGTACTTCCTCGCCGCGGCGTACGCGCTGAAGATCGCGCTCACCGGTGAGGGCTACGAGGGTGTCGAGCCGCGCGTGCAGCGCCGGCACGCGGTCGTCGCGGGCGTCGCGACGGGCTACACGCTGTTCCTGTTCGTCGCCGCCGGCCTGGAGTTCCTGCTGCTGTCCACCGTGATCCTCGCGCCGCTGACGCTGCTGTACGTCAAGGCCCGCAGCGAGCACGGCCGACGGCTGTTCACCCCCACCGAGGCGGTGCTGTGCGCCGTCATCGTGGCCGCCGCCGCCATCGGCGTCCTCGGCCTGGCGACGGGCCGGATCGCGCTGTGAGAGCACCCGCGTCACCCGACGGAAGGACGAGCATGACCCCGACCCCGACCGCGTCCGCAGGCTACGGCGTCCACTCCGAGGTGGGCAGGCTCCGCAAGGTGATGGTGTGCCGCCCCGGGCTCGCGCACCGCCGCCTGACGCCCACCAACAGCGACGAGCTGCTCTTCGACGACGTGCTGTGGGTGGAGAACGCCCAGCGCGACCACGCGGACTTCGTCGACAAGCTGGCGACGCGCGGCGTGGACGTGGTCGAGCTGCACGACGTGCTGGCAGCGACCCTGCAGCTCACGGGCGCCCGCGACTGGGTCCTGGACCGCAAGATCGTCCCCGAGCGGGTCGGCCTGGGCCTGGTCGACAGCACCCGGGCGTACCTGGAGTCGCTGACGCCCGCGCGCCTGGCCGAGCTGCTGATCGGCGGCCTCGCCACGTTCGACCTGCCCGACGAGTACCGCCCACCCGCCATCGGCCTGGCCCGCGAGTCCACCGGTGCGCGCGAGTACCTCATGCCGCCGCTGCCCAACACCCTCTACACGCGCGACACCACCTGCTGGCTCTACGGCGGCCTGACGCTCAACCCGCTCTACTGGCCGGCACGGCACGACGAGACGCTCATCTACCAGGCGATCTACCTGTACCACCCGGACTTCGTCGGGTCGCGGGTGTGGTGGGGCGACCCGGGCAGGGACTGGGGGCAGTCGACGTTCGAGGGCGGCGACATCATGCCCGTCGGTGACGGCGTGGTGCTCATGGGCATGAGCGAGCGGACGTCCCGGCAGGCGATCACGCAGGTCAGCGCCGCGCTGTTCGCCCAGGGCGCGGCCGAGCGGGTCGTCGTCGCCGGGATGCCGAAGCTGCGCGCCGCGATGCACCTGGACACGGTGTTCACGTTCGTCGACCGGGACGTCGTCACGCTCTACCCGACGATCACGGACGCGGTCCACGCGTTCACCCTGCTGCCGTCCGACCGGGCGCCCGGGTTCGACGTCGTCGACGAGGGCTCGGCCGCCTTCACCGACGTCGTGGCCCGCGCCATGGGCCTGGACTCGCTGCGCACCATCGACACCGGCGGCGACGTCTACGAGTCCGAGCGCCAGCAGTGGGACTCCGGCAACAACGCCGTCGCGCTCGAGCCCGGCGTGGTGTTCACGTACGACCGCAACACCCTGACCAACACCCTGCTGCGCAAGGCCGGCATCGAGGTCATCACGATCGTCGGCGCCGAGCTGGGCCGCGGCCGCGGCGGCGGGCACTGCATGACGTGCCCGATCATCCGGGACCCGCTCGACGGGCACACCCGAGGTCCTGCGGCCACGTACCCGCCGGCCGAGGCGCAGGAGGTCCTCGACGCAGATCGACGATGACCGAGGTCCTCGTGGTGCCCGCGGCGACGTCAGGGCGTCGGGTCGTCGCCCGTCGGGTCGGACGGGTACAGCCGGCGCGTGCCGGTGTCCTGGTTGTCCCCGGGCGTCGGCTGGCCCTCGGCGCCGTGAGCCCCGGGCAGCGGCTGGTTCTCGGGGTCCTGCGTCTCGGGTCGCTGCGACGCGGGGTGGACGGTGTCCTCGCTCATGGCACCACCCTGACCCGGTGCCGCGACGCCCGCCACCCGTGGCGCGACGGGCGGCGGGCGGCGGCGGGCGTCACTGCGCGAGCACCCCGCACACGATCCGGTCACCGGCGTCGCCCGTCTTGAGCGTCTGCTCGTCCGGGCCCGACGGCGCGTACCGCTCGGGGACGTGCGCGAAGTTGTCGCGGTCGGCATGGATCATCAGCGCCGTCCCGTCGTCGTCCAGCAGCTCCTCGACCGTGACGCCGTCGGTGCGGACCGTGACGTCCACCGAGCCCGACGAGTCCACCAGCAGCGACGGCAGGTCGCCGGGGTGCGCGCCGTGGTCGGACATGTCGCCGCCGACGTGCCCGCCGGCGGACAGGAAGTCGCCGACCTTCGCCGGGTCGGTGGGGTCGGCGCTGTCCGCTGCGCACTCCCCGACGGTGTGGAAGTGGAAGCCGTGGAAGCCCGGCGGCAGGCCCCCGGCCGCGACCTCGACCTGCACGGCGCCGTCGTCGTCCTCGACCCACGCGGTGCCGACCTGCTTGTTCTCCGCGTCGACGAGGGTCACCTCGATCTCGTCGTCGCCGTCGTCCGCCCCCGCCGGGGTCCTGGCGGACGTCGTGTTCTCCTCGGCGCTGATGAACTCCTCGTCCTGCTGGCCCGATGCCGTGCAGGCGGTCAGTGCCACGGCGGCGGTCACCGCCAGGAAGGTCGTCGTGAGAGTGCGTCGCATGCTTCCCCCCGTCTCGTCGTCGGCCGTCCGTCCACCGTACGAAGGGCCCGTGCGGCGCGCGCGTCGAGGGGGACGCCCGGACGACGCTGTTCGGCATCCTGGACCGACCGGTTCGCCCTAGGCTGCCCGGCAGATGACCACCACCGGCCCGACGGGCACCCCCGACGCCTCCCGGCTCGTCGCCTGGGACCGTGAGCTGCGCGCCGTGCACACACGGCTGCGCGACGCGCTGCGGATCGCGCGCGACGCCGTCGACGACGCGGCCGACGACGCCGCACCGTCGCGTGAGCTGCTGCTGTTCTGCACGGGGTTCTGCGCCGCTCTCGACGGGCACCACCGCGGCGAGGACCGCGTGGTGTTCCCCGGCCTGCTGGCCGTCGCGCCGCAGCTGCGGGACGTCGTCGACCAGCTGGTGCGCGACCACGCGATGCTGTCGCACCTGCTGGGTGAGCTGCAGCGGGCGGTGGACGCCCGCGAGGGGCCGGCGGCCCTGCACCGGCACCTCGACGGCATCGAGGCCGTCATGGAGACGCACTTCCGGTACGAGGAGAAGCGTCTGCTGCCCGTCCTGTCGGGGCTGGCGCTGGACGCGACGCCGCGCGACGCCCTCGGCCCGCTGGCGGACGAAGCGTGACCTGCGCGCAACACGCCTGACACACCGGGCTCGTACCGTCGCCGCACCGTGGACACGGCGGGCGCACCCGCGCCACGCTGGGTCCACCCGGCTCACGAGGCCGCCCGACAGGCCGTGCCGACAGGCGCAGGACGCAACGCACGCGAGGGCAGGAGGCCGGGATGTTCGACCACGTCGACCCGTTCATCGGCACCGACGCCACGGACCTGCCCGCGCCCAGCGGCCTGGCGGCCACGTGGTGGTCGCCCAAGCCGCAGGTCGGCAACACGCACCCGGGGGCGACGTACCCGTTCGGCATGGTGTCGGCGTGCGCGTACTCCGGGGCGTACCCGACGGGGTACGGGCGCTACGACCTGTCGACGGAGGGCCTGCCGCCGGTGCTGCACGACCGGCTCGTGGCCAGCGGGTTCACGCACTTCCAGCAGTCCGGGACGGGCGCGATCCGCAAGTACTACAACTACTTCCGCGTCACCCCCATGATCAGCCCGCTCGACGACCTGGGCCGGACGTGGGAGATCGTCGACGAGGAGGCGCAGCCGGGCTACTACGCGGCGACGCTGTCCTCCGGGATCCGCGTTGAGATCACCGTGGGCCCCAAGTCGGCCGTGCACCGGTACACGTTCCCCGCGCACCACGACGCGCGCCTGGTCATCGACTTCTCGCTCGGCGGGCTCGACATCCCGTACGGCCGGACGATCCCGCTGCGGGCCCACCTGGGGTCCGTCAGCCCCGGGTGCGCGGAGGGCGAGATCGTCGTCGAGGGCGCGCCGCTGGCCGTGCGCGTCGAGTGCGACGCGCAGCAGTGGCGGCAGATGCTCTGGTACGACCGGCGCCTCATGCCCGGCGGCACGCGCCTCGACTTCGACCGCATCCGCCCCACGACGCTGCGGCCGTTCGGCCTCATGTGGGCCGGGCCGACGGAGCCGGGGCAGGTCGTCGAGCTGCGGTTCGGCTTCTCGCTGCGCGGCGTCGAGCAGGCGACCCAGAACCTGGAGCGCGAGTGCGGGCCGGACCCGCGGCGCTCGTTCGAGCGGCGACGCGCCACGACGCAGAGCGTGTGGCGCGAGCACCTCGGCAAGATGCAGGTGGACACCCCGTCACCGGACAAGGCGACCGTCTTCGGCACCGCGCTCTACCACTCGCTGGTCAAGCCGTGCCTCGCGCCCGACGAGTCGCCCTTCTGGCCGACGCCCGGCCCGTTCGCGTTCGACCTGTCGACGATGTGGGACATCTACCGCACGCACCTGCCGCTGATGACGGCGCTGTTCCCCGAGCGGTCCGTCGAGCTCGCCAACGCGTTGCTGCAGATCGCCGAGGAGGAGGGCAACCTGCCCATCGGCTACCGCATGGCCCGCGGCGCGGACCGGTTCAGCCGGCAGGCGTCGGCGCTCGCGCACACGTTCCTCGCGGACCTGTGCGCGCTGGGTCTGCCGGGGGTCGACTGGGACTGGGCCCTGGTGCACATGCACGACGACCTGCGTCGCACGTACGGCGAGGAGTTCCTGCTGCACGGCCGCACGCACCCCGTCAGCCACACCCTCGACCTCGCGTTCGGGTACTGGTGCACGGCGATCGTCGCCGGGCGGGTCGGGGACCTGGCGCTCGTCGACCAGTTCGGCCCCCTGGCCGCGCGGTGGCGCAACGCGTACGACCCCGACACCGGGCTGCTGGTCGACTCGACGTACTACGAGGGCGGGCGCTGGAACTACTCGTTCCGCCTCATGCACGACATGGCGTCGCGGATCGCGCTGGCCGGCGGCGACGACGCGTTCACGACGATGCTCGACCGGTTCTTCGGCTTCGGCGCCGACCCCGTCAAGCAGCCAGGGCTGCACCCCGACGTCACGGAGATGGCCGCGGGGTACGCGCTGAACCGCTTCGAGGGCCTCAACAACGAGCCGGACATGGAGGCGCCCTGGGCGTACATGTACGCCGGGCGACCCGACCGCACGGCGCAGGTGGTCCACGACGCCGTGCAGCAGCAGTTCGGCACCGGCCGCGGCGGGCTGCCCGGCAACGACGACTCCGGCGGCCTGTCGTCCTGGTACGTGTGGGCGAGCCTGGGGCTGTTCCCCGTCGCGGGGCAGAACCTGTACCTGCTCAACACGCCCGCGTGGCGCGAGGCCCGCATCGACGTGGGCGGGCGGCCGCTGACGGTCGAGACGACCGGCTTCGTCGAGCCCGAACCCGGGGGGCCTCCGCAGCACGTGCAGTCCGTCCACCTGGACGGCGTCCCGCTGGACCGCCCGTTCCTCACCGGCGGCGAGCTGCACGCCGGCGGTCGCCTGCTCATCGGCCTCGGCCCGGAACCGTCGGCCTGGGGCACGCGTCACCGACCACCCAGCGCCCCGGCGCCGCACGTCGACGTCCCCCTCCCCCGCCTCACCCTCCCTTGAGGCGAGGGCCGGATCGCCCCCTCACCGCGAGAGGTCGTTCCAGCCCCACCCCCAGCCCTCCCCGCGAGAGAGCAATCCAGTCACACCCCCGCTTCCCCGACCGGGCGATCCCGCCCCGACCGACCGAGAGGACGACGCCGTGGACCTCACCGCCGCCCGCCCCGACCGCCGCCTGGTCATCGTCGTGCGCGCCGACCCGGTGATCTGCGGTCACTCGGGCGAGGCCCGCAACCTCGCCGAGGCCGCGCTGCACCGCGGGTTCGACGACGTCCGCATCGTGACGTGGCCGATCGACCGGCTGCAGCAGGCGGGCCTGCCCCTCAAGCCGCTGGACAGCGTGACGCCGTACTCCCCGGGCATCGTCGTCGAGCGGCCCGCGCCCATCGGCGACTACAAGGTGCCCGACGGCCGCTACCTGGCCGGCCTGACGGGCCGCCTCGTCGAGCTGTTCACCGACGCCGTCCCGACCGTCGCCATGTCGCTGTACCTGTCCCCCCACGCCACGGCCATCGCCGACGCCGTCGCGGTCGCCCGCCGCACGGGCCTGCCCGTGGACGTCGTGACGATCGCCGAGGCGGTCGGGTCCGACGTGACGAACGTCGTGCGCGCGTGCGTCGAGAACGACCAGTTCGGTGCCGCCGCGCACGTGCTCGCGCAGTACCTGTCGCACGACGTGGTCCTCGCGGTGTCGCAGTACACCCGCGACCTCGTCGTCACCGAGGCCACCGCGATCGACGCCCGGCACGGCACGCGCTTCGCCGACCAGTGCCGCGAGCGCATCAACGTCTCCTACCCCGCGATCGACGTGGGCGCGTACCTGGCCCGCGACGAGGACGAGACCGACCGCGTGCTGGCCGACCGCGGCCTGACGCGCGACGGGTACGTGCTGTTCCTGTCCCGCCTCGCGCACGCCAAGGGCGTCGACGACCTCATCGACGGCTACGTGCGCTCCGGTGCGCCCGCCGCGGGCCGCCGCCTGGTGATCGCCGGCAACGGGCCGCAGGCCGCCGAGCTGCGCGCGCACGCCGCGCGCACCCCCGTGGCCGACCTCATCACCTTCCTCGACGACGTCCCCGACGACGAGAAGGGCCACCTCATGGCCGGCTGCACGGCCTTCGTGCTGCCGTCCAAGCCGCGCCCGGAGTTCATCGAGACGTTCGGCATCGCGCTGGTCGAGAAGATGCTGTCCGGCGGCGGGCCCGTCATCACGACCGTCACCGGCGGGATCGGCGAGGCCGTCGGCGACACCGCGATCATCGTCCCGGTCGACGACCCCGACGCCATCGCCGCCGCGATCGACGACGTGCTGGCGATGGACCGCGCGGAGCGGGCCGCGTGGGCCGAGCGGGCGCGGGAGTACGCGCTGCGGTTCGACCGCGGGGTGGTGCTCGACCGGATCCTGGAGCGGGTCGCGTCGGTGACCTGGGCGCCTGCGCTGGCGTAGCCGCCGGCCGGACCCTGCACGCGGGCCCGGGTGGCAGGCCGCCCGCCGGGGGTGTCGGGACCCGCACACGTCCGGCCGCGGACTTTGTCCACAAACGGGGCACACCGGACACCGCCGCGTGCCACGATCTTGCCTGGTCGTGCAGGAGCCGCGAGCCGGCCGGCTCGCCCCACGACCGCTCCGGAGGTCTCCTGTGTCGCCGTTCCGCCGTGCCATCACCGCACCCGCCGCCGTCGTCCTGCTGTGCGCCCTGACGGCGTGCGGAGGATCGACCGGCGCGTCGGACACCACGCCGACCCCGTCGGCGTCCGCCGCGGCCGAGGAGAGCCCCACCCCCGAGCCCGCGTCCACGACGCTCACGGCGGACAACTTCATCCGCACGATCGTCGACGCGCAGGTGGCGGCCTCGAGCTACGACTTCGTGATGGAGATGACGAGCGAGGGCCAGGTCGCCGGCATGGACGGCTCGGTGCACCTCGGGGGTGACGCGCCGTCGCTCGCCCTGAACATGAACATGCCGGAGATGCCGGGCATGAGCATCCGCTCGACCGGTGGCATGACGTACGTCAGCCTGGGTGAGCTCACGGGTGGCAAGTTCGTCGAGGTCGACCCCTCCGACACGTCCAACCCGCTCAGCCAGGGGTTCGCGGAGGCCATGGAGGAGGTCGACCCCACCATGGGGCTCGAGGGCCAGGAGGCCGCCATCGTCAGCGTCACGCCGGTCGGTGAGCCCGAGGTCGTCGACGGTGTCGAGCTGCAGACGTACGACGTCGTGGTCGACCCGTCGAAGATGCCGGAGGAGATGGCGGCGCTCGAGGCCGACCTGCCGCCGGGCACGGAGGTGCCCGCGACGCTCTCGTACGCCTACCAGGTGGGGGACGACGGCCTCGTCCGCAAGGTGACCTTCGACATCATGGGCATCCAGTCCACGATGTCGTTCACCAACTGGGGCGCCGCGGCGCCCGTACAGGCGCCGACGGCCGAGGAGATCTCGACCGAGAACCCGTTCGCCGGCTGAGGCCGGCGGGACCTGGCCCGCGTGGCCGGACCCGTCACAGCACGCGGGCCAGGTCCTCGAGCGCCGCGACCGGGTCGGGACCGGTCGGGAAGAGCACGCAGGTGGTAGCGCCGGCCTCCCCGCGTGCGGCGATCCGCTCGCGCACCCCGGTGGGGGTCCCGGCGAGCGAGAGCTCGCGCACCCACGCGTCGGGCAGGGCGGCCGCGAACTCGTCGGGGGACGCGCAGCCGGCGCGCAGGGCCGCCAGCTCGTCGGCGAACGGCAGCGGCGCGACGTGCGGCGCCCAGTCGGGCTCGCCGATCCACGCCAGTCCGGGGCGGGCGCGGTCGAGCGCGCGTGCCTCGTCGTCGTCGACGGCAGCGACGTCGTACGTGACGACGCGAGGCGGGGCGGGCGCCGCGACCTGCTCGACCGCCGCGCGCACGTACGCGGGCGCGCAGGGCTCGGCCAGCACCACCCCGTCGGCGACGCGTCCCGCCGCGGCCAGGGACCGGGGGCCGCGCACGCCCAGCAGCACGTCGGGCACGACGTCCGGCACCGACGACGGGTCGAGCGCCACCCCGTCGAGCACGACCGCCGCGCCCGGCGCGGTCGTCACCGTCTCCCCGCGCAGCAGCGCCCGCAGCGCGACGGTGTACTCCTCGAGGTACGTGAGCGGACGCGCGGGCCACCGGCCCACCGACCGCATCCAGTCCGGCATGCCGTGACCGACGCCGAAGGTCATGCGACCGGGGAACATCCGCGCGAGGGTCGCCGCGTCCATCGCCGCGAACGCGACGTCCCGTGCGGCGGCGGGCAGGATGCCGATGCCGACACCGATGCGCTCGGTGGCCGCGAGCACGGCCGCCGCCTGCGCGGCACCGCCGCGGAAGCCCAGGTCCTCCACCACCCACAGCTCGTCGAAGCCGAGGGCCTCGGCACGGCGGGCGTGCTCGAGCACACGGTCGGCGGGCAGGTCACGTGGCAGGAGCACCCCGAGGGACGTCGTCGTCATGCGGGCCATCCTCGCGCGTCGCGCCGCCGGGTCGCTCGGCCGGACCGCGCTCCGCGCGACGGCGGCGACCACCGCGACCCTGACCGCCCGCTCACGGCCCCATCCGGCGGTGCTCGACCACGAGCGCCCCGACCAGACCCACCACGAGCAGGCCGAGCGGGATGCTCACGGCGATCCAGCCGGCGGTCGAGGTGACCATGTTGCCGACCACGGCGACCAGCAGCAGGGCCCACAGCACGACGCGCAGCGGACGCCCGAGGGCGGCGGCGGGGTCGGCCGCCGGCGTGGTCGGCGCGGTGGCGGGGACGGTGTCGGCGTCGGTGACGCGGGCGTCGGTGAAGACGGTGTCGGTGAAGACGGTGTCGGTGAAGGCGTCGGGACCGGTCATCGTGGGGCTCCTGGGGTGTGTCGGGATGATGCTGACGACGCTACGGACCGGCCCCCTGCCGCCACGATCCAGCCCGCCACCCAACCGAGGTGCAGCAGGCTGTACTTCCTGCCCGCCCGGCCCCGCAGCACGCCGGGGGTGCCCTAGGGTCGCGGTCGAGGAGGTGCCATGACGGCCGACCCCGGGGCCCGCACCGCCCCGCCCCACCCGACGCAGGCCCGCGTCCCCGCCCGCGACGCCGCACCCGTGCCGCCGCGTGCGCGCAGCCGGGCCGCGCGCACCCTCGACGCGCTCGAGCACGTCGTCGGCGGCCTGGGCACCGGGCTGCTCGCGCTGATGTCGCTGCTGGCCCTGGCGCTGACGGCCCTGCTGTGCGTGGTCGGCGTGGGGTTCCTGCTCGCGCCCGGGGTGCTGCGCGCCGTCCGCGCGGTCGCGGACCGCGAGCGCACGCGCCTGTCGCACACCGGCGCGCCCGTCGCCGGCCCGGGTCCGCTGCCCGACGGCCTGCGCGCCCAGCTCACGGACCCGGACGTGCACCGCGAGCTGGCGTGGACGCTCCTGCACGGGACCGTCGGCGTCCTGCTGGGCCTGGTGGCGATGACGCTGCCGTTCTCGGCCGTCCGGGACGTGACCGTGCCCCTGTGGTGGCGCGTCTTCCCCGAGCAGGTCGCGTCGACCGACCTGATGTACGTGCCGGTCACGTCGTGGCCCACCGCGTTCCTGGCCTTCCTGCTCGGTGTCGGGTGGCTCGTGCTCGCCGTCGTCGTGCTGCCGCCGCTGTCCCGGCTGCAGTCGTGGCCGGGACGTGCGCTGCTGGCGCCCCCGCCGGGCGCCGACCTGGCGCTGCGCGTCGCGCAGCTCACCGCCACCCGCGCCGGCGCGCTCGACGCCCACGTGGCCGAGCTGCGGCGCATCGAGCGGTCCCTGCACGACGGCACACAGAACCGCCTGGTCGCGGTGACCGTGCTGCTGGGGGCCGCGCGCCGGGCCGTCGCCCGGGACCCGGCCCGCGCCGAGGAGCTGCTGGAGCGCGCGCACAGCGCCGCGGAGGAGGCGCTGGCCGAGCTGCGGTCCGTCGCGCGCCACATCCTGCCGCCGGTCCTCACCGACCGGAGCCTGGCCGACGCGCTGACCGGGCTCGCGTCGTCCAGCCTCGTGCCGTGCGCGCTGCGCGTCGACCTGCCCGTGCGGTGCGCCGCGTCGGTGGAGGCCACCGCGTACTTCGTGGTCGCCGAGGCGCTGACGAACGCGGCCCGGCACGCCCGTGCGACCGCCGTCACGGTGGACGTCGGGATGGTCGCGGGCCGGCTCCGCGTCGCCGTCACCGACGACGGCGCGGGCGGCGCGGACGAGACCGCCGGATCCGGCCTCGCCGGCATCCGGCGCCGCGCCGAGGCGCACGACGGCACGATGCTGCTGACCAGCCCGCCCGGCGGGCCGACGACCCTGGAGGTGACCCTGCCGTGCGGATCGTGATCGGCGAGGACGACGCCCTGCTGCGCGAGGGCCTGGCCCTGCTGCTGCGGGCCGAGGGACTGGACGTGGTGGCCACGGCCGCCGACGCCGACGAGCTGCTGGCGGCCGTCGAGCGCCACGAGCCCGACGTCGCGATCGTCGACGTGCGGATGCCCCCGACCCACACGGACGAGGGCATCCGCGCGGCCGTCGAGGCGCGCCGGCGCCACCCGGACCTGGCGGTGCTGGTGCTGTCGGCGTACGTCGAGCAGGCGTTCGCCACCGACCTGCTGGTGCAGGGCGGCGCGCGCCTGGGCTACCTGCTCAAGGAGCGTGTCGGGCGCGTCGAGGAGTTCCTCGCCGCGCTGCACCGCGTGGCCGACGGCGGCACGGCCATCGACCCCGACGTGGTCGCCCAGCTGCTCACGCGGACGCGGTCCGACCCGCGCCTGGACCGCCTGAGCCCACGGGAGCGCGAGGTGCTCGAGGTCATGGCCGAGGGCCTGGGCAACACCGCGATCGCGACCCGCCTGTTCATCACCGAGGGCGCCGTCCACAAGCACATCCGCAGCATCTTCGCGAAGCTCGACCTGCCGCCCGACGACGAGGCGGACCGCCGCGTCACCGCCGTGCTGCGGTACCTCGAGGACGCCCAGCGCCGCGGCTGACCTCGGGCGCGACGACGGCCCGGACCGCGCGGGTCCGGGCCGTCGTCGGTCGTGGGGTCGAGGCTCAGAGATGCAGCAGCACGGTCACCCCGAGGACGAGGTCGATGACGATGCAGGCCTCGGCGAACCAGCGCCACGTGACCCGGCCGGTGCGCTGCAGCGCGACGTCCCAGACCACGTGCAGCAGCCAGGCGGCCGCGACGACGGGCCCGGCCACCGCGGCCGGCGCGGTCGCCGCGACGGCGGCGAACCCGAGGTAGACCACGAACCCGGCGACGTGGGCCGCGAGCAGCCGGTCACGCCGGAACTCGCGCCGGAACGCGCCGATGACGAGGTACTCCGCGCCGAGCACCGCGAGCGTCCACGCGGGCGGGATGCCAGGGCTGACCCACGAGTCGAACGTGAGCCCGAGGGCCAGGAACGTCGGCCAGCGGTGCGCGACGACCTCGACCCCGCGGCCCCACGCGGTACGTGCCGGGCCGTGGACGTGCCCGCCCGTGTACTCGTCCCGGCGCAGGAGCATCGCGCCGACCATGGCGGGCGCCATGAGCGCGTGCCCGACGACGAGGGCGTCGGCGCCGGACACCAGCCCCGCCCAGTAGGGCGCCAGACCGACGGCGAACGGCAGGACCATCGCGGCGGACATCTCGCCGACCGCACGCGGGCCGTGCCCGCGGTGCACCATCCACACGGCCATGCCGAGCGTCATGGTCGTCGCCATGACGAGGGCCGCGACCTCCGGGCCGGCCGCGGACAGGTCCCACCCCGCGGCGCCGGCCAGGGCCGCCACCACGGGCTGGAGCAGGAGCATCCCGAGCAGCATGGCCACGGCCATGCCGCCGAGATGGCGGGCGAAGGTCGCGACGGGCCCGTGGGGCGGGCGTGCCGGGACGGTCGCGGTGCGGTGCTGCGGGGGTGTGTGCGTCGAGGTTGTCATGGCCCCACGCTGCGGCCGGCGCATGCCCGCGGCGCCCGTGGCCCGTGCACACGATCCCGTGCGGATCGCACGGGTCCGTGGTGCACCCCGCGCCCCTAGCATCACGCGTGTGAGCACCGTCACGTCGTCGCCGTGGGCGGCCGCCCCGCGCGACCGCCGGCTGGGTCGCGCGCGGGCGCTCGTGCTGGTGTGGCTCGCGACGACCGTGTGCACGAGCCTCGTCCTGCCGGGCACCGGCCTGCTCGAGGAGCAGCGACCGCGGTGGGTCGCGCTCGGCGCGGTCGGGATCGCGGCGTTCGCGGTCGCGTCGGCCGGTGCGGTGCACGGCGCCGTGACACCGTGGACGCCGCCGCGCACGCGTCGGGCGTGGATCGCCGCGCTCGTCGTCGCCTCCGTGGCGTCCCTCGCCCTGGTCGCGCCGGTCGCCGCCGGGCGGTGGGCGACGTGGGCGTGGGTCGGCGCCGGGATCGTGGGCGTCGCGCCGCTGCTGGTGACGTGGCGGTGGGTCGTCGTCGTGGCGTCGGTCTGCAGCGCGGCCAGCGTGGTCGTGGCCGGGCTGGTGGGCGGGTCGCCCGTGCAGGCCCTCGTCGTGACGGGCGGCATCGGCCTGTCCGTCGCGGCCGTCAACTGGGCACCCGTGTGGATGTGGGCGCTCCTGCTCGACGCCGACGCCGGCCGCGACGCCCGCGCGCGCCTGGCCGCGGGCGAGGAGCGCCTGCGGTTCGCGCGCGACGTGCACGACCTGCTCGGGCACAGCCTGACCGTCATCGCGCTCAAGGCCGAGCTCGTCGCACGGCTGCCCCCGGGCGACCCGGCCGTGCGCGGCGAGGCGGCACAGATCCAGCGGCTGGCGACGACGGCGCTCGGCGAGGTCCGCCAGGCCGTGCACGCCTACCGCTCGGTCGACCTGCACGAGGAGGTCACGGCCGTGCGGCAGGTGCTGGAGTCGGCGGGGGTGCGCTGCACGGTCGTCGGGCAGGCCGCCGACGTCCCGCCCGACGCGGCGGCGCGCCTCGCACCCGTGCTGCGCGAGGCGGTGACGAACGTGCTGCGCCACAGCCGCGCGACGTGGTGCCGGGTCGAGGTACGGCTGGAGGCCGGCACCGACGGCGCCCCAGGCGGGGACGCGACGCTCACCGTCCGCAACGACGGCGTCGACGCCCGTCCCGCCGACGCGCACGGGTCCGGGCTCGACGGCGCGGCCGGGCGCCTCGCCGACGCCGGCGGGCGGCTGCGGGTCGAGCGGCGCGGTGACGAGTTCTGGCTGCGGGCGAGCGTGCCCGCCGGTACGCCCGCGAGGACGGGAGGCGACGGCCCGTGATCCGCGTCCTGCTGGCCGACGACGAGGAGCTGATCCGCTCCGCCGTCGCCGCGCTGCTCGCGCTCGAGGACGACCTCGACGTCGTCGCCCAGGCCGCCGACGGGCCGGCCGCGGTGGCCGCGGCGCTCGCGCACCGCCCGGACGTCGCGGTCGTCGACCTGGAGATGCCGGGCCTCGACGGCGTGGCCGTCGCCGCGGAGATCACCCGGGCGCTGCCGGCCTGCGGGGTCGTGGTGCTCACCGGCCGCGGCCGCCCGGGACACCTGCGCCGCGCGCTCGAGTCCGGCGCCCGGGGCTTCGTCACCAAGGGCGTCTCCGGCACGACCCTCGCCGGGGTCGTGCGCTCCGTGCACGCCGGCGAGCGCTACGTCGACCCCGGCCTGGCGGCGGACGCGCTGAGCGCTCCGGCGTGCCCGCTCGGCGCGCGCGAGCTGGAGGTGCTGCGCCTCGCGTCGTACGACCTGCCCGCTGCGGTCATCGCCCGGCGCGCGCACCTGGCGCCGGGCACCGTGCGCAACTACCTGCTCGCCGCGCAGACCAAGCTCGGTGCGGCCACGCGCGCCGAGGCCGTCCGGACGGCCGAGCGGTTCGGCTGGCTCTAGCCCGCCCGGGCCGTCGTGTCAGCGCCCCGGCGGCTCCCCCGCCTTCACCGCCAGCACCGGGCACCGCGCGTCCAGCAGGATCCGCTGCGCGGTGGACCCGAGCAGGAACTTGCCGACCGGAGACCGGTGCCGGATGCCGATGACGAGCATCGACGCGTCGACCTCGTCGGCGACGTCGAGCAGCGCGTCGGGGACGTCGCGCACGACCGGTTGGCGGACCTCGGCCTCGACGTCCAGCAGGGCGAGCAGCGTGCGGACGTCGGCGACGTCGTCGGCGCCGGCGTACCGGTCGTCGACGGCAGCGGTGCCGGTCGTCGCGTTCACCACCAGCAGCTCCTCGCTGCGCAGTCGCGCCTCGCGCGCCCCACGGACGAGGGCCGCGTGGCCCCGGGCGTCGGGCGTCCAGCCCACGACGACGGTCATCGCCTCACCTCTTCCTCGAGCTCGTCGACCTGGTCGGCCAGACGTTCCGGTCCTTGGCGCCCCGGGATCAGCCGCAGCACGAGCGGACCGAGCAGCAGCACCGCGATCACGACGTACACGACCACCGCGACGGGCTCGCTCCACAGGGCCGCGACGTCCCCGCCGGACAGCTGCAGCGCCTGGCCGAGCTGCTCCTCCAGGCGCGGCCCGAGGATCACCCCGACGATCAGCGGCAGCACCGGCAGCCCGAACCGTCGCATCGCGAACCCCAGGGCGCCGAACAGGCAGAGCAGCGCGACGTCGAACCACTGGAAGTTCACGGAGTACGCGCCGAGCACCGCGAAGAACAGGATGCCCGCGTACAGGTACGGCCGCGGGATGCGCAGCAGCCGCGCCCACACCGGGGCGAGCGGCAGGTTGATGACCAGCAGGAGGGTGTTGGCGACGAACAGGCTGGCCAGCAGCGTCCACACGAGCTCGGGCTCGGCCTCGAACAGCTGCGGACCGGGCTGCAGACCGTAGCCCTGCATCGCGGCGAGGATGACGGCGGCCGTCGCGGTCGTCGGCAGGCCGATGGCCAGCAGCGGGACGAGCGTGCCGGCGGCCGAGGCGTTGTTGGCGGCCTCGGGCCCGGCGACGCCCTCGATGGCACCCTTGCCGAACTCGTCGCGGTGCTTGCCCGCGAGCCTGCGCTCGGTGACGTACGACAGGAACGTCGGCATCTCGGCGCCGCCGGCGGGCAGCGCGCCGAACGGGAAGCCGAACGCGGTGCCCCGCAGCCACGGCTTCCACGACCGCCCCCAGTCGGCGCGGTCCATCCACGGCCGTCCCACGGGGATGATCTCGAGCGGCCGGCGGCGCAGGTGGGCCGCGACCCACAGCGCCTCCCCGACGGCGAAGATCGCGACGGCGACGACGACGATGTCGATGCCGTCGGCGAGCAGCGGGTTGCCGAACGTCAGGCGCGCCTGCCCGGTCGCGGTGCCGACGAGCCCGATCGTCAGCCCCAGCGCCAGCGCGATGAAGCCGCGCAGCCGCGAGGACCCGAGCACCGTGGTCACGGCGATCAGCGCGAGCACCATGAGCGCGAAGTACGACGGTGCGCCCAGGACGACGACCCACTCGGCGACCGTCGGCGCGAGCGCGACCAGCAGGATCGTGCCGATGGTCCCGGCGACGAACGACCCGATCGCGGCGGTCGCCAGGGCCTGCGCCGCGCGCCCGGCCTTGGCCATCTTGTTGCCCTCGAGGGCCGTGATGACCGACGACGACTCCCCCGGCGTGTTCAGCAGGATCGACGTGGTCGACCCGCCGTACATGCCGCCGTAGTAGATGCCGGCGAACAGGATGAGCGCCGCGCTGGGCTCGACGTTGTAGGTGACGGGCAGCAGCAGCGCGACGGTCATGGCCGGGCCGATGCCGGGCAGCACGCCGACGGCCGTGCCGAGCAGCACGCCGACCACCGCGTACAGCAGGTTCTCGGGGGTCAGGGCCAGGCTCAGGCCCGTGAGCAGCGCGTCCATCACAGGACACCGTCCAGGACGCCCGCCGGGATCGGGATGCCCAGCCCGACGTAGAAGCCGTACCAGGACCCCACCGACATGACCGCACCGATCAGCAGGTTGCGCACCCAGTGCCGGTTGCCGAGCACGGTCGCGGCACCCGCGAACAGCAGCGCGCCGACGATCGCCCACCCGAGCAGGTCCAGCAGTGCGACGGTCGCGGCGAGGACCCCGGCGAGCCCGGCGAGCGTGCGCCAGTCGGTGCCCTGGTCGAGGTCGACGTCCTCACCGGCCTCGCCCTCGGCACGGTCACCGCGGGCCGTCGCGACGGCGAGCAGCACCGCCAGCACGACGAGTGCCGAGCCGATGACGTACCCGAACGCGGCGGGCTGCACGACCTGGTCGGCGAAGCCCGGCCCGAGACCCGCGGAGTCGACGACGGTCCACACGCCGACGACGGCGAGCACGGCGGCCAGGCCGTACTGCGCGCGGTCGACGGTCGGCGACGGCCGCTCGGCGCCGTCCGGCGCTGGGCCTGCGGCGCCGTCCGGCGCGGGGCCGGCGGCGGGCGCGGTCACGGGCCGGTCCGCGTCGGCGGCGCTCACGGCAGCCCCAGCTCGTCGAGGGTGGTGGCCACCCGCTCGTCCTGCTCCACGAGGAACTCCTCGAACTCGTCGCCCGTGACGAAGGCGTCGACCCAGCCGTTGGTCTCCAGCGCCTCGCGCCACTCATCGGTCGCGTGCATCTGCTCCAGCAGCGCGATGTGCGCGTCGCGGACGTCGTCGGGGATGCCCGGCGGCGCGAGCACGCCGCGCCAGTTGGTGAAGACGAGCTCGATGCCGGACTCCTGCAGCGTGGGCGCGTCGATGCCCTCGAGGCGCTCCTCGCCGGACGTCGCCAGCACGCGCAGCGACCCGTCGGCGATCTGCCCCTCGAACTCCGCGAGCCCCGACGTGCCGACGTCGATCTTGCTGCCGAGCAACGCCGTGGTCAGCGGGCCGCCGCCGTCGTAGCTGATGTAGCTGACGTCCGTCGGGTCGATGCCGACGGCGTCCGCGAGCTGCATGGGGAACAGGTGGTCCGGCCCGCCGGGGCTCGACCCGCCGCCGATCCGCACGCTGCCGGGGTCGGCCGTCCACGCCTCCACGAGATCCTCGACCGTCTCGAACGGGGAGTCGGCCGGCACCAGCAGGCCCTCCTGCTCCTCGACGAGCTGCGCGATGGGCGTCGCCCCGCTCACGCGCGCGTCGGACCCGTTGGTGTGCGTCGCGCCGACGACGCCCAGCCCCATCGTCATGAGCAGGTCCTCGGCGCCGCGCTCGTTGACGAGCCGCTGCATGGCGACCGTCCCGCTCGCGCCGCTGACGTTGCTGACCTCGAACCGGCCCGTGAGGTCCGCCGTCTCCATGACGCGCGTGGCGGCGCGGCCGGTCTGGTCGTACCCGCCACCAGGGGCGTTGGGGATCATCATCCGCAGGCGGCGGTTCTCGCCCCCGTCGTCGTCACGGGTGACACCGCACCCGCTGACCGCGAGCACCGCGACGACCGCCGCAGCGACGACCGCGCGTGCGGTGGGCCGGACCCGGCCGGCAACGACGCCACCCATGCGGAACACCTCCTCGTGACCTGCGTCGATCCTGCGTCCTCGAGGACGGACCGGCACGTCGAGCGGGTGGAGGTGGTGGGGTGTCGCGCACCGCGCGACGGCGGTGGGTCGCGCGTGAGGCGCCGCTCCGGCCCGGCTACCGCGACATCTGCTGCCACATGGACCTTGCAGCAGCTGTGGCAGCAGGTGTCCCAGCAGCGGCAGCGAGGACGACGCACGGCACGACCCCGGGGAGGACGTCTCCCCGGGGCCGTGCCGGTGGTGGGTCGCGTGTCAGGCGGCGGACGTCACCGTCCGACGTGCCCGACCGGCCCGACCGGCCCGCCGAGCTTGCCAGGCTTCCCGGGCTTCCCCGGCTTGCCCGGCTTGCCGGGGTCACCCGGCTTCCCCGGCTTCCCCGGGTCACCCGGCTTCCCTGGCTTCCCGGGGTGACCCGGCTTGCCCGGCCCGCCCGGGTCGACGTCCGCGACGACCGTCGCCGGCGCCGACGTGACCTCCGTCGACGTCGCGAAGCCCCGCGCCGCGGCGGTCACCGTCACGGTCACCGCCCCGCCGACGTGCTTGCGGGTCGGCGTGAACGTCGCCCGGTGCGCGCCGGGGACGGGCTTGCCGTCGACCGCCCACCGGTAGGTGAGCCGCGCGTCGGCGGGGTCGGCGTCGACGACGGCGGTGAGCCGTCCCCGGACGGCGGCTGCCCCGTCGGCGTCCAGCCCGCCGATCGTCACGCCCCGCACGACCGCCTGGCGCACCACGCGCACGGTCGTCTCGGTGGTCACCGTGCCGTCGGGCGACGTGACGCGCACGGTGGCGACGCCGCCGTTCCCCTCCGAGGGCTGCGTCACCTCCACCCGCGCCGCCGAGTCGACGGGCACCGCGACGACCGTCGGCCACGCCGACCCCGCGCTGGTCACCTCGTACGACGTGACGTCCGGGGCGAAGCCCGGCACGTCGACGCCGTCGGTGCGCAGCGCGGCCAGGTCGGCCACCGACGACGCCGCGGGTGCGACGGCCCCGATCTCGACCTCGGACACGACCATGTGCGTGTTCTCGTGCGCGGTCATGACGAAGCGCACACCGTGCGCCGTGACGCCGCGCAGGTCGACGGGCACCACGGGCGCGGACCCGTCGGTCGGCGAGTCCACCGTGACCGGGCTGTCCGCCACCGGGGTCCACGCGCCGTCGGCGTCGAGGACCTCGACCGCGATCTCCTGCGCCCAGCTCGTGCCGTCGGGGTAGAAGTACACCGCGGCGTCCGCGAGCTCGATCGGCGTCGCGAACGTGTAGGTGAGCGTGTCGGACACGTTCTTGTCCGACGACTTCCAGTTCGACCACGCCTTGTCGGTGCGCACGCCGTTGCGGGTGCCCTCGATCGAGTAGCCCGGCTCGGTGAAGGTCGCCGAGGCGGTCGTCACCGGGTCCGTCGCGACGTTGGCCGACGAGCGGGCGGTCACCACGACGTGCAGCGTCGCCGGGACCGGCGCGGCGCCGGCCTCGTTCGACTCGGCGGTGCCCGGCACGGCCACGACGCCCTCGTCGACGAACGACGCGTCGGTGACGCCCGACCAGTCCCACGTGACGGGTGCGTCGAACGTCGCGGTCGACGCCCCGATGCGGGCGGGGACGACGGACGGCGCGGCGGCCTGCACCGGCGCGAGGCCGGAGCCCACGTACGTCGTGACGGAGACCGGGTCGGTCACCGTGTAGCCGCCGACGTCGACGGTCACGGTGGCGGGCAGCGACGTGCCGAACACGTCCGTCGCCGTGCCGGTCACCGTCACCTGGCCGCGCTGCTCCCACGCGGACGCGGGGACGTCGTCCCACACGACCGTGGCGGCCGCGCCGGTGCCCCAGCGGTACGTCGGCACGACGGTGGCCGGCAGCGTGGGCACGGCGCCGACCGTCGTGCTCAGGGCGACGGGCAGGACGCCGGTCGCGCGGGTGTCCCGCGGGTACCAGCGCTGGTGCGCGCCCCCGCCGGAGGTCCAGACCCCGACGCCGGCGTTCTCCTCGGTCGACTGCCCGCCGACCTCGAGCGCCTGCCCGATGCCCTCGTTGACCAGCGCGAACGTGAGCGTGTCGGCGGACGACACGATCCAGCGCGTCGCCGGGTCGGCCTTCGCCGCCTCGACGTCCACCGCCCGCAGGTCGGTCCCCGCGGCCGTCGCCCCGAGCACGCGGCCGTCGGCGTCGGTCAGGACGACGCGCTTGGTGCGGTCGAGGCGCCCGGTCGCGGGCACCTCGTGCGCGGTCCACACCTGGGTGCGTGCGGCGTCGGCCGTCGTGGCCGGCGTCGTGATGGTCGTCGCCGTGGCGGCGTCGGCCGCGGCCGTGAGGGCCTTGCCGCTCTGCACGCCGGTGAGCTGGTACGTCGCACCATCGGCGATCGCGGCCGCGTCCGCGGCCACGCCGCTGACGCCGGACAGCTCGATCGACGTCACGGACCTGGCCGGCAGCGTGAGCGTCACCGTCCTCGCCGCGGCGTCGACCGCCACGGCGTCGCCCTCGACGAGCGCGTTGCGGCTCGGCTCGTCCGCCGGCGACTCCGTCGTCACGTACGGCGTCGCCGTCGCTCCCGGCGCGATGGTGCCGAAGTGGCGCAGGTCGACCGTGAGCTCGACCGGCTCGGCCGTCGCGTTGGTGTGCACGAGCACGGTCGACGTGCCGTCGGCCTTGAGGGCCGCCGTCGTGGTGGTGGAGTCCGTGCCGATGAGGCGGTCGCCCGGCCGGACGAAGTGCGTGAAGTTGCGCGTGGTGTCGTACTTGGTGTTGGTGACGACGCCGCACGGCTCGACCTGCGACAGGTCGCCGTCCGCGTCCTCGACGCGCCGCTCGGACGCGAAGACCCGGTCCTCGCCCTCGCCGTACCACCGGCAGTCGAGGTCGATGAAGACGCCGCCCCAGTTGAGGTCCTCGCCCTGCGGCTTCGGCATCTCCATGTTGTAGAGGTCCTCGACCGGCTGCCAGAAGACCCACGCCTCGGGCTCCAGCTCGCGCAGGTCGTCCTGGATGCGGCCGGCGATGCCCAGGCCGTTGGCGATGCTCGCCGGGTTCCAGCCGTTGACCCAGTTGCCCTCGACCTCGCTCATCCACAGCGGGGTGTCCGCCACCTTGGCCAGGTCGCGGACCGTCACGCGGCCGCCCGTGCCGTACGTGTGCACGTTGAGCTGGTCGACGTTCGCGCGCGTCTGCGCGTCGTACGCGTTCCAGTTGCGGACGAACGTGCCGGGGTTGGTCTCGTCCATCGCGGACACGACGGCGTCCGTCGTCGAGCCCTCGGCGCGCAGGCGGCCCGCGAGCGCGTCGATGAGGTCCGCCTGCCGGGCGGGGCCGACGTGCATGCCCTCCTGCCGGCCGCCGACCGGGACGCCGTCCTCGTCGAGCGTCGTGCCCCAGTAGTTGGTGTTCGGCTCGTTGAGCGGGTCGATCGTCGCGACCTCGATGCCGTGCGCGTCCTCGAGCGCCTCGCTGACGCGCGCCAGGTACTGCGCGAAGGCGTCGACGGAGTCGGGCCGCAGCTGCTCCGTGGTCGCGTCGAACCCGCCGGACACGTACCCGTTCTCCGTCATGAACCACGGCGCGGAGTTGGCGAACGTCTCCCAGTGCGTGATCTGCTCGTCGGCCGCGAGCTGCTCGACCCACCACCGCTGGCCCGCGTCGGCGTCGAGGTCGTAGTACCGGTCGTCCGCCGGGTCGAACGCCTCGCGCACCGCGGCGGCGTTCTCGTGCGTCGTCGGGGCGCCGTACAGGTCGCCGGTCGCGTCGGCCTGCCACCAGCCCGGCACCGCGCCGCCGGGGCGCAGGTAGTCCTCGACGTCGGACGCGTGCCCGCCGCCGATGTTGTACCGGGCGATGTTGAGGTCCAGGCCGTCGGCCGTGAACAGCTTGTCGTACAGGTCCTGGCGGACGTCGGCCGGGTAGCCGCCGGTCGCGTTCGCGAACCAGACGAGCGAGGTGCCCCAACCCTGGAACGTCTCCCCCGCGTACCAGGGGTTCGGGGTCACGGTGGTCGCCGTGGCGGGGGCCGCCGCGGCGGGTGAGGCGACGGCCGGGGCTGCCATGAGCCCGGCCGTCAGCGCGAGCACGGCGGCTCCCGCTGTCGTGCGACGTGACGTCGTCGTCATCCTGTCCTCTTCTCTGAGGTGGGGTGCTCCTGCGGTGGTGCGGTGGTGCTCAGAACTCGGTGTGCCCGAGGTCCGGTGCGTCGACGAGCTCGAGCGCGGCCGCTCCGCCGAGCAGCTCGAGGACGACGACGTGGTCGCCGCGCCCGGTCACGACCGGGGCGGGGACGTACAGGGTGGTCTGGGGGCCCTTCGACCAGTACCGGCCGAGCGACGTGCCGTTGACCCACACGACGCCCTTGCCCCAGCCGCGCGTGGACACGAACAGGTCGGCCCGCGGCAGGTCGGTCTCCCAGACGCTGAACGACGGTCCGGCGACGGGGCCCGTGGCCGGTGCCGCGTCGAGCGCGGGCGACGACGCGAGCGCGTCGACGTCCAGCGGCAGCACGCGCCACCCGGTCAGCTCGCGCCCGCCGAGCGTCGCGGGGCCGATCAGGCCCTTGGCCTCGCCGATGCGGGGCCCGTAGTTGACGCGGCCCTGGTCCTCGACGAGCACGTCGAGCCGCCCGGTCCCGGCCGGCAGCGTGAGGGACGTCGCGCGCTCGGACCGGTCGACGACGCCGACGGGGCGGCCGTCGAGGAACACCTGGGCGCGGTCGCGGACCTCGGTGAACGCGAGGACCGCGGGGGCCGCCAGGTCGACGTGGGTGCGGTGCAGGACGAACCCGCTCGACGCCCCGACCTGCTCGTGCGTCGGCACGTGGTGCGCGTCGACCCAGCCGTCCAGGCCGTCGACGAGCGACCACAGCCCGACGGTGCGGCGCCCGGCGTCGAGCGTGGCGGTCGGCGCGGGCCGACGCGCCGGGGCGGTGTCGCCGGGCAGGTCCACGTACCTGCCGAGCACCTCGCGGAAGGCGTCGTACTTGGCGGTGCGGGTGCCGTCCTCCGCGAGCGGGGCGTCGTAGTCGTACGACGTCACGGTCGGCTGGTAGACGCCCTTGTCGTTGGCGCCGTTGGTGAACCCGGCGTTGGTGCCGCCGTGGAACATGTAGACGTTGACGGACCCGCCGGCGGCGAGCAGCGCGTCGAGGTCGCCGGCCGACGCGGCGGGGTCGGTCGTGTGGTGGTGCGCGCCCCAGTGGTCGAACCAGCCGCACCAGAACTCCATGCACATGAGCGGCCCGGTGGGCTGGTGGCGGCGCAGCACCTCGAGGCGCTCGGGGGTGCGCGACCCGAACGTCGCGGTGCGGTGCAGCTCGGGCAGGCCGCCGCGCCCGAGCATGGCGTCGTCGGCCTGGTCGCAGGTCAGCAGCGGCACGTCGATGCCCTGGGCGCGGTTGATCGCGACGAGCGCACGCAGGTAGTCCTGGTCGTCGCCGTACGCGCCGTACTCGTTCTCGACCTGCACCGCGATCACCGGGCCGCCGCGCGTGACCTGACGCGCGGCGACGATCGGCAGGACCTGCTCCAGGTACCGCTGCACGGCGGCCATGTACGTCGGCTCGTTGCGGCGCACGCCGACTCCGGGCAGGCGGAACAGCCAGGCGGGGAACCCGCCGTTGTCCCACTCGGCGCAGATGTACGGCCCGGGCCGCACGATCGCGTGCATCCCCTCGGCGGCGACGAGGTCGAGGAACCGGCCGAGGTCGCGCGGGCCGCTCGTGTCGAACACGTCGGGCGCCGGTGCGTGCACGTTCCACGCGACGTACGTCTCGATCGTGTTGAGCCCCATGAGCCGCGCGGACCGGATCCTGTCGGCCCACAGGTCGGGGTGGACGCGGAAGTAGTGCAGCGCGCCGGACAGCACCTGGTGGGGGCGGCCGTCGAGCAGGAAGTCCTGCTCGCCGATCTCGAACGTGGGCATGGCAGAGCTCTCCTCGGGGACGTGCGGGTGCCACGACGGGCCGGGCCGCACGCCCGTGCGTCGGGCGTGCGGCACGGCGGCCGTGCTCAGTCGACCGTGAAGCCCTGGTCGTTGCCGTAGGTGACGAGCTGGTCCTGCCAGGCGGCGAGGCCCTCGGTCAGCGTCGTCCCGGAGACGTACGCCTGGCCGACCGTGTCGTTGAAGACGCTGTTCGCGTACACCTGGAAGGGCAGGTACTGCCAGCCCTCGGCGACGTCGCCCGCCGCCTGCGCGAGCACCTCGTTGATCTTCTGGCCACCGAAGTACTCCGACTCCTGCGCCAGGTACTCCTCCGACTCCAGGTCCGCGACCGTGGCCGGGAAGCCGCCACCCTCGAGGCGCAGCGCGACGCCGTCACCGGACGACGCGAACTCCAGGAAGTCGTACGCGAGGGCCTTGTTCTCCGATGCCTCCATGACGGACATCGCGGAGCCGCCGTTCTCGGCGGAGACCGACTCGCCCTCGGTCCACTGCGGCATGGGGGCGACGCGCCACTTGCCCGCACCCTCGGCCACGCCGGACTCGAAGTTGCCCGGCATCCACGCGCCGGTGACGAGCGTGGCGATGGTGCCGTTGCCGAGGCCCTGGTACCACTCGTCGCTCCACGCGCTGATCGGCGCGACCAGGTCGTCGGTGACGAGCTGCTGCCACAGCGTCGCGAACCTCGCGCTGCCCTCGTCGGCCAGGTCGATCGTCACGGTGGTGCCGTCGACCTCGAACGGGCGGCCGCCGGCCTGCCAGATCATCGAGGTCGCGAAGCCGGCGTCGCCGGTGTCGGCCGTGATGTACGCGTTCGGGTCGGCGGCGTGCAGCGCGGTCGCGGCAGCCACGTACTGCTCCCACGTCGTCGGCACCTCGATGCCGTGCTGCGTGAAGAGCTCGGCGTTGTAGAACATCGCCATCGGGCCGGAGTCGAGCGGCAGGCCGTAGATGCCCTCGCCCTGGTTGACGGCCGACCACGGGCCGGGCGTGTAGGTGCCCTCGAGGTCACCGGCGCCGAGCTCGGTGATGTCGGCCAGGGACTCGCCGATCGCGAACTGCGGGAGCGCGTAGTACTCGATCTGCGCCAGGTCGGGGATGCCCGACCCGGCACCGATCGCGTTCTGCAGGGCCGTGTACTGGTCGTTGCCCGTGCCGGCGTTGACGAGCTCGATCGTCACGTCGGGGTTCGCCTCCATGTAGGCGTCGGCGATGGGCTCGACCGTCGGGTCCCACGCCCAGACCAGGAGCTCACCGCCCTCCTCGGCGGCGGCGTCCGGGGCCGCGTCGTCGTCGCCGCCGCTGCTGCAGGCGGCGAGCGTCAGCGCGAGCGCGCCGACCAGGGCGGCGCCGCGGACTGCGGCGCGGCGGGTGGTGCGGGTCATGAGGGTGTCCTCTCACGTCGTCGTGCTGGGAACGCCGGGTGGGCGCGGGGGGTGGTGCGTCACTCCTTGACGGAACCGGCGGCCAGGCCGGACTGCCAGTAGCGCTGCAGGAAGAGGAAGGCGACGACCAGCGGGACGATCGTCAGGACGGACCCGGTGATGACGAGGTGGAAGATCGCCTCGCCGCCCGCGGTGGCGGCCTGCGCGTTCCACGCGTTGAGGCCGAGCGTCAGCGGGTACCAGTCGGGGTCCTTGAGCATGATCAGCGGCAGGAAGTAGTTGTTCCACGTCGCGACCATCGTGAAGAGCAGGACCGTGACGATGCCGGGCGCGAGCAGCGGCAGGCTGACCTGCGCGAACGTCCGCGCCTCGGTGGCGCCGTCGATGCGCGCGGCCTCCAGCAGCTCGGTGGGGACCGCCTCGGCGGCGAACGTCCACATCAGGTAGAGGCCGAACGGCGAGATCAGCGACGGGATGATGACGGACCACGGCGTGTTGGTCAGGCCCAGCTGGCTGAACATGAGGAACGTCGGCACGGCCAGTGCGGTCCCGGGCACGGCGACGGCGCCGATGACGACGGCGAACACGCCGCGCTTGCCGGGGAAGGTGAACTTCGCCAGCCCGTACCCGCCGATCACGGCGAGCGCCGTCGCACCACCTGCCCCCAGCGCGACGTACAGCACAGTGTTGAGGAACCAGCGGACGAAGATGGCGTCGTCGTAGGTGAGCGTCTGGCCGATGTTCGTCAGCAGCGCGAACGAGTCGCCGAACCACAGGCCGAACGACGAGAACAGGTCGCCCTGCGTCTTGGTGGCGTTGATGACGAGCCACGCCAGCGGCACCAGGGAGTAGAGCAGGACGATCCCCGTGAGGACCGTCAGGAGGACGGACCGGCGCGGCCGGTCGACGCTGCGCCCGCGGCCGCGCGTGCTGCGCAGGCGCGGGGCGGGCGCGCGACGGGGCGTCGCGGCGGCCGGCGACGGGGTGGCGGTGGTCATCGCTCACGCCTCCTTGCGCATGCCGCGCAGCTGGACGACGTAGGCGATCACCATGGTCAGGACGCCCATGATGATGGCGACCGTGGCCGAGTAGTTGTACTGCTGCCCGGAGAACGACAGCGAGAACGCGTACAGGTTGGGCGTGAAGTACGTGGTGATGGCGTTGGGCGCCAGGTTCTGCAGGATGCTCGGCTCGTTGAACAGCTGGAAGCTGCCGATGATCGAGAAGATGCCGGCCACGACGAGGGCGCCGCGGATCGCGGGCAGCTTGATCGCCGTGATGACGCGCCACTGCCCGGCGCCGTCGATCTGCGCCGCCTCGTACAGCGACGTCGGCACGGTCCGCAGCGCGGAGTAGAAGATCAGCATGTTGTAGCCGACGAACTCCCAGGTCACGATGTTGCCGATGGCCGCGAGCACGAGGTCGGGCGACAGCGGGTTGGGCACGCTGATCCCGAACGCCTCGTTGATGTTGCCGACCAGGCCGAAGCGCGTGCCGTACATGAAGCCCCACATGAGGGTCGCGACGACCGCCGGGACGGCGTACGGCAGGAAGATCGAGATGCGGAAGAAGTCCCGCCCGTAGAGGCGGCCGCTGTCCAGCGCGAGCGCGACGAGCAGCGCGATGCCGAGCATCACGGGGACCTGCACCACGAGGAAGACGCTGACGCGGCTGAGGGCCGACCAGAACTGCGGGTCCTGCAGGGCCCGGGAGTAGTTCTCGAGGCCGACGAACGCCGTGCCGCCGACGAGCTGGGTGCGGAACAGGCTGATCCAGAGCGAGTACGCGATGGGCGCGAGGAACACGAGCGTGAAGACGGCCATGAACGGGCCGACGAACCCCCAGCCGGCCCACGACGGACGTGAGCGCCGCCGGGGCAGCGCCTCACCGGCGGGCGGCGCCGCGATCGGCACGGCGGTCTGGGTCACGGGACACTCCTTCGTGTGCCGGATGTTGACGTCATCATCGGCGACAGAGGCACGTTGTCACCGGATGTCCGATCCTGTCAAGAAGTTGCAGCATCTCTGCAGGTCACAAGATGGTGACGTCACCATCTTGTGCCGGTGCGACGCATCAGACCCCGGATGGCGACGTCGCCACTGCTACGCTCCCGCCATGTCGCAGGCGACCCGCACCGGCCCCTCCATCGCCGACGTCGCGCGGCTCGCGGGCGTCTCGCAGCAGACCGTCTCGCGCGTCTCGACCGGCGCCACCAACGTCCGCCCGCAGACGCGCGACCGGGTGCTGGCCGCCATGGACCAGCTGGGCTACAGCCCCAACCACGCCGCGCGGGCCCTGCGCTCGGGCGCCTTCCACGCGATCGGGCTCATCGCCCACCGCCTGACGCGCACCGGCGAGTCCCGCACCCTCGAGGGCGTGGTCGAGGCCGCCCGCCAGCACGGGTACACCGTCAGCCTCGTCGACGTGCGCACGCCGTCGTCGTCCGACGTCTCCGACGCCGTGCGCCGCCTCGACCACCAGGCCATCGACGGGCTCATCGTCATCCGCGCCGAGGACGCCACCCCCGCCACCCTGGCCCTGCCGCCGCGCCTGCCCGTCGTCGTGTCCGACTCCCGGTTCGTCGGCCACCACCCGGCGGTCGGCACCGACCAGGCGGAGGGCGCGACCCTCGCCGTCCAGCACCTGCTCGACCTCGGCCACCCGACCGTGCACCACGTGGCCGGCCCCCCGGACTCCACCCCGGCGCGCGTGCGGGCCGACGCCTGGCGCACCCGGCTGCGCGCCGCGGGCAGGCCCGTCCCCGACGAGTGGCACGGCGACTGGTCCGCCGCCTCCGGCTACCGCATCGGCGCGTCCGTCGCCGCGGACCCCGAGGTGACGGCGGTGTTCTGTGCCAACGACGAGATGGCCGCGGGCGTCGTGCGGGCGCTGCACGAGGCCGGGCGCCGCGTCCCGCAGGACGTCTCCGTCGTCGGCTTCGACGACATCCCGCTGGCCGAGTACCTGTGGCCCCCGCTGACCACCGTGCGGCAGGACTTCAGCGCGATCGGCGCCGAGCTGGTCGAGCTGCTCGTGCGGCAGATCCGCGACCACGCCCGCCTGCCGGGCCACCACGTCGTGGTGCCGACGAGGCTCGTCGTGCGCGGCAGCACGGCACCGCCGCGGCCGCGCTGACGGGTGCTACCGCGGGACGGTGAACGCCCACCCCTCCCCCCGCAGCCGGGGGATCAGACGCGCCACCGCCGCGACCGTCTGGCTGCGGTCGCCGCCGCCGTCGTGCAGCAGGACCACGCCGCCGGGCTCGACGCCGCCCAGACGCCGGACCAGCTCGTCGACCCCCGGCGGCACCCAGTCCTCGACGGCGAGCTGCCAGTCGAGCGTGCGCATGCCGAGCTCGGCGGCGACGACGATCGCGTGCCCGTAGTGCCCGAACGGCGCACGGAAGAACGGGACGGGAGCGTCGGGGACGACCGCGTGGATCGCGTCGAGCGTGCGCGTCAGGTCCGCGCGGACGGCGTCGGGCGTGAGCTGGGAGAGGTTGTCGTGCCGGAACGAGTGGTTGGCGAGCACGTGCCCGTCGGCGACGATCCGCCGCACGACGTCCGGGTGCGCCTCGACCTGCTGCCCGACCAGGCAGAACACCGCCGTCACCTGCTCGCGTGCCAGCAGGTCGAGCAGCGTGACGGTGTCCGGCGGGTTGGGGCCGTCGTCGAACGTCAGGACGGCGGTGGGTGCGGCGGGGTCCGGATCGACGTAGCGGATGACGTCGGCGAGGCCGGGAGTGTCCATCCCCGCATCCTGCCGCAGCTCAGGCGGTGAGGTCCGCATCCGTCAGCACGACGCGCTCGCCGTCGTCCCCGGTCGCGCGCACCTCGAACGAGCCGTCGGCGACGTCGAACGTCAGCGTCGCGCGGGCGGCGCCGGAGGTCCGCACGAAGGTGCCGCGCGTGCCGTCCAGGTCCCACGTGAAGTCGCCGTCGAACGCGGGGTGCGTCGACCGCAGCCGCAGGCCGGCGAGCTGGCCGCGGACGGCCGGGGCGGTCAGCGCCGCCTCGACCTCCGCCGCCGTGTAGTGGTGCCGGTTGACGTCACGGCCGACGCCCGTGCGCGCCAGGAGGTCCATGTCGTTGGACCCGGCAAGCAGCCCCACGTAGTAGACCTGCGGGATCCCGGGGACGAACAGCTGCAGCAGCCGCGCGAGCACGAGGCGACGGTCGTCGCGGGCCAGCGCGTCGTAGAACGTGCAGTTGACCTGGTAGAGGTCGAGGTTCGACGCCGCGGCGCCCGTGGCCTGCCGGGACGTCCCCCCGGAGTTCTCGTGGATCCGCTCGACGAGCGCGTCGATCCGCTCCGGGGCCAGCAGGCCCGGCTCGCCGGGGCGCAGGTCGGAGGGGCCCACGTCGACGATCCCGATGCCGTCGTGCGTGTCCAGCACGGTCACCGCGTTCGCGGGTCGGATCCGCAGCCAGCCCGCCAGCGGCTCGAGGTCGCCCGCGGTCAGCGCGTGCAGCACCAGCGGCGGCAGCGCGAAGTCGTAGACCAGGTCGACCTTGCGGGCGATCTCGATCTGCTGCGTGTGGTGCCCGTGCACCTCGACCAGCACCTGCGCCCCACGGGCCCGCGCCTGCTCGACGATCCGCTCGGTGTACGCGTCGGTCGCCGGCGTCATGAAGCAGTCGGTGCCCGCCTCCTTGCCCGTGTACCCGACGGCGTCCAGCCGCAGCATCGTCACGCCGCCGGACGTCAGCGCGTCGACCACCGACGTCAGGTACTCCCACGCCTGCGGCGTCCGCAGGTCGATGTCCACCTGGTCGGGTGTGAACGTCGTCCACACCAGCCGCCGCCGGCCACCCAGCGTCATCACCGTGAACGGCAGGCCCGGGCGCGGGCGGTAGATGCGCGCGAGGTCGTCCTCGGTGGCGCCGTCGGGGAAGACCGCGCCGAGCGTGAGGAACATCGGGGCGTGCGGGGAGGCGTCACCGTGCTCGCGGACGTCCCGGAACCGGGCCGAGTCCGCCGACACGTGGTTGACGATGACGTCGGCCATGACGTCGCGGCCCTGCGCGAGCGCCCGCACGTCGTCCCACGTGCCCAGGCGCGGGTCGACCTGCGTGTGGTCGCGCGGGTCGAAGCCGGCGTCGACGCCGTCGAACGGCGTGTAGAAGGGCAGGACGTGCACCCCGTCGAACGCGCCGGCGAGCGCCCCGTCGAGCAGCGCCCGCAGTCCGGGCAGGTCGCCCGCGAGGCGGTCGGCGTAGGTGATGAGCTGGGGGCCGTGGTGGGTCACGCGTCGGGCTCCGTCGTCGTCCGGCGACCATCGTCGCCTGGGTGGGCAGCGGCCCGCACGTGCGGGACCGGCGTTCGGGGAGGGGGACCCGTCGGTGCCCGCCTCGGGGGAAGGCGGGCACCGACGGGCGTCAGGGGGTCACGCCACGCCGGCGGACGCGCGCGAGCCAGCGCGCCCGGGCGACGCGGGCGTCACGCGAGACGGGTGCGTCGGGCACCAGCCCGTCGAAGCCGTGGCACCCGCCGGGCCACACGTGCAGCTCCGCGTCGCCGCCGTCGGCCCAGATCCGCGCCGCGTACTGCACGCACTCGTCCCGGAAGGTCTCGGCGGAGCCGACGTCGACGTAGGTGCGCGGCAGACCGCCGAGGCGGGCCGCGCGCGCGGCCGACGCGTACGGCGGGGTGTCCGGACCGCCGGCGGACTCGCCGAGGTACGCCGCCCACGCGGTCGCGTTCGCCGTCCGGTCCCAGGACCCGACGCCGGCCATCTGGTGACCGGACGCGCTGTCGTTGCGGTCGTCGAGCATCGGGCACACCAGCAGCTGCCCGGCGATCGCCGGACCCCCGCGGTCCCGCGCCAGCAGCGCCAGCGCGGCGGCCAGGCCGGCACCGGCGCTGACGCCCGTGACGACCACGCGGGTCGCGTCGAGCCCGAGCGCGGCCGCCTGTCCGACCAGCCACACGAGTGCGGCGTACGCGTCCTCGACCGCGGCGGGGTACCGGTGCTCGGGTGCGAGCCGGTAGTCCACGGACGCGACCGCCCAGCCGGGCCCGGTGGCGGCGGACGCGGCCACGTCGTCCGACACCGTGCCGACGACGAGTCCGCCGCCGTGCAGGTGCAGCAGGACGGGCACGGGCCCGTCGCCCGCGGGCCGCAGCAGCGCGACGCGCACGTCCCCGGCGGGCCCGGGCGCGGCGTGCCACGTGAGGGTGCGGCGCGACGCCGTCGCGACCTCGTCGAGGTCCGGCGGCTCGGCACGCGAGCGCAGCGCGTCGATCTCGTCCGGCGCGAGCCTCGTGACCACGTGCTCGGGCCGGTCCGTCAGGGCGGCGGCGATCGCGGGGTCGAACGGCGGGCGCGCCGTCACCGCGGTGGTCATCCCTTCAGCGCCCCCTGCATGAGCGCCGACACGAACTGCCGCTGGAAGGCCAGGAACACCAGCAGCGTCGGGGTGAGGATGAGCAGCGAGCCCGCGCACAGCAGCGGGATGTCCGTGCCCCACTGCCCCTGGAAGGCGCCGAGCGCACCGGCCATCGTGCGGTTCTTCGGGTCGTCCACCAGCACCACGGCCAGGAGGAACTGGTTCCACGTCCACAGGAACATGAGGATGCCGAGCGACGACAGCGCGGGTCGCGACAGCGGGACGTGCACGCGGGTGAACAGCTTCCACGTGTTGGCGCCGTCGATGCGGGCGGCCTCGGACAGGTCCGGGGGCATCGTCACGAAGTGCGCGCGCATCCACATGACGGCGAACGGCATGTACAGGCCGAGCAGCGGCAGGATGATCGCCCACCGGGTGTTCAGCAGCTGCATGTCCCGCATCTGGTAGTACAGCGGGACGATGATCGCCTGGAACGGCAGCGTCAGGCCGAGGACGAACGCCAGGAAGATCCACCGGTGGCCCGGCGGGCGCAGGTGGCCAAGCGAGAACCCGGCGAGCGTCGCGATGAGCAGCGCCGCGGGCACCACGCCGAGCTCGATGAGGAAGCTCGACCACAGCAGCGCCCACATGTCGGCCGCCTGGAAGGCGTCGACGAAGTTCGACCAGTACGGCGTCTCGGGCCACGCCAGGCCCGACGGGTACGTGCCGGGCTTGTGCAGCGCGGTGACGAACAGGCTGATGAACGGGACGACCGTCACGGCCATCAGCAGGACCAGCAGCGCGCGGCCGAGCCACGCCTCACGGCGGGAGACGATCATCAGTCCTCCTCCTTCGTCAGGCGCTGGATCGGCAGGACCACGGCGAGCACGAGCGCCATGAAGACGACGGCGAGCGCGGAGGCCTGGCCCACCTCGCGGGAGAAGAAGCCGAGGTAGTAGATCTCCAGGCCGGGGACGAGCGTCGAGTTGGCGGGCCCGCCCTGCGTGGAGATGTAGACGATGTCGAACGCGGCGAGCGCGGCGATGACCGTCACGGTGACGCACACGCCGATCTCCTGGCGCACGCTCGGCAGGGTGATCGCGAAGAACTCGCGGACCGCGCCGGCGCCGTCGATGCGCGCGGCCTCGAACAGGGCCGGGTCGATCTTCGTCATGCCGGACAGCAGCAGCAGGAGGCACAGGCCGAGGGCGACCCACGCGCCGATGACGCCGACGGCGCCGAGCGCGGTGCTCGTGTCACCCAGCCAGGCACGCGTGACCGAGCCCAGGCCGACGGCGCGCATGAGCTCGTTGACGACGCCGTCCGTGGCGAGCATCCACGTCCACATGATGCCCGCCGCGACGAGCGGGATGACCTGCGGGAGGAACAGCACGGTGCGCGAGAGGAGCGCGAGGCGGCTCGCCGCGAACTTGCGGATCGTGGCCGCGGTGAGCAGGCCGAGGATCACGGGGACGAAGCTGAAGTAGATGATCAGCTCGAGCGCGTTGACGATCGAGCCGAGCAGCTCCGGCTTCTCGACCAGGCGGGTGTAGTTCTCCGCGCCGACGAACGTCGAGGCGCCGACACCGTTCCAGTCGTAGAACGAGTACTGCACCGTCAGCACCAGCGGGCGCAGCACGAACAGCACGTAGAAGAAGGCAGCCGGGACCACGAGGCCGAGAGCGGCCCAGCCCCGGCGCAGGCGCCGCGCCTTGAGAGCGCGGCGCCTGGCCTCGAGGCTGGTCGACGCCTGGGCGGCGACCTCGCGGCGACCGGGTGCACCGGTCGTCCGCATCTGGGTCATCAGCCGTCGATCTCGCTCTCGTAGTCGGCCTGGACGGCCTGCAGCAGGCCCTCCGCCGTCTGGTCACCCGCGACGAGCTTCTGCAGGTTCGGGGTCCAGCTCTTGGCGTAGATGGCACCGGTCGCGTTGGCGATGAACTCCATCGCGCCGTTGTCCTCGGCGATCGTCGCGCCGGCCGACAGGGTCTGGCCGGTCACGGACTCGGGGTCGACCTCCGGCATGAAGGCGTCGGCCGGGCCCATGGGGTGCGAGCCGCCGACCTCGACGGCGAGCGCACGGGCGTCGTCGTTCGTGGCGATCCAGTCGAAGAAGAACGCCGCGCACTGCGGGTTCGCCGCCTTGGACGAGATGCCGAACGTCAGCGGGGCCGACATGGCGCCGACCTTGCCGCCCTCCTCGAGCGGGGGCATGAGGAAGAAGCCGGCCTTGCCCGCCATCTGGGTGTCGAGGTTGCCCGACTCCCAGTCGCCGTTGAAGATGAACAGGCTCTTGCCGTCGATGAACTGGCCCATCATCTGCGAGTAGTCGAGCGAGTTGATGTCGTCGGCGAAGTAGCCGGCGTCGATCCACTTCTTGAGGTGCTCGGCCGCCTTGATGTTGTCCTCGGTGTCGATGCGCGAGCCCGGCTTCTGGAAGGTCCAGTCGTTGATCGGGTCGACCGAGCCGTAGGACGCCATGAGGAGCTGCAGCGGGAACGCCAGGCCACCGGTGGCGCCGCCGTTGAACTGGTTGGACGGGGTGATGCCGGCGTCCTTGGCCTTCTGCATCCACTCGTCGAGCTCGGCGAGCGTCTTGGGCGCCTCGGTCATGCCGATCCGGGCGGCGAGCTCGGTGTTGTAGAAGACACCGGTCATCGAGTAGTTCTTGCCCATGGCGTACAGGGGGCCGTTGCCACGGCGGCCGTCCTCGTCGACCCGCATCTGCGCGAGCTGCGAGGCGGGCCACTCGGTCCAGCCGAAGTGCTCGGCGGCCTCGTCGAGGTTGTAGAGCAGGCCGTCGCCGACGAGGTCGGACATCTGCGGCAGACGCATGAGGTCCGGCGGGTTGTCGGCCAGGACGCGGGGCGCGTTCTGGGTGATGACGGCGAACTGGTCCTCGCGGACGTCGAACGTGACGTTGGGGTGCTGCTTCTCGAACTCCTCGAAGAGCGCGGTCGAGAGCGGGAAGCCGGTCTCGAGGTACGCCTCGAGCGTCACGTCGTCCGTGCCGCAGGTCCAGTCGCCCTCGGCGGTGGCGGCTCCGTCGCCGTCGGCCGTGGGCTCGTCGGTGGTGCTCGCGCCGGGGGCGCTGCACGCGGTCAGTGCGAGGATGCCGGCCACGAACAGCGACGTGGCAGCAGCCGCCTTCCGGGACCTTCCTGTCGTACGAGACACCGGTGTCTCCTTCTCCGTCGGGCGGGGCCCGGAGGGCGCGGACCCTTGCTAAATCGTCTTAGCACGGTCATGCTCGCCACTGCGCAACGGCCGTGTCAAGCCAGGTCAGGTCACGGATCGGTGACGGAGCGACCGTGTTTCCGGAGCACTCGGACAATGGCCCGGATGGGAGCGTCACCACCGCTCCGGCGCCCCGACAGGCAGCCGGCGACCCGTAGGATCGCCGCGACGGAAGGATCGACGTTGACCCGACGTGTGACGCTCGCCGACGTCGCACGCGCCGCCGGGGTGTCGTCGACGACGGCCTCTCTGGTGCTCTCCGGACGCGGTCCGGAGCTGCGCATCTCGCAGACCGTGCAGGAGCGCGTCCGCGACGCGTCGTCCGAGCTGGGCTACCGCCCCAACATCCTGTCCGTGGGCCTGCGCAAGGGCACGACGCGCACGCTCGGGCTCGTCTCCGACACCGTCGCCACGGGCCAGATGGCCGGCGACATGATCAAGGGCGCGATCGAGGCCGCACGGGACCACGGGTACATGCTCTTCATCGGCGAGACCGAGGGCGACCCCGCCATCGAGCGCGCGCTCATCGACGCCATGCTCGACCGCCGGGTCGACGGCATCATGCTGACCTCCATGTTCACGCGCACGCGTGCCGTGCCGGCCGAGCTCGAGCGGCTGCCCACGGTGCTGCTCAACACCCTGCCCTCCGGCACCACCCGGGCACCGGCCGTCGTCCCGGACGAGGTCGAGGCGGGCCGTGCCGCCGCCCGCGTGCTGCTGGACGCCGGGCACCGCGAGATCCACCTGGTCGGCGCCGGGCCCGGTCTGGGCGACGTGCCCCCCGACACCGTCGCGGGCGTCGAGCGGCTCACCGGCATCCACGAGGTGCTCGCGGCCGCGGGCCTGGCACCCGCCTCCGGCCACCTGTGCGACGACTGGGTGCCGCCGCAGGGCTGGGCCGCGACCCACCAGCTCCTCGCGCAGCACCCGCGCCCGCGGGCCGTCATCTGCTTCAACGACCGCCTCGCGTTCGGCACCTACCAGGCGCTGCAGGAAGCGGGCCTGCGCATCCCGGACGACGTGTCCGTGGTGTCCTTCGACAACTACCCGATGGCCGACTGGCTGCGGCCGGGGGTCTCGTCGTTCGCCATCCCCCACGAGCAGCTCGGGCGACGCGCGGTCGAGCTGCTGATCGCCGAGGTCTCCGGGGACCCGTCACCGGAGCGCGTGCACCGCCTCCCCGTGCCCCTGCGGGCGCGCGGGTCCGTCGCGACCCTGCGCGAGGGCACTCCGCCGGCCTGACGCCCGCACGACGCCGTGGCCCCGGCCCCCACGGTGCGCGCAACCTCGGCCTGCCGGTGCGCTCGGCGCGCCCGTGCGTCTCGACCGGCCGGCGGTCGGAGGGTCCCGTCATCTCAGCGCGGCGCGTCGACGGCCCGGCGGGCCCGCGCCCGCAGCACCCACCACACGATCCCGCCGATGAGCGCGGCCATCCCCGCCGCACCCAGGCCGATGACGAGGAACACCCCCAGCACCGTCCCCCAGATCGAGGCGAAGAACGGCGCGAACGCGGTGTCGGGCGTCACCGCGACCCACGCGTCCTGCACGGCTGCCGGGGGCGCCGTGACCTCGTACGTCCCGGACTCGGGGGCCGTGAACGCCCCGACGCTCGCCGCGGTCCACCCGCCCGCACGGGAGGTCGACGTCACCCCCGGGGACCCGTCCGCCGCCACGACCTCGCCCGAGGGCGCCAGCAGCAGTACGGCCTGGTCGAGTGTGGGTCGCTCGTCGCGTCCGAGGGCGCCGGCCGGGACGACCAGGTGCACGGCGTAGCGCTCCCCCGCCGTCAGCTCGACGCTCGTCGTGCCCGGGGCCGGGGCTGCCGCCAGGACCTCGGGTCCCGGGCTGCCGTCGGACGCCAGGACGCCGGTGGCCACCGCGCCCATGAAGGTCACCGCCGTCGCGGTCGCGGCGACCACCGTGCCGAGCAGCAGCACGACGCCGAGCACGGTGACGAGCACCGGCCCGGTCAGCGACGTGGTCCGCGGCCGTCGCAGGCCCGGGAGAGGCGCCGCGGCCGGGCCGGGCGCACCCTCCGGCCGGCCGGGGACGGGAGGGCCGGCGGGCGTCACGCCGTGCGGGGAGCTCACGGACGGGAACCTACCGCCCCGACGCGCGGTGGACCGGGCGTCCGCCGGCACCCGCGGTGCGTCGGACGGCCTCCCCTGCACGCCGCTGCGGGTACGCGTCATCGCGACGTCCCAGCTCACGCAGCCGGTGGTCGCGCTCGCCGCCTGACGTGCGCGGGCACATCCTCCTGTCGCGATCCTCGCGCACTGCGCTGCTCGGGTGGTTCGCCATGAAGCGCCTGACCCGTGCTCACGCGCCGGTCTACCGTCCAGCCGACAGCGCAGCAGCGGAGCAAGGGGGCAGCGTGCGGGCAGCAGTCAGCACCGCGCTCGCGGTGCTCGTCGTCCTCACCATGGCTGCCTGCGGGCCAGCCAACACCGCGGACACCCCGGACACGCGCACACCTGTCGCCGCCCCGAGCGATGACGAAGAGGCGACGTTCGAGGACTACTGCGCCACCGTCCACCAGGTCAACTGGGTCCAGGCCGAGCAGACCCCCGACGGGGTGCTCGTCACCTGGGACTCCTCACAGACGATCGGCGTACCGGAGCCGTTCGTGGTCTACCGCCGTCCCGCCGGCACCACCGCGTGGCAGCGCGTCGAGCAGGTCGAGCGCCTCGACGACAACTTCACCTACGTCGACACCCAGCCGGCCGAGCAGCCCGGGGTCGCCTACGAGTACTGGGTGACGTTCGTCGTGCCCGAGTGCGGCGGCGAGAGCGAGCTGTGCCCCACGTTCGTGTGCGACCCGCCACCCGCGGCCACACCCCGCCAGAACTGACGCCGCCGCCCACCGGCCGCCACCTGCCACCCGCACCGACCCGACCCGGCACCCGCCCGGTGGCGGTGGACGCCCGGATCCTGCCCGGGCACAGCCGTCCGCTCGGTGCCTCCTTGGTCCGCGCGTCCGACGCGAGGCTCACCGTGATCGGCGAGCGCGTCGAGCGGCTCGAGGTCACGGGGGCGACGGCGGTCGTCGAGTCCCGTGTCCTCGTCAACGGCCGGCCGGGCTACCGGCAGCGCGTCACGCTGGTCGACGGGTTCCCCGCCCGCACCCGGATCCAGGTCTGGGACCCGGTGCGCGGTGGACCGGACGTCACGGCGGCGGTGCTGCTGGACACGACGGGTGGAGACGCACGCGCCCGCGGTGCGTCAGATCGCGGCGACCCACAGCCCGTCACGCGCACGCGTCATCGCGACGTACAGCTCGCGCAGCCGGTAGTCGCGCCGCTCACGCTCGACGTCGTCGAGCCGGTCGGCCTTCTCGCTGAGCCACGACGCGTACGGGTCGACGACGAGCACCTGCTTGAACTCCAGGCCCTTGGCGCGCTTCACGGTGCCGACCTTGACGCGGTTGTTCGGCACGCCGTCGTACTTCTCGAGGTTGACGACGGGCACGCCGGCCTTCGTCAGGGAGTCGATGGCCGCCTCGACGCCGCGCCGCGACAGCGAGAGCACGCCCACGTCGCCGAAGTTGGTGCCGACCTCCGCGACGACCTCGTGCACGCGCAGCACCAGGCGACGCTGCCGGTCCGCCTCGGTCGCGCAGCGCACGTACACGGGCTTCGCCCCGGTGCGCGCGACCTCGGTGGGGCGGTCCCCCCGCGCGGTCGCGCCCTCGATGTCGGCGAACTCGTCGTCGCGCACCAGCACCGACGCGAACTGCAGGATCTCGCGGGTGTTGCGGTAGTTGACGTCCAGGACCACGCCGCGGCCCGCCACGGACACCCCGGCCTCCGCGAGCGTGAACCCGCCCGGGTAGATGGTCTGCTGGCCGTCGCCGACGAGGGTCAGCCCGTCGGGCCCGTCACCGACCAGCGCGTGCAGCATGCGGATCATCACGCACGTCAGGTCCTGCGCCTCGTCGACGACGACCGCGGTGTACCGCTCGGCGGGCGGCTCGCGCCGCAGCTCGGCCTCCGCCAGGGAGATCTGGTCGGCGAAGTCGTGCACGCCGCGGGCGCGCAGCTCCTGCTGGTACGCCTCGTACAGGTCCCACACGACGCGGCGCTGCTGCGGGCCCAGGCGGTGACGCCGCCCCAGGCGCGGCAGGTCGGCGTACTGCTCCCAGCGGGTCAGCCCGCGGCCCTTGATGACGCAGCTGACCTCGTCGTGCCAGTAGTCCTGCTCGTGGCGGTCGGTGTCGATGATGCTGCCGCCGGCGACCTTGCCCCATGCGGCCGTCCACGCCGCGGCGATCTGCCGGCCGTCGATGCGGTGCGTGACACCCCGCTCGTCGAGGATCCGCTTGGCGGTCTCGTGCACGCCGGCGAACTCGACGCGGTCGACCACGTCGGGCGCGAGCCGGGTGAGCTGCTGGCGCAGCACGTCGGGCAGCGTGCGGATGTACGTCGTGACCAGGACCTTGCCCTGGCGGGTGCGCGCCAGGTACGCGGCGCGGTGCAGGCCGACGACCGTCTTGCCGGTGCCCGCGGCCCCCCGGATCCGTGCCGGGCCGTTGTACGAGCGGCGCACGACACGCGCCTGCGCGGGGTGCAGGAACGCCATCCACTCCTCGACGGGCGCGGCCATGAGGCCCTCGAGCATGACCTGCTGCACCTCGTCCTCGGTGAGCAGGGCCTCCGGCTCGTCGACGGGGACGGGGCCGCGCGGTGCGGGCAGCACCGGCTCGGGCAGCGTCGTGCTCACCGGGGCCGGGTCGCCCACCTGCCGGAACCACTCGAGGCACCGCGCGAGGACGGCGTCGACCTGCCGGGGACCCAGCCGCGACCCGCGGCGCGCGATGTGCCGCAGCACGTCGCGCTCGCCCAGGACGCGGACCGGCCCGACCCGCTCGTCGACGCCCGACCGCCCTGCGAGGACCGCCACGGCGTGCACCTCGCCCGGCGCGAGCCCGACCTCGGCCAGCTCCCCCTCCGTGCGGTACGCCAGGTCCGCGAGCGCCATGAGGTCGTCGGTGACGTCCTCCTGGCCGCGGTGGATGCGGTCCTCGGTGATGGACACGTCGGCCCACGCCTTGGTGTCGACGACGAAGACGCCGCCCGGGCCGACGACGACCAGGTCGACCTGCGCGCGCCTGCTGCCGGGCCACTGCCGGTCGGCGAGGAGGTGGTAGCCCGCGGCGGCGAGCGGCGCGAGGGCACGGGCCGTGCGCTGCTCGGTCGCGGACGCGACGCCGTACCGCGACGCCGTCGCGCGTGCGTCGGCCGCGGCCTTGTCGTGCGCGGCGGCGAGCGCGAGCTGGCGGCTCGCCTCGTGCGCCGCGGAGTCGCCTGCAGGCATGCTCGGTCCTCCTCCCCGTCGTCGAGCCTTCATCGGCCGGGGCGGCGCCCGTCATGAGAGCGCGACCGTCTCACCACCCCGTTGCCGGAGCGGGTACCACGCACGGGTCACGCGGGGGTGATGCCGGCAGGGCGCTCCTCAGACCCGGCTGCGGTCGGCGCCGCGGACCGCCAGCGTCGCAGGGCGGTCGAACCGCGGGACGACCAGCAGCGCGGGGATCAGCAGGACCGCGGGCACGACGAAGGCCGGCCCCAGGCCCGTGACCTCGGACAACAGGCCCAGCGCCACGGCGCCGACGAGCGCACCGGCGTAGTTGAACAGGTTGATGCGCGCGACCACGTCGTCGCGGCGCTCGGGCGCGAGCTCGGCCGCCGCGGAGAACGCGAGCGGCAGGAGCGTCCCGGCGCCCACGCCCGCGAGCGCGAACCCGACGATCGCGGCCGCCGGGCTGGGGACGAGCACGACGACGAACAGGCCGACCGCCGCCACGACGACCGTGGGTCCCGCGACGCGCGCGCGGCCGAACCGGCGCACGAGGGGGTCACCCGCGAGCCGGGCGACGAGCACGGCGCCCTGGTAGGCCGCGTAGCCGAGCGGTGCGACGGCCCCCGTCGCCCCGAGCCCGTCGTGCAGGTACACCGTGCTCCAGCTGCTGACGGCCGAGTCGACGACGAACGCGACCGCGACCATCGCACCGAACAGCCAGATGCCGGCGCGCGGCAGGGGTGTGCGCTTGACCGGGGCCGCGTCGGGCGGCGTGACGGCCACGTGCGCCGTCGGCGCGGGGGCGTCGGCGCCGCGCACCAGCCCCGGCCGTACCGCGAGCGCGACGGCAGCGGCCACGCCGGCCGCGACCAGCAGCGCCGCGACGGCCCCGGTCGTGGCGCCCAGCCGGGCGAGGCCGGACTGCACCAGGGCGGCGGCGACGGCCGCACCCGTGAGGCACGCGAAGAGCGTGGACATCAGGGGCCGGCCGACGCGCTGCTCCAGCGCGACGCCCTGCATGCCGGCGGACGCGTCGACCATGCCGAGGCCGAGCGCGAAGACGACGAACGCACCGAACAGCGGGGGCACCGAGGTGACGGTCGTGACGAGGACCAGGCCGGCCGCCTGGGCGAGCAGGCCCACGACCACGGGCGTGCGGCTGCCCGACCGCCGCGCGAACCGCTCGGCGAGCATCGAGCCGACGGCGGCGAGCACGGCCCCGAGCAGCAGGACGATCGAGATGGTGCCGTCGTCGATGCCCGTGCGTGACTTGAGCCCCGGCATCGCGGTGACGACCGTCGCGTACCCGAACCCCTGCGCCGCGTACGCGGCTCCGACGGACACCCGGGTCCGTCGCGCGACAGCCTGCTGCATCAGTCCCCCTTCAGCGGGTGCCCCGCGGCACCGAGGAGACCCTACGGCGTGCGGCCCGCCGCCGGGAGTCCCGGCGTGGGCGCACGTCGCGGGGTCGGGCCTCAGCTGCTGACGCGCTCGCGCAGCTCGCCCGCGTCGTCGGGGCACGCTGTGTGCTCCTGCCCGGGTCGGGGCTGCGGGACGACGGCGTCGACGACCTGCGACCCGTCCGACGGGCCCTCGAGCGAGACGGGCACGGGCGTGGCCTCGACCTGCGCCATGGGGGCGATCGGGTCCTGCGCGAGACGCCGGTGCGCCCGCAGGTACGCCGGGATCAGCAGCGCGACGGCGCCGAGCCAGGCGAGCGGGTTGCCCCACACGACACCGCCGAAGCCGTACGCGGCGCCCAGGACGATCGCCGCGCCGACGCGGCCGACGAGCTCGACGAGGCCGGTGGCCGTCGGCACGAGCGTGTAGGCCAGGCCCTGCAGCGCGCCGCGCAGGACGAACAGCACGCCGAGCACGGCGTACAGGGCGCCGTTGACGAGCAGCAGGTACGCGGCCATCGCGACGACGTCCTCGGCCCCGTCACCGACGAACAACCGGACGATCGCGGCGCCGGAGGTCACCAGGACCGCCCCGATGACGACCGACCCGGCGATGGACATCCACACCGCCTGGATCACGCCGGCACGGATGCGGTCGGGACGGCCGCCGCCCTTGTTCTGGGCGACGAACGTCGACACGGCGAGACCGAGCGAGGCGAGCAGCGCCACCGCGAGGCCGTCGACGCGGGTGGCCGTCGTGTAGGCGGCGACGGCGTCGGAGCCGAGCTCGTTGAGCCGCACCTGCACCGCGAGCGTGCCGATGGCGATGATCGAGGCCTGGAAGCCCATCGGCAGGCCGAGGTGCAGGTGGTGCGCGAGGTCGGCCCGCGTCACCTGCCAGTCCGCGCGGCGCACGTGCAGCACGGGCACGCGGCGCCGCACGTACGCGAGGCACAGGACGACCGAGACGCCCTGCGCGACGACGGTGGCCAGGGCCGCACCGCCGACGCCGGTGCCGAGGCCTCCGACGAGGCCGACGACCAGCACGATGTTGAGCACGCAGCTCACGGTGAGGAAGATCAGCGGCGTGCGGGAGTCGCCGATGGCGCGCACGATCGCGGCGAGGAAGTTGAAGAACATCGTCGCCGCGGCGCCGAGGAAGCTGATGACGGCGAACGTCGTCGCCTCCGGCAGCAGCTCCTCCGGGGTGCGCAGCAGGCGCAGCGCCGGGCCGGCGAGCAGCGGGGCGCCGATGGTCAGCAGCAGCGTGACGGCGCCCGTCAGGATCGCGCCGGAGGTGACGGAGCGGCGGACCGCGGCCAGGTCCCCGGCGCCGAACGCCTGGGCCGTGGGGATCGCGAAGCCGGACGTCATGCCCCAGGCGAACCCGATGAGCAGGAACAGCAGACTGCCGGTCGCGCCGACCGCGGCCAGCGCGTCGACCCCGAGGGTGCGGCCGACGACGAGGGCGTCGGCGAAGTGGTAGAGCTGCTGGACGACGTTGCCGATGAGGAGCGGGACGGCGAACTTCGCGATGACGCGCCAAGGGCTGCCGACGGTGAGGGACGGGGACATGCAGGGGTACTCCGCGCTGGTGGTGTGGCTGGGGCAGTGCGCGGTGGTCGGTCGTGCCGGGTCGCGTCAGGGGAACATCGTATCGATACGATCGCGCCTGACCAGGGGAATTCACCCGCTCGGGGGCGCGCTCCGCAACTCGGTCCACGGCCAGGGAAAGCCCGCCCCACAGCTGTGCCAACGGCGCGCCGCACTCTGGTGGTCGCGCGTCCAAGTACGCGGGTGCAGCGCGCCGGGCACGGGTCGTGACCGCCCGGGACCCGGCACGCCCTTGACCGAGGTGATCTGCGTTACGCCCGCACGACCGAGCCCTCGGGCGTGATCTCGTCGGCGTCCGCCTCGTCGAACCACCGCCCGCTCGCGCCCAGGTACCGGAACCGGACCGTCGAGCCGGCCGGCACGACCACCGACGCGCTGGCCGTCCCGTTGCTGCGCCGCCGCAGGGGGTGCGCCCCCGGCGTCCAGTCGTTGAAGGTCCCGACGACGCTGACCGGACCGTCGAGGGCGGTGGTCGGCAGCGCGAACGTCAGGGTGCAGGTGGCGGACCTGGCGGAGGGTGACTTCTTGAGCACGGGCGGATCCACTTCCTCGCGGGCGACACGGACGGGTGAATCGTGGCGCCACGATGTTTCCTGCGGCGCCGCGACACGCGTGGGCGTGTGACGCGTCGGTGACGACCCGGCGTGTCGACCTGGGCGTGGCGGGCCGGCCTGCGGCCCGGCCCGCGCCCGGGTCAGGGCGACGCGTACGCCGTGTACTGCGTGTCCTCGGGCAGCACGACGAAGAAGTCCGCGTCGAACTGTGCCTCACCGCCCGCGCGCAGCTTGTCGACGTACCCGCGGGCACCGCCCAGGATCCGTCCGTCGGGGCTGCGGGCGACCACCACGACCCGCGCCATGTCCAGGTCGGTCGCGGACTCGCTGCGCACCACGCCCTCGACGTTCACGCCCCACGACGACGCCGTGGCCGTCAGGTCCCCGGTCGTCAGCGGCGCCCCGTCCGGGGCGTGCTCCACGTCCTGCAGGACCGGTACGCGGACCTCCACGTGCGCCGGCTCGAGGCCGGCCAGGTCGTGGAACGTGCCCGTGACCGCCACCGATCCCGGCGCCGCGTCGACGTACTCCCCGCGCGAGAGGAGCAGGGTGCCCTCGGCGTCGACGGCGTCGACGAAGACCTCCGCGAGCGGGAAGACGTGCTCCGGGTTCGGGTTGTCGATGACCACCACGTACCACCAGGCGTCCGGGAGCTCGGGGTGCGGGCCGTGCGCGACCTCGGCGACGACGAGCGGGCGCACGTCCGTCGGGGACACGAGGTCCGCGGCGCCGCCGTCCTCGCCCGTGAGGTCCTCCTGCACGACGCCGTCCTGCTCGGCGCCGTCCTGCGCGCCCGACGACTCGTCCCCGTCGACGCCCGCTGCGATCACCGTGCCGATCGCGACGACCACGGCGACCACCGCCACGAAGGCACCGACCGCTCCCGCCGCCGCACCGCGACCCGCGCCGTTGATCGCGCGCATCCCGGCGACCACGGCCAGGACGAAGGCGGCGGCCGCCAGCAGCACCGCCATGACGGTGCCCCCGCCGGCGGGCCCCAGGGCCACGACGAGAGCCGTGAGCCCCAGCATCACCGACGCCGGCGCCGCCGGGTTGCGACGGCGCCCCTCGGCCGGTGCGACACCGCCCGCGGACGGCGTGCCCCACGGCTGCGCACCGGTCGACCCCGCGCCGGCCGCCGGAGGCGTCGTCACCCCTGCCGCACCGCTCACCGCCGGCGTCGCGGCACCCGGGGGATCCGGCACCGGCGCTTCCGGCGCCGCGTCGTCCCCCGCCACCGCGTCGTCCCCCGCCACCGCGTCGCCCTCCGGCACCGCGTCGTCCTCGGGCTCCGCGTCGTACAACGACGGGCCGGCGGCCGCCGGGGACGGCGTGCCGTAGAGCGGAGCCGTGTACACGGACGGCGGCGGGGTGTACGCCGGCGGCGGGACGTACGCCGGCGGCGGTGTGTAGACGAGCGGCGCCGGGTACGGCGAGGTGAGCGACGGGGCGGGCGGCTCGTCGGCCGACGGGCCCGAGGGCGGCGGAGGGACGGGCCCCACCCCGTCCGGCGTCGTCGTCGGGTCCTCGGTGCTCACGCTTCTCCTCGGGTCGGGCGGGTCGCCTCACGCGTCGGTCGCCGGCCCGGCGCGGGCGCCCCGACGACGCCTGCATGGTGGCCGATCCCGACGGGTCCCGTCGCGCGATCACGCAGGATGCACACGCCGCACGCTGCCGACCCGGGGCGACGCCACCCGGTCGGCCCAGGGTCAGCGCGGCGCGTCGCGGTCCGCGAGGCGGCCCAGCATGGCGTTGTACTCGTCCATCTCGTCGTCCCCGTCGCGGTCGACGCGGCGGTCCCGACGGCGTGCGGTGCGCTCGTCGTCGCGGGTCCACTGCACGGCCACGACGACGGCGAGCGCGAGCGTGGGGATCTCCCCGATTCCCCAGGCGATGGACCCGCCGATCTGCTGGTCGCGGATCGCCGACGACCCCCAGTCACGGCCCGTGAGCCCGAACCAGTCGGCCACGAGCAGGCCCTCGCCGCCCACCAGCGCGACGCCGAAGAACGCGTGGAACGCCATGGTCGCGAACAGCAGCAGCAGCCGCATCGGGTACGGCGGGCGCGTCGGGCCGGGGTCGACGCCCGCGAGCGCGTTGGCGAACAGGTACCCCGCGAGCGTGAAGTGCACGACCATCGCCAGGTGCCCGACGCCGGTGCGCAGCGACCACTCGAACAGGCCGGAGTAGTAGAACAGCACCATCGACCCGGCGAAGTTCACCGCGGCCACCAGGGGGTGCGCGAAGAACCGCCCGACGTGGCTGTGCACGAGCGTGAGCACCCACTCGCGCGGGCCGCGCGACGCGTCGTCCCGCAGCGTCGCGGCGCGGGCCGGCACGGCGCGCAGCAGCAGCGTCACGGGCGCCGACAGCGCGACGAACAGCGGCACGACCATGACGAGCACCATGTGCTGGATCATGTGCGCGCTGAACAGCACGTGCCCGTAGACGGACGGCCCGCCGGACGTCGTCCACGCGAACAGCAGCATGCCCGCGACCCACGACGCGGTGCGCGCCCACGGCCACGCGTCCCCGCGGCGCCGCAGGCGGCGGACCCAGCGCAGGTACACGACGATGCCCGCGGCGGCCGCGCACGCCATGAGCACGTCCCAGCGCCACTCGGTGAGCCAGCGCAGCGCCGTGGGCTCGGGCGGCAGCGGGTGGCCGGTCAGCAGGTAGGCCGGCGACGTGTCCGTGGCGGGGGCGTCCGGCACGGGCGGCGGCGAGGAGCCCAGCGCGACGGCGACGCCGGAGACGGCCCCCATGACGGCGAGCTCGACGAGCACGATCCGCCAGAACAGCAGGGCCCCACCCTCGCCGGCGAGCCGCGGGATCGTCGCACGGCGGTGCGCGAGGCCCAGCAGCGCCAGGGCGCCGAACAGCAGGATCTTGACGATCAGCAGCACGCCGTAGCGGGTCTCGAGGCCGTCCCACCCGCCGAGGCGCACGACGCTGTTGACGGCACCCGAGACGGCGACGCCCGCGACGCACCACCCGGCGACCACCGAGTACCGCGCGACGGCCGGCACGACGTCGGCACCCAGCCTGCCCACCAGGATCGCGAGCGCCGTGAGCGCCCCGATCCACACGGCCGCGCTCACCAGGTGCAGCACCATCGCGGACGTCGCGAGGTCGTGGCCGGCGGCGCCCGCGGCGTGGCCGGTCTGCCCGAGCTGCCACAGCGCGACGAGCGAGAGCGCGGCGGTCCAGGCCGCACCCGTGGGCGTCGCGACGACGAGGGCCAGCGCCGTGACGACCGCGGCGACCGTCGTGACCGACAGCAGCGTCCGCCCCAGGTCGATCTGCGTGACGAACAGCACGAGCTCGTCACCGAACGACGGTGCCGTGGGAGGCACGCCGGCGACGGAGGCGTACGCGAGCACGAGGTGCACGACCGACAGGACGGTCCACGCGCCGGCCGCGACCCCCGCGAGCACCAGGCTGCGCGGGTAGGCGGACCCGTCGGCGGCGGGGCGGTCCGACGTCGGCGTCCGCGCGGGCGCCGACGTGCGGCGCGGCAGCACGCACACCGCCAGCACCAGCGCGCCGACGGTCAGCGACGCGGCGAGCTCGGTGAGGGTCTCGACGACGGGCAGGCCCCACCGCACCAGCGCACCGGGGTCCCCGAGCAGGACGGCCGCGCTGCTGCCGGTGAACGCCACCCCGGCGAGGACCGCCACGACACCCGTCGCGGCGAGCACGCCGAGGGCTCCCCGGCGCGCCAGGCTCACGGGTTGGTCCACCCGGACAGCCTAGGCGTCCCGCACGGGTCGTCCGGGCGGGCGGCGGCCCTGCGCCGGCCCCGTGGCGGGTCTCACTCCGCGGTCGTCGGCCCGGGCCCGGCGCCGTCCGCGGCCGGCGCGCCGTCGGCCCGCGCGCGGCGACGCGCGACGACCGCGGCGATGACCCCGCCGCCCAGCGCCGCCAGCGCCCCGAGCCCCACCGCGATCCAGACCCCGGCGGACGGCCCGTCCGCCGGCGGCGGCGCTGCGGGCGTGGGCACCGCCGTGACCGTGGACTCGACCGCCGCGTCCTCCGTGGGCTCGTCGGCCGGCACGTCCTCCGCCGAGGGCTCCGGCGTGGGCGCGGCGTCCGCCGTCGGCACCGCGCCGCCCACGGCGTCGGTGGCCGTGAACGTGAACGCGCCGGACAGCGGGTGCCCGTCGGCCGACGTCACCCGCCAGTCCACGGTGTACGTCCCCGCGGGCAGCTCCGCGACGAGCGGCTGGACGACCGACGCGTCGACGAGCTGCGCGGCGCCCGCGCTGAGCACCGCACCGTCCGGTCCCGTCACGACGACCTGGGTGCCCAGCTCCGTCGCCGGCTGGTCGAAGGTCAGCGTCACCTGCGCCGGTGCCGTCGCGACGGTGGACCCGTCCGCCGGGTCCGTGGACCGCAGGGTGTTGTGCGCGGCGGCGGGCGAGGCCCCCAGTGCCGTGAGCAGCAGCACGAGCGCGGCGAGCGCGGCGGTGCGCCGCGCGGCACGCGCGCGGGGGGACGGGACGGACGGCACGACGACCACCTTCCTGGAGGGACGACAGCGCCCCGATCCCATCACGCCCGCGCCGCGCGCGGCCAACCGCCGCCCGGTCACGCAGGCGCGGCTGCCCACGGCACGGCACGTCCCCGGCGGGCGGGCAGCCGCAGCGCGGTGTGCGCGAGCAGCGCCGTGGCCAGCACGGTCACCCCGAGCGCCGCCTGTCGTCGCGCGGCGGTGTCGGTCGTGGCGGGCGGCGCGTCGGCGGTGGTGGCGGCGGGCGGGTCGGCGGCCGGCGGCGGGTCCGCAGCCGCGGCCCGGTCGGCGGCCGCGACCAGCGCCGCCACGGTGTGCGGCGCGTGGGGGTCGGTCGGGTCGAGTCCCGCGGCCTCGAGGGTCGCGGCGTCGAGCCCGGCCGCGACGAGCGCGTCGAGGTCGGTCCCGGCCGCGCGCACGGCGTCGAGGTCGAAGCCCGCATCGCGCAGGGCGGCGAGGTCGATCGGCGTGGCGGCGTCGTCGGTGGAGAGGGCCTCGTCCGCCGTCCCGAGATCGTCGCCGGCCCCTCCCGCCGGGGTGGCGCCGTGCTCCGCGTGGCCACCGGCCACCGTCACGCTGCCGGCGGCCGGGGCCGCCAGCATCGCGAGCAGCGGCTGCAGCGCGACGGCCAGCGCGGCCGCACCGAGCACGGCGGCCAGCCGCGTGCTGCGCCCTGCGGCCGTGCGGGCGCCGAGCACTCCCGCCACCAGGACGAGCGCGGCGACGGCACCCAGCAGGGCGGGCCCGGGCACGTGACCTCCGGCCAGGCAGTGGCCGCCGACCGCGCCGGCGAGCACGGCAGCGGTCAGGCCGACCCCACGGGCGAGCACGAGCGGGCTCCGGCCCGGTACGCGGTACTCGTCGGCGGGCACCGGCCGAACATCGCTCCCGGAGCGCCCGCGGTCCATCCACGGAATCGTTTCAGCACTCCGCCGGGGCGGCAGCGCCGCATCGAGGTCCCGCGTCCCACCCCCCGGGACGCGACCCGGTCAGCCCCAGACCAGCGCCTGCGCCGGGTCCGCCAGGACCGCCGCGACGTCGGCCAGCACGCGGCTGCCGAGCTCGCCGTCGACCAGCCGGTGGTCGAAGCTGAGCGCGAGCTGCGTGACGTCGCGGACCTTGATCTTGCCCTTGTGCACCCAGGGCTGGCGACGGATCGCCCCGAACGCCAGGATCGCCGCCTCGCCCGGGTTGAGTATCGGCGTGCCGGTGTCGATGCCGAACACCCCGACGTTGGTCAGCGTGATCGTGCCGTCGGACATCGCGGCCGGCGACGTGCGGCCCGCGCGCGCCGTGGACGTCAGCTCGCCCAGCGCTCGCGCCAGGCTCAGCAGGTCCAGGCGGTGCGCGTCCTTGACGTTCGGCACCACCAGGCCCCGCGGCGTCGCGGCCGCGATCCCCAGGTTCACGTAGTGCTTGTAGACGATCTCCTGCGACGCCTCGTCCCAGGACGCGTTGATCTCGGGGTGCCGGTCGACGGCCAGCAGCAGCGCCTTGGCAGCGATGAGCAGCGGCGTGACCCGCACGTCGGCGAACTCGCGGTCCGCGCGCAGCCGCTCGACGAGCTTCATGGTGCGGGTGACGTCGACCGTGTGGAACACCGTGACGTGCGGCGCGCTGAACGCGCTCGACACCATCGCCTCGGCGGTCCGCTTGCGGACCGACTTCACCGGCACGCGCGTCTGGCGGCCGTCGGGGCTGACGGTGCCGCCCGCGGCCCACGGGCGGTCGTCGCCCGGGTACGTCGCGAGCGCGCGGCCCTCGGCGCGCACCGAGTGGGCGAGCACGTCCTCGCGCGTGACGATCCCTCCCGGGCCGGTCGGCGTGATCGCGTCGAGGTCGAGCCCGAGGTCCCGCGCGAGCTTGCGCACGGGCGGCTTGGCGAGCGCGTGGCCCGTCCGGCCGTCCGGTCGGGGCGCTGCGTCGCCGCCGGTGCGCGGGGCCGTCGCGGGCGCGGGGGCTACGGCCGTGGCGGTACCACCCGGCACCGCGCGGGCCCGGCGCGCCGTGCCGGCGTCCGCGACGCCGTAGCCGACGAGCACCGCACCGGAGCGGGCACCGTCGGCCGGGGCCAGGTCCTCGCGCGCGGCCTCGATCTCGTCCGCGCCGCCGGGCTCGGCCGACGACCTGGTGGGGTGGGGGTGGCGGGCCCGCACCCCGTCCGCCGGGTGGGCGACCGGCGCGGCCGCAGCGGCGTTGGCCGGCGCTGCGGCGCCCGGCGCTGCGTCCGCCGGTCCGGCCGCCCCGTCGGGGTCGGTGTCGACCTCGATGATCGGCGTGCCGACCTCGACGGTCGTGCCGACGTCGACGAGCAGCCGGGTCACGACGCCCGTCCACGGGCACGGCAGGTCGACGAGCGACTTGGCCGTCTCGATCTCGACGATCGTCTGGTTGACCTCGACGCGGTCGCCGACGGCGACGTGCCAGGTGACGATGTCGGCCTCGGTCAGGCCCTCACCGGCGTCGGGCAGGGGGAACTGCTGGTACGTGGGCACGCGGGGTCTCCGGGGGGTCAGAACGCGAGGGTGCGGTCGACGGCGTCGAGCAGCCGGTCGAGCCCGGGCAGGTAGTCGTGCTCGATCTTGGCGACCGGGTACGGGGTGTGGAACCCCCCGACGCGCAGCACGGGTGCCTGCAGGTGGTAGAAGCACTCCTCGGTGATCCGGGCCGCGACCTCGCCTCCCGTCCCGTAGAGGACGGGCGCCTCGTGGACGACGACGCAGCGGCCGGTGCGCCGCACCGACGCGGCGACGGTCGCGGTGTCGAGCGGGGAGATCGTGCGCAGGTCGACGACCTCGATGCTCGTGCCGTCAGCCGCGGCCGCCTCGGCGGCCTTCAGCGCGGTCGCGACCGTCGGCCCGTACGCGACGACGGTCACGTCCGTGCCCGGACGCACGACGCGCGCGTGGTCGAGGTCCGTCGGGCTGCCGTGCGGTGCGGGCAGGGGTGCGTCGAGGTCGACGTCGCCCTTCTCCCAGTACCGGCCCTTCGGCTCGAGGAAGATGACGGGGTCGGGCGAGGCGATCGCCTGCTGGATCATCGTGAAGGCGTCGGACGCGGTCGACGGGGACACGACGCGCAGGCCCGGGGTGTGCGCGAACAGCGCCTCGGGCGACTCGCTGTGGTGCTCGATGGCCCCGATGCCGCCGCCGTAGGGGATGCGGATGACGACGGGCAGCCGCAGCCGCCCCTGCGAGCGGTAGTGCATGCGCGACAGCTGGGTCGTGATCTGGTCGAACGCGGGGAACACGAACCCGTCGAACTGGATCTCGCACACCGGCCGGTACCCGCGCAGCGCGAGGCCGATCGCGGTGCCGACGATGCCCGACTCCGCGAGCGGCGTGTCCACGACGCGGTCGTCGCCGAACTCCGCGAAGAGCCCGTCGGTGACCCGGAAGACGCCGCCGAGCCGCCCGATGTCCTCGCCCATGAGCAGCGTGCGCGGGTCGTTCGCCAGCGCCCGGCGCAGGCCGAGGTTGAGGGCCTTGGCCATGGGGAGCCGCTGCGTGCCCGTCGGGAACGGGGGCGGGGCGGGTGCCGGCGGCAGGTCGGTGAGGCGTGCGCGCTCGCTGGTGACGCTCATCGGTGGCCTCCTGCCGTCCGGCGGCCGTCGTGGTCGACGAAGGACTGCTCGTACTGCGTGAACCAGGCGCGCTCGGCGTCGACGACGGCGTTCGGCGTGGCGTAGACGTGGTCGAACATCGTGTGCGGCGACGGGTGGCCCATCGCGCGGACGGTCGTGCGGATGTGCTCGCCGAACGCGTCGGACTCCGCGGCCAGCTGCGCCTGGAAGACCTCGGGCAGCTCGCCCGTGCGCTCGAGGTGCACGCGCAGCCGCTCGATCGGGTCGCGGCGGCGCCAGTACTCCTCCTGCTCCGACGTGCGGTAGCGGGTGGGGTCGTCCGACGTCGTGTGCGCGCCCATGCGGTACGTGTACGCCTCGATGAACGTGGGGCCGCCGCCGCTGCGGGCCCGCTCGAGCGCCTGGCGCGTGACGGCGTACGACGCGACGACGTCGTTGCCGTCGACCCGCACGGACGGGATGCCGAAACCGGGTGCGCGGGCCGCGAGGGGGACGCGCGCCTGGCGCGTCGTCGGCTCGGAGATCGCGAACTGGTTGTTCTGGCAGAACAGCACGACCGGTGCCTGGTTGACGGACGCGAACACGAGCGCCTCGCTGACGTCGCCCTGCGCGGTCGCGCCGTCACCGAAGTACGCGACGACCGCGGTGTCGCGCGCCGGGTCGCCCGTGCCGACGAGGCCGTCGCGCTGCACGCCCATCGCGTAGCCGGTCGCGTGCAGCGTGTGCGAGCCGATGACGAGGGTGAACAGGTGGAAGCCGTGGTCGGCCGGGTCCCAGCCGCCGTGGTCGACGCCGCGGAACAGCCGCAGCAGGTCCGTCATCTCCAGTCCGCGGACGTGCGCGACGCCGTGCTCGCGGTACGAGGGGAACACGTGGTCCTGGGGGCGCAGCGCGTGGCCGGAGCCGACCGCCGCGGCCTCCTGCCCGAGCGACTGCGCCCAGAGCCCGAGCTCGCCCTGGCGCTGCAGGGACGTCGCCTCGTTGTCGAAGCGGCGGGTGAGGACCATGTCGCGGTACATCGCGCGCAGCCGGTCACCGTCCAGGTCGGCGGCCCACCGGTCGTACTCGGGGTGACCGACGCGCTCACCCGTGGGGGTGAGCAGCTGGACGAGACCGTCGTCGGTCAGGGGGCCGTCGGCCGCGGGAACGGTCGTGCTCACGCGGTGCTCCTTCGCTGGGGAATCGAACCTACGTCAGCGTAGGCTACGGATCCGTAGGTTACGAGGGCCCGGTCCGGACAACGCTCGCGCGGCCCCGCTTGTGGGATCCCCACAAGCGGGGCCGCGTGCGGTGGCACGACGCCGCCCGGTGCGCGACGCTCGATGGTCCCACCCCCCGCCGGAGGCGTCGTGACCGCAGACCTCGCGCCCACGTCCGCCCGCCGCCGGTCCGCCGGTGCCGCCGCGCTCGTCGGCGCCGGGGTCATGGCCGCGGTCGACGAGATCGTCTTCCACCAGGTCCTGGCCTGGCACCACTTCTACGACCGCGGGACGCCCGACGTCGCCCTGCTGTCCGACGGGCTGCTGCACGCGGCCGAGCTCGTCGCGCTCGTCGCCGGCTTCTTCCTGCTGGCCGACCTGCGCCGTCGCGGCGCCCTCGTCGTGCCCGCCGCGTGGTCCGGGTTCTTCCTCGGCGCCGGGGGCTTCCAGCTCGTCGACGCGCTCGTCGACCACAAGCTGCTGCGGGTCCACCAGATCCGGTACGGCGTCGACCTGCTGCCGTACGACCTGGCGTGGACCGCCAGTGCGGTCCTGCTGCTCGGGATCGGTGCGGTGCTGTGGCGGCGGGCGCGGCGGGCGGTGCCCGCGCGCGCGGCGGCGTGACCGTGGCCGTCCCGTCCGGGGTCGTCTCGTCCGTGGTCGCGTCGCCGGTGCTCGCCCACGGCGGCGACCACGTCGCGCCCGCGCAGGCCTGGGGTGCGCAGACGATCGTGCCGGTCGTCCTGGCCGTGGCGCTCGTCGCCGCGTACGTGGCCGCGACCGCGCGGTACGGCCGGCGGATGCCGCGCCCGTGGCGGGCGGGCCGCACGCTCGCGTGGACGACGGGGTGCGCGCTGGTCGCCGTCGCCCTCTCCCCGGCCCTCGCCGTCGTGCCCGGCGACGCGACCCGGCACATGGTCCAGCACCTGCTGCTCGGCATGCTCGCACCGCTCGCGCTGGTCCTGGCGGCGCCCGTGACGCTCCTGCTGGGCGCCGGGTCGCCGGGCGTGCGGCGGGTCGTCGGGCGCGTGCTGCGCGCGCGTCCCGTGCACGTCCTGAGCCACCCGGTGACGGCGGCCGCCCTGCACGTCGGCGGCCTCGCCGTCCTCTACCTGACGCCGCTGTACGCGCTGACCACGCGGTCGGCGCCCGCGCACGTGCTCGTCCACGCGCACTTCCTGCTCGCCGGGTACCTGTTCGCGTGGGCCCTCGCCGGGCCGGACCCGGCCCCGCGGCGGCCCGGGACGGCGACCCGGCTCGTGGTGCTCGTGGCGGCGGGCGGCGCGCACGCCGCGCTGGCCAAGCTGCTGTACGCGCACGCCGACCGGCTGCCGCCGGGCGGCGTCCACGCAGCGGCCGACGTCGAGGCCGCGGCGCAGTGGATGTACTACGTCGGGGACGTCGCCGAGGTGCTGCTGGCGGTGGCCGTGCTCGCGGCCTGGTACCGCGCCCACGACACCCGCGACGTGGCGGGCGCGCGTCTCACCGCCGCGCCACCCACCGCCGCGCCGGTCGCCACCTGACGGCGACGACGACGCGACGCGCGCCCGCTCCCCGCGGCGCGGGGGGTGCCTCAGCGCGGGCCGTGCGCCTCGGCGACCGCGAGGAAGATGTCGGTGGCCTCGCGCTCGCCGACGCTGACCCGCACCCCGTCCCCGGCGAACGGGCGCACCAGCACCCCCGCGTGCGCGCAGCGCTCGGCGAACCCGGCGGCGCGGTGCCCGAGCGGGAGCCACACGAAGTTCGCCTGGCTGTCGGGGACGTCCCAGCCCTGGGCGCGCAGGCCCGCGAGCATGCGGGTGCGCTCGGTGACGATCGCGTCGACACGGGTCAGCAGCTCGCTCTCGGCGCGCAGCGACGCGAGCGCCGCGAGCTGCGCGACGTGCGAGACGCCGAACGGCGTGGACGCCGCGCGGATGCCCGCAGCGAGCCGCGGACGGGCCACCGCGTACCCGACGCGCAGCCCGGCCAGCCCGTACGCCTTGGAGAACGTGCGCAGCAGCACCACGTTGGGGTGCTCGGCGAACAGCGCGAGGGCGTCGGGCGCCTGCGGGTCGCGGACGAACTCCACGTACGCCTCGTCGAGGACGACGACCACGTCGCGCGGCACCGCGGCGAGGAAGTCGCGCAGCTCGTCGTCGCGCACCGCGGGACCGGTCGGGTTGTTGGGCGTGCAGACCAGCACGACGCGCGTGCGCTCGGTGACGGCGGCGGCCATGCCGGGCAGGTCGAGCCGCCCGTCGGGGCCCACCGGGACGCGCACCTGCCGGGCGTGCGCGAGCGCCACCGCGATCGGGTACGCCTCGAACGACCGCCACGGCATGACCACCTCGTCGCCGGCCTCGCAGACCGCCGCCAGGACGTGACCCAGCACCGCGACCGACCCCGTCCCGGCGACCACCGACTCCGGCGCCACGCCGAGCCTCCCCGCGACGGCCGTCGTCAGCTCGGTCGCGTGCATGTCCGGGTAGCGGTTGACGTCCGCGGCGCCGTCGACGATGGCCGCGACGACGGACGGCAGGGGCGGGTACGGGTTCTCGTTCGACGACAGCTTGTAGGCGGCGGCGCCGACGGCGGCACGTGCGCCCGGCACGTACGGCGGCAGCTCGGCGAACACACGGCGCAGGGGGACGCGACTCACGCGGCCAGCATGCCACCGCCCACCCCACCCCCACCCGCGAGAGCGCAATCCAGTCCCCACCCCACCCGCGAGAGCGCAATCCAGTCACCCGCCCCAGGACGCAGACGTGACTGGATTGCACTCTCACGCCAGAAGGGGGGGTGTGGGGGTGGCAGTCCAGGGCCCTCAACCCGCCCGCGAGAGCGCAATCCAGTCACCCGCCCCAGGACGCAGACGTGACTGGATTGCACTCTCACGCCAGAAGGGGGGGTGTGGGGGTGGCAGTCCAGGGCCCGGGCCCGCACGTGAGAGAGCGATCCAGTACCCGTCGCTGGGGCCGCTGCGCGGCGCGCCGGGCGTCCGGCCTGTGCAAACGGCCAGGAAGGGGCACTATCGGACCATGGGATTCGTCGTCCGCGTGCTCATCAACGGGGTCGCCATCTGGCTGGCCACCCTGATCCTGCCCGGCCTGGTGGTCGTCGGCGGCGAGACCACGACGCAGACCGTCGGGATCATCCTGGCGGTCGCGCTCGTCTTCGGCCTGGTCAACGCGATCGTCAAGCCGGTCGTGGCCCTGCTCTCGCTGCCGCTCTACATCCTCACGCTCGGTCTGTTCACGCTCGTGGTGAACGCCCTGATGCTGCTGCTCACGGAGTGGATCACGGAGCGCACGACCTGGGGGCTGCGGATCGACGACTTCGGCACGGCGATCATCGGTGCGCTGATCATCTCGGTCGTCAGCTTCGTGCTGTCGTCGATGACGTCGTCGTCGCGGGACCGGTAACTCCCACCGCGGGGCCACCCAGGACCTCCGGCGTCGGCAGAACCCGCGGGGCCGGCGGCCACCCGGGCGCGCCGCCCGGCGAGCCGGCGGGCCACGACGTCGGTCGCGCCGGGTCCTCCGGACGGGCGACCGTGACGGTGACCTGCGTGGTCGTCGCGACGGTGGGCGCGGGGCCAAGGACGTCAGCGAGCGCGCGGCGCACCGGGTCGTCGGCCGCCAGGTCGGGGAGCGCCGCGTCGACCATCGCGCCGGTCCGGACGTAGCCCGCGACGGTGTGCGCGGTGCTGAACGACGGGCGGGCGGGGCCGCCCGTCGTCGCCAGGTCCCGGACCACCGACAGCGCAGCCGCTCCCCCGCGCTCGCCGACCCTGCCGTCGAGGACGGTCACCGCGTCCTGCCGGTGCCGCAGGGTGACGGTCGCGACACCCGGCGGGACCGTCGCCGGGACGTCCGGGGACCCCGCGGTCACGACGAGCCGCACGGCGTACGCGCCCGCCGTCGCCGCCGCGACCTGCGTCGCGACCATGCCGCCCTGGCTGTGCCCGACGAGCGCGACGGGCTCGTCCGCGCCGATCCCGGCGGCGGCCATCGCCTCGACGACCGCCCGGCTCATGACGTCGGGCACGCCGCCCTCGAGCGCGAGGTTGGTGCCGTTGTCGGTCGGCACGTCGCCCGTCAGGCCGGCTGCACGGGTGCCGGGCACGGCGACGACCCACGAGCGGGTGCCGTCGGTGTGGTCGAGGGCCTGCACGGTGATCGTCGCCACCGGCGTGCCGGGCTCCCCGGTCGCCGTGCCGTCGTCGTAGGTGCGCGCGACGAGGTCGACGAGGTCACCGATCCCGCGGGGCGCCGGCAGGTCCGGCGGGTCGGTGCGCGGCACGAGCCGCACGTCGCGCGCCGGCAGCAGACCCGCGACGTGGGCGGAGAACCGTCGCACCGGGTCGAGCTGCGGGGCGTACGCGCCGGTCATCGACCCGAGCGCCGCGGCGAGCAGCTGCAGGACGAGGGCACCGCGTCCGTCGTCGACGACCCGCTGCGGCACGGAGGCGATCCGCTCCGCGTCCTCCCTCAGGCCCCCGATCGACGGCCAGCCCGACGGACCGCCCACGAGCCGGCCCGCCTCCTCGATCAGCAGGTCCCCGACGGCGACGCCCACCGCAGCGCCGGTCAGCAGGGCCGGCCCCACCGGCCCCGCCCCGACCACGAGTCCGAGCATCCCGACGACCCGCGCCCACCGGGCCTGGGCGTCCGTCTCCGCGAGGTCGTAGACGGCGGCGGCGTCGCGGGTCCGCGTCGCGAGGTCGTGCAGGTCACGGGCGAGGGCGGCCGGCCCGGCCGACGCCACCCGCAGCGCGTCCACGGCGTCCTGCAGCGCGCGGGCCTCGGGCGAGCCGGCCGCGAGGCCAGCAGCCCATGCCGCGACGCCGAGCCGCCCGTCGGCCCGGTCGAGCCCGTCCGCGGCGTCGCGCAGCCGGTGCGCCACCAGGGCGAGCTCGCTCGCGTCCACCAGCACGCGGCGGCCACCGTCCAGGGTGAGCGACCGCCCGTCCCTCACGGCCACGTCCCGCCGCCCGCGGGCACGAGGGCACGGCCCGGGACGCACCGCTGCTCGGCGCGGCGCGCCTGCAGAACCAGCCGGTCCGCCGCGTCGAGGGCGTCCAGGCAGCGCCGCAGGTCGGTCAGCAGGTCCTGGCGCCGCGCCTCCGCCGCGTCGGCGGCGACGCCCGTCCACGTGACGGTGCCCGCGCGCACGACCGCGACCTGCGCGGCCCACACCGCCGCGCGCACGTCCGCCAGCGCGGGCCCGATGACCGTCGTCGACATGTGCTCGACGCTAGGAGCGCGGCGCAGGTCGCGGGCCGCCCGCGGCCCGACCTGGGGACGCACCCGCCGCCGGCGGCCCCTGGGGTCGGCTCACCGGCCCGCGGGCGTCCCCCGCGGGCTCAGGGCGCCGCGCGCCACCACGGCCGCGCGGGCGGCGCGATCGCGAGCGTCGCCAGGCCGAGCACGACGACGAGCCCCACGACGTGCCACCCCGTCCCGGCGTCGGCAGCGGAGGCCAGGCCGGCCACCAGGGCGAGCACCTGCGCGCCGGCCTGCGCGGCGAGCGCCGCGGGGAGGTCGTCGCGCAGCACCGCCACCTCGACGTCCGTCCGCCACCCCGTGCGCGCCGCGACGGGGGCCAGCCGCAGCACGACGTGCACCAGCAGCACCAGCGCGGCGAGCACGAGCGGCGGCGCCGGGTCCGCGACGAGCAGCCGGACGCCCACGACCAGCAGCAGCAGCGCCGTCAGCGGGAGGCGCGGCGCGACGGCGGGCGCGGCACCGACCAGCACCATCAGCCCGAGCAGCGACACGGGCACCACCCGCCCGGGGGCCGTCGCGGCCACGACCACCGCCGCCACGCCGGCCACCGCGAGCGCCGCCCGCACGGTCACGGCGGGGACGGTGCGCCCGGTGCGCACGTCCACCTCGGCGGGCTCGCCACGGCGCCGCGGCGCGCGTCCCAGCGGCCCGAGCAGGTCCTGCACCCGGGCCCCGAACCCCTCGGAGCCGAACCGCGCGCTCATCGCGGCACCCCCGCGCCGGGCCGGCGCTGCGCCCGGCGTGCGAGCACCCGCAGGGCGACGGCCGGCTGGCCGCGCCACGTCACGACCTCGACGTCCTGGTCGGCCAGCTCGGCCATGCGGTCCTCGCGGGTCAGGGTCATCAGGCGCACCGCGAGACGCTCGCGGTCGTACAGGCCGGACGTGCGCAGCGCGGGCAGCACGTCGACCGCGACCACCCGGTGGCCGGCGTTCCGCCACCGTGCGGCGACCCGGGCGGACTCGTCGTCGAGGAACGTCGAGAACATCACGACGAGCGCTCCCGACGGCACGCGCGGCGGGCGCAGCCGCGCCGCGGGCTCACCCTCGGGGGCCGTGAGGGCCAGGGCGTGGCGGATCCGGTCGAGCTGCCGCCGGCCGCCGCCGGGCGGCACGGGCCGGCGGCGCACCCCCAGGTCGTCGAGACCGACGCGGTCGCCGCCGTCGAGGTAGGCGCGCGCGAGCGACGCGGCCGCCTGCCGCGCGCGGTCCAGCGATGTGGCGTCCTGGGGGCGGGGCGCGAGCGCCCCGCGCCAGGTGCGCGGGTCGGGGCCGACGTCGTCGCGCGAGTCGACGACCAGGACGACGACGGCCTCCGCCTGCGCGTGCTCGCGCCGCACGTACAGCTCGCGCAGGTCGGGAGAGCGCCGGGCCGTGACGCGCCAGTCGATGCGCCGCAGCCGGTCCCCCGGCGCCCACGGGTGCACGTCGCGCAGGCCGCCGCCCTCCCCGGGCCGGCGCGACTCGTGCGGGCCCGTCAGGCCGCGCAGCCGAACAGGCAGGGGCAGGTCGAGCAGGGGTGTCGTCGACGGCAGGACGGTCGTGCGCCGCGTGACCGACGGCGTCGGCTCGGCCACCGACGCGCCGTCCGGCCCGACGCCCTGCACGTCGGCCGTCGCGACCTCCTGCGGCCCCGTGCGCACGGTCCGCGCGACGACGGGCAGCGACCGCTCGTGCCGGACGCGCACGAGCACGTCGGCGCCCGGCCGGTCCTGCCGTCGCACGACGACGCGCGCCCACGACCCCGGTCCCTCCAGGCCCAGCCGCGCGCGCACGCCCCCGGGCGCGCCCGTCCCGTCGGGATCGTCCCCGGTCACGTCCGGCTCGAACCAGGCCCGCAGCGCGCCGGCGGGACGACGGGCGAGCGCCCGCACCGCGAGCACGAGCGGGGCCGCGCCGAGCACGGCGACGTCCGGGCGCGCGGCCAGCACGCCGGCCACCAGCAGCACCAGGCACGCGGCCGACGCGCACGTCACCGAGAGCGCGGGCGTCCACCGCCCGGCGGGGGCGGCCTCCACGACGGCGTCGTCCACCCACGTGGGGGGACGCGCCGGCGGCGCCTCGGGCAGGCTCACGCGCGGCGTGCCGTCGTCGGCCCGGCCACCTGCGTGAGCACCTCCCGCACGACGGCCTCCGGCGCGAGACCCGCGGCCCACGCCTGCGGCGTCAGCGACAGCCGGTGCGCGAGCGCGGGCACGGCGACGGCCTTGACGTCCTCGGGCGTCACGTAGTCCCGCCCGTCCAGCACGGCCAGCGCGCGGGCCACCAGGACGAGCGCCTGCGACCCGCGCGGCGAGGCGCCGACCTCGACGGCGCGGTGCGTGCGGGTCGCCGCCGCCAGGTCCACGCAGTAGGCCAGCACGTCCGCGTCGACGTCCACGCCCTCGACGCCGGCCTGCATGGCCAGCAGCGTCTGCGCGTCCACGACCTGGCGCACCGACGCGCCCTCCTGGCGGCGCGCGAGGCGGCGCCCGAGCACGTCGACCTCGGCGTCCCGGTCCGGGTAGCCGACCGCCAGGCGCACCATGAACCGGTCGAGCTGCGCCTCGGGCAGCGGGTACGTGCCCTCGTACTCGACCGGGTTGGACGTCGCGACGACGTGGAAGGGCGCGGGCAGCGCGTGCGTCGTGCCGTCGACGCTGACCTGGCGCTCCGCCATCGCCTCGAGCAGCGCGGACTGCGTCTTGGGGGCGGTGCGGTTGATCTCGTCGGCCAGCAGCAGGCCCGTGAAGACCGGCCCGGGACGGAACGTGAACTCGGAGGTCACCGGGTCGAAGACGCTCGAGCCCGTGACGTCGGACGGCAGCAGGTCCGGGGTGCACTGGATGCGCCGGAAGTCCAGCCCCAGGGCGGTCGCGAGGCTGCGGGCGGCGAGGGTCTTGCCCAGCCCCGGGACGTCCTCGAACAGCACGTGCCCGCCGGCCAGCACGGCCGCGAGCGCGACGCGCAAGGGCTCGGCCATGCCGACGACGGCGGTGGCGACCTCGTCGAGGACGGCACGGCCACGTGCCGCGGCGTCCGCCACGGCGAGGGGCGCGGGGGTCTGGGTCATCGCTGGTTCGTCCTCAGGTTCGCCGGGTCGGGGTCGGGGTCGGTGCGGTCACGGGTGGCGCCGAGGCGCTCCAGGACGCCGAGGGCGTGGCTCAGGTCCCCGACGGTCGGCAGCGGGTGACCGCGGCGGGTGAGCGTGCCGTACGCGCGGGCGCCGACGAGCCGGGCGACGGCGTCCGCCTGGTCCGGGTCGCCCAGGTCGAGGCCGTGCCGGGCGATGCGGCGCGCGGCCGCGTCCCGCAGGCGCCGCAGCGCCCGCTCACCGGCCCGTCCGTCGCGGCCCACCATGGTCCACGCGAGGTCGTGCACGTCCCCGCGCGCCCCCTCGTGCCGGGTGGCCACGGCGCGTGCCGGGCGCGGCTCGGCACGGCCGTCGACCCGCAGCACGACGGCGGCGAGCGTCACGACGGCCAGCGCGAGGACGACGGCGGACGCGACGGTCATGCCCAGCGCGAGCGTGACGCCCGCGACGAGGCCACCGGCGGCGAGCGGCCGCCACATCAGGTCCCAGCCCCGGGCGAGGGCCTCGCGCACGCCGCTCACGGTGCGGGCTCCTGCGTCGCGGGCCCGTCCTGCTCGTCGCGCGGCACGAGGCCGCGCGCCACGACGGCCAGCAGGTCCCGCGCGCGGCGCACGTCGTCGACGGTGACGGGGTGCGCACCGAAGCGCGCCTCCAGGTACAGGCCGAGCAGCTCGCGGGTCGCCGCGGGGTCCGCGCGGGTCGCGCCGAGCACGTCGACGGCGAACTCGCTCGCGGTCTGCGCGCGGTCCCGCTCGACGCCCGTGCGGGCCGCCGCCGTCTCCACCGCGACCCACGCCCCGATGACGGCGTCACCGGGCGGCACGTCCTCGTCGAGCGCGCGGGTCGCCGCGGCGACGCCCTCGCGCAGCGCGGCGACGGCCGTGACGGACAGCTCGCTGCTCTCGCCGTCGCCGGGCGGCACGTCGTCCTCGTCGTCGGTGCCACGGTCGAACCGCCACCCGCGTGCGGCGTGCCGCAGCAGCAGGAACAGCGCGAGCCCGAGCAGCGCCACGGCCAGCACCTGGACCACGCGGACCACCCAGACGGCCCACCAGGGCGTGGTCGGCGGCTCCTGGTCGGCGGTCTGCTCCGACGGAGGTGTGTCGGACGGCAGGACGGGCAGCTCGGTCAGCTCGGGCATGACGACGGGGACGTCGGGCGTCCCCTGCAGCGACAGCGGGCCGACGAGCGCGGCGGCGAGGACCCCGACGACCACCAGGACCGCGGCCAGTGCGGTCGCCGCGGCTGCGGCCTGGCGGGTCGGCACCGTGGGCTCCAGGGGGTCGGCGGCCGACCGTCGGTGGCGGGCCGACGCTCAGGCTATCTGCCGACGCGGGCGGGGACCCCGTGGCGCGGACCGGGCGCGTCCCTCGCTACCAGCGGTTGTGCACGTCCTCCGCCCACCCGACGACGTCGCGCACCGCGACCCAGGTCCCGCCGGCGTCGCGGACCCGCCCCGACCAGTGGCCGAAGCACTGGTGCGTGCGGGACACGACGACCTTGAGGTCCGTGGCCGACTCCTTGAGGTGGAACGGCGTGAGCGTGAGCTCGACGTCGGTGCCGGTGACGCGCCACGGCGCGAGCCAGTCCTGGGGGTCGTAGTCCCACACGAGCTCCTCGCTGATCTTCGTCAGCCGTCCGTCGACGAGGAACGAGTTCTCGACCGATCCCGTCCCGTCGGTCCACCGCCCACCGACCTGCAGGCCGACGACGCGCCCGTCGGTGCGCCCGGACCCGGCGCCCCAGTTCCACCGCGCGTCGTAGGGCCAGCGGCCGCGGCCGTGGTCGAGCGTCGCCCACGAGTCCCCCGCCGGCACGTCCGACGCGACCCCGTCGACCCACACCGTGCCCGTCGCGGGGCGCGCGACGTCCTTGACGGTGTACTGGAAGAGGGTGTCGGACCACGCCACGACGACGCCCAGGGACTCGTGCCCGTCGGGCCGGTGCGCGACGACGTCGACGCGCACGCGCTCCCCCACCGCGCGCAGGCGGGTCCCGCCGGGGACCTCGTCGATCGCGATCCGCACCGCGCGCGTGGCGGCGCGCACCGGCCCGCGTCCGAGCGTCCCGGGCAACCGCGCCGAGCCGGTCAGCGCGCCGATCGCGTCGTGCGCCACCGCCTCGCCCGTGGTGCGGTCGAGCACCCAGATGCCGTGCAGCGCCGCGTAGTCGAGGGCGGACACCACGAGCGCGACGACGTGCGTCGGCGTGGTGACCGCCCAGTACTCCCAGCGCTTGTTGCGGCCCCGCCCGCGCAGCCCCCGCCCGACCCCGTCGGTGTCGACGAGCGGCGTGCGGGTCCAGCCCACGGCGGCGGGGTTCAGCCGGCCGTCCGGCAGCGTGAGGCTCACGGGAGCGGTGATCTCCCGCTCCGTGACCGCGAGCGGACGCGGTGCGTGCAGGCCCGCGGCGACGTCGTGCCGCTCGCGCAGCCGCCGGTTCGACGCGCGGACGGCCTCGGCGTCGACCTTCACGACGCGCCGGTCGTACGTCAGCAGGCCGTTGGTCTCCTCCTCGACGTCCGCGAGCTGGGTGTAGACGAACGCCGCGAGCCCGTCGTCGACCGCCGGCCCGACCTGCGCGTGCTGCAGCCGCAGGTACGCGCGCTCGAAGGCGTCGCGGTCGCGGAAGCGCCGGTACCCGAACTCCTTGTCGGACCACGTGTGGCCCTCGACGCGGTGCGAGTAGCCGCCGTACTCCGAGAGCACCGCGGCGCGCGGGTCGGCCGCGTCGGCGCGCGACAGCCGGTAGGGACGGAAGTAGACGTGCCGGCTGACCAGGTCCCCCGCGCCCTGGTCGTGCCAGCCGGACGCGTGGTCGACGGGCCGGGTCGGGTCGAGCGCCGCGACGCGCGCCGCGACCGCCGCGGCGTCGAACTGCCCCCACCCCTCGTTGAACGGCACCCACAGCGCGACGGACGGCACGCTGCGCAGCAGCTCGACCGTCGCGTCGGCCTCGGCGAGGAACTCCTCGCGGCCCTCGGCGTCCTGCCGGCCGAACGCGCGGTACCGGGAGTCGTCGAGCCGCAGCGGGGTCAGCACCGGCGCGGTGACGACGGCCGGGTGGTACGTCCGCCCGCCGTTGACCATGTCCTGCCACACGAGCATCCCGAGCCGGTCGCAGTGGTGGTACCAGCGCAGCGGCTCGACCTTGATGTGCTTGCGCAGCATCGTGAAGCCCAGGTCCTTGGCGGTGCGGATGTCGTGGACCATCGCGGCGTCCGACGGCGGCGTGTACAGCCCGTCGGGCCAGTAGCCCTGGTCCAGCAGGCCCGCGTGCAGGTACGGCTCGCCGTTGAGCAGCAGGCGGCTGCGGCCGTGCGCGTCGGGTCCGACGCCGAACGAGCGCATGCCGACGTAGCTGGTCACGCGGTCGTCGCCGAGGCGCACCTCGACGTCGTACAGGTAGGGGTCGTCGGGGCTCCACGGGCGCACGTCGGGGCCGAGGGGCAGGCGCGTCGCGACGCCCGTCGGGACGGTGCGACGCACGACCTCGCGCCCGTCGGCCGCGACCGTGACCTCCGCCTCGCCGGCGCCGCCGCCCGCGACGACCGTCACCTCGACCTCACCCGTCGCGAGGTCGGGCGCCAGGACGAGCCGGTCCACCCACCGCGCCGGCACGGACTCCAGCCAGACGGTCTGCCAGATGCCCGACTGCGGGGTGTACCAGATGCCGCCCGGCTCGAGCTTCTGCTTGCCGCGGCTGCGCCAGGAGGTGTCGGTGACGTCGCGGACGCGCACGACGACCTCGTGCTCGTCGCCGACCAGGGCGTCCGTGACGTCGAGCGTGAACGGCAGGTACCCGCCGCGGTGACCGCCGACGTCGGTGCCGTCGACCCGGACCTGCGCGTCCTGGTCGACGGCGCCGAGGTGCAGCAGGACGCGGTCGCGGACGAACCCCGCGGGCAGCGTGAACGTGCGGCGGTACCAGAGCGCCTCGTCGGGCTGCAGCGTGCGGCCGACGCCGGACAGCGGGGCCTCGGGAGAGAACGGGACGAGGATCGGGCCGTCCCACACCTGCGGGCGCTCCTCGTCGGTGGCGTGCGTGACCGCGTGGTCCCAGCGGCCGTTGAGGTTGAGGTAGGAGTCGCGCACGAGCTGCGGGCGCGGGTGCTCGGGGAGGACCGCGTCGGGGTCCAGGGCCTCGCCCCAGGGCGTCATCACGAGGGCACCTCCACGTCAGGGGTCTCGTCGGGCAGGGGCACGGGCACGGGCACGTCGCGCAGCCGTCGCGCCGGGACGACGACGAACGCCACCACGACCGCCGCCGCGACGAACACCCACGGCGTCGGCACCTGCTTGACGACGCCCAGGTCGACGTACGTCTCGTCGGCGCCCGCGATCACGGCCGCGCCGAGGAACGGGCCGACGACCATCGGGACGAGCACGGCGAACACCATCCGCAGGCCCTGCACCTGGCCCGCACGGTCCGGCGGGGTCAGGTTGCGCACGGTCGCGGAGACGGCCGCGACTCCCAGCATGAACCCCGACATCATGACGATCCCCGCGCCGATGACGGCGAGCATGCCGCGCGCGGGGAACATCAGCAGCAGCCCGACGGCGTACACGCCCGCCACGGGCAGGATCGCGCGGTGCGGCCCGACGCGGTCCAGCACGCGCCCGCCGAGCACGCTGACCACCGCGGCGCCCAGCAGCACCGACGCCAGGACGACCGGGTACCCGTCGATGTCGAGGTAGCGCTGCACGTAGATGATGAGGAACGGCATGAACACCTGCGTGCTGGTGCCGAGCACGGCCCACGCCGCCAGCGCGACGTACAGCCGCGGGTGCGCGCGCGCGGTGCTCGGCCGCAGCCCGTGCACGAGGCTCGCGAGGTAGGTGCCGCCGGGGCGCGGCGTCGGCGCCTCCTTCAGGCCGAACCACGCGACGACGCCGACCACCACCGTGGCCCCGCCGACGACCGCGAAGAAGACCGACCAGCGGCCGTCGCGCGTCAGCGGGTCGAGCGCGCCGAACACCAGCAGCATCGCCAGCAGCGGCAGCGTCGCGAGCACGCCGTCGACCCGGCCCCGGTGGGACGCGTCGGTGGAGTCCGTGACCCACGCGTTGAACGCCGCGTCGTTGGCCGTGGCACCGAACACGCTCATCACGCAGTCGAGCAGCACGATCCCGACGACCGCGACGACGACCGCGTCGAGCGCGGGCGCCAGGGAGGCGGCCGTGTCGACGCCGACCAGGCCGAAGGCCGCCGTCGACGCACCCCACAGCACGTACCCGCCCGCGATGAACGGCCGCCGCCGGCCCACCCGGTCCGACCACGCCCCGGCGAGCAGCGTCGTGACCGTCGCCGCCACGGCGCTGGCCGCGACGATCGTCGCCAGCACCGTCGGGGAGTCCGTGATCGTGTCGTGGACGAACACGTTGAGGTACATGTTCTCGACCGTCCAGGCGAGCTGTCCGGTCAGCCCCAGCAGGACCACCCAGACCCACAGCCGACGGCCCGCGTGGCTCCGTTGCACGAGGGGACTGTAACCAGCGGGGACGTCAGCCCGGACGTCCCGCGCACCCGCCGCGCCGACGGGACACGCGACCGCCACCTCGACCACTGGTCAGTTGGAAGCGCTGATATCAGCCCATCCGGGTCATGGGCTGATATCCTCGCATCGATCGCATGCGCAGATATCAACCCATGGAGGAGCCGGCATGGCTGAGCAGGACCGGCCCGCCTGGGCCTCGGTGAACAGCGCCGCCGAGCTCGGCGCCTTCCTGAGGCTCGTCCGCGAGCGGCGCGGCCTCTCGCAGGACGCGCTCGCCGACGCGCTCGGCATCGACCGCCGGTACGTCTACCAGATCGAGTCCGGCACGCCGACGCTCTACACGCGACGCCTCTTCGCGATGCTCCGAGCCCTCGACGTGCGCATGGAGGTGCACGAGCGGTGAGCGTCCGGACGCTCGACGCGTGGCTCTACGGGACGCTGGCCGCGCAGGTCGAACGCGACCGTGACGACCGCGTCCGGCTGCGCTTCACCGACGACGCCCTCACACGCTGGGGCCACGGCTCGGCGGTGCTGTCCGGGCTGCTGCCGCTCTCCGACCGCGCGCCGTCGCCGGTCGCCGTGAGCGCCTGGCTCCGCGGTCTCATGCCGGAGGGTCGCGCCCGCAGCCACCTCGCGCGCCGCGCCGGCGTGGCCCCGGACGACGTGGTCGGCTTCCTCGCCGTCCACGGGCGCGACACCGCCGGCGCACTCGCGCTCGTCCCGGAGGGTGCAGCGCCCGACCGGCCGCGCGTCCCGCTGCGCACGCTCGACGACGGCGAGATCGGAGCCCTCCTCGACGAGGCGACCGAGCAGGGCACGGCGGACCAGCCGACGTCCATCGCGGGCCTCGAGTCGAAGATCGTCCTGGCCGCGACCTCCGACGGCTTCGCGCTGCCGACGCCCGACCGCCCGTCCACGCACATCCTCAAGGTCGCCCGTCCTGCCGACTCCCGGTCGGCGGACCTCACCGACACCGAGGAGGCGTCCCTCGCGCTCGCGCGGGCGTGCGGTCTCGGCGACGTCGAGGCGTACCACCGGACGTTCGCCGGGCGACGCGCCCTCGTCGTGCGCCGGTACGACCGCGTCGTCGGCCCGGAGACCACCGAGCGGGTCCACCAGGAGGACGCCGCCCAGCTGCTGGGGCTCGACACGACCGACCCCGAGCGCAAGTTCCAGTACGGCAGGCGGCTGCCGTCGCTCCGCGAGATCGCCACGCGCCTCGAACGGCTCGGCGTCCCGCTCGACGGGCTGCTCGCACTCACGACGTTCAACGTGGCGGTCGGGAACACCGACGCCCACGCCAAGAACCTGTCGGTGCTGCACCTGCCCGACGGCACGCACCGTCTGGCGCCCGCCTACGACGTCGCGATGCACACGCACCACCGGCACGCCGAGACGCGCGTCGCGATGGACGTCGACGGGGTCCAGGAGATCGACGCGCTCACGTCCGCCCACCTCGCGGCCGAGGCCGGCGGCTGGGGCATGCCCCCACGGCTGGCCGCGCGCGTCGTGAGGGAGACGCTCGAGCGGCTCGGTGCCGCCCTGCGCGGGCTCGATCGCGGCGCGTACCCCGGGGTCGGCGACACCGCGTGGGCGGCGGTCGACCGGCGCGTCGTGCGGCTGCTCGCCGGGTCGTGACGAACCGCGGTCGCCGTCATCCTGCCCGCGGCGCTCGGCCTCGTCATCGACCGTTCGAGCGAGCGGGTTCGCCGTCGTCGCCTGCGACGTCACGAAGCCGCCTCGGAGACCTCCCCAGTCGGGCGGCCCGGCTGCCCGGTGCCGCTCGAGGACCTGCGGTACGTGCGTCCGGCCCACCACGACGTGACGGGTCGGGTGGTGGACGGTGAGCTCGTCGTGCACGCCGACCTGGCCGACGTACTGTGCGGACGCGCTGGGCGCGAGCGTCACCCGCAGGTAGCGGCAGCGCATGATGCCCTCCTTCTCGCCGGTCGTCGGTCGGGCGGGGACCGGGCGGTTCCCGACCCTCGGACGGAGGAGCGCGCGGCACGCCGCCGCGACAAGTCCGTGCGCCCGGCCGCAGGCCACGGCGGTCGCGACGCCCGATCCTCGGTGCCCGACACTGCTCGGCGCACCCCCGGTCCGGCCGCCCACCCCGCGTTGCTAGCCTCGACCTGATGACCCGACCCCGGCGTGCGCGATGAGCGACGTCCTCGACGAGCTGCGCCGCGACCCCGACCTCGACGGACCGAACCTCCACGCCGTCGACGCGACCGACCGTCTGCTGCTCGACGAGGCCGCGCCCGAGCTCGCTGCGGCCGGTGACGGCACAGTCGTCGTCATCGGTGACCGGTACGGCGCGCTCACCCTCGGGGCGATCGCCCGGTACGGCGTCAGCGGGGTCCGCACCCACCAGGACCGCCTCACCGGCGAGCTCGCGCTGCACGCGAACGCCGGGCGCCTGGGGATGACGGGCGGGTTCACGTCGCACGGCCTCACCCCGGAGCTCCTGGCGGGCGCACGGCTCGTGCTCGTGCAGCTGCCTCGCGCGCTCGACGCGCTGGACGAGGTCGCCGCGCTCGTCGCGGAGCACGCCGACCCTGACGTCGTCGTCATGGCCGGCGGCCGGGTCAAGCACATGACCCACGCGATGAACGACGTGCTCGGCCGGCACTTCTCGGAGGTCCGGGCACGCCTGGCGCGGCAGAAGTCGCGGGTCATCGTCGCCTCGTCCCCGCTGCCGGCGTCGCAGCGACCGGCACGGCGCTGGCCGGAGTGCGTCGAGCACCCGGACCTCGGGATCACCGTGTGCGCGCACGGCGGCGCGTTCGCCGGCACCGGGATCGACATCGGGACGCGGGCGCTGCTCGCGCACCTGGATGACGTCCCGCACACCACCGGCACCGCCCTCGACCTGGGCTGCGGCACCGGGGTCCTCGCGGTCGTGCTCGCCCGGTCACGGCCGGGCCTGACCGTGACGGCGACCGACGAGTCCGCAGCGGCCGTCGCGTCCGCGCAGGCCACCGTCGAGGCGAACGGCCTCACCGAGCGCGTGCGCGTCACCCGCGCCGTCGGGACCGCCGGCATCCCCGACGGGAGCGTCGACCTCGTCCTGCTCAACCCGCCGTTCCACGTCGAGGCCACCGTGCACCCCGGCGTCGCGCGCGCCCTGTTCGTCGACGCCGCCCGCGTGCTGCGCCCCGACGGGCAGCTCTGGGCCGTGTGGAACTCCCACCTTCGGTACCGCCCGACGCTCGAGCACGTCGTCGGCCCGACGCGTCAGGTCGGCCGGGGGCCGAAGTTCACGGTGACGGTGTCGACGCGGGGTTGAGGCGCAGACGTCCACGCCGCGTCCCGTGGCCCGGCGGACGTCCGGCGCCTCGCCACCCCCGCCTCTGAAACACTGACCCCATGCCGATCGACGACGCCTCTTCGCCCCGCGTCCCCCTCGCCGACGTGACTCCGCCGATCGCGCTGGGCCCGCTCGACGGCCGCTACCGCCCGACCGTCGCGCCGCTGGTGGACCACCTCTCGGAGGCGGCGCTGAACCGCGCGCGCGTCGAGGTCGAGGTCGAGTGGGTCATCCACCTGACGTCGCACGCCGTGGTCCCGGGCGCCCCGGCGCTCGCCCCCGATGAGGAGCGTTACCTGCGCGACGTCGTCGCCACGTTCGGCGCGGACGAGATCGCCGAGCTGGCCGAGATCGAGCGGACGACGGTGCACGACGTGAAGGCGGTCGAGTACTTCCTCAAGCGCCGCATCGCCGCGGCCCCGGAGGCCCTGCGCCCCGACACCGTGCTGCCGCAGGTCAACGAGCTCGTGCACTTCGCGCTGACCAGCGAGGACGTCAACAACCTGTCCTACGCGCTCATGGTGCGCGGCGCGGTCCGGGAGGTCTGGTTCCCCGCGGCGGTCGCGCTGAGCGACGAGGTCGCGGCCCTGGCGGCCGAGCACGCCGCCGTCCCGATGCTCGCGCTGACGCACGGCCAGCCCGCCACCCCGACGACGCTCGGCAAGGAGATCGCGGTCCTCGCGCACCGCCTGCGCCGCCAGCTGCGCCGCATCGCGTCCGACGAGTACCTCGGCAAGCTCAACGGCGCGACGGGCACGTACGGCGCGCACCTCGCGGCCGTCCCCGACGCCGACTGGCAGATGGTGTCGCGCACGTTCGTCGAGCACCTGGGCCTGACGTGGAACCCGCTGACCACGCAGATCGAGTCCCACGACTGGCAGGCCGAGCTGTACGCCGACGTCGCCCGCTTCAACCGGGTGCTGCACAACCTGGCCACCGACGTGTGGACGTACATCAGCCGGGGCGTCTTCACCCAGATCCCCGTGGCGGGGGCGACGGGCTCGTCGACGATGCCGCACAAGGTCAACCCGATCCGCTTCGAGAACGCCGAGGCGAACCTCGAGATCTCGTGCGCGCTGCTGGACACGCTCGCCTCGACGCTCGTCACGAGCCGGCTGCAGCGCGACCTCACCGACTCCACGACCCAGCGCAACATCGGCCCGGCGTTCGGCCACTCGCTGCTCGCGATCGACAACGTCCGTCGCGGCCTGCGGGCCCTGTCGGTGGACGAGGAGCTGCTGGCGCGCGAGCTCGACGGCAACTGGGAGGTGCTGGGCGAGGCCGTGCAGTCCGCGATGCGCGCGGCGTCCGTCGCGGGGGTGGCCGGCATGGACAACCCGTACGAGCGGCTCAAGGAGCTGACGCGGGGCCGCCGGCTCACCGCGCAGGACATGCGGGAGTTCGTCGACGGCCTGGGCCTGCCGGCCGAGACCACCGAGCGGTTGCGAAACCTCTCGCCGGCGACGTACACCGGTCTGGCTACTGCGCTCGTCGCCCACCTGGAGTAAGGTGACGTCCGTTTCGTCCGGCTCACGGGCGGAACGTCCCCCGGTTGCCTCACCCGTTCGGCCTAATTGCGGCCCCGGGAGTGGGAGCGGTCCCTGTCGAGACGTTTCGACACCTGGACATGTGCCCTGGATCGGGTCAGAATCGTCGGCGTCGTCGGAATCCTCCCCTTCAGTCCGATCCGGCAAGGAAGCCACACGTGACACTGATGCAGAAGGCGATCACACCGTCGCTGGCGCACGCGCACCTCACGCAGGGTCACGACCGGATCGCCGGTTACGTGGTCCGGGCGGAGGACGTCGCGTTCGCCACGACGCCGGCACAGCTCTTCGAGGTGCACGGCCTGGGCTACCCGGGGTCCCCGTTCAGCCCGTACGACCGCTCGATCGACATCCTGCGCTTCGAGTCCTCGCCGCAGCTGCAGTACCGCGACGTGCCGGGCTACATCGTCCCGCTGTGGTGGCTGCGCCACTCGCGCATCCCCCCGGGTGCCGAGCTCATCCGCGTCCACGACGACGGCACCTCGACGCTCCTCGCGCGCTACGGCGACGTGGGCACCGGCTGGACCGTGACGCAGCTCGGCGCGCCGCGCCCGGCCCTCGCGTCGCTGTCGCGGTGCGTCGGGCCCGTCGCGAAGTGGCACGGTGCGTACCTCGAGGCGGACGTCGTCGACGGCGGGCACACGGTCGTGCTCGCGCTGGCGAACCCCCCGCTCGCGGAGACCGGGTTCCACCAGTCGCCCTCGGGCCGCTGGTACCGCCGGGTCGCCCGGGAGGACGTCACCGAGCTGTTCGAGCTCGACCTGACGGCACGGTGGAACGGGCTGTCGGTCCGCGTGGTCGACCAGTGGCAGGATGCGCAGCGGTACGTCGTGGCGCGCATCTCGCACCTGGGCGACGACATCGAGCGGGCCGAGCGGCTGCACCTCGAGCGCGTCGAGGCCGGCGTCTACGAGGCGATCGTCTACGCCGCCGAGCTCACCGACATCGAGACGAACCAGGTCGTGCCGCACACGTGGGCCCCCGGGCCGGCGGCGCAGCAGCGGCACTGGGCGCACTCGTGACATCTGATCTGTGAATATTCACCCACGGGACGCCGCGTTCGCGTAGCATCCCAGACATACCGGCACGAACCCGAGCGGTGCTCCACGAAGCATCCCGGTCCGGTCGGCCCCTCGGGGCCGGCCCACAGACCGCACCGGGCCTGGTCCTCCCCCCCGACCAGGCCCGGTGCGCTTTTTCTTGCGGGTCGTCGTCGCCCTGGACGCACCGGACCGCGGGGTGTCAGGGCATCGGGTGCCCGTCGCGCACGGTGCCGCGCCAGGCGCCGGTCTCCGTGCGGCGGGACTCGATGAACTCCTTGAACTTGTGCAGGTCCTTCTTCACCTGCCGGTCGTCGGCGCCCACGGCGGCACCGACCTTCTCGACGAACGACTCGGGCTTCCACTCGATGTGCGCCGTCACCCGCGTGCGGCCCGGCCCCAGCGGCTCGAAGGTCACGCGGCCCGCGTGCATCGTGCCGTCCACGCTGGCCCACGCGACCACCACGTCGGGCTCCTGCTCGAGGATCGTCGCGTCGAACTCGCGGTCGACGCCCTGGATCTCCGTGGCCCAGCGCGTCAGCGTGTCGCTGATCTGCCGGACCTCCTTGACCCCCTCCATGAAGTGCGGGAACTCCTCGAACTGCGTCCACTGGTCGTACGCGGTGCGGACAGGGACGTCGACGTCGATGGTCTGGTCGATCGTGCTCATGCCGTCTCCTTGGCGCCGGGCGGTCAGGTGCCCGGCCGACGCTACGGCGCGCTCGGCCACCCCGCCTCCGCAACGAGGCGCACCGCGGGAAGGCGGCGTCAGGCGCTGACGTCCGGGACGGGCACGGCGGCGAGGTCGGCGAGAGCGCGCGCGTACCCGGCGGCGTCCCCCACGCGGGCGGCCGCGCGGGCCGCGACCGTCGGCCCGTGCAGGAGCCTGCGCGTGCGCCGACGCAGCGTGCGGGCGCGTGCCTCGTCCCGGGCCTCCGGCGGCACGGCGGCCAGCGCGGCCTCCAGCGCACCGAGCACGCGGGTGCGCTCGGCGACGACGGCCGGGTCCCACTCGCGGACGCGGCGGTCGGCCTCGAAGTCCTCCGCCGCCTCCAGGACGACGTCCCGCGCGCGGCTCAGCGCCGCGTGCTCGGCGGGGGCGTGCTCCGCCACGGACTGCAGCGACACCAGCGCGACACCGGGCAGGGTGCGGACGTCGGGGTCGACGTCGTGCCGCAGCGCCAGGTCGACGACGGTCAGCGGCTGCGCGGACCCGCGTCGGGCGGCCGCGAGCGCCTCGACCCCCAGGACGGTGCCGGCGGCGCCGGAGCAGGCGACGACGAGGTCGGTGCGCGCCAGCTCGGGCAGCAGGTCCGCACCGGCGGGCAGCCCCGTGACGCCGCGGGCGGCGGCGAAGGCGCCGGCCCGCCCGCTGGGCGAGTACACGCGCACGTCGTGCACACCGCGAGCCTTCAGGGCCGCGAGGCTGGCGCCCGCGTAGGAGCCCGTGCCGACCAGGACGCACCGGACGGCGGACCAGTCGACGCCGGCCTCCCCCTGCGGCAGGGTCCGCGCGGCGAGGTCGAGCGCGACGCCGACGACGGAGCGGCCCGTCGAGCCCAGGCCCGTCGACGCCTCCACCGCACGCGACGCGCGGGACGCCGCCTGGAACAGCGCCTCGAGCGTGGACGTCGTCGTCCCGTCGCGGCGCGCGGTGGTCAGCGCCCGCCGCACCTGCCCCGCGATCTCCCGCTCCCCGACGACCATCGACTCGAGACCCGACGCGACGGCGAACAGGTGCTCGCTCGCGTCGGCACCGACGAGCGGGCGCAGGTGCTCGGCGACGTCGTCGGGGCTGTACCCGGAGCGCGCCGCGACGGCCTGCGCGACGGCCCGACGGGCGCGCGGGGCGTGGGCGGTGTCGTCGACGTCCAGGTACAGCTCGAACCGGTTGCACGTCGCGAGCACGACGGCACCGGTGACGGCGTTGGTCGCGGCGACGACCTCGCGACCGACGGCGTGGACGTCGGACTGCAGACGCTCGAGCACGGTCAGGTCCAGGTCGTGGTGGCTCGCGACCAGGGACATGAGCACCACGGGAACCGATTGAATCATCCCGGGAAATGTCGGGCACAATCGATCGGGTGAGTCTTCCCCCACACCATCCTCTCGTCGACGGCCGCACCACCGGTTCCGCGCTGGTGCGCGCCTATTCCGGGGACCGCCCGGAACGCCTTCCCGTGTGGTTCATGCGTCAGGCCGGCCGGTCGCTGCCGGAGTACCGCGCGTCCCGTGCGGGCGTCGCGATGCTCGACGCGTGCCTGGACCCCGAGCTCGCGGCCGAGATCACGCTGCAGCCCGTCCGGCGCCACGGCGTGGACGCGGCGGTGTTCTTCTCGGACATCGTCGTCCCCCTCAAGCTCGTGGGGGTCGACGTCGAGATCGTGCCCGGCACGGGTCCGGTCGTCGCCTCGCCGGTCCGCACGCTCGACGACGTCGCGCGCCTGCGCGACCTCGGCCCCCTCGACGCCGCGCGGCTCGCCCCGGTGACGCACGGCGTCGCCCGGACCGTCGAGCAGCTCGGCGGCACCCCGCTCGTCGGCTTCGCGGGTGCGCCGTTCACGCTCGCGGCGTACCTCGTCGAGGGCGGCCCGTCGCGCGACCACCTGGCCGCGCGGCGCCTCATGCACGCCGACCCGGCCGCGTGGACGGCGCTCATGGACTGGACGGCCGAGGTCACGGGTGCGTTCCTCGCCGCGCAGGTCACGGCCGGCGCCAGCGCGGGTCAGCTCTTCGACTCCTGGGCGGGCGCGCTGTCGCTCGCGGACTACACCGCGCACTGCGCGCCCGCGTCGGCGCGCGTCCTCGCGCAGGCCCGCGCCCTCGGCGTGCGGACCGTGCACTTCGGCGTCGCGACCGGTGAGCTGCTGGTCGCGATGCGCGACGCGGGCGCCGACGTCATGGGCGTCGACTACCGCGTGCCGCTCGACGAGGCGTCGGCGCGGCTGGGTGGCGCGACGCCGCTGCAGGGCAACGTGGACCCCGCGCTGCTGGCGGCGCCGTGGGACGTCCTGGAGGCGCACGTGCGCGACGTCGTCCGACGCGGCACGGCGGCGCCCGGGCACGTCGTGAACCTCGGCCACGGCGTGCCGCCGGACACGGACCCGACGGTGCTGACGCGGGTCGTCGAGCTGGTCCACTCGCTGTGAGCGAGGCCGCGACCGGGCCGGACGCCGGCTCGCCCGCCTGGGAGGCCGTGGTCGTCGGGGCCGGCGTCGCAGGCCTGGTCGCGGCGCGCGAGCTTGCCCGGGCGGGCCTGCGCACCCTCGTGGTCGACGAGCGCGACGCGCCCGGCGGCGCGGTCCGCGGGCATGACGTGGCGGGCCTGCGCCTCGACGCGGGTGCCGAGTCGTACGCGACCCGCAACGGCTCGGTCGCCGCGCTGCTGGCCGACCTGGGGCTGGCCGACGACGTGGTCACCCCCGAGCCGCGCGGCGCGTGGGCGCACCTGACCAGCGGCGACGGTCCTCTGCCGCGCACCGGCCTGCTCGGCGTGCCCGCGTACCCGCTGGCCCCCGACGTGCGGCGGACGCTGGGCACGCGCGGGGCGCTGCGGGCGGCGCTCGACCTGGTCCTGCCCGCCCGTGCGGGCGCGGGCGCGACGACGCTGGGTGCGCTGGTGCGGGCCCGCATGGGCGACGCGGTGGTGGCACGCCTGGTGCACCCCGTGGTCGGCGGGGTGCACGCGGCCGACCCGGACGACGTGGCCGTCGACGCCGCCGCACCCGGTCTGCGCGACGCGCGCGACGCGGCCGGCGGCTCCCTCGCCCGTGCGGTGCGCCGGATGCGCGCGTCGGCGCCCGCGGGCACCGCCGTCGAGGGCGTCGCGGGTGGCGTGCACCGCCTGGTCGACGCGCTGGTCGCCGACGTGACGGCCCACGGCGGCGTCCTGCTGACCCGCACGAGCGCGGTGTCCGTCACCCGGGAGCCGGACGGTGCCCTCGTGGTCGGCACGCAGGACCGTCACCTGCCCCCGCGGGCGTCGCGCGACCTGCGGACGGCGCGGCTCATCGTCGCCACGCCGGGTGCCGCGACGCTGCTCGACGGGCTCGACGACGCCGACCTGGGCGACGTGCGGCTCGACGACGGGGCTCCGGTCACACTCGTCACCCTGGTGCTGGACGCCCCGGCGCTCGACGCCGCGCCGCGCGGCACCGGCGTCCTGGTCGGCCCGGGCGTGGGCGACGTGCGCGCCAAGGCCCTGACGCACGCGACGGCCAAGTGGGCCTGGACGGCCGCCGCCGCGGGCCCGGGCCGGCACGTGGTGCGGCTGTCGTACGGGCGGATGACCGGCGCGGCGGTGGACCCCGCGCTGCCGGCCGGCGATGCGCTGGTCGACCTCGCGCTGCGCGACGCGTCGACGCTGCTGGGCGCCCCGCTGCGGCGTGACGCGCTGGCCGGGTCCGCCGTGGTGCGCTGGACGCAGTCGCTGCCGCGGCCGAGCGCCGCGCACCGGGCCGCGGTCGCGGCCGTGCGCGCGGCGGCCGGCGGGATGCCGGGGGTCGCCGTGTGCGGTGCCTGGGCGGCGGGCAACGGGCTGGCGTCGGTGGTCCCCGACGCCGTGGCGGCGGCACGCTCGGTCGTCGGTCCGCCGGGAGCGTGACAGCGTCCCGCAATTGTTGCCAGAATGACGTCGGTCACGTTCGGGACGGGCTCGCCGTGGCATTCTGACGAATTGTCAGAACGATGTCCGCCGGCGCATTTGCGGGGACCCCGGAGCCGCCCTGCGGTTTCGACATCCGCCCGCCCGGCGACGACACTGGACGCATGTCTCAGCAGGTTCTGGTCGGCACGCGCGCGAGCGCCCTGGCCCTCACCCAGACGGGCCACGTGGCCGACGCGCTCGCGGCCGCCGGCGGCCTGGCGGTCGAGACGGTCCGCGTCCGCACCGAGGGCGACCGCGTGCGCGCGTCGCTCGCGACCCTGGGTGGCACGGGCGTCTTCGTCACCGCGCTGCGCGACGCGCTACTGGACGGCCGGTGCGACGTGGCGGTGCACTCCCTCAAGGACCTGCCGACGGGCCCCGCCGACGGGCTCGTCGTCGCCGCCGTCCCGCCCCGGGCCGACCCGCGGGACGCCCTGTGCGCCCGCGACGGCCTCACCCTGGCGACCCTGCCCGCGGGAGCCCGCGTCGGCACCGGCTCGCCCCGCCGCGCGGCGCAGCTGCGGGCGGCACGCCCGGACCTCGACGTCGTCGACATCCGCGGCAACGTCGGCACCCGCCTGGGGCGCGTGCGCGGGCTCGACGGCACGACCGTCGCGACCGGCCGGCACGTCGGGCCCCAGGCCCCGCACCCGGGCGTCGCGACCGACGCCCCCCGCGGCGACCTCGACGCCGTGGTGCTGGCCGCGGCCGGTCTGGCCCGGCTCGGCCGCCTGGACGCGGTCACCGAGCTCTTCGAGGCCGACGTGCTGGCCCCCGCACCCGGCCAGGGCGCGCTGGCCGTCGAGGTCCGCGCGGCCGACGCCGCCGACGACACACCCCTCGCGGCCGCCCTGCGCGCGCTCGACCACGCGCCCACCCGTCGCGCGGTCGTCGCCGAGCGCGCGGTCCTGGCCCGGTTGGAGGCGGGCTGCGCGGCGCCGATCGGCGCCTGGGGACGGCTCGACGCGACCGGCGCCCTCACGCTCGACGCCGTCGTCGCCGCCGTGGACGGGTCCCGCGTGGTGCGGCTCGGCACGCACGGCCCCGCCCCCGACGACGCCGCCGCCGACGCACTCGGCCGTCGCCTCGCCGAGGACCTGCTGGCCGCCGGCGCCGCCGACCTCGCCCCCCTCGGGACGACCCGGTGACCGCCACGGACGGCAGCCCCACCCCCGACCCGCCGCCCACCGGCACCGTCCCGGGCCCGCTGAGCGGCTGGCGCGTCCTGGTCCCCCGCCCCCCGCTCGACCCCGCCCTCCCCCCGCCCCACCCCCCCGCGAGAGAGCGATCCAGTCGCGCAGCCGCCGGTCCCGCGGCGGTCAGCCCTGCCGCGGTCGCCCTCGCGGCCGTCGGCGCGGAGCCACTCGTCGTGCCGCTCGTCCGGACGGTCCCCCTCGACGACCTCACGCCGCTCGACGACGCGCTCCTCGCGCTCGGAGCCCGCTGGTACACCTGGCTCGCCGTCACGAGCCAGGCCGCCGTGGCCGTGCTGGCGGAACGCGCCGCGGCGCACGACGACGGGCTCGCGGCGCTGCTCGCGCGCGGCGGCGTCCGCGTCGGCGCCGTCGGGCCCGGCACGGCGCGCGCGCTGGAGGCGCTGGGCGTGCGCGTCGACGTCGTGCCGCCGGTGCGCTCGACGGCCGTCGACCTCGTCGCCGCCCTGACCGCGGCCGACGCACGAGGGGCCGGCACCGCACCCGACGCCCCGACCCCCGCCGCTCCCCGCGCGCTGTTCCCGCGCGGCGACCTGGCGGCCCGCACCCTCGCCGACGGGCTCACGTCCGCCGGGTGGGACGTGGACGACGTCGTCGTCTACCGCACGGTCCCCGCCGGACCGCCGGAGCCGCAGGTCACGCGCGCGTGGGCGGCGGGCGACGTCCACGCGGCGCTGCTGACGTCCGCGAGCAGCGTGCGCGCGCTGCTCGACCACCTCGGCCCCCCGCCGGCCGCCACCCGCGTCGTCGTCATCGGCCCCAGCACCGCGGCCGAGGCGCGGCGCCTGGGCGTCCGCGTCGACGCCGTCGCCGCCCGCCAGACCCTCGCCGGCCTCGTCGACGCGCTCACCGACCTCGTCGCCCGCACCGGCGCCACCCCCGGCTCACCCCCGCCACCGACCCCCACGGAGGACCTCCCGTGACCACTCCCGGTCCCGGCCGGCTGCGCCCGCGCCGCCTGCGCCGCACCCCGGCGCTGCGTCGCCTCGCCGCCCAGACACGTCTGCACGCGGCGGACCTCGTCCTGCCCGTGTTCGTCCGCGAGGGCCTGGACGCCCCGCGCCCGCTGACGTCGATGCCCGGCGTCCTGCAGCACACCCGCGCGTCGCTGCGCCAGGAGGCGGCGCGAGCCGCCGAGGCGGGCATCGGCGGGATCATGCTCTTCGGCGTGCCCGCGCACCGCGACGCGACCGGGTCGGGCGCCACCGACCCCGACGGCATCCTCAACCTCGCGATCGCGGACGTGGTCGCGGAGGTCGGTGACGCGCTCGTCGTGCAGGCCGACCTGTGCCTGGACGAGTTCACGGACCACGGGCACTGCGGTGTCCTGACCTCCTCCGGGGCGGTGGACAACGACGCGACCCTCGAGCGGTACGCCGCGATGGCCCGCGCGCAGGCCGCGGCGGGCGCCCACCTCGTCGGGCTGAGCGGCATGATGGACGGCCAGACGGGCGTCGTCCGCGACGCGCTGGACGCCGCCGGGCACCAGGACGTCGCCGTGCTCGCCTACGCCGCCAAGTACGCGTCGGCGTTCTACGGGCCGTTCCGCGAGGCCGTGGAGTCGCAGCTGCACGGCGACCGCCGCAGCTACCAGATGGACCCCGCCAACCGCCGCGAGGCGGCACGCGAGGTCGCGATCGACGTGGCCGAGGGCGCGGACGTCGTCATGGTGAAGCCCGCCATGTCGTACCTCGACGTGCTCGCGGACGTCGCGGCGACCTCAGCCGTGCCCGTCTGGGCGTATCAGGTGTCCGGTGAGTACGCCATGATCGAGGCGGCGTCCGCGCAGGGGTGGATCGACCGTCGGAGTGCTGTCACGGAGTCCGTGCTCAGCATCCGTCGAGCCGGTGCCGATGCCATCCTGACCTACTGGGCGACGGAGCTGGCCGGGTGGCTGGCGGAGGAGCTGTGATGACGCAGGTGGAGGACGACGCCACGGTTGCTCCCGGGTACGGCCCGGCCTGGGCCGGCAGCAGCGCGGAGGCGTTCGCGCACGCCACGGCCGTGATCCCCGGCGGCGTGAACTCGCCCGTGCGCGCGTTCGGGTCCGTGGGTGGCACCCCGCGGTTCCTCGCGTCGGCGCGCGGCGCGTACGTCACGGACGTCGAGGGCCGCGACTACGTGGACCTCGTCGGGTCGTGGGGTCCGGCGCTGGTCGGGCACGCGCACCCGCAGGTCGTCGAGGCGGTGCAGGAGGCGGCCGCGCGCGGTCTGGGGTTCGGTGCGCCGACGACGACCGAGGTGGAGCTCGTCGACGAGATCCGCGAGCGCGTGCCGGTGGCGGAGCGCGTGCGCCTGGTCTCGACGGGTACCGAGGCCGTGATGACCGCGCTGCGGCTGGCCCGCGCGTGGACCGGTCGCGACAAGATCGTGAAGTTCGCCGGCTGCTACCACGGCCACGTCGACTCCCTGCTGGCGCAGGCCGGCTCGGGTGTCGCCACGCTCGCCCTGCCGGGGTCCGCGGGCGTGACGGCGGCCGTCGCCGCCGAGACCATCGTCGTGCCGTACAACGACCTCGACGCCGTGCAGGCCGCGTTCGACGAGCACGGGTCGTCGATCGCCGCGGTCATCACCGAGGCCGCGCCCGCCAACATGGGCGTCGTCCCGCCGATGCCGGGGTTCAACCGCGAGCTGCGTCGCATCACCCAGCACCACGACGCGGTGCTGATCCAGGACGAGGTGCTCACGGGCTTCCGCGTCGGCCGCGCCGGCTGGTGGGGCCTGGAGGGTGCCTCCGAGCAGTGGGCGCCGGACCTGCTGACGTTCGGCAAGGTCATCGGCGGCGGGCTGCCCGTCGCCGCGGTGGCCGGGCGCGCGGACATCATGGAGCAGCTCGCGCCGGTCGGGCCGGTCTACCAGGCGGGCACCCTGTCCGGGAACCCCGTCGCGACGGCCGCGGGCCTGGCGACGCTGCGGCTGGCCGACGCCGAGGTGTACGCGCGCGTCGACGCCGCGTCGGCGCACCTGCGTCGCGCCGTGACGGCCGCCCTGGCCGAGGTCGGTGTGCCGCACGCTCTGCAGTGGGCGGGCAGCCTGTTCAGCATCGTGTTCGGCGAGCAGGCCGCGGCCGAGGGCGCGCGCGACTACGCCGCGGTGCAGGCCTCGGAGCACTGGCGGTACGCGCCGTTCTTCCACGCCCTGCTCGACGCCGGCGTGCTGGCGCCCCCGTCGGCGTTCGAGGCGTGGTTCGTCTCGGCCGCGCACGACGAGGGCGTGCTGGACCGCGTCCTGGAGGCGCTGCCGACGGCGGCCCGGGCAGCGGCCGCAGCCGAGCGCCCGGAGTGACCCGCCCGGGCTGAGGCGTCCACGTCCTGAGACCCGGGACGCGCGAGACCGGGCTCAGGTCGCTGACCGCAGTCGATGAGCGACCTGAGCCCGGTCTCGTGGCGAGCCTGTCCCGGAGTGTGGACCGGCTCGGCAGGACGAGGTCAGCGAGTCGGCGGTGCCGGGTCCGCGTCGGCCGCGACGAGAGCCGGTGCGTCTGCGCTCGGGACGGCCGGGTCGGCGGCCCCGTGGCCCACCGCGGCGACGTCACCGCGACCGGCGGCCAGGTCGTTGCGGTACGCCCGGACCGACCACGTGATCGCGGCGATCCACACGAGCGCGATCACGCCGAGCACGATGCCCTCGGTCGGGGTGTCACCCTGACCGATCCAGTCCGAGCGCAGCAGCGTGCGGGCGTTCGTCAGCACGATGACTCCGCCGACCGCGGACCCGAGGACGCGGCCCGGCACCTTGCGGACCAGCCACGCGGCGATCGGCGCGGCGATGAGGCCGCCGATCAGCAGCGCCGCCACCCACGTGAAGTCGATGCCCTGCGAGCCGATCGCGAACAGGAAGCCCAGGCTCGCGGCGATCGCGACGAGGAACTCCGAGGTGTCGATGGACCCGACGACCTTGCGCGGCTCGAGACGGCCGCTGGCGAGCAGCGCGGGCGTCCCGACCGGGCCCCAGCCGCCGCCGCCCGTCGCGTCGACGAAGCCCGCGACCAGACCCAGCGGCGCGAGGAAGCGCGAGCGCAGCGGCAGGTGCAGGCGGTCGGTGCGCAGCCCCTTGAGCGTGAAGCGGACGAGCAGGTAGACGCCGAGGGCGAGCAGGATCAGCGACATCACGGGCTTGGCGGCGTCGGTCGAGAGGTTCGACAGGACCGTCGCGCCGGCGAACGCGCCGATCGCGCCGGGGACGCCGACCCGCAGGACGACCTTCCAGTCGACGTTGCCGAACTTCCAGTGCGAGACGCCCGACGCGAGCGTCGTCCCGATCTCCGCGAGGTGGACCGTGGCGGACGCCGCCGCGGGGTTGGTCCCGATCGCGAGCAGCAGCGTCGTGGAGGTCACGCCGTAGGCCATGCCCAGGCTTCCGTCGACGAGCTGCGCGGCGAGCCCGACGAGGGCGAGTAGGACGATCGTGGGCACGGGGACCACCTCGGGGAGGGCCGACCCGGACGGCGGGACCGGGTCGGAGGGTCGGCGCACGGACAGGTGTCCGCACTCCGCAGATAATTCCGACCGGCATGCTCCGCTTACAAGACCTGGCTCGCATCCTGAGACGGCGTCTCGGGGCCCGGACGCCGGATCAGGGGTTCTGCCAGGCGTCCTCCCGCGCGGCGAGCCGGTGCACCGACTCCGGCAGTTCCCGCTGCACGACGTCGGCCAGCGTGACGACGTCGAGAACGTCCCGCACGGCCGCGCGCAGGGCCACCCACACCTCGAGCAGCGCGGTCGCCGACCCCTCGTACGTGAGCCCCGGCGGGCGCACGTCCCGCACCGTGACGAGCGGGCCGTCGACGGCGCGGATGATGTCCGCGACCGTGATCTCGTCGGCCGCACGCGCCAGCAGGTACCCGCCCGAGCGCCCGCGCACGCTGGTCACGACGCCGCCGCGTCGCAGGTCGCCCATGATCCGCTCGAGGAAGCTGGTCGGGATGCCCTGGCCCGCGGCGAGCACGTCGCTCGGGACGGACTCACCCCCGGGCCGGCTCGCCAGCTCGGCACACGCCCGCACCGCATAGTCCGCCTTCGCCGAGACCCGCATGGGCTGATTCTCCCCTGCCGCGACGTGCACGGCGCGCACCCGTCGCCGGCGGTCGGGTGAGAGGCGGAATACCCCAGGGGGGTACCCTGTTGCGATGAGCGTGACCCCGACACCCACGCACGACGCCGTCGCGATCGCCGCCGCGCACGACGACGGCAGCGACGAGACCCCGGTGCACGGCTACACGCCCGCCAAGGCCGAGTACCTGCGCCGCCTGCGCCGCGTCGAGGGCCAGGTCCGGGGCATCGCCCGCATGGTCGACGAGGACGTGTACTGCATCGACGTCCTCACCCAGATCGCCGCCGTCACCAAGGCCCTGCAGGCCGTGGGCATCGGGCTCGTGGAGGACCACCTCGGCCACTGCGTCGTCGACGCGGCCCGCGAGTCCCCCGAGGCCGGCGCCGCCAAGGTGCGCGAGGCGTCCGCCGCCATCGCGCGGCTCGTCCGCAGCTGACCCGGCCGCCCCCACCCCCACCAGGCGGGCGGCCCCACCCCCGGTCGCACCGGCCGCCCACCGCCCACCGCGCGGGCCCCCGCCGCACCGGACCCACCGAGTCGAAGGAGCACCACCATGAGCACCACCACCTTCCGTGTCGACGGCATGACCTGCGGCCACTGCGTGAACGCCGTCACCGAGGAGCTCACCGCGCTGCCGGGCGTCACCGGCGTCGACGTCGAGCTCGTCACGGGCGGGTCCTCCCCCGTCACGGTCACCTCCGAGGCCCCGCTGGACCCGTCGGCCGTCGACGCCGCCGTGGCCGAGGCGGGCTACGCCGTGACACCCACCCGGTCGCTGCTGTGAGCACCGACGCGCCCGGCAGGCCCGGCGCCCGCGACGGCGTGACGGCCGCGGGGATCGACCTCGCGATCGAGGGCATGACGTGCGCGTCGTGCGTCGCGCGCGTCGAGAAGCGCCTCAACCGCGTCCCCGGCGCGAGCGCCACGGTCAACCTCGCGCTCGAGACGGCGCACGTGGACGTCACCGCGACGGACGACGCCCCCGCACCGAGCGTCGACGACCTCGTCGCCGCCGTGCGGGCGGCCGGCTACGACGCGCACCCCGTCCGGCGCCCGGGCACCCACGACGGCCACGGTGCCGACCGGGCCGGCGGGCACGAGCACGACGGCGGGCAGCACGACGGCGCGCAGCACGACGCCCTCGAGCACGCGCTGTCCGGCATGCAGCACGCCGGCATGGAGCACGACGCGTCGGACGACACGTCGGCCCCCGACGACACCCGCGGCGCCGACCTGCTGCGCCGCCTGCGCGTCGCCGCCGTGCTGACCGTCCCCGTGCTCGTCCTGAGCATGGTGCCGGCCACGCAGTTCCGCGGATGGCAGTGGCTGGTGGCGGCGCTCGCGCTGCCCGTCGCCACGTGGGCGGCCTGGCCGTTCCACCGGGCGGCCGTCCGCGCGGCCCGGCACGGTGCGTCGACGATGGACACGCTCGTGTCGATCGGCGTCGTCGCCGCGACCGCCTGGTCGCTGTGGGCGCTGCTGCTGGGCGGCACCGGAGAGCTCGGCATCCGCATGACGCCGGCGCTGTTCCCCGCCGCCGCCTCCGGCCACGGCGACCCGATGCCGGAGCTGTACTTCGAGGTCGCGGCCGTCGTCACCACGTTCCTCCTGGCCGGCCGGTACGCCGAGCACCGCTCCCGCCGCCGCGCGGGCGACGCCCTGCGCGCGCTGCTGGACCTGGGCGCGAAGGACGTCGCGCTGCTCGTGACCGGGCCCGACGGCCGGCGCGTCGAGCAGCGGGTGCCGGTCGACCGGCTCGCGGTGGGCGACGAGTTCGCCGTGCGCCCCGGTGAGAAGGTCGCGACCGACGGTGTCGTGGTGTCCGGGACGAGCGCCGTGGACACCTCGCTGCTGACCGGCGAGCCCGTGCCCCTCGACGTCGGGCCGGGCGACGAGCTCACCGGCGCGACCGTCAACACGTCCGGGCACCTCGTGGTCCGCGCGACGCGCGTGGGCGAGGAGACGCGCCTGGCGCAGATCGGCCGCCTGGTCGCGCGCGCGCAGACGGGCAAGGCACCCGTGCAGCGGCTCGCCGACCGGATCTCCGCGGTCTTCGTGCCCGTCGTGCTGGTCGTCGCGGTCGGCACCCTGGTCACCTGGCTGGCCACCGGGGGCGGCCTCCAGGCCGCGTTCACGGCCGCCGTGGCCGTGCTGATCATCGCGTGCCCCTGCGCGCTCGGCCTGGCCACACCCACCGCGCTGCTCGTGGGCACGGGACGCGGTGCGCAGCTCGGCATCCTCATCAAGGGTCCCGAGATCCTCGAGGAGACCCGGCGCGTCGACACGGTCGTGCTCGACAAGACCGGCACGGTCACGGCCGGCCGCATGGCGCTCGTCGACGTCGTCCCGGCGACGGGCGAGGACGCCGCCGAGGTCCACCGCCTCGCCGCCGCCGTGGAGGCGCTCGCCGAGCACCCCATCGCCCGCGCCATCGCCACCGCCACCCCGGTCACCCCCACCCCCACCCCCGCCGCGAGAGAGCAATCCAGTCACGGGCCCGATCACCCCGTGCCCGCGGCACCGGCGGGCGGCGCGCGCGTCGACGTCCCGGTCGGCGCGGACGGCGTCGGGATCGGTGCGGACGAGGTCCGGGAGTTCCGGGCCGACGCGGGCCGCGGCGTCAGCGGCGTGGTCCGCACCGCGCACAGCGGCGTCGGCCTCGCACGGCGGGTGCTCGTGGGCCGGCTCGGCTGGCTCGAGGAGCAGGGCGTGCGCACGGACGACGTCGCGGACGTCGTCGCGACGGCGGAGGCGGACGGGGCGACGGCCGTCGTCGCCGCGTGGGACGGACGGGCGCGCGGCGTCCTCGTCCTGCGGGACCCGGTCAAGCCGACGTCGGCCGCGGCCGTCCGCGAGCTGCGGGCGCTGGGGCTGCGGCCCGTGCTGCTCACGGGCGACAACCGGGGCGCCGCGCTGGCGACGGCTCGCGCGGTCGGCATCGCCGACGCCGACGTCGTCGCGCAGGTCATGCCGGACGAGAAGGTCGCGGCCGTCGAGCGGCTGCAGGCCGGTGGCGCACGCGTCGCGATGGTCGGCGACGGCGTCAACGACGCGGCCGCCCTCGCGACGGCGGACCTGGGCCTCGCGATGGGGACGGGCACCGACGTGGCGATCGAGGCGGCGGACCTCACCCTCGTCCGTGGCGACCTCGCGTCCGCCCCGCAGGCGATCCGGCTGTCGCGGCGCACGCTGCGGATCATCCGGCAGAACCTGTTCTGGGCGTTCGCGTACAACGTGGCGGCGATCCCGCTGGCGGCGTTCGGGCTGCTGAATCCGATGATCGCGGGCGCCGCGATGGCGTTCTCGTCGGTGCTGGTGGTGACCAACTCGCTGCGACTGCGCACCTTCGCCTGACGGGGCGGCGCCGGTCGGGTGATCCGGCCCGCGGATCACCCGGGCCCTGCTAAAGTGCTATCACATTGATAGCGCTCCGGCGCCTTTCCCGTGGAGGTCACCATGCCCGAGTCCGTCCCGCCGCAGGAGTCCGTAGGGGGGGACCCGAGCGGTCGCCCGGTCGGGCACGGCGGCGCCCGGGTGGACGTCGTCGAGCGCGACGCCTGGGCGCTCGGCGCCGGCCCGGCGGTGGTCGTGGCCCTGCTGGCACTGGCCGGGCTCGGCGCCTCGATCCCGCTGTTCATCGTCGCCGACGTCACCGAGCAGAACTGGTACGGCGTCCTGGGCCTCGCCACCCTCGTCCTCGGGGTGGTGCTGCTCACGTCCGTCGCCGTCGTCAGCCCCGGGCAGACGCGCGTCGTGCAGTTCTTCGGCCGCTACATCGGCACCATCCGGCGCACCGGCCTCGTCCTCACCGTGCCGCTGACGTTCCGCAAGAACGTGTCGGTGCGCGTGCGCAACTTCGAGACGAACGAGCTCAAGGTCAACGACGAGGACGGCAACCCGATCAACATCGCGGCGATCGTCGTGTGGCAGGTCGCCGACACCGCCAAGGCCACGTTCGCGGTCGAGGACTACGCCGACTTCGTGCGCGTGCAGTCCGAGTCCGCGCTGCGGCACGTCGCGATGTCGCACCCGTACGACCACGCGGACAACGGCGAGAACTCGCTGCGGGGCGCCACCGACGTCGTCTCCGCGGAGATCGCGGCCGAGGTCGCGGCCCGCGTCGTCATCGCCGGCCTCGAGGTCATCGAGGCCCGCATCTCCAACCTCGCGTACGCCCCCGAGATCGCGCAGGCGATGCTGCAGCGCCAGCAGGCCGGCGCGATCATCGCGGCCCGCGAGCGGATCGTCGAGGGTGCGGTCTCGATGGTCGAGGGCGCCCTGAGCCGGCTCGAGGACGACGGCGTCGTCGAGCTCGACAACGACCGCCGCGCCGCGATGGTGTCGAACCTGCTCGTCGTCCTGTGCGGCGAGTCCCGCGCGACGCCCGTCATCAACACCGGGTCGCTCTACGCGTGACCATCGAGGAGCCCGCGCAGGGGGACAGCCCGTCGCCGGGAGGTGACGGCGCCGGGTCGTCCCCTCGCGGGGTCGGGGGCGGCGGTGGGCGTGCTGGATCGTCCTCTCACGGGGAGGGGGGTGGCGGCGAGCGTGCTGGATCGTCCTCTCACGGGGAGGGGGGTGGCGGCGAGCGTGCTGGATCGTCCTCTCACGGGGTGGGGGGTGGCGGTGCGGCTGCGCGGCCGGTGCGCCGGGAGCGGCGTCAGGTGCTGCTGCGCCTGGACCCGGCCGTGCACGACGCGCTCGCGAAGTGGGCGGCGGATGACCTGCGGAGCGTCAACGCCCAGATCGACCTGCTGCTGCGCCGCGCGCTGACGGACGCCGGCCGGATGCCCGACGCCGCAGGCGGCCCACCGCGTCGCGGCCGCCCTCGCGCCACCTGACCCGCCCCGTGCGCCGTGCCCCGAGCGCGGTACTCGACCACCGAGCGCGGTACTCGTAGGTACCGCGCTCGAGGGTCGAGTACCGCGCTCGGCGGGTGGGGGTGGGGGTGGGGGTGGGGTCAGCGGAAGCGGCGGCCCTCGTCCCTGCGGACTGCCCCGACCGCGAGGGCGGCGAAGACGGCCGTCCACGCGAGCAGCACGGGCAGGGCGAACGCGCTCGCCTCGACGCCCGTGGTGACCTGCACGACGAGGTCGCGGGCCGCCCGCGACGGCAGCGCCTGGGAGATCGCGTCGAGCCAGTCGGGGAAGACCTCGGGCGGCATGAACAGCCCTCCGGCGAACGCGAGCGGGAACAGCACGCACTGCACGACCGCGAGCGCGGCCTTGGTCGACATCGCGTACCCGATGGCCATGCCGAGCAGGGTGAAGGGCACGGCGATCGCCGCGACCATCACGACGGCGCCCAGGGCACGCGCGGGCGTGAGCGTCGCGGCGGTCAGGACGATCCCGATGACGACGGGCGGGACCAGCGCGAGGTACGCCCACAGCAGCCCGTTGACGACCCGCCCGGCGAGCCGCGGCCCGGGACGCGCGGGCAGCGTGCGGACGAACGTGTCGAACGGCAGCGCGCGGTCCTCCGCGACGCCCGCCCCGTGCGTGAAGAGGCAGGCGGACATGATGGCGAACGTGCCGAGCTGCGCGATCGCGGCGGTCGACGCGACGGGGTCCGACGTGATCGCGCTCTGCGGGACGACGAAGAACAGCAGCGCGAGCCCGGGGAACAGCAGGTTGCCGATGACGGCGATGGGCACGCGGACGGTCTCGAGGAACTGGTAGCGCGTGTGCAGCCACGCCAGCGACCCCCAGGGCCGCAGGGCGGGACGCGGGACGGACGGTGCGGGCCGCGCGGCGGCGGTCGTGGTCATCGGGACACCTCCGGGAGGGTCGACGCCTCGGCCGGTGCCGCGGGCGCGTCGTGCGACGTGAGGGAGAGGAACGCCTCCTCGAGGGACGCGCCGCGCACCTCGAGGTCGGTGAACGGCACGGCCCGCTCGACGAGCGCGCGCACGGCGGCGTCGGCGTCCGACGCGACGAGCGTGACGCGGGTGCCGCGGGCGGTGGCCGAGACGTCGGCGACGTCCTGCACACCCGGCAGGGCGGACAGGGCGTCGGCCGCACCGGCGCCGACGGTGAGCGCGACGCGGCGCACGGCGACGAGGTCCAGGACGCGCGCCAGCGTGTCGTCGGCCAGGACGCGTCCGTCGCCGACGACGACGACACGCTCGGCGAGGGCCTCGATCTCCTCGAGGTAGTGGCTGGTCACGATGACCGTGGCGCCGTCGGCGTGGTAGTCGCGCAGCGCCTGCCACAGCACGTGCCGCGCCTCGACGTCCAGGCCGGTGGTCGGCTCGTCGAGCAGGACCAGCCGTGGGCGTCCGACGAGGGACAGCCCGACCGCGAGCCGCCGCTTCTGCCCGCCGGACAGGGCGCCGGTCTGCCGCTCGGCGAGGTCGGTGAGCCCGAAGCGGGCCATGACCTCGCCGCGCGGCATCGGGTCCGTGAAGTGCCCGGCGACGAAGTCGACGACCTCGCGCACCTTGAGCGTCTCGGGCAGGCCCGTCTCCTGCGGCGTGGTGCCCAGCGAGGTGCGGGCTGCGGGGTCCCGGGGGTTGCGGCCGAACAGCCGGACGGTCCCCTCGTCGGGGGTCCGCAGTCCGGCGAGCAGCGACAGCAGGGTCGTCTTGCCGGCGCCGTTGGGCCCCAGCAGCCCGACGATCTCGCCCGCGTCGACGTGCAGGCTGACGTCGTCGAGCGCGGTGACGGCACCGAAGCGCCGGGTGACGTGCTCGACGAGGACCGGTGGCGCGGTGTCGGTGGTCATGGCCGTGCTCCCTTGAGCAGCTCCGTGAGGGTCTGGGTGTACCGCTCGAACGCGAGGCGCCCGGCGGGGGTGAGCTCGACGTACGTCGCCGGGGTGCGGCCCACGTGCGTCTTGGTCTGGGTGACGTACCCGGCGTCCTCGAGGCGACGCAGGTGCGTGGACAGGTTGCCGGCGGTCATGTCGAGCAGCTTGCCCAGCCGTGGGAACGAGATGCGGTCCCCCCGCTCGAGCGCGGCCAGCGTGGCGACGACCCGCAGCCGGGACGCCGAGTGGATCACCGGGTCGAGGTCGACCTCGCTCATGCGCGCCGCCGGCGCAGTGCGGCCAGGACGGCGGCGACGAGCATCCCGCCACCACCGGCGAACGCCATGACGAGGTAGCCGTCGGGCATCGGGACGAGGCTCGCGGCCCCGGCGGTGACGATCATCCACGCGCCGATGAGGTACATCGACACCTCGCGCCACAGCGCACCGCCGGCCATGTAGAGCAGCCCGACGACGACGCAGGCGATGCCGTTGGCGACGACCGCGATCACGACGGGGTTCGCACCCGCGCCGACGACGCCGGCGACGATGAGGCCCTGACCGGTGAACCCGATGGCCCACGCCCAGCCGTACATGATCCCGACCTGCTGGCTGGTGCCGGCGATGCCGTGCGTCGCGCGCGCCACGTGCACGATCGTGATCACCATCGCCACGGCGGCGACGGCGGCGAACACGAGCCCGCCACGACCGGTGGACGTGTGGGTGGGTGACGTGGTGGCCGTCCACCACTGCGCGGCGTACCCGACGAGCCAGGCGACGCCCCAGACGCCGAACATGAGCCGGTTGTCCACGTCGGTGTCGCGCACACGGCGCCGCTGGGCGGCGACGATGGCGAGCCCTTCGCGCGGGTCGGGCGGCGCGTCGTCGGTGTCGGGGCGCGGCGCGGCCCCGGACCCACCGTGCGGTGGTTCGTGTCGTTCCATGTCGTCCTCCTCGTACTTTGCGATGCAAAGTACTTTGCTCGATCGACACCTCTGTGTCAACGGCCCGCGCCCGCTTCCACCCGGTGGGGGTCGGCAGAGGGCTCTACGCTGCCGGGATGGACAGGTCGGCGACCGCCGCGGGGGGCGGGCCAGATGACGGCGCGCGCGCCGACGGCGCAGGCGGTCGCGAGCGGCCCACCGGCACGCCCGCGCCCGGCGACCGGGCGGTGGCCCGGCGCCTGACGGCGGAGATCTGGATCGTCCTCGGCCTGTCGCTGGGCAAGTCGGCGGTGTACGCCGTCGTCTCCCTGGTCGCCAAGCTCACGGCCGGCCCGCCGCTGGCAGAGCAGACGACGACGCTCAACCCCAGCCGGTCACCGCGGCCCTACCTCGACCTCACGTACCAGCTGCTGTCCATCGGGTTCGCGCTGCTGCCCGTCGCGCTCGCGCTGTACCTGCTGTCCGCCCACGGCCGGTCGGCCGTGCGCCGCATCGGCCTCGACGGCGCCCGGCCGTGGCGCGACCTGGGCGTCGGGGTCGGCCTCGCGGCGCTCATCGGCATCCCCGGCCTCGGGCTCTACGTCGTGGGACGGGCGATCGGCATCACGGTCGAGGTCCAGGCGGCGGCGCTCAACGCGGCATGGTGGACCGTGCCGGTGCTGATCCTGGCGGCGCTGCAGAACGCGCTGCTGGAGGAGGTGATCGCCGTCGGCTACCTCATGGAGCGGCTGCGCGAGCTGCGCTGGGGCACGCCTGCGATCATCGCGGCGAGCGCCCTGCTGCGCGGGTCGTACCACCTGTACCAGGGGTGGGGCGCGTTCGTCGGCAACGTCGTCATGGGCGTCGTGTTCGCGGAGTACTACCGGCGACGGCGACGCGTCATGCCGCTCGTCGTCGCGCACACGACGATCGACGTGGTCGCGTTCGTCGGCTACGCGCTGCTGCCCGACGCCTGGCTGGAGGCCATCGGCGTCACCTGAGTCAGACGACCGCGGAGTCGCGTCCCAGGCCCTTGACGGCCTCCCGCACCGCGAACCCGCTGACGACGTTGAGCACGCCCCCGACGAACGCGAACAGCCCCAGGAGCACGCCGAACACCGCGAGGCTGCCCTGCGGACGGGCGATCAGCAGGAGCGCGAACAGCGTGCAGACCAGGCCGAACGCGAGCGGCCAGTGCCAGCCCGCGTCGCGCGACCGCGACAGCGCGACCGCGGCGAGGATCGACACGACGCCGAGCACGAGGAGCCACGCGGCCAGCAGGAAGAACAGCACCCGCACGGTGGGCCCGGGCCACAGCACGACGACGGCGCCCACGGCGAGCCCGGCGACGCCCTCGACCACCCACCACGTCCCCCCGGGGACGCCCCGGTTCGACAATCCCTGGATGATCGCGACGACGCCGTCGACGATCGCGAAGATGCCGAACAGCCACACGATCGCCTCGACCGACGCCGCCGGCTGCGCCATCAGCAGCAGTCCGAGCACCAGCAGCAGCACGCCGCGCAGCACGGGCAGCCACCACACCTTGCGCAGCGTCCGCGTGACGTGCGCCGTGACGTCGTCGACCATCGTGCGACCTCCTCACGGGCCCCGCGGGACCCCAGGGCGGTGGCGCGGTGCGTACCGCGCGACGGCACCCCTGGGCCGAAGGTAGCGCGCGGCGCCGGTCGCGGCGCGCCCAGCCGTCGACGCCTGCTCGCGGCCGGCGGACACCGCGGCCGGTGGCACGTCAGACCTCGCGGCGGCGGCCCCCGTACCGGCGGTGGACGGCCTGCTTGCTGACCCCGAGCATCGTCGCGATCGCCGCCCACGGGACGCCTGCGGCGCGCGCCCGACGGACGGCGACGGCCTCGCGCCGCTCGACCTCCCGTCGCAGCTGCGACAGCGCGAGCAGGGCACCCAGCGGGTCGTCGTCCTCGGACCGGGCGACCAGTGCGGACATGTCGGCCTCCTGCGTCATCGGTGCTCCTCGTCGATCCATGCGTCAACACATGTTGACGCCGCTGGGTGCCCGATGTCAACACGTGTTGACTCCCGGGACGGAGACCACGACGCGAAAGACCCGCCGTCAGATGGACGAGCCGCGCGCAGCCCGCTGCCTACACTCGCCATCATGCCCATGTCGTCGCCGCCTGCACCGGACGGTGCCGTCGGCGACCCCGCCCCCGGGAACCCGGACCGGGACGCGCCACCGGGCGACGGCACCGCCCCCACCGCCGCCGTACGCGCCGTCCGCTCGCCCGTCGACGTGTGGGACGTGCGCCCGCGACGCGTGCACCGCCCCAGCGACCTGCTCGGCGCGACCCTGACGACCGTCGCCGCCGTGCTCGTGGTCATCCTCGCGACGTACGCCCAGAACACGACGACGGGCGTCGCGGAGGACGTCCAGGGGTTCGCGACGCTGCTGCGGCGCATCCTGTTCGTCCCCGTCAACGTCCTGGTCGGGTTCACCACGGTCGTGGTGCCCATCGCCGTGCTCACCGAGCTCGCGCTCCGGCGCCTCGGACGCCAGCTGCTGCAGGCGGTCGTCGCCGCGATCGCCGCGATGCTCGTCGTCGCCGCGCTGTACTGGACCTTCCTCACGTTCGGTTCCGACGACCTGGTGCGCGGCCTGTCGGTGCGGCTCGGCGGCGAGTGGACGCTGCTGATCCCCGAGTACACGGCGATGCTGACGGCCCTGCTGACGGTGGCCGGCCCGCGCAACCGCCGACGCTCCGTCGCGTGGTCGTGGAACCTGCTGTGGGTGGCGGTCGGCGTCACCCTCATCACCGCGGCCGTGTCGCTGCCGGGGCTGGGCCTCGCTCTCCTCGTCGGCCGGGTCGCCGGGCTCACGGCGCGCTACGTGGGCGGCGTGGACCCCGAGCGCGCGTACGACGCCGCACTGCTCGCCGGGATCCGGCGCACCGGCGTCGAGCCCGCCACCGTCGTCCGCGTCCCCGACCCCGTCCTCGAGGCCGACCGCACCGCCGCGACCGCCGAGGCCGTCGCCGCGCTGCCCGAGGGCACACGCGCGCAGCGGGCGCTCGTGCGCGCGTCGGGCGACCGGCTCTACGACGTCACCACCGACGACGGCCGCCACCTCGACCTGCTGGTCTTCGACGGCGACCGCCAGGTGGTCGGCATGCTGACCCGCCTGTGGCGCAGCCTGCGGCTGCGCGGGCTGGAGGGCCGGTCCGCCCTGTCGCTGCGGCAGGCCACCGAACGCGCCGCCCTGCTGTCGTACGCCGCCCGCGCCGCGGGTGTCTGCACGCCCCAGCTGCTGAGCATCGCCGAGGCCGAGGACTCGATGCTGCTGCTGCAGGAGACCACGGGCGACGCGGTGCCCCTGTCCGACCTCGCCACGCAGGACGTCGACGACGACGTGCTGCACGCGATCTGGGACCAGCTGAGCCTGGCCCACGCCGCCGGCATCGCGCACCGCTCGCTGACCTCGGACGTCATCCTCGTCGAGCGAGGTCCCCAGGGCCCGCGCGTGTGGATCACCGCGTGGGAGCTGGGCGACGTGGCGTCGTCCGAGCTGGCCCGCCGCATGGACACGATGCAGCTCATCGCGCTGCTCGCGCTGCGCGTCGGCGCCGCGCGCGCCGTCGAGTCCGCGGCGGGGGTGCTGCCGGCCGCCGACATCCGGTCCATCGGCCCGCTGCTGCAGACGGTCGCGCTGCCCCGCCGGACGCGCGACGAGATGCGCGCGCACAAGGAGGTCCTCGCCGAGCTGCGGTCCGCCCTGGTCGCCCGCCTGCCGGAGGCCGACGTCCAGCCGCAGCAGCTCGTGCGCTTCGGGGCCCGCACGATCCTGACGATCCTGCTGACGACCGTCGCGGTGTTCGTCGTGCTCACGTACGTCAACGTCGCCCAGATCGGCACGGTCCTCGCCGAGAGCGACTGGCGCTACTCGGCCCTGGCGGCGGCGCTGGGTCTCGTCACGCTGCTGGGCGCGGCGCTCGCCTTCGTCGCGTTCTCCCCCGTGCGCCTGCCCGTGTGGCGCGCGACGCTCGTGCAGACGGCCGCGACGTTCGTCGCGCTCGCGGCGCCCGCCGGCATCGGACCGGCCGCGCTCAACCTGCGGATGCTCACGCGCCGCGGCGTCAGCGGCACCCTCGCGGGCGCCACCGTCGCGCTGGTGCAGGTCAGCCAGTTCGTCACGACCCTGCTGCTGCTGCTCGTGCTGACCGTGACGTCGGGCGTGCACTCGCCGACGTCGTTCTCCGTGTCGCCCGCCATGCTGGTCGCGCTGGCGGTCGTGGCGGGTCTCGTCGGGATCGCGATGCTCTTCCCCGGCGTGCGGACGTGGGTGCAGCGCACGGTCGGGCCGACCATGCGCCAGACGCTCCCCCGGCTCATCGAGGTGCTCGGGCAGCCGTGGCGCCTCGCGCTGGCGCTCGGCGGCAACGTCCTCATGACGATGGGCTACGTGCTCGCCTTCGACGCCGCGCTCGCGGCCCTCGGCCAGGAGGCGTCCCTCGTGCAGGTCGCGCTCGTTTACCTCACGGGCAACACGGCCGGCTCGGTGATCCCCACCCCCGGGGGTATCGGGACGGTGGAGACGGCCCTGGCGCTCGGCCTGTCGACCGTCGCGGGCATCAACCTCGGTGTCGCGGGCACGGTCGCCCTGCTGTTCCGGCTCCTGACGTTCTGGATCCGGCTGCCGCTCGGCTGGCTCGCGATGCGCTACCTCACGCGGGTCGGCGAGCTCTGAGGGAGCGGCCCGGCCGCACGCAGACCGCGGCCCCCGTCACCGGTGGAGCCGGTGGCCGAGGGCCGAGTGCGGAGAGAGGTGCGTCAGGCCGCGAGTGCGTCGCGCTGCGACGGCACCGTCACCGAGGCCTCGAGACGCGCTGCGATGGCCGCCCAGCGGCCGAGGGGGATGATCTGGGGGCGAACTTCGTGCGGCTCTGCGGCGGAGTTGCGCTGGTCCATGGACGGATCCTTCGTTCGGTGGCCCGGCTGACCTCGTGGGTCCCGTGGCTTTGCGTCCCCCCCTTGCGGAGGGTTTGCCGTTTCGCTGACAACTCCGACATTAGACCGCTCTCACCGTCAACGGAAGTGGTGTTCATCACTTGTCCTGGACGCGGGCCCAATTCACCCGGTCGGGCGCAGCCGTCGGACCCCTCGCGGAGACAGCGCGACGCCCCCGTGCCGACGTCGGCACGGGGGCGGGCGGGAAGGCGGTGCGACCTGTCGTCGGCCGCGCACGCGTCAGCGGAAGGCGTCCTTGACGTCGTCGCCGGCCTGCTTGAGGTTCGCCGTCGACTGCTGCGCCTTGCCGTCGGCCTCGCGCTCCTCGTCGCCCGTCGCCTTGCCCAGCGCCTCGTTCGCCTTGCCCTGCGCCTCCTCGGCGCCGTGCTTGATCTTGTCGTCGAGACCCATGGGAGCTTCCCTTCGTCGGTGAACACCCAGACGCTAGGACGGGTCGGGCGTCCCCGCATCCGCAGCGCCCTCGTCCCGCAGGCGGGGCTCCGTGCGACGCGACGGCGTGTGACCGGCCTTGTCGGCGTAGAACGCCCGGACGACATCCATGTCCGCCCGGACGTCGCCCGTGACCGTCAGCGTCGGCCCCAGGCCCGCCGTCATCGTCGTGCGGTCCACGTAGCCCAGCGTCACCGGGAGGCCCGTGGCGCGGGCGATGCGGTAGAACCCCGACTTCCAGCCGGAGCCGGACCGCGAGCCCTCGGGGGTCACCACGAGGTAGAAGTGCTCGCCGTCCCCCAGGCGCGCGACGAGGTCCTCCACGAGGCCCGCGGGGTCGCGCCGGTCCACCGGGATGCCCCCGAGCGCGCGCATGAGCGGGCCGGCCGGTCCGCGGAAGAGCGTGTGCTTGCCGAGCCACCGGAACGGCAGCTCCGCCTCCCACGCGATCGCGAGCATCAGGACGAAGTCCCAGTTGGACGTGTGCGGCGCCCCGAGGATCACACCGGCACCGTCGCGCGGCACGCGCTCCGTCCGCAGCGTCCACCGGCTCACGCGCCAGTACGCGCGGGCGACCGCCCGGCGGGCGCTCACGGGCGGGCCCCCGCGGGCAGGTCGGCGTCCCGGCAGAGCAGCAGCAGCGTCATGTCGTCCTTCGAGTCCAGGTCGTGGCAGTCCGCCACGACCTCGTCGATGTCCACGGGCACGGTCGGGTCGGAGCGGTCGAAGTGCTCGATGAGCCGCCGGAGACCCGCCGCCAGAGCGGTCGACCGGGAGTCGACCATGCCGTCGCTGTACAGCACCAGCCCACCACCCGGCTCGATGTGCAGACGCACCACCTGCGGGTCGCCCGAGCCGACGCCCACCGGCCGGTCGACCCGCATCGTCACCAGGTCCGCACCGCCGTCCGCGGTGAGCGCGAGCGGCCGGGGGTGGCCCGCGGCGGCGATCCATGCGTCACCGCTGGACGTGTCGACGACGACCGCGACGACCGTCGCCATGTCGTCCGGCATCGTGCGCCGCGCGAGCTCGTCGAGGTCGACGAGCGCCTCGCGCAGGTCCGCGCCGCGCATCAGGTACGCGCGCAAGGCGTTGCGCAGCTGGCCCATCGCGGCCGCGGCACCGATCCCGTGGCCCGCGACGTCGCCGACGATCACCGCGAACCTGCCGTCGGGCAGCTCCAGCGCGTCGTACCAGTCGCCGCCGACGCGCCCGCCCGCCGCCGGCACGTACCGGGCCTGCAGCGCCCAGCCGGTCGGCTCCGGCAGGCGTCCCGGCAGCAACGAGAGCTGCACCGCGTGCGCCGCCGCCAGCTGCCAGCGGTTGCGCTCCAGCAGCACCTCCAGCAGCCGGCTGCGCAGGTCCTCGACGGCCCGCACGTGCTCGGGCGCCCACGGCTCGCAGCGGCCGCGCACGGTCTCGCGCCACCGGTCGAAGGACTTGCGCGGGCTGAGCCGCACGTCCGCGCCCTCGCGACGCGCGATGGCCTTGTTCTGCGGGTCCCCGCCCCAGTAGATGTCGCGCAGGTGCTCGTCACGCAGCCACACGACCATCTGCTCACCGGGCAGCCGGACCGCCAGGACACCCGCGACGCCCGGCAGCGCGGCCGCCAGCTCCGGGTCGCTCTCGGCCAGCGCGGTGCGGGTCGTCACCCGGTCCGGCTGCGCCTGCACCCACGCGCGCAGCGCACGGACGTCGACGGTCGCGTCGCCCACCGTGACCGTCCGACCGTCGGCGACGACGACGAGCCCGTGCGCGGGGACGACCGACAGCAGACCGGGGTCCTCGCCCGCGAGCGCCTCCGCGAGGCCGCGGTCCGGGTTGCGCGCCGCGGTCAGGACGCGCGCGATGTCCGCCTGGGCGGCGAGCTGGCGCTCCAGCTCACGGTCCTGCGCCCGCGCCACGAGCCGCAGCGACAGCGCCGAGCCGAGGAACTCCGCCGCGGCACGCACCCCGATCGGGACCACGTGCGGCCCCGCGTAGTGGTGGCACGCGATGAGCCCCCACAGCCGGCCGTCGCGCAGCAGCGAGATCGACATGGACGCCCGCACGCCCATGTTCCCCAGGTACTCGACGTGCACGGGCGACACGCTGCGCAGCACGGCGTGCGTCAGGTCGAGCGGCTCGCCGGACGCCGCGTCCACCCCGGGCACGAGGGGCGCCGGGGTGTACCCGACGTCGGGGATGATGCGGATCCAGCTGGTCTCGTACAGCGCCCTGGCCTGCGGCGGGATGTCGGAGGCGGGGTAGTGCAGGCCGAGGAACGAGTTGAGGTCCGCACGCCGGGCCTCCGCGACGACCTCGCCGTGGTGGTCCGCGTCGAAGCGGTAGACCATCACGCGGTCGAACCCCGTCAGCTCCCGGACCTCCTGCGCGGCCACGTCGAACAGGTCCTCGAGCGAGCCGGCGTGGTTGAGCCGCTCGAGCGCGCCGCGCACCGCCTGGTAGGTGTTGGGGAACGAGAACGGCCGCGGGCCGGTCGCCGTCTCCAGCTCGACGACCAGCAGCGTCCGGCCACCGACGGCGACGCGGTGCAGCACCGCGTCGGCCACGACAGCACCGCCGGGGCCCTCGACCTCGACCGCCACCGGGTTGCGCGCCCGCAGGTCGCCGAACGTCCGGACGTGCGCGCGCACGGCCTGCGCGGCGCCGGCCCCGACGACCGCGCCGAACGGTGCGCCCACCACGTCCTCGACCGCCAGCCCCGTGAGGTCGACGACGTTCGTCGAGGCGTGCCGCACGACCAGGTCGGGCTCGGACAGCGCGAGCAGCACGCCGTGCGGCTGCACGGACCCCGGGACGCGGATCGGCTCCTGCGCGCAGGTGTCGAGGTCGGCGGGCGGCCCCGACGCCGCCGCACCCTGCCCGGCGGCCTGCTCGCTCATCTCGCTCCGTCCCGACGCACCCGACGCGCGCCGCCCTTGCCGTGAACGCTAATCGATGCCCGCCCGGCCGCGGTCGCCGCGGGCGACTCCTCGTCCGCTCAGGTGTCGAAGGGGGCGTCGAGCCAGGAATCCGGCGGCGGGACGTGGGTCTCGAGCTCGTCGAAGAGCGCGTCCGGCAGCGGTGCGGCGGCGGCGGCGAGGGTCCGCTCGACGCGCTCGGGCCTCGACATGCCGACGATCGTGGTGGCGAACCGTTCGTCGCGCAGCGAGAACTGCAGCGCCGCGGTCCCCAGGTCCGTGCCGTGCGCCGTGCACACGGCACGCATCGCGTCGACCGCGGCCAGGACCTGCGGCGGGGCGGGCCGGTAGCCGTACGTCGTGGGCCCTCCGTGCTGGTGCGCGAGGATCCCGCCGCCGTAGACCGCGGCGTTGAGCACCCCCATGCCCTGCGCGCGCGCCTCGGCGACGAGGGGGCCCGCGGACCGGTCGACGAGCGTCCAGCGGTTGTGCACCAGCAGCACGTCGAAGACCCCGAGCGCGAGGTAGCGGGCCATCTCCTGCACGCGACCGCCCGCGAGGCCGATGGCACCGACGACGCCCGACTCCCGCAGCTCGACCAGCGCCTCGACGGCACCGTCCGGGCCCGTCAGGTCGTCGAACTCGTGGAACTCCGGGTCGTGCAGGTGGACCAGCGGCAGGTGGTCCAGCCCCAGGCGGACCCGGGACTCCTCGACCGAGCGGCGCACGCGCTCGCCGGAGTAGTCCGCGCCGTCCGGGTCGACCTTCGTGGCGACGACGTACCCCTCGGGCACGCCGCCCGCGGCGGTCAGCGCCGCGCCGATGCGCCGCTCGCTCTCGCCGCCCGAGTAGCCGTTGGACGTGTCGAGGAGGCGGATGTCGCTGTGCAGCGCGGCGCGCACGGTGTCGATGCCACGTTCCGGCGTCACGTCCTGCCCGAAGAGCTCCGGCATGCTGCCGAGCGGGCCCCCGCCGAGGGCGAGGGCGCTCACGGTCAGACCGGTCCCCGGGAGCGGGCGCAACCACCCCTCGTGCCCCGGCACGTGGCGTGCGGTCATCGTCCCTCCGAACGTCGGCGTCCCGGGGCGCGGCCCCGTGCGGCTCATCCGGCCAGGAACGCGCGCATCAGCGGACCGGCCGTCGTCGAACCGTAGTCCCCCTCCCCGACGAACACCGCGACGGCGAGGTCACCCTGGACGGCGATCATCCACGCGTGGTTCCGCAGGTCGTCGTCCCCGCCGAACTGCGCCGTCCCCGTCTTCGCGAGCACCGGCTCGCCGGGCACGTCCGCCAGCACCTTCGCCCCGCCCTCGGTGACGACGGCCCGCATCATGCCCTGCAGCGCGGCGGCCTCCTCGGCCGTGAGCGGTGTCGCGTCCGGCAGGTCCGCGCCCTCGGAGTCCTCGGGCACGTCGCCGGCCGCGTCCGCGACGAGGCGCGGGACGACGGTGCGCCCGGCCGCGACGGACGCGGCGACGGTGGCCATGCCCAGCGGCGACGCGAGCACCTGCCCCTGGCCGATGACGGACGCCGCGTGGGCGGTCGCCGACGCCTCGTCCGGGACCGTGCCGAGGAAGGCCGGGAAGCCGAGGTCCGCCTCCGGCTCGAGACCCAGCGACCGGGCCGCGGCGAGCAGGTCGCCCTGGTCGGCCAGGTCGCGCGCACCGATGAACGCCGTGTTGCAGGAGTGGGCGAACGCCGTGCGCAGGGGCACGTCGCCCTGGGCCGACGACGGGTACCCCGGGAAGTTCCGGAACGTGCGACCGTCGACGTCGACGGTCGGCGGGCAGGTCACCGTCGAGTCCGGCGTGAGGCCCCCGCGCAGGTACGCCAGCGCGCTGACGACCTTGAACGTCGACCCCGGCGCGTACTGCCCGACCGTCGCGGTCGAGAGCCCTTCGCCGCCGGGCCCGCTCGCGGCGGCCAGCACCTCGCCCGTCGACGGGCGCAGGGCGACGACCGCCGCCGCCGGCACGACGGCGCCGACGACGTCCTCGGCCCGCTGCTGCAGCGTCGGGTCGAGCGTCGTGCGCAGCGGCTCGCCGGGGACGGGCTCGCTGGTGTGCAGGACGCGCTCCGAGCCCGACTCGGCGACCGCCATGACGCCCGTGCCCGGGGTGCCGCGCAGCTGCGCGTCGTACTGCCGCTGCAGGCCCGACAGCCCCACCAGGTCACCGGCGGCGACCGCACCCTCGGACGCCTCGATGATCTCGGCCGTCGCGGCGCCGACGCCGCCCAGGATCGGTCGGGCGAACGCGCGGGTCGGCGCCAGGGGCAGCTCGTCGGGGACCACGCCGACGCCCGGCAGCCCGCCCAGGGCCGCCACGTCGTACGCCGCGTCCCCGCCGCGCACGACGATCGCCTCGACGAAGGCCCGTGGGCCGGCGCCCAGCACGCGGGTCGCGTAGGCGTCGCCGTCCATGCCGAGCGCCACCGCGAGGCCGCGTGCCGCGCCGTCGAGCTCGGCCTCGGCGACGCGGGTCTTGTCGATGCCGATGCGGGAGACGGGCCGCTTCTCGACGAGGACGGCGTCGCCCTGGCCGAGCACGTCGCCGCGCTCGGCGACCGCGCGGGTCAGGGTGAGGCGCTCACCGGCCACGAGGTCGGGCGCGAGCAGGCGCACCTCCCAGCGCGCCCGCCACGGCTGCTCCTCGTCCTCGTCGTCGCGGACGAGCTTCGCGGTCGCGGAGTACGTCCAGTCCGCGTCGGTCCCCGGCAGGTCCCACGTGACGTCGAGCCCGGCCGTGGCGGTCTTCTCGTCCTCGGCGAGCGTGACGTCGCCGACCTCCACCGTGGCGGTCGACCCGCCCAGCCCTTCGACGACGGCCGTGCGGACGGCTGCGACCTCGGCGGGCGGGGGCGCGTCGGCCGTGAACGGCACGTCCGTGAACTCCCCGGAGGCGAGCGCCGCGGCGAGCGCCTCGGCTGCAGGACGCGCGTCGGGCGTGCCCTCCGAGCACGCCACCGTCGTCGTCGCGGTGAGGGCGACGAGCGCTCCCCCCGCCGCCCACCGCCGCAGACGTGCCCGCCCCGCGCTCCGTGCCGTTCCCACCGTGTCGACCTCCTCGTCCTGGCTCCCGGGTCGCGGCCGCTGCGGGCGCGCACGCCCGCGCACGACGTCGTGGTCCGGACGAGGGAGACGGGACCGAGCCTGGCACCTCCGCCGGGCGCGAGGGGGCGCTTTGCCGTCGATCTTCACCCGTCCTCCACTCGCGGGCGCCGTCCAGGGTGCCGCCGTGCCCTCCCGGACGTGACATTCGGGACGGAACGGGACGGACGGGCACCTTCCGGTTGCACCTGGACGCACGTCCGGGACACGATGCCCTCATGGACGCAGGGGGGCCCCTTCCGGGGGAGCAGCGCGCCGCACCGTCCGACACGGTCGGGCCGCTCCACCCGCGCGACCGCGGTCAGGCCGCGGCGGTCCTCGCCGCGGCGCTCGCCGCCGACCCGGGCTACACCCATCTGTTCCCGGTGGCCGCACGGCGCGAGGGCGAGCTGCGTGCGGTCTACCGGCTGACGCTCGCCGACGGCCTGCGCCACGGGCAGGTCCTCGCCACCAAGCGCGGCGACGAGGTGACGGGCGTCCTGGCGCTGTACCCGCCGGCCACGTACCCGATGCCGCTGCGCCGCTGGGTGCGCCAGGCCGGGCGCCTGGTCCGCACCGCCGCGCTGACCAGGGAGCACAGCCCCGGGATCATCCGGTTCGGCGCGCTGACGTCGGGCGGGGTGCCGGCCGACTCCTGGTACGTCGAGGCGTTCGGGGTGCGCCCGGACCTGCAGCGGGCCGGACGCGGCAGCGCCCTCCTGCGCCGGTTCCTCGACGCCACCGACGCGGCGGGCGCGCCCTCGTACCTCGAGACGACGAACGAGACGAACCTGGCGTACTACGCCGCGCGCGGCTACACGGACGCCCGCCCGCCGGTCCCCCTCGCGGGCGGCGGCCCCCTGCTCTACCCGATGACGCGGCCCGCGGCCTGAGCACCGCACGACCCGCCCGACGGGCTCCCGCCCGATCACGGCGCGGGCGGACCCTGGCGCACGCGCTCGAGGAGCGCCTCGGGCGTCGCGGTGGCCGGGTCCCAGAGGGCGTCGACGAACCACGTCGCCCCCGCCTCCTCGAGGGCGACGACGTGCTCGCGCGCGGCCCCGCGGTCCGCGGGCAGCGCGCCGTGCAGGACGACGTCGAACGGTCCGGCGTCGGCGGGGCGGTGCTCGCGCACCCACGCCACGACCTCGGCCACGTCCTGCGGGGAGAGCTGGTCCATGGCGCGCTCGCCCCGCAGCTGCGGCACCACGCCGTCGAACCGTGCCGCGCGGCCCATGGACCGCTCCGAGGGGAAGCTGCCGACGACCCACAGCGGGATGCGGGTGCGCCCGTCCGGGCGCGCCACCGGCGTGGGACGCAGCGTGAGCCCCTCGACCGTCACGTGCGCGCCCCGGAGCTCGAGACGCTCCCCGGAGAAGGACCTGTCGAGCACCGTCAGCGCGTCGTCGAGGCGCTCGGCGCGCTCCCGGAGGGTCGCCGCCTCCCCGCTGACGGCGGCGACGGCACCGTCCATGGGCACGCCCAGCCCGACGGGGAGCACCACCCGCCCGCCCGACAGGTGGTCGACGGTGACCGCCTGCTTGGCGAACACCCACGGGCGCCGGCGCGGCAGCGCGAAGACGAGCGCACCGAGCGCCACGCGCGAGGTCCGCACGGCCGCGGCCGCGAGGACCGCCCACGGGTCCCACGCGTCCATCCCCTCGAGGTCCACGCCGTCCCACGTGAAGAACCCGTCCCAGCCGTGGTCCTCGGCGGCCACCGCCAGGTCGACCACCTGGTGCACCGTCCCGAAGCTGCCGACGAACCCGTACCTCATCCCGGTCTCCTCCTGGCTGCGGCCCTCTGCAGGGCGGTCGGCACGCGCCCGAGCGTCGCCCGTGCCCCTGCCTGCCGACGCTACGCACACCCTCCGACATCGCCGTGCCCGTGGGGCCGGTAAGGTGGCGGACCGCTGGACGCTGGTCCATCATCGCCACCCGTCGCGGCGCGCCCTCAGTGGTGGGATCGCCCGCGGGCGCCTACCGTGGCCGGGAACCCTGGGCACAGGGAGGGCGGGCCGCGAGCATCCGAGGCGCTGAGACCGGCCGCAGGGCAAGGGATCGGGGGTGTGAGATGAGCGACGAGCCGCAGCTCACGGCTCCCGCAGCCGCGCCCCCCGACACCCACGCAGCCCCCGGGCACGCCCCGATGCCGCCCCCGGTGCTGCCCCCCGACGACGCGCTGGCCCAGCCCCGGCACGGGCACAGCCTGCCCGCGTCGCACCCCCCCGACGTCTACGTCCCCCTGCGGCGCTGGGTCCTGGAGAGCCCGGAGCAGCTGCGCGCCATGCGTGCGGACCTGCGCGAGCAGCTCGCCGCGTCGGCCCCCGCGCCCGGCAGCGGCGAGGGCAGCGTGCCGGACAGCGTGGTGCTGGTGACCTCGGAGCTGGCGACGAACGCCCTCGCGCACGGGCGCCCGCCGGCGCAGGTGCACCTGCTGGTCGACGGGCACGCGGTGCTGGTCGTCGTGTCGGACGGCGACGCCGCGCACGCGCCGTTCCTGGCCGAGGGCCGCGAGCCGGGCGAGGGCGGGTTCGGCCTGCAGATCGCGCGCCGGCTGTCGTCCGACGTGGGCTGGTGGACGGACGTGGCCGGCAAGCACGTGTGGGCGACGTTCGAGGACGACCACCTCGCCTGAGCACCCCGCCGGGCGCACCGCGCCGCGGGACGACGCCACGCGGGCGCCGCGATGCGGGCAGGATCAGGGCATGACGACGAGCGACGGTGTGGTCCGGCTGCGCGGGACGCGCCTGGGTGCGGGCTCCCCGCGGGTCTGCGTCCCCGTCGTGGCCACCACGCCCGACGCGGCGGCCGCGGCTGCCCGGGCGCTCCCGCCGGGCGTGGCCGACGTCGTCGAGCTGCGGCTCGACCACGTCACGGGGTCGGCCGGCGACCCCGGCCTCGTGCGGGCCGCCGTCGCGGCCGTGCGCGCGGCGCTGCCCGCCGACGTGCCGCTGCTCGCGACGTTCCGGTCGGCACGTGAGGGCGGCGCCCAGCCCGCCGACGACGCGGCCTGTGCGCGCGTCGTGCGGACGGTCGTCGCGGGCTCGCCCGGGGCCGACGGCGCCGACGCCGTGGACGTCGAGCTCGCGGCCCCGGACGTCGCGGACCTCGTCGCGCACGCGCAGGCCGCAGGGCTCGCGGTGGTGGTGTCGCACCACGACTTCGCGGCCACGCCGCCCGCCGACGAGATCGTCGCGGTGCTGCGCCGGCAGCGCGACGCCGGTGCGGACGTCTGCAAGATCGCGGTCATGCCGCACGACGCCGACGACGTGCTGGCGCTGCTGTCCGCCACCCGCCGGTTCGCGCGCGACGCCGACCGGCCGGTCGTGACGGTCGCGATGGGCGCGCTGGGGCTGGTCACGCGTCTCGCCGGCGGGGTGTTCGGCTCGGCGATGACGTTCGGCAGCGTGGGTGCCGTCAGCGCACCGGGGCAGCTGGACGCCGCGCGGCTGCGCGACGTGCTGGACCTGCTGCACGACGCGGGCTGACGGCGGCGGGCGACGACCCGCCGCCGTCGGGGCCGCAGGTCAGGCGTCGGCCTCGGCCGGGCGGTCGTCCGACGGGCGCGCCGCGTCGTCCGCCGTGCCGGCCTCGTCCGCCGTGCCGTCCGTCTTCGGCCCCCGTCGGTGGTCGGCCCCGACCTCGCCGGGGTCGTGCAGCATGTGCGACTGCACGAGCTCGTGCCGTTGCACGTACGTCGTCGCCACGGCCTGGATCGTCGCGGCGATCGGCAGCGCCAGGAACGCCCCGAGCGCACCGAACACCGCCCCGAACGCCAGGACGACGACGAACGACACGGCCGCGTTCATCTCCAGCGCCCGCGCCGAGACCTTCGGTGCCAGCCACAGGTTCTCGACCTGCTGGTAGCCGAGGATGAACGCGAGCACCCCGAGCGCCTGCGGCACGCCCTGCGACGTGAGCGCGACGGCCACGGGCAGCGCCCCGCCGATGTACGTGCCGATCGTCGGGACGAACTGCGAGACCACGCCGGTGAACAGCGCGAGCGGCAGCGAGTACGGCGTCTTGAGGATCGCGAGGAACGCGAAGGTGGCGGCCGTCGCGATGGCCGCCAGCACGATGCGCGTGTTGATGAAGTCCGAGACCTTGACCTGCGTGACCTCCCACAGCCGCAGCACCTCGTTCTGGCGGTGGGGCGTCAGCCACCGGCAGATCGACGCGCGGAACCGTGGGCCCGCGGCGAGCAGGTAGTACGTCACCAGCAGGATCGTCAGCGCCGCGAAGACGCCGCCGAGGATCGTCGTGCCCACGAGCAGCGCACCGGACGCGACCTCGCCGCCCCACTCCTCGGCACCCTGGCGCAGCAGGTCCTCGACGTCGGGCACCGCGACGTCGAAGCGCTCCTGCACCATCGTCTGCGCCGAGACGTACAGGTCCGGCACGTTGCCGACGAGCTGGACCAGCTGCTGCACGAACAGGTTGCCGAACAGCGCGAGCACCACGATCACCAGCAGCAGGCCGCCGAGCAGCGCGAACGCCGCCGCGCCACCGCGCTTCCAGCCGTGCCGCACCAGCCACACCACGATCGGCTCGAGCGCGAGGGCCACGAAGAACGCGATGAGCAGGTTGACCAGCAGGCTCTGCAGGGCGCCCAGCGCGTTCCACGCGAAGATCCCGACGAACACGGCGACGACCACCATCGCCAGCGCCTTGCCCCACCAGCGCGGCGGGCGGCGCGCGTCGTGCTGCAGGGGCATCGTGCCCTCGTCGCCGGGAGCGACGGGCGCGCCGAACACCGGCTGCGTGGCGTACGTGCTCCCGGCCGGACCGGCCGTCCTGTCCCTGCCGGGGGCGGGTGTGGCTTCGGTCGTCACGTGCGTGTCCTCCGCAGGGCGATGGCATCGGGCGTGCTGTCGGGCACACCCTAGGGGCGCCGGCCCGCGCTAGGGTCCTGACATGCCCGCCGCCGGCCGCGATCCCACCCGCGCGCCGGTCGACGTGCGCGTCGGAGGCGTGGCCGACGCCGCCGCGTGCGCGGCGGTCTACGCGCCCTACGTGCGCGACACGGTGGTGAGCTTCGAGGCCGAGCCGCCGACCCCCGCGCAGATGGCCGAGCGCATCGCCGCGGCGCTCGTGGCGCACACGTGGCTCGTCGCGCAGGTCCCCGCCGGCGCACCGGACGCCGGCCGGGTGGTGGGCTACGCGTACGCCGGGCCGCTGGCCGCGCGGCCCGCGTACCGGTGGGCGTGCGAGACGAGCGTGTACCTCGAGCCGGGCACGCTCGGGCGGGGCACCGGCCGGGCGCTGTACACGGCGCTGCTCGACCGGCTCACGGCGATGGGGTACCGGCAGGCCGTCGGGGTGTACGCCGAGCCGAACCCCGCCAGCGCGGGCCTGCACGCCGCCCTCGGGTTCGAGGTCGTGGGGACGCACCGCGCGATCGGCTTCAAGCACGGTGCGTGGCACGACGTCACCCGGGTGCAGCGGCCGCTGGGTCCGGGAGGCACGACGCCCCCGTCGGGCTGACGAGCTGCGGCTTCCCGTGCCGTCTGCCGGGACGACCCCGCGTGCTCCGCCGCTGGGGTACGGCGACCGCCGGCGGGCGAGGTCGCACGTCATCACGTACTCGTCCGCGAGCGCGGTCGGCGGGCACGGCGCGCGAGGAATTGCGCTGCCGCCGCAGCCCGCGGCGTGGGTAGCGTCGCGGCATGGGTGACGACGCGGGGCTCCGGCAGGCGGCTGACGACGCGGTCGCGGCGGTGACCGCGGACGCGGACGAGCACGTGGGTCTGGTGGCCCGCGTGGTGCGCGGTGGCCCGGCGGCGCCCCCGTCGTCCCCCGACGTCCTGCTCGACGCCGCCTGGGGGCTCGCCGACCGCCGCCACGGGCTGGGGATGACGCCGCGCCACCGGTTCGCCACGGCCAGCGGCTGCAAGGGGTTCACGGCCCTGGCGGTCCTGTCGCTCGTCGCCGACGGCACCCTCGGCCTCGCCACCACGGCCCGCTCCCTGCTGGGCGCCGACCTGCCCCTGATCAGCGACGACGTGACCGTCGAGCACCTGCTGAGCCACCGCTCCGGCATCGGGGAGTACCTCGACGACGACGCCGACGTCAGCGACTACCTCATGCCCGTGCCGGTGCACGCGCTGGTGGATCCCGAGGACTACCTGCCGATCCTCGACGGGTTCCCGCAGGCGTTCGCGCCGGGCACCGGCTTCGCGTACTGCAACGGCGGGTTCGTCGTGCTGTCGGTGCTGGCGCAGCGGGCGGCGGGCGTGCCGTTCCACGAGCTCGTGCGCACGCGCGTGCTGGAGCCGGCGGGCATGACGTCCAGCGGCTACCCCCGCTCGGACGCGCTGCCGGGCGACGCCGCCGTCGGGTACGTGCGCGTCGACGGGCAGTGGCGCAGCAACGTGCACCACCTGCCGGTCGTGGGCGGCGGGGACGGCGGCGCGTACACCACGACCCTCGACATGGAGCAGTTCTGGGACGCGCTGCTGGGCGGGCGGATCGTGCCGGACGACCTGGTGGCGCGCCTGCGCCGGGCACCGCAGGGGCCGGGCGGGCCGGGTGAGGGCTACGCGTACGGCCTGGGGCTGTGGCTGCGCGACGGGGGCGCGCTGGTGCTGCAGGGCGAGGACTCGGGGGTGTCGTTCTGGTCGGCGCACGAGCCGGCGACGGGGCTGACGTGGACGGTCGCGGGCACGACGGCCGACGCGGCGTGGCCGGTGGTGCGGGCGCTGCGGGAGGCGCTGGCGGGCTGAGCGTCCGGGTCGTTCTCGTGCGAAGCGTTGCTGCCGGATCCCGGCGCGTCACGCTGGCAGGCCCGCGGCAGAGGTCGTCGGCGGGTCGCCCTGCGCCTCACTGCCGGCACGCCGCTCCCGCCGTCCGCGCACCAGCTCCGTCTCCAGCGCGTCGAGCGGCTGCGCGAACGGGTCGAGGAACCCGGCGAGCCAGTCCTCGACGACGCTCAGCGCCTGCGGCTCGACGCGGTAGAGCCGCCGCGGCCCGTCGGCGCGCACCACGACGACGCCCGCCTCCCGCAGGACGCGCAGGTGCTGGGACGTCGCCGGCTGGGAGATGCCGAACTCCTCGCGGGCGACCGCGACCAGCTCCCCGGCCGCGCGCTCGGCACCGGCGAGGTGCTCGAGCAGCCGCCGGCGCACGGGTTCCGCGAGCGCCGCGAGGACGAGGTCGACGCGGCTCACGCCTCGGGGGCCGCCGTTCCCGTGTAGAACGCGAAGGTCCGCTGCCCGGCTGCCTCGGCGGAGGCGGGCTCACGTCCGTCGGCGGCGTCAGCCTGCGCCCAGCCGTCGGCGGCGCGCCGGACGAACGCCTGACCCTCGGGCGTCGTCGGCCACTCCTCGCCCACGCCCTGCGCGATCGCCTCGCCGGTCGCCAGGTGCGCGGCGAGCCCCCACAGCGCGAGGTCCCACCCGACGCCGACCGCCCCGGGGCCGAACTGCTCCCAGAACTGCGGGTCGACGTGCGCCTCGTGCCGCAGCGTCAGCTCGGTGCCGCCGTCGGCCGGCGCCAGCAGGACCTCGACCCAGCTGACCTGGTCGCCCATCTCCCAGGTCAGTGAGAACCGCTCGGGCTGCCGGCACTCCTCGACGACGCCGCCCGCGTTGCCCTCGACCTGGTAGCGGCCGCCCTCGCGCAGGTCGCCGGTGACGGGCGCGAACCAGCGCGGCAGCCGCTCGGGGTCGGTGAGCGCGTCCCACACGTCGTCGGGGGCCGCGCGGTAGAGGCGGCGGGCGACCGCGATCTTCGTCGGGGCGTCCCCGCGCTCACCGCGGTGCAGCTCCCGCGCGACCAGGCCCGCCTGCTCCAGTGCGTCGATGCCGGTCATCGTTCCTCCGTCCGCCTCGCGGATGCGAGGGCATAAGTTTGTGCTTATACGGTAGCCGTGCCCGGGCGGCGACGTCCAGCCCTCCCCGTCCCCGATCGCGGCCACCGCGCGGCACCACCGCTCGGGTTTTCCCTAGCCCGCCCACCCGCGCACCCACCCCGCGTCGCACGCTCGGTGGTGACGCCCTGACCAGGGCGCGGCGGGCGGGACCGTCTCCCGCCGACCCGGGCGGGGACGGTCCCGCCGGTAGAGGAGGGAACGACCCATGAACAAGAGGACCAAGGGCCTCGTCGCGGGTGGCGCCGGTGCGGTGATCCTGCTCGGCACGGCGGGCACCTTCGCGCTGTGGAGCGACTCGGACACCGCGCCCGGCGCCGTCGTGACCGGCGGCCAGCTCGAGCTGACGGCGGGCGACACGACGTGGACGGCCACCGACATCAGCGGTCAGACCCCGGTTCCGCTGCCGGGCACCGGCAACGACGTCCAGCTCGTCGCCGGCGTCGAGCTCACCGGCACCACGACGATCACCCCGGAGCTCGCGGGTGAGTACCTGGTCGCCGAGCTCGCCACCCCCGCGCCCGAGAACGCGGTCCCGGAGTGGCTCACGGTGACCTGGACGCTCGGCGGCGAGGTCGTCGGGGACGGCGACGCGTCGATCAAGCTCACGCCTGCCGACTTCAGCAACAGCTCCGCGGCGCTCGACCTGGCGGTGAGCATCCGCCTGGCGGACGACCTGCAGACGGACGCCGACGGCATCGACCTCACGGACCCGGCGGCGTACACGTGGGACTCCGGTGACTTCACCGTGACCCTCACGCAGCTCCCGCCGTCCCAGAGCTGACCACGCGCGACCAGGGCCGACCCCCTGTGCCGCACGCTCGCCTCCGGACCGCTGCGACCCAGCGGTCCGGAGGCGAGACCGCATGACCTGACCTCGACCTCGCAGGAGGCGACATGTCCCGCACGCGCAGGATGACGACCGCAGCGGCCGCCGCACTGGCCGCCGTCCTGGGCGTCGGCGTGGTGACCACGCCGGTCGGCGCGACCACCGCCCTGTGGCAGGACCAGGTCCAGCTCCCCGGCGTGACCGTCGTCGCCGCGCCGACGGCCGACGAGCCGCCGATCGTCGTCGAGCCCGAGGAGCCGCTCGACCCCATCGAGCTGCCACCGGGGCACGCGCTGGCGTTCTACTACGCCGTCACGCTCGACCTGAGCAAGTACGAGCTGCCGATCTTCCTCGGGCTGGAGCACGGGTGGTCGACGGTGAGCGGCAGCGCCACGCAGTTCCAGAGCACCCTCAACGAGTACTGGGTCGACGGGTCCCCGACGTCGGTCCTGTTCCAGAACCAGTCGTTCACGGCCACGGGCAAGGCGCAGACGTGGCACCTGTTCTACCGCGAGGGCGACAACACCCGGCCGGCCGGCTACGCGGAGACGCCGGTGCCGGCGGGGACGACCTCGATCACCATCCGCTTCAGGGTCCACGCCGTGCACTACGACTACGCCCCCACCGCCAGCTTCCTGCTCTCCGGCGGCAGCGGTGCCGCTTCCTTCTACTCGCCCGACGCCACCGGGGCGCCCAGCGCCGAGCCGCTCTTCCAGGTGCCGTACACGCTGCCCGACCTCTACTGGAACGGTGCGGCGGCTGGCGGTGCGCTGAGCATCGCCGCGGAGCAGCCGGCCGCCCAGCCCTCGACCCCGAGCGCTGCGGGCGCGGAACCGACGTCCGACGAGGACCTCGGGGCGAGCCCATGACGACGACCACGGACGCGTCGGTCGTCCCCACCACCGGGGACGCGGCCGGCGCGCCTCGCCGTGCGGGGCGCGTCGGCTCGGCCCTCCTCACCGCGGTCATGGTCGTGCTCCTCCTCGTCGCGGCCGTCGTCACGGTGGTCCCGCGCCTGATCGGCGCGGTTCCGCTGACGGTGCTCTCCGGATCGATGGAGCCGACCATCTCCGCCGGTGACCTCGTGGTCGTGCGTCCCACCGACCCTGCCGACCTGCGCATCGGGGACGTCGTCACCGTGCAGCCCGTGTCGGACGACCCCACGCTGGTCACCCACCGCATCGTCGGTGTCACGCACGGCAGCGACGGGATCGCAGGCTTCGTCACCCAGGGCGACGCCAACGAGCACGCCGACGAGCCGGTCGTCCCCGAGCAGGTGATGGGCCGGGTCGTGTACACCGTGCCGCTCGTCGGCCACGTCACGCACGGGACGTGGGGCCCGTACGTCGCCGCCGCCGTGGGCGTCGGGCTCGTCGTGTACGGCGTCGTCATGGTCGCCCTCCCGCGCCGCGACCGCGAGGAGGTACGCGATGGCGCCCGCCCGTAGGCGGGCGTGGCACGCGGTGCGGACGACGGTCGCGACGGCGGCCCTCGTGGCGGCCGCCGTCCTGCTCGTCATGGGCCTCACGACCGGCGCCGGCACGGCGACGCTGCCCGACCTCGACGGGCGCCCGGTCGTCGTCGAGGAGGCCCCGGACGTCGAGGGCGCCGACCTGCGCCGCACCGGCGGCCGCTTCGTCGTGCCCGCGCACGGCGTCGACGTGCCGCTCGTCGAGATGACGGTCACCGGCGGGACGCTCAACCCGCCCACGTTCACCGACGCGTTCGTGCTGCGCGACCCGGACCGCGTGACGCCGCAGGGCACCCGGCCGCTGGTCGTGGCCCTGCACGCCGTGCGCGCCGGGCGGGCACCCGGCAACGCGTTCTTCGAGCCGGGCTCGCCCGACCCGGCGGTGCTCGTGCAGCCGGGGGCCGAGCTCGTGGTCGACGGCGTGACGTACGTCGTCGAGCGCACCGAGGTGCTCGGCAAGGCGCAGGCCGCGCGGTCGCAGGACATCTGGGGAGCCCTGCCCGACGGCGGCGACCGGCTCGTCGTCCTCACGTGCCTGCAGCGCAGCGACGCGACCGGGCACGCCGCCGAGAACCTCGTGCTGCACGCCGTCCGGGCGTAGGCGCACAGCACCGCCCCGGCGCACGCCGCGCCCCCGTACGGCCCCGGTGCCACGATGAGGCGTGACCGGCCACCCGCCGCGGGTCGATCGTGGTGCCACCGACACGGACGAGCAGGACCTGCTCGTCCGCCTCGTCGTGCTGGGGATCACGATGCTCGCGGTGAGCTCCGCCGTGGACGTGCTGCCCTGGACGATCGACGACATCGTGTCCCTCGGACGCGGCGTCGCCGAGCCGCCCGAGGAGACGACCACCCTGCGCCTCCTGGCCCTGGCCTTCGGGGGCATGACGGTCGCCGGGGCGGTCGCCGCGGCCGTCCTGCAGCGGGTGCCGGTGCTGCGCCGGCCGCTGTGGCAGCGGGTCGTGCTGGTCGTGGCGCTGGGCGCGATGATCGGAGTGGCGCGCATCGGCGCCGTGGCCCTCGGCCTGCCCGCCCGCATGCCCCCGGTGTTCGGGGTCGTCGAGACCGTGGTCGGGGCGAGCCAGGCCGCCGTCGTGATCGGCGCCGCGATGTACTTCGTCGGCACCCGGCGACGGATCCGCGCCGAGGAACGTCTGCGCATCCGCGAGACGCTGCGCGCCGAGCGCGCCCGCCGGCAGCTCGAGCAGGAGGAGCTGCGGGTCCGCCGCGAGGTCTCGCACCGGCTGCACGGCGGCCTGCAGCAGCGCATGGTCCTGGTCAACCGCGAGATCGAGGAGATCCGCGACGACCTCGCGCGCGCCGGCGAGACGGACCTGGCCCGGTCCCTGACGGAGCTGTCGGCGACCCTGGACGACATCCGCGAGTCCGAGGTGCGTGCCGTCGCGCACCAGCTCTACCCGCTGGCGGCCGACGTCGACCTGCCGTCGGCGCTCCTGCTCGCCGCCGACCGCCTGCCGCCGTCGGTCCGCATGCACGTGACGTACGAGCCCGGTGCGGAGTCGCTGTACGTCGGGCGGCGCCTGCCGGCAGCGGACCGCATGCTGCTGTACCTGATCGTCGAGGAGGGCACGTCCAACGCCGTGCGCCACGGGGACGCCGAGAACATCTGGGTCACCCTGGGCACGGACGGCGGCGACGGGCCGCACGAGCCCGACGCCGCCCGGGTCCGCGTCGACGACGACGGGTCCGGCCTGACCGACGACCCGCCCCGCCTCTCGGGCCTGGCCGCGCTCCGCACCCGGGTGCTCGCGCGTGACGGTGACCTCACGCTGCTCCCTGGACCCCGCGGGGGTGCGCGGCTGACGGCGAGGCTGCCGCTCGCGGTCCGGGTCGACGACGGGAGGAGGCCGTGAGCAACGGCGGCCGCCCGCTGCGCGTGGCCGTCGTGGAGGACGAGGCGATGCTGCGCGGCCTCCTCGAGGCGCTCCTGGCCGGGCAGCCGGGCATCGACGTCGTGGTCACCGTGGCCGGGCACGAGCAGGCGCTGCGGGAGGTGCGTCCGGGCGAGGTGGACGTCGCGGTCGTCGACATCGACCTCGGCGACGGCAACGGGATCGCCCTGGGCTGGTCGCTGCAGCAGCGGGACCCGCGCCTGCGGATCCTGCTCATCTCCAACTACAACATGCTCGCGCTGGTCCGCTCGGTGAGCGCGGACGCGCCGACGCCGTGGAGCTACCTGTCGAAGCGCTCGTCCGCCCAACCGGGAGAGCTGGTGCGGGCTGTCGCGGCCGTCGCGCACGGGCAGGTCGTGATCGACCCCGCGCTGGTCGACAGGTCCGTCGCGATGTCGGACACGCCGCTGGCACGGCTGTCCGCCGCGCAGTTCCGGGTGCTGCAGCTCGTGGCCCAGGGGCAGAGCAACGACGCCGTCGCGCAGGCGCTCGACATCTCACCCAAGGCCGTGGAGGCGCACCTGAGCAACATCTACCGGCTGCTCGACCTGCCGCCCGGTGCGAACAACCGCGTGGCGGCGGTGCTGGCCTTCCTGCAGCAGTCCGTCCGTCCGGAGCCCTGACCCGGCGGTCGGGTTTTCCCTAGGTCGCGTCCGGCGGGGCGCCCCGGACGCGCGACCGTGGGAGGACACGTCCGCGGGCGCGCCCGCAGGAGTCCGAGGAGGCGCGAGCATGAACAGGCGTCGAGTGCTGGTCGCGGCGGCCGTGACGGCGCTGGCGCTCGCCGTGCCGGTGACGGCCACGGCGGCCGGCACCACGCCGACCGCGGTGCCGACGGCGTTGCCGACGACGGTCATGACGCCGGTGCCGACGCCGGTGCCGACCGGGACACCCGCAGCGGGCGCGAGCCCGGGAGGGAGTGCGCCCGCCGACCCCCGACCCGAGCCGACGTTCGGCCTGACGGTCGGTGCGCAGGACCGGGTGGGGTCCGGGTCGCTCTTCGGCATCCGGACGATCGCCCCGGGGTTCGACGAGACCCGCGACGTCGTCGTGCGCAACGACGGCTCCGTGCCCGGAGAGCTCGTCCTGTCGGTCGTCCAGGCCCGGCTGCACCAGGAGCCTCGGGACGACTTCTTCGACGACCTGACGGTCAACGGCGTCACCGCCTCCGACCTCGCGGGGCAGGACACGGTGATCCACACCGAGCTGCTCGCACCGGGTGAGTCCGCCGTGGTCCCCGTCCGGCTGGCGTTCGCCGAGGCGAGCACGAGCGGGAACGCGGCCGAGGTCGGCGAGGAGACGTTCAGCTTCTGGCTGCGTGCCGACCTGACCGACGCCTCGGGGCGGGCCGACGTGACCGGTCCGATGGCCCAGACCGGTGGTCTGGCCCGCGCCGCCGGGCCCTGGCTGGTGCTCGCCGCGGGTGCGCTGGCCCTCGCGTGGGCGGTGGCCGACCGGCGCCGGGGCGTGCCGACGGACTGACACGGCGTCCGGCAGGGGGACGGCGTCCGGCACGGGGACGGACCTGGCACCGGGTCCGGCACCGGGCCCGCGCGACTCGCCCGCTGCCCCTCGACCAGCCGGGCCGCACCCGGCACGCTGGGTGGGTGCTCCTGCCGCCGAAGGTCGCCACGGGTGTCGCCGACGGCTCGGTGACGCTCGCGTTCCGCCGCTGGCAGCGCGCCGACGTGCGCCCCGGCAGCCGGTTCCGCACGCCCGCGGGCGTCGTCGAGGTCACGTCCGTCGACGTCGTCGACCCGGGCGCGCTCACCGACGCCGACGCGCACGCCGCCGGGCTCCCGGACGCCGCGGCACTGCTGCGCCTGCTCGACCCGCAGGCCGTCGCGCGGCGCCGCCGCACCGCGCGGTACGGCCGCACACCCGTCGCCGACGCCGCGGTGGCCGGCACGACGGCGCCGGACACGACGGGCTGGCCGGTGTACCGCGTCGGGCTCGCCTGGTCCGGGCCCGACCCCCGCGAGGCGCTGCGCGACGACGCCGACCTGACCGACGCCGACGTCGCCACGATCGACGCGCGCCTCGACCGGCTCGACCGCGCGTCCAGCCACGGCCCGTGGACGGCCGCGACGCTCGACGTCATCCGCCGGCGCCCGCACGTGCGTGCCCCCGACCTCGCCGCCGAGCTGGGCCGCGAGCGCGACCCGTTCAAGCTCGACGTCCGCAAGCTCAAGGGCCTGGGCCTGACGCAGAGCTTCGACGTCGGCTACGCGCTGAGCCCGCGCGGCGAGGTGTACGTGTCACGCACCGACCGCCACTGACCCACCGAGCGACCACTGGTCACCGGGGCCACCCTCCCGGTGACCACTGGTCACTTGGGGCATCCCACAGCGCCCGCACACCCTCCCAACTGACCAGTGGTCACCGAGAGGGCTCCCCAACCGACCAGTGGTCACCAGGCCCTGCCGCCGAGTGACCACTGGTCACCTGGGCATCCCACAGGGCCCGCACACCCTCCCAACTGACCAGTGGTCACCGGGAGGGCTCCCCAACCGACCAGTGGTCACCCGCTGCGGTGGTCGCCGGGCGACGGGGACACTCGTCCGACCCGACGAGAGGCCCACCCATGACCGTCCTGCGCTCGATCCTGCTGTTCGTCGCGGCCGCGGGCCTGGAGATCGGCGGTGCGTGGCTGGTCTGGCAGGGCATCCGCGAGCACCGCGGCTGGGTCTGGGTCGGGTTCGGCGTCATCGCGCTGGGCCTGTACGGCGCGGTGGCGACGCTGCAGCCGGACGCGAGCTTCGGGCGGATCCTCGCCGCGTACGGCGGCGTGTTCGTCGCGGGGTCGCTGCTGTGGGGCACGGTCGTCGACGGGTTCCGACCGGACCGGTGGGACATCACCGGCGCCCTGGTGTGCCTCGTCGGCGTCGGGCTGATCATGTACGCGCCGCGTCCCGCCTGACGCACCACCGCCCCGACCTGCGGTGTCACGCACGCCCCGCGTTGTGCCCCGGCCCCTCGCCCACGACACTGTCGGCACACGGCCGGCCCCCGCCGGCCCGGCACCGGAGGCGGCATGACGCGGACGAAGGCGAAGCGGGTCGGGATCCTCACGGCGGGCGGCGACAGCCCTGGCCTGAACGCCGCGATCCGCGGGTTCGGCAAGACCGCGATCGCCCACTACGGCATGGAGCTGATCGGCTTCCGCGACGGCGTCACGGGCCTGGTGGAGAACCGGTACGTCGAGCTCGACGGCAAGGCCCTGTCCGGCATCCTCACCATCGGCGGGACGATCCTGGGGACCAGCCGCGACAAGGTGCACCGCTACTCGGTGGACGGCGGCGAGCCGCAGGACATGGTGCCCACGGTCGCCGAGAACTACCGCGAGCTGGGCCTGGACGCGCTCATCATGCTGGGCGGTGGCGGGACCGCGAAGAACGCGATGCGCCTGGTCGAGGCCGGGCTGAACGTCGTCCACCTGCCCAAGACGATCGACAACGACATCGCGGAGACGGACACGACGTTCGGGTTCGCCACCGCCACCGAGATCGCCACCGAGGCCGTGGACCGCGTGCACTCCACGGCGCACAGCCACCACCGCATCATCCTCACCGAGATCATGGGCCACCGGGCGGGCTGGCTGACGCTGGCGGCCGGGGTCGCGGGCGGGGCGGACATCATCCTCATCCCCGAGATCCCCTACACGATCGACTCGGTCGCCCAGACGATCCGGCGCCGGACGGCCCACGGCTCGTCGTTCTCGGTGGTCGCCGTCGCCGAGGGCGCCCGGGACGTCGAGGACACCGCCGACTACGAGGCGGCGCAGCTGCTCGTGAAGTCCGCGAAGACCCCCGAGTCGCGGCGCGCGGCGAAGAAGCACCTGGCCCACGTCGAGGACGGGCAGCGCGAGCACACGTTCAAGCTGGCGCGCGAGCTCGAGGCCGCCACGGGCCTGGAGACGCGCGTGACGATCCTCGGGTACGTGCAGCGCGGCGGGACGCCGTGCGCGGCGGACCGCCTGCTCGCGACGCGCCTCGGCGCGGCGGCGGCGGACCTCGTGGACCGCGGCGAGTTCGGCGTCATGGTCGCCGCGCGTGGTGACGACGCCGTCCCGGTGCCGCTGGCGGACGTGGCCGGCAAGGTCAAGCTCGTCCCGCCGGACCACGCGTGGGTGCGCGCCGCACGTCAGGTGGGCACCGGGCTGGGCGACTGAGCGCACCCCCTCCCCGCGCCCCCGCAGCCCTGGCGCTGCGGGGGTGCGCGGGCCAAGGTGAACGCAGGGGTCCGCGCCGCGCGGGCCGCGGCGAGGGGGCCGACATGTGCCGATGGCTGGCGTACTCCGGTGCACCGGTGACGCTCGACGACCTGCTGTACAAGCCTGCCAACTCGCTCGTCCTGCAGAGCAGGCACAGCCACCTGGGCGTGGAGCCGACCAACGGCGACGGGTTCGGCGTCGGCTGGTACGACGGCCACGCACCGGAGCCCGGCCTGTTCCGCAGCACCGAGCCCGCGTGGAACGACCGGAACCTGCGGGAGCTGGCGCGCCACGTCCGCTCCGGCACGGTCTTCGCGCACGTCCGGGCGACCACCGGCACCGCGGTGCAGCAGACCAACTGCCACCCGTTCCGGCACGACCGGTGGCTGTTCATGCACAACGGCTCCCTGGACCGCTTCCCCACCTACAAGCGTGACCTGCAGCTCGCGGTCGACCCGGCACTCTTCCCCACCATCGAGGGCACGACCGACTCCGAGACGGTGTTCCACCTGGCCCTCACCGCGGGGCTGACCGACGACCCGCCGGCCGCGATGGCCGTCGCCGTCGGCCAGGTCGAGGAGGCGGGGCGCCGCCACGGCGTCGACTTCCCGTTCCAGGGCACGCTCGCCGCGACGGACGGTCACCGCATGTGGGCGGTCCGGTACTCCTCCGAGGGCCGCTCGCGCTCGCTGTTCCGCAACGCCGACGTCTCGGTGCTGCGGCAGCACTACCCGGACCACCCCGCGTTGCACGAGCTGTCGGACGACGCGCGGATCATCGTGTCCGAGCCGCTGGGCGAGCTGCGCGGGGCGTGGCTCGAGGTCCCGGAGGGCACGTGCCTGGCCGTCGACGGCGCGGACGAGGAGCTGCGCCCGTTCGAGCCGGCGCCGGCGACGACCTGATCCGCGGCGCCCGCACCGTGCCGGGGACGGCGACCCGCGCGCGCGTCGCCTAACCTCGGAGGTCGGCCGTCGACCCAGGAGGTGCCGTGAGCTGGTCCGAGCACGCGATCTGGTGGCACGTGTACCCGCTGGGCGCCGTCGGCGCGCCGATCCGCACGCCCGACGACGCCCCGGAGCCCCATCGGCTGCGGCGGCTGCTGCCCTGGCTGGACCACGTGCAGCGCCTGGGCACCAACGGGCTGCTGCTGGGCCCGGTGTTCGCGTCGTCGACGCACGGCTACGACACCACCGACCACTTCCGCGTCGACCCCCGTCTGGGCACCGACGAGGACGTCGACGCCCTGGTCGCCGCGGCGCACGAGCGCGGCATCCGGGTGCTGCTGGACGGTGTGTTCAACCACGTCGGCGCCGAGCACCCGCTGGTCACGCAGGTGCTCGCCGAGGGTCGCGACGGGCCGCGGGCAGGCATGCTGCGCGTCGACTGGGACCACCCCGACGGCCCGCGGACCGCCGACTTCGAGGGGCACCGCTCGCTCGTCGCGCTGAACCACGACGACCCGGCGGTCGCGGCCCTCGTCACGGACGTCATGACGCACTGGCTGGACCGCGGCGCGGACGGCTGGCGCCTGGACGCGGCCTACGCGGTGCCGTCGGCGTTCTGGGCGCGCGTGCTGCCGGCCGTCCGGGAGCGCCACCCCGACGCGTGGGTGGTCGGCGAGGTCATCCACGGCGACTACGCGCAGGTCGTGGCCGACTCCGGCATGGACAGCGTCACGCAGTACGAGCTGTGGAAGGCCATCTGGAGCAGCCTGCGGGACCGCAACTTCTGGGAGCTCGACCACGCGCTGCGCCGCCACGACGACCTGCTGGCCACGTTCGTCCCGCAGACCTTCGTCGGCAACCACGACGTCACGCGCATCGCCACGCAGGTGGGGCCGCAGGCCGCCGCGCTCGCGACCGTCGTGCTCATGACCGTCGGCGGCGTCCCGTCCGTGTACTACGGCGACGAGCTCGGGTGGACCGCCCTGAAGGAGGAGCGCGAGGGCGGCGACGACGCCGTGCGTCCCGCGCTGCCCGCCTCCCCCGACGACCTGGGCGACGACGAGCGCCGCGTGCTGCACGTCCACCAGGCGCTGGTCGCGCTGCGACGGCAGCACCCGTGGCTGCACGCGGCGCGCACGGCCGCCGACGAGCTGACGAACACCCGCTACCGGTACACGTCGACGTCGGCGGACGGCGCGCACCGCCTGCACGTCGAGCTGGACGTGACCGACGCGCCGCGGGCCGTCGTGCGCGACGACGACGGCCAGGTGCTCTTCACGACGTGAGGTCGGCGGGCTCCTCGTCGGAGGGCTGAACCGGCGCGTCCGGCTCCCACCGCAGCAGGTCCCCCGGCTGGCACTCCAGCACCTCGCACAGCGCGGCGAGCGTCGTGAAGCGCACGGCCTTGGCGCGGCCGTTCTTCAGCACCGCGAGGTTGGCGGGCGTGATCCCGACCCGCTCGGCGAGCGTCCCGACGGACATCTTGCGGCGCGCCAGCATGACGTCGACGTCGACGACGATGGGCATCAGATCACCTCGTCGAGCTCGTCGCGCAGGCGCCGGGCCTCGCGGTCGCGGTCGACGGCCTGGGCGAGCAGCAGCCGCAGCAGCAGGACGATCAGCGCGATGCCGCCGAGGACGAGCGCCGCACCGCAGATCAGCAGCACGATCCCGGGTGCGACGGCCTCCCCCGGCGCGAGCACGACGGCCAGCGCGAACACCAGGACGGCGGCCGCGGCGATCGCGGCGATGATGACGTCGACCCAGCGGAACGCCGCGGGCGTGAAGACCTCCTCACGCCTCACCATCGTCAGCAGGCGCCACACGCACACCGCGCACACCTGCAGCGTCACCAGCCCCAGGACGAAGATCGCGACGAACGGCACCCGGACGCCCAGCGGGGCGTCGGCCTCCACGAGGTCGATCCACAGCAGCGGCGCCATGAAGCACTGGACGAACAGCGACCCGGCGAGCGCGAGCACGATGACGACGCGCAGCGCGAGGACGGTGAGGTGGCGCATGACAGGCTCCTCGATCGACGGCAAGCCAAAATCTATCGAGTAACGATCGATTCTTCAAGACATTCGATCGAGAAGCCCCGTCGTCGTCAGACCCGCACGACGACCTTCCCGCGCACGTGCCCCTCGGCGACGAGGTCGTGCGCGGCGGCCGCGTCCGCGAGGCCGAAGACCTGCGCCACGTCGACCTTCACCGCGCCGTCGTCGATCAGCCGCGTGAGCGCGTCGAGGTCCGTCGTGCTGGGCCGCACCCACACGTAGTGCCCGCCCAGCTCGTCGCGCGCGGCGGTGTCGACGATCGACGCGACAGTGCCGCCGTCGGCCAGGACCGCGCGCGTCGTCGGCACCAGGTCGTCCGAGCCGTAGTCCAGGACGACGTCGACGCCCTGCGGCGCCAGCGCGCGCACGCGCTCGACCAGGCCGTCGCCGTACTCGACCGGCTCGGCACCCAGGCCGCGCAGGTGCTCGTGGTTGCGCGCCGACGCGGTCCCGATGACGCGCGCGCCGCGCGCACGCAGGATCTGCACGGCGAACTGCCCGACGCCCCCGGCCGCGGCGTGCACGAGCACCGTCTGCCCGTCGCGCACCCCGACGCGCTCGATGGTCTGGTACGCCGTGAGGCCCGCGAGCGGCACCGCCGCGGCCTCCTCGAAGCTCAGCGACGCGGGCTTGCGGGCCAGCGTCCGCACGGGCGCGGAGACCAGCTCGGCGAACGTCCCACCGTGCAGCCAGTCCTTGCGGACGTACCCGTAGACCTCGTCGCCGGCCGCCAGCTCCGGGGTGTCGAGGCCCGGCCGCTCGACGACGCCCGCCACGTCCCACCCCGGGATCGCGGGGAACTCGGTGTCGATGATCTGGTCGAGGTACCCGGCGCGGATCTTCCAGTCCACCGGGTTCACGGACGCGGCACGTACCCGCACCAGGACGCTGTCGGAGCTGACCTTGGGCTCCGGCTGGTCGGTGAGCTGCAGGACGTCGCTGCCGCCGAAGCGGTCGTAGGTGATGGCACGCATACCGGACGCAACCGTCACCGGGTGCGGGTCTGTTCCTCACACCCCCCGTCAGGCCCCTGCCAGGTCGACCACCAGCCCGGTGGCGATGACCACCATCACCACGGCGATGACGGCGTCGAGCACCCGCCACGCCACCGGGCGGGCGAACACGGGCCGCAGCAGCGCCGCCCCGTACCCCAGGGCCGTGAACCACAGCACGCTGCCCAGCCCGGCCCCGGCCGCGAACCACCACCGCGCGTCCCCCTGCCCGGCGGCCACCGATCCCAGGAGCACCACGGTGTCGAGGTACACGTGCGGGTTCAGCCAGGTCAGCGCGAGCGTGGTCAGCGCCACCCCACCCACGGCACCCCCCACCCCGCGAGAGTGCGATCCAGCACCACCCCCCACCTCCCGAGACGGGGATCCAGCCCTCGCCCCCACCCCGTGAGAGGTCGATCCAGCCCCGACCGGGACCTCCGCCGCGCTCACGACGAGGGCGTCCGCGCCGCGCAGCGCACGACGGGCCGCGAGCGCGCCGTAGGCGAGCAGCACCCCCGCCCCGAGCACCGTCGTGACCACGACGAGCGTGCGGCTCGACGCGATGAGCGTCCCCACCCCGGCGGCGCCGACGGCGATGAGCACCAGGTCGGACACCGCGCAGATCGCGACGACGAGCCCCACGTGCTCGCGCCGCAGCCCGTACCGCAGGACGTGCGCGTTCTGCGCCCCGATGGCGACGATGAGCGCGAGCCCGAACCCGAGGCCGGCGACGGCAGACGTCCACATGCCGTCGACGCTAGGCGCGCCCGGCCCTGTCACGCCAGCGAATGTTCTGCACGGACCATTAGCCTGGCTTCATGACTGACTGGGACCTCGGCCAGCTCCGGGCCCTCGCGGCGGCCGCCGACCTCGGCACCTTCGACGCCGCCGCCCGCGCCCTGCACGTGACGCCGTCGGCCGTGAGCCAGCGGATCAAGGCGCTCGAGCAGACGGCCGGGGCCGTGCTGCTGCGCCGGGACCGCCCGGTGCGCCCGACCGCCGCCGGCGAGCCGCTCGTCCGCCTCGCCCGCCAGCTCGACACGCTCACCGCCGACGCGACCCGCCACCTCACCGGCGAGACGGCCGTCCCGCACGTCACCCTGGCCGTCAACGGCGACTCGCTGACCACGTGGGTGCTGCCGGCCCTGGCGCCGCTCGCCGGGAGCGTCGCGCTGCGGATGGTCCGCGAGGACCAGGACCGCTCCGCCGACCTGCTGCGCGACGGGTCCGTCATGGGCGCCGTCACGTCGCAGGCCGTCGCCGTCCAGGGGTGCACCGTCGAGCCGCTGGGCGTCATGCGTTACCGGCCGATGGCGACGCCGGAGTTCGCCGACCGGTGGTTCGCCGGTGCACGGGGCGACGCGATCCGGCCGGCGGCGCTCGCCGTCGCGCCCGTCGTCGTGTTCGACGCCGCCGACCGGCTGCAGGACCGCTGGCTGCGCCGCCGCCGCGTCGACCCGGCCCGCCCCCCGCGCCACCTCGTGCCGGCGTCGGCGGACTTCGCCGCGGCCGTCCGCCTGGGCTTCGGGTGGGGCATGCTGCCGGGCGGGCAGGCCGACGACGACGAACGGGCCGGACGACTGGTCCGGCTGACCGACGACGCGGTCGACGTGCCCCTGCACTGGCAGCAGTGGTCGCTGCGCACCGAGGCGCTGGACGCCGTCGCGGCCGCACTGCGCACCGCGGCCGCGGCGACGCTCCGGCCACCGCTCTGACGTGGGCCGGTCGGGCGTCAGGGGGTGCGGAACGCGTGGGCCGCGAGCAGGACGCCGTCGGGGTCGTAGCGGCGGGACACCTCGGCCAGCCGGTGGCGCGTCGGCGGCGGGTAGACCCGCTCCGCCCAGCCCGGGCCGTCGCCGGGCGTGAAGTTGGGCAGCCCTCCGGGCCGCGTCCACGGCGCGAGGGCCGCAGCGATGCGAGCGGCGTCGGCGGCGACCGCGTCCACCGTCGCGGGCAGCGCCATCCCGACGGTGAACAGCGACCACGCCGCCGCGCGCGACGGCACGGCGTCCGGGACGGTCGGCTGCCGGGACGCCGCGCCCCCCAGGTGCCGCACCTCGACGACGACCTGCGCGCACGGTGACCCCGGACCGACCAGCTCCACCAGCCGCTCGGACGCCTCCGGCCCCAGGTCCTCCAGCAGCAGGTGCGACTCGTGGACGGGCACCGGGGCGTCCGGGTCCCCGTGGATCGACCCGATCGCCGCGTACGGCATGACGGCGACGGTGTCCTCGAGCAGCGGCGCCACCGCGCGCAGCGGGGCGAGCACGGACGCCCCCGCTTCGGGATCGCCGGTCCACGCGAACCTGACGGCGACCGTCGTGCGGCCCGCGAGCGCCTCGGGGACCCCGGGCAGAGCGGGCAACCGCATCACGGCCAGCGACGTCGAGGCCTGCGCCGGCAGCCCCGGCGCCCAGGCGGCCCACGCGTGGACGACGCGCTCGACGTCTGCGGACCACAGGGCACCGCCGTACAGCGTCGGCTGGTCGACCAGCTCCAGCTCGACCGCGACGACGACACCCAGCGCGCCGCGCCCCCCGCGCAGGCCCCAGAACAGGTCGGGCTCCTCGACCGGCGTGGCCCGCCGCAGGACGCCGTCGCCCGTGACCACGTCGAGGGCCAGCACCCGGTCCGACGACACCCCCAGCGTCCGCGCGAGCGGGCCGTGCCCGCCGCCCGTCAGGTAGCCGACGACGCCGACGGACGGCGCCGACCCGCACACCGGCGCCAGCCCGTACCGCGCGGCGTCCGCCACCACCTGCGCCCACCGCACGCCCGCGCCGACGTGGGCGCGGCCCAGCGCGGGCAGCACCGTCAGGTGGTCGAGCTCGACCGTCGAGACGAGCACGGCGTCGTCGAGCGGCGCCGACCTGCCGTGCCCCGTGCCCTGCACCCCGACGCGCACGCCGTGCTCACCGGCGAGGCGGACGACGTGCGCGACCTCCTGGGGCGTGCGGGGCGCCGCGACGAGCGCGGGCCGGCGGGGCCGGGCCGGGTTGACGGCCGCGGACAGCGCGGCGTGCTCCGGCGTCCCCGGCCGGTGCACGGGGACCAGGCCGTCCAGGGCGTCGGCGAGGCCGTCCACGCGCGTCGGCACGGACGTCGACGTCACCTCGCGGGCCGGGTGCGGCAGGTCCACGGGCGCTCTCCTCACCGGGCGCGGCCCTCGCACCCGTCACCCAGGAGCCGGGCCGGCGGTCGCTGATACACCACGATCGGGTGGCGCTGACGTCGGCCGGGTCAGCGGTCGGCCGGCGGGGCCGGCTCCCGCCCCACGCCGACCGCCGCGGCGAGCCGCGCCGCGACGTCGCGCACGCACGCCCGCAGCTCGGGCCCCCCGACCACGCGGAACGGCACCGGGACGGCCGCGAGCTGCTGGGCGTACCAGACCGGGCTGCTGGTCGACCCGACGAGCCGCGTCGTCGTCGCGTCGACCGCCTCCAGGTGCCCCAGGCCGCCCGGCAGCTCGCGCGCGACGGCGTCGAGCGACGCCTCCACCAGCACGTCGACCCCGTACTCCCACCCCTGCGCGAGGTGCTCCTCCAGGAGCGCGACGGGGTCGACGTCCGGTGCGGGCGCCGACGTGCCCGGCAGCGGCAGGACGGCGAGCACGCGGTCCACCCGGTACGTCCGCACGCCCTCGTCGTCGCGGCGGCGGCACACGAGGTACCAGCGCCCGTGCCGTACGACGACCGCCCAGGCGTCGACGTCGGCGTCCCACTCGCGGCCGGACTCCGAGCGGTACCGCACCCGTACCGGCCGGTGGTCGGCGCACGCCTGCACGAGGGTCGCGGTGACGGCAGGGTCGGGGCGTGCCGCCGACCGGTCCGGTGCCGCGGCCGTGGCCCGGCGCACCGCCGCCGCCCGGGCGGCGACCGGCTCCGGCAGCGCGCGCAGCAGCTTGTCGAGCGCGGAGGCGACGGGGTCGGCGCGGTCGCGCACGTCGTGGTGCCCGTCGAGCACGGCCATGACCAGGCCCAACGCCTCGTCGGTACCGAACACCAGCGGCGGCAGCCGCACGCCACGGCCGACGCGGTACCCGCCGTACGGCCCGCGCACCGACGTCACCGGGACGCCGGCCTCGCGCAGGAGGGCGACGTACCGCCTGGCCGCACGCTCGGACACGCCGAGCGACGCGGCGAGCCCCGCGGCGGTGAGGCCCGGGTTCGCCTGCAGCTCGGCCAGCGCGAGCAGCGCGCGCGACGTCGGGCTCGTGTCGGTCGTCATGTCGCCGCCCGGAGGTCTCGGCACACGAAAGCCGGAGAAGGAACCGGCAGCGGATCGTCCGGTACCGACCCTACGGTCGCTGCCATGACCGACACCACCCCGCCGGCCCCGCCGGCCCTGAGCACGACCATCGACGAGCCCGCGCTCGACGCGGGCGAGGTGGACCTGCTGCTGTTCATGCTCGAGCGCTCGCGCGCCACCTTCGCGTGGAAGGTCGGCGGGCTCGACGCCGCGGCCCTGAACCGCGCGTTCCCGCCGTCGGCGATGACGCTCGGCGGCCTGGTCAAGCACATGACGCTCGTCGAGGACGACATGGTCGTCCGCTGGCTCGGGATCGGCGGGTACGGCGATCCGTGGAACCGCACGACGCCCGACGACTGGCCGGACTGGGACTGGCGCTCCGCCGCCGACGACACCCCGGCGCAGCTGTACGCCGGGTGGCAGGCCGCGGTGGAGCGGGCCCGTGAGGTCTGGTCGCGTGTGTCCGCGGACGGCGGCCTCGACGAGCCGGCGGGGATCGAGTGGACGGACGGACGCCCGAACCGCCGCCGCGTGCTGGTCGACCTCAACGCCGAGTACGCCCGCCATCTCGGCCACGCCGACCTCTTCCGGGAGGCGGTCGACGGTCTCGTCGGCGAGGACCCGCCGCAGCCCTGACACCTCACCCCGCCGGACGGCGCCGCCGGTCCGGGGGCGGGGCGACCGCACCGCTACCGTGTGCGCGTGTCCGTCTCCGTCGTCCTCGCGCTGGCGTGCGTCGTGCTCCTCGTGATCGCCGTGCTGCTGGCCGTCGTGGGGTTCCGACGGCTGCGCCGCGCGCGCGGCGTGCGCCGCGTCCGGGTGCCCGCGACCCTGGTCTCCCAGACCTACGCGGGGGCGGGCGACGTGCTGCACGTCGAGTACCCGGCGCCCGACGGCACCCCGCTGCGCGCGACGATCTACATGTGGCTCGTCAACGCGCCCGGGGTGCCGTACACGTTCGACGGGACCGTGTGGGTGGACCCGGCCGACCCGACGGACGTCACGCCCCGGCGCCAGGGCCGCACGACCTGGGCGACGGTCACGCTGATCCTCGCCGCGATCGCCCTCGTCGGAGCGATCGGCACCGGGATCGCGTCGGCCGTCGTGGCGTTCGCGGAGTCGTTCCCCACCTGATGTCGCTCGGGTCCTGCGCGGGGCGCGCGGACCGACGGTCAGGCCGGGGTGCCGCCCGACGGCGGGAACTCCGGCGGCGGGCCGCCGAAGAAGCACCGGCACGGCCCGTCGAGGTGGCGCAGCTGGGCGCCGGGGTGCGCCGCGCAGGGGACCCAGGTCGTCGCGCCCGCGAGCGCCGACGGTGCGGACGGCGCCGCGGACGACCCGTCACACGCCTCGTGGGGCGCCGGCAGCAGCAGCATCGTCATCGCCGTCCTTCCGCCCTCGCGTCGTCGGGTGCCGACACCCTCCAGGAGCGTCGACCGGTCGTGAACGTACACCGGCCGGGCGCCCCGGAGTCCCGCGCGAGCGTGCCGGACGTGTGTCACAGGTCACTTCTAGGGTGGACGGACCGGGTGGCCGACCGGCCGCCCCGGGACCGAGGAGGACGCCATGGCCCACGGCGACATCACGCACATCGACATCCCCGTCGGCGACATGGAGGCGGCGTCCCGGTTCTACGCGACGTTGTTCGGGTGGGACATCAAGGAGGTCGCCGGCTTCGAGGGCTACCCGATGTGGTCCGCGCCGAACCAGGTCGGCGGGGGCGGGCTCGCCCCCCGCGGCGAGGGGTTCACCGCACCCCGCAGCTACGTCGAGGTGGACTCGATCGACGACGTGCTGGCTCAGGTCACGCAGCTCGGCGGGCAGGTGCGCCTGCCGCGGACCGCGATCGACGCCACCAGCTGGTACGCCGCGTTCGTCGACCCGGACGGCAACGAGATCGGCCTCACCGAGGGGACGACCGGCGGCGCGGGCTGAGGCTGCGACGCCCCGCCGCCCGGGCGATCACCCGTCGAACCGGTGCCACCGCCCTTCGGAGACCACCTCGGTCGTGCCGTCGACGACCATGAGGGCGGTCCGGTCGTCGATGGCGTCGGCCGGGATGCCGATCTCGTCGGCCCACCTCCTCAGCAGGAGCTTCACCACGCCGTCGACGTCCCTCAGGCCCCCACCCGCAGCGGCAGGACGAGGCGGGTGACGTTCGCGTTCGGGTCGCCGTCGGGCGACGGGTCGGTGACGTACTCCTCCCAGAAGTCACCGCGGCCGTCGACGCCGAGCGCCGCGCGCTCCTGCTCGACGCCGGCCCACGCGTCCGGCAGACCGTCGTAGGGCCCGGTGTACGTGACGACGAGGGCGTCGCCGCCGGGCAGCTCGACGACCTGGACGCCGTCCGACGCCGCACCGGTGTCCGCGCCCTCGACCGCGAACCCGGCCGTGAGGTCGGCCGTGTCGGTCGGCATGCCGTTGTACCAGCCGAGCGCCGGACCCGCGATGGTCCACCCCTCGCGCTCGGCCGCCTGTGCGACCCGCGTGTAGGCGGTGTCGTAGAACGCCGTCAGCCCGGACGTCGGCACGGTCGCGCGGACCGCCGCGATGCGGACCGTGGGCAGGTCGGTGCGGGTCGTCTCCATGTCGTCCTCCTGGTCTCGGCCGCGGGCGCGGCCCTGGCTTCACCGACCGTCCCGGACCGCCGGACTCATCGGGCGGGCACGGGTCCGGGCGCGTCCGCACCGGGCGGCCGCGGGGCGCCGGGGCTCCGGTGGCGGACCGCGCCCGGGTACGTACCGTGGGTCCGTGACGCTCGCCGAACCGGTCCGACGCTGGCGCGCCCGCTCGGGCGACGCGCTCTTCCTGCGCGTCGCCGGACCGCACGGGCACCGCAGCCGCGAGCGCATCCACGGGCGTCCGGGCCCGCGGTGGTTCGGACCCGACGCGGCGGTGCGGGTCGTGCACGCCGACGCCTCGATGTTCGTCGGTGGGCTGCGCTCCCTGCTGCTGCAGTCGCTGCACCCGGCGGCGATGGCGGGGGTCGCGAGCCACTCGGACTTCCGCGAGGACCCGTGGGGCCGGCTGGCGGGCACCAGCACGTTCCTCGCCACGACGGTGTTCGGCACGGCCGACGACGCGCAGGCGGCCGTCGACGCGATCCGCACGATCCACGGGCGGGTGCGCGGCGTGACCCCCGAGGGGATCGCGTACGCGGCCGACGACCCCGACCTGCTGCGCTGGGTGCACGTGGCTGAGATCGAGAGCTTCCTGGTCGCGCACACCCGGTACGGTGCGCACCCGCTGAGCCCGGCGCGGGCCGACGAGTACGCGGCACAGGCCGCCCGCATCGGGCGCGCGCTGGGGGCCGTCGACGTGCCGGAGACGGCGGCCGGCCTGACGGCCGCCGTCGAGGGGTACCGACCGGTGCTGCGCGCGACGCCGGCCGCGCTCGACGCCGCGCAGTTCCTGCTGCACGAGCCACCGATGCCGCGGACGCTGCGCCCCGGCTACGACGCGCTGGCCGCCGCCGCGGTCGAGTCCCTGCCCGTCTGGGCCACCGACGCGCTGGGGCTGCCCCGCCGAGGGCGGGTCGCCAGGGCGGCCGCGCGGGCCGCCGGCCACGGCGCGACGCGCGCCGTCCGGTGGCTGCTGGCCGGCCAGCCGGCCGGCTGAGGACGCACCCACCGAGCCCGCGCAGGTCGCTCCGGACCCCCTGCGGCGCCCGCTGGGAACGGCAACGGCGTTGCCGTCTTCCGCTAAGGGTTTAGGCGCGTTGACCGGTCATGGAAAACCTTTGCACAGTGGCGATCGACCCTGGGAGCAGCGCCGCTCGGACCCGTCGACGTCGACGTCGAGCACCCGGCTCCCCCCACTCGCACGGAGGGAGAGACCCGGTGAGAACCACGGGCCGCTCGAAGTCCCGCCCCGCCGTCGTCGTCGTCGCGTCGCTCGCACTCGCGGCCGCCGCCGTCGTCGTCCCGCACGCCGCACCCGCCCAGGCCGCCCCGTTCGTCGAGCCCGTCGAGAACGTCGGGGCCGACTGCGTCCTCCCGTCGCTGCCCGCCGCGGCGTCGAGCTCGCGACTGCCCGACCCGTTCCGGCGCGCGGACGGCACCCGCATCACCAGCAAGGCCGACTGGCGCTGCCAGCGCGAGCAGACCAGGCGCCTGATGGAGCAGCACGTCTACGGCCAGAAGCCCGCCAAGCCGGCGACCGTGACCGGCAGCGTCACCAGCTCCCGGATCACGGTCAACGTCTCCCAGAACGGCCGCTCCACCAGCTTCTCCGCGAACGTGTCGCTGCCCAGCGGCAACGGGCCCCACCCGGCCGTCGTCGTGTACGGGGGCTTCGGTGCGGACACCGCGACCATCCGCAGCGCCGGGGCAGCGGTCATCAGCTTCGATCCCTACGTCGTCGGCAAGGAGGGCACCGGCCGCGCCAACAAGCAGGGCGCGTTCTACGACATCTACGGCTCGAACAGCCAGACCGGCCTGCTCATGGCCTGGGCGTGGGGCGTCAGCCGCATCATCGACGTCATCGAGGCGTCGGGCGCGTCGATCCTCAAGGGCGACGCGACGGGCGTCACGGGGTGCTCGCGCTTCGGCAAGGGCGCGATCGTCGCCGGGGCGTTCGACCAGCGCATCGCGCTGACCATGCCGATCGAGTCCGGGACGGCGGGCGTGCCGATCTTCCGCGGCATCGCCGGTGAGGGCGCCCAGTCGCTGAGCAGCGCGTACGGCGAGCAGCCGTGGTTCGGCGACGCGTTCGGGTCGTACACCGGCAACCCGAACAACCTGCCGGTCGACACCCACCAGCTCGTCGGGCTGGTCGCACCGCGCGGGCTGTTCATCATGGACAACCCGCACATCGCCAACCTCGGTCCGCGCTCCGCGAGCGTCGCGGCGCTGGGCGGTGCCGAGATCTACAAGGCGCTCGGCGCGGGCGGCAACATCACCTACTGGTCCGACGTGGCCGACGGCTCGCACTGCGCGAACCGCTCGGAGTGGCGCACGCCGCTGCAGCAGAACATCCAGAAGTTCCTGCTGGGCACCGGGTCCTCGACGGGGCAGATGCGCATCTCGAGCCGTGCCGCGGGCAGCCTGTCGCAGTGGGCCGACTGGACCACCCCGACGCTGAGCGACGGCCCGACCCCGACCGCCAGCCCGACGCCGAGCACCAGCCCCACGCCGAGCGTCAGCCCGACCCCGAGCGTCAGCCCGACCCCGACCGTCAGCCCCACCCCGACCGCCAGCCCGACCCCGACGCCGCCTCCCGGCGGCTGCACGGCAACGGTGTCGCTCAACCAGTGGAACGGCGGGTTCGTCGCCACGGTGAGGCTGACCGCAGGCTCGTCGTCGCTCAACGGCTGGACGACCACCGTGACGCTGCCCGCGGGCGCGGGCGTCAGCAACGCGTGGAACTCGGTGAGCAGCGGCACGAGCGGGACCGTCCGCTTCACCAACGCACCGTGGAACGGGTCGGTGGGCGCCGGCCAGACCACCGAGTTCGGCTTCCAGGGCACGGGCCAGGGCCAGGGCCTGACGGCCACCTGCGCCTGACCCGACTGGATTGCACTCTCACCCCCTGACTGGCGTGGGAGTGCAATCCAGCCACCCGCCCCAAGCCGACGTGAGAGAGCAATCCAGTCACCCACCCCGCGAACTGGATTGCACTCTCACCCCCTGACTGGCGTGGGAGTGCACCGGATTGCACTCTCACCCCCTGACTGGCGTGGGAGTGCACTGGATTGCACTCTCACCCCCTGACTGGCGTGGGAGTGCACCGGATTGCACTCTCACCCCCTGACTGGCGTGAGAGTGCAATCCAGTCACGCACCCCGGGGCAAGGTGTCTGACGGGCGCACCCTGTGCCCGGCAGTGCGCCCGGTGGTAGGACGGACTCCTGACGTCCGCACCACCAGGGGGCCGCCATGCGCACGTCCACGCTCGCCCGTCCGCTCGTCGTCGTCGCCGCCGCGTTCGCGCTCAGTGCGGGCGCGCTGCCCGGTGATGCCGCACCGCCCGGGGTGGGTGACGAGATCGACGGTGCGGGCCTCGACGGGTCCGGGCCGGACGGACGCGGCGGGCACCACGGGCGGCCACCCGCCAAGGTGCCCGTCGCGGTCGGCACCGGCGGTGCCGTGGCGACGGTCGACCCGGACGCCACGCGCGTCGGGCTGGACGTGCTGCGCCGCGGCGGCAACGCCGTCGACGCCGCGGTGGCCGCCGCCGCGACCCTGGGTGTCGCCGAGCCGTACTCGGCCGGCATCGGGGGCGGCGGGTTCCTCGTCGTCTACGACGCCGCGACGGGGAGCGTGCAGACGCTCGACGGGCGCGAGACCGCACCGGCCGCGATGGGCAGCGACGCGTTCGTCGAGGACGGCGTCGCGATCCCGCCCGAGGAGGCGGTGACGTCCGGCCTGTCGGTCGGCGTGCCGGGGACCCCGGCGACGTGGCAGGCCGCCCTCGACACCTGGGGCACGCTCAGCCTGCGCGACGCGCTGGCCGGCGCGACGCGGGTCGCGGAGCGCGGGTTCGTCGTGGACCGGACGTTCGCCGAGCAGACGGAGGCGAACGCGGACCGGTTCGCCGACTTCACGTCGACGGCCGCGCTGTACCTGCCGGGCGGGTCCGTGCCCCGCGTCGGGTCGGTGCTGCGCAACCCGGACCTCGCGCGCACGTACCGGCTCCTCGCGCGCCACGGCGTCGACGCGCTCTACACGGGCCCGCTCGCGCGGGAGATCGTCGACACGGTGCAGGCGCCGCCCGTCGCTCCCGGCAGCACACGCGTCGTGCGGCCCGGGCTGCTCCAGCCGGCCGACCTCGCCGCGTACGAGGTCGTGCCGCGCGACCCCACGCTCGTCACCTACCGGGGCCTCGACGTGTACGGCATGGCCCCGCCGTCGTCCGGCGGGTCGACGGTGGGCGAGGCGCTGAACATCCTCGAGACCGTGGACCTGGGCGCCCTCGACGAGACGCAGGCGCTGCACCACTACGTCGAGGCGGCGGCCCTCGCGTTCGCCGACCGCAACCGCTGGGTCGGCGACCCCGCCTTCGTCGACGTGCCGCTCGACGAGCTGCTGTCCGACGGCTTCGCGGCCGAGCGCGCGTGCCTCATCGACCCGGCGGCGGCGCTGCCCAAGCCGGTCGCGCCCGGAGTCCCCGACGGGACGTACGGGCCGTACGAGCCGTGCGCCCCGGGCGGCGACGCGGCCACCGAGACCCCCGAGGGCACGTCGACGACGCACCTGACGACGGCCGACCGGTGGGGCAACGTCGTGGCGTACACGCTGACGATCGAGTCCACCGGAGGCAACGGGATCGTCGTGCCCGGGCGTGGGTTCCTGCTCAACAACGAGCTGACGGACTTCAGCTTCACCGACACGCAGGGCGGCGCGGACCCGAACCTGCCCGGGCCGGGCAAGCGCCCGCGCAGCTCGATGGCCCCGACGATCGTCCTGCAGGACGGCCGCCCGCTGCTCGCCCTGGGGTCGCCGGGTGGCGCGACGATCATCACCACGGTGCTGCAGACGCTGGTGAACCGCCTGGACCTCGGCATGCCGCTCGACCAGGCGGTCGCGGCCCCGCGTGCGACGCCCCGCAACGGCACGTCGATCCAGGCGGAGCCGGGCTTCCCGCGCGCCGGCCTCGAGGCCCTCGGGCACGTCTTCGCCGACACCCCGGAGATCGGGGCGGCGGCGGCGATCGAGGTGCTGGACCGGGGCAGGTTCCTGGCCGTCGCCGAGCCTGAGCGCCGCGGCGGCGGCAGCGCGGGGGTGGTGCGTCCGCGGCGGTGACACCGTGCAGCGTTCGGGACGACTGGCGTCCCGGACGCTGCACAGTCCGCCGGCCCTAGGACCTCCTGACCACGGACGGTGCCGTCGGACGGCCCAAGGTGGAGGAGTGTTCCGTACGTCCTCCGCCCTGCGGCCCCGCGCCGCCCGCCACGACGCCGCGTCCGGCACCCTGACGGTCCGTCTCACGTCCGTCTCGGGGGGCAGCTGGGCCGAGTACGAGTACCGCGACGTCCCCGCGGACGTCGCGCACCGCGTCACCACCGCCGGCGTCCGCCTGCGCGCGGCGCTGCTCGAGCACGTCGTGGACCGCTACGCCGTGCGCCGCTGCGGGACCCCCCGGTGGGTCGAGCCGGCGACCACCGGCCCCGCCTGACACCCGACGGACGTGCGGGGTCGCCGTCGCAGAGCGACGACGACCCCGCACGGTCGCATCCTGGGGTACGTCAGGCGAACGCCTCCGGCACGGCCGCGCGCACCTTGGCGGGCGTGTCCTCCCAGCCCTCGACCGCGACGCACGGCACGCCCGTCGAGATCACCGGGTAGTCGTTGCCGCCCTCGTCGAGGCGGTCGCCGAAGAACACGGCCTGCGTCGGCTCCAGGCCCAGGCGCGCGAGCAGCCGGTTGACGCCGTACGCCTTGTCGATGCCCTTGCGGGTGATGTCGACGGACGTCGAGCCGCCGGAGCGGACCTCGAGGTCGGGCAGCTGCTCGGCGACGGCCGCACGCAGCTTCTCCTTCTTCGCGCCGTCCGGGTCCCAGGCGGCCTTCGCGTCGACGGGGGCCTCCTGACCGAGGGCGGAGAACGTCACCTGGCTGCCGCGCAGCTCGATGCGGTCCCCCCAGGTGTTCTCCTCCCACAGCCCCAGCTCGCGCGCCGACTTCTCGACGGCGGCGGCGGCGCGGGCGGACTCGTCCTCGGTGAGCGGCTCGCTGTACACCTCGGCCCATGCGGCGCCGTCGTGCACCAGGTAGCGCGTCCCGCACGTCGGCAGCACGTGCAGGCGGGAGAGGGCCGCGGTGTCGTCGACCGACGACAGCAGCTGGGCGTCGAACTGCTCGAACCGGCCGCCGGAGATGATGCCGACCTGCGCGACGCGGGTGAGCGCGACGATCATGTCGACGATCTGCGGGTGCACCTTGCTCTTCGAGGGCGCGAGAGTGTCGTCCAGGTCGAAGAGCACGAGCTCGTAGGTCATCAATCCTCCGTGGTGCGGCGGCGCCCACCGGCGTGGGCGGTGCTCGGGGCGGCCGGGACGGGGTGTCGCGCCGTGCGGCCGGTGGTTGCGGGGCCGGACGGCCTCGCGACCGCAACACGGTACCCGGTGGCGTCCCGGATGCCGGACGGAATGCGGACGACCGGTCGGTCCGCCTGCTCTACGGTCGTGACGCATGACGCGACTCGACGGGACCGTCCTGACCATCGGCGGCGGCGGCTTCTCCATGCCGGAGGTCGCGGACGCCGGCTCGATCGACGACTTCCTGCTGGGCCTGACCGGCCGCGACACCCCGCGGGTCTGCTTCGTCGGCACCGCGAGCGGCGACGCGGCGTCGTACGTCGAACGCTTCGTGGCCGCGTTCGACGGTCGTGCCCGCACGTCCGTGCTCGCGCTGTTCGGCAACGGGCCGGACGGCGCGATCCCGCTGGACCGGCTCGACGACGTCCTCGAGCAGGACGTCGTGTACGTCGGCGGCGGGTCGACGGCGAACCTGCTGGCGGTGTGGCGGCTGCACGGCCTGCCCGAGCTGCTCGCCGAGGCGGCGCGCCGTGGGACCGTGCTCGCCGGGATCTCGGCCGGCATGAACTGCTGGTTCGAGGCGTCCAGCACCGACTCCTTCGGACCGTACGCGCCGCTGCGCGACGGCCTCGGCCTGCTGCGCGGGTCGGCGTGCCCGCACTACCGCGGTGAGCCCGGCAGGCGCGAGACGTACCTGCGGTGGGTCGGCACGGGCGCGCTGCCCGACGGCTACGCCGCCGACGACGGCGTCGCCCTGCTGTGGCGCGGCGGTGAGCTCGTGGAGGCGGTCGGCGAGGCGCGCGGGGCGAGCGCGTACCGGGTCCACCAGGGCGTCGACGGCGCCGTGGAGACGCCCGTGCCGACGCGGCTGCTCGCTGGCTGACCTGCGCGGGGGACCGCCCGGGTGAACCCGGGCGTGCGACCCGCGACACGCGGCGCCGCACCTGGTGGGCTCGGGTACGTTGCAGCGTCCCCCGCGCCCCGGCGCCCGAGCAGCAGGAGGCGCGCCGCCCCGTGCACCGCAACCACGTGTACGTGTTCGACGTCGCGTCGGCCCGCCCCGCGCTGCTCGACGACCTGGACGTCGTGCGCACGGCGCTGACCGGCCTCGTCGCGGACGCCGGCCTGCACCCCGTCGGCTCCGACGCGGTCCACCGCTTCGCACCCCAGGGCCTGAGCGTGGCGATCCTGCTCGCGGAGTCGCACGTGGCCGTGCACACCTGGCCCGAGCACGGCACCGCCTACGTGACCCTGACGACGTGCCGCCGCCCGCCGGCCGGGTTCGTCGAGCGCACGCGCACGGCCCTCGCCGACGCGTGGCACGGCACCGTCCTCGCCCGCACGATGGCCGACGCGTGACGCGCCCCCGGGCCCGGATGCGGCTGGGCACGCACCTGATCGGCACGCCGCCGTGGCGGTCGCTGCCGCACGGCGTGGTCGTGTACGGCGAGTGGGACCCCGAGGACCGCACGACGTACTACTGGGAGGAGTGGGAGGTCCTCGGCTACGAGAACCTCGACTTCTGGGTGGAGTACGACCACTACACCCGCAAGGTCACGCTCTACCGGCCGGTGCACGTCACCGAGCACCTCGAGCCCGCGCACCTGAGCGAGGGCCAGCAGCTGGTCGTGACGTTCGGCGGGCACCAGCACCCGGTCACGGTCGGCGAGGTCGGCGTCGGGACGATCCAGCACCTCGCGGGCGCGTTCACGTACGACCTGCAGATGGGGCAGCCGGTCGCGTACGCCGAGCTGCAGGGTGACGGGTTCGTCCTGTCGGTCGAGCGCTTCGACGAGCGCGTGCTCGACGTCTACCACGGCACCGTGCTGGACACCGCCGGCCAGAAGGAGCACTTCGGCAAGCGCGTCGCGCCCGGCGGCCTGACGTTCAAGGGCGTCCTGGTGGGTCTCGCCCTCGTGCTCGGCCTCGGGTGGATGACGACGTCCTGCGGCTCCGGCACCGAGACCTGCACGCCCCGCACCGTCGTCGCCGCGGACGGCACGGTCACCACCGAGCAGGACTGCGTGCGGCGGTCCGTCTTCGGAAGCGGGGGCCTCGGCAAGTGAGCACCACCGCACACCGGACCGGCACGACGACCAAGGAGAACCACGCGTGATCACCGACCTGCTGTCGACCATCGTCTACTCGGTGCTCGGCATCGTCCTGCTGCTGCTCACGATCGTGGTCGTGAACAAGCTGTTCAAGCTGAACCTGCACCGCGAGCTGGTCGACGAGCACAACACCGCCTTCGGCATCCTCATCGCCGGCGTCGCGGTCGCGATCGGCATCATCATCGCGGGCACCATCAGCTCCTGAGGGGCGCCGTGGACGTCGACGAGCAGCCCGTGGCCGCCCTCCGCGGACGGGCGGCCGGCCGGACGATGGACCGACCCACGGTGTTCGCGGCGGCACTGCTCGTCGCCGTCGGCGGCATCGTCTACGAGCTGATCCTCGGCACCGCCGCCTCGTACCTGGTCGGCGACTCGGTCGTCGCGTTCTCGGTGGCGACCGGGGTCACGCTGTTCGGCATGGGGCTGGGGTCGCTGCTCGCCCCGCACCTGCCCGGCCCGTCGGGCATCGCGTTCGCGCGCAACGAGCTCGCGCTGGGCCTCGTCGGCGGCGCGTCGGTGCTCGTGCTGTTCTGGGCGTACGGGGCGACGTCGCTGTACTGGCCGGTGTTCGTGCTGCTGTCGCTCGCGATCGGCGTGGGCATCGGCGTCGAGATCCCGCTGCTGGTCGCGCTGCTCAAGGAGCACGGGCGTGACGAGTCGGTCGCGCTGCTGTCGAAGGTGCTGGCGGTGGACTACCTGGGGGCGCTGCTCGCGTCCCTGCTGTTCCCGTTCGTCCTGCTGCCGGGCCTCGGGCTGGTCCGCACGGCCCTGGCGGTGGCGATCCTCAACGTCGGCGTCGCGCTGTTCATGCTGGCCCGCATGGGGCACCAGCCGCGGTGGACGTGGTCGACGGCGTCGGCACTGGTGGCGCTCGTCGCGGTGTTCGCCGTCTCGTCGGGTGTGGAGGCCGCGCTGAGCACGCGTCTGTACGAGGACCCCGTGGTCGCGGCGACGACGTCGAGGTACCAGAAGCTCGTCGTGACGGACTACCAGGGCGACGTGCGGCTGTACCTGGACGACCAGCTGCAGTTCTCGTCGGCCGACGAGGCGCGGTACCACGAGACCCTCGCGCACGCGACGCTCACGTCGGTGGCGGCGCCGGCGTCCGTCGCGATCCTGGGCGGCGGGGACGGGCTGCTGGCACGCGAGGTGCTGCGGTACCCGTCGGTGCGCGAGGTCGTGGTGGTCGACCTGGACCCCGCGGTGACGGAGCTGGCACGGACCAACCGCCTGGTCCGCGACCTGAACGAGGGCTCCCTGGACGACCCGCGCGTCACGGTGGTCAACGCCGACGCGTTCGGCTGGGTGCGCGGCACGGACGCGACGTTCGACGCCGTGCTGGTCGACCTGGTCGACCCGTCGAACGAGCGGGTGGCCAAGCTGTACTCGGCGGAGTTCTACGCGGCCGTGGCCGCCCGCCTGCGGCCCGGGGGCGTGATGGCCACGCAGGCCACGTCGACGTACTTCACGCCGCACGCGTTCTGGCAGGTGGTCGCCACGATGGAGGCGGGCGCCCCCGGCCGCACGGTCGTGCCGCTGAGCGTGAACGTCCCGTCGTTCGGCGAGTGGGGGTTCGCGCTGAGCCTGCCAGGCGGGGCGTCGTCGCTGCTGACGGCCGCACCCCTGCCCGACGGGCTGCGGTTCCACGACGCGTCCTCGCTGGGCGCGACGACGCGCCTGCCCGGCGACCTGCCGGAGCGTGACGCGGTGCCGTCGACGCTGCTGTCACCCCGCGTCCACACCACCTACCAGGGCGACATGGCGCACTGGCGGTACTGAGTCTGGCGCCGGGATCACTTCCCGTGGCACGTAACCTGACCGCATGGTGGACGACGAGCCGCGCTGGCTGAGCACCGACGAGACCAACGCCTGGATCGCGCTCAGCGCGCTCACCACCCACCTGCCCCACGCCCTGGACACGCAGCTGCAGCGCGACGCCGGCATCTCGCTGGCCGAGTACCACGTGCTCTCGTGGCTCTCGATGGCACCGGACCGCACCCACCGGATGCGCGACCTCGCCGCGCGCGCCGACGTCAGCCTGTCCCACCTGTCACGCATCGTCGCGCGCCTCGAGGCGCGCGGCTGGATCCGCCGGCACCCCGATCCCACCGACGGCCGCACCACGCTCGCCACGCTCACCGACGCCGGCTGGGACAAGGTCGTCGCGACGGCGCCCGGGCACGTCGCCGAGGCGCGCCGCCGCGTGTTCGACCGCCTCGACGACGCGCAGGTCGGGCACCTCGCGGCCGTTGCGAGGCAGGTCGTCGAGGCCTGCGGCGTCACGCTCCCCCGGGTCGACGGGGCCTGACGGCACCGGGGCGAACCGGCCCTCGGGGACGGCCGGCGCCGCGACTCACATGCGGCCGCTGCAGATCAGCCGCTCGCGGGTGACGTCGATGACGCTGCCCCAGGTCTGCACGCCGCTGACGGCGCCGACCCACGGCGTCGAGCCCTCCTGCGCCGTGCCGACGCGGAACGGCCCGTCGCTCCCGGCCGCGACGTCCAGGCTCACGTCGGCACCCGTCAGGGAGCTGGGCGACCCGGGCTCGTCGACGGTGCCGAGGTGGCAGACGTCGACCCGCAGCACACCGGACGTCGCGTCCCGCACCCCGAAGACGCCGTACCAGGACCCGACGCTCACCGGGACGGTCGACGTCGCCACGACGGTGTCGCCGCCGGTGCCCGCGACCGCGAACGCCCAGCACGTGGTGAGCTCCTCGTCGCACGCGGTGGTGCTGGTGCCGAGCGTGAACGCGCTACCGGCGGCGCCGTCCTGGCTGACGACCGTCGCGGGCGCACCGTCCGCGTCGACCCGCACGACGGTCGCGACCGAGAAGCTGCCCGTGGTGTCGACGACCGGTCCTGCCGTCGACGCGCCGTCGTCCGCCTCGTCCAGGAGCAGCGCGCGGTCCGTCGTCGTGCCCCAGAGCTCGGCGGCCATGCCGTCGGCCCACGTGGTCGAGGGCGTCAGGGTCAGGGTCGTGCCGGCGCGGGTGTCGGTCGCCGTCAGGCCCTGCCCCTCGTCGAGGAGCCAGCGGGCGCCCGCCGGCGCCGTCGGCGCAGCCGTCACCGTGAACCGGTAGAGACGCTCGGGTCCCACGTTGCCGGCCACGTCCACGGCCTGCACCGTGAGCTGGTGCGGTCCCGCGGAGGTCGGTACCCACGTCACCGTCGCCCCGGCGTCCCCCGGCACGACGTCGACCTGCGCGGGTGCGCCGTCGAACGCGTAGAGGAAGGCCGCCACGTCGTCCGTGCCCGGGGCCTCGAACCGGAAGTCCCCGGCGACGCCGATGCCCCCGGCCACGGCGTCCTCGGCGTAGACGGCGCCCGCACCCTCGACCGGTGCCACCGTCGGCAGCCCGGGAGCGGTGACGTCGACGGCGATGCGGCACCGCACGACCGGGCTCGTGCGGCCCTTGGCGTCGCGCGCCTGCACCCGCCACTCGTGCGCGCGACCGTCGCGCAGCAGCCCCTCGGGCACCTGGACCGCGTGGGCCGACCCCGACGCCTGCGCGGCGGTCGCGCGCGACGACCACAGCAGACGCCCCGTCCGCCCGTCGCGCACCTGGAACGTGCCGCGCAGGGCGTCGCCGTCAGGGTCCGACAGCGTCGCCCGCAGCGTGGGCGTCGCGGACCGCAGGGCCGCGGCCGTCGACGACGAGCACGACGACTCGGGCCCCGACGTGCCCACGTCGGCGGGGCGGTCGGGCGCGTGGTTCACGGCACGCGGCGCGTGCCCCGACGGGCCGCCGCCGTGCGCCAGCGCGACCCCCGGGACGAGGGCGAGCGCGCCGGTGAGCGCACCGACCGCGAGCGCGCGGACCACGGTGGCGAGGCGACGGGAGGACGAACGGTCGTGCACGGGTGCCCCCTGCTGGGTCGGGTCGCTCGACGCGGGCGGCGGTGCCGGCGCGCGGTGACGCGCGGAACTTATCGGACGCTTCGGGCGTCGTCCAGATCCGGTTCCGGCGTCCCGGCAGGTACGTCGCCCGGACGGCCCGGCGTCACACGTCGCCGGCCGCCAGCGGCCGGTCCAGCCCTACGACCCCCAGCTCGACGCGCTCGATCCCGTCCAGCGGCAGCGCGGACGACGCGCCCAGGCCCGAGGCCGTGCGCTCGCCCGTGCTCGTCCACGTCGCGACGACGGACCGCTGCCCGTCGCCGCCCACGAGGACGAGCTCGTAGACCCCCTCGGGGAGCTCGGCCGCCTCGTACGCGCAGGACCAGTCCAGGCGCGTGCCCCAGCCCGTCTCGGCGAGCGTCAGGTCGGCCGTCACCCCCGAGCCGCCCACGGGCGTCAGCGCGACGGTCCGCGCGTCGGCCGCGACCACGACCGGGTCGGGCGCCCTGGCGGCGGTGACCGCGGACGCCGTGACGCCCGTGAGGACGACGAGCACCGCGGCCGCACCCGCGAGCGCTGCACGACCCCGCGTCCGACGCCGCCGCGCCGCCTCTGCGAGGCGGGTGAGGGGGACGACGTCTCCGGCGGGGTCGGGCGCGGCGGGCACGGCCGCGGCGTCCTGTGCCGGCACCATGCCCAGCAGCGCAGGCATGCCGGCGAGCTCACCGACCGCCGCCCGGCAGGCGTCGCACCCGGCGAGGTGCGTCTCGAACTCGCGGCGTTCCGCGGGTGCGAGCGCGCCCAGCACGTACGCGGCGTCCCACTCGCGGTACGGGTCGGCGGTCATGACGTCACTCCCCTCTCCTGCAGCGCGAGGCGCAGGGCGCGCAGCGCGTAGTGCAGCCGCGACCTCACGGTGCCGGGCGGCACGCCCTGCTCGGCCGCGAGCTCGGCGACCGAGCGCCCGCCGTAGTAGGCGCCGACGACGACCGCCCGGTGGTCCGCCGAGAGCGACGCCAGCGCGTCGGCGACGAGCCAGCGGTCGAGCACGGCCTGGGTGCCGTCGCCGGTGGCGGCGTCCGGCGGTGCGTCGGACGGCATCTCGTGGCGGCGCTGGGCGCTGCGCGCGTCGTCGACGACGAGGTTCCGGGCGACGGTGAACAGCCACGCCCGCACGGACGGCTCGGGGCGGGTCAGCACGTCGGGGTGACGCCACGCCCGCAGCAGGGTCTCCTGCACGACGTCCTGCGCGCGGGCCGCGTCGGTGAGGCGCGCGACGTACCGGTGCAGCGCGTCGGCGTGCGCCGCGTGCGTGGCACGCAGCAGCGCGTCGGGGTCGGCCGTCATGCCCGCACCTCCCCGGTCACCCGCACCGTCGCACCGTCGCGGCCGTCAGGACGCCGTCAGCCGCAGGTCGAACTCGACGGCCCCGGTGTCCTCCACCGTCACGAACCCGAGCGACGGCGCCTGGACGCCGAAGTCCGCGAACGTCACCGGCACCGACCCCACCACCTGGACCGCGTCGCCGCTGCCGGCGACCTGCGCGTCGACCGTCACCTCCTGCGTGACGTCGCGGATCGTCAGGTCGCCCGTGAGCTGCGCGCTGGTGACGCCGTCACCCAGCTCGACGGGCTCGGTGAGCGTGAACGTCGCCGTGGGGAACGTCCCGACCTGCACGGCCTGGTCCCGGAAGTAGTTGTCGCGCGGCGGCTCGTCGGTCGCGATGCTCGCCATGTCGACCTCGATCTCGGCCGCGGTGAGGCTGCCGCCCTCGACCGTGACGGAGCCCGTCACGTCCTCGGTGCGGCCGGTGACCGTCACGTCCTCGCCGCGCAGCACCTCCTCGACGCGGTACCCGGCGAACGACCCGTCCGCGACGGTCCACGTGCCGTCCGTCGCCGCCACGGGTCCGCCCGCGGCGCTCGCCTCGAGCGTCGGCGCGGCCTGCGCGTTGCTGTTGGCCCAGTCCGCGTACAGGCCGGGGCCGACGGCCACGGCCACCACCCCGAGCACGACCACGCCCGCACCGACCCCTGCCCACACCTTCGTCCGCTTGTTCATCGTGCCCTGCCCTCTCGCCGCCGGCCGCCCCGACGGGGGCCCTCCACCTGTAGACGAGGCAGCGGGTCGATCCGTTCAACGCGACGCCGGGTCACGGCCTCACGGCGCCGCGGGGCGCTGCATGAGCACCACCTCGAACCCCGGGCGGTCGGTGACGCCGACCGGCTCGAACCCCCAGGACCGGTACACGTCGTCCAGGTGCGGGTTGGACGCGCGGTGGTCGAGCCGCAGCCACGTCGCGCCGGCAGCGCGCGCACGCTCGCCCACCCACTCGACGAGCGCCCGCCCGAGCCCGGTCCCCGCCGCCCGCCGGGCGACCATGAGCCCGTGGACGTAGAGGGCGGGCGCGTCGTCGTCGCCCCAGTACTCGGGGTCCGTGGCGACGACGCGCACGACGCCCCGCAGCCCGTCGTCGTCGCGGACCACCCACCACTGCCCGTCGGCCACCTGCGCCGCGATGCGCTCGGCCGGCACGGACCCGACGGGCCACTGGTCGATGCCGCGGGTGGCCATCCAGTCCTCGAGGGAGCGCCGCAGCGCGTGGATCGCCGTCGCGTCGGCGGCGGTGGCCTGCTGGGGGTGGACGTCCACGGCACCCGACGGTAGTGCGTGGGGCCGGTCCCGCGTGCGCACGAGCGACGCGACCGGCCGGGGCGCCTGGTACTTCTGCCCGCCACGGCCGCACCGGGAGCAGCATCAGTCGCCATGTGCGCCGGTGGGCGACCATCGCGACCGGAGCTCGGCCCTACGGTTCGGGCCAGCCTTCGGAGTCCGAGGCCAGGTGACCACCCAGGGACTCGGCGAGCCGGCGCAAACCGTCCTCGATACGCGCCCAGGACGCGGCCGTGCCACCACCGGCCGGTTCGACGGACAGTGCGCGCAACGCACCGTCTGTCGCGATGGTCTCGACCATGGCGGTCCCGTCAGCGGCGAACAGCTGGGTCCCGTCCTCCAGGAGCTCGCGGGGTCTCACGGGCCGGCCGTCCTCGTGCGCGAGATCGAGCTCGGTCAGGACCGCAGCCACCGTGTCGACGGACAGGGGCGCGAAGTGCCGCGGGTCGTCCAGGCCCGCAGCCGGTCCCACGGCGAGCAGCAGCTCGACCCCGACGTCGTCGAACGGCTCCGCGGGCGCCGGGGTGGGTGCGTCGAACAGCACTGCCAGCGGGCTCGACGTCACGAGCGCCGGGGGCGTCTGGCCGGCGTAGGCGAGGTAGGGCGCGAGCACCGACGGCTGCGGGTCCTGGTCGCGTCGCCACGACGAGGGAAGGTCCTCGGTGATGTTCTTGCGTAGCGCCAGCGGGTCCCGACCGGCATGGAGCTCGCCCTTCTCGTACCGACGGGCCATGCCGCCCGGGAGGTAGATCACGTGGATCGGTGTGCCGTCGCTGAGCCGGAGGACCGGCTCCTGGTGCTGCGCCATGCGGATGCGGCCCTTCTGCAGCCACAGGTCCCACCGCGACCGAGGGTCGATCCGCCTGACCACCAGTTCGATGTAGTGCGTCAGCCCTTCGCACATGAGGGCGCGACGGCGCGCGAGATCGACGTACTCGGGGCGTGCGTGCGCAACGATTCGCGGCTCGTCCGTGGGCGGCACGTCGGTAGGGACGTCGGGGTAGCCAGCCATGGCGAGCGTGGTGAACCACTCCCACATCGGGACCAGGCTCTCCAGGCTCGCGTCCATCTGGTCCAGAGGGCCGTCGGTGTCCCGCATTCGCTCGGCCAGCAGGCACAGCCGGTAGGGCGCGCGCGCCTCGATGTGCCGCACGACGTCCCACGCCTGTTCCCTGGTCAGGTCCTCGTACATGCGATCCCCTGCGTCATGCGGTCATGTATGTAGAAGGGAATGTTGTGGCGATTCAGCGCCTCGAGCACCTCGTGGGAAAGCCCCATCTGCCCGGTGGTGCCTCTCATGAAGAAGTGACAGACAACTCCGCCGATATCATTACCTTCTCGGCGAAGTCGTACGGCCACCCCTCTGGAGGCTCGGTCGGCTCCTCGAGGCACGCGTACACCTCGAAGGGCGGATCCGTCCGGGCGGCGACCCGCACACCGCCGTCGGTGAACGCCTCCTCGCTCAACCCCAGGGACGGCGCAGGGACAGCTGCGTGGAACTCTGCAGGTTGCTCGGTCGGAAGGGCAGCCGCCGGGGGTGCGACGCTCCACCCATGGCGAGCAGCACAGCGATCGCGGTCGCCCCAGAGGTCCTGCGCGACAGCCATGTCGTCGGTCGGTCGCTCTGCACGGTCGCCCCCAGCATCCACACGTCGGAACTCGGTGGACACTTCCCCATCCCGCCCATGCCGCACAGCCCGGGAGCGTGAGGTGCACCCGTTTGCAGCAGCCTCGATCTGGGCGTGGTCGCGGCTACCACGAGCCCGTGAGCGAGACAGACGAGCCACAGAGCACCACGCGACCCGGCTGCCTGACGCGTGCCGCGCGCAGTTCACACCGACGAACGCTCAGCGACGTGGCGATACGGGTCCCCATCCGTGTCGGACCGCGCTCACCGAGGACGCTGAACCCACTCGCGACCGGTCCGAGCTCCCTCGGACGATCCGGGCATGTCGTGGTTCGGCCGACCGCCCCGTCAGCGCAGGTGCTCCGCGAGGAACGCGTCGACCAGCGCGTGGTACGCGTCCGGCTGGTCGCGGCGCACGCAGTGGCCGGCGCCGGGGACGACGACGGTCCGCACGAGCGGGTTGTCGAATCCGTCAGGCCGCGGCGCCATCGTGGCCTCCTCCGGCAGGACGAGCAGCGTCGGCACACGCAGGGCGCCGAACGCCTCCTCCCACGCCGCGTCGCCCAGGAACAGCCCGGCACGCAGGTACTCCTGGTCGACGTCCGCGCGGGTGGCCGCCCAGGCCTCGATCTCGGTGTCGCTCCACGGCGTCTCGCGGCGCATGCGGGCGATCTCGGCACCGCGGTCGTCGATGACGACCTGCGTCTGGCCGAGCAGCATCGCCGAGAACTGCGGCTCCGGTGCCCGCGCGCCCGTCGGGCGGGCCGGGTCCTCGACGACGAGCGCGCGGACCTTCTCGGGGCGCACGAGCGCCGCCCGCAGGGCCGTCACGCCGCCGAGCGAGTGCCCGACGAGCGCGACCGGCCCGGGCAGCGCGTCGAGCAACGCGACGACGTCCGCGACCAGCACCTCCGGCGCGTACGCCATCTGCGCGGGCGTGAACCGCGGCGACGTGCCGTGCCCGCGCAGGTCGGGTGCGTGGACGTCGTACCGGTCGCCCCAGTGCGTCAGCAGGTCCGGCCACGTGGTGCCCGAGTCGGTGACGCCGTGCAGCAGCACGACCGTCGGGGCGTCGGGGTCACCGGAGCGGTGGTCCGTCAGCCCGTCGGTCGGCACGGCCTCGGCCGGCAGCTCGGTGATCGCGCCCGGTGTCCCGGGCGGCGCCCAGCTCGTCCACGTCGTCCCGTTCACGCCCAGCCCCTGCCCGCTCACGCGCCCAGCTCCAGCCGGACGGTGGTGTACGAGCGCGCCGGCAGGTCGACCTCGAGCCCGCGGGGGTGGCGCCGGACACCGTCGTGCGCGACGGGCGCGACGGCGTCCGGCTGCTGGGGAGTGTTGTGCGTCTGGATCGTGGGTGCCGTCAGGACGCGGGCGGAGAACTCCGCGACCTCGCGGCCGCGCAGGTCCAGCACGACCGTCGTCGGGGCGTCGGCGTCGAGGTTCGACAGCGAGACCAGCGCGGCGTCGTCCTTGGTCGACGCGGACATCGACAGCAGCGGCAGCGCCGTGCCCTCGACCTCGCGGGTCGGCACCTCGCCCTTGACGTGGACCGCGAGCGCGGACGCGTCGTGGTGGCCGGTGTTCATCTCGAACACGTGGTACGTCGGGGTGAGGACCAGCGCACCGGAGTCCGGGTCCGTGAGGACCATGGCCTGCAGCACGTTGACGGTCTGGGCGATGTTCGCCATGGAGATCCGCTGGGCGTAGCGGTGGAACGTGTCGAAGTGCAGGCTCGCGACCAGCGCGTCGCGCAGGGTGTTCTGCTGGTACAGGAACCCGGGGTTGGTGCCCTCCTCGACGTTCCACCACGTGCCCCACTCGTCCACGACGAGGCCGATGCGGTGCTCCGGGTCGTACGCGTCCATGACGTTGGCGTGCCCGCGGACGAGCTCCTCGATCTTGTGGGCGCGGCGCAGGGTGACGTACCAGTCGTCGGTGTCGAAGGCCGTCGCGTGGCCCTTGTCGCTCCAGTCGCCGGACATCGTGTAGTAGTGCATCGAGACGCCCTGGAAGAACCCGCGCGGGTCGCAGCCGCAGCCCAGCTTCTGCGAGACCTTCATCAGGGTCTCGGTCCACGCGTAGTCGTCAGCGTTGGCGCCGGCGGCGATCTTGTAGACGCTGTTGCCGCCGTGGTTGCGCACGTAGGTGGCGTACTGGCGGGCCAGGTCGGCGTAGTGCTGGGCGGTCATGTTGCCGCCGCAGCCCCACGGCTCGTTGCCGATGCCGAAGAACGGCAGCGCCCACGGCTCGTCGCGGCCGTTGGCCCGGCGCAGGGCCGCCATCGGGGAGTCGTCGGCGCGCGTGAGGTACTCGACCCACTCGCTCATCTCGCGGACGGTGCCGGAGCCGACGTTGCCGTTGACGTACGGCTCCGCGCCGAGCATCTCGCACAGGTCCATGAACTCGTGGGTGCCGAACGAGTTGTCCTCGACGACGTCGCCCCAGTGGGAGTTGACCATGCGGGGTCGCTGGTCCCGCGGGCCGACGCCGTCGCGCCAGTGGTAGTCGTCCGCGAAGCAGCCGCCCGGCCAGCGCAGGTTGGGGATCCGCAGCGCGCGCAGCGCCTCGACGACGTCGGTGCGGATGCCGCGCACGTTCGGGACGTCGGAGTCCTCGCCGACCCAGAACCCGCCGTAGATGCAGCGACCGAGGTGCTCGGCGAAGTGCCCGTACACGTGGCGGCTGATCGTCGGCCCGGGCAGGTCGAGGTCGATGACGGCAGTCAGGGAAGACACGAAGGTCCCTTCGAGGTCGGTCCCGACGTCAGCGCCGACGTCGGGCAGGCAGGCCACCGACGTGCGTTCCGCGGGGCGACGACGAGGCCGTCCGGGTGCCGGCCGGCGGCGGGAAGCCTCGTCGTCGAGTCCTCAGGATTTATCGTTACACGTCGCGCAACCTGACCTTCGGGTACGAGTCGGAAAAAGTCAAGCAAGAAGGCCCCGCGTGATCGCTCACGTCCATAAGGTGTTCGACATGCCCACACTCAAGGACGTCGCGAAGGCGTCCGGCGTCTCCGTCATGACGGTGTCGAACGTCGTCAACGGACGCCCTCGCGTCAGCGAGGCGACACGTCGGCGCGTCCTGGCCGCCGTCGACGAGCTGGGCTACCAGGTCAACCTCACGGCGCGCAGCCTGCGGGCCGGCCGCAGCGGCACCATCGCCCTGTCGATCCCCCGCGCCGACCACCCGTACTTCGGTGAGCTCGCCGCCGCCGTGGCCGACGTGCTGCAGCCCCGCGGCAGGCACCTCGTCATCGAGCAGACGGGCGCGAGCCGCGAGGGCGAGCTGAGCGCGCTCTCACAGGCGCGTCTGCAGATGTACGACGGTGTGCTGCTGTCCGTCGTCGGCATGCAGGACGCCGAGATCGCGCGCCTGCAGAGCGACCTGCCGCTGGTGCTCCTGGGCGAGAAGACCATGCCCGCCCACCTCGACCAGGTCATGCTCGGCAACCTCGAGGGCGCGCGGCTCGCCACCGCGCACCTGATCGAGCGCGGGGCGCGTCGGATCGCCATCGTGGGCGGCACGGTGGACCCCACGGACTCCGGCATGGTCGGCATGCGCACCGCCGGCTGGCGGGCCGCGCACGCCGCCGCCGGGCTCGTGCCCGACGAGCGGCTCGTCCTGCCGCCCGAGCACTTCGAGATGGCCGAGGCCCGCGCGGCGATCCGGGCCGCCGTGGCCGCCGGCCTCGAGCTCGACGGCGTCTTCGCCGTCACCGACCAGGTCGCGATCGGCGTCATGGCAGGGCTGCACGAGTCGGGGCTGCGCATCCCGCAGGACGTGCAGGTCGTGGGCTTCGACGACCTGGCCGTCAGCGAGCACCTGTGCCCGGGCCTGACGACGATCGACCCCCGCGTCGACCTCGTGGTCTCCGAGTCGCTCCGGCTGCTGGAACGTCGGATGTCCGGCGAGGACGCGGAGGTCGAGCACCTGGTGATGCCGGTGCGCCTCGTGGTGCGCGGCTCGACGCGCTGAGGCGCGGCACGGCCCGCCGCGCGGGCCGTGCCGCGCTCGGTCAGGCGCTGCGCGTCGCCATGTGACGGGCGCCGCGCAGGCCGAAGACGACCGCGGGGCCGATCGTCGAGCCGGGCCCGGGGTAGGTGCGGCCCATGACCGACGCGGAGCAGTTGCCCGCGGCGTAGAGCCCTTCGATGACGCTGCCGTCCTCGCGCAGGGCGCGCGCGTCGGCGTCGGTGAGGACGCCGCCCTTGGTGCCCAGGTCGCCGATGACGACGCGGTACGCCACGAACGGGCCCTTCTCGATGGTGCCGAGGTTGGGGTTGGGGTGCACCAGCGGGTCGCCGTAGTAGCGGTCGTACGCGGAGTTGCCGCGGCCGAACTCGCCGTCGACGCCCGAGCGTGCGTACCCGTTGAAGCGCTCGATCGTGTCGCGGAACGTCACGGGGTCCACGCCCATCGCGTCGGCCAGGCCGGCGAGCGTCGGCGACTTGACCAGGATCCCCGCCTGCTCGCGGGCCTTGGTCATCCGCGGGTCCATGGCGAACATCCGCAGGTAGCGACGCCCGTGGCGCGCGTCGAAGACCAGCCAGTACGCGCCGTCCTTGTCGTGCTCCAGCATGTGGTGACCGAGGTCGACGTACGACTCGGACTCGTTGGCGAAGCGCGCGCCCTGCGCGTCGACCATGAGCGAGAACGGCATCGACCGCTCGCCGACGATGAACGCGGCCGGCTCACCGTCGACCTGGGCGATGGACGCGCCCCACCACGCGTCGTCGAGCAGCTCGAGCGCGGCGCCCGCGCGGGACGCGACCTCGATGGGGTGCCCGAGGTTGCCCGGGTTGCCGGACGGGGCGCCGTCGATGCCCTGGTACCTGCGCCGCCACTCGACGTTGGCCTCGAAGCCGCCGGACGCGAGCATGACGCCCCGCGTCGCGCCGAGGCGCAGCGTGCGGCCCTCGCGGGTGACGGTGACGCCGACGACCTTGCCGTCCTCGACGATCAGGTCGTCCATCGGGCTCTCGAGCCACATCGGGACGCGCCCGTCGACGACGACCGCCTTGCAGAACGAGGTGGCCAGGGCGTTGCCGATGCCGACGAGGCGCTTGCCGGTGACGACGCCGCCGAGCGCGCGGAACACGAGCTGGGCGCCGCGCACGAACCCGCTCGGGGTGGACCAGGCGCGGCCGAGGAGCCACACGTCGTCGGTCTTGGCGGGCAGCGGGATCGCCGAGCGCAGCGAGCCCCACCACGAGCCGATCCGCTTGGAGTCCAGCGGCTCGACCTCGATGCCGCGGCCGATCTTGCCGCCCGGGAGCTCGGGGTAGTAGTCGGGGTAGTCGGCGGCGCGGGCGAACACCATGCCGTGCTTCTCGGCGGTGGTGACGAAGTCCTCGACGCCGTCGACGAACGCCTCCTTGCGCGCCCGGTCGGCCGCGCGGCCCGCGTCGCCGACGCACGCCTCGAGGTAGGTCAGCGCCTCCTCGCGGGTGTCGCGGGCGCCGTCGCGGCGCATCAGCGGGTTGCCGGGCAGCCACATGCCGCCGCCGGACATGGCGCTGCTGCCGCCCCACTTGTCGGTGCTCTCGACCATCAGGACGCTCAGCCCTTCGTCGAGCGCGCCCATCGCGGTGGCGAAGCCGGCGGAGCCGGTCCCGACGACGACGACGTCGTAGGTCTGGTCGAAGGACTGGTCACGAACGGCCACGGTGGCTCACTTCCCCTCTAACCGGACAGCACTGTCCGGATGGTTGAATGCCACTATGCCCACGCCCACCGGGCGGGTCAACAGGGGACCCGCGGCAGCCGCCGGCAACCGGCGCGCGATCCTGGCCGCCGCCCGACGACTGTTCGCCGAACATGGGTACAACGTCCCGCTGCACACCATCGCCCGGGAGGCGGGGACCGGCCAGGGCACGCTGTACCGGCACTTCCCGACCCGCCTCGACCTGGCCCTGGCCGTCTTCGAGACGCACTTCGCCGAGCTGACCGCGATCGCCCGGGACGCCGCCCCCGACGCGTTCGTCCGGCTGTGGTCGCACCTGCTCGACCTCGTCGTCGAGGAGTCCGCGTTCATCGAGATGTTCATCGACGCACGCCGCTCGATGCCCGGCTACGACGGCGGGCACCGCCTGCGCGTCCTCGTCGAGGAGACGCTCCCGCGGGCGCAGGACGCGGGCCTGGTCGCCGCCGGGCTCACGACCGCGGACGTCCTGCTCGCCGTGCGCATGGCCTACGGGATCGTCGTCACGACCGAGGGCGACGAGGACGTGCGGGCCGTCGTCGCGGGCGTGCTGCCGCTCGACCCGACGCCCTGACCGGCATCAGTAGCAGTAGTCGCAGGTCCCCGTCGCGGGCAGCGTCATCGAGCACGTCGGGCACACCGGCGCGACGCGCTCGGGCTCGGTCGCGCGGCGCGGCTTGGCCGGTGCGGCGGCCGTCGTCGTCCGGCGCGCGCGGGGCGCAGCCGCGACCGCCCGGGCCGGTGCCGCCGTGCCGCTCGGCTGGGTGACGTCGAAGCCGCGCTTGCGCAGGATCGCGGCCGCGACCGGCAGGCTGTTGGCCAGGTCCGACGACGTCGCCAGCCGCCCCGTCGCGTAGCGGTGCGCGACCCCGACGACCGCGGGCAGGTCGTACTGCCGGCCCTCGTGCTGCAGCGTCCACCCGGGCGTCCGGGCGAACCCGTACACGGCGAGGAAGTCGTCCTCCCCGCGGCGGTCGTACTCCTCGACCGCCTGGAGGACGTGCTGACGCGCGAGGGAGGAGAAGGTGGCCACGACCCCGAGCCTACGTCGGCCCGCTCGCGCGCGGTCCGTGCGACCACGCCCGCGGGCTCGATAGTCTCGGACGCCGAGAAGACCGACGACCGCCGGCGCGGCCGCACCGCCGCACGCCGCTGGATGGAGGAGGACGACGTTGGGTGGACGCACCGAGCACCTGCCGCAGGACTTCGCCGACCTGCTGGCCGAGGCGGACCTGCCGACGCTCCAGGCCGTGTTCGACGACTGCGTGCCCGACGCCCGCGGGGGCTACGCCGAGCAGACCGCGCTCGCGTTCGACGCCTGCCCGGACGACCTCGCGCGGTGGCTCGTGGCGCAGGGCGCCGACGTCGACGCCCCCGACCGGTGGGGCAACACGCCCCTGCACACGCGCGCCCGCAGCGGGCGCTCGACCATCGACGTGCTCCTCGAGCTCGGTGCCGACGTCCACGCGGACGGCGCCACCGTCGGCACGCCGCTGCACGCCGCGGCCGCGTCGCTGCACGCCGAGAACGCGGCCCTGCTGCTCGCGCACGGCGCCGACGTCGACGCCCGCAACCGCGACGGCCTGACGCCGCTGGAGCTGGCGCTGCGCAGCTGCAGCAACATCGACCTGGAGCGCGCCGCGCCGTTCGCCCGGCTGCTGCTCGACGCGGGCGCGACCCGGACGCCGGCCATGTCGACGTTCGTCGAGGAGATCGGGCAGCGGTTCGAGGAGCACCGCGAGAAGATCCCCGCCGACCTGGCCGGGCCCGCGAGCGCCGGCCTGGACGCGCTGTACCGGCTCTTCGGGGTCGTGCCGGCGGCACGTCGCGCCCGCCACGACGGCGTCGCGCCGATCGTCGTGACGTCGACCCGCTGGCAGGACCAGCACGCCGAGCTCTGGGACTCCCTCGTCCCGGGGTCGGGCGCCGCCGCGACCGTGCAGGGCGAGGTCGTGCGCATCAGCGGCCGTCTCGCGCACGAGCTCGAGGGCAACGGCGGGGCCAACTGGGACGACGACTTCCGCGCGATGGCGCGTGCGTTCGCCGACCACGTCGCGACGGGCACGCCGCTGCCCGACGCCGACCTGGCCGAGGTGCGCACGGCCGTCGACGACCTGGTCCGCACCGGGTCCGGCGCCACCGCGCGCCTCGCGGAGCTCGCGGTCGCCTGGGTGCTGCGCAACCCCGACCCGCGCCCGCTCGACGCGCCCGGCTACCGGCGCTAGCACCACCCGTTCGCCGCAGCGAACCTCGCCCGGCCTGTCGTCCCCCGTCGCTACGCTCGCGGCGGCGTCGACGCAGGGAGAGATCACGATGGCGTTCTTCGGGCTGGTGCGGGGCCGGACGGCGGCCGACGACGGCCCGCCGCGGGCGTGGGTGCGCGACCTGGAGCAGGCCGTCGCCCCGCTCCCGGACGCGCCCGCCATCGTGGCGTACGTGCTCACGGGACGCGACCCCGCGCCCGTGGCGGCGCTGTCGAGCGCCTCGAGCCCCGCGTACCACTGGCTCCCGTCCGGTCGGGGGCACACCGGGGCTGTCGAGGCCCCGGTGGTCCGCTCCCTGTACGGGGGGTTCGCCGACGTCGACGCAGCCGTGCTGCGCCGGTGGGGCCACGTCCTGGACGCCGCCGACGCGCCGATGCAGGGCTGGGGCGCCACCGCGGCGCCCCTCGGCGGCGCGCTCTGGCACGACGTGATGATCGCCCAGATGGTCGCCGCGACACCGGGTGCCGACCCATTGCCCGCCAGCTTCGCTGACCTGGTCCGCGTCGCCGCGCTCGACGACGTGACACCGCGCGACCTGGTCGTCGCCCTGCTGACGATCTCCGTCAAGGGGCGCTACTCGCACCGCTACGACTGCGTCGAGCTCGCGCGCCTGCCCGGGTTCGCGGACGCGCTCCTCGAGCACCCCGACGTGGTCAACGCCGCCCTGACCAGGGGCGCCGTCGACGCCCGCGTGGCGGCGCTGCGCGTCGTCGGCGAGACGCTCCCGGACGACCGGCTGGGGGCCGTCGTCGACGCGATCGCACACGCCGCGACCGCGTCGAGCACGCAGGTGCGTGAGCGCGGCGAGCAGCTCCTGGCGCGTGCGCCCGGGGCGACGGCCGCGCTGCGGACGGTCGCGGTGCGTGGCACGCCGCCGGCACGCGCGCACGCCCTGGACCTGCTGGTGCGGTACCCCGAGGAGGTCGAGTGGGCGCGCCGCACCGCGGCCGCGGACCGCGCCGGGCACGTGCAGGCGCTCCTCGCGCAGTGGGACGCGGCGGCCGCCGCCGCCGCGACCGGGGCCGAGGACGACCTCCTGCCCGACCCGCTGCCCCCGGTCCGCTGGGCCGTCCCCCGTGACGCGGCCGAGGCGTCAGCACGGCACCTCGTCGACCTGGTGACGGACGGGGTCACGGCGCACAACCGGATCGTCCAGCAGCACTCCGGGCGCTACCCGGGCGAGTCGGCCCGCCTCCTGCCGTCGCCGGCGCCGGGCGCCCGGGACGACCTCGTCGCCCTGCTCACGTCCGACGACCCGCCGTGGCGGGTGACGACGCTCGGGCTCGACCACTGGCGAGCGTCCGGGCTGCTGCAGACCATGGCCACCGACGGAGGGCTGGACACCGTCCGCGCCGTGAAGCTGGTCGTCGCGCTGGGCCTGGACGCCGTCCTGCCCGGCCACGACGGCGGTGCGCACGTGCTGCGTGCCCTGTACGCCCGGACCGGGGCCCCCGACCTGCGCACGCTGCAGGCCATGCTCGACGCGGCAGGGGTCGACGGCTTCGCGCTGATCTGGCGTTCCTGGTCGCGCCGCTGGGGGCCGCGCCTCGGGCGCGGGTGGGACGACGCCGACGTCTGGCCGTTCGTGGCCGAGAACCTCGACCGGATCCTCGACGACGTGTCCGGCGGCGAGTGGGACATGGACGAGCTGTCCGCGATCACGGCCGTCGCGACGCTGCCCCGGCAGCCCGCGCGGGTCGTCGAGCACCTCCTGTCGCTCGCGCTGGGGACCCGCAAGGCCCTGCGCGGGCCCGCCCAGGAGGCGCTCGCGGGCACGCCGGGCATCGCGGCGCGCGCGGCGGCGGGCCTGCTCGACGGCCGCACCCAGTGCCGCCTCGCGGCGGCGCAGTGGCTGGCGCGCCTGGCGGACCCGGTGGCGCTGCCCGCCCTGCAGCGCGCGTGGGCGACGGAGCGGCAGGACGTGGTGCGCGGCGCGCTGCTCGACGCGCTCGTCGCGGTCGGTGAGCGCGCGGAGACGTACCTCGACCCGCAGGCGACGAGCCGGACCGCCGCGAAGGCGGTCGCCAAGGGTCTGCCCGCCGCGCTGGACTGGTGCGCGTGGGACGCGCTGCCGCAGGTCAGGTGGGCGTCGTCGGGCGAGCCGGTGGCCATCGAGGTCCTGCAGTGGCTGTGCCTGACGGCCGTGAAGTCGCGCTCGCCCGAGCCCGACGCGGTGCTGCGGCAGTACGCGGCCCTGTTCGACCCGGCCGACCGGGAGCGGTTCGCGCACCACCTGCTCACCGCGTGGCTGCAGGCCGACCTCGCACCGCACCCGCCGGAGGTGGCCGAGGACCAGCTCCGCGCGTACGCGCCGGCCAACCACTTCTGGCTCACCAGCTCCGGGCGCCCGTACGAGGACATGACGGTCGAGGAGCTCACCGCCGCCCTCCTGCCGACGTTCCTGCGGCAGCCCGCCGGCTCGGCGACCGCGAGCAAGGGCGTGCTGGCCGTCGTCGCGGCCTGCGGCGGGCGGGATGTCGTCGCCCCCGCCGAGCGGTACCTGCGCGAGTGGTACGGCCAGCGCGCCGCCCAGGGCAAGGCCCTCATCGCGATGCTCGCGTGGGTCGAGCACCCGGCGGCCACCCAGCTCGTGCTGTCCATCGGCTCGCGGTTCCGCACCAAGAGCTTCCAGCAGGAGGCGGTCGCCCAGGCGCAGGCGCTGGCCGAGCGCAAGGGCTGGACCGTCGACGAGCTCGCCGACCGGACGATCCCCACCGCCGGCTTCGACGACGACGGCGTCCTCGAGCTGCCCTACGGACCGCGCACCTTCGTGGCCCGGCTGCTGCCCGACCTCACCGTCGAGGTGCGCGACCCCGACGGCAAGGTGCTGAAGACGTTGCCGCCGCCGCGGCAGTCGGACGACCAGGACCAGGCGAAGGAGTCGAGGAAGGCGCTGACGGCGGCGAAGAAGGACGTCCGGACCATCGCCGAGCTGCAGGGCCGACGGCTCTACGAGGCGATGTGCACCGAGCGGTCGTGGTCGGCCGAGGACTGGCAGCGGTACCTGTGCGCGCACCCCGTCGTCGGCCCCGCGGTGCGACGGCTGGTGTGGGTGGCGACCGACGAGGGCGCCGAGCCCGTCGTCTTCCGGCCGCTGGACGACGGCACGCTGACCGACGTCGACGACGCACCGGTGACGCTCGCGCCGTCGGCGCGGGTGCGGGTCGCGCACGACAGCATCCTCACGCCCGAGCAGGTCGCGGCCTGGACCGGCCACCTGGCCGACTACGAGGTCGCACCGCTGTTCCAGCAGCTCGGGCGCGGGCTGCGGGCGCTGACGGAGCAGGACCGTGCGCTCCTCGAGCTGGACGATCTGCAGGGCCACGTGCTCGGCGCGTTCGCGCTGCGCAGCCGCGCGACACGCCTGGGCTGGACCCGCGGCACCCCGGAGGACGGCGGCTGGTTCTACTGGTACGCCAAGCGCTTCCCGACGCTCGGGATCCTCGCGAGCATCGAGTTCACCGGCAACACCCTGCCGGAGGAGGACCGTGAGGTCGCGCTGACGACGCTGTCGTTCTGCCGGGAGCAGCAGCCCGGGGCGCAGGCCGAGCGGCTGACCCTCGGTGACGTCCCCGCCGTCCTGGTCTCCGAGTGCTGGCACGACATGCGCGAGATCGCGGCGCAGGGCAGCGGGTTCGACCCCGACTGGAAGCGGAGGGAGCTCTGACGATGACCGTCGACCCGACCGGCCCCGTCCTGCGGGCCCCCGCCGAGGTGCGGTTCGCCGACGAGCTCGCGGCCCTCGCGGCCGCCGACACCGGCGACCGGCCCGCCGGGTGGCGTCTGACGCCCCGCGCGGTGCGCGCCTTCGTCGTGGGCGACCCGGCGCTCGGCGTGACCCGCAAGTTCCACGGCGACGACGCGCTCGTCGACCGGTGCGTCGTCACCTTGATGAGCAGCCGCGGGCTGCTGCTGGTCGGCGAGCCGGGGACGGCGAAGTCGATGCTGTCCGAGCTGTTCGCCGCGGCGGTCTCCGGCGACTCGACGTGCACCGTCCAGGGCAGCTCCGGCACCACCGACGACCAGATCACGTACTCGTGGAACTACGCGCTGCTGCTGGCCGAGGGACCCACACCCCGCGCGCTGGTGCGCGGCCCGCTGCACCGGGCGATGACCGACGGCGCCGTGTGCCGGTTCGAGGAGGTCACGCGCGTCCAGCCGGAGATCCAGGACGTCCTCATCGGCGTGATGTCCGACAAGGTGCTGCACGTCCCCGAGCTCGCCGGCCCCCAGGCCGTCGTGTTCGCCGCCCCCGGCTTCAACGTGCTCGCGACCGCGAACCTGCGGGACCGCGGCGTGCACGAGATGTCCAGCGCGCTCAAGCGCCGCTTCAACTTCGAGACCGTGCGCCCCATCCGGGACCGCGACCTGGAGCGGCGCCTCGTCCTCGAGCAGACGTCCGAGCTGCTGACGCACGCCGCCGTCGACACGCGCCTGACCCCGGACGTCGTGGACCTGCTGGTCACGGCGTTCCACGACCTGCGCGACGGCGTGACGTCCGACGGGGTCGCGGTCGAGCGGCCGTCGGCCGTGATGAGCTCGGCCGAGGCCGTCGCGGTGGGGTACGCCGCGGCGCTCGACGCCCACTGGTTCGGCGACGGCGAGGTGGGCGGCGCGCACGTCGCGCGGCAGCTGATCGGCACGGTCCTCAAGGACAACCCCGACGACGGCGCCAAGCTGCGGCACTACTTCGACGTCGTGGTGCGGCCGCGGGCCAAGCGGGACCGCCGGTGGCGGTCCGTCCTCGACACCCGGGGCGAGCTGGACCGGTGACGGACCCGCTGCCCACCGGCGACGACGTGCGGGCGCTGGCGGCCCGGTTCGTCGGCGACGAGGTCGTCGTCGTCCCGGTGCGGCACCACAGCCCCGCGTGCGCACGCGCCGTCACCGCGGCGTTCGAGCGGTTCCGTCCGTCGCACGTGCTCGTCGAGGGGCCGCGCAGCTTCACGGGGCTCGTCGAGCTGCTGTGCCACCCCGACGCGCGCTACCCGCTCGCGGTGTACGCGTGGTCCCGCCCCGCCGGACGCGCGACGGCACCCGGTGAGGGCCACGGCGGGTACCACCCGTTCTGCGACTACTCCCCCGAGCTCGTGGCCGTCCGGCTCGCGCACGCGGCGGGCGTGCCGGTGGAGTTCTGCGACCTGGAGGTCGGTGAGCAGGCGGCCGCCGCGGCGGGTGCGGTGCTGCCGGGGGCCGGCTCGCTGCAGCGCGAGGAGTACGCGCACAGCCGGTCGCTGAGCGCGCTCGCCGAGCGCCTGGCGTGCCGGGACCACGAGGACCTGTGGGAGCTGCTGTTCGAGGCCCGCGACGACGGGCTGGACGCGCACCTGGCGCGGATGACCGCGTACTGCCTGCTGGCGCGGCACGACACGTCCGACGCGGAGCTCGAGCGCGAGGGGACGCCCGCCCGCGAGGCGGAGATGGCGTGGCACGTGCGGCAGGCCGTGGCCGCCCGGGCGCCGGGGGCCGGGCCGGTCCTGGTCGTCGTCGGGGGCTTCCACGCGGTCGCGCTGCCGGACCTGCTCGCCGCCCCGCCCGCCCGGCCGGTGCTCGACGTCGGACCCGTCGTCGAGGGCCACGCACTGGTCCGCTACGGGTTCGACCGGCTGGACCGGCTCAACGGGTACGCCAGCGGCATGACGTCGCCCGGGTGGCACCAGCGCCTGTGGGACGAGCACCTGCGCGGCAGCACGCCCGCCGCGGCGCGCGCCGACGCGACGCTGACGACGCTGCTCGACGTCGCCGACGCGCTGCGCACCGGCGCGCGGACCCCCGTCGCGACCCCCACGCTGGTCAATGCGCACCGGCAGGCGCTGCTGCTGGCCGACCTGCGGGACCGTCCCGGGCCGCTGCGCAGCGACCTCGTCGACGCGGTCACGAGCTGCCTGGTGCAGGGCGACGCCGACGTCGAGGGCGTGGCCGTGGCCGCCGCGACCCGCCGGGTGCTCACCGGCGACCAGGTGGGCCGGCTCCCGCCCGGCACCGGCACCCCGCCCCTCGTACGCGACACCCTGGCCCGCATGGCCGAGCTCCGCCTCGACACCGACGGCACCGAGCCCCGCGACGTGGCGCTGGACCTGTACCGCAACGCCGCGCACCGGCGGACCAGCCGGGCGCTGCAGGGCCTGGCCCTGCTCGCCGTCCCGTTCGCCACGCGCGTCGCCGGCCCCGACTTCGTGCGCGGCACGGGCCTGACGCGCCTGCAGGAGCGGTGGACCTACCTCTGGACGCCGGCGACCGAGGGCCGTCTCGCGGAGGCGTCGATGCTCGGCTCGACGCTCGACGAGGCCGTCGAGGCGCGGTTCGGCGCCCTTGTCGCCGAGCTGACGGACAACGGCGCGACGCCCCCGAGCGGGCGGGCCGTCGCGCTGCTGGCGCAGGGTGCGGTCCTCGGGCTGCACGACCGGTCCGGTCCCGTGGTCCGGCTCGTGCGGGACGCGCTGGGAGCCGAGACGTCGTTCGTCGCGGCGGTGCGGGCCACCGGCACCCTCGCGCTGCTCGCGGACGGGCGCGAGGCGGTCGAGTCCGGGCGGATCGCCGGGCTGGGCGCGCTGGTCACGCACGCCTACGCCCGCTGCCTGTACCTCGGGGCGCAGCTCCGGGGCGACGAGGACCCCCCGGAGGCGGCCGCGGACGCGCTGACCCGGCTGCGCGAGCTGCTCGGCTCCCCCGCGGGCCGCGACCTGGACGCCGCGCCGTTCTGGGCCCTCGTGGACCGGCTGCGCCAGGAGCACGAGCGGGCGCTGCTGCGCGGTGCCGCGGCCGGCCTGGCGTCCACGGCGGGCCGGCTCGACGTCGACCACCTGGCGCGCGACGTGGCCGGGCACCTGGCGGGGTCGGTCGACGCGCACGAGGCCGTGGGGTTCGTGCGCGGCCTGCTCTCCACCGCCCGCGAGACGGTGTGGCAGGGCTCCGGGGTGGTCGAGGCGCTCGACTCCCGGCTGACCGACTGGGACCAGCCCACGTTCCTGTCCACGCTGCCCGACCTGCGGCTGGCCTTCACCGGCCTGACCCCGCGGGAGACCGACCGCGTCGCGCAGGCCGTCGCCGCGCTGCACGGCGGCGAGCGACCCGACCCGCCGGTGCGGCGTGACGTCGACGCCGCCACGGTCCAGGCGTACGCGGAGCTGTCCGAGCACCTGCTGGACGGCCTGCGCCGCGACGGGCTGGGCGCCTGGACGACGGGCCCGCAGCCGTGAGGCCGACCGACCGGTGGCGCCTCGTCCTGGGCCGGTACGCGCAGGACCGCCTGCCACCCGCCGCGGACGCGCGCGGCCCGCGGTACGAGGCGGCGCTCGACTACCTGTACGGGCGCGAGTACGCCGGGCGTGGGGGGCGCGGCGACGACGGCGGGGAGGGTCCCCCGCCGGAGCCGCTGCCGGGCTCCCTGGACCCGTCGGCACCGTCGGTCGTCGACTGGCTCGGGGAGGTGCGCGAGCTGTTCCCGCGCGAGACGGTCGAGACGATCGAGCGCCACGCCCTGGACCGGTACGGCCTGACCGAGCTCGTCTCGGACCCGGAGGTGCTCGCGCGCATCGAGCCCAGCGAGGAGCTGCTCAAGACCCTGCTGTCCCTCAAGGGGCACCTCGACCCGTCGGTGCTGGGCGAGGTGCGCCGCGTGGTGCGTGCCGTGGTGGAGGACCTGCGCCGGCGCCTGGAGAAGGAGGTCCGCGCCGCGCTCACCGGGCGGGTCAGCCAGCACCGGCACTCCCCCCACGCGGTGGCCGCGAACTTCGACCCGCGCGGGACGATCCGCGCCAACCTGCGGCACTGGGACGCCGCCGGCGGCCGGCTGGTGGTCGAGCGTCCCCTGTTCTTCCAGCGGAACACGCGCCGGATCCCGTGGGAGGTCGTCCTGCTCGTCGACCAGAGCGGGTCGATGGTCGGCTCGGTCATCCACAGCGCGGTGATGGCCGGGATCCTGGCCGGGCTGCCCGCGTACCGGCTGCGCCTCGTGGTGTTCGACACCAGCGTCGTCGACCTGACCGACCTGGCCACCGACCCGGTGGAGCTGCTCATGACCGTGCAGCTCGGCGGCGGCACCGACATCGCGCAGGCCGTCGAGTACGCCGCGCAGGTCGTCGAGAACCCCGCGCGGTCCGTCGTCGTGCTCGTCAGCGACTTCTGCGAGGGCGGGCCGCCGTCGCGGCTGGTCGCGGCCGTGCGGCGCCTCGTCGAGGCACGGGTGACGACCATCGGCCTGGCGTCGCTCGACGGCACCGCGCACCCGTCCTACGACAGGCGCATGGCGCAGGACCTCGCCGACGTCGGCATGCCCGTCGCGGCCCTGACGCCCGGGCGGCTCGCCGAGTGGCTGGCGGAGGTCACGGCGCGATGAGCGTGCGCACCGACGTCGCCGCCCTGCTGGCCCGCTACGACGAGGACACCTGGGTGGCCCTGGCGAACCGCGGCCTGCTGCGGCGCGCCCGCAAGGACCTCGAGCAGGTGGCCGTGCGGGTCGCGGCCGAGGACGACGCGAGCGTCACCGTCGCCGTCGGCGACGTGCTCGTGCGCCTCGGCCCCGCCGGGCCGGCCGGCGCCACGTGCACGTGCCCGAGCCCGGTCATCTGCCGGCACGTCCTGACGGCGGGGCTGTGGCTCGCGGGCGAGGCGGCGGGAGAGGGCGACGCGGACGAGGCCCCGCCGGGGCAGGCCTCGCCGGAGCAGCCCTCGCAGGACCGGGCACCGCAGGAGCAGGCGCAGGCCCTGCACACCGAGCTGATGACGCTCGACGCCGCGGCCCTGACCGCCTACGCAGGCCTTGCCGGCTACCGCTGGGCGCACCGGCTGCTCGACGACGCCGACTCACCGCCCGTCCTGACCCGCGACCGCTACCTGACGATCACGTTCCCGCGCCGCGGCCTGACCGCCCGGTACCTGGGCGGCGGCCTGGACGCGCTGGTGCTCGACCAGACCGTGCCGGACGTCGCGCGCTTCCGGGTCGCCGCCGTGCTCGCGTGGCAGCGGGCGCACGGCCTCGTCCTGGCGGCCCCACCGGCCCCGCGGTCGCGCTCCGCGGAGCCGAGCGCGACGTCGGTGTCGCGCACCGCGTCCCGCGAGCGCCTGCGCGCCACGGCCGCCGCGGTCCTGCGGGACACGGTCCGCGTCGGGGTGTCGCACCTGTCCCCCGCGCTGCACGACCGCCTCGTGACGTCCGCGGTGTGGGCGCAGGGCGTCGAGTACCACCGGCTGGCGCTGCTGCTGCGTCGGATCGCCGACGAGGTCGAGCTGCTGCTCGTCCGCTCGGCGCGCGCCGACGACCTCGCGCTGCTCGACGACGTCGCGGTCGCGCACGCGCTCGTTGCCGCGCTCGACGCCACCGCCGGCCGGGAGCCGGCCGGGCTGCTGGGCCGCGCCCGCACGTCGTACGACGCGGTGCGCCGGCTCGACCTCGTCGGCCTGGGCGGGCGCCCGTGGCGCACGGGGTCGGGCTACCACGGGCTGACGTGCGTCTTCTGGGACACGACGGCCTCGCGCGTGCTGACCTGGACCGACGCCCGCCCCGAGGGGGTGCCCGGGTTCGACCCGCGGGCCAGGTGGTGGCAGCCCGCGCCGTGGACCGGGCTGGGCGCACCCGCGCAGGCGGCCGGCCGCGCGGTCGTCCTCACCCAGGCGCAGGCCAGCCCCGACGGGCGGCTGTCGGGCGTCGAGTCGACGTCGGCGTCGCTGGATGACCTGACGGGGACCGCCCTGCTCGACGCGCTGCCGGTCCGCGAGGTGTGGGCCGACCTGGCCGCGCACCGGTCCACGGGCCTGCTGGACGTGGTCGACCAGGCGTCGCTGTGGACGGTCGTGCGGCCCGCGGCCGCTCTGCCGGCGCAGTGGGACCCGGTGGAGCAGACGCTGCGCTGGCCGCTGCTCGACGGCCGCGGCGACGTCCTGGTGGTGGAGGTCCCGTGGTCGCGGCTGCACGCGCACGCGATCGCGCGCATCGAGTCGCTCGGGGCGGGCCTGCCGGCCGGCGCGTGCGTGGTCGCCCGGGTGCAGCGGGTGCGTGGCCGGCTCGTGGGCGAGCCGCTGAGCCTCGTCCTGCCCGACGGGACGCTCGACGCCCTGCACTTCGACCCCGACCCGGAGCCGTCGGCGGGCTCGGCGCTGGTGGCAGGGCTGCTGGCCGCGGGCACGGCGGACCGGCCGACCTCGCCCGAGACGGCGGACGGCGCCCCGGGCGCCGTGCCCGCGCCGGTCGCGGCGGTGCGGGCCGTCGTCGAGCAGGCGGCGCAGCGCGGCTGCGGCGGGACGGTCCCGGGCGACGTCCACCGCCGCCTGGCGGCCGCCCACGCGGCGGCCCGGGCCGTCGGGCTCGCGGTCTTCGTCGAGCCCGACCCCGCGCTGGACCCCGCCGAGTCGCTGCTGCGCTCGTCGTACCTGGTGCAGCTCGTGGAGCGCGCGGTCGGCTGACGGGCGCGGAAATGAGCCGCGCAGGAACGGCTCGTCCACAAGACTCGGACCGTGAACAGACCCCTGCTCCGGGCGGACGGCGACCTGCGCGCCGACCTGCGCTCGACCTTCGGCTGGTTGACCACGCGGGACATCGAGGAGCAGTACGCGGACGTCACCGGGTGGTGGCGGAGCCCGGCGATCCTGCCGCGACTCGGTCCTGCGCTGGCGGAGCTGTTCGCCGACGACGAGCCGACCGTGGTGCTCGGCCTGGCCTCTCGGGGCTGCCTGCTGGGGCCGCTCGTCGCCGTGCACCTCGGCGTCGGGTTCGTCGAGGTCCGCAAGGACCGGTACCCCGCGACGGACGCGGACGCCTGGCTGCAGACCCGCACGCCGCCCGACTACCACGACCAGCAGCTCGACCTCGGCCTCCGCCGCAAGCTCCTGCGGTCGACGGACCGGGTGCTGCTGGTCGACGACTGGGTGGCCACCGGCGGCCAGGCCCTCGGTGCGAGGTCGCTGGTGGAGCGCGCGGACGCGTCGTGGGTCGGCCTGGCCGTCCTGGTCGACGCGCTCACCGAACCGGCGACGCGCCGCGACCTGCGGGTCCGGTCGCTCGTGAACGTCCGGGAGCTGTGAGCGCTGCGCAGGCGTCCGCGCGGACGCCTGCGCAGTCACCTGACGTCGAGGACGTCCGCGGCGAGCTGACCCCGGTCGGAGCGGAACACCGCGTCGGACCTCCACGGAACGACTGCAGCAGGTGCTCTACCCGTCGGCCTCGCTCGTCAGCCGAGGACAGGGGATCGGCGCGCGTCGGGGGCGATCTGGGTCGACGCGTCGTACGCCTTGAGGGTCGCCGTCCGACGCGGCTACGGATCCTGACCCGGGTTGACCAGATCAGGTGCGGGCTCGAGCACGACGACGACGGTCTCCGTCCGCCGGTGCGCCGCGTACGCGTCGAACTGCGGGTCGAAGCGCAGCCACGTCCGCCACAGCCGGTCGCGCTCGTCACCCGTCGCGGCGCGCGCCCGCACCGCCCGCGACCCGTCGGGCAGGTCGACGGTGGTCTCGGGGTGCGCCTGCAGGTTGAGCCACCACGCGGGGTGGCCCTCGCCCCAGCCGTTCATGGCGACGGTGACGACGTCCGGCCCGTCGAGGGCGTAGGCGACGATCGCCCGGTGCGGGCTCCCCGTACGACGGCCCACGGTGTGCAGCACCATCGTGCCGAAGCGGTTCTCACGCGGCGGCCAGAGCCCCAGCCGGCCGCCCGACACCCGGTGGATCCCCCGGTGCACCACCCACGCGGTGCGGATGAACCAGCGGGGCGGCAGCCACGGCCGGCGGCGCTCAGGTTCTGCGGCGGTCCCGATCTCACCCATGCTCGCCCTCCGTCGCTGCCCCACGCCCGAGTCGATGTGGGCAAACGGTACCCACGGGACGGACCGGACAGCCATCCTCGTGCGCACAGCCGCGGGCGACGTCGGCCGCGCCGGCGCGGTGCGTCAGGCGCGGCGAGAACGGCGCGCGAGGCGCCCACGCTCCGGCGGGCGCCTCAGCGCCGCGCGTCGACGCGCGTGACGTCGGGATCGAGCCGGGCGTCCAGGAGGGCCTGGTCGGCCGTCATCAGGGCGACCCTCTCGACCGACGCCTGCGCGAGCAGCAGCCGGTCGAACGGGTCGCGGTGCGGCATGCCGCGGACGTCGCGCACGGCCCACGTGTGCACCGCCCCGGGCTCCAGCCAGCCGAGGCCCGCGGCCGTGATCCGCGTCGGCAGGTCATCGGGCACGTGGAGCTTGCCGAGCTCTACCTTGATCGCGATCTCCCACAGCGAGGCCGTGGAGACCAGCCGCTCGCCGGCCGCCGCGAGGCGGTCGCGTGCCCGCGGCCCGAGCCTCGGGTCGTCGGCGAGGAGCCAGAGCACGACGTGGGTGTCGAGCAGCACGGTCACCGGCCCTCGAAGAGCTCGACGATCTCGGGCACCGGCGCGTCGAAGTCGTCGCCGACCACGATCTCGCCCTTCGCGGTGCCGTAGACCAGGTCGATGGCGACGTGCGGCACCAGGTCGGCCACGGGACGACCGGCACGCGCGATGACGATCCGCTCCCCCGCCTCGACGCGCTCGAGGAGACGGGACAGATGGGTCTTCGCGTCGTACACGTTGACGGTCGCCATCCGACGAGGCTACCGACCCTGACCAGGCCTGACCAGACCGTGCGACGCGTCGGGCGGTGCTCCGACGTCCGTCAGCCGCGGCGAGGGCGGCGCCGGGTCCACCGGCCGGCCCACGCTGAACACCGCCAACGCGACCTGCGACCGCCGCAGCCCGAGCCGGCGCCGCAGCCCCGCCACGGCGTGCGGGGAGTCGACGACCTCGGAGTGCGGCGCGACGGCCAGGCCGCTGCGGTGCGCGTGCAGCCACGTGCGCTGCAGCGCGCGCCCCGCCTCCAGCACCTGCGCGGGTGGCAGGCCGAGCCGGGCGTCGAGCGCCTCGGTGGCGCTGCGCACGCCGGACGTGCGGGCGACGAGCACCAGGTGCTGCGGACCGGTCAGCGGCTCACCCGTTGCCGGTGGCACGGGCAGCGGCCGGGAGCGCCCGAGCGCCTCGACCGCGCGCCCGGCCAGGCCCGCGACCGTCAGTGCGGCGTCGTGCAGCGCGGGGCGGCGGGTCAGCGGGGCGGCGACGCGCGCGAGGAGCGGGGGCAGCAGGAGCATCCGGTCGGTCATGCCGTCGCGTGCGTAGCGCGGGTGCGCGGGGCTCAGCCGCAGCCAGCGCACGAGCTCGGCGGCGACCGCGCGGCGCGACGCCGTCCACGCACCGCCCAGGCGCACGAGGTGCCGCATGGCGGGGTCGTCCACCTGCAGCAGCGCCAGCCACGGCGGCAGCGCCGGGGCGTCGCGCCGCAGGTCGGCGGCGGTGTCGAGGCGGCCACGGTGCGTGCGGCGCGCGCGCACGTCCGCCGGGGTGAAGGCCGTGGCGTACGGCGCGGCGTCGGGGCGCACGACGAGCACGGGCGACGCGGGGTCCGCCGGCCCGCGCACCGGCAGGTCCGCCAGGCGGTCGAGCCACGGGGTCGGCTCGACGACGACGCCCCGGCCGTCGGCGCCCGCCGCGATCGCCAGGCACTCGACCCACGCGCCGAGCGACAGCAGCAGGTCCCGGAACGACGGGTCACCCGCCGCCAGGACGCGGTCGGGGACGACGGCGACCTCGACCGTGCCGTCGACGACGCGCGGTGACCACGGCTGGGTGTTGTGGGCCGACGGGGCGCGGCCGGCCAGGCGCACCCACCGGTGCAGGTCGGCGTCGGTCACGGACGTCGAGGTCATCGGGTCTCCTTCGCCGCCGCAGCGGCGGTCGTCGTGCCGGTCGGGACCGGCCTGCGGTAGAAGGTCACGCCGTGCAGCGGGCGACCGCCGAAGCGCTCGAACTGCCGTGCCGAGGCGGGGTTGTCGCGGCCCACGTACGTCGAACGCAGCCGCGCGTACCCGCCCGTGGCGAGGTGCGCCTGCAGCGTGCGGGACAGCAGCGTCAGCACGCCGCGCCCCTGCCGGTCGGGATCGGTGCCCTGGATCACGAGGACCGCCTCGCTGCGGTACCGGTGCCGCGTCGCGAGCAGCCGCACCTGCTGCAGCGGCCCGAGCCGCCCGCCGACGCGCTGCAGGTAGGCGGTGATGTCCGGCACGACCAGCACGAACGCGACCAGTGCGTCGGTGGTGGCGTCGCGCGCGAGCAGCAGCAGGTCCTCGTCGACGAGGTGTCCCAGCCCGTCGGTCGCGGCCGCCATCTCCGCGCCCGTGATGGTCGTGTAGTACGGCAGCGCCGCGAACGCGCGGTTGAGCACCGCGAGCACCTCGGGGACCAGGCGCCCCATCTGCGAGCGCCGCCCCCGCTCGAGGCGCAGCCCGGCGGCCCGCCACTCGTCGGCGGACGGCAGCCCGCCGGCCGACGCCGCGGCGACGTCGACGACCCACGTGTCGGACTCGCCCCAGCGCTCGAACCCGAGCGCCTCGTACGCCGCCGGCACCCACGCCGGGTTCCACGGCGAGTCGACGAAGCCGCGGGCGTCGAAGCCCGACGTGATGACGCCGCCGGACTGGTTGGGCAGCAGCGACACGGGCCCGAAGAGCTGTGCGCGCCCGGGGTCGGCGGCGGCGCGGTCCTCCAGGGCGCGCACCAGCGCGGCCGCGACGTCCGCGTCGGCGAACTCGGTCGCGCCGAACAGCAGCGACGGCGCGCCCAGGCGCGCGTCGAGCCGCGCGTCGGTGTGGACCGTGGTGCGTCCGACGGCCCGGCCCGCGGCGTCACGCACCAGCAGGAGCTCGACCGGCTCCGCGTGCGGCGACGTGCCGCGCCACCACGACGTGATCGTCGAGGCGAGCAGCGGCACCGCGAGGTCACGCGGGTGCAGGCGCAGCGGCAGGTCGACGAAGTCGCGCAGGTCGGCGCGCGAGCCGACGGGGACGACCTCGAGCCCGCTCACGGGGCCACCCCCGCGGTGCCGCCCGCCGCGTCCCCCGCGTCCCCCGACGCGCCCTGCGCCAGGTGCACGCGGATGTACCCGCCCGTGCCGTGGCGCCGGTCCCGCGTGATCCACGTCATGAGCCGGCGGTGCGCGGGCAGCCGCGCGAACAGCATGAGCGCGTCGCGGTCCGTGAAGAAGGCGAGGGTGCCGAGCGTGAACGGCGGCTCCCAGTAGACCCGGTGCCACACGTAGCCCTTCATGCGGCGCATGTCCGCGACCATCGGGTACCACTCGCGCGACAGCACCGCCCACGAGTGCGGGCCGCGGTACCGCGTCGCGCCGAGGAACATCGCACCGGAGCGCGCCGGGGTCGTCGGGGTGCCGTCCGCGCGCCCCGCCTCGGGGTCACCCGCGCCGCCCCGCGCACCCCGCCGACGCCGCGGCGGCGCCGGTGCCACGAGCGGCGGCGTGCGTCCACGGGACGTCTCGGCGCTCAGCGGCGAGAACCGCTCGACGTGCGCCATGACGTCGCCCTCGGCCCGCCACACGCCGTTGGTGTAGCCGTCGGCCGCGGCGCGGAACGTCCGGGTGCGGTCACGCACCGGGTCGGCGCCGGCCGTGAAGGCGTCGGCCTGCGCGGGCGTCGTGAAGCACGCGACGAGGCCGCGCACACGGCGCCCGTCACCGTCACGCGCGAGGACCCCCGCGCTCCAGACGTGACCGTCCGCCGCCCGCGCCGCGCGGCGTGCCCGGCGCGCCCACGCCACGTCGCCGCCCGCGCGCTCCAGGACGACGAGCGCCTCGGCGCGCGCCTGCGCCGGCGCGCGGGAGAAGTCCCGGCTCCGCATCAGGCGGACGCCGGGTGCGCCGTCGAGGCGTCCCGGTCCCCCGGGTCGACCATGTAGACGTTCTTGATCTTGGTGCTGCCGCCCGTGAACGGGCCCGTGCCGTGGTCGTGCACGTGGACCCGCAGGTCTGCGGCGGTCGGGTCCTCGGCGAGCGACTGCGCGACGTCGCGCGACACGGACGCCAGGTGGTCCAGCACCCCGGCGGCCGCGCGCGACGCGAGCTCGGCCCGCGCAGCGTCGTCGAGTGCCGCGTCCTGCCGCAGCTGCAGGTGGATCACCGGGCGCTGCTCGTGGTCGCCGACGTCGACGAGCGCGAGCTTGAACGACTCGATGGCGGCGGCGTGCGGGTTGTCGAGGTACAGGCCGTTCTCGACGTCGAGCGGGTACAGGTTGGCGCCCATGTAGGAGACGGTGGAGTCCTTGCGTCCGTACATCAGCAGGAACGGCAGGCGCATGCGCTGGATCGTGTACGCCCGCTCGAAGCCGAACGCGAGGCGGTCGCGCGCGGGCTCCGGCAGGGACGCGATCGCGGCCTTCAGCTCGTCGAAGCCGACGATCTTCGCCTCGTCGCCGATGTCGTACCGGAGCTTCGGGCTCATGATGTCGGCGGAGTTCAGCGTGACGAGCAGCCGGCCGTCGGGCGTCGTCTCCATGTACGTCTCGAGCGGGTTGTACTGGAAGACCATCGGCGTGCGCGTCTCGTCCGCGCCGAGCACCGCGTCGCGCAGCGGGCCGCCCGCGGCCAGGGTGCGCCGCACCCACACCGCCAGGTCGCTCTCGCCGGCCATGCCGATCGTCAGGTCGGACGCGCCGTACCCGGAGTACACCCGGCCGAAGCGGTCCTCGAGGTAGTCGCGCAGACCCTCGGTCAGGGCCTCGCCGCCGACGAACCCGTTGAGGTCGTACGCGTCCCAGTCGAAGCCCTCGGCGTCGAGCCGGTCGCGCAGGTGCTTGAGGAACGGCGGGTACGCGCACACCAGGTAGGTGTAGCCGGGCCCGAAGTGCCGCAGCGTGTCGACGATCTTGTCGATGTCGGGGCCGGTGTTCTTCACCATCGCGATGCGGGACATCGCGATGCCGGTGTTGGTGCCCGTGGCCCACGCGCCCATCGAGAACGCGTTGACCGCGAACAGCCGCCGCGTGCCGAACAGCGACGTCACGTACCCCGCGACGTTCTTGTGGACCGTCGCCAGCTCACGCCGCGACCGCATCCAGTTGTACGGCTTGCCCGACGACCCGCTGGACTCGTCGACCACCGTGCCGACCGTCTCGACGATGCCGTCCCAGCAGCGCGCGTCCTCCGGGTAGCGGTCGACGTAGTCGTGCTTCGACGTCGGCCGGTAGGTCGTCAGGTCCCACCAGCGGAACCGGAACCCCGCGTCCTCGACGTAGTGCCGGTACGCCGGCACGTCGAGGTAGGCGTGCTGGCAGATCATCCACGCGTTCAGCCGCGCGAACCGCTCCATGGCCGGGTGGTAGTTGCGCGCGGTGAACCGCCACAGCGCCGGGTGCAGGCGGTAGACGCGGTAGACGACGGTCACCAACCAGGTGGCGAGCCGCAGCGCGGTCTGCCGCAGGGCGCTCGTACGCGGGGGCTCGGGGGTCACGCCGCGCACCCTAACAACGCCTCGCGGGCGGACCGCGGCGTGTCGCCGCAGGTCACGCGCAGCGCGACGAAGTTCACCTGCCGGGCGGGGAAGGAGTGCGGGGCACCGGTCGCCGCCACCGCGCGACGCCGATGTTTCACGTGAATCGTTTTCGGCGACCGACGGCAGACGGCCCGGGGCCGGCTGTGCACGACGCTTGACCCTGACACCGTGCGAGGGTCTTCGATGGCGGACGGAGGTGGTCACGATGACCCGGACGCACGGACCTACCGCGTGGCTGCGCGGCGCACTGACGGCACCGACGACCTCGACACGGCTGCAGGCCGCCCTCGCGGCGGGGACGGACCCGACGGGCGAGCAGGTCGACGTGCTGGTCGAGCGCTGCGCCGTCGAGCCCGACTTCTTCGTCCGGGACATGCTGACCTGGGCGCTGGTGCGCCACGACCCGGCCGCGGTGGCCGCACGGCTGCAGACGGAGCTCACGTCCGACGTCGCGCAGGCGCGGGCCCAGGCACTGCACACGCTGTCGAAGATCCGGCACCCCGGCACCTGGCCCGCGATCACCCGGGCACTGCTGCGGGACCGCGACGACGAGGTCGCGCGCGCGGCGTGGCGCGCGGCCGTCGCCCTCGCCCCCGACGACGCGCACGCCGCGCTGGCCGAGGTGCTGGCGACGCAGCTCGGCCGGGGTGGCCACGAGGTGCAGCGCAGCCTCAGCCGCGCCCTCGTCGCGCTGGACGACGCGGCCGCCGACGTGGTCGCACGGGCGACGTCCGACCCGGACCCGGGCGTCAGCGCGCACGCGGTCGCGACCGCGCAGCTCGCACAGGACCCGGACGCCGGCTTCGACGCCGCCCTCGCCGAGGCGCGCCGCGCCGTCGCGCTCCGCGCGGCACCCACCGTCGAGGACCGGTCCGGTGCTGATCGGTGAGGTCTCCGCGCGCTCCGGGATCAGCGTCCGGATGCTGCGGCACTACGACAAGGTCGGCCTGGTGTCGCCCACCGGGCGGACGCACGGCGGCTACCGGCAGTACGCGGACGCGGACGTCCGGCGGCTCTTCCAGGTCGAAGGGCTGCGCTCGCTCGGCCTGAGCCTGCAGCAGGTCGCGCACGTGCTCGACGACCTCGCGTTCGACCCCGGGCCGATGGTCGAGCGGATGATCGAGCGCACGCGCGCCCGCCTCACGCAGGAGGAGGAGCTGCTGCGCGGCCTGCTGCAGGTCCGCGCCGGGGAGCCCGCCGCGTGGACGGACGTGCTGCGCACCATCGCGCTGGTGCGCGGACTGCGGGCCGGCGACCCCTCCGCGCGGCAGCGCCTCGTGCTCGGCCTCACCGGCGCGCTGGACGACGACGTCGCGCCCCTCACCGAGGCGGCGCTGGCCGAGCCGGACCCGAACGTCTCGGGTGCGCTGCACTGGGCGCTCGCCCGCACCGGCGACACGGCAGTCCCGGCGCTGGCCGAGGCCCTGGGCTCACCGGACGCGGCACGCCGCCGCCAGGCGGTGGTCGCGCTCGAGAAGATCGGCTCGCCCCGTGCGCTGGGGACGCTGGCCGAGGCCACCGGGCACGCGGACGCCTTCGTGCGCGGCCGCGCCGCGCTCGCCCGCGGCGCCCGCGGCGACGCCGACGCCGTGCCCGCGCTGGTCGCGCTGGTGGTGGAGGGGCGCGAGGACGTCGACGCCGCCGACGCCCTCGGTGTGCTCGCGGCACGTCACGGCTGCACCGGGGACGTCGTCCGGGAGGTCGCGGCGGCGCTCGCGCACGCTCCGGTCGAGGCACGGCGGCGGCTCACCGCCGCGCTCGCCGAGGTCCCGGGACGCGAGGCGGACGACGTGCTGGTCACCCTCGTGGAGGACCCGGACCGCGGCGTTGCGCTGACGGCCAGGGCGCTGCTGCGCACGCGACCGGGGCGCGGCACGGCGCGCTGACGTCGCGCGCCGTCAGCCCCCGTACGGCAGCACCGGCCGGCCGGGCACGTCGACGCGCACCCGGAACAGCGCGCCCGCCTCGGGCTCCGGGTCGTCGAGGTGCTCCCGGGACGTCGTGATGTACAGGTCCCGCAGGTCGGGGCCGCCCAGGGTGCACGCGGTGACCAGCCGCACCGGCAGCTCGACCTCGGCCAGCACCTCACCCGACGGCGCGTGGCAACGGACCCGGCCGTCACCGTTGAGCGCGACCCACACGTTGCCGGCGGAGTCCACCACGAGCCCGTCGGGGCTCTCGTCGCCACCCGCGACGAACGGGCGCCGGCCGGTCAGGCGCCCGTCGACGACGTCGAACACGTCCGTCCGGCCCGTCGCGGTGTCGTCGTAGTACGCGCGGGTGCCGTCCAGGGCGAAGTCGATCCCGTTGGAGATCGTCACGTCGTCCAGCACGACGTCCACCTGCCCGTCCGGCGCGATCCGGTACAGCGTCGCGCCGCCCGGGTGCGCGTCGTACGCCATGGACCCGGCGTACAGCGCGCCCCACGGGTCGCACCCGGCCTCGTTCATCCGCACGCCGGTGTCCGACCACAGCTCCGGCAGCGGCGTCGGCAGCGCGTCGGGGCCGTCGGCCAGCCCGATCCCCCGCTCGAGCCCCACGACGTACCCGCCACGGCTGCGCGGCCGCACGAACGCGGCGACGTCACCCACGTGCAGGCGGTCGACCGCGCCGTCGTCCCGCAGCGTCAGCAGGTCCCCGGCCAGCATGTCGACCCAGCGCAGGCCACCCCACGTCGGTGACCAGCACGGACCCTCCCCGTGGTAGGTGACGGCGTCGGTGACCTGCTCGGCTCGCAGCAACGGAGGGCTCCTCGGGGTGGGACGACGGACGGACCGAGCCTCGCGCGGACGCGCCCCGCACGCACGCCGGCGCGCGGGGCCGCCACGGACGGGCGTCGACGCCTCAGCGCGGCGCGGCGGCCGCTCCCGGCACGGCGTGTGGTGCGCGACGTGCCCGCGAGCGCGCCAGCCCGACCCCGCCGGCGACGGCGCCGACCAGCCCGAGCACCACGGCGAGGACGGCGCCGGCCAGGCCGTTGCCGGTGCCGAGCCCGCCCGCCGCCTGCGAGACGTGGAGGGCGCCGACCGCCGCACCGACCAGACCGGTGAGCACGGCGACCGCGGCGCGCGCTCGCCCCGGGCTGCCCCGGCGCAGACGGGCGAGCGCCGTCGCGGCCGCGACGACGGAGACGACGCCCAGCACGGCCGCGACGGTGGGGACGAGCCGGCCGGTGCCGACCTCGTAGGCGAACAGCTGGGTGGGGATCATCGTCTGCTCCTCGGGGTGCGGTGCTCGCCGCCGGCCGGTCGGTCGACGGTGGTGCGACGGGCGCCACGGCCCGGTCGGTCAGACGGTCCGCGGTGCCGGTCGGGGCTGCGCAGGCCGTCGCGGCGCGCCGGGGTCGCGCAGCAGGCGCACGCCGGCGACGGCGATCCAGACGAGCCAGAGCAACCAGCCGACGAGGCCCGCGAGAGCCAGCGGCTGCGCCCCACCCACGCCGTACGGCGCGAGGGTGGCGGACACGAGCAGCAGTACTGCCCCGGTCAGGCCGACGCCCGCGTGCCACCGCGGCACCGGGCGGCTCAGGGCGAACCCGAGCAGCGCGGTGGCGAGGAAGACCTGGTTGAACCCGAAGGACGCGCGGTGCAGGCCCCAGAGCCCGGCGACGGCGGCCGGCCCGTCGACGGCGGCGGCCCCGAGGGCGAGCCGTGCCGACTCGGCACCGGCGAAGGTGACGCACTGCATCACGACGCCCGCGAACCCGACCAGCGCCCACGTGCGGCGCGCCGGCGACGCGGGTTCCCAGGCGCTGACGGCCAGCCCGGCGGCGAAGACGGTCGCGAGCAACCAGGCTGCAGGCATGAGGGCCGAGGCCGTCCGCAGCGCGTCGCCCTGGGCGGCGTGCACGTCGCCGAGCTCGCGCAGCGTGGGATGGTCCGTCGGCAGCGGGACGCCGGCCGACGTCAGGACCAGGTTCGCGACGACGAGGAGGGCGACGAAGCCGATGCCCGCCGCGCCGCTCACCCGGACGGTCCCTGTCATCTCGACCTCCTACACTTGGCTCTATTGAATAGAAGCACGTTCAACCGAAGAGGACAAGATGCCCGATTCGCGCCCGCCGCGCCGCTACGACTCCCTGCTGCGCACGGCCCAGGCCGACGAGACGAGGGCGCGCATCGCCGAGGCCGCGCGGCGGGCGTTCGTCGAGCACGGCTGGGCGGGGACGACGGTGCGGGACGTCGCGGCCGCCGCGGGCGTCTCGGTGCCCACGGTGTACGCGGTCTACGGCAACAAGAAGGGCCTGGCCACGGCGCTGATGGACGCGGCGGACCTGGCCGCCGACCCCCACGGGGTCGCGTCGGACCTCGCGGCGGCGGAAGGCGACCACGCGCGCCAGCTGGCCGTCGCCGTGGCGTTCGACCGGCGGCTGTACGAGCGGTCCGGCGACCTCCTGCGCGCGCTGCGCGAGGCCGCAGCCGCGGAGCCGGAGCTCGGCGCGCTCGCCGGGGAGGGCGCCCGGCGTGGCGACCGCGCACGCCTGGCGGTCATCGGGTCCTGGCCGCCCGGTGCCCTGCGCGCCGGCCTGGACCCGCAGCGCGCGGTCGACCGCTACGCCGCCATCTGCACGCTCGAGGCCTGGGCCGACCTGACCGGGCCGCGCGGCTGGACGCCGGACGAGGTCGAGGAGTGGTGGACCGCGGTCGTCGTCCACGAGCTGCTCGGGGCGGCCACATCGTCACCCGTCCGCGGCCGCTGACGGGCGCGGCCTCGCGCGCTAGCGTGAGACCTGGGGGCAGGGGGCACGCCGATGACGCCGAGAACCGCGACCGTGCTCTTCGTCGTGCTGCTCGTCGTCGCGCTCGGGGCCGTCGCCGTCCTCGTCCTGTGGTCCCCGTCGCCCGAGGTCACGGACGGTGCGTTCGTCGTCCTGCTGGTCGCCCCGGTCGCCTGCGGACTGCTGCTCGCCGCGGCGCACGGCGTCGAGGCCGTGGCCGGGGCCACGGCGCTGACGCTGGCCGTGCTCACCGTGCCGCTGGTCGTGTGGCTCGCCGTCGGCACACCGCCCCCACTGGCCGACGCGCACCGGTTCCTCCTCGCCGTCGGCCTGCTCGCCCTCATGCTCGTGGGTGTCGCCGTCGAGTGGAGCCGCGGACCGTTGCGGCTGCTCGGGGTCGTCGGGCTGCTCGCCGTCGGCCTCCTGCTGGTCGACGTCGGCCGCGCCTCCCTGCGGCTGCAGGAAGCCACGGACGCGCTGACGACCCTGACCCAGGTCGAGACCGCGATGAAGAGCCTCCCGGAGCAGGAGCCGGAGCCGTCGACGGCGGACCTCGTGGAGGACGCCGTCGCCGCAGCGTGTGCGACCGCCCGCGCGACCGCTCCGGGCGCCGCAGGACCGACGTGCGACGCCGAGCCGACCGGGGAGGGTCTCGCGTCCCAGCTGGCGATGGTCCAGCTGCGACTGGCGGAGCACCGCCAGGCGGTCCTGACCCGCGACGACGACGACGCTGCGGTCACGGCCGCGCGGGAGGCCCTCGCCGACGCACGGGCGGCGGAGTTCTCGACACCGGACGAGGTGCCGGTCGCCACGGCGGTCGCCGCCGGCGCCGACGCCGTCCTCAACGACGCGCTGCCCGGCGAGGACGGGCCTCCGGTGGCGTTCGGCACCGCCGCCTGGATCCTCCTCGCGGCGGCTGCCGTCCTGGCGTGGACGCGGATCGAGCGTGTGAGCACGAGCCAGGACCTGGGGCCCGTGACGATCGAGCTCACGTCGACGTCGCCGTCCGACTCCGAGGAGCACGCCCGGCAGCGCGAGGCGTTCCGCGTCTCCGTCCTGCGCAACATCAGCGAGCCACGCGCGGTCCCCGGCAGCAGCAAGGGGCCGGTGGCGGACCTGAGCGAGACCGTCGCCACGGGGATCCCCTGGCTCCAGGCCGTGCTGACGCTGCTGCAACGCAGCCTCAACGCCCCGACGGGGTACCGGGCGCTGGTCGACGTCGCGCCGCTCGGGCCCACCCCGCCGCAGTGGACGGCGATGGCGCGCGTCGTCGACGCCACCAACGGCGCCCAGCTGGGGGTCAAGGCCATCTTCGCCGACGACGCCGTCTCGGCGTGCTGCATCGCGGGCTACTGGGCAGCCGCGAGCCTCATCGGGCAGAGCAGCCGGGTCCCGTCGTGGAACAGGTTCACCGAGACCACAGCCGAGGCGCTGGCCGCGTGGATGCAGGGCTCGGGCGACACGATCGAGGCCCTCGAGAGGGCGGTCGCCCGTGCGCCGTCCAGCGGGGTGCTGCTGGTCCAGCTCGCCAACGCCTACGAGCTCGCCGGACGACGCACCGACGCCCTCGAGCTGTACGCGCGGGCGGTGGCCGCCCACCCCACCTACCTCGCCGCGGTCTACCGGCTGACCGTCGCCGTCACGATGCTCGCACTCGAGCGGGAGGACCAGGCCACGTGGTCGACGCTCGCTCCACGTGACCGCCTGCGCATCGGCCGCCAGGTCCGCGCCGCCTGCCGGCAGCTCGGCGTACCGGACGGGACGAGCGCGTTCCTCACGGCACCCCGCACCGCCCCTGCCACGTGGTACGGCTGCTTCTGGGCGCTGTCGCAGGCCCTCTACGCCCGGCTGGGCCGACGTCAGGCCTGGTGGGCAGCAGGTGTCCGGCTGCTGCGGCGCAGCGAGCGCCCGACGCTGTGGGCGAGAGGTGCCGACGGGGTCAGCCGGACGGAGCGGCTGCGTCGCGCGCGATGGGTCACGCGGGCCGGTCGTCTGCTCACCGCCGGACCCGCGCCCTCGGCACGGACGAGGGCCCGAGCGGCTGCGTCTGCTCCGAGCGGCCCGGAGCTGCGACGTGTCGCCCACGAGGCGGACGACCACCGGTCCTGGTGGCAGACCAGCTACAACCTGGCGTGCTACTACGCCCGGCGCGGCGACTCCGGCAAGGCCCTCGCCTACCTCGAGACCGCGCTCAGCCGGCGCGGCAGCGAGCAGATGGCGGGAGGCTGGCTGGCCGCCGACCCCGATCTCGTCTCCCTGCGCAGCGAGCCCGGTTTCGTGCGGATCCGGCAGGCCCTCACCGCGGGGACAGGGAGGAGCGGGCATGCCTGACGAGCTCGAGAGCTTCATGGACACCATGTGGGAGGACATCGAGGCCGGCGTCACGGCGGGCCTCGCCGCGTCCGCGGACCACCGGATCGACACGGTCGTCGACGTCTCGATCCCGAGCGCCGGCACCCCCTACCGCGTCACCACCGGATGGGGCCCGGCTCGGAAAGCCGGCCGCGCGACGCTGCGGCAGCTGACCGTCGACGTCACCGACCGGGCCCTCCGCTACCGGGCCACGCACGGTCTCGACCTCGCCCACGGCGCCACGTCGGACCGCGACTCGCTCCGCGACACGGCCCTGCGGTTCGGCCGTGACACCGCACGCGACGAGACGGCAGCGGTGCTCGATCTGCTCCATCGGTCCCGCCCACGCCGGGCCAAGGCGCCGAGTCTGACCCCCGCAGCCGTGCAGGCGGCAGCACGCCGGCTGGGCGGAGGCTGCCGCCTGGTCACGAGCGGCCAGGACGGCAAGAAGCTCGTGGACCACGCCCAGGTGGCGGAGCACGCCGTCCTGCCACGGTCGGCGATGCCGCGGGACGTGTCGGGAGTGCTCGTCGCGACACTGGCCGGCGGTCCGCGCATCGAGCGCCTCGGCGGCTCCCTCGCACTGACGTGGGCCCGGACGGGCAGCCGCACCGCCGAGCTCGCGCTGACCTCCGACTTCTTCCTCCATCGACCGGGCGCATCGGCGTTCTTCGTCTGACCTCGCCCTCGGCCTCCCGTGCCCTGGCACCACGAGGTCGGCGACGCGGGGCAGGGCCGGCCTGCACGCGGACGCCCTGCCGTGCGGGTACGGTCACGGCGACGAGGGGAGAGCACGTGGATGTGGAAGGCGCCGACGACGTGCGGCACGCGGACCGCGTCGTCGTCGACTGCGGGCTCTACGTCGACGGCCGGCGCGCGCCGGGACGCCTGCCGCTGGGGCGCGCCGGCGACGTGGCGCGCGAGAGCGGCGGCTTCGTCTGGCTGGGGCTCGAAGGGCCGACGGTCGCCGACGTCGCCGAGGTGGCGGGCGAGTTCGGGCTGCCCGCGCTCGCGGTCGAGGACGCGGTCAAGGCCCACCAGCGCCCGAAGCTCGAGGTGTACGGCGACGTGGTGTTCGTCGTGCTCAAGCCCGTGCGCTACGTCGACCACGACGAGGTGGTGGACGTCGGGGAGATCGCGCTGTTCCTGGGCAAGCACTTCGTCGTCACCGTGCGGCACGGCCAGGGCGACGTGCTGCGCCGCGTGCGCGAGGAGCTGGACCGCAGCGAGGGCCCCGCGGCCGGGTTCGGGCCGGCCGGGGTGCTGTACCGGGCGGCGGACCTCGTCGTCGACGGCTACGAGTCGGCGCTGGGCGAGATCGACGTGGACGTGGACGACATCGAGGCGCGGGTGTTCGGGCCGGGGCAGGTCAACCACGCGGAGCGCATCTACAAGCTCAAGCAGGAGGCGGCGGAGGTGCGCCGGGCGGTGCTGCCGCTCGGCCGTCCGCTGCAGCGGCTCGTCGACGGCGACGTCCCGCACGTGCCGCCGACGTCCGCCCCCTACTTCCGCGACGTGCAGGACCACCTGCTGCGGGCCGCGGACGCGGTGGAGGCGGTGGAGCGCCAGCTCGGCGACGTGCTGCAGGCCAACACCGCCCGCGTGACGGTGGCGCAGAGCGAGGTCGCGCTGCGCCAGAACGGCGACATGCGCAAGATCTCCGCCTGGGCGGCGATCGCGCTGGTCCCCACGGCGATCGCCGGTGTGTACGGCATGAACTTCGAGTTCATCCCCGAGCTGCGGTGGCGGTACGGGTACTTCCTCGTGCTCGGCGTCATCACGGCGGCGTGCGTGGGCCTGCACCGCCTGTTCCGCCGCAACGGCTGGCTCTGACGGTCCGGAGGCAGTCGGCGCCTGTTACTTGACACAGCAAGCGATCACCGCCACTGTTGGTTTCCACGTCAAGTAATAGCCCGGGTCGGCCGGGCGCCCAGGAGGCAGTCATGCGCGCGGTCCGGTTCCACAGGTACGGCGACCCGCAGGTCCTCACCCTCGAGGAGGCACCCGAGCCCCACGCCGGGCCGGGGCAGGTCCGCATCCGCGTCCACGGGTCCAGCGTCAACCCCGTCGACTGGAAGGTCCGCGCCGGCTACCTGCACGAGATGATGCCCGTCACCTTCCCCGCGACGCCCGGCAGCGACGCCGCCGGCGTGGTCGACGAGGTGGGCGAGGGCGTGACGGGCGTGTCCGTCGGCGACGCGGTGTTCGGGCTGGCGCAGGGTGGCGCCGCCGAGCTCGCGGTGCTCACCGCGTGGGCGCCCGTGCCGCGCACCTGGTCGATGACGCAGGCCGCCGCGGCGGGCCTCGTCGCCGCGACCGCGACGGCCGGACTGGACGCGCTCGGGGACCTGTCCGGTCGCACCGTCCTGATCGAGGGCGCGGCCGGGGGCGTCGGGTCGGCCGCCGTCGAGATCGCCGTCGCCCGTGGCGCCACGGTCGTCGGCACCGCGAGCGAGGCCAACCACGAGTACCTGCGCGAGCTCGGCGCCGTCCCCGTCACGTACGGGCCGGGACTGGCGGACCGCGTCGCGGCCGTGGCCCCGCAGGGTGTCGACGCGGTGCTCGACACCGCCGGCTCCGGGTCGCTGGCCGACCTCGTGACGATCGCGGGCGACCCGTCCCGGGTGGCGACCGTCGCCGACTTCGGCGCCGCGGCGCTCGGCGTCGCCCTGGTCCAGGGCGGTGCGAACGCCGCGGTGGACCTGCCCCGCGCCGCCGAGCTCGGGACCGCCGGCGCCTACACCCCGCGCGTGGAGGCGACGTACCCGGCCGACCGGGCCGCCGACGCGCACGCCCACGTCCAGGGCGGGCACACCCGCGGCAAGGTCGTCGTCACCTTCTGAGCCGCACGACGCCGGCCGGGCGGACCCGCCCGGCCGGACCACCCCCCTCCCGAGGAGCCCCGTGAACACCGCCCTGTGGATCGTCCAGATCCTGCTCGCCGTCGCGTTCGTCGGCGCCGGCGCGATGAAGGCCGGCCAACCGCGCGAGAAGCTGGAGGGCTTCCTGCCGTGGGTCGCCGACTTCTCGACGCCCGTCGTGCGGTTCATCGGGGTCGCCGAGGTCCTCGGCGGCCTGGGTCTCGTCCTGCCCGCCGCCACCGGCATCGCGCCGGTCCTCACCCCCGTCGCCGCCACCGCCCTCGCCGTGACGATGGTCCTCGCGGCCGTGGTCCACGCGCGCCGCCGGGAGTACTCGAGCATCGGCGTCAACGTGGTCCTGCTGCTGCTCGCGGCGTTCGTCGCCTGGGGACGCTTCGGGCCGTACGCCTTCTGAGCGGACCGGCCGCCGCGCGCGGGATGTCGGAGCTCCGACCGAAACATTGAACGTTTACGTCCGTTGACGGAGCTACCCCCCCGCCGGACAGTGGACCTCCGCCGACCGGCTCACTGGTGACCCGGTGCTCGGCTGATCAAGGAGGAACGATGACCCCCCCACCGATGCTCCGACACGGCACCCGCGCGCGCGGCGCGTGCGCGGCCGCGGTCGCGGTCCTGACGCTGGCGGTGTCGGCCGCCGTGGCGATCCCCGCCCAGGCAGCCGGCTCGACGCTCCAAGAAGCCGCCGCACAGAGCGGGCGGTACTTCGGTACCGCGATCGCCGCCAACCGACTCAGCGACTCGACGTACGCGACCATCGCCAACCGTGAGTTCAACATGATCACGGCCGAGAACGAGATGAAGATGGACGCGACGGAGCCGAACCAGAACCAGTTCAACTTCACCAACGGCGACCGGATCCTCAACTGGGCGCTGCAGAACGGCAAGCAGGTGCGCGGCCACGCCCTCGCGTGGTACTCGCAGCAGCCCGGCTGGATGCAGCGCATGGAGGGGTCGACCCTGCGCAGCGCGATGATCAACCACGTCACGCAGGTCGCGACGCACTACAAGGGCAAGATCTACGCCTGGGACGTCGTGAACGAGGCGTTCGCGGACGGCAGCTCCGGCGGTCGCCGCGACTCCAACCTGGAGCGCAGCGGCAGCGACTGGATCGAGGTCGCCTTCCGCACCGCGCGGGCCGCCGACCCGGCAGCCAAGCTCTGCTACAACGACTACAACATCGACGACTGGTCGCACGCGAAGACCCAGGGCGTCTACCGCATGGTCCGCGACTTCAAGCAGCGCGGCGTCCCGATCGACTGCGTCGGCCTGCAGTCGCACTTCAACCCGCAGAGCCCGGTGCCGGGCAACTACCAGACCACGATCGAGAGCTTCGCCGCGCTCGGCGTGGACGTGCAGATCACCGAGCTCGACATCGAGGGCTCCGGCTCGGCGCAGGCCGAGAGCTACCGCAAGGTGACCCAGGCCTGCCTCAACGTCGCCCGCTGCACCGGCATCACGGTGTGGGGCGTGCGTGACACGGACTCGTGGCGCGCCTCGGGCACCCCGCTGCTGTTCGACGGCAACGGCAACAAGAAGGCCGCCTACACCTCGGTGCTCAACACGCTGAACGCCGCCACCCCGAACCCGACGACGCCGCCGCCGACCAGCCCCACGCCGACGACGCCGCCGCCCACGAGCCCGACGCCGACGACCCCGCCGCCGACGAGCCCGACGCCCACCCCGCCGCCGACGGGCGCCTGCTCCGCAGCGCTGACCATCGCGAACAGCTGGAACGGTGGCTACCAGGCCACGGTCACGGTGTCCGCGGGCTCGTCCTCGCTCAACGGATGGCGGGTCACCCTGCCGAGCGGCGTCACGACGAACAACCTGTGGAACGGCGTCCTCTCGGGCAGCACCGTGACGAACGCGCCGTACAACGGCTCCGTCGGAGCCGGGCAGTCGACGACCTTCGGGTTCATCGGTCAGGGCAGCGCGCCCGGCGCAGCCACGCTCAGCTGCGGCTGACCTGCTCCGCCTGACCGGTCCCGGCCGGGCTCGTCCCGACCAGGCATGACGACGGCGCCGCACCTTCCCGGTGCGGCGCCGTCGTCGTCGGTCGGGGTGGCGCCTCGTAGCATCGACGCGTGCCACCCCGCTCCCCGCTCCCGGCACGCCACGGCCTGGCGCCGGCCCGCCTGTGCACCCCGCCGCGGGACCGGACGGTCCCCGACGCGTGGCCGACCATGGGCGCGTGGCTGCGCGACCGCCTCCGCGCGGACGTCGACGTGACCGCGATGCTCGCCGAACGGCGCTTCGTCGACGAGGACGGCCGCGCGCTGCGGGACGACGACCCGTACACGCCCGCGCGGCACGTGTGGTTCCACCGCGACCTGCGCGACGAGCCCGTGGTGCCGGGCGCGATCCACGTCGTGCACCGCGACGAGCGTCTCGTCGTGGTCGACAAGCCGCCGTTCCTCTCGACGATCCCCCGGGGTCGGCACGTCGTGCAGAGCGTCGTGGTGCGGCTGCGCGCCGAGCTCGGCCTGCCGGAGCTCTCGCCGCTGCACCGCCTCGACCGGATCACGTCGGGGCTGCTCCTGCTGGCGACCGAGCAGCGGTGGCGGGGCGCGTACCAGACGGCGTTCGAGCGTCGGGCCGTCGACAAGACGTACCGGGCGCTCGCACCGCTGCGTGCGGACCTCGAGCTGCCGACGACGGTGCGCAACCACCTCCACAAGGAGCGCGGCACGCCGTGCGCGCAGGTCGTGCCCGGTGCCCCACCGAACGCCGAGACCCGCGTCGAGCTCGAGCGCGAGGTCGACGGACGGGGGGTCTACCGCCTGACGCCGCGCACGGGCCGCACGCACCAGCTGCGCCTGCACCTCGCCGGCCTGGGCATCCCGATCGTCGGCGACCCGCTGTACCCGGTGGTGCGCGACGTCGCGGTGGACGACTTCCGCGACCCGCTGCAGCTGCTCGCCGCCGAGCTCGCGTTCACCGACCCGGTCGACGGGCGCCGGCGGGAGTTCCGGAGCGTGCGCGAGCTGCCGCTTGCCGCGCAGGTGGCCAGCGGCTCGTCAGAGAGACGTGCCCCCTAGTGTGACCAGGGAAGTGCCACCTCTGCGACGCAGCCTCCACACGTTCACCGCGCGTCGACGCACCTCGCGGTACGCACGTGCCTGCATCACGGGCGACAGCCGACGGAGCACCGCGAGGCACCCGGGCATCGCGAAGACGATCGCGAACAGGACGCCTCCGACGGCTCCCGCACCCCGCCACATGCCGACGGCGACGAGTGCCAGCAGCATGAGCTCGGCCATGACGAAGACGAGGAACAACCCCGTGACCCAACGGCTGTCGAGAAGCCGTGACACGTACAGCTCCGACAGCTGCACGGCGCACCCGACGTAGACCAGCGCGCTCATCGCTCCGAGGCCGGCCGATGCGAGCGCGACGTTCGTGACCGAGGCGTTCCATCCGTCGGTGAGGAACGCCACGAGGTGGATCCCGCACACCGCCACGACCCCGACGAGCAGAGCCTCGACCGAGAGGCTGCGCCGGATCCACCGCCCGTCTCGCGCCCCGCTGCCGATCGGGCGCCCGTCCGGATGGGCCGGGAGCTCGGACCGGAACCCCATCAGCAGACGATCGAGATCGTCGAACTGGCTGGTCGCGCGCGCTCGGACGAGGTCGATGCTCTCTGGCGACGGTCGGATGAACGCCGACAACCACGTGCAGAGGAGAGGCACGGACACGCCCACCGCCACGCCCAGCGGGTGACTGCCCGAATCAGCGGCAAGGCCGGGGAACGCCATCCACGCCATGATCGCGGCGCCTGCACAGACCAGGCTCGTCAGGACCTCCAGCCCCACGGTCTGGGCTGCCGAGGAGTCGTCCCGGGTACCGGAGACGGCCGAGCCGACCTGCGTCGCGAGGAACAGGGTGAGGGCGGTCGTGGCCAGGAGGGTCAGGACGTCGATCTGCCCCGCTGCCCACCGGTGCGACGCGGCCCAGTCCCAGAACAGGTCCCACCTCTGTTCCGAGACCGCGCCAGGCCGCGTGTACGCCATCCATCCGACAGCCAGGGCGGCCAGGGGGAAGCCGAAGCTACCGGCGACGCCCCACAGGACGAACGACCTGAGGCGGAGCTCTGTGGGATTCAGGCGTCGACGTGCGCGCTGCCGCTTCTGGGGGCGCAGCCGACCGCCGGTCAGGAGCCGCAGGACGCGCCCGCCGGCGGTCGGCGGCACGCCGTCCGGAGGCGGCATGCCTCGCGCCCTGCGCGCTGCTGACCTGGACTCCTCCGTCATCGATCCTCCCGTGGTCTCGGCACGGCCGTGGACGCCGGCGCCCCGGCGCGCTGGGCGGTGACCCCGGGTCGCGCCTCGCCGGCCGACCTCGGGCGGCCGGAAAGTCCCCCGGAGGTCATGCTGCCGGGACTCTTCCGTAATCCCTTGGCAGGACTGCGGCCCGTCGGCAGAGTGGTGGTATGTCCATGATCGGGCAGTTGCCCACCTTCGAGGGCGAGGTCCTCACCCCCGACTCCCCCGGGTACGACGCCGCCCGCGCGGTGTGGAACGGCGCCGTCGACCGCCGGCCGGCGTACATCGTCCGGTGCGCCGGCACCGACGACGTGCGCGCCGCCGTGCGCGCGGCCCGCGAGCTGGGGCTTCCCCTGGGGGTGCGGGGCGGTGGCCACAGCGCCGCGGGGTGGGGGGTGCCGGAGGGCGGGCTCATGGTCGACCTGTCCCGGATGCAGGGTGTCGTCGTGGACCCGGGGGCCCGCACCGCGCACGTGCAGGGCGGGGCGCTGCTCGGGGCGCTCGACGCGGCGACGCAGCCGTACGGGCTCGGGACGCCCGCCGGGATCGTGTCGCACACCGGCATCGGCGGGTTGGCGCTCGGGGGCGGAGTCGGCTGGCTCTCCCGCCAGATCGGCCTGACCTGCGACAACGCACTCGGGTACGAGGTGGTGACCGCTGACGGCGACCTCGTCCGTGCGACGGCCGAGGAGCACCCCGACCTCTTCTGGGCGCTGCGCGGCGGCGGCGGCAACTTCGGCATCGTCACGCGCTTCGACCTCCGGCTGCACGACGTGGGCACGCAGGCGCTCACGGCCGGGATCGACCTCGACCCGGCGGACGGGCTCGACGCGCTGGGGACCTGGCTGGCCCTCGCGCAGGAGTCCCCACGCCGCGCCACCCACGTCGCGGACGTGTCCGCCCACGGCCCGCTCACGCTCGGCTTCGTCTGGGTGGGCCCACCCGCCGACGCGGCACCGTGGCTCGGGCGGCTCGACGCGCTCGGCCCCCAGCTGGCCCGACGCGTCACGCCGCTGAGCTACCTCGACCTGCAGGCACAGTCCGACGTCCCGACGGCGCACGGCTACCGGCGCTACGCCAAGAGCCACTTCGTCCGTGAGCTGCCCGACGCCGGGCTCGAGGCGTTCCTCGCCCACGCCGGGGCCGACGTGGGCCGGGCCAGCCTCGTCGCGTACGGCGGCGCCGTCGCGGACGTCGACCCCGGGACCACGGCCTTCGCGCACCGCGACGCGTGGTTCGAGTACGACGTGGGCGCCAGGTGGCAGGACCCGGCCGAGGACGAGCGGAACGTCGCGACGTGCCGTCGACTGGCCGCGACGATCGAGCCGTGGAGCGTCGGCGTGTACGTCAACGCGCTCGGCGCCGAGGGGGCCGACGGCGTGCGCCGGGCGTACGGCGCCGCCACGTACGCGCGCCTCCGGCAGGTCAAGTCGGCCTGGGACCCGGACAACGTCTTCCGTCTCAACCAGAACGTGCCACCCGCCTGAGGGGTCCACGCACGCCTGGTCCTCGGGCAGGACCCGTCGGCCGTCGGCTCCGGCGTGCCATCCGACGTGAGAGGGCCGGCCCGACGAATCGTTTTGCGCCGTGCCGCTCGGCGGACGGCGTGCCAGTCTCGGGCGTCAGGCGCTTGTGAACGTTCGCCACGACAGGTCGGGCGCCAGAGGCGGCGAGGGGGACCCCGTGACCACTGCTCGACACCCGGGACGAGCACGGACGCGCGTGACCGTGATCGTCGGCCTCCTGGCCGCGATCCTGCTCGGTGGTGCCATGACCGCAGTCGGCGCGGCCGCCGCCGCGGGGTGCCGCGTCGACTACACGACGCCGGCGCAGTGGCCGGGCGGCTTCACCGCCGACGTCAAGGTCACCAACCTCGGCGACCCGATCAACGGCTGGCAGGTGGCCTGGACGTTCCCGTCGGGCCAGCGGGTGACGCAGGCGTGGAACGCGACGACCACCACGTCAGGCGACCGGGTCGTCGCGACGGCCGCGAGCTACAACGCCGCCCTGGCGACGAGCGCGACGGTCTCGTTCGGGTTCAACGGCTCCTGGACCGGCAGCAACGCTCCGCCGACCGCGTTCACCCTCAACGGCGTCGCGTGCACCGGGCAGCCCGGTGGGTCCCCGTCACCAACCACCTCACCGACGCCGAGCGTGACACCGTCGCCGAGCGTGACGCCGAGGCCCACCGTCACGCCGAGGCCCACGCCGACGTCCGTACCGCTCGACGCCATGGCGACCGTCGCCGCGATGCAGCCGGGCTGGAACCTCGGCAACACCCTCGACGCGATCCCCGACGAGACGGCGTGGGGCAACCCGCTGACGACCCGGGAGCTGCTGCGCCACGTCCGTTCGGAGGGCTACAACAGCATCCGGATCCCGGTGACCTGGAACGGCCACTTCGGGCCCGCACCCGACCACACGATCGACCCGGCGTGGCTGGCCCGGGTCGAGCAGATCGTCGACTGGTCCCTCGACGAGGGCTTCTACGTGATGCTCAACCTCCACCACGACTCCTGGGAGTGGGCCGACTCGTACCCGACCGACGAGGCCGCCGTCCTGGCGCGGTACCGGGCCCTGTGGGACCAGCTGGCCACGACGTTCCGCGACCGCTCGTCGAGGCTGGTGCTCGAGAGCATCAACGAGCCGCAGTTCACCGACACCCCGGACGAGCAGGGTGACGTCTTCGTGCAGGAGCTCAACGCCGACTTCGTCGAGCGGGTGCGCAGCACCGGGGGCGGCAACGCGACCCGGCTGCTCGTCCTGCCGACCCTGCACACGAGCAGCGAGCAGCCGCGCCTGGACGCGCTGGCCGAGACCATCGAGGATCTCGACGACCCGAACATCGCCGCGACCGTCCACTTCTACGGGTGGTGGCCCTTCAGCGTGAACATCGCCGGGGGCACCCGGTACAGCAGCGAGGTGGAGCAGGATCTGGTCAGCTCGTTCGACCGCGTGACCAGCACGTTCGTCGAGCGGGACATCCCCGTCGTCATCGGCGAGTGGGCGCTGCTCGCCTGGGACCACACCCGTCCGGGGATCATCCAGCGCGGCGAGTTCCTCAAGTACCTCGAGGCGGTCGGGTACCACGCGCGCACCCGCGGCCTGACGACGATGGTGTGGGACGCCGGTCAGTTCCTCGACCGCAGCACCCTGCGGTGGAGGGACGCGGGCGTGCACGCGATGATGCGGTCGAGCTGGACCGAGCGCTCCGGCACGGCGTCGTCGGACCAGGTGTACCTGCCCGCCGACGGCGCCCTCACGGCCGCGTCGCTCACGCTGAATCTCAACGGCACGTCGTTCCAGGGGCTGCGGCACGGTGGGGAGGACCTCACCCGCGGGACCGACTACACCCTCGACGGCGACGTGCTGGCCCTGACCGCCTCGGCGCTGAGCCGGCTCGCCGGAGCGCGGCAGCACGGCGTCAACGCCACCGTCGAGGCCCGGTTCTCCCAGGGCGTGCCCTGGGAGATCAGCATCATCACCGCGGACACCCCGGTCCTGGGGGCCGCGACCGGCACCACCGGCTCGTTCGCCATCCCCACGCAGTTCCGCGGGGACACGCTGGCGACCATGGAGGCCCGCTACGACGACGGCTCGAACGCCGGGCCGGCCTCGTGGACCTCGTACAAGGAGTTCTGGAGCAGCTTCCGGCCCGATGTCGACGCCGGGACCATCCTGCTGACGCCGGAGTTCTTCAACGAGGTCCGGGACGGGCAGGTCACCCTGACGTTCCACTTCTGGAGCGGTGAGCAGGTGACGTACGTGATCACCCGGTCCGGCACGTCCGTGGTCGGTGCTCCCGCCTGACGCAGGCGGAGCCTCTGTCGGACCCACGGTCGGAGCACCGGCCCCCGCAGGGACCGGTGCTCCGGCGCCGCCGTCCGGCTCAGCCGCAGGTCGCGCCCGTGTGACCGGCCTCGTACGTCGTGCTCGCGGGCTGCCAGGAGGCGATCTTGACGCCCGTGACGCTCACGTGGCCGGCGTCGAGGGTCGACGTCGGTGCGGTCCACGTCCGCTCGAAGGACGCCCCTGGCAGGAGCACCCGTCCCACGACCGAGCGCCACGGCGTCGTCGCGACGACGAGCGTCACCTCCACGGTCCCCACGACGGCGTCGCCGTAGAGCTCGACGAAGCGCGCGGCGTCCGCCTGGGCGGACGACCGTCACCGACCGTTGTCGCGCGGACGGCGCGTCACGCGAGCCGGCCCGCGCTCTGTCGACGCGGTGTCGGTACAACCGGGCAGGTCGCGCGAGGGGAAGCACCCTCGCCCGTCCGCCGGTGCGGGAGGACGTCGACCCCGATGAGTGAACGCACCCCCGGGGGTCGACAGACAGGAGCACTCCACCAGGAGCCTCGGTACCGCGCAAAGGAGTCGCCATGCTCACCCAGGTCGCGGACACCACGCACGTGCACACGAGCGGGTTCGTCCTCAGCAACGCCGTGATCGTCGAAGGTGGGGCGGCTGCGCTGCTGGTGGACCCCGGCGTGACGAGCGGCGAGATCGACTGCCTGGCGGCCGACCTCGCCGCGCGCGGCACGGCCGCGGTCGTCGCCTTCTCGACGCACCCGGACTGGGACCACGTGCTGTGGCGGCCGGCGCTCGGGGACGCGCCGCGCTACGCGACCGGCCGGGCCGCCGACACCATGGCCCGGCTGCTGCGCGACCCGCAGACGATCGTCCGCATCGCCGAGCACCTGCCGCCCGAGATCCACGGGCAGGTCCCCCTGGAGCGGCTCGGGCTGCTGACCTCGCTGCCGGACGGGACGACGCACCTGCCGTGGGACGGGCCGCGCGTCCGCGTGGCCGAGCACCGCGCGCACGCACCCGGGCACGCCGCCCTGCTCGTCGAGGAGCAGGGGGTCCTGGCGGCGGGCGACATGCTGTCCGACGTCTTCGTCCCCATGCTGGACCTGGACTCCGACGGCGACCCGGTCGAGGAGTACCTCGCCGCCCTCGACCTCCTCGAGGCGGTGGCCGCCGACGCGGACGTCGCCGTCCCTGGGCACGGGACCGTCGCCCGTGGCCCCGCGATCGGCGCCCGCATCGCCCTCGACCGGGCCTACGTGCACGCCCTGCGCGACGGCACGGACCCCGACGACCCCCGCATCGGGTCGTCCGCGCCGGAGGGATGGCAGTGGGTCACCGGGATCCACCAGTGGCAGGCGGAGCGGCTGGGTCGCTGACCCCGCCGCGCCGCCGCCCCCGTCGCGGGTCAGGCGCCGCAGACCTCGTCCGGCGCGACGACGACGTCGACCTTGCCGCCGCCCGGCCCGAAGGTCACGCACCGCTCCTCCTCGACCGCGCCCGTCGAGTCCACGCTGCGGTAGCCGAGCGTCTGCCGGTCGGCCCGCTTGAGCCGGAACGGACCGTCGTAGGCGCTCCACGCGCCGCCGTCGACCCGGTACTCGGTGCGGGCGAGGATGGCCGGCGCCGTGACCTGGGCGTCGAGCGACACGGTCACCCAGTTGGTGCCCTGGTAGGTCAGCGTCGTCGCGGGCGGCACGGACGGCTCGGGTTCGGGCTCGGCGATCCCCTGCGGCCAGCTCACCAGCAGCTCGTCGCCGGCGTCGGTGACCTCTTCGACCGTGATCGCGTTGATCGAGAAGGCGTTGCCGCCCGCGCCACCCCGGATGCCGATGTTGCCGACCAGGCCCTCGGCCGGCTGCGACCCGTCGAAGGTGATCTCGCTGACCAGCGTGTAGCTGCCCATGTTGACCATGCCGCTGTTGAAGTACGCGGGCAGCTGCGTGGCGACCTGGTCGGCGGCGTACGGGTGGGCGTTGACCAGGGCGCCGTCGGCCGTCGTGTACCCGCCGTTGGAGTTGTCCTTGAGCCACCGGACGCGGATCGCCGTGGTGCCCTTGGCGGTGTAGTTCACCGCGACGCGGTACGTCGCACCCGGCTCGGGCCGGAAGGCCACCTCACCGTCGTCGGTGGTGGACCACGGCCAGGCGGACGCGTCGTCGCCCAGGACGATGTTGGCGCCGCTCCAGGAGTCGCCGGCGGAGGTGTCGAAGACGTGGACGCCCGGGACCGGGGGGCGCTCCTCGCCGCCCGTCGTGTCGATGTACTCGTGGGTGGCGAGGAACTGCTCGGGGTAGAGGATGCCGAGCAGCGCGAGCTTGGCCCTGCCGTCGTAGTCGTAGGGCATGGCGAACTCGCCGCCCTTCCAGCCGGTGCGCACGTCGCGGACGCCCGCGAGCTTCACGGCGGCGACGACCTTCGGGTTGTCCGTCGTGTTGCCCGGGCCGGCCGCGTGGTCGCGGTAGATCTGGAACAGCTCGGCGTACTTCATGCCCTGGTTGTTCTCGTTCTCCGGCGTCAGCTCGCCGGGCGGCAGGGCGATGTCCATCTCGGTGACGTGGACCTCGACGTTCCCCAACGTCGCGAAGAGCTTGATGTTGTCCTCGACGTTCGCGACGTCCGTGGCCAGGTTGTAGTGCCCCTGCATGCCGATGACCTCGATCAGCGGCTTGCCGTCCGGGCGCACGCCGGCGTGGCGCTCGTTGATGTCCTTGACCATCTCGTAGACCACGCGCGCCTTGGCCGGGGAGTCCAGCCCGAAGTCGTTGTACGTGAGCTTGACGTCCCAGCCGTGGGCGTCGACCACCTCGGCCGCCTTGAGGAACGCGAGCTCCACCCAGTCGGCGCCCAGCGCCTGGTACCAGCCCTCGCCCTTGGCCAGCGAGGCGCGCCAGTCGGCGGGGTTCGCGGTGCCGACGGCCTCGTTCACCACGTCGATCGCCACGAGCCGGCCCCCGAAGTGGCCGAGCACGTTCTCGATGTGGGTGTTGAGGTTGTCGAGCGCGACCGTGCGGTCGAACGTGCCGGGCTGGTCGAACCGGGCCGGCGGCGCGTCCCACATCCAGGTGGGCGTCTGGGAGTGCCACGCCAGGGTGTGGCCGTACAGGTCGAGGTCCGGGTTGCGCGTCGTGTACCGCGCGAACGCCGCCTCGGCCGGGTCGAACGTGAACACGCCCTTGTCCCGCTGGGTGCTCTCGGGCTTCATCTCGTTGCCCGGGGTGTAGGAGGCGTAGTTGTACAGCAGGCCCTCGACCTCACCGGCGCCGAAGATGCCGAACGAGAAGTAGTCCTCGTAGACGTCCTTCATCGGCGGGTAGTGCTCGAAGGTCTGCCCGGTGGGCGGCAGCTCCGGCTCGGCCGCGACGGCCGCGTGGGCGGGCCCCAGCGCGGTGACCGTCAGCAGTCCCGCGAGCAGGGTGGCGAGGGCGGGGCGGGTGGCCCCCCTCCCCGGGCGGGCGCCGCGGGACGGCCTCGTCCCTGGGGTCGTCGTGGCGTCCGGTCGTGAACCCGACATGGGGATCCCTCCAGGGCACTCCCCCGCGCCGCGCTGCGCAGGGGGTCGGCGTTGGCAAACGTTCTCTACGAGAACCCTTCCGAACCTAGCGGGCGCCGGGCGGGGGGTGTCAAGGGGTCCGGGAGGTCACCGCGACGACCACCGCCGGGACCCCGGCCGCGAGCGCCCCGACGAGCCACCAGGGGCTCGCCGCCAGGACGGACGCGCCGAGCACGACCGTCGTGACGACGAGCGCGGCGGCCGGTGCGAGCGCGAACCACCACCGGCCCGGAGCCCGCTCACGGGCGCCCGCCACGACAAGGGTGAGCCCGAGGACCGGCAGGACGGCCAGGAGGGACGGCACCGCCCGTGGCGCGAGGACGACCGGCACGAGGACCGCCACCTGGACCAGTCCCAGCAGCAGCACGCCGCGCCGCCACCGGACGGCCCCCTGCTCCCGGACCGGGTTGTCGGTCGTCACCACGGGCTCGCTCCGTCCACGTCCGGCACAGGTGCGCGCAGGTGCGCGGGCACCGGCCCGCGCCTGCGTCGTCGACGTGCTGCGAGCCGCGCCCACCGTAGCGCCCTGCACACCCCTCGCGGTCCGAACCGTCCCGGTTCCGCCGACGTCGTCACCGACGCGGGGGCCCCACCGCCGTCACCGAGCGGGACCCGGTCGGCGTCCCCGTCAGGCGGGACGACGTCCCGTGCGCAGCGCCACCCCCGCGCAGATCCCCAGGACGCCCGCCGCGGCGGCGGGCCAGAACGCGTGCGACAGGGAGCCCGCGAGCGCACCGCTGCCCGCCGCGCCCGCGGAGACCCCGAGCACCAGCGCGGTGGCCATCAGCGCCATGGTCGACGCGACGAGCCCGGGCGGCGCCACCTGCTCGGCACGCGCGTAGCTGCTGACGAGCAGCGTCCCGGCACCGACGCCCAGGACGAGCGCGTACGTCGCCGCACCCCACGCGCCCGGGAGCGTCGCGAGGCCCAGCGCACCGGCGAGCACCGCCGCTCCCCCGGCGACGACGCGCACGGCGATGCTGCCGCGGCGGACCACCCGGGAGATCGCCAGGCTCGCGATCGCGCTGCCGACGCCGGCGCACGCGTAGACCAGGCCGGTCAGCTCCTCGGTGCCGCGTGCGGCGTTGACGGCGGTCAGGCCCGTCTGCGTCGCGCCGAACGCGGCCCCGACCGCGAGGCAGGCGAGCATCGGCGCGACCAGCGGACCCAGGTGCAGCCGCGCGACGGGGTGGCCGGCTCCGGCGCCCGGGGCGGTGCGTCGCGGCCACTGCGCCCGGTCGGCCCACAGGTGCACCGCGAACGCGCCCTGCCCGGCCACGGCGAAGCCGACGAGGACCCAGAGCGCCGGCACCGGGCCGAGCACCGCCACCAGCAGACCGGCCGCCACGGGCCCGACGATGAACCCGACCTCGTCGGCCGCCACCTCGTACCCCAGTGCGCGGCGGACGAGGTCCGGGCTCGCGCTGCGCCGGGCGAGGTGCGACCACCGCGACCGGGCGATGGACCCGATCTGCGGGTTCGCCGCCCCGACCACCGCGGCGCACGCCACCAGGGCCCACGTGCCGGCGCCTCGCGTGGTGACCACCAGGACGGCGAGCAGCCCGACCACCTGCACGGCCGTGGCCACCGCGACGACGGGCAGCGGCCCCCACCGGTCGACGCTGCGCCCCACCAGCGGGGCGCCGACGGCCGTGCCGATGCCCACGGCCGCGACGGTCGCGCCGCCGAGCCCGACGCCGAGCCCGGACGAGGCCACGAACATCAGCAGACCCAGCTGGATCATCGACGAGGGGATCCGGCCGACGAGCGCGGTGGCGAGGAACGGCAGGCCGCCGGCGGCCGGCAGCGAGAGGCGGGCCGCGGGGACAGCAGGCAGGGAGTCCGCGCGCGAGGGCGCGAGCTGGTGCGTCAAGGTGGGTGCTCCGGGTGCGTCGAGTACCCGTGCGCCCCACCCCACACACGGAATCCTGCCCCTGAGCTGCCACCAGGGTACGACGGGTCCGGCCGCGGTATCCAGGACCGGTGACCACCACCACACCGGCGCCGGCGGCGCTACGGTGCGGCGATGACGCTCGAACGCCGCACCGCCCGCATCCTGATGCGCCCCTGGACGGCCGCCGACCTGGAGCCGTTCGCCGAGATGAACGCCGACCCCGAGGTGATGCGGTACTTCCCCGCGCCGCTCACGCGGCAGGAGAGCGACGCGCTCGCCGCCCGCGCGCAGGCGTGGCTGGAGGAGAACGGCTGGGGTCTGTGGGCGCTCGAGGTCGACGGCCGGTTCGCGGGCTTCACCGGGCTGGCCCGCCCGTCGTGGAACCCGTCCCTCACCGAGGTCGGCTGGCGGCTGCCGCGCTGGGCGTGGGGTCACGGCTACGCCACCGAGGCCGCGCGGCAGGCCCTCGCCGTGGGATTCGACGAGCTCGGGCTGACGGAGGTCGTCTCGTTCACCGCGGTCGCCAACGAGCGCTCCCGGGCCGTCATGCGGCGGCTGGGCATGACGCGCGACCCGGCCGACGACTTCGACTACCCGCCGAGACCCGAGGGGCACCCGCTGCGGCGCCACGTGCTGTACCGGGTCCAGGCGCCCGGCACCTCGTCCTGACCGGTCAGCCCACTTCACCCGAGGTCGTCCGTGAACCGGCCACGGTCGTCCCACGTCCCGCGCTAGATTCCGCACGCGGACGTGCGCGCACGGTGACCCGAGGAGACGACGTGGGACTGTTCGGCCGGAAGAAGGGGCACGACGCCGCGCCTGGCCCGGTGCCGGACGGCCGACCCCCGCTGGGACTGTCCCCGGCGGTCCGGGAACGGATAGCGCAGGAGCCCATGGTCGGCAACAAGCTCGCCGCGGGCGAGGTCCTGCAGCGCGTGCTCGCGACACTCAAGGACGAGCGCGGCGTGCAGGTGGAGAACGTCGCCACCGCACTGGGGGCCCTGTCCGGGCGTGCGTGCCACCTGGCCGCGCGGGACGGCCGCGCAAGCCGTCGCCCCGAGTACGCAGGGCGGGACGACCTCCAGGTCGGGACCTCCGACGGGCGGACCTTCGTGATGGGTCCCGCGATCAGCTGGCCGCTCCTGGAGAGCCCGCACTCCGTGTGGTCGCTGGTCGCCGGGTACGCCCAGAGCCAGGGCGCTCCCCTGCCGGACGTGCACGAGCTGGTCCGGCACAGCGCTGCCACCGTCGGCGGACCCGAGTTCGGCCGGCCGCGGTACGCGCCCCGCACGGCGCCGACTGCCCTGCCCATCGACCACCTGGGGGCGTGGGAGCCGATGCTCGCGCACATCGTCCCCCTGGCACCGGACCCGCAGCAGTGGCCCGTCGTCTACGGGCTCGCCGTCCAAGGGCTCTTCCAGATGACCGGCGGACAGTTCGACCTCACCGTCCTGACCCGCGTCGTCATGGACAGCGCGCTCGCGACGTCGAAGATCCCCGTCGCGTCGTAGCGGCCGGCTCGGCGCCCGTCCCTTAATCGATTCCGGGGACGGGCGGCCGACCGCGCGGCCGCGTCCCCGACCTACCGTGGGGAAGCGCTCCACGGCGGCCGGGCCCAGCGTCGGGCGGCCACCGGGTGCGAGCGCCGCCTCGTCGTCGCCCACCTGAGGACTGCCATGTCTCCGATCACCCGACGGCGCGCGCCGCGCCGCGTCCGGGCCGCCGCTCTCGCGGTCGTCGCGGTCGCCACAGCCCTGACCGTCGCCGGCGCCACGGCCCCTGCGGCCGTCGCCGCCCCGGACCCGGGCACGCCGGTCAAGGTCAACCAGGTCGCCTACGTGCCCGGCGTCGCCAAGGTCGCGACGCTCGTCAGCACGTCGACCACTCCGGTCGCCTGGACGCTGCGGGACGCGGCCGGCCGCACCGTCGCCGAGGGCACGTCCACGGTCAAGGGCGCCGACACCCTGTCCGGCGACCGGACGCACCTCATCGACTTCTCGTCGTACGACACCCCGGGCTCCGGGTACGTGCTGTCCGCGGGCGGCTCGAGCAGCCTGCCGTTCGACATCTCCGCCGACCCCCTGAAGAAGCTCCGGTACGACTCGCTGGCGTTCTTCTACCACCAGCGCTCGGGCATCGCGATCGAGGCGCAGTACGTCGGCAGCACGTACGCGCGCGCCGCCGGGCACCTGGGCGTCGCGCCCAACCAGGGCGACACGAACGTCCCGTGCCGCACGTCGTGCGGGTACAGCCTGGACGTGCGCGGCGGCTGGTACGACGCGGGTGACCAGGGCAAGTACGTCGTCAACGGCGGCATCGCGACGTGGCAGCTGCAGAACGCGTACGAGCGGACGCTGCACGTCGACGGCGCGGACCCCGAGGCGCTGGGCGACGGGACCCTCGCGATCCCCGAACGCGCGAACGGCGTGCCGGACGTGCTCGACGAGGCGCGGTGGGAGGTGGAGTTCCTGCTGCGCATGCAGGTGCCCGCGGGCCGCACCGACGCCGGCATGGTGCACCACAAGATGCACGACGAGAACTGGACGGGGATCCCGACGATCCCGTCGCAGGACGCCCAGCGGCGCATTCTCGCGCCGGTCAGCACGGCCGCGACCCTCAACATGGCGGCCGTCGCCGCCCAGGCCTCGCGCCTGTGGGAGTCGTACGACCCCGCGTTCTCCGCCCGGGCCCTGACGGCCGCGCAGACCGCGTACGCGGCGGCCGAGGCGAACCCGAACCGGCTCGCGTCCAGCACCGACGGCACGGGCGGCGGCGCCTACAGCGACGCCTCGGTGACCGACGAGTTCTACTGGGCCGCGGCCGAGCTGTACGCGACGACGGGTGAGTCGTCCTACCGCGCCGACGTCACCGGGTCCTCGTTCTACAAGGGTGTGAGCTTCGCGCAGCGCGGCTACGACTGGGGCTGGACGGCTGGCCTGGGCGACACCACCCTCGCCCTGGTGCCGACGGGCCTGCCCGCGGCCGATGTCGCGGCGACGCGCTCCGCGATCGTGTCGTTCGCCGACGCGGCCCTGACGCGGCTGGCGAACCAGGCCTACCCGGCGCCCAACAACGCCGGGACCGTCTACTACTGGGGCTCGAACGGCCAGGTCGCGAACAACGCCAACGCCCTGGCCCTCGCGTACGACTTCACGGGCGAGGCGAAGTACCGGACCGCCGTGTACGGCGCGCTCGACTACTTCCAGGGTCGCAACCCGCTCAACCAGTCGTACGTCGCGGGCTACGGCGAGAAGGCCGTGCGCAACGTGCACCACCGGTTCTGGGCGAACCAGAACGACGCGTCCCTGCCGATCGCGCCGCCCGGGTCGTTCTCCGGTGGCCCCAACAGCGAGCTGCAGGACCCGGTCGCCGCCGCCGAGCTCGCCGGCTGCGCGCCCCAGAAGTGCTTCGTCGACGACATCGAGGCGTACTCCGTCAACGAGGTCGCGATCAACTGGAACTCGGCGCTCGCGTGGCTGACCGCGTGGGCGGCCGAGCAGGCGGGCGAGGTGACGCCCGCCGACACCACCGCACCCAGCGCCCCGGGCGCCCCCACCGCGAGCGCCGTCGCCGACACGTCGGTGACGCTGGCGTGGGCGGCGTCGACCGATGCGGAGAGCGGGGTCGCGGGGTACGACGTGGTGAATGCCGCCGGTGCCGTCGTCGCGACGTCGACCACGACGAGCGCGACGGTCTCCGGCCTGACGGCGGACACGGCGTACACGTTCACGGTCCGCGCGCGCAACGGCGCGGGCCTGACGTCGACGTCGGCGCCCGTCTCCGTCCGCACCACGGGCGGCGGCACACCCGTGGACGCCCCGCCGTCGACGCCCGGTACGCCCGTCGCCTCGGCCGTGGCCACGACGGAGCTGACGCTCACATGGGCGGCGTCCACCGACGACGTCCGCGTCGCCGGGTACGACGTGCTCCGGGTCGAGGGCGGCACGCAGACGGTCGTCGCCACGTCGACCACCCCGTCCGTCACCCTGACCGGGCTCGCGGCGGACGGCGTGTACACGTTCGTCGTGCGCGCCCGGGACTCGGCCGGCCAGCTCTCCGGCGTCTCCGCGCCGGTCACCGTCGACCTGTCGCCCCGCAACACCCCGACACCGACACCGACCGCCTCCTGCAAGGTGACGTACACGGCGAACTCGTGGGGCACGGGCTTCACGGCCGCGGTCACGGTGACCAACACGGGCTCGACCGCGTGGTCGTCGTGGCAGCTCGGCTTCACGTTCCCGGGCGACCAGAAGGTCACCCAGGGCTGGAGCGCGACGTGGAGCCAGAGCGGCGCCGCGGTCACCGCGACCAACGCGGCCTGGAACGGCTCGCTCGCGGCGGGCGGGTCGACGAGCATCGGGTTCAACGGCTCGTACAGCGGCACCAACGCGGCGCCCACGGGCTTCACGGTGAACGGAGCGTCCTGCTCCTGAGCAGAACGGCCCGGGGCGTCCCCCGGGGTCGACGGCGGCCGTCGGTCCTCGTGACCGGCGGCCGTCGCCGTGCCGGCGCTCGATGCCGCGAGGTCGATCCTCTGCGTCCGTTCCTCGACGTCCGGGGCCACCGCCGCCCTAGTGTCGGGACGTGGTCTCTCCCCAGGCACTGAGCGAGGCGGACCGGCGCACGGTCGCCGGGTGGGCGGCGGACTGCGCGGAGCGCGTCCTGCCGCTCTTCGAGGCGGAGGCACCGGACGACGACCGCCCGCGCGACGCGATCGCACGCGCCCGGGCGTTCAGCCGCGGTGAGCTGCGCGCCGCCGACGAGATCCGCCGGCGCTTCGTCGCCGGCCGCGCCGCGAACGCCGTCAGCTCGCCCGCGGCCGTCGCCGCGGCCAGAGCGGCGGCGCAGGCCTCGGGCGTCGCCCACATGGGTGCGCACGCCCTGGGGGCCGCGGCCTACGCCGCGAAGGCTGCCGGCCTCGCGCTCCCGGATCGCCCGGACGCGCTCGACGAGGAGGTCCGCGAGCAGGTGCACCGCATGAGCGCGGACACCCGGGCGGCGCTGCGGCGTCTCCCCCTGCTCGGTGAGGACACGGCGGGACCGCTCGGGTCGGGGCTGCTGGCGTCCGGCGTCCTCGCGACCGTCATCCGCATGATCCAGGCGGACCTGGCCACGTCCTGACGTCGCGGACGTAGCGGCCCCGGAAGACCTCGAACCGTCGGGCGGGAGGGCTGCACCCGGGTCGTGTACAGGCGGTCGGTGGGCCTGCGAGCATGCAGTGGTGTCCACCGGGACGGGGGGCCTCCGGCCGTCGCGCACGCGGCTCCGCCTGCTCGCGCTGCTGCTCTTCCTCGTCGCGCCCGTCTGTGCGGAGTACCTGACCGCCTACGACCCGGAGGTGACGGGTCAGCCGGCCGCACTCATCGGTGGGCTGGTCATCATCGGACCGTTGTACGGCGCACCCGCCGTCCTGATCCGGGAGCTCGCGGCACGCACCGGGATGCACTGGACGGGCATCCTCGCGATGGCCGGGGCGTTCGGCGTCGTGCAGGCGGGCGTGGTGGACCAGTCGCTGTTCGCGCAGCACTACCCCGGCTACGCGTGGTGGGGACAGGTGGCGGCGCGGACGCTGATCCCGCCGCTCGGGGTCAGTGGTGCGTTCGCCCTGAACTTCCTGCTCGGGCACGTCATCTGGAGCATCAGCGCGCCGGTCGCGCTCGTCGAGGCGCTCGACCGCCGGCCCGGACGGCAGCCCTGGCTGGGCCGCGTCGGGCTGGTCGTCCTCGGAGTGCTGTGGGCGCTCGCGTCGGTGCTCGTCTGGTCCGACATCCGCGGCGCGGGCAGCGACCAGGCCTCCGCTGCGCAGATCGCGGCCGCGCTCGCCCTGGCGGCCGCGCTCGTGGCCGTCGCGTTCACGTTCGGTCGTCGCCGCCTGCCGGCTCCCACCGAGGGACGAGTGCCGCGGCCGGCGATGGTGCTCGGCCTCGTCCTCGTCGCGGCTGCCGGCTACCAGGCCATTCCGTCGACCTGGCTCGGCGTGGCGCTCGGGACCGCCGTCGTGCTCGTGGTCGCGCTCGTCGTGACGCGGTGGTCGCGGTCCGCGTCGTGGGGTCCGCGGCATGCTGCGGCCGTCGCGGGGGCGGCGGTCGTGGCGCGGGCGCTGGTCGGGTTCCAGTCGGTCGCATCGACCGACCCGCAGCCGCCAGGGGGCTTCGCCCAGAACACGGTCCTGCTGGTGACGGCGTTGGCGCTGGTCGTTGCGGCGATGAGGGCCGGGCGCCCCGCGACGCAGGACGTGGGAGGAGAGTGAGCACGGAGGGTGCCGACGACGTGCTGCGCGCAGCCGACCCGTACCGGCGGAGCGCCGGACGCCCCGGACCGACCGTCGTCCGCGGCTCGCACCGGCCGCGGGCGTCGTCGGCGTCGTGATCTCGGGGTCGCGGTGGCGCAGGTGTGGACGCGACAGGGCGCGCCTTGACGCGGGTGTGGTGCGGCGCAGCCGGACGAGCCCCGCGGGCGTCGCTCAGCCCGGACCCAGCCGGGACGGCGTCCCGTACACCTCGCACGACACGAGCCCGTGGCCGGACGCGGCGACGTCCCGGCCGGCCGGGTGAGCACGTCCTTCGCTCAGGCCCCTCGCCCGGACCGCACGTGCTCGACCGCGAGGCGCACGATCTCCGGCGTGGGGGCACCGAGCGGGACCTCGTCGAGCAGCACCCACGCGGCGAAGTCGGTCGTCCCCCCGACCTCGGTCGTCCCGAGCTCGCCGCCCACCACCCGGGCGCCGAACAGCACGCGCACGGACTTGACGGGACGTCGACCGTCGCCGGCCGGTCGGGTGAACGAGTGGGTCGTCAACGGCGCGTCGAGCTCGACCTCGTAGCCCGTCTCCTCGCGCACCTCGCGCACCACCGCCTCCTCGACGGACTCGTGGAACTCGACGCCGCCGCCGGGCAGGGTCCAGCTCGGCGTGGACCCGTTGAACCAGGTGAGCAGGATGTGCTCGCCGTCGCTGACGACCGCGTAGGCCGCCACGCGCGTGTCGTACTCGGTGAACTCCACGGTCTCCTCCGCCACGACGTCGTCCCGCCGTGCCGGGCGGGGACGGCGTCCTCGCGGATCGGTCGGCTCGCGGAGACTACCGGCACGCGTCTGCGGCACTCAGGCGCGCGGTGCGGGCGGCCCGCCGTACACCGGGCCGGTCCACTGCCCGGTGTACGGCGGCGTCGCACCGTAGGGTCCGTGGGGCGCGGCGGGGGCGGAGCGGCGGCGGCGCATGTTGCTCATGATCAGGACGTTGACGAGGTGGAGCACGCCGAGCAGGAGGGCCAGCCCGCCGAGCCTGGACGCCAGCGCCTCGATGGCGTCCTGGGTGGAGACGATCGGGTGGCTCACCTGCAGGTTGAGGGCCACGAAGCCGAGGTTCACGAGGTAGAACCCGACGACCAGGAGCCGGTTGGTGGCGGCGGCGATCCTCTCGTCCCCGCGGAAGACGTCGACGAGGAAGACCTCCCCGTTGCGCGTGAGGGTCCGGGCGACCCAGATCGTCAGCCCGACGCTGACCGCGAGGTAGACGAGGTAGGTGAGGACGTTCGCGTTCATGGGTCGCTCCCTTGTGCCGGACGTCAGCCGGGTGGTCCCGGCTAGTTGAACATGTTCAACACGTCCAACGTAGAGGCTCGTCTGAACATGTTCAAGTGATGCCGGTCTCGCTCGATCCAATGGGTACCCTTCCGGTTACGTACCAGACCGGGTACGTTCGACCCATGGACGCCGTCCTCCAGGCCCTGGCCGACCCGAGCCGTCGTACCGTGCTCGCGATCCTGCGCGACCACGAGGCGACGGCGGGCGAGCTCGCCGACGCCCTGCCCATCGCCCGGCCCGGCGTCTCGCGGCACCTGCGGGTGCTCCGGGAGGCGGGCCTGGTCGAGTCGCGGCAGGAGGCGCAGCGGCGCATCTACCGGCTGCGGCCGGAGGCGCTCGTCGAGGTCGACGAGTGGCTCGAGGACTACCGCGCGCTGTGGACCCAGCGCCTCGACGCGCTGCACACCGAGATCGCCCGAGGGAAGAAGGCCAGGTCATGAGCCCCATCGCCACGATGCGTCCGCTCGACGCCACGACCGGAGCGGTCCGGGTCGAGGACGTGTACGACACCGACATCGACGACCTCTGGCAGGCGTGCACCACGTCCGAGCGTCTCGCGCGCTGGGTGGCACAGGTCTCCGGCGACCTGCGGCCCGGCGGCACCGTCGAGGTGACCTTCACCAGCTCGTGGTCCGGCACCGCGCGCGTCGAGCGGTGCGACGCACCCCACCACCTGCTCCTGCGCACCTCCTCCCCCGACGGCGGCGAGGAGGGCTGGATCGAGGCGTGGCTGACCACCGAGGACGACGGCACGCGCCTCGTCGTCGAGGAGCGCGGTCTACCGCTCGAGGTCCTGCACCACCACGCGGCGGGCTGGCACACCCACCTGGAGGACCTGGGACGCGCGCTCGCGCTCGACGCCACCGCCCACCCCGAGGGCTGGTCCACCGACCGGCCCGCACCCCGGTGGGAGCACCGGTGGACGGAGCTGGCACCGGCGTACGAGGCGGTGGGGCTCGCGTGAGCAGCGACGACGTCCGCCTCGGAGCGGTCACGCTGAACGCCCCCGACGCCCTCGCGCTGGCGCGGTTCTACGCCGACATCACCGGGGGCCGGGCCGAGGGCGCGGCGCAGTGGGCGCACGTCGTCGGGCCCGGTGGGGAGATCGGGTTCCAGCGGGTCGCCGACTTCCGTCCGCCCACCTGGCCCGACGGCGACGTGCCCATGCACATGCACCTGGACCTCCACGTCCAGGACCTCGCCGCAGCCGAGGCGCGGGTTCTCGCCGCCGGCGCCACCCGCATGGACACCCAACCCAACGCCGACCACTGCCTGGTCTACGCCGACCCGGCCGGGCACCTCTTCTGCCTGACGCTGTGGGACGGCGCGCAGGCCGCCGAGCACGTGATGCGCACGGCCGACGGGCGCTGACCGCGAGGTCCACACGTCCGCTGGTCCCGGCCCGGGGTCACCTCAGGTGCCGGTCGTGGAACCGGCACGAGTCCTCCAGCTCGAAGCGCGGCGTCGCCAGGTGCCCGCCCCGGTTCGCGTGCAGCGTCCTCTCGGTGCTGCCGAACGCGTCGAACAGGTCCAGGGCGTGCCGGCGGGGGTTCCCCTCGTCGTCCCACTGCAGCAGGAGCAGCAGCGGAGCCGTCACCCGCCGCGCCTCCTCGCGCTGGGCGCGGGGCACGTAGCCGCCGGCGTACAGGCACACGGCCGCGATCCGCGGCTCGACGGCGGCCAGCCGGATGCCGAGGGCCGCCCACCCGGAGTACCCGACCGGGCCGGTGATCCCGGGCAGCGCGAGCAGGGCGTCCAGGGCGGTGCGCCAGTCCGGGGCGGCGGCCTCGACGAGCGGGCCGACGACCGACTCGAGGAGCTCGTCTGCCTGCTCCCCGGCCTGCACCGCCCGGCGCAGCTCGGCACGGGCCCGCTCGTCGGACGGGGACCGCGGCCGGTCCCCGCACCCCGCCGCGTCGATGCTCGCCACCGCGTAGCCGTACTCCGCGGCGACGTACCGGGCGCGGGCCACCAGGCGGGCGTCGGTCCGGGGCAGGCCGTTGTTGTGCGCCATGAGGATCAGCGGGGCGGGCATGAGCCGGGGCGTCCACAGCGTCCCGGGGATCTCGCCGACGACGAGCTCGCGTGCCAGGACGCCGTCGTCGAGGTGCTGCTCAGAGGTGAATCGCATGGTCGTGCCTCTCGGGAGCCTGCGGAGGGCGGGGCTCCCGGACGACCTACCGTCCGACCGTGACGCCGGAGGGGAGCACCCCTGTCGATCCTGCGTCCACGGGTACCACCTCCTCGTCGTCTCGCACGGCCCGACCACGCTAACCCCGCTCGACACGCACCACGACAGCTTTTTGGCGGGAGTGACGTTCCCGGTGGCGTGACGCGGACGGCCGGCGCGGCGCCGAACGGTTACGTTCCTGCGCCCGGCCGCGTCATCACGGTGACGGCCCGACGGGCTGAGGCCGACCGAGGAGGAGCTGACCGTGGACACAGCACTGTGGGTCGTCGCCGGCGGGCTGGCGACGGCGTACCTCATCGGCGGACTGACCTTCCTCCTGATGCCCAAGGAGCGGTACCGCGCGCTGGCCGGCGCGAGCGGCCACTGGGTCGACGACTTCAGCGACGGTCAGATGAAGGTCATGGGGACCATCAAGGTCACCGGGGCGCTCGGTCTGGTCCTGCCGGCGCTCGTCGGCGTCGCCCCCGTGCTGGTGCCGCTGGCCGCGACGGGCCTGATGCTCTACATGGCCGGTGCGGGCACCACGCGGTTCCGCCGGAGCGAGTGGACGTTCCTCGTGGGCGACCTGGGCTTCCTGCTCCTGTTCGCCTTCGTGGCGTGGGGGCGGTTCGTGGCGCAGCCGCTCGCGTGAGCCTCAGGTCGCGGGCGGGGGCTCCGGCAGGTCGATCTGCTCCAGTCGCGCGGGATCGAGGATCGAGACCATGTCGACGATCCGTTCGCCCACGACGGTGCACGCCATCAGCGCACGCGGTCGCCCGTTCGCGTCCCAGAGCACGAGCCCCGGCTCACCGTTGACGAGGACGGGGCGCCCCCTGAACACCGTCCCCCGCTGGGCAGCGGTCGCGACCGCGGTGGCGCCGATCTTCACGAGCACACCGCGCGCGGTGTGGCTGCGCAGCGTCACGTCGGGGTCGAGCACGCGGAGGAGCCCGTCGAAGTCCCCCGTCCGCGCCGCCGTCACGAAGGCGGCCACCACCGCACGGGCCTGCTGCCTGTCGGTCTGCTGCGGCGTGCCCCGCACCTTGCGGCGCGCGCGACTGGCGAGCATCTTCGTCGTGTCGGTGGACCTGCCGATGATCTGGCCGATCTGCTCGAACGGCACCGCGAACACGTCGTGGAGCACGAACGCCAACCGCTCGTCGGGCCGGAGGGTCTCGAGCACGATCAGGAGAGCCAGCCCGACCGAGTCGGCGAGGACCGCGTCGTCCTCGGGTGTCGGAGCGTCGTCCGCAACGACCTCCAGCCCGGCCAGCCACTCGTCGTGCGGGACTCCCGGGGCTGCTCTCCGCGAGCGCAGCATGTCGAGGCACACACGGCCGACGACGGTGGTGAGCCATGCCCCCAGGTTGTCGATCGAGCCCGGCTCCTGACGCGCGAGCCGGAGCCACGCCTCCTGGACGGCGTCCTCGGCGTCGGACCGCGACCCGAGGACGCGGTGCGCCAGCCTCAGGAGGCGTGCACGCTCGCCCTCGAACACCTGCGCCAGGGCGTCCGGCCCGAGGGCTGCTCCGGTCATGCTCCAAAGTGTCAGGTGGCACAGGCGTCCAGCAACCTCACCCCACGGAACCGTCCGTCCGCCCGGGCGGGACGTCGTGGCGGCTCCCGCTGTGACGACCTCAGGCGTACGGCGCCGTCGGTCCGCCGTACGGAGGAGCAGTCCCCTGCCCGGCCTGCGGCGCCGCCGCCCCGTGAGGGATGTGCGGCCGGGCGGGGCCGTGCGGCGTCGACGCACACGGCTCAGGACCAGGACGTTGGCGAGGTGGAACGCGCCGAGCAGGAGTGCCACCGCCCCGAGCTTGGAGGCCAGCGCCTCGATGGCCTGCCGGGTCGACAGGACGGGCGCGCTCACCCGGAGCACGAGGGCGACGAAGCCGAGGTTCACGAGGTGGAAGCCGACGACCAGCAGCCCTCGCCGGCGCCGCGCTGCTCCTGTGGAAGGTGGACGGGCACGCAGCGTCCGCCGGTGAGCAGCACTGAGCCTTCCCGTCGCCTAGTCCTCGCGGGGCAGGTGCTCCCAGCCGTCCGGCACGGGCACGGTCGGCCAGCTCTCGTCAGGCAGCCACGCGTCCCAGTCGGCGTCGAACGGCCAGCCCGCGTCCCGCGCGTGCTGCAGCAACCGGGCGCCGACCACGCGGACGTGGCGGGCGTGCAGGTCGGTGACGTAGCCGCGGCCGACCATCCACGCGAGCTCGTCCTCGTCCTTGAAGCCCACCGCCCACGGGCCGCCGAGCGGGCTGCCTGCGGCGACCACGTCGAGAGCCCAGTCCTGCGTGTCGAAGCCGACCGGGGACCGGCGCCACGGCGACTCGAGGTTGCCGTACCAGCGGTCCGTCCAGCGCTGACCGTCGTGCCACCGCCACACGGACCACCGGTCACCGCGCCGGTGCACGCGCACGACCGTGTGCCCCTGCCAGACGCGCTCGTCGTACGTGCCGTCCCACGCCGCAGGCAGCACGATCCGACCGTTCGGTCCGCCACCCGTCCCGGCACGCACGCGCACCCCGGAGCCGGGGCGGGTCGACACGACCACGACGTCGTCGTCGTCGAGCACGACCGTGCCGGCGACCGCGTAGCCGACGGCGACCCCGTGCGGACGGCCCAGGTCCCGCACGCTGCGCAGCACGACGGGTGCGCCGCGCTCGAACGGCGGCGGCTCGGGCACGGGCGGCAGCGGGACCTCGTCGTGGACCACCGGCCCACGGTACCGACGGGCTGGACGACCGCCCGCCCTGAGCACGCCACGCGTCGACCATGGCACCGGTCGACGACGCACGGCCACGGGTCTGTCCGTACAGGTCGGCGGGCGGCTCTGGACGGGCGGCAGCGCACGCACGAGACTCGACGGACCGAACCGGTCCACGAGGCAGGAGGGCGGTCGACGTGGAGTACACCGCCTCGATCCGCAGCACGCCCGGCAGCCACGAGGTCACCGTCACCGCCGGTGGACAGGGCCGGGCGCTCGACCTCCCCGCGCGCAGCGGCGCGCCGGGTTCGGCCGTCAGCGGCGGCGAGCTGCTCTTCCTGGCCCTCGCGACGTGCGCCACCAACGACGTCTACCGCGAGGCCGCCGCCCGGTCCCTGCCCGTGGTCGCGGTGGACGTCGAGGTGGCGGGGTGGTTCGACGCCCCCGGTGCGCGTGCGCGGGACGTGTCGTACCGCGTCTCGGTGATCTCGCCGGCCCCCGAGGAGCAGGTGCGCGAGCTCGTCGCCCACGTCGACGCGATCGCCGAGGTGCACGGCACGCTGCGTACCGGCACCACGGTGAGCCTCGACGAGGTCCGGGTCAGCAGGCCGCCGGAACCGTCCTGACAAGGTCAGCTCCCCGGATTCCCAGAGATCGGCGACGACACGGCCGGCTCGGCGGGCTGCCCGACGCCCGTTCCCCGGGGACCCCTGGGCGCTGCCGACCAAGGACGACGCAGCGGACTACGTGCAGTCCTCCGCGGAGCACCTGGTCGCGCCGCCGGATCACCACCCCACCACGCGATCCGGTCAGCAATCGAGAAGTGCCCGCACCCGGCCGTCCCTACGGTGGACGCACCACGAACCGGACGAGGACGGGAGCGGGACGACATGACCACCACCAACGGCACGGCCGAGGGCTTCACCGAGCAGGAGCGCGCCGCCATCAAGGAGCGGGCGGCGGAGCTGAGGAAGGAGAAGACCCGCGGGCGCGGCAACAAGAAGGCCGCCGACGAGCTCGACGTCCTCGCCAAGATCCAGGACATGAGCGACGCGGACCGCCCCGTCGCCGAGCGCATCCACGCGATCGTCACGACGACGGCCCCCGACCTGGCGCCGAAGCTCTGGTACGGGCAGCCGGCCTACGCGCGCAACGGCAAGGTCGTGTGCTTCTTCCGCAGCGGCGACGTCGACAAGGAGCGCTACTCGACGTTCGGGTTCACCACCGAGGCGGACCTCGACGACGACGCCGGTGCCTGGCCGACGTCGTTCGCGGTCAGCAGGCTCACGCCCGAGGCCGAGGCCACGCTCACGGCGCTGGTGGCGCGGGTCGCCGTCTGACCGGGCCCGCCTGACCCAGCGTCGCGTCATTGACCGGCGACACCTCCTCCTGCACAGTGAATCGGGTGAACCGGGCGCTCGCCGTTCTCACCGTGGTCGCCTACCTGACGCTGCCGCTCGGGTCCGCGAGCTCCGCGGAGCTCGCGCCCACGCTGCTGGTCGGGCTCGCGTACTCCGCGCTCGCGATCGTGGGATTCCGCTTCGCCGAAGGGCGTCCTGCCGGGTGGGCGGCCGGGTACGTCGGCGTGCAGCTGGTGCTCGGCTTCGCGGTCTTCTCCCTGTCCGGTGCCGCGGTGGGCGCCGTGCTGCTCCTGGTGGTCCTGGTGGCGCAGTCGGTCCTGCTGCTGCCGCTGCCGGCGGCGATCGGCGTGGCCGTCGTCGTCCCGCTCGTCCACCTCGGCATGCAGTGGCCGCGCGTGCTCGGCGAGGCGCTGAGCACCCTGGCGGTCAGCACGTTCACGGTGGTCGTGACCGAGCTGCTGGTGCGGGAGCAGCGGGCCAGGGCCGAGCTGGCGGCCGCGCACGAGCGGTTGCGCGGGTACGCCGCGCAGGCCGAGCAGCTGGCCACCACCCAGGAACGCAACCGCCTGGCGCGCGACATCCACGACGGTGTCGGCCACCACCTGACGGTCGTGCGCATGCTGCTCGAAGCGGCGCGCGCCGTCATCCCCACCGCGGACCCCGACCGCCTCGACGCCATGCTGGCGCAGGCGCAGGACCAGTCGGGGCGTGCCCTCGCCGAGGTCCGGCGGTCGGTGGCGGCGCTGCGCGAGCACCGTCCCGTCCTCGCGGACGCCTTGCGGACGCTCGCCGCCGAGGCGACGGAGGCCGGCGTCCTGACCGAGCTGGACGTCCGGGGCACGGCCCGTCCGCTGCGCGCCGACGTGGACGAGTCCCTCTTCCGCGCGGCCCAGGAGGGTCTGACGAACGTCAGGAAGCACGCGGCCGCCACGCGCACCGCGGTCGTGCTCGACTTCCGCGACGACGACCACGTCCGGCTCGAGGTGCGCGACGACGGACGCGGCCTCGCGCAGGAGCCGGCGGACGGTTTCGGGCTCGCGGGGCTCCGCGAGCGCATGGCGGGCGTCGGGGGGCGCCTGTCCCTGGGCTCGACCCCGACCGAGGGCGTCACGACCCTCGTCGTCGAGGTGCCCGGGTGACGATCCGCGTGGTGCTGGCCGACGACCAGGCCCTCTTCCGCGAGGCGCTCACGACCCTGCTGGAGGTGCAGCCGGGGATCCGGGTCGTCGGTGAGGCGGCGAACGGCGAGGAGGCCGTCCGCGCGAGCGCCGCGGCGCGACCCGACGTGGTCCTCATGGACCTGCGGATGCCGGTGCTCGACGGCATCGCCGCCACGGCCCGGCTGCGTACCGAGCAGCCCGACGTGCGGGTGATCGCGCTGACGACGTTCGACGACGACGAGGACGTCCTCGCCGCGTTGCGGGCCGGTGCGGTCGGCTACCTCCTCAAGGACGTGAGCGCGGCACGCCTCGTCGAGGCGCTCGTCGCAGCCGCTCGCGGGGAGACCGTGCTGCAGCCGTCCGTGGTGGCGCAGGTCGTCGCGCGGGTGGTGCGGATCCCCGCGGACGCGGAGCCGTCGACGCACCCGCTCTCCGAGCGGGAGGTCGCGCTGGTGCGGCTGCTGGCCGACGGGCGCAGCAACCGCGAGATCGCCGGCGCCCTGTACCTCGCCGAGGGGACCGTGAAGAACCTCGTCAGCAGCGTGCTGTCCAAGCTCGAGGTGCGCGACCGCACGCAGGCGGCCCTGCGGGCCCGGGACCTCGGCATCCTCTGACCGTCGCCGGTCGCCCGGGTCACTCCCGGAGGGTGACCCGCGGCATGACGATCGGCACCTGACGCGGCCGTGCGGTCGGCCGAGGCTGTCGTGTGTCCGCACGTCGGATCCACGAGGAGTCGAGATGAACCACGAAGAGCACGGCATCGCCCGCCACCCGGCGCGGCGGTTCACGCGGCACGCGGTGGAGATGGTGGCCGCGATGGTGGCGGGCATGGTCCTGCTGGAGCCCGTCTGGTCGTTCGCCTGGCCGGGCCTGCGCGAGAGCACCACCGCGCAGACGCTGGTGATGGCGACGAACATGTCGATCGGCATGGCGGTGTGGATGCGGGTCCGGGGGCACGGGGCGGCCTCCGTCGCCGAGATGGCCGCCGCGATGTACCTGCCGTTCCTGCTGCTGCTGCCGTTCAGCCTGGCCGGGGCCGTGACCGCCATGCAGCTGATGACGGCCGGGCACGTGCTGATGCTGGCCGCGATGCTCGCCGTGATGCTGCGGCGCCGTCACGAGTACGGGTGGTGAGCCCGGTGCGCGCGTTCCTCAAGGTCGTCCTGCTCGTGCTCGCCGCTCTGGCGCTCCCGGCGGCGCTGGGCGCCCCGACGGCCGTCCACGCCGTCACCGGCCTCAACGCCCCTCGGACCGACGCCGTGTCCCCGACCCCGGCGCCGGTCGCGTACGACCCGACCAGACCGACCGTGGCCGTCGTGGTCGGGGACGCGGGCGCCGTGGCGTCCGACGTCCTGGCCCCGTACGAGATCCTCGCCGGCACGGGTGCGTTCAACGTCTACACCGTGGCGCCCGCGAGCCACCCGGTGCCCCTCACCGGCGGGCTCGACCTCGTCCCGGACCTCACGTTCGCCGGGCTCGAGAAGCTCCTGGGTGGTCCGGCCGACCTCGTGGTCGTGCCCGCGATGCCCGACGTCGGCCGCCCTACGACGAAGCCCGTCACGGCATGGCTCACCACCCAGGCAGACGGGGGCTCGGTCATCCTCAGCGTCTGCAACGGAGCCGCCGTGGTCGCCTCGGCCGGACTGCTCGACGGCCACCGCGCCACGGCCCACTGGCTGCGCCTCGACGAGTGGGCCGGCACCTACCCCGGCGTCGACTGGGTCGCCGGGACCCGGTACGTGGACGACGGTGCGGTCATCAGCACGGCCGGCGTCCTGTCGGGGATCGACGGCACCCTGCACGCCGTGCAGCGGCTGGTCGGGGAGGCCGCCGCGGTGCGCGCCGCACGGGCGATCGGCTGGCCGTACGAGGCGTCGAGCGGCCCGCCGCGGATGGCGCGGACGCGGCTCGCACCGTCCGACGCGGTCGTGGCCCTCCACAGCGCCTTCGGCTGGGACCGACCGCGGATCGGCGTCCAGCTCACCGACGGGGTGGGCGAGGTCGAGCTCGCCTCGGTGTTCGACACGTACGCGCAGTCGCTGGCCGCGGACACGGTCGCCGTGGGCGACGGGCCGGTGACGTCGCGCCACGGGCTGACGTTCGTGCCGCGCACCGCGTCGGTCGCCGGGCTCGACCGGCTCGTGCTCCCGGGGACGACCGACCACCCCACCGTCCCGGGGATCGACGCCGTGCACCCCCACGAGCGGCCGGGCTTCGCGTACGACGCCGTGCTGCAGGACCTGGCACGGACGACCGACGTGGCCACCGCACGGTGGACGGCGAAGGTCCTCGAGTACCCCGTCGACGGCCTGCCGCTCGCCGGGCCGTCCTGGCCGTGGGCGCTGACGCTGCGACCGCTCGCGCTCGGCGTGCTCGGCGTGCTGGTCGCGCTCGGTGCGCGGGGACTGGTGCGTCGCAGGACGCGTACCCCGCGCGGCGGACCGTGAGGTGGGGCGGGACCTCGTCCGCCCGGCTGCTACCTGGGCGATCGCGGCCGCCTGCCACCAGCACGTTCGCGAGCACCCCGGGGTCGTCCACGCCACGTGTCCGGCCTGATTCTCAAAGCACCTTGAATCCCGACGCGCACCATGGGTAGTGCAAAGTTCCACTACCTCCAGAGATCGACGTCACCGCCGACGTCGTCAGGCATCGGCGGTGACGGTCCGACCTCAGCTCGCGAGAAGGAGCCCGACGATGGTGCGAAAGATCATCTCGACCCTGGCGGCATCCGCCCTGCTGGCCCTGAGCCTGTTCGGCGCGGCACAGCCGGCACAGGCCGCCGCTCCCGGCGGCGAGCTGCGCAACAAGGACACCGGGCTGTGCGTCGACCGCCGGGAGCACCCCGAGCGGCCGGTGGCTGCGTTCACCACGAAGTGCAACGGCTCGGCCACGCAGCGCTGGGTCTACTCAGCGGCGGACCAGACCATCCGCACCCCGGACGGCCGGTGCCTGGCCACCGGCAGCTCCTCCGGGATCTTCGTGACCGCCTGCGACAGCGGCCTGCTGGTGCGCTGGGGACAGACCAGCGACGGCCGCATCCACCAGCTCGACTGGGGCATCGGCTGCATCGAGGACTTCCGCACCACCACGCTCACCTGGGGTGCCTGCACCAACAGCCCCAACGAGGTCTGGTCGTCGCTGGTGACCGCCTGACCCTGTCGAGGTGGGAGCGCGCGGCACCGTGGCGGACGGCCACGGTGCCGCGCCACGTCCATGGACGCCCGGCGGACCTCGGCGTCGGGTGCGGGTCAGTCGAGCCAGCGGGCCGCGGCGTCGTAGACGTCGTCGGGCACGGTGTTGAACGCGATCGCTGCCTGCGGGGCGTGCCGGTGCACCAGGTTGACGACGCGCTCGAACAGCCCGAGCAGGTCCTCACGCTTGCGGATGCCGCCGCCGACGACCACCACCTGCCAGGAGCGGGAGCGGAGCGCGGCGGTGACGACCTGCTCGACGTCGTCGCTCCCGTCCAGACCGACCAGGCACCGGACCGCGGTGACGCCGGCCTGGTCGAAACGCGTCATCCCCTCGGCGACCGCGCGCGCGACCGGCTCGGGGTCCCAGGGGCCGGGCACCCGGTAGGGGTCCAGACCGATCACGAGCACGCCCGGACCGGAAGTGATGGCGCTCACCCCCTCACCGTAGGCGCACGGTCGGACATCCGCCGCAGGACGCAGCCGACCCGTCAGGCGCGTGCGCCCCGCGCGTCCTCACCACGACCGTCCGGTCCCGCCTGCTCGAGGGTGAGCTCGAGCACGACACCGTCAATTCCGCCGAGATCGGCCATGCCAAACCAGATCCTGCCGCCTTCCACCACGTGCTCGATGCCCTGGAGCTCAGTGCCGGCGAGATGTTCTTCATCGACGACGCGCCCAGGAACCTTGCCGCAGCGGCCGACCTCGGGATCGTCACGCACCGCTTCGTGGATGTTCCTCGACTTCGAGCGGCACTCGTGGAGGCTGGCATCGTGACGAAGAACTCGTCGTTCTCCTCGAGCGGCGGCGAAGATTGACCGCCGGCGCCACTCACGAGCCACAGCACTGAAAGTCAGACCAGGACGTCCTTGACGCTCAGGTCACCGCCTGCGCCTGGGTACCGCGAGAAGTCGACAGCCCACAGCCCTTCGGGGGTGATCGACCACGCCCCGTGGTCCAGCGCCCAGTGCCACCACCGGACCCGCTCGACCATCGTCAGATGGGGCGTCTGCCCCAGGCCGGCGTCAGGAGTCCACATCGCCGTGGTGGACGCTCGTGTCCGGCAGTCGAACACCAGCGGGTGCTGGTAGCCGAGGACCGGCACGAACTGCGGGCGGTAGATGACGTCAGCGAGGTCCTCGTCGTCGGCCAGGCCCCAGTCGATGGCGTCTTGCGCCCACGTGCGCGCGAGCTCGAGAGCGGTCCGGAGCGGCGGGAACTCCCGGTACGGCGCCAGCGCAGGTGACCGTGCGGCGGTGTCCTCGCCGTCGTGCCACGCCCAGACGGCACGGGCGTCTTCAGGGAGCCTGAGGTCGTGCTCGGCGGCGAGGGCGTCGATGTCGTCCAGAGGGAGTCCTGGGCGCAGGCAGGACACTCCCCGCGCGCCGAGGTCACGCAGTCGCTGTTCCCATGCGGTCAGCGCGTGCGTGACCTCGGCGGCGGACATGGCGATCTCCTCAGGGCTTGCAGATCTGCATTGTGGGAACGTGCGAAGCGACGGGCGGGATGGGGATGGCGTAGAACTATTCGAGCCGGTTGGTCAAACCATCTTGGCATCTCGACAACAGCATCTTTGTCGAGATGCGGCACAGATTGACCGATCCTGCAGGCTGGTGCGAACGGCACCACGCTCGGAGCCCGCGGCTGCCCCGACGCCATCACGGGTCATCTAGGCTCCGGGGCGTGCTCATCTGGATCAATGGTGCATTCGGTGCAGGGAAGACCCAGACCGCGTTCGAGCTCCGCCGTCGGCTGGTCGACGCGCACGTCGCCGACCCCGAGCTCCTCGGGTTCGCGTTCCAACGGACGCTCCCGCCCGCAGCGCGCCATGACTTCCAGGACCTCGCACCGTGGCGTTCGGCCGTGGTCGACGTCCTTCAGCAGGCCGAGGCCGCCCACGCCGGCCCGGTGCTCGTGCCGATGACGATCGTGCGTGACGACTACTTCGACGAGATCGTCGGAGGGCTGATCTCCCGCGGGGTGGACGTCCGCCACTACGCCCTCATCGCGAGCCCGGAGACGCTGCGCATGCGACTGAGCACCCGCATCGCGTTCGTGCGCTCCGGCCTGCGCCGCGAGACCTGGGCGATGCAGCAGATCCCGCGCTGCGTCGCCGCCCTCGACCAGGAGCGCTACGCCACGCACGTCCACACCGACCAGAAGACGACCGACGAGGTCGTCGAGTGGATCGCCACCGACGCCGGCCTCGCGCTGGACGCGCCGCGGCTGGCGGCGTGGAGGTACCAGCTGCGGCGCGTCACGGTCGGCATCGGCCACATCCGGTAGCAGCGGCGCGCGCCGGCACCCCGTGCCTGGACTACCGAGGCCAGGGCGACGGCGCGTAGGACCGCAGGGCCGAGGACGCCCTCGCTGTGCCTAGGGTGTGCTCGCGGGCGGGTCCTGGACGAACCGGACCCCGTCAGCCCGGTACGACCGGATCGTCGCGGCGATCTCGGCAAGCAGCTGCGCCTCGGTCACGGGGCCGTTGCTGCCGAACGTGTACCCGGGTGGGCCGTCCTGCGGCTCGTGCTCGAACTCGATGTCGAACGTCGTGCCACCGGGACGGCGACGCACCAGGACACCGACACCATCGACGCGGATCAGGGTCTTGTCCTCGAACACCCGCCCAGGCTAGGGGGACGTCCGACTGCTGGACCCGTGGCCCGAAGGCGAACCAGGGGCAGTCCCGTTCTCGGCGCGTGCTCACTCGTTCGGTCTGAGGGTCCACTCCTGGTCACCGGCGCGGACCAGCAGGTGCAGCCCAGGTGCGCGAAGCGGGCCCACGAGCTCGAGGACCCGGTCAGCGAGCCGTCGGCCGTCGGGACCGTAGACGCTGATCTCGGTCTCGTCCCTCGAGCGCATCGCGCCGTCCACCTCGCCGACGTCGGGCGCGAGCCCGAGCATCAACGTCATCTCGACGATGTCGCCCACCGAGCGCCCACGCCCCGGTACGACGACGACGACACGGTCGGACGGAGGCTCGGGCGCCGGGGGCGGTGCCGCGCCCGGCGGCACGGGCGTCGGGTTGTCCCACCACGGTTGTGTGCGCAACGGGACGAGCGCGTTCGCCCGCACCTGCTGCAGGAGCCACCGCTCGAGCAGCTCGGCGCCCATCGCGCCACCGTACTGGCGTCGGCCGAGCTCGCTGAGGGGTGCGTGGAAGAAGTGGACCCGGCGCAGCTGGTCGTCGACCAGGTCCACCCGCACCTCACGTCCTTCGGGGTAGACGTCGCGCAGGTCCGTCTCGAACTCCGGTGTCTTCCACCTGCTGCGGTCGACGTCGCCCGCGCCGCCGAGCAGCGGCCACGGGTCACCGATGTGCAGCCCCGAGAACTCCTGTGCCAGCAGCGCGTCCCCCGGTTCGAGATCCGCCAGCTCGGCGCGCGTGGGCAGCGTCGGTCGCGGGGCGAAGACGTAGCCGAGCACCCCCTGCGGCGGCGTGTGGAACACGACCCGCCCCGGGGCGAACGTGCCGTCGGCAAGAGGGATCGCGAACCAGTCCCCGACCCGGTACGCCGCTGCGCGCGTCCTCACCACGACCGTCCGATCCCGTACGCCTGGTCGAGGGTGAGGTCCTTCCAGGAAGGGTCACGCGGTTCGGTCCGCTCGATGAGGAAGGCCTCCCCGCCGGGCAGGTAGAAGTCCGCCTCCGTCGGGCGCAGGCCGAACCACTCAGCGACCTCCACCAGGTGCGCGTGGGTGAACCGGTCGCGGATGCGCCGGGCGGTGCGGTCGGTCGGGTCGGGGAACGGTGGCGGGGTGGCGGGCTCCGCCACCTCCCACCGCCCGCCGTCGGTCGTCCGGACGCCCACGGTCCACCCGTCGGGCTCGTCCGGGTGCTCCACGGAGGGGACGAAGGTGCTCACCTTCCGCTCACCCCACCACCCGAGATTCGTCCGGGCGCTGTAGGTGTGAGGGGCCTCGCTCACGGCGACGGTGCGCAGGCCGTTGGCAGCCAGCGCCCATGGCGTGAGCTGCACCTCGGTGCCCATCCAGTCGTTCTCGACCACCGCGGACCACCCGTTGGCCGTCGGCATGACGAGGCACTTGCTCGGCACCGCCGTCACGAGCGGCAGCATCGCCGCCAGCACGTCCTCGAGCGTCCCGCCGATCCGCGACACGACCGGGGCGCACCCTGTGTTCCGCGTGATGACGGCGCCGCGCCACGCCATGTACGTCTTGACGAACTCCTCGGCCTCCTGCTCGACGAAGAGGATCGACTTGGTCAGGGGCAGCCAACGACCACCCAGCAGCAGCTCGTCGTGCACGGGGCGTGACGTCATCCCCGAACCTTCCCAGGCGTTCCCAGGCGGGCACGCCGCCGGCAGGAGGATGGGGCGTGGATCACCCGGATGGCTGCGTTCAGCCGGCCACCAGAGCCCGCGCCCAGGCGTCGGCCAGCCAGGCGCCGAACCGCTCGCCGGACCAGCCGCGCTCGTGCACCAGGAGCGCACAGTACTCCGGCCCGTTCATGCTCCAGATGACGTCCGCCATCTCCTCGTCCGTCAGGTCGGTGCGCAGCTCGCCGGTCACACGGAGGGCGGTGACGAGGTCCCGCATGTTCGCTGCGCGGCGTGCGGAGATCGACTCCTCGACGGGTGGGTGGGCGTGGTGCCGCCCGACGGGTGCACGGCCCCGGACACGGAGCGGGTGCGCGCGGTGCTCACGCGGTGAGGGGTGCCGGGGTCCGCCACGAGCCTCGTGCCTGGCCGCTGTGTCAGGCGCGGGTCGAGCGGATCGCGGTGCGCAGCACGACGACGCCGGTGACGCCCCCCATGGCCACGACGGCGAGCACCGAGACGCCCAGGGACACCGTCGGGTCGACGAACGCGAGCACGAGCGCGAGCAGGCCGAGCACGACGACGACGGCCCCGGCGCGGCGCTGCCCGCGACGCGCGGCCATGAGCAGACGGTCGAGCGTCGGGCGCTCGTCGAGGCGCATCGCGCGCGACGCCGCGGCGTCCGGCACGGGCACCTTGGGCAGGGCGTTGCCGATCACGATCGCGACCAGCGCGAGGACCGCCGCCACGACCACACGACCCGTGCGCTCGTCGCCGCTCGCGAAGCTCAGGAAGAACACGTGCAGGGCGACGACGACGGGCGTGAGGATGGACAGTGCGGTGTCGACCGAGCGACGGTCCGTCTCCGCGGTGCGCCACAGCGGGACGGAGGCCGCCTTGGCGACGCGCACGCGGGCGCGCTGGGCGAGCAGCAGGACTCCGCCGATGCCGAGCAGCACCAGCGGCAGCAGCGCGACCAGCACGAGCTTCGGGACGTGGGCGTCGGCACCGTCCTGCCCGCCGCCCTCGAGCGTCAGGACCCAGGGCAGCCGGCCCCAGACGTACGCCGACAGGCCCGCCATGGCCACCAGGCCCACCGCCGCGACGGTGACTCCTCGGGTCGGGAAGGTGCGGTCCGGGGCGCCGGCCGTGGTCGTCTCGTGATGCATGTGGTCCCCCTGCTCACTCGGTGGGTGGTGCCGCGCGGCCGACGCCGAGCGACTGGAGGAAGGCGGCGAACGCGGACTCGACGACGGACGCGTTCGCGCTGTACCGGATCGTGGTCCCGCGGCGCTCGGCGAGCACGAGGTCCGCCTCGCGCAGGATGCGCAGGTGCCCGGACAGCGTCGGCCCGGGGACGTCGAGCACGTCGGCGAGCTCGCCGGCGAGCATCCAGTCCCGTCGGGCCAGCTCACGCAGCACCGCGCGCCGCGTCGGGTGCGACAACGCAGCGAACACACCGTCCGCCATGGCTTCCTCCGTATTTCGTGAGATACCAAATTAGCACCAGACGCGACGTCGCGAGCTCCCCGTCGCGGAGATCCAGACCATCGTCACCAGGTGACCCCACCGCACAGGAACGTCGGCCCGTCCGCCGCAGAGGGGGCATCGTCAGGGCCGCGTCCGTACCGTCGAGTCATGGCACAGCTGGGGCACGTCACGTGGCCACCCGAACCTCTCGCTACCGATCGGCTTGCGCTCCGTCCGCCGGAGGCGCGCGATCGCGCGGCGTTCGTCGAGCTCTACACATCGCCTGACGCGGCGAGGCTGGGGTTCGTCGAGGTCGAGCGCGTCGAGGCGTACGACGCCGAGCAGTGTTTCGGTACGTGGACCCCGGGCGCAGCGACTGGACGTCCGTGAAGAAGTACATCCTCTTCGACCACGACGGCGTCCTCGTGGACACCGAGCCGTGGTACTTCAAGGCCGGCGAACGCGCCCTGGCCGACGTGGGTGTGGTTCTGGACCAGGCGCAGTACCTCAGGGACATGAGCCAAGGGCTGGGCACGTGGGTCCAGGCCCGCGCGGCAGGCCTCGACGAGCCGACGATCGACAGGCTCCGCTCGGCCCGCGACGGCTACTACCAGGACTACCTGCGGACGCAGCCGATCGAGATCGACGGCGTCCTGGAGGTGCTCACCGAGCTGTCCCGGCACGCGCGCCTGGCGATCGTGACGACGTCCAAGCGTGCCGACTTCGACCTCATCCACGAGAAGCGGCAGATCCGCGCGTTCATGGACTTCGTCCTCGTCCGTGAGGACTACGAGCACGCGAAACCGGACCCCGAGCCGTACCTGGCGGGACTGCGGCGCTTCGGCGCCGCCCGGTCCGAGACCCTGGTCGTGGAGGACTCGGTCCGCGGGCTGAGGTCTGCCGTGGCAGCCGGGATCGACTGCGCCGTCGTGGACAACCACTTCACCCGCGCCGGGGACTTCTCCGCGGCTCGGCACCGGATCGCGACGCTGGACGAGCTCGTCGACATCGTCGGAGGATCTGGCTCGCCACGCGGGACGTCTGGTCGGGCCAGTCCGCCGCACGGGCGTTGAGGCGCGGCATCGCCTGACGACGTCCTCGCACGCCGGCGACACACGAGGGCCGGTCTCAGCGCTCCCGCGCGGGACCAGGACGGAACGCGCACGCCACCTGGCCGGGGCCGGCCCGGACCCGCGCGGTCAGCCGTCGAGAGGCGCTGGTGCATCTCGACTGCTGCCCGGACGGGGTCTGGTCGTCGCTGGCGACCGTCTGACTCTGTAGGCGGGTGGCTGGCTCCTCGCCCGGGCGTCCCAGCGCTCCGGCCTAGGCTGACCGGATGCCCGAGCAACCAGTACGACGTCCGCGTGTGGAGGAGCTCGCCTGGGAGCCGACGACGATGGGCGACATCAGCCTGCGTCGACGCCAGGACCCGGTGACCGGAGCCGACGTGCTCGAGGTCAAGCTGGGCGACGAGTTCCTCATGTCGAGCCTGTTCACGGTGGCCGAGGAGGAGCTCGCGCGGCTCGGGCTGGCCATGACCGGGTCGTCCGCCGACGGTGGTGCGGCTCCGCTCGACGTCGTCGTCGGCGGCCTCGGGCTCGGGTACACCGCGCTCACCGTGCTCGAGGATGCGCGCGTCGGCTCGCTGGTCGTCGTCGACGCGCTCGCCGAGGTGATCGACTGGCACCAGGCCGGCCTGATCCCGGCCGGCGCCGTCCTCACCGCCGACCCGCGGTGCCGGCTGGTGCACGCCGACTTCTTCGCCGCCCTCGCGTCGGACGACGGCCTGGACCCCGGCATGCCCGGCCGCCGGTGGGACGCCGTCCTGGTCGACATCGACCACTCGCCCCGCCACCTGCTCAACCCCAGGCACGCGAGCTTCTACACGCCGGCCGGCCTGGAGCGGCTGCGCGAGCAGCTGAAGCCCGGCGGCGTGTTCGCGCTGTGGTCCAACGACCCGCCGGACGAGGCGTACCTGGAGCTCCTCCGCACCCTGCTGGTCGACGTCCGGGCGGATGTGGTCGCCTTCCCGAACCCCTTGCAGGATCGGGACGCCACCAACACCGTCTACCTCGGGCGCGCGCCGGGCTGATCCCACCTGGTCCCGTTCGATGCCGTCCGCGAGAGGTACACCGGAAAAAAGCCCTGCCCGAGATCCGCGTCCCGCCTGGCGTACGACACATGTCCTGCCGACTGACGGCCTCGCCCTCGACGCGTACGACCCCGCCCGGCTGGCGCGCTTCTGGCTTCCATCTCGACCGCGGGTGGACCGACGGCGCGCGTCGCACTCCAGCCCTGCCGTGCCCGAGCAGCTGGTCCTGCACGCCGCCCGCCGGGTCGTCAGAGCCGGCCCTCGCGTCGAGCCTGGTGCACGGTCGCCACCTTGGCCTGGAAGCCCAGGCTGCGCGCCAGCGACGCCTCCACCTGCCCCAGCCACGGGTTGTCGAGCGAGGTAGGGCGCCGTCGCGCGTGACCCTGTCCGCGCGACGTGAGCGCCGGCCGCCGAGCACCCCGACGAGCGCCCCGAGACCGGCTCCGAGACCGATCGTGAGCCCCAGCGAGGGCGGCACGTTCCCGCGTGCGACGTTGATGCTCGCGGTCGTCCCTCCCTCGTCGAGCCCACGCAGGCGGATGTCCACGACGACACGGTTCCGGCGCCCGTGCACCGCACCCCGGTCAGCCGGCTCCTCGACGGTCCACCCCTCGCCGCGCAGCGCGCCCGCGACGTCGCCGGTCGCGACTGCGCGCTCGGACACCGCGTCCCAGTGCAGGGAGCCGCGGTCGAACGAGGGTGCCCACCGTCCGGAGATCCCGCGCCCGGCCACGTCCCGGAGGTCGCCCAGGGGCAGGCCCGCGGCGACGGCGCGCAGCTCGTCGTCGCTCGGCTGCACGACGTACCAGTGCACCGCGGCACCACCGGCCGCGCCGGCACCCGAGAGCGCCAAGGCGAGAAGCACAGCGACGACCGCACGGGCCACGCGGCCCATCTAGGGGGCGTCCCGCACGGTGTTGCGGCCTGTCCCGCCGTCGATCACGTCCACACCGGCACCTCCGTCGAGCTCGTCGTCACCACCCTGCCCGAACAGCCTGTCGTCGCCGTCCTCGCCCAGGATCCGGTCATTCCCCTCGCCGCCCTCCACCGGGTCGTCCCCCGCACCGGCGTGCACCACGTCGACCCCGCCGCCGGCGAGCACGCGGTCGTCCCCGTCGCCGGCATCGACGACATCCGCGCCTTCTCCCTCGGAGACGAGGTCGTCGCCGTCGCCCGCGGCGATGACGTCGTTGCCGTTCGCGCCAGTGATCGTGTCGTCGCCCGTGCCGGCGTCGATCCTGTCGTGGCCGTCGCCGCCCTGGATGCTGTCGGCGCCCTCACCACCGACCAGCGTGTCGTCGCCGTTCGCACCGAACAGAAGGTCGTCACCGTCCCAACCTCGGATCGAATCGCCTCCGTCGCCACCGTCGAGCCGGTCGTCGCCCGCATCTCCGACCAGGATGTCGCTGCCGTTGGCCCCGAAAAGCGTGTCGGCGCCCGCTCCCCCGTCCAGCACGTCGTCACCGTCACCGCCCTCGAGCCGATCGTCGTCGCTGTCCCCGAGGAGCCGGTCACGGCCCTGCGAGCCTGGATCAGGGTCGTGTCCTCGAACATCCGCCCAGGCTAGGGGGATCCCGAGCGACACAGTGGAACGGCGCATCGATCGCCTCGGTCGCGAGAGGTACGTGCGATGCAAGCGACATACCTACCGGTCGGTATGGACACCGGGTAGGTTGAGACCAGAAGTCGGCGGCGCTCGGCAGGAGGTCACGCATGGAGATCGTCGGGGCGGTCCTCGAACGGTCGGGCAGCCCGGCTCCCTTCGCCGAGTCGCGGCCGTTCACGGTCTCGCGGCTCGAGCTCGACGACCCCGGCCCGGGCGAGGTGCTCGTGCGCATCGAGGCCGCGGGCGTGTGCCACTCCGACCTGTCCGTCGTCGACGGCAACCGCGTCCGTCCCACGCCGATGCTGCTCGGGCACGAGGCCGCGGGGATCGTCACCGCGCTCGGCACCGGTGTGACGGACCTGTCGCGGGGCGATCGCGTCGTGCTCACCTTCCTGCCCCGGTGCGGCGACTGCGCCGGCTGCGCCGCCGACGGACGGCTCCCCTGCGTGCCCGGCAGCGCCGCGAACGCCGCCGGGACCCTCGTCGGCGGCGGCACCCGGCTGCACCGCGACGGCGCACCCGTGCACCACCACCTCGGCGTCTCGGGGTTCGCGTCGCACGCCGTCGTCAGCCGCACCTCGCTCGTGCGCGTCGACCCCGACGTCCCCCCGCAGGTCGCGGCCCTGCTCGGTTGCGCGGTGCTCACCGGCGGCGGTGCGGTCGTCAACGCCGGCCGACCGCGGCCCGGCGAGCCCGTGGTCGTGGTCGGGCTCGGCGGCGTCGGGATGGCCGCGCTGCTCGTCGCCGTCGCGCTCGGGCACGACGTGACCGGCGTCGACACGGTGCCGGACAAGCTCGCCACGGCACGGGACCTCGGGGCGAGCGTCGCGTGCACGCCCGCCGAGCTCGTCGAGCGCGGGCTGCGCGCGCCCGTCGTCGTCGAGGCCGCCGGCTCCGCGCGCGCGCTCGAGACCGCGTTCGCGGCGACCGCGCCCGGCGGGACGACCGTCACCGTCGGACTCCCCTCCCCCGCCGCGCGGGCCTCGCTCTCCCCCCTGACGCTGACCGCGGAGGCGCGCACGGTCGTCGGCTCCTACCTCGGCTCCGCGGTGCCCGAGCGTGACGTCCCCCGGTACGTCGACCTGTGGCGCTCCGGCCGGCTGCCCCTCGAACGGCTCGTGTCCTCGCACATCGCGCTCGACGACCTCGACTCCGCCATGGACCGCCTCGCGGCCGGTGGCGAGCTCCGCCAGCTCCTGACCTTCGACGAAGGGACCACCCCGTGACGACAGCGCGCACCACGACAGCCCTCGTGACCGGCGCCGCCCGCGGCATCGGCGCCGCGACCGCCCGTCGGCTCGCCGCCGACGGCTACCAGGTCGCCGTGCTCGACCTGCGCGAGGCCGACGCCGAGGCGACCACCACCGCGATCCGCGAGGCGGGTGGCACCGCGCTGGCCGTGGGCGCCGACGTGGCGGACGAGGACGCGGTCGCCGCCGCGGTCGCGCGCGTCGCGGACGAGCTCGGGCCGCCGACCGTGCTGGTCAACAACGCGGGGATCCTGCGTGACAACCTGCTGTTCAAGATGTCGGTCGACGACTGGGACGCCGTCCTGTCGGTGCACCTGCGCGGCGCGTTCCTCGTGAGCCGTACGGTCCAGCAGCACCAGGTCGCCGCCCGCTGGGGGCGAGTGGTCAACCTGTCGAGCACGTCGGCGCTCGGCAACCGCGGCCAGGCGAACTACGCCGCCGCCAAGGCCGGCATGCAGGGGTTCACCAAGACGCTCGCGATCGAGCTCGGGCCGTTCGGCGTCACCGTGAACGCCGTCGCGCCCGGCTTCATCGAGACCGACATGATGCGCGCCGTCGCCGAACGGACCGGTATGGCGTACGACGACCTAATGGCCGCCGCTGCCAAGGAGGTCCCGGTGCGCCGGGTCGGCCGGCCCGACGACGTCGCCGCAGCCGTCTCGTTCTTCTGCTCCGAGGACGCGTCCTACGTGTCCGGGCAGGTGCTCTACGTCGCCGGAGGGCCGCGCGCATGACCGCCATCACCGTGATCTCGCCCGAGGACCTCGGCGCCGCCGTCGGGCAGTCCGCCACCGGGGAGTGGCGGGTCGTCGACCAGGGCCGCATCGACCTGTTCGCCGACGCGACCGAGGACCACCAGTGGATCCACGTCGACCCCGCGCGCGCCGCCGCCGAGTCGCCGTTCGGCGGGCCCGTCGCGCACGGCTTCCTCACGCTCGCGCTGGTCCCCGCGCTCACCGCCGGGCTGCTCGACGTCGGCGGGACCGCGATGGTCGTCAACTACGGGCTCGACCGCGTGCGCTTCCTCCAGCCCGTGCTCGCGGGGTCGCGCGTGCGGGCGACCACGGTGGTCGAGGGCGCCGAGCCGACCGCGCAGGGCGTGCGCGTGTCGTCGACCGTGACCGTCGAGATCGAGGGTGCGCCGCGCCCGGCGCTCGTCGCGCGGACCATCGCGCTGTTCGTGCCCGCCTGAGGCACGCCGGGCGCTCGCACCCGGACCCCGTCCGGGGAGCGAGGATGACCGGCATGGAGCTCACCGACTTCCTGATCGCCCGGCTCGAGGAGGACGAGGACGACGCACGGGGACGGCTCGCTGCGCACGCCGGCGACGGCGGTCCCGGTTCCGCCGACCCGTCCAGCGCTGCCGCCGCGTCCGGCGGAGCGGGGTCGCCGGAGCGGGTGCTCGCGGTCTGCGCCGCGCAGCGGCACGTCGTGGACACCTACCTCGCGTTGACCGCCGAGAGCGCCGCCGCGGTCGCGGCGGGCCTCCCGTTCGTCCGCGAGAAGACCCTGGCAGCTGCCGAGTCGACCATGGCGTCGATGCAGCTGGTCGCCGGCTCGGCGTACGACCGCGTGCTGCGCTGGTTCGCCGAGGTGCATGCCGAGCACCCGGACTACAACGAGGAGTGGCGCCCGTGACGCGTGACCTCGACGGCCGTCGACCGCCTGCAGGAGCGGTCAGCCGCCGGGCACGCCGTCAGCTCACCCGCTCCAGCACCATCGCCATCCCCTGTCCGCCGCCGACGCACATGGTCTCGAGCCCGAGGGTCCCGTCGCGCTCCTGGAGGCCGTGCAGCAGCGTGCTCGTGATCCGGGCGCCGGTCATGCCGAACGGGTGGCCGACCGCGATCGCGCCGCCGTGCACGTTGAGCCGGTCGAGGTCGACGCCGAGCTCGCGCGCGGACGGCAGGACCTGCGCGGCGAACGCCTCGTTGAGCTCGACGAGGTCGATGTCGCCGATCGACAGGCCCGCGAGCGCGAGCGCCCGTCGGCTGGCCTCCACCGGCCCGAGACCCATGAGCTCGGGTGACAGCGCGCTCACGCCCGTCGAGACGATGCGCGCGAGCGGCGTCAGGCCGAGCTCGTCGACGACGCGGTCGCTGACCACGACGAGGGCCGCCGCGCCGTCGTTGAGCGGGCAGCAGTTGCCGGCGGTGACGGTTCCGTCGGGCCGGAACACGGGGTCCAGAGCGGAGAGCGCCTCGACCGTGACCCCCGCGCGAGGACCGTCGTCGCGCGACACGACCGTGCCGTCCGCGAGCGTGACCGGCGTGATGTCCCGCTCCCAGAAGCCGCTCGTGAGCGCGGCCTCCGCACGGTTCTGGCTCGACGTGGCGTACTCGTCCTGGTCGCGGCGGGTCGTGCCCGTGCGCTGCGCCACGTTCTCGGCGGTCTGGCCCATCGCGACGTAGACGTCGGGCAGCTCCCCGTCCTCGCGCGGGTCGCGCCACGTGCTGCCGCCCTTCGCGGACCGGGCCGTGCGCTCGACGGCCTCCGCGAACACCGGGTTGGTCAGGTCCTCGCCGGGGATGAAGTCGCTCGACCCGCGCGCCAGAGAGCTGACCGACTCGACGCCGGCCGAGACGAACACGTCGCCCTCGCCGGCCTTGATCGCGTGGAACGCCATGCGCGTGGTCTGCAGGCTCGACGAGCAGTACCGGTTCACGGTCGTGCCGGGCACGGTGTCCAGCCCGAGCAGCACCGCGACGACCCGCGCCATGTTCATCCCCTGCTCGCCGCCGGGCAGCCCGCAGCCGAGCAGCAGGTCGTCGACGCGCGTCGGGTCGAGCGCCGGCACCTGGTCGAGCGCCGCGCGCACCATCGCGGCGGCGAGGTCGTCGGGTCGCACGCTGCGCAGCGAGCCCTTGAACGCGCGGCCGATGGGTGAGCGGGCGGTGGCGACGACGTAGGCCTCGGGCATGGCGGGCGGTCCTCTCGTGGACGACGACGGGTCGGACGGATGTGCCGGTCAGACGAACGCGCCGACCCCGGTGATCGCGCGCCCGACGATGAGGTTGTTCATGTCGCGCGTGCCCTCGAACGAGTAGACGGCCTCCGCGTCGGCGAAGAACTTGGCGACCCCGTGGTCGAGCACGATGCCGTTGCCGCCGAGCAGCTCGCGGCACCACGCGACCGTCTCGCGCATGCGGGTCGTCGCGTACCCCTTGGCGAGCGCCGCGTGCTCGTCGCCCTGGCGTCCCTGGTCCTGCATCCGCGACGCCTGCAGGCACAGCGCGATGCACGCGGTGATGTTCCCGAGGCACTGCGCGAGGCGGTCCTGCACGAGCTGGAACGACGCCAGCGGCCGGCCGAACTGCTGACGCTCCCCCGCGTACCGCACCGCCGCCTCGTACGCGCCGACCTGCACGCCCACGGCCTGCCAGGCGACCTCGGCGCGCGTCAGCCGGAGCACGAGCGCGACCTCGCGGAACGAGTGGATGTTCGGCAGCCGGTCGGCCTCGTCGACGCGGACGCCGTCGAGCGTGATGTCGGCGTTCTGCACGATCCGCAGGGCCTGCTTGCGCTCGATCTTCGTGGTCGTGAACCCGGGGGTCCCGCGGCGCACGAGGAAGCCCTTGACCTGGTGGTCGGCGACGTCGCGCGCCCAGATGACGACGACGTCGGCGAACGTCGCGTTGCCGATCCACCGCTTGGCGCCGTTGAGCACCCACGTGTCGCCGTGGCGCTCGGCGGTCGTGCGCAGGCCCTTCGAGGAGTCGGAGCCGGACAACGGCTCGGTCAGGCCGAACGCGCCGATGAGCTCGCCACGGCCCATGGGCGGCAGCCACTGCGCGCGCTGCTCGGGCGAGCCGCCGATCGCGATCGAGCTCATCGCCAGGCCGCTCTGCACGCCGACGAACGTCGCCGTCGACGGGTCGACCCGCCCGAGCTCGAGCGCCGCCCAGCCGCGCCACACGGCGCTGTTCTCGAACCGCTGCGTCTCGGGCCACATCGCGCCGAACATCCCGAGGTCGGCGAGCCCGGGGATGATCTGCGTCGGGAACTCGGCGCGGTCCCAGTAGTCGGTGGCGATGGGCCGGACCTCGCGCTCCATGAAGTCGCGCAGGCGCAGCGACGCCTCGAGCTCGACGGGCGTGAGCTCGTCCTGGAAGCCGTAGAAGTCGGCGGCGAGACGGTCGGTGCCGGGGACGAGGTACGCGCCGGCGGCGGTCGCGGCGCTCCCGGCGGCGGCCGGACGGTCGGCGGTGCGGTCCGTGGCGGCGTGGTCCGTCGTGGCGGTGTCGGTCATCTCGGCCCTCGATCGTCGTCGATCGGCGCGCTGCGCCCCGGTGCGCGCGCGTCCCGCTGCCAGGGTTGCATCATTCTCAGGAATGTTGCAACCCCCTGCCGGGCCGGGGCTAGAGTGCGGCGCATGACGGCCCCCACCCACCGGAGCTCGCTCGCGCGGGTCGGCACCGCGGTCGCGCCGTCCCGGCTGTCCCAGCGCCTCGAGGACGGCACGCACGAGGACGCCGTCCGGGCGTTCCGCATCGCACGCGAGACGTTCATCGCCGGCGAGCGCATCGACATGGGCGGGCTCGCGACCCGCTTGGGCGTCGACCGCACCTCGCTGTTCCGCTGGGTCGGCAACCGCGACGCGCTGCTGTCCGAGGTGCTGTGGTCGCTCGCCGTCCCGACGCTCGAGCAGGCCGACGCCGCGACCCACGGGCGTTCCGGCAGCCACCGGGTCGTCGCGATCCTCACCTCGTTCGCGCACGACCTCATCACCGCCGACTACTTCCGGTCGTTCCTGAGCCGGGAGCCCGCGCGGGCCCTGCGGCTGCTCACGACCAACGACAGCGAGATCCAGCGCCGGTACGTCGCCGTCGTCGAGCAGCTGGTCCGCCAGGAGCTCGGCGACCGGCCGTTCGGGCGCGACATCGCTCCGGCCGACCTCGCCTACCTGCTCGTGCGGGTCTCGGAGTCCTTCACGTACGCCGACCTGATCACCGGCGACGCGCCGAGCGCCGAGCGCGCCCGCGCCGCGTTCGACCTCGTCCTGCGCCCCGAGGAGCCCCGATGACCTACGGCCACCGCGCGCCGTTCCCGACGCGCTGGAACGACAACGACCAGTACGGGCACGTCAACAACACCGTCTACTACGAGGCGATGGACACGACCGTCAACGCCTGGATGATCGGCGCCGGGCTCGACCCCCTCGGCGGCGACCGGATCGCGCTGTGCGTCTCGTCGTCGTGCGAGTTCCGGGCGCCCGCGTCGTTCCCCGAGCCGCTCGCGGTCGGCCTGCGCGCGGGCCGTGTGGGGACCACGAGCATCACGTGGGAGCTCGGCATCCTGCGCACGGACGAGCCGGAGCCGATCGCGACCGGGCGGTTCGTGCACGTGTTCGTCGACCGCGACTCGCGCCGCCCGGCGCCGATCCCCGAGGGGATCCGGGTCGCGATCGAACGGGACCTGGTGGTCGAGACGTGATGCCAGGGACGTTGTTCTTGTAGGTGTGGGCGCAGGCGCCTACCCTGGTAGGGCACACAGCAGTAGTTGTGTGAAGTGGACCCGGCAGCCCTCCGGACGGTGGGTGAGCCGGGTCTCGCGCTGTCTACAGGATGTGCACGTCTCCGAGCACCGGGCTCAGCCGCTGACGCCACGCACTGCCGTGGGTCCAGCACCACGCGGCAGCGTCCGGTAGCCACAGCAGCGGCTCGCTCCGCGCGGGCAGGTGCTCGTAGGTCAGCGCGTCGATGACGTCTGCGGCGCGCACGGCCGCATGCAGCACGCGCTGGTCGTGCTTGACGAGGGAGTCGTCCTGCTCGATGACCAGCCGCGTCGCCCCGTTCGCCGCCAAGTCGGCGACGATGCGCTCCAGGCACAGGGCACGGGCCCGTTTCGGGTCCCGCACGCCGCGGGCGTCGTACACATCGATGCGCACATTGGTGGCGCACACCGCGGCGGTGATCTGCGCGCGTCGGCTGGGACGCTCCTTCGTGAAGTGCAACCGCGCCTGCCCCGGCAGAAGCAGGCCGCGCATCGTCGCGCGAGCCGATCGCAGATCACGCGGCGCGACCAAGGCGGCGACGACGAGCAGGCCGTTGTCCTTCGTCTCGTCGACGAACGCGTGCACGCTCACCGTGCACTGGACCTGTTCAGGACGCGATGCTCGCAGACGCCACCGACATCCTGAGATCGAGCGTCGCGAGGACGGTTGAGGATCTCGCCCGGCATACCGACTGTTCGGTATGCTTGCGTTCGCGGGCACCGCCGCCCGCCCGAACCGCGGAGGTGGTCACCGGTGACCCAGCCCGTCCCGGACGCGCCGCCCGCGTCCGCCGGCACACCGCAGGTCCCGCCCACGCCCGGCCGGCAGACCGATGACGGCACCACCGCACGGGCACTGCCCGGTCTCGACGTCGCGCGCCTCGACACGTGGCTCCGCCGCACGCACCCCGAGCTCGCGACCGACGAGCCGCTGCGCGCGACGCTGTTCGCCGGTGGCCGCAGCAACCTCACGTACCGGGTCGACGGCGCGCGCGTCCCGCTCGTGCTGCGCCGGCCGCCGCTGGGCCACGTGCAGGAGACCGCGCACGACATGGCCCGCGAGTACCGCGTGATCCGCGCGCTCGGCAGCACCCGCGTCCCCGTGCCCGCGACCGTGGACCTCGTCGACGACGCCGACGGCAGCGCCGGGACCGGGACGCCGTTCTTCGTCATGGAGCGGGTCGGGGGCGAGGCACTGCGCGACCCCACGCAGAACGGCGCCTGGTCCCCCGCCGAGCTCCGGGCCCTGAGCCTCGAGCTCGCGGAGCTGCTCGCCGAGCTGCACACCCTCGATCCCGCGTCCGTCGGGCTGGGCGACCTCGGCCGACCCGACGGCTACCTCGGCCGCCAGCTGGACCGCTGGGGTCGGCAGTACGACGGCTCGCGCTCGCGCGACCTCCCCGCGCTCGACGCGCTGCAGGAGCGCCTGCGCGAGCACGTGCCCGCGACGGTCCGCACCGGACTCGTGCACGGGGACTACCGGCTCGACAACGCGCTCGTCTCCCGCGCGGGCGGCGTGCACGTGGCGGCGGTGCTCGACTGGGAGATGGCCACGCTCGGCGACGCCGCCGTCGACCTCGGGATGCTCGGCCTGTACTGGGACATCCGCCGGATCGCGCCGCCCGACGGCCTGACCGCGAGCGCGGTCGACCCCGCTGCGGGCTACCCGGAGTTCGCCGAGCTCGCCGACGCGTACGCCGCCCGGTCGGGCTCGTCCGTCCCCGAGCTGTCCTGGTACCGCGCGTTCGCGGCGTACAAGCTCGCGGTGATCCTCGAGGGTGTGCACTTCCGGTACCGCGCGGGCGAGACCGTGGGCGAGGGCTTCGACGCCATCGGCACCCTCGTCCTCCCGTTGGCCGACGAGGGCCTCGCGTGCCTCGACGGCGCGAGCTGAGAGCAGCGGACGTGGACTTCGCCTACGACGAGCGGACCCGGGACGTGTGCACGCGCACGCGCACGTTCCTCGACGAGCACGTCCTGCCCGCCGAGCCGGTGCTCGACGCGCAGGTCGCCGCGACCCCCGACGAGTGGGGTCCGCGCCCGGTGGTCCGCGAGCTGCAGGAGATCGCGCGGGCGCAGGGCCTGTGGAACCTGTTCCTGCCGGGGCCGCGCGGCGCCGGGCTGACGAACCTGCAGTACGCGCCCGTCGCCGAGCTCCTGGGCCGCAGCCCGCGCCTCGGCCCCGTCGCGACCAACTGCGCGGCCCCCGACACCGGGAACGCCGAGCTCCTCGCCTCGTTCGGGACCCCCGAGCAGCAGGAGCGCTGGCTCGACCCGCTGCTCGCCGCGCAGACCCGCTCGGCGTTCTGCATGACCGAGCCCGGCGCCGCGTCGTCCGACGCCACCCAGATCGCGACCCGCATCCGCCGCGACGGCGACCACCTGGTGGTCACGGGTCGCAAGTGGTGGTCGACGGGCGCGATGAACCCCGACGCGACGCTGCTCGTCGTCATGGGGGCGACCGACCCCGAGGCGCCGCGGCACCGGCAGCAGAGCATCGTGCTCGTCCCGCGCGACACCCCCGGCGTGCGGGTCGTCCGCCCGCTGACCGTGCTCGGCTACGACGACCGCGACCACGGCGGGCACGCCGAGATCGCGTTCGAGGACGTGCGCGTGCCCGCCTCGGCGCTGCTCGGCGGTGAGGGCGACGGGTTCGCGATCGCGCAGGCCCGGCTCGGACCGGGCCGCATCCACCACTGCATGCGGGCGCTCGGCATGGCGGAGCGCGCGCTCGACCTGGTGCGCGAGCGCGCCGCGTCCCGGTCCCCGTTCGGCCGGCCGCTCGCCGAGCAGGGCGTCGTGCGGGAGTGGGCCGCGGAGTCGCGCATCCAGGTCGAGGCGCTGAGGCTGCTCGTCCTCAAGACCGCCTGGCTCATGGACACGGTCGGCAACCGCGCGGCGATGACCGAGATCCAGGCGATCAAGATCGCGGTCCCGCGCGCGGTGCAGCAGGTCGTGGACCGCGCGATCCAGGTGTTCGGTGCGGCGGGGCTCAGCGAGGACCAGCCGCTCGCCGCGATGTACGCCGCAGCACGGTCGCTGCGGATCGCCGACGGGCCCGACGAGGTCCACCTCTCCTCGCTCGGGAAGGCCGAGCTCCGCCCGCGCCCGACGTGACGTCCCGCCCGCACCGCACCACCCCGCACCAGCACCACCTCGCACCACCCCCGCTGTAGCTGCCGACGAAGTCACCACATGCGAAGGGACCCCGAGATGACCCCCGACCCGATCCTCACCGGCCCAGGGCACAGCACGCTCTCCGTCGCCGCGATCCTCGCCGAGACCGCCCGCCGCCACCCGGACCGGGTCGCGTTCCACTTCGGTGACGACGCGCTGACCTACGGCCCGCTGTGGGACCGTACGCGCGCGTACGCCGGTGCCCTGCGGGACCGTGGCGTCGGGCCGGGCGACCGCGTCGCGATGCTCGTGCCGAACGTGCCCGACTTCGCGCGCGTCTACTACGCGGTCCTGTCGCTCGGCGCGGTCGTCGTGCCCGTGCACCTGCTGTTCAAGGCCCAGGAGATCGAGTACGTGCTGCGCGACAGCGGCGCGACGCTGCTCGTCGCCGCGGCCCCGATGCTCGGCGAGGCGCTGCCGGCCGCCGCGGCGGCCGGCGTCCCCGCTGTGACGGTCCTGGTACCCGACATGCACGCCGCTGCGGTCCCGGCCCCGCGCCTGGAGGACGAGGCCGACGCCGCGGAACCGGTCCACACGTACGCGTCGGTCAACCCGCTCGCGCCGGCCACGGTCCTGTACACGAGCGGCACGACGGGCCGACCCAAGGGCGCGGTCGCCTCGCACCTCACCCTGATCGAGCAGGTGCACGTCACGCTGCTCGACACCACGGACCTGCAGGCCGACGACGTCATCTTCGGCGGGCTGCCGTTCTTCCACACGTTCGGCCAGTCCGCCGTGCTCAACACCGCGTTCCGGCGCGGCGCCGCGATCGTGCTGCTGCCCCGGTTCGACCCCGACGAGGCGCTCGCGCTGCTCGTCAGGCACCGCGCGACGGTGTTCACCGCCGTCCCGACGATGTTCCTCGGCATGGTCCAGGCCGCCGCGCGCACGCCCGCCCGGCCCCCGCTCAAGTACGCGGTCTCGGGCGGCGCCGCGCTGCCGGTCGCGCTGCTGGAGGCGTTCGCGCAGGAGTTCGGTGCCGAGGTGCACGAGGGCTACGGCCTGACGGAGACGGCGCCGACCGTGTCGTTCAACTACGTCGGCGAGCCCATCCGCCCGGGCACCGTCGGCCGGCCGCTGTGGGGCGTCGACGTGGAGGTGGCGGACCCCGAGGTCGAGGGTCGGATCGTGCTGCTCGGCCCGGGCGAGCTCGGCGAGATCGTGGTGCGTGGCCACAACCTGTTCAAGGGCTACCTCGGCAACCCCGAGGCGACCGCTGCGGCCGTCGTCGACGGCTGGTTCCGGACCGGCGACCTCGGCACCGTCGACGCCGAGGGGATCGTGACGATCGTCGACCGCAAGAAGGACATGATCGTCCGCAACGGCTACAACGTGTACCCGAGCGAGGTCGAGGACGCGATGGTCCGCCACCCGGCCGTCGCGCAGGCCGCGGTGTTCGGCATCGCCGACGACGCGCACGGCCAGGAGGTCCACGCCGCCGTCGTCCTCATGCCCGGCCGCGCGGCGACCGCGCAGGAGGTCGTCGACTTCACGCGCGAGCTGATCGCCGCCTACAAGTACCCGCGCGTGGTCCACCTCGTGGAGACGCTGCCGCTCGGCGGCTCGGGCAAGGTGCTCAAGCGTGAGCTCGTCGCGCAGTACTCGACGGCGGCCGGGGAGCCCGTCGTGCGGTGACGGCGGCCAGCTCGCGGACGAGCGGCCCGGGTGCGACATCGCACCCGGGCCGTTGCGCGCCGGCGGTCCGAGCCGGTCAGGTCTGCGGGATCCCGTCGTTCTCCAGCGGGACCGCCTCGCCGTCGTACACGACGACGTCCCCGTCGCCGGTGTCGGTCGTGTACACCTCGCCGACGTAGTCCTGCACGCCGCCCTCGACGACCGTGATCCCGACGCCGCCGAACGCCCGGCGGCTGTCCGCCCCGAACCCCAGCGGGACGATCCCGTTGCCGACGACCTCGCCGGACTCCAGGGCCTCGACCAGGCTCTCGCGCGTGGGGTCCTCGCCCGCGCGCGCGAGCGTCTCGGCGAACGTGTACGCCACCGACATCCCGAACACGGTGTTCCCCGTGAATGGCGCTCCGTCGTTGTACTCGTCGTTGACCCTCCGGAACAGCTCCACCCACGGGTCGTCGGCGCTGAACGGGAGGTAGTTGGTGCTGACGAAGCCCTCGAGGAGCGCGGGCCCGACGTCCTCGCCGAGGTAGCCGACCAGCGTCGGGTAGTCGCCGCCCGACGACGAGGACAGCCACTGCGCGCGGTAGCCCATCTTCGCGGCGGTGCCGAGCGCGAGCGCCGTGAAGCCGTTGACGGTCGCGAGGAAGTTCACGGTGCACCCGGCGGCCTGCATCGCGCCGATCTGCGCGGTCACGTCCTGGTTGGACACCGAGTACGTCTGGGTGCTCGCGAGATCGTCGAGCACCGTCGTCAGGCCGACGGTGAAGTCGGTGCCGAAGTCGTCGTCCTGGCCGAGCACGCAGTAGACGGCGTCGTCGTACGTCTGCTGGGCGTGGTGGGCGAGCACCTTGCCCTCGGTGATGTAGTCCGCGTTGTAGCCGAACGTCCACGGGTAGGTCTCGGCCTGGTCCCAGCTCGGGCTGCCCGACGCGACGAACAGGTCGGGGACCTCGTTCTCGTTGAGGTAGTCGAGCACCGCGGAGTGGGTCGGGGTGCCGAGGCCGTTGACGACCGCGAGCACCTCGTCCTCCTGGACGAGCTCGCGCACGACCGTCTGCGTGGTCGCCGGGTTGTACGCGTCGTCCTTGACCACGTACTCGATGCTGCGGCCGTGGATCCCGCCGTTGTCGTTGAGGTAGTCGAAGTACGCGGACGCGGCCGCGGAGATCGACGAGTAGCCCGCCGCCGCCGGTCCGGTGAGCGGCGTGTGCGTGCCGATCGTGACGGTCTCCTCGTCGACGCCGGGGGACGCGGCGGGCGTCGAGCAGGCGGCGAGCGGCACGATCGTCACGAGCGCGACGAGCGGGCCGGCGGTGCGCCGCGGGCGGCGGCGCGTGGGTGAGGTACGGAGCTGCGGCATCGTCGTCATCCCTCGGTCGGTGTGCGGACGGGTTCTCCAGAGCGGGTGGCGGTGGGGCCGACGGACCCGGGGCGTGCGGCCGGGCCGGTGGGGTCGTCGCCGGCGGTGGGAGCGAGCCGTGCGGCGGTGCGCCCGGGTGCCGGGGGCCGTCCGCGGGCCCGGCGGCGGGCGCGGGCGGCGGTGAGCGCGCCGGCCAGCCCGCCCGGGGCGCCAGCGACGAGGACGATGAGCAGCAGCCCGAAGATCAGCAGCGCGAGCGTGCCGTCGAGCCGCTGCGTGACCTGCGACGGGAGCGGCAGCACGTCGGTCAGTGTGCCGACGAGCCACGGCAGCAGCACCAGGAGCACCGCGCCGAGCGCGGCGCCGAGCAGGCTGCCGAGCCCGCCGACCACGACCGCGACGAGCAGCAGCAGCGAGAGCGACACGGTGTAGGCGCCGGGCGAGACCGACTGCGTGACGAACGTGAGGACCGCGCCGCCGAGCCCGGCGGTCACGGAGCTGACGACGAACGCGAGCACCTTGACCCGGGCGGGCGCGATCCCGGCGAGCGCCGCGGCGACCTCGTCGTCCCGCACCGCGCGCATGCGCAGCCCGGTGCGCCCGTCGCGCACGAGGGCGAGCCCGGTCACGGCGACGGCAGCGACGGCGAGCGCGACCCACGCCTGCCACTGCTCGAGGGCGATGAGCGCCTTGAGCGGGCCCGGGACGCCCTCGAACTGGATCCGGACGCCGCGGTCGCCCTGGAGCGCGCCGACGCTCGCGGCCACCGCGGGCACCGCGACGACGAGCGTGAGCGTGAGCCCGGCGAGGTACGGGCCGTGCAGGCGGGCGCCCGCGAGCCCGAGCAGCAGCCCGAGGACTCCGGCGGCCACCGCCGCGGCGGCGGTCGCCGCGAGGAACCGCGGGACGCCGTTGACGCCGGCCGAGGTCAGCGCCTGCGACGTCAGCGCGTACCCGTAGCCGCCCGCCGCCATGAGTGCGGCGTGCCCGAGCGAGAGCTGCCCGCTGAGCCCGACGAGGACGGTCAGCCCGGCGGTCGCGCACAGGTAGGCCGCGGCGAGCGCGAGCTGGTAGTTGCGGTACGGGTCGAGCAGGAACGTCAGGCCGATCGCGAGGACGAGCCCGCCGAGCGCGAGCAGGAGCGTGCGGCGCGCGTTCATGCTCGCCTCGCCTCGGCCTGGGCGAACAGGCCGGACGGTCGCACGAGCAGCACGACGACGAGAAGTACGAGCACCGCGACGGGGGCCAGCGTCGCCCCGAGGTACCCGGTGACGAGGCTCATGACGACCCCCACCGTGAGCCCTGCGAGGAGCGCACCGCCCGGTGAGTCGAGCCCGCCGACGACCGCGACGGTGAACGCGTAGACGAACAGCATGTCGGCGGCGTGCGGGTTGAGGCCGAGCTCCTTGGGCACCGCGAGCATCGCGGCGAGCGACGCGGCCGCCGCGGCGAGCACCCAGCCGACCGTCCGCATCCGTGCGACGCGGACGCCGAGCAGCCGGGCCACCTCCGGCGCGAACGCCGCGGCGCGCAGCTGGAGGCCGAGCGTCGTCCGCACGAACAGCAGCCGCAGGGCCGCCATGAGCCCGAGCGCGACGATGACGACGAACACGTCGTACGGCGAGAGCAGCGGGACCCCGCCGACGCGCAGCGGCCGGTCGCTGAACGGTGCGGGGACGGGCTCGTGCTGCTGGCCGAACGCGATGCCGAGCAGCGACTGCAGCACGATCACGAGGCCGATCGCGAGGATGACCCCGGACAGCGGCGAGCGGGCCGACGCGAACCTCAGGACCCCCCGCTCGACCACGAGGCCGACGACGCCGCCGGCCAGCACGGTCGCGACCAGGCCCCACCAGTAGCTGCCGGTCAGCCCGGTGACGGCGACGCCGACGTACACGCCGACGATCGCCATGGCGCCGGCGGCGAAGTTGACGATCCTGGTGGCGCGCCAGATGAGCACGAGCGCGAGCGCGAACAGCGCGAACAGCGTGCCCCGGGCCAGCCCGGTGCCGAGCAGGAACACGAACCGGTCCATCAGAACCCCAGGTAGGCGTGTCGGAGGGCCTCGTCACCGGCGAGCTCGGCCGCCGGCCGCGACGCGACGACCTCCCCGAGCCCGAGCACGAGGCCCCGGTCGGCGACGGACAGCGCCCCGGCGACGTTCTGCTCGGCGAGCAGGACGGTGAGCCCGGTGCGGTCGCACAGCTCGCGCAGCGTGCGCATGATCTGGGCGACGACGAGGGGCGCGAGGCCGAGCGACGGTTCGTCGAGCAGGAGCACGCGGGGCCGGGCGACGAGCGCGCGGGCGATCGCGAGCATCTGCCGCTCGCCGCCGGAGAGCTGGTGGCCGAGGGTCGTGCGGCGTCGCTCGAGAGGCTCGAAGAGCGCGTACATCTCGGCGAGCGCGGCTCGCAGGCCGGCGGGGTCGCGGCGCCAGAGCCCGCCGAGCCGCAGGTTCTCCTCGACGGTGAGCTCGGTGATGACGCCGCGCCCCTCGGGCACCTGGGCGAGCCCGCGGCGCACGCGGTCCTCGACGCCGACGCGGGCGAGGTCCCGCCCGTCGAGGTGCACGGTGCCGGCCGACGGCGCGAGCAGCCCGGACACGGTCCGCAGCAGCGTGGTCTTGCCGGCGCCGTTGCCGCCGACGAGCGCGACGACGGTGCCGTCGTCGACGTCGAACGAGACGCCGTGCAGGACGGGCGCGCCGCCGTAGCCGACGACGAGGTCCCGCACGCTCAGGGCTGCGCTCATGGGGCGGTCACCTCGATCCCGAGGTACGCCGCGGTGACGGCGGGGTCACGGCGGACGTCGTCGGGCAGGCCGTCGGCGATGACCCGCCCGAAGTCGAGCACGACGACCCGGTCGCACAGCCCCATGACGAAGTCGACGTGGTGCTCGACGAGCAGGACCGCGCACCCGGTCGCGGCGACGCGCCGCACGACGGCGTCGAGCTCGGCGATGTCGGCGGCGCCGAGCCCGCCCGCGGGCTCGTCGAGCAGCAGGAGGCGGGGATCGGCGACGAGCGCGCGCGCGAGGGCGACCTTCTTCTGCTCGGGGTAGGGCAGCGCACCGACGGGCAGCGCGGCGCGGTCGGCGATCCCGAGGTCGTCGAGCGCCCGGAGCGTGCGGGCTGCGGGGTCGGGTGCGCCGGGGTCGGGGGCGGCGGGGTCAGGGGTGCCCAGTGCGCCCACCTCGACGTTCTCGAGCACGCTCAGGCCGGGGAACAGCCCGAGACCCTGGAGCGTGCGGGCGACGCCCGCCCGGGCCAGCCCCGAGGGCGTGCGGGGTGCGGGGCGGCCCGCGACGGTGATCGTCCCGGCGGCGGTGCGGACGAGCCCGCTGACGGCGTTGAACACGGTGGTCTTGCCCGCGCCGTTCGGCCCGATCAGGCCCACGACCTGGCCGTCGGCGACGTCGAGGTCGACGTCGGTGAGGGCCGCGAGACCGCCGAAGCGCACGGTCAGTCCGCGGACCTGCAGTCGCATCGCACCCGCGCGGGCGGGCGCTTCCCGTGGTGGCATCGGCACTCCGTCGTGTCGGCGTGCTGCGACAGTACAGGAGAAACCGACTGGACGGTATGTGTCAGACCAGACGCATTCCCGGACGCCCGCCCGGTACCGCCGTCAGGCGTGCGGGACGCCCGCGATCATGCCGCCGTCGACCACGAGCTCGATGCCCGTCACGTACGCGGACTCGTCGCCGGCGAGGAACAGCACGGCGCCCACGACGTCGTCCGGCACCGCGGGCCGCCCGAGCGGGATCCGCTGGAGCGTCACGTCGAGCCGCTCCGTCATCGGCGTCAGCACGAAGCCGGGGTGCACCGAGTTGACCCGGATCCCGTCGGCACCGAGCTCGACCGCGAGGGACTTGGTGAGCCCGCGCACCCCGAACTTCGACGCGACGTACCCGTGCAGACCCGCGTCGCCGCGCATCCCCTCGACCGAGGAGATGTTGATGATCGACCCCCTCCGGGCCGCCTTCATGACGGGCACGACCGCGCGCACCCCGAGGTAGGTCCCCGTGAGGTTGACCGCGATCACGGCGTCCCACTTCTCCCGGCCGTACCGCTCGATCCGGCCGGCGTTCGCGATCCCGGCGTTGTTGACCAGCACGTCCACCCCGCCGAGCCCGACCGCGGCCTCCACCGCGAGCGCCCAGCTGCTCTCCGACGTCACGTCGAGGTGCACGTACAGCGCGCGCTCCCCGAGCTCGTCCGCGAGCGCGGTCCCCTCCTCGTCGAGCAGGTCCGCGACGACGACGCTCGCGCCGCAGCCGTGCAGGGCTCGCACGTACGCGGCACCGAGGCCGCGGGCCCCGCCGGAGACGAGGGCCACACGTCCGTCGAGCTGCGTCATCGTGGTCCCCTCTGCAGTCGGTCCCAGCCCGGTCGCGTCAGTCCTGGACGCGGACCACGAGGCGGCCCGTGGTGCTCCCGGCGGCGAGCCGGGCGACCGCGTCGGCGGCGTCGGTGAACGGGACCACGTCGCTGACCTGCGGCACGACGGCGCCGGCGTCCGCGAGCCACGTCAGCTCGGCGTGCGCGGCGGTGACGAGGTCCGGGCGGGTGCGCGCGTAGAGCCCCCAGTGCAGACCGTGCACGGTGTAGTTCTTCACCAGCAGGTGCGCGGCACGGATGTCCTGGATGGTCCCGCCGGCGAACCCGACCACGACGATCCGCCCCTCGAACGCGACCGACTTCGTCGACGCGACGAACGCGTCCCCGCCGACCGGGTCGTACACGACGTCGGCCCCGGCACCGCCGGTCTCGGCACGCACCGCGTCCGCGACGTCCTGCACGGACCGGTCGATGACGACGTGCGCCCCGGCACGGCGCGCGGCGTCGGCCTTGGCGGCGCTCCCGACGACCCCGATGACGCGGGCACCGGCCGCGGCGCCGAGCTGGACCGCCGCGGTGCCGACCCCGCCTGCCGCGGCGTGCACGAGCAGGGTCTCCCCGCGCTGGAGCGCCGCACGCCGGTGCAGCCCGAACCACCCGGTCTGGTAGGCGATCGTGAAGGCGGACGCCTGGGCGTCGTCGAGCGCGTCGGGCGCCGCGAAGACCTCGTGGGCGTCGAGCACCGCGAGCTCGGCGAGCACCCCGATGTGGGAGCCGACGACGCGCTGCCCGACGTCCACGTGCGTGACGCCGGCGCCGACCGCGAGGACCTCCCCGCACAGCTCGATGCCGGGCACGAACGGCAGCGGCGGGCGCACCTGGTACTCCCCGCGCGCGAGCAGCACGTCCGGGAAGTTCACGGCGACCGCCCGCACCCGCACGAGCACCTGCCCGTCGCCCGCGACGGGGTCGGGGAGGTCGACGAGCCGCAGGACGTCCGCGGGCTCCCCGTGGGCCGTGACGTGCCAGGCGCGCACGGCGGTCAGCCCTCGACCGCGGAGGCGGCGTGCGGCCGGACCGCAGGGGCTGACCCGGCCGACGCGGCCGAGATCGAGACGAGGAACAGGTCGGTGAGCTGGTTCGCGAGCACGGTCTTGTCCTCCGGGCCTTCGGGGCTGTACCAGTGGGAGAGGTAGTGCACGTCCGAGAAGAAGTGCGCGACGAGCACCGCGACGGGGACGTCGGTGCGGTAGAGGTCCTCGGCCTGACCGGCCTCGATGAGGCCGGCGAACGTGTCGTGGTACGCGCGGCGGCGGCGGGTGACCTCCTGCTGGCGCGGTGCCGAGAGCATGTGCGCGCTGCGGAAGAACACGGTGCCCTCGAGCAGGTGGTCGACGGACGTCTCGATGACGTCGACGCACACCGCGCGCAGGGTCTCGGCGGTCGGCTCGCCGCGCTCGACGATCGCGTTGAGGTGCTCGGTCTGGAGCGACAGCAGACGCTCGTAGATGCCGAACAGCAGGTCGTCCTTGGACTGGAAGTAGTGGTACAGCGCGCCCTTGGTCACGCCTGCCGCCTCGACCACCTGCTGCACGGAGGTGTTCGCGTACCCCCGGGACGCGAAGAGCTCGACCGCCGCCCGGGTCACGTCGTCCACCACGCTCGTCTGCTTCATCCGCACATCCTCACCCCATCGGCGCCACGGAGGCGCCACCGTCGATCACGAGCGTCTGACCGGTCACCCAGCCGGCGTCGTCGGACAGCAGGAACGCCGCGGGGCCGGCGACGTCGACGGGCTCGCCGAGCCGGCGCAGCGGATAGCGCGCGGCGACCTCCTGCTCGCGACCCTCGTAGAGGGCGGCGCCGAGCCTGGTCCGCACGACCGCGGGAGCCACCGCGTTGACCCGGACCCGCGGGGCGAGCTCGACCGCGAGCTGCTTGGTGAGGTTCATGAGCCCGGCCTTGGAGACGCCGTAGAACGCGATGCCGGGGCTGGCCGTGAGCCCGGCGGCCGACGCGGTGCTGAGCACCGACGCCCCCTCGCCCGTCCCGAGCCCGGCGGCGACCGCGTCGCGCGTCCACTCGAGGGCCGCGACGACGTTGACGGCGAGGATCTTGTGCACCGCCGCGAGCTCGATCTCCAGCGCCGGGCCGTAGACCGGGTTGATGCCGGCGTTGTTCACGAGGTGGTCGAGGCGCCCGAACCGCTCGACCGTCGCGGCGATCGCCGCGGTGCGGTGCTCGGGGTCGTCGACCTTCCCGGCGACGCCCAGCACCCGCTCGGCCCCGCGGTGGGCCGACAGGGTGGCGACGGCGGCGTCGAGCGCGTCCTGCTTGCGGCCCGTGAGGACCACGGACGCGCCCTCGGCGAGGAGCCGCTCGGCGATCGCGAACCCGATGCCGCGGCTCGCGCCGGTGACCAGGGCGACCCTGCCCTCGAACCGCTGCATCGCACGCCTCTCCGTGGAGGTCAGATCACAGACCGACCGTCCGGTATGTGTCGTGAGGGAGCGTACACGACGCCCAGGACAACCTGGTCATCACCGTGATGGCTCCCCGCTGGGGGCCATCGACAGCTTCGGGGCGCGCCAGTCGATCTCCGGCTCGAGAGGCACAGGGCTGAGCACGAGCAGGTGACACCCACCTGCGCGTCTGCTACGGGGAACGCCCCGGAGCGTCGTGCAGCTCAGAGGCCGTCGGCCGTCGATGTGGACGCGTCACCGAGTCGTGCGCCCCACAAGCGGGAGCCGACCGTGACGGCCGTCGCGACCACCAGAGCCCCACCCGCGACGACAAGTGCCGCCCCGTACCCCGCGGCGTCCCCGAGAAGACCACCCAGCGGCGCAGCCACGACGATCATCGCGCGGTTGATCGAGCGCATCGTGGCGTTCATCCGGCCCTGCAGCGCGTCCGGCGTCGCGGTCTGGCGGTACGCCAGCTCGTTCGTGTTCTCCGCGCCCATGCACAGCCCGAGCAGCAGCTGCCCCAGTGCGAACACCACCCACGCCGGACCACCGCCCCACCCGCCGGCGGCCGGCCCCTCGTGCATCGCCACGGGCGAGAGCGCCATGAGCCCCCACGCGATCCCCGTCCCGAACCGTGCGACGACGATGACGCGGCCCGCACCGAACCGTCGTCCGAGCCGGACCGCGACGGACGCGCCTACCAGCGCCCCCAGCCCGGCAACCGAGAGCGCCAGGCCGAGCGTCCCCGCACTCAGGTGCAACGTCCTGTACGCGAACGGCACCATCACCGCTCCCGCGACGGCCGAGCAGGCGAACCACGCGTGCGTGCTCAGCGCGAGCGGACGCAGCGTCGGGTGACGGTAGACCCAGCGCACACCCTCCCGGATCTCGGTCCCGATGCTGCGGAGCCGGGCGTTCGACCTCCGCTCCACAGCGGGCTCGTCAACCTTGACCGTCGCCAGGAGGATCGCGGACGCCAGATAGCTGACGGCGTCGACGAGCACCGTGAGCGGCGCACCCAACAAGCGGACGAGGCCGCCGGCGAGGGCAGGGCCGCTGACCTGGGCGACCGCATCCGACTGATCGAGCCGGGCGTGTGCCGATCCCAGCAGCGTGGTCGGCACGACGCGGGGCACGAACGACTGGAACGCTGCATCACCCACCAGCGTGCACAGCCCGAACACGGCCATGAGGACGACGAGCCACCCCACGCCGAGGTGCCCCGTCATGGACAGCGCAGGGATCGCTCCGAGCGCGACCGCGCTCAGCAGGTCGGTGGCAACCAGCACCGGACGGCGCCGCATCCGGTCCACCATCACGCCGGCCAGCAGCCCGAACACGAGGTACGGCACCCAGCGGGCCGCATTGACCAGCCCGACGTCGACGGCGTCGCCGTCCAGCGCGTCCACGACGATGAACGGCACTGCGAAGGTCGTCACGAAGCTGCCGAACGCTGAGACCGTCGAGGCGCTCCACAGCCGACCGAACCCGCGGACGCCGCGCAGCGTCATCGTCTGCGTCGGTCGGTCGTCGGTCACCGCTGATGTCTATCGCACGCGACAGCGTGTCGATGCGTAGCGGCCCAGTGCTGGTGCCGTCGGCGAGCTGGACGGTGACGGTCGCATCAGGGTCCTTCCGATCTCGGAGCCCTTCTCCACTAGCGGTCGTCGTGACCGTGGGCCATGATCCGGTTGCTCCCGAATCACCCGAATCATCCGATCCTCCGGCTGGCCCGCCGGACCCCTTCCCTGGAGTGCCCATGCTCGCGCTCGTCGCTGCCGCGATCTTCGCCCTCGCCCTGCTCCTCGACCTCGTCGAGGCGAACCTCGGGGACGCGTTCACCCCCCAGACGCTGATGTTCGTCGGCCTGTTCCTCCTCGCGCTGCACCTGGGAGGAGTCGGCGGCGCGTCGCCGGTGAACGGCGGCTGGCGGGGGCGTGGGGGAAGCTCCCGCCGGCGGTAGGGGCTCGTACCACCCGCTCCCGTCATCACGCCGGAATGCACCAAGAGGTCACGACGCGCTCCGCGCGTTCGTGGCCTCTTGGTGGCCCCGGGAGGAGCCGCACGGGCAGCTCATTCTCGCCTCAGTCAAACAATGTCGAGATGCAGCACACAGACGGATCGTTGGGATGCGACGCACGTCGAACACTGAGGTGTCGTGCACCGCGGTCGGTCAAAGTACGGCGTGGTTGACGAGTGCCGACATGGCGACGCATCGCCAGCGCCTGATGCTGCGTGATCTCGTCTCGGGCGAGTGATGCCACCGTGCGGCGTAGAAGCCGTCTGTCAGCGTGGTGCCCTGTCCGTCAGCGTTCCTCCGGGAACTCGTGCGCCTGCGCCTGGGCGAGGGTGCGCTCACGGCCCGGCACGCCACGCCCGCCGACCAGCTCGACGAGCACCCCCCACCGGTCCGGGGCGTAGAAGCTCTCGTCGTGGAGGCGGATGCCGAGCGAGTCCGCGACGCGCAGGAGAGACGCCCGGGAGAACTTGTCCTGCGTGCGTCGAGCCTCGCGGTCCAGGGGGTCGGGAAGCGGCCACTCCTCGTCCGGCTCGGTGAGCTCCCAGCGGTGACCCGTGTCCGACACCTGCACCTTCACGCTCGAGCCGCGCACACCCCACTTCGCGCTCGGATCCGGGTCGAACACCGCGACCCCGCGTGCCCCCCACCACCCTGTTCTGGTCCGGCGGTCGAACGTCTGCGGGGAGTCCACGACGCCGACCGCGCGCATGCCGCCCGGCTGCGCGGCCATCCCTCCCGCGTCGCTGATCGCCTCGCTCCCGCGCCACGAGTTGTCCAGCATGGCCGTCCAGCGCGCACCGGCGGTCGGCAGCAGAAGGTAGCGCGTCACGTACGCCGTCCTCAGCGGCAGCAGGGTGCCCAGCAGCTCCGGGAGCGCGCCCTCGACACGCCGCGTGCGCAAGACGCCGCCGGTGAGCTCGGTCGTGGCACGGCCACGCCAGGACACGAGCACGTCCGCGCACGTCGCGGCATCCGCCGCGAGGAACGTGATGCCGTGCGTCACCGGGAACCACGCATCGTCGAGCAGGTACCGCTCACCCGTCCCATCGACCATGGCGGATCTTCTCACTCGCACGCGTGGCCACCCGCTCGCGTGCGGTCGGCGCGTTGGGCGCGGGAAAGTCTGCCGATCCGGGCACGGTGCGTCGGCGATACGTCAACGCGTGGCGCCATTCCGACCAGGCTGCCGCTCGGCACCCCACCCGCAGGCCCACGCGACGGACTTCGCCGATAGGTGCAGGCGCCAGGCCACAGCAGTCAGGGACGCAGAACCGCTGAAGTGACCACCAGAACCAGTCCGCGTCGGGGAGCAGTGAGGCGACGGAGGTCCACCCGCCCGGCGGGTAGTCTCCCGGGCTGACCATCCTCCAGACCTCGCCTCCGACGCCGTTTGTCACGCGGGCGGAGTACGAGGAGCGGTCCGACCGCGCACGCGAGTTTCTCCGCAGTACCGCACCGGCCGTGACATTCTCGCGCCAGGACGCGTCGCGACGGCGCGCGGCGAGGGAGGGACCTGTGCACCTGCGGCTGATTGGTTACTGGCGCAACGACGAGCACCCCGAGTACCCCGACCCTCGTGAGCTCGTCGATGAGAGCTGGGATGCGGACGACCGTTACGCGGTCGGCGCCTACTTCAGGTCCGGAACATACCTGCGCGGCTGCATGGGCATGTCCCCATGCCGGTTCTGCGGGAAGCACAACGGCGCGTCCGAGTTCACCGACGGCGTACTGGTCTGGCCGGAGGGCTTGACGCACTACGTCGAGGATCACGGTGTCCGACTTCCCGGGACGATCGAGAAGTACGTGCTCTCCCGGATGGAACGGCTCGAGTCCCCGGTGGTGTCGGTGGACTGGTGGGTAGCAGGGGCGGATCCCACCGGTGGGCCGCTCGAGCCGCTCGAGCGATTGGTCTGGCAAGGCAACGCGCAGCTGGCGCAACAACCCGGCCGCAGGTTCCCCGGCCTTTTCGTTCAAGGAGACACGCTCTCCAGTCACGTGGACGGGCCACGGTCGGCTCAACTGCTGCGCTGGTACGAACAGATGATGCAGGCAGCGGGACGCGACGAGCTCCCGTACTGACCCGACGCACGACGTGACGCCGGAGGCGTGCGATCTGGGACGCTTCGAGACTCGATGCGGTGTCGCGCCGCCGCCTACGGTGATCCCGAGCGGATGATGGAACCAGCCGCTCACGCCCCCGCGGCGGCAAGTTCCCGGCTGGCGCGGAACTCCTCGGCGGCGGCCTCGGTCGTGTACTCGACCAGGGCGACCTTGTGCTCGCGAAGCACCTCGAGCACCTGTTCGGGGGTGGCGTAGAAGAATTCCCGGCGGGTGTTGATGCGGTTGACACGCTGGTCTGCGAAGTGCCGGTGCAGCATCGCTTCGATGCCGAACGCGTCCTCGGAGAAGAAGAGGGCGTGCACGTCGAACGTGAACGGCACCGAGGCGTCCCCGAGCTCGCGCACTCGGTCCATCGGCTCCAGGCGGCGGGTCACCGGTCCGGCTCTCCGGGCTCCTCGTCGAGCCAAGGGTGGCCCGTCATGGCCGACGGTCCCGACGCCACGTCCGCTTGCCCGTCCCCCGTACGGACAGCATGCCGCGGGCTGCCAATTAGTTCGCGCGCGCCGTACTTAATGAACCTGTCGCGGATTTTCAAAGTAGGTGTCGAGATGCAGGACAGATCGACCGGCGTCAGGCGTCGTACTTTGACCGTCCAGCCGTCCGGAGGGGTGTGCGGGCAAACTACGTCGGTTCATCCGCGCCGTCATGGGCAGCCTGGTGGTGACGGGGCTCAGGGAGATCCTCACCGCGACCTTCCCGCAGCGGCCGCCGTACGGCGGTGGCTGTGGTCAGGCGCCCAGGACGCGCATGGCCGCCGCAGAACGGGGGTCGTAGGTAGCCACATAGTGGTCCTCCGCAGCGACCCACCGAGCAATCCACTCATCGGCGTTCTCGCCGCGTTCGACCTGGCGCTGCAGGCGGGTCTCCGCAGATGCGTCCACCCACACCGCGATGTCGACGAGGTCGAGAAGCTGAGGCCGCAGGGTGTACACGCCCTCGACGAGGACGACATCAGGCATGGGCATCTCGACCCACCCGCCCATCTCCTCGAGTACCCAGTCGTATCTCTGGTAGCGCAGCGTCGGGTCGCCTCGGCGTACAGGCTCGAGAACCTCGCTCCGCAGCCGCTGCCAGTCGAAGTACCGCTGCACACCGGCAGCGGAAGACAGCGCGGCACGCGTGCAGCTGTCCATGTCGCGGTAGAAGTCATCACCCTCGACGACGACTGCACCGGCGAGCAGAGGGACGACAGCTCGGGCGAACGTGGACTTGCCCGCCCTGACCGTCGATACCGACCAGGACGGGACGGCGGGGCGCGGCGGCGACAAGCGCGTGGAGCTCCGCTGCCGCGCCGTCTCCCACTGAGCTCCTATCGGTTGAAGCGGCGGCCTGGTCCTACCAGCGGCGACGAGCGCACCGATCGACTGACGGGTTCGCGCGCCCGGTCCGCGCAACGCGCGTTTCCGTGATCCGGCATCCGCCGCAGCCGCGCAGCCCGCATACGACGAGGCCGGGCGTGCCGCGCAGCAGCTAGTCAGACTACCGACCCCAGGGAGTCAAGGTGTCGTGCATCTCGACAGCGGCACGAGCGGTCAAAGTACGACGCTCGGGGTCGGTCGAACTGTCCCGGAGCTCACACCTCGGCGGGAGCGAGGAGCCAACTGCGGCGTAGGTGCACGGTGAAGCCATTGCGGGCCAGGTTGCGGACGCTGGGAGAGCCCGGGGCCGCAGTCGCCACAGCGCCGCGGGCACCGGCGGCTGCTGCTGCGGCGAGGCGGCTGTGCAGCAGTGCGGTCTGCGCTCCGCAGCTTCTGTGGGTCGGCAGGGTCGCCGCTCCTCCCAGAACCGCCACGTCGTCGTGCAATGACATCGCCGCCGCTGCCACGGGCCGGTCTTCCTTCCAGGCCATGAAACGCAGCACCTTCGGGTCCGAGTGTTCGGCGACGAGGAACCGGTCAACGTCGACCGGTGCCGCGTAGCCGGCGGAGAGCACCTCGAAGAAGGTCGCCAGGTCCTCGCCCACCGCCGGTCGCACCTGCAGGTGGTCGCTCGGGACGACACGTTCGTCACGGCTTCTCGGATCGAGCACCGCGATCGGTCGGACAGGGCCGGGGGCCGCACGAAGATCGCTCAGCCGCTCAGCCGAGGGGAGATCGCCTGAGGTACCCACCACCGCGGGTAGCGGAGCACCGGCGGCCGTGAAGACTGCAACGACATCCCGAAGAGCTGCAACCGTCCGCGCGTTCGCCCCGGTCACCGAGTTCAGGAACCCCAGCCCGGGCGAGTTGGTCAGCAGCGCCCGTAGGCCCCCGAGCTCGAATGCCTCGAAGCGTCCCGGCAGACCCGCTGCTGTGGCCGCGCCGAAGGCCAGGCGGCTGCGGTGGTACACGGCGTGTTCGCCGGGGCTCAAGTCCATCGGCCCATTCTGGTGTGGAAATGCAGGACAGATTGACCGGCGTCAGGCGTCGTGCGTTGACGGCCCAGTCGTCCGGACAGGTCCGCCAGCAAGCTGCGTCGGTCCATCCGCGCCTTCATGGGCAGACTGGTGGGCATGGGGCACACGGTGATCCAGGTTCCCGTTCCAGTGCTGGAGTCGATCGCTGCGCGGCTCGAGGTCGCGCCCGTGTGCCCCCACGTCACGTTGCTCGGACCGTTCGTCGATCGGTCCGAGTCGATGAAACCCTCGTCGGCACCATCCGCGAGCTCCTGGCTCCCGTCCGAGCATTTGGCTTCAAGCTCTCCGCGGTCGGCCGCTTCGCCGGCGGACTCACGTACCTGGTGCCCGACCCTGGCGCGCCGTTCATCCGGCTCACGGAGATCTTCTCCGCGGCCTTTCCGCAGTGGCCGCCGTACGGCGGGATGTTCGACGAGGTCGTGCCTCACCTGTCCATCGGCGAGGCACTCCCCGAGACCGACGTGGCGATCCTGAGGGAGCTACTACCCATCAGCGCGACCGCAGACGAGGTGACGCTCGCTTGGTGGTCGGACGACATCGTGGAAGTGCTTGAGCGCTATCCGCTTCGAACCGGGTAGTCACGCTCGCGACCGTTACCAATCAAGCGAGCCCTGGGCGTGCCGGCGTCCTCGTCGTCGTCGGGGGGGGCGCGCGACTGGGTGGTCAGACTATCGACGCCGTCTAGTCAAACTATCTTGCATCTCGACAACAATAAACGCAACGCAACGCACCTACATCTGCATGTCCACGAACCGCGAGTAGTGCCCCTGGAATGCCACGGTGATGGTGTCGGTCGGGCCGTTACGGTGCTTGGCAACGATCAGATCAGCCTCACCGGCGCGCGGAGACTCCTTCTCATAGGCGTCTTCACGATGCAGAAGAATGACCATGTCGGCGTCCTGCTCGATGGAGCCGGACTCACGCAGGTCGCTCATCGCGGGCCGCTTGTCGGTGCGCTGCTCGGGACCACGGTTCAGCTGCGAGATCGCGATCACCGGGACCTCGAGCTCCTTGGCGAGCAGCTTGAGCGCACGCGAGAACTCCGAGACCTCCTGCTGGCGGGACTCGACGCGCTTGCCGGACGTCATCAGCTGGAGGTAGTCGATGACGACGAGCTTGAGGTCGTGGCGCTGCTTGAGGCGCCGGCACTTGGCGCGGATCTCCATGAGCGACATGTTTGGCGAGTCGTCGATGAACAGCGGGGCCTCGCTGATGCGGCCCATGGTCGCGGCGATCTTGGCCCAGTCGTCCTCGCCCATCGCGCCCGTGCGCAGTTTCTGCAGGTGCACGCGCGCCTCGGCCGAGAGCAGACGCATCGTGATCTCGTTGCGGCTCATCTCGAGGGAGAAGACAACTGCGGCCTGGTTGTTCTTGATGGCCGCAGAACGGACAATGTCGATTCCCAGGGTACTTTTGCCAATTGCCGGACGCGCCGCCACCACGATCATCTGCCCCGGGTGCAGCCCGTTCGTCAGCCGGTCGAGGTCCGCGAACCCGGTCGGCACGCCGATCATGCCCTCGCCACGGTGCCCGGCACGCTCGATCTCGTCGACCGTGCCGCCGATGACCTCGGACAGCGGCAGGTAGTCCTCGGACGCGCGCCGCTCCGTGACGGCGTACACCTCGGCCTGGGCGTTGTTGACGAGCTCGTCGACGTCGCCGCCGTCGGTCGCGTAGCCGAGCTGCACGATGCGGGTGCCGGCCTCGACGAGCTTGCGCAGGATGGCCCGCTCCCGCACGATCCGCGCGTAGAAGCCCGCGTTGGCCGCGGTCGGGACAGCCGCGATGAGCGTGTGCAGGTACGCGGCACCGCCGACGCGGGCCATCTCGCCGCGCTTGGTCAGCTCGTCGGCGACGGTGATCGCGTCGGCGGGCTCCCCGCGGCCGTACAGGTCGAGGATCGCGTCGTAGATCGCCTCGTGAGCCGGGCGGTAGAAGTCCGTGCCCTTGATCTGCTCGATGACGTCGGCGATGGCGTCCTTGCTGATCAGCATGCCGCCGAGCACGGAACGCTCGGCCTCGAGGTCCTGCGGCGGGGTGCGGTCGAAGCCGCCGCCGCTGCTGCGCCCGCTGTCCGGCGGCGCGCCGTACTGGAGGTCCTCGATGGTCACCTGTCACCTGCTCCTGCTCGTCCCCACCCCGCCGAACACGTGTTCTACCGGGACCCTCTGACAGTCACCCCTCGAGCGTCCCTGACGGACGTCGACGCCCACCGGGGACCTGCCCTCGCGAGGTTAGGCGGCGAACCGCCGGGACCCAAACGGGTGTGTGCACGGACCGGTGGACGGCCTGTGGACAAGCCCTTCGGCCCTGTGTGCACAGGTTGGGGACACACCTGTGGACAGAGCGGGTGACGACGCCCGGCAGGCCGTCCGACCGGCACTTACGCTGTACACGTGCTGTGGAACGAGGAACATTCCTGCGCTGTTCACCTGGTGGACGTCTGAACCGGCCCTCGGACACCCCGGACTCGTCCTCCCCTGGCACGCCCGGCCCCGTTGGGCCGTCCGGGGGACACCGCGACGACCCCGTGGCTCCCGCGCATCCCCCACCGCGTCACCCCGACCGGCCCGCGGGCGTCGACCGCCAGATCCTCGCCCTCGCCGTCCCCGCGCTGGGCGCCCTGGTGGCCGAGCCGCTGTTCGTCCTCGTCGACTCCGCGATGGTCGGGCACCTGGGCACCGACGCCCTCGCGGGGCTCGCGCTCGCGTCGACCGTCCTCGTCACGGTCGTCGGTCTGTGCGTCTTCCTCGCCTACGCCACCACCGCCGCCGTCGCACGCCGCCTCGGCGCCGGGGACCTGCGGAGCGCGCTGCAGACGGGCGTCGACGGCATGTGGCTCGCCCTCGGCCTCGGTCTCGTGCTGGCGGCCGCGACGTGGGCCGCCGCACCCTGGCTCCTCGGCGCGCTGGGCGCCGACGGGGCGGTCGCGACGCAGGCCGTCAGCTACCTGCGCTGGTCCGTGCCCGGGCTGCCCGGCATGCTGCTCGTCCTGGCCGCCACGGGCGCGCTGCGCGGCCTGCAGGACACGCGCACGCCGCTGGTCGTCGCCGCGTCGGGCGCGGTGGCCAACGCCGCCCTGAACGCCGTGCTCATCTACGGTGCCGGGCTCGGCATCGCGGGCTCGGGCCTGGGGACCGCGCTCGCGCAGCTCGGCATGGCGGCGTGGCTCGTCGTCGTGGTCGTGCGGGGCGCGCGGGGCACCGGAGCGCGCCTGACCCCCGCCGCGGGCGGCATCTGGGCCAACGCGCGCGCCGGCGTCCCGCTGCTGGTCCGCACGGCGTCCCTGCGGCTGGCCATCCTGCTGACCGTCTGGACGGCCACCGGGCTGGGGGCGACCGCCCTCGCCGGCCACCAGGTCGTCAACGCCGTGTGGGGCCTCACCGCCTTCGCGCTCGACGCCCTCGCGATCGCCGCGCAGGCGCTCGTCGGGCACGCGCTCGGCGCCCGGGACGTCGCCCGCACCCGCGCGGTGCTGCGCCGCACGCTGCAGTGGGGCGTCGGCGCCGGCGCGGTGATGGGCCTGCTGATCGGGCTGCTGGCGCCGGTGTACGTCCGGGTCTTCACCCCCGACGCCGACGTCCAGCGCGCGGCCGTCGCCGGCCTCGTGGTCGCCGCCGTCGCGCTCCCGATGGCCGGGTGGGTGTTCGTCCTCGACGGCGTGCTCATCGGAGCCGGTGACGGCCGGTTCCTCGCCTGGGCGGGGGTCGCGACGCTGGTCGCCTACGTCCCGGCCGCCCTCGCGGTGCACGCGTGGGCGCCGTCGGGGGCCGCCGGGCTGGCCTGGCTGTGGGTCGCCTTCGCGGGCCTCTTCATGGCGGCGCGCGCCGTCACGACGGGCCTGCGCGCACGCGGGACGTCCTGGATGGTCGTGGGCGACTGACGCGCCGCCAGGAAGTCAGCCGCGGGCAGTCAGCCGGGGGCAGTCAGCCGCGGGGCAGTCAGCTGCCGGGCGATCCGTCGCCGCGCCCACCCCGGCGGCCGCCACGACGCGATGCCGTCGTCCGGGACGCGGCCAGCGCGATGAAGACGACACCGACGGCGAGGAAGACCGTGCGGCTGCTGTCCCCGCCGGCGACGCCGGAGAGCCCCAGGACGAAGAACACCAGCCCGAGGGCGAGGAACGCCCCGTCCTGCGTGTCGGTCCGCGACTCGGCGTCGCCGGGAGCCTGCGCACCCTCGTCGACGGCGCGCTCGGCCTCGTCCTGCTCGTCAGTCATGCGGTGCGCTCCTCGACATCGGTCACGGGACCGTCAGCCTCGCACCGGGACGCGGCGACCGCGAGCCGCGGCGACGGCCCCTGCGGCGACGACGAAGCACGTGATCGCGCCCGCCACGAGGGCCGTCCCCACGACGCTCTCGTCACGGAGCCCCAGCAGCAGGAGGACGAACCCGATCGCGGAGGCGGCCGCCCACAGGGCGGCGAGGGCGGGGCGGGTGGTGGGGCGCTGGTCGGTCATCTCGTCTCCTGGTGTCGGGGGTACGTGGATGATGACGACGCTACGAGAAGCACCGGGACCGGGACACCGCCCCGGGGACGAACTACGGGGTCAGCCTCGAGAACGAGCCTGTGGCCACGTCGCGCGGGCCGCCGCTCACCGGCTGAGGACCAGGGCGCGGCCCGACGACGCCCGGGTCAGCTCGTCCGGCTCGAGGTCCCGGTCGCTGCGACGGTCGCCCGCCTCGACGGCAGCGCCGTCCGCACCGGCCCCGCGGCCGCGCCACACCTGCATGACGGCGTGCGACAGGGACGCGACCCCCATCGTCATCAGCGCCACGGCCATGGGCAGGTCGTGACCCACCCGCAGGACGCCCATGACGACCACGACGACGCCGAGCGCCACGCTCGCCGCCACCTGCACGGCAGGCGGCCAGGGCTCGCCCCGCGTCCAGCTCTGCCTGATGCTCATCTGCGTCTCCCGGTGCCGTCGCGGCCCTCCCGCGTCGTGCTCCCGACGCTACGCAGCCGGCCGACGTCTGCCGACCCCCTCCAGGACGACCGGCCCTCCATCGAAAGGACGAGGCCGGCCGACGCGCTCCTCACCCCGTGGGGGCACCGGTGGAACGACGAGGCCCCGCACCGGATCACCGGTACGGGGCCTCGCGAGCTCGCGTGCAGCGAGTCAGGTCAGACGGACACGACCTTGACGGTCACGTCCGCCGACACCTCGGGGTGCAGGCGGACCTTCACCGTGTACTCGCCGGTCGACTTGATCGCCTGGGCGACCTCGATCTTGCGCTTGTCGACGGCCGGGGCACCGGCGGCCTTGATCGCGGCAGCGATCTCGGCCGTCGTGACGGCACCGAACAGACGACCCGACTCGCCGGACTTGGCCGAGACGGTGACGGGGTTGGCCTGCAGGGAGTCCCGCACGGCCTTCGCGTCGTCGAGCGTGGCGATCTCGCGGGCCTTGCGGGCACGACGGATCGCGGACACGTCCTTCTCGGCACCCTTGGTCCACGGCGTGGCCAGGCTGCGCGGGATGAGGTAGTTACGGGCGTACCCGTCCTTCACCTCGACGATGTCGCCAGGTGCACCGAGACCGGTGACCTCGTGGGTCAGGATGATCTTCGCCATGGGTCAGTCCTTTCTCAGCGAGCCGACGACGAGTACGGCAGGAGAGCCATCTCGCGTGCGTTCTTGACGGCACGGGCGATCTGGCGCTGCTCCTGCACGGAGACGCCCGTCACTCGGCGCGCGCGGATCTTCCCGCGGTCGGAGATGAACTTGCGGAGCAGAGCCGTGTCCTTGTAGTCGACCGTGTCGATCTTGGCGGCCTTGAGGGGGTTCTGCTTCTTCTTGGGCTTGCGGACGACGGGCTTGGCCATCGCGGTGCTCCTTGTCTATGGAGCCCCGAGCGTTGCCGTGCTCGGGGATGAGAGTTCAGGTGTGCGAGGCGCCGATCAGAACGGGGGCTCGTCGGAGTAGCCGCCGCCGGACCCACCACCCGCGGGCGTCGCCCACGGGTCGTCGGTCTGGCCGCCGCCGGAGGACGAGCCACCGCCGCTGAAGCCGCCACCGCCGAAGCCGCCGCCACCACCGCCGCTGCCACCGCCACCGAAGTTGCCACCGCCGGAGCGCTGGGTCCGGGTGACCTTGGCGGTCGCGTACCGCAGCGACGGGCCGACCTCGTCGACCTGCAGCTCGTACACGGTGCGCTTCTCGCCCTCGCGGGTCTCGTACGACCGCTGCGAGAGCCGGCCCTGCACGATGACGCGGGTGCCCTTGGTGAGGGACTCGGCGACGGACTCGGCCGCCTCACGCCAGATCGAGCAGCGGAGGAACAGCGTCTCGCCGTCCTTCCACTCGTTGGACTGGCGGTCGAACGTGCGGGGCGTGGACGCGACCGTGAAGTTCGCGACCGCGGCACCGGACGGGGTGAAGCGCAGCTCCGGGTCCCCGGTCAGGTTCCCGATCACCGTGATGGTGGTCTCGCCGGCCATGACGGCCTCCTCGCTCGTTCGGAAGGTTCGGCTGCGGCGTGGTGCCGCGGATGCTGGGGCCCGACGCTAGCGACGGGCACCGACACGCAGGTCTCAGGCCTCGCGGCGCAGGACCTTCGTACGCAGGACGACCTCGTTGAGGCCGAGCTGACGGTCCAGCTCCTTGGCCGTGGCGGGCGACGCGGTGAAGTCGACGACGGCGTAGATGCCCTCGGCCTTCTTCTGGATGTCGTACGCGAGGCGACGACGGCCCCACACGTCCACCTTGTCGACAGTCCCACCGTCGGTCTTGACGACCGTCAGGTACTTGTCGAGCGACGGGGCGACGGTGCGCTCCTCGATCTCGGGGTCGAGGATGATCATGATCTCGTACTGACGCAGGCTCATACCCACCTCCTCTGGTCTTCGCGGTCACGGTCGTTCCGTGACAGGAGGGTTCTCAAGCGTCTCGACGTGCCCGTCCCCGACGAGTGTCAGGAGAGTGGGCACGACGAACCGTCCGCGAACGGACGGCGGTGGCCCAGCGTACCGGGTGGCACGCCGGGAACCGAATCAGGCTCCGCCGCCCGCGTCCTCGCCGCCGCCCGGCGGTTCGACCGGGGGCGCGCTCGGGCTGGTGCTGGGCGCCGGTGTGGGGCTGGGCTGCGGCGGTGGCGGCGGACCGCTGGAGACGACGAGCGTCACGGTGGACCCCGCCGGGAGCGTCGCGCCCTCGCCGGGCTCCGCACGGATGACGCGGCCCTTGGGCACCGTCTGCGACTGCTCGGTGACCACGGCGGCCACGAGGCCCGCACCCTGCAGGACGCCGGAGGCGTCCGCCTCGGTCCGGTTCACCAGCCCGCCCGGCACCTGCACGTCGGCCGGCTGCGCGGGCTCCTCGGGCGTGGGCTCCGGGGTGGCGGTCTCGGTCTGCGTGGGCGTCGGAGTGGCCTTGCCGCCGATGTTGGCGCGTGCCGGGAAGTCCTGCACCTCCTGGTACTTCGGGTGCGTGAAGACCTTGCCCATGTAGTCCGCCCAGAGCACCGCGGGGTACGACGACCCGGTGATCTCCTTGTAGTCGCCCCACTCGCTGATCGTGTCGAGCGACTTGCCGTCCTGACCCTGCTGGGACAGCGCCACGGCCGTCGCCAGCTGCGGCACGTACCCCACGAACCACGCCGACTTGTTGAAGGACGACGTCCCGGTCTTGCCGGCGATCGGCCGGTCGAGCTTGTTGATCTGGGCCTTGCCGGACCCCCGCTCGACGACCTGCGTCATCGCGTAGGTGGCGTCCGCCATGACGTCGGCCGGGAACGCGTTCGTCCCCGTCGTGTCGGGCTGCCACGCGACCTGGTCGTCGTTGTCGAGGACCACCTGCAGGATGTGCGGGGCGCGGCGCACGCCCTGCGCGGCGAACGTCGCGTAGGCACCGGCCATGTCCAGGGGACGCACGTGGTCGGAGCCCAGCACGTTGGACGGCACCGTCGTCAACGGCGTCGTGATGCCCGCCGCCTCGGCCGTCTTGGCCGTGTTCTCGGGCCCGACCTCGATGTTGAGCGCGGCGTACACCGTGTTCACGGAGTTGGCGGTGGCCTCGACCAGGTCGATCGTGCCCGCGCCCTTGTTGCCGTAGTTCTGCACGTCGACCTTGCCGCCGTCCCACTCGGGGAACCGCTGCGGGGAGCTGCCGTCGTACTTCTTCGACAGGCTGATGCCCTGCTGCAGAGCGGTGACGAGCGTGAACGGCTTGAACGTCGAACCGGCCTGGATCTCGTCGAACGTGGCCGTGTTCTTCGCGTCCGTCAGGTAGTCCGGGCCGCCGTACAGGGCCACGATCCCGCCGGTGGCCGGGTCCACGGACACCACGGAGACGCGCAGCCGCTCGTTGGGCGGCTCGCCGTCGGACAGCTGGCCGGCCCGCAGCGCCTCGGCGGACTCGACCGCCATGTGCTGCACGGCGGGGTCGATGGTCGTGATGATGTCGAGGCCACGGGTGCGCAGCTCGCCGGCCGTCCACATCTTGGTGGCGAGCAGCTCGTTCTCGACCATCTCGAGCAGGAAGCCGTTGGGGCCGCGGTACGTCTCGGACTGCTGGAACGGGATCGTGGCCGGGAACGTCTGCGCGGCCCGCTCCTCGGCGCTGAGCCACCCCGAGTCGACCATCGAGTCGAGCACCAGGCCCCAGCGCTGCTGGGACTTCTCGGGCGCGACGGCGGGGTCCCAGTTGTTGGGCGACGGGATCAGCGCGGCGAGCATCGCGGCCTCGGAGACCGTGAGCTCGGCGGCGTTCTTGCCGAAGTAGGACTTCGCGGCGGCCTGGATCCCGTACGAGTCACGACCGAAGTAGATCGTGTTCAGGTAGCGGCCCATGATCTCTTCCTTGGACTCGCTCTGCGCGATCTTGATCGCGAGGATCGCTTCCTTGGCCTTGCCCAGGTAGTCCGTCGTGGTGTTCTGGTAGTAGCGCTCGACGTACTGCTGGGTCAGCGTCGACCCGCCCTGCGTCGGCTTGCCCTGGATGTTGTTGATGAAGGCGCGGGCCATGCCGGTGATCGACACGCCGCGGTTCGTGAAGAAGGTCTTGTCCTCGCCCGCGGCGACGGCCTGGCCGATGTGCGCGGGCAGCGTCCCGTAGTCGACGATCTCGCGCCGCTGCTCGGCGAAGGTGCCCATGACGGGACCGGGCTGGCCGGGCTGGTCACCGGCGAAGTACACGGTCGTCGTCTCGAACTTCGCCTCGGCGAGCGGGGACGGCGGGTCGATGAACGCGAACGCCGCCGCGCCGGCACCCAGCACGAGGAACATCCCGCCGATGAACGTGCCCAGCACCACGCGCCACGAGGGCAGCCACCGGTGCAGCCCGGTGTGCTCCCGGCGGGGGTAGTTCCAGAACCCGCGGGACTCCTGCGGGGCGGACTCGGACGCGGTGCGACGCGTCGATCGCCTGGCGCGCGACGGCGCTGCACGGCGCTTGCTGGCTGCCAACGGGTGACCTCTCGTGCCGACGACGGTGCTGCCTGGCGTCGCCGGGCACCCGTCACCGGGCGCGCCGGGCGGACGCTGCCGCGCCCAGTATGGACGAACGTCCGGAGCCGGCCTGCCGTGACGACGCCCAAGACGTCCGGATCGGCACGACCCTTCACACGATCGGCACGGGGCGTCGACGCGCTCACCCCGCCTGCCCCCCACGCGCGTGTTGTGCGGACGCTCGAGATCGACATAGTCTCCGGATGTATCGAGTTGATACATCGGATCCGCCGAACAGTCGGTTCCGCAGCCGACGTGTGAGGACAGGAGGATCCGGTGCGCGGACGTTCAGACGTGCTCGAGCCCGCCATCCTCGGCCTGCTCGCCGAGTCCCCCATGCACGGGTACGAGCTGCGCAAGCGCCTCAACCTCGTGCTCGGGTCGTTCCGCGCCCTGTCGTACGGCTCGCTGTACCCGTGCCTCAAGGGGCTCGCGGACCGCGGCTGGATCGTCGGCACCGAGGCGCCCAGCGACCGCGCCGTGGCCTCCAAGCGCGCACGCATCGTCTACGAGCTCACCGCCGACGGCAAGGAGCACCTCCAGGAGGTGCTCTCCTCGTCCGGCCCGGCCACGTGGGAGGACGAGAACTTCGACGTACGGTTCGCGTTCTTCGCCCAGACCGACGCCGAGACGCGGCTGCGCATCCTCGAGGGGCGGCGCACCCGGCTGACCGAGCGGCTCGAGACGGTCCGGCAGTCGTTCGCCCGGACCCGCGAGCGCATGGACGAGTACACGCTCGAGCTCCAGCGCCACGGTCTCGAGCAGGTCGAGCGCGAGGTCCGCTGGCTGGACGACCTCATCGACAACGAGCGCGGCGTACGTCGCGCTCGCCCCGAGGGCGGTGGCCGGCCGGCCGCCGCTGCAGACGACGCCGAGGGCATCTCCGAGGCGCGAAACGAGAAGGAGCGAGGATGACCTCCATCCGCGTCGCCATCGTCGGCGTCGGCAACTGTGCCGCGTCGCTTGTCCAGGGTGTGCACTACTACCGGGACGCCGACCCGCAGGGCAAGGTCCCCGGCCTGATGCACGTGCAGTTCGGCGACTACCACGTCCGCGACATCGAGTTCGTGGCCGCGTTCGACGTGGACGCCAAGAAGGTCGGCTTCGACCTGTCCGAGGCGATCTTCAGCTCGGAGAACAACACGATCAAGATCTCCGACGTCCCGCCGCTCGGTGTGACGGTGTCGCGCGGTCACACGCTCGACGGCCTCGGCAAGTACTACTCCGAGACGATCGAGGAGTCGGACGCCGAGCCCGTCGACGTCGTCCAGACGCTCAAGGACCTGCAGGTCGACGTCCTGGTCTGCTACCTGCCCGTCGGCTCCGAGGCCGCCGCGAAGTTCTACGCGCAGTGCGCCATCGACGCGGGCGTCGCCTTCGTCAACGCGCTGCCCGTGTTCATCGCGTCGGACCCCGAGTGGGCCGCGAAGTTCGAGGCCGCCGGCGTCCCGATCGTCGGCGACGACATCAAGTCGCAGGTCGGCGCGACCATCACGCACCGCGTGCTCGCGCGCCTCTTCGAGGACCGCGGCGTCATCCTGGACCGCACGTACCAGCTGAACGTCGGCGGCAACATGGACTTCAAGAACATGCTCGAGCGCGAGCGCCTGGAGTCCAAGAAGATCTCCAAGACGCAGGCCGTCACGTCGAACCTCACCGACGGCCCGCTGGCCGGCAAGAAGGACGACCGCAACGTCCACATCGGCCCGTCGGACTACGTCGCGTGGCTCGACGACCGCAAGTGGGCGTACGTGCGCCTCGAGGGCCGCGCGTTCGGCGAGGTGCCCCTGAGCCTGGAGTACAAGCTCGAGGTCTGGGACTCCCCGAACTCGGCCGGCATCATCATCGACGCGGTGCGCGCGGCGAAGATCGCCAAGGACCGTGGCATCGGCGGCCCCCTGCTGTCGGCGTCGACGTACTTCATGAAGTCCCCGCCGGTGCAGACCGAGGACACCGAGGGCCGCGTCAAGGTCGAGGCCTTCATCCGCGGCGAGCTGGAGCGCTGAGCTCACGCTGAGGCGTCGCTGACAGCTCCACCCCGAGGGCCCGGTGCACCACGCACCGGGCCCTCGCGCGTCGTGCCGGGCGTCACCCTCGGGGCGCTGCCACCGCCGCCACCGGGTTGAGCATGTCCGGCCCTTCCGGGCCGTGCGGCACCCGCACGCTGGTGCCGGACACGGGGTCGACGAGCAGCAGCGTGAGCGGCGAACCGTCACCAGGGCACGGCCCCGGGCCGGTGGAGACGGGCAGGAGCCCGCCGTTGCCGTGGTCGGGCTCCACACCGCCCCCGGCACCGTCCATGTCGCGGTCGGTGACGAGCGGTCGCACCGTCCCGTCGGCCGCCAGGACGGCGGGGGTCGTGCACCAGGGATCGAGGGACGTGCCGAGCGGCGCGACGCCAGCGGCCAGTGCGCCGTCCCCGGCCGGCTGACCGAACCACGGCACCGGGTCGCCGGTCACCAGCTCACGCACGACGAGCGGCTCCCGCTGTCCCGTCACGTCCGCGCGGACCAGCCGCGGCCGCGTCGACGACTCGGACGGAGGCGTGGACGTGCCGGCGTCGGCACACACGAGCAGGACGGACGTCGCGTCGGTCCACCCCCCCGGCCGGCACTGCTGACCGGCCGGCACGAGCGAGGCGCTGAGGGACGTGCCGGTGGCCAGCTCGACGACCTCGACGCCGCTGCCCCCCGGGTCGAGGTACGCGTCGAGCCACAGGAGGGCACGCCGGCCGTCGGGGCTCAGCTGTGCGCGGTGGCTGAGCAGCCAGGGCCCGCCCGGGACCTGCTGCGCCGCACCGCTCCTCGGCACCGTCCACAGGGTCGACCCGACCCCGCCCATGCTCATCTGCTGCCACACCTCGGTGCCGTCGGGCTGGTTGCCCACGTGGAGCGTGTAGGGCGGCAGGCCACGGCCGTCGGGGGTGACGGCGCCGGTGCGCAGGTCGACGACCGTGCGCGTCTCGTCCGGGCCCCCGGAGGCCAGCACCACCGTGTCGGCGTCGGGCCAGGCGACGGGCGCCGGCGAGACGTCGGCAGGCAGGTCGACGGCGTGGAAGAGCTCCCCCGCCGGCGAGACGACGACGAGGACGACCGGCAGAGCGGTGCCGTCCTCCTGGAACGGGTCACCTCCGGTGCTCTGGTAGCCCACGACGCCCCACCCGGGGCCGATCGCCGCGAGGGTCGCGGCGTCCAGCGCGTGCATGGGCGGCATGCCGACGCGCTCCACGGCCACGCGCTCCACGGCGTCCACCGTGGCCGTCGGGCTCGCGACGGGTCGCGGTGAGACGGGCGACGTCGGCGTCGGGGTGTGCGCCGGCGTCGGGGTGTGCGCCGGCAGCGGCACGTCGCGGTCCTGCAACCCGAACCACCCCGCGGCACCGACGACGAGCACGGTCGCGGCAGCCACCGCCGAGTACGACGTCGTGCGGCCCCGGCGCGCCCGGCGGACCCGCGCGTGCAGGTCCTCCAGGGCCTGCGGGGACGGCTGGGTGCCGGTCTCGAGCTGCTCCTGCACCTGCAGGCTCCGCTCCAGGCGGCTGGTCAGGTCGTCGCTCATGACGCACCTCCTCGACGGTCGACGAGCGTGACGGACGACGCCTCGGCGTCCGGAGCCGATCTGGTGCCCAGCAGGGCGTCGAGGGTCGCGACGCCGTCCGAGACGTGCCGCTTGACGGCCCCCTCGCTGATGCCGAGCAGACGTGCGGTGTCCCGTACGGACACGTCGTCGAGGTGCCGCAGCACGACGCACGCCCGTTGCTGGGGCGACAGCGAGCCGAGCGCGGCCGCGACGTCCGCGTCGAGCATCTCCGAGCGCAGCTCGGTGTCCTCGGCGGTGGCGTGCGCCAGACGCACCACCGCGGTCCTCTCGCGGGCCCGGCGGCGCGTGCCGTCCACGAACCGGGACGCCACCGCCCGGCGCACGTACGCCTCGGCCTGCGGCACCGACCCGAACGACGCCCGGGCGCTGAACGTGCTCACCAGCGCGTCGTGCACCACGTCCTGGGCCTGCGCGCGATCACCCGTGAGCACGGTCGCGTACGCCACGAGCCCGCCGTACCGCTCCTGCACGAGCCGGTCGAGCATCGGCGCCCATCCCTGGCTCACGTCGTCCCCGTCATCTCAGCGTCCCCGTCTCCGCCGGCCCACGTCGGCCGTTCGCACTACAACGTCGCAGGGCCCTCGCCGGTTGTGGGCCGACCGGCCGCGGCCCGTGCGTCCGTCGCGCACACCGCAACGACCGTCCCGACCCGCGGGTGTGCAGGGTTCGTGGTGCTCAGCGCCACGAACCCTGCACACCCCGGCGCGTCGTCCACAAGGTCGGCGTCCGCCGGCCCGGGGGGCCGTCCGGTGCGGGAGCGTGGCGGGGTGAGCTCGTCCGTGGTGCGCTCGGTGGGGTCGGTCCCCGGGGCGTCGATGCTGCTGTCCGGCCGTGGCGCGGCGTCGGCGCGGCGGGTCGACGTCGGCGGGATCCCGGCGCTTCGGGAGCTGGGCGACGCGTTGCGTGCGACCGTCGTGCGGCAGGACGGTGTCGCGACGACCGCGCAGCTCGCCGCCGGCGGCGTCGAGAGGTCGGTCGTGGCTCGCCGCGTGCGCAGCGGCCACTGGCAGCGGGCCGTGCGCGGCGTGGTCGTGCTGCAGTCCGGCCCGCCGACGTGGCGTCAGCTCGCCCGGGCGGCCCTGCTGGCCGCCGGTCCGGGCGCCGCCCTGTCGCACCGGTCGGCCGGGTTCGTGCACGGTCTCCTGCGCGACCCGGGCAGCGGCTTCGTCGTGAGCGTCCCGGCGCAGCGGTACGTCGTCGCCCGGCCAGGGCTGACCGTGCGACGGCGACGGACGATGCCGCGCTCGTCCGGCTCGCTGCGCAGCGTGGACATCTTCGGCACGGTGCTCGACCTCGTCCACGAGACGGCCGACGACGACGCGGTCGTCGCAGTGCTGTGCGACGCGGCGCGGCTGCGCGTGCCGACCTCCCAGGTGGTCGACGAGGCCGCGGGGCGCACGGGCCTGCGCCACCGTGCCCTCCTCCTGGACGTGCTCGGCGACCCGACGGCGCGGGTCGAGTCCCCGCTGGAGCACCGGTACGACCGTGACGTCGAGCGGGCCCACGGGCTGCCGCGCTCGCTCGGCCAGGTGGCGGACCGCGTCGACGGCCGACGGATCCGCTCCGACCGGCGGTACGCCGCCTGGGGTGTGCGGGTCGAGCTCGACGGCCGGCTCGTGCACGCCGGCCGCGTCGACGCCGACGTGTGGCGCGACAACGCCGTGCGCGTCGAACGCGGCGACGTGACCCTGCGGTACCGCTGGCGCCACGTGGCGGGTGCCCCGTGCGCGACCGCCGCCCAGCTCGCCGCGGCCCTGCGCGCCCGCGGCTGGCCCGGCTCACCTGCCCGCTGCTCCCCCGACTGCCGGGTGGGTGTGCAGGGTTCGTGGTCCTGAGCACCACCAACCCTGCACACCTCGCGCCGACGGTCGTCAGCGGGCAGGGACGACGTCGACGGACGTCACCCGCCAGTCCCCGTCCTCGACGACCTGGTCGACGTCGCCCCGGTCCTCGAACCAGGACACCGTCGTGACGTCACCCGTCGCCAGGTCGACGCGGACGGTGCGCTGCGGATCCGCCCGGCCACCCGCGTAGCAGCCGTTGAGGAACGTCCAGACGCCGCCGCCGGCGAAGGTCAGGTCCGTGCCGTGGTCGTACGGCGACCAGCCCTCGGTGAGCGAGCGGACCGTGCCGTCCTCGAGCACGGCCGGGTCGGACGTCACGTCGCACGGCGCGGGCATCACGACCCGTCCGAGCCCGACGCGCCCGTCACCGAGGGGCCAGGCGTCCCGCACGGGGACGTCGCTGGTCGCCAGGGGCGTCGCGGGTCGGTCCTGCGCGACGTCGACGGCGGCCAGGCGCCACGCGCCGGCACCGTCCGGGCAGGCCGTGAGCACCGCGTGGGCGCCGGCCCACCCGGCGAGGCGGCACGCGGGGTCGGCGGGTGCGCCGGCGACGGGATGCGTGGCGCCGGTGCGCACGTCGAGGCCCAGCAGCCCGCCGTCCGGCGCGTGCAGGGCGAGCCACGCGCGGTCGGGGCTCAGGGGGTGCAGCCGGTGCGGCAGCGCCACGTCGCCCAGGTCGCGGGTCGTGCCGTCGGCGGCGACCAGGCGCAGCGTGCCGGCGGTGTGCAGCACCGCCGCGGGGTCCTCGCCGGTCGCCGCCACCGCCTGCTCCGGATCGAGTGCGACGCCGTACCCGGGTGCGATCGGCGAGTAGTGGGAGCGCTGCTCCGCGTCGAGCGCGAGCAGCTCCGCCGGCATCTCGGAGAACAGCCACGCGGACTCCCCGGTCGCGGTGAGGCCGAGCGGGTGACGTTCCCAGTCGAACGGCACGGGTGTCAGGACCCCGGTGGTCAGGTCGAGCAGACCCTCGAAGGACCCCTCCCCCTCCCAGGGGGACGCGGCTGCGAAGGCGGTGGGCTCCCCGACGCGCCAGTCGTCGACACCGGCGGCGAAGGCCCCGTCGACGTCGAGCAGCGGGGTCCGCTCGCCCGTGGGTGCGACGAGCGCGATCACCGTGCGCCGGTTCGCGGGGTCCCACGGGGCGGCGCCGCCCTGCCCCGCGCGCTCCTCGACGACCGTCGCCAGCGTCCAGCCGGGACCGGCCGCCGCGAGCAGGTCCGCGACCGGGACGTCCCGCGGCGAGGCCACCTGGACCGGTGCGCCCAGCGGCAGCAGGGTGCCCGGCGACGCGGTCGGGGCGGCGCTCGGCACGGCGGCGCTCGGCGTGACCGAGGGCACCGGGTCGACAGCGGCGGGCGGCACGACCCCGCCCTGGGGACCCCACGTCGTCAGTCCCGCCGCCGCGACGACGACCAGCGCGCCGACGCCACCGCGGCGCACGTCGCGCAGGACGCGACGGCGACGGACCGTGCGACGGGCGACCGCGAGCGCGGCGTCGGACGGTCGGGCGTCCGCGTGGGCACGTTCGACGTGCTCCTCGACGCCGCCGAGCAGGTGTCCGAGGTCAGTCACGACGCACCTCCGGTGCGGGGATCAGCTCGACGGGGACGGTGCCACCGGTGAGCGCGGGGGTCCCGAGGCGCGCCTGCAGGCGCGCGGTGCCGTCGGACGTGTACCTCTTGACGGCCCCCGCGCTCAGGCCCAGAGCGGTGGCGGTCTGCTCGACGGACAGGTCGTCGACGTGCCGCAGGACGACGCACGCGCGCTGCCGCACCGACAGGGTCTGCAGGGCCTCGACGATGTCGCGGTCGAGGCCTGTCGGCACGAGCTCGTCGGCGGGGTCGGGCCAGGACACGCGACGTTCGACGGCGCGGCGCTCGGCGGCGGCCGTCCGTGCCCGGTCGATGGACCGGGTCACGATCGCGCGCCGCACGTACTGCTCGGCCTCCCCGACCGACGTGAACCGTGCCCGCCCCGCGAAGGTCGCCACGAGCGCGTCCTGCACGAGGTCCTCCGCGTCCGCGCGCGTCGTGACGAGCAGCGCCGCGCGCGCCAGCAGCCGGGGGTAGCGCTCCCGCGCCACCTCGTCGAGCAGCCGTTCCCAGCTCCTGGCCACACCGTCCTCCTCGTCCGCGGACCCCAGGATGGAGAACGGAGCCCGTCCCCGAAAGGTTGGGGGGGCGATCGGCTGCCTGCGGGGTACGGGGACGTAACCTTGGCAGGTGCAGGTGATCTCCGACCTCAGGGCCCTGTGGCCCCTGACCGGCTTCCGCCGGCTCTTCGCCGTCCGCCTGGTCAGCCAGGCGTCCGACGGCATGTTCCAGATCGGGCTCGCCACCCTGTTCTTCTTCTCGCCGGAGAACGCGTCGACGGCCACGGGCGTCGCGGCCGCGTTCGCGGTGCTGCTGCTGCCGTTCACGATCGTCGGGCCGTGGGCCGGGGTCCTGCTGGACCGGTGGCGGCGCCGGCAGGTGCTGCTGTACGGCAACCTCGTGCGGGTCGCCCTGACGCTCGTCATCGCGACGATCATGCTGACCAGCGGCGTCGGGCCCGCGGTGTACGTCCTGGCGCTGGTGACGCTGTCGGTCAACCGGTTCCTGCTCGCGGCGCTGTCCGCGTCGCTGCCGAAGGTCGTCGACGGCCCGCTGCTGCTGACCGCGAACTCGCTGACCCCGACGCTCGGGGCCGCCGCTGCGGGCGTCGGCGGGGCGCTCGGCTTCGTGCTGGGGCTGCTGCTGCCCACGGGCCGGGTGCGCGACGCGGCCTGCCTGCTGGTCGCCGCCGCCGTCATGGGCTGCGCGTCGGCGCTGGCCACGCGGCTGGCGCCGGACCAGCTCGGCCCGGACCAGCGTGCCGCCGGCTCCGACGTGCGCGCCGCGCTCGGCGAGCTGGCCCGCGGGCTCGTCGCGGGGGCCCGGTACCTGGTGGCGCGCCGCACGCCGGCGTACGCGCTGGGCATCATGGCGCTGCACCGGTTCTGCTACGGCGCCGTGTTCATCGCCAGCATCCTCATCTCCCGCAACCTGCTCTCCGACCCCGCGGACGCGGCCGCCGGCCTGGCGACGTTCGGCAGCGTGCTGGCCGCGAGCGCCGTCGGGTTCGCGCTCGCGGTGGTCCTGACGCCGGTGCTCAGCCCGCGCGTCGGCCCGCACGTCTGGATCGTGCTGTGCCTGCTGCTCGCCGTGGTCAGCCAGCTCGTCCTCGTCGTGAACGTGTCGCTGCCCGCCGTGCTGCTGGCCGGCGGCGCGCTGGGCCTCGCGGCGCAGGGCGCGAAGATCGCGGTCGACACGATCGTGCAGCACGACACCGCCGACGCGTACCGCGGCCGCGCGTTCTCGCTGTACGACGTCATGTACAACGCCGCGTTCGTCGGCGCCGCGGCGCTCGCCGCCGTCGCGCTGCCGGACACGGGGTGGTCGCCGGTGCTGTTCGCGGCGCTCGCGGCGGTCTACCTGGCCGGTGCGATCACGTTCGCCCGCGGACCGCGGACGCCGGCGGTCGTCGAGGCACCCGTGGTCGGTGCCCCCACATGAGCGACGCGGGCACGGTCACGCCCGACGGCGCGCCGGCGTACGACGACGCGCTCGGTCCCGACGACCTCCTGTCGGGGCCCCTCGCCCACGCGATCCTCGAGGGCGGGCCCCTGGCGATGGCGGTGTCGGACCCGCGCCTGCCGGGCGACCCCCTGGTGTGGACGAACGCCGCGTTCACGTCCCTGACCGGGTACACGGCGGAGGAGGTCCGCGGCCGCAACTGCCGGTTGCTGCAGTGCGAGGACACCGACCCGCAGGTCGTCGCGCGCATCCGCGCCGCGCTGGAGCGCGGCCACGACGTGCAGGAGGTGCTCCTCAACGCCCGCAAGGACGGTTCGCAGTTCTGGAACCAGCTGGCGATCACGCAGCTGCGGGACGACGAGGGCCGCGTGACCCACCGGGTCGGCGTGCAGGTCGACGTGACCGCGGAGGCCGTGGGCGACGCGGCCCGCGACCTGGAGCTGTCGCTCATGCACCGCACGGCGGACCGGCTCGAGCTGCTCGCGCGCGTCGGCGAGGAGGTGTCGCGGCACCTGGAGTACGACGACGCCGTCGACGCGCTGGCGGACCTGGTGGTCCCGCGTCTGGCGACGTGGGGCTTCGTCGCGATGACCTCCGAGACGGGCCGCCTGGAGCGGGTCCACGTCGTGGCGTCGGACCCGGAGCACGCGTCGGCCGCGCACGCGCTCGGCACGCAGGGCACGACGTGGCTCATGCACTCCCCGCGGGTCGCCCAGACGCTGGCCGCCGGCGTCGACCACGTCCCGATGCCGCTGCCCGTGGACATCGCGAGCCTCCCGGGGCGGACGACCCCCGACGAGCTGCAGCTGCTGCAGACCCTCGGCCTGGGCAGCGCGCTGCTCGTCCCGCTGACGGGCCGGGACCGGGCGCTGGGCGTGCTGTGCCTGGTGCACCATGAGGTCGACGGGTTCGACCGCGAGATCGTCGTCACCGCGGCCCACCTGGGACGACGTGCGGGCGTCCTGCTGGAGAACGTGCGGCTGTACCTCGCGGAGCGCGACGCGGCGCTCACCCTGCAGCACAGCCTGCTGCCGGTGCTGGGCGACGTCGGCGGCCTCGACGTCGCCGCCTCGTACCTGCCGTCGGGGCGCCGGGCCGAGGTCGGTGGTGACTGGTTCGACGCGTTCGTGCTGCCCGACGGTGCCGTGAGCCTCGCCGTCGGCGACGTCGTGGGCCACGACCTGCGGGCCGCGGCCTCCATGGGGCAGCTGCGCTCGCTGCTGCGCGCGGCCGTGTGGCGGGGCGACCGCCCCGGTGAGGCGCTGGAGCGCCTGGACGGCCTGGTGCGGGCGCTCGACGTGGCCGACGTCGCCACCTGCGTGCTCGTCCGCTGGGAGCGCACCGACGACGGCGCGCACCTCACCTGGGCGAGCGCGGGTCACCCCCCGGTGCTGGTCCGGCTGCCCGGCGGGCACGTGCACGGCCTCGACGGCGGGCGCAGCACACCCATCGGCCTGCCCCCGGTCCGCCCCGGCACGGTCCCCGAGGTGTCGGGCGAGCTGCCGCACGGCGCGATCATGGTGCTCTACTCCGACGGTCTGGTGGAGCGCCGCGACCGCGGCCTGCGCGAGGGCATCGACGCGTTGTCGGCCGCGCTGTCCGCCGTCCCGGACGACGCGAGCGCGACGCAGGTGTGCGACGCGCTCACCGACGCGCTCGTCGACGAGCACCAGGAGGACGACGTGTGCCTGCTGGTGGTCCGGCTCGACTGAGGCGCGTCAGCGCCAGGTCGTCGACGAGAGCAGGCCGAACGGGGCCGCCGGGTCCTCGTGCACCGGCAGGAGCTCGTCGACCCGGCCCGTCGCGAGGTCGAGCGCCCACATCCCCGAGGCCGTGAGGTCCGTGGGGCACCCCGGGGGCCCGGCGACGACCACGCGCCCCGGGGCCGCGACGAGTCCCCGGTGCACGAGGTCCCCGGCAGGGACCGCGGGAAGCGGCGTGCCCGCCAGGCCGTCGAAGCGTCCCAGGCCGGTCCCGCACACGCGGGCCACCGCGTCCCCGTCCACCTCGCGCCCGACGACGTCGACCTGTGCCACCACGCTGCCGTCGCCGAGCGGGATCCCCGTGCGGTCCGTCGGGACGACGTCACCGGTGACCAGCGCGCGCCGGGTCGTGCCGCCGGTGACGGTGTCGAGGAGGACGAGCGCCGGACCGTCGGCCTCGGCGGGGACGAGCGTGCGCGGTTCGCGGTCGAAGCACGTGAGGAGCAGGTGCGTGGCGTCGGACCAGCCCGCGGGCCGGCACCACCGGCTCGGCAGCTCCAGCTCGCGCTCGCCGGCGCCGGCCCGCAGGCGGACGACGGCGCCCTGGACGTCCGCGGTCGTCGTGCCGTCCGGGGAGGTCGGCAGGAGACTCTCCGCCGACGGCGGCACGGGCGTGGTCGCGCCCGTCAGCAGGTCGACGGCGATGCTCTCGCTGTCCCCGCCGCCCGTCGCGGTGATCACGCTCGCCGACGCCGCGGCTCGGTCCCACCCGCCGACCGTCACCGCGTGGTCCGGTGCGCGCACGACGTGGCGCACCTCGCCGTCGGGACGCACCAGCAGGAGGTGCACCTCCCGGTGCCCCGCGTCCGGGGCACCGTCGGCGAGATCGAGCAGCGTGTCCGGCGTCCACAGCGCCAGGACGGTCCCGGGGGGTGCGTCGCGCAGCTCGTCCGGTGCGGCGGACAGCATCGGGGGCAGCCCGCCGACCTCGACGGTCGCCGTGCTCGGCGCGACGGGGGGTGACGCCGCCGGGGTCGGGGAGGCCGTCGGCCGGGTCGGCTGCGGGACCGTCGACGCGGGCGCCGCAGGCGGCACGGGCGCGCGGGGCGACCACAGGACCACGCCGCCGACGAGCAGCACGGCGGCCGCCGTGCCCGTCACCGCGAGCGCCGTGCGGCGCGTGCGGGCCGCGCGGACCGCCGTCCGCACGCTCGCCACGCTCGCCTCCGTCGGCGACGCCGCGAGCGCGGCCTCGCGCTGCGCCTCGGCCGTGTGCAGCACGTCCGTCAGGTCCGGCGTCCACTCAGCCACGGGACTCCTCCTCGGTCGGCACGAGGCGGACGCGCACGCCTGCCCGCTCGGGGTCGGGCGCCCGCACGCCCAGCAGCGCCTGGAGCGCGCGGACCCCGTCGGCGGTGTAGCGCTTGACCGCCCCGTCCGACAGGCGCAGCAGCACCGCGGTCTCGTGCACCGACAGGTCCTCGAGGTGCCGCAGCACGACGCACGCCCGCTCGCGGGGTGCGAGCGTCGCGAGCGCCCGCTCGACGTCGTCGGCGAGCGCGGTCGACGCCTCGGCAGGGTCCGGTGCAGCCGCGACGGGCAGTGCCGCGAGCCGTGCGGCCCCCGCACGCTCCCGGCCGCCGCGGCGCAGGCCGTCGACGTACCTGGTCGCCAGAGCGCGTCGGACGTACTGCTCGGCGGCGGGCACGCTGCCGAACCGGGCGCGGCCGACGAACGTCGCGACGAGCGCGTCCTGCACGAGGTCCTGCGCGGCCGCGGGGTCCCGCACGAGCATGCGGGCACGTGCGAGCAGCGCCGGGTAGCGGACGCGGACGAGCTCGTCGAGCACGTCGTCGGAGCGCGTCACGCGCGCGCCCCGGGCCTGGTGGTCGTCACACGCTGAACAACGTCCGCACGGCGAGAACGGTTGGGGTGCTCAGGACCCGCGCTGCGCCCACCACGCCAGCAGCAGCTCGCGCGCCCGCTCCTGGCCCAGCGGTCCGTGCTCCATGCGCTGCTCGAGCAGGTACCGGTACGCCTCGCCGACCTCGCGCCCGGGACGGATGCCGAGGATCTCCATGATCTGCGTCCCGTCGAGGTCGGGCCGGATCGACGCGAGCTCCTCCGCCTCGCGCAGCGTGGCGATGCGCTGCTCGAGGCTGTCGTACGCCGCCTTGAGACGTGCGGCCTTGCGCTGGTTGCGCGTCGTGGAGTCCGAACGGGTCAGGCGGTGCAGCCGCTCCAGCAGCGGGCCGGCGTCCGTGACGTACCGGCGGACCGCGGAGTCCGTCCACTCGCCCTCGCCGTACCCGTGGAACCGCAGGTGCAGCTCGGTCAGGCGGGCGACGTCGTTGACGGTCTGCTTGTCGAACCGCAGGGCCTTGAGCCGCTTCGCCGCGAGCTTCGCGCCGACGGCCTCGTGGTGGTGGAAGCTGACGCCGCCCGCCGGCTCGAACCGGCGCGTGCGGGGCTTGCCGATGTCGTGGAGCAGGGCCGCCAGGCGCAGCGTCAGGTCCGGGCCGGGGACGGCGCCGTCCGGGCCGGTCTCCAGCGCGATCGCCTTCTCCAGCACCATCAGGGAGTGCTCGTAGACGTCCTTGTGACGGTGGTGCTCGTCGATCTCGAGCCGCAGCGCCGGCAGCTCGGGCAGGACGTGGTCCGCCAGGCCGGTGTCGACGAGCACCTCGAGCCCCGCGCGGGGGTACGGCGCGAGCAGCAGCTTGGTGAGCTCGTCACGGACACGCTCGGCCGAGACGATCTCGATGCGTCCCGCCATGTCGACGATCGCCGCGCGGGCCTCGTCGTCCAGCCGGAACCCGAGCTGGGCGACGAAGCGCGCGGCCCGCATCATCCGCAGCGGGTCGTCGTCGAAGGACCGGCGCGGGTCGATGGGCGTCCGCAGCACGCCGGCCGCGAGGTCGGCGAGACCGTCGAAGGGGTCGACGAAGACGAGGTCCGGCACGCGCACCGCCATGGCGTTGACGGTGAAGTCCCGCCGGGACAGGTCGCCCTCGAGGGTGTCGCCGAACTGCACGAGCGGCTTGCGGGACGTCGGGTCGTACGCGTCGGTGCGGTACGTCGTCACCTCGACGACGACGTCCTGCGTCGCGCCGCGCCGGCCGGCGAAGCGCCGCGCCCCGACCGTCCCGAACTCCCGGCCGATGTCCCAGTGCGCGTCGCCCCACGCAGCGAGCAACGGCTCGGCCTCGTCGGGCGTCGCGGACGTCGTCAGGTCGAGGTCGTTGCTGACGCGCCCCAGGAACGCGTCGCGCACGGGCCCCCCGACGAGTGCGAGCTCGTGGCCGGCGGCGCGGAACCGCTGACCCAGGTCGATCGCGTCGGGCGCCATCGCGGCGAGGGACTCCAGGGCGCGGCGGCGCAGCTGCTGCACGGCCGCGGCGTCGGGCTGGTCGGTGGGGACGTCGGGCACCGCACAAGCGTGCCAGAGGTCGCGACCGGCGTGCGTCGCCGGGACGGCCCGGGGGGGCGTGGGCGGGCACCGGCGCAGGCACACGTCGTCGGCACGAACGGAACGGGTCAGGAGGAGTCGTTACAGTGTCGGCATGTCCACCGCCGCCCGTCCGCCCGGTCACGGGCGAGTGCCGGCGCCGCCGGGAGGGCATCCCCTGCGCATCGACCCGTCGCGGATCGCCCACCGGACGCACGTCGCGCTGCCCGTCGTCGACGAGACGTCCGCGGGTGGACTGGTCGTGCTGCGGCAGGAAGGGCACTACGCGGCGGCCGTCATCGCGCGCCGCAACCGGGCGGGCCGCCTCGAGTGGTGCCTGCCGAAGGGCCACCTCGAGGGCGACGAGACGCCGGAGGAGGCCGCCGTCCGCGAGATCGCGGAGGAGACCGGCATCACGGGTCGGATCCTGCGCCGCCTCGGGGTCATCGACTACTGGTTCTCCGGGGACGAGCACCGGGTGCACAAGGTGGTCCACCACTTCCTGCTCGGTGCCCTGCACGGTGAGCTCACGGTGGAGAACGACCCCGACGGCGAGGCGGAGGACGTCGAGTGGGTCCGTGTGGCCGACCTGTCCGAGCGGCTCGCCTACCCCAACGAACGACGCCTGGCCGGCATGGCGCTGACGGTCCTCACCGACGGATGAGCACAGCAGCCCGCCGGGCCTCGTCCCTCCTGCTCGTGGCGCTCGTCGCCCTCCTCGCGCTCGCGGGGCTCACGGCACCGGCCGCCACCGCCACGCCACGCCCGTCACCCGCCGCGGGCGACGACGGGGCGCTGCCGGTGCGCGTGCAGATCACGCAGGTCACGCCGGTCGTGCTGAGCCCTGGCGAGGACCTCGTGGTCAGCGCACGGCTGACCAACACCTCGAGCCAGACCATCGCCGCACCCCGGGCCGTGGTGCGGCTCGAGCGCGTCCGGCCCGGCACCCGCGAGGACCTGCAGAGCTGGCTCGACGAGCCGGCGACGGGCCGGCGGGCCGGGGACCGCGCCGCCTGGGTGGCCGCGGACGGCCCGCTCGAGCCCGGCGCCTCCGTCGAGCTCCAGGTCACCGTCCCCGCCGACGAGGTGGGGCTCCTCGACCGTCCCGACACGTGGGGGGCACGAGGGCTGGCGGTCGAGGCGACCGACGGCGCCCGCGTCGGTCTGCAGCGGTCCTTCGTGCTGTGGGCGACCGGCGGCGACGTCGCGCAGGCGCGGGTGTCGCTGCTCGCCCCGGCCGTCGGCCCGCCCACCGTCCCCCAGGACCTCGACGTGCCGGCGCCCGGGCCGCCGACGCTCGCGCAGCTCGTGCAGCCGGGCGGACGGCTCGCGTCGACGCTCGAGATCGCGCGCACGAGCCCCGACGTCGCCCTGGTCGTGGACCCCGCGCTCGTGGCGGCCGCCCGTGCCGGCGGGCAGGACGTCGCGGCCTGGGCGGACGCGCTGGCCGCGACGGCGGTGGGCCGGGACGTCGTCGCGCTGCCGTGGTCCGACCCCGACCTCACCGCGCTGGCCCACGCGGACACCGTCGGGCTGCTCGACGCCGCCGTGCAGTCGTCCGCGGCCGCCACGGCCGGTGCCGTCGACGGCGGCAGGCCGCTGGCCGCCCGCACCGACGTCATGTGGGCGCCCGGTCCGACGACCGACCAGGCGACCGCCGACCTCGCGGCGCGCGGCGGCGCCTCGGTGCTGGTGCTGGCACCCGACGACGTGCCCTCCGACACCGACGCCGTCGGCGCCCGGACCACGCTGCCGACGGCGTCCGGCCCCCTCGTCGGCCTCGTGCCCGACGGGACCCTCGGCGCGCTCCTGGCGGACCCCGAGCGTCTCGACCCCGACGCCACGCCGGCGACCGTCACGCAGCGCGTGCTCGCCGAGCTGTCCATCCTGGCGCGCGGCTCCGACGAGGGCCTCCAGCACGTCCTCATCGCCCTGCCGCGTGACGCCGACCCCGACCCCGCCCTCGTCGGCGCCGTGCTGGACGCCGTGCAGAACGCTCCGTGGTCCCGCACGGCGCCGCTGACGGCACTGCTCGGGTCGACCGGCGAGGACGACCGCGCGGCGCTGCCCGCCTACGCGAGCGCGCCCGACGTGCTGGAGCCCGACGAGGTGCGGCGCCTGGCACAGTCGCGCGACGCCACCATCGCGTTCGCCGAGGTCACCGACGACGCGGCGACGCTGCTCGACGGTGTGGACACGACGGTCCTCGCCCCGCTCGCGACCGCGTGGCGCCAGGACCCGCCGGACCGTCGGCGCCTCGTCGACGCGGCCGTCGCCGCGGTCGACGCGCGCCGCATCGGCCTGACGCTGGCCCCGACCAGCACGCAGAACCTCATCAGCGCGGACACCGAGGTGCGGTTCTCCGTCCGCAACGACCTGCCGACCGCGGCCACGGTGCGGGTCCGGGCCACGCCCCGCAAGGCGTGCCTGCAGACCGAGCCCAGCGCAGCGGTCGTCGTCCCACCCGCCGGCGAGGAGGTCGTGACCGTCGCCGTGCACGCGATCGCCAACTGCGAGGTCGTGGTCGAGGCGCTCCTGACCAGCGAGGACGGGACGGCGCTGGCGCAGCCCGTGACGTTCGTGGTGCGGGCGTCGCCGACGGTGGAGTCGGTGGGCACGGCCGTGGTCGGCGTGCTGCTCGCGGTGGGGCTCGTGCTGGGCGTCGTGCGGACCGTCCGACGCGGCCAGAGCGCCCGCCGCGGCGCCCGCCTCGTGCACGACGACGAGGGCACGCGCCCGCTGCCGGTGCTCGGCGGGAGCCCGGAGGTGGACGCGTGAGCGGCGCGACCCCGCCCCCCGGCGATCCGCAGGACCTGCCGGGCGACCCCGCGTCGCCGTCGGAGCCGGTCCGGCCGACCGGGGGCGACCGGCCGGCCGGGGGTGACCGGCCGGCCGAACGACCCGGTGACGGCGTCCGGCGCGGCGCGGCCCTCATGGCCGGCGGCACCGCGGTGTCGCGCCTCCTGGGGTTCCTGCGCGCCATGGTGCTGGCCGTCGCGATCGGCGGCACGGGCCAGGCGGCCGACGCCTTCTCGGTGGCCAACAAGCTGCCGAACGTGCTCTACATGCTGCTCGCCGGCGGCGTGCTCAACGCGGTGCTGGTGCCGCAGGTCGTGCGGGCCTACAAGCGTCACGCGGGTCAGGAGTACGTCGACCGGCTCCTGAGCTTCGGGTTCGCGGTGCTCGCCGGTGCCACCGTCGTCCTGACGCTGGCGGCGCCGTGGCTCGTGCGGCTGTACGCCGACCCGTGCAGCGACGCCCAGATCGCGCTCGCGACCTCGTTCGCGTACTGGTGCGTCCCGCAGCTGTTCTTCTACGGCGCGTACGCGCTGCTCGGCCAGGTGCTGAACGCGCGCGGGTCGTTCGGGCCGTACATGTGGGCGCCCGTCGTCAACAACCTCGTCTCCATCGCCGGGTTCGGCCTGTTCATCGCGCTGTCCGGGCAGGTGCGCTCCGCCGACGACTGGAGCGACGCGCAGATCGCGCTCTTCGCGGGGTCCGCGACGATCGGGGTCGCGTGCCAGGCCCTCGTCCTCGTGCCGTTCCTGCGTCGCGCAGGCGTGCGCTACCGGTGGCGGTGGGGGCTGCGCGGGTCGGGCCTGGGCCGGGCGGGGACCGTGGCGACCTGGACGTTCATCGGCCTGGCCATCGGCCAGCTGGGGTACGTCGTCGTGTCGCGCGTCGCCTCCGCCGCGCCGGGCGCCACCTGCAGCCCCACGACGCAGATCGCGGGCAACGCGGCGTACGACTACGCGTTCATGCTGTTCATGCTCCCCCACTCGCTGGTGACGGTCTCCCTCGCGACGGCCCTCTTCACGCGGCTGTCGGCGCAGGCGCACGACGGCGACGTGCCCGGGGTCCGCGCGAGCCTGTCGTCCGGCCTGCGGGTCGTCGGGCTGTTCACGCTGCTCGCCGGCGCGGGCCTCGTCGTCCTCGCGGAGCCCGTGGTCCGCATCATCCTGCCGAGCCAGCCCCAGGGCACCGTCGACGCGATCGCGGGCGTCGTGGTGGCGATGGCCGTCGGGCTGCCGGCGTTCGGTGCGTGGTCGATGTGCCAGCGCGTGTACTACGCGTACGAGGACGCCAAGGGCATGGTCCCCGTGCAGGTCGTGATGGCGACCGTCGTGGTCGCCGGGACGCTGCTGGGCCAGGCGGTGCTGCCCAACAGCGCGTGGGTCGCGGGCGCCGGGCTCTCGATGAGCGTGTCGTACGTCGTGGGGACCCTGCTGGCGATGTTCGCGCTCCGGCGCCGGCTGGGCGGCGCGGTCGACGGCGCACGCGTCCTGCGGACCCACGCCCGTGCGGGGCTCGCGGCGCTCGTCGCCGGGGGCGTCGGGTACGGCGTCCTGGCCGCCGTCGGAGGCACCGGGCCGGACGGCTTCCCGGGCGCCGTCGTGCAGTGCGCGGCGGTCGGGACCGTGATGACCCTGGTCTACCTGGGCCTGCTGCGCCTGCTGCGGGTGCGGGAGCTGGACCAGCTGCTCGGGCCCGTGCTGCGACGCGTCCGGGGGCGCCGCTGACGGCGGTCCGTCTAGCATGCTCACGGGACCTGCGACCGCAGGCCCCAAGGTCGGGGGCGACGTCGGAGGTGGCACCGTGACGGAAGAGGTCGGCCGGGGCACCGTGCTCGCCGGGCGCTACCGGGTGGTCGACCCGTTGCCGACGGACCTCGCCGGCGTCTCCGTGTGGCATGCGACCGACCTGATCCTCGACCGTCCCGTGCGGGTGCGCGTGCTGCAGTCCGGTGCCGTCGCGCCGGCGCTCGACGCCGCCCGCCGCGCAGCCCTCGTCACCGACGCGCGGCTCGTGCGCGTCCTCGACGTGGGCATGCACGAGGGCGTCGGGTACGTCGTCTCGGAGCAGATCACCGGCGCGTCCCTCGCCCAGCTCGTCGAGCGCGGCCCCCTGACGCCCGACCAGGCCCGTGCCGTCGTCGGCGAGGCGGCGGCGGCGCTCGAGGTCGCGCGCCGCCGCGGCGTGCACCACCTGGCGCTCCGCCCCGCCGTCGTGCACGTGTCCGCCGACGGGCGCGTCCTGGTCTCCGGCCTCGCCATCGACGCGGCGCTGCTCGGCATCGCCCACGGTGACGCCCGCGCCACCAGCCGCTCCGACACCGTCGACCTCGTGCGCCTGCTCTACACGGGCCTGACCGGCCGTTGGCCCGCTGGACGTGACGACGTCCACGAGTCGTCCGTGCAGCCCGCACCCGTGCTCGACGGTGCGCCCGTGGCGCCCGGTGAGCTCGTCGCCGACGTCCCCAACGACCTCGACACGCTGTGCGCCGTGACCCTGGGCCCGCACGAGGACGGCCCGCACACGCCGGGCGACCTGGTCCACGAGCTCGAGCCGTGGGGTGAGATCCGCGTCGGACGCTTCGCCGACGACACCGACGCCGCAGCCGGGGTCGGTGGGGCCGTGGCGGCCGCTGCCGCCGGCGGGCTCGCCGCGCCCGAGTCCGACCCGGAGCGCCCGACCGCACCGGTGCGTGTCGCACGCCAGTCCGTGCGCTCGGCGTTCGAGGAGCTGCCGGCAGGGGTGCCGCGTCCGGGCACGCCGCCGCCGGCCGTGCCGGCGCGAGGCAGCTCCTTCCCCCCGCGCGGGGACGCCCGCGGGACGCCTCCCACCGCGGTGGTCGGAGCAGCGTCCGGTGCCGCGGCGCCTCCGCCCTCCCTGCCCGCCGCGCTCCCGCCGGTGGCACGGAACCCCGAGCCCGACCTGTGGGACGACGGCCCCGGGTTCACGGACGACCCGTTCGCGTTCGTGGAGCAGGAGGACGAGCCACGCCGTCGGTTCGACCCGACCGCGCTCGTCCTCGTGATCGTCGGCATCGCCGTGCTCATCGGGCTGATCTTCGCGGCCCGCGCGCTGTTCGCCGCGCCCGGGGGCGAGCGTGAGCCCGCCGCCGGCGAGACCTCGAGCGAGCAGCAGCCGGAGCCCAGCGGGGACGCCGCGCCGTCCCCTGCCGACGAGCCGAGCGAGGAGGCCCCGCAGGCGGGACCGCCTCCCGTCATCGCCTCCGTGCGGACGTTCGACCCCACCGACCCCGCGGGCGAGCGCGTCGAGAACGTCGAGCTCGCCGTCGACGGTGACCCCTCGACGTTCTGGTTCTCCTACACGTACAAGGCGCCCGACTTCGCCGGCCTCAAGGAGGGCATGGGCCTGGAGCTCACGCTCGCGGCCGAGAGCCCCGTCAGCGGCGTGACGCTCCACGTCAACGGCACGGGCGGGAACGTCGAGGTGCGGGCGACGTCCGGCGACACGCCGACGCAGGGCGACGTCCTCGCGTCGGGGACGCTGAGCCAGGACACGCTCCTGACGTTCTCCGAGCCGGTCACCACGTCCACGCTCGTCCTCTACTTCACCGAGCTGCCGACGAACCCCGCGGGCCTGTTCCGCGTCGAGGTCACCGAGATCACCGTCTCCTGACACGGCCGTCGGGCCCGCCCCGGGGCGCCGAACGTGCCGGGAACAGAAGGGCCCTACGATCGGTTGGACGACCCAGACACCGGGCCACCCTGCGGCCCCGTCGCCCCCGCGGCGACGCCGACCGACCCAGCGAGGCACCCCGTGACCGAACCCGACCTGCAGCCCACCTCCTCCGCCGTGCGCGACCTCGTCATCGTCGGTTCCGGCCCGGCCGGCTACACCGCGGCGATCTACGCCGCCCGGGCCGGGCTCGCGCCCGTCGTCGTCGCCGGTTCGGTGACGGCCGGTGGTGCGCTGATGAACACCACCGAGGTCGAGAACTTCCCCGGCTTCCCCGACGGGATCCAGGGCCCCGAGCTCATGGACTCGATGCAGAAGCAGGCCGAGAAGTTCGGTGCCGAGGTGCTCTGGGACGACGTGACGTCGGTCGAGCTCACCGGCGACGTCAAGGTCGTGACGACGGGCAGCGGTGACGTGTTCCGCGCCCGCGCCGTGATCCTCGCGACCGGGTCGGCGTACCGCGAGCTCGGCCTGCCGGACGAGAAGCGCCTGTCCGGTCGCGGCGTCTCGTGGTGCGCGACGTGCGACGGGTTCTTCTTCCGCGACCAGGACATCCTGGTCGTGGGCGGCGGCGACTCGGCCGTCGAGGAGGCCACGTTCCTCTCCCGGTTCGGCAGGACGGTGACGATGGTGCACCGCCGTGACCAGCTCCGGGCGTCGAAGATCATGGCGGACCGCGCCGCTGCGGACCCCAAGATCTCGTTCGCGTGGAACTCCCAGGTCGTCGCGATCCACGGCGAGGACAAGCTCACCGGCGTCACCCTGCAGGACACGGTGACCGGTGAGACCCGCGAGGTCGCGGCGGGCGGGCTGTTCGTCGCGATCGGGCACGTCCCGCGCACCGAGCTCCTCGCCGGGCAGGTGGACCTCGACGAGAACGGCTACGTGCGGGTGCAGGGCCGCTCCACCCGGACGAACCTGTCCGGCGTCTTCGCGTGCGGCGACGTCGTCGACCACACGTACCGCCAGGCGATCACGGCCGCGGGCTCGGGCTGCTCCGCGGCGCTCGACGCCCAGCACTTCCTCGCGGCGCTGACGGACGTCGTCGACCCCGTGTCGCCCGGTTCGGCCCTGGTGGCCGAGGGTCTGCCGGAGGTGCGGGCATGAGCACGATCGACGTCACCGATCTCACCTTCGAGGCCGAGGTGCTGCGCAGCGACGTGCCGGTCGTCGTGGAGTTCTGGGCGGAGTGGTGCGGGCCGTGCCGGCTCGTCTCCCCCGTCCTCGACGAGCTGTCCGAGGAGTACGCCGGACGCGTCAAGTTCGTCAAGATCGACACCGAGGCGAACCCGGGGCTCAGCGAGGACTTCAAGGTCCAGTCGATCCCGTACATGGCCTTCTTCACCGGGGGCGAGATGGAGAAGAGCCTGGTGGGCGCTCGCCCGAAGGCCATGCTGAAGGAAGCCGTCGAGGAGCTGCTCGCCGCGCAGGCCTGATCGTCGGGCAGGCCGACGGCCCGGCTCGGCTGGTGCAGGGCTGAAGCGTCCGGTGGCGCACGGTTGTCGTACAGATGAGCCGGCGTGCGATGTACGTACCGGAACCTGGGGCCGGTATCGGGGGAAGGTGCCTCGTCTCCCCCCTGGCATGCGGCACCTGTCCCGGCGAAGCTGACGGCACGGGTGATGCTCGCCGACGCCGATGCCGAAGGACCGACAGACGGCCGCCGTCGCGACGTCCACGACACGCGTGACGGCCCTGTCCACCGTTCGCCAGGCGCCGACGAGGCTCGATCCGGCCCGTGATCGCGTCCCGATCGGGTCGCGCCGGCGCTCAGGATCGTTCCTGACGAACTCACAGTGCCCGCGATATCGGGGCAGACGTGGCATCTCGGGCACGGCCTGTTGGCGCGACGGCCGGCGCGCGGGCTCCCTGGTGAGCCGTCAAGGTCGTCGCGGACGGGCCCGGAGCCGCCGCGAGGCGGCCACCCGCACGCGGTGGCCGCCTCGCGACACACCCAGGGACCGGAGCGTCAGGGCTTGAGCACCCCGGGGTCCTCCGGGGCCAGCGACGCGAGGATGCGGTTGAGGTCCTGCACGGACGCGAACTCGACCGTGAGCTTGCCCCGCGTCTTGCCGAGGTCGACCTTGACGCGGGTCTCGAAACGGTCCGACAGGCGCGTAGCCAGCTCGTCGAGCGCCTCGTTCCGGATCCCGGCCCGCGGCCGCTGCCGCCGTGTCGGTTCCTTCTCGTCGCCGCCGAGGGCGACGATCTCCTCGACCGCACGCACCGACAGGCCTTCGGACACGACGCGCTGGGCCAGCCGTTCGATCGCAGCGCCGTCGCTCAGTCCGAGCAGCGCCCGGGCGTGACCCGCCGAGAGGACCCCCGCGGCGACGCGGCGCTGCACGAGGGGCGGCAGGCGCAGCAGGCGCAGCGTGTTGGAGATCTGCGGCCGCGAGCGGTGGATGCGGGTCGCGAGCTGCTCGTGGGTGCAGCCGAAGTCGTCGAGCAGCTGCTGGTACGCGGCCGCTTCCTCGAGCGGGTTGAGCTGCGACCGGTGCAGGTTCTCCAGCAGCGCGTCCCGCAGGAGGTCGGAGTCCTCGGTCTCCCGGATGATCGCGGGGATCGTCGTGAGGCCCGCCTCCTGGGTGGCACGCCAGCGGCGCTCGCCCATGATGAGCTCGTAGCCGTCGTCGACGGCCCGCACGACGACGGGCTGCAGCACCCCGACCTCGCGGATGGAGCCGACGAGCTCGGCCAGCGCGTCCTCGTCGAAGACGTGCCGGGGCTGACGCGGGTTCGGCCGGATCGTGTCCACCGGCAGCTCGGCGAACCGCGCGCCGGGCACGGGCACGAGCCCGTCGACGTCCCCGCTGTCCCAGTCCGGCAGGCTCGTGGGCGTCGCCGAAGCGGCGGAGGAGGCGTCCGTCGGCGCATCGTCAGCCGGGGTCTCCCCCGCCGACGCGGGTCCGGTGGTCGATCCCGCGGTGGCGTCCGACGGGGCGGCCTCGGTCACCGCCGGCTCGCTGACCAGCACGTCCGTCGGTGCGGGTGCGGTCACCGACGCAGCGGACGGCGCAGGGGCAGCCTCCGGGACCTGGGTCGGGTCCGGCGTCGTCTTGCGGTTGTCCGGGAAGAACACGTCGACCGGGCGGTCGCCGGTGCTGCGCGGGGTGTCCAGGCCGGTCGGGATGAGTGCACCCAGACCGCGGCCGAGACCGCGACGCTTCTCGCTCACTGGTCCTCCTGTGGGGGGCCGCCCGGCACGCCGGCGGGGATGTCGGTGGTGGTGGAGGTACGCACGGCACGCTCGGCGAGCTCACGGGCGGCCTCGAGGTACGCGAGGGCGCCGGACGAGCCGCCGTCATAGGTCATCACGGTCTGCCCGTAGCTCGGCGCCTCCGAGATCCTCACGGACCGCGGAACGGTCGTGCGCAGCGTGCGCTCCGGGAAGTGCGTGCGCACCTCCTGGGCGACCTGCTGCGCGAGGTTCGTCCGCGCGTCGTACATCGTCAGCAGGATGGTCGACACAGCGAGCTGCGGGTTCAGGTGCGCCTGGATCAGCTCGATCGTCTTGAGCAGCTGCGACAGGCCCTCCAGCGCGTAGTACTCGCACTGGATGGGGATGAGGACCTCGCGTGCCACGACGAAGGCGTTGACCGTGAGCAGACCGAGGCTCGGAGGGCAGTCGACGAAGACGTAGTCGATCTGCTCGAGCCCTTGCTGACGCCGCCAGTCGAAGTAGCCGTCCAGGGCCGTCCGCAGGCGCGTCTCACGGGCGACCATCGAGACGAGCTCGATCTCGGCACCGGACAGGTCGATGGTGGCCGGCAGGCACCACAGGCCGGGCACGTCCGGGCTCTCCTGGACGGCCTCGTGCATGGGCGCCGCGTCCACGAGCACCTCGTAGATCGACGGCGTACCCGCGCGGTGGTCGATGCCGAGAGCGGTCGAGGCGTTGCCCTGCGGGTCGTTGTCGAGGACGAGCACCTGCAGCCCGGCCTGCGCGAGCGCGGCGGCCAGGTTCACCGTGGTGGTCGTCTTGCCGACGCCACCCTTCTGGTTGGCGACCGTGATGACCCGCGTGCGCTCGGGCCGGGGGAACTTGCGCCCGCGCAGCTCGATGCGTCGGCGCGCGTCGATCTGCAGCTCGGCGAGCAGCGGAGTGTCGGCGGTCGGGCGGGGCAGGCTGTCGACGAGCTCGGCTCGGCGTGCGGCGTCCTGGTCGGCCGCGGTGGCGCCCGGACCGGTGAGTGCGTCGGTCCCGCGGTGCGGGTCCGGCAGGTCTTCCACGATGCCTCTCTCGTCCTCGCCCGCGCCGCTCGGCGCGTCGTCGCTGGTCAGGTGCTGGTCGACTGACGGACGCTCCGGCGAAGCCACCTGAGCCGACGGGGGTAGCGGCACGTCGCCAGGGTTCGCGGGGGTCCCCGGCTCGTCGGCTGCCGTCGCTCGCTCGGTGACGTCTGCAGGTGACGCCTTCATGTCGTCGCGGGTCGTGTCGCTCGCCCGCTCGCCCCCGAGGGCCGCTGCCGCGCCGCTCAGGTCCGGGGCCAGCTGTCCCGCCTCGGTCTGCCACGGGTAGGCGGCACCCATCTCGGCGACCGACACAGGCTGCGGCCGGTTGGTCCGGCGCGATCGCACCTCGGGGGCAACGTCTGTTCCACGTGAAACGACGTCGGGCGCGTCGGGTGCGCCTGCATCCGACGTCTCGGCCTGCGCCGCGGCGCGTGTTTCACGTGGAACATAGCCGGCCCCTGAGGCAGCACCCGTGGCATCTTCCGTTTCCGACGGATCGGCCGGAGCCTGAGACCCGAGGATGCTCTGCGGCACCCCGTCCGTGGCATCTCCTGCTGCGTTCGTCGGCGATGCCGAGCGTTCGGAGTCGGCCTCGACCTCGGCGCCGCCTGCCAGGTCTCTCGCCGTCCACCGCGGCGTCCGGGACACGAGGGGTGACTCGTCCGCGGGTGTCACAGCCGACGAGACCATCGCAGCCGGTCCCGAACCGTCACTGGAATCGTCGAGGCCAACAGTGGTGGTGTCACTCAGATCGGGCGCGGTCGCGGCGGGGACCGGGACGGTCGCGGTCGGGTGCGCAGGCGAGAGCGCATCGGGCCCAGGGCCCGCTGGTGGTTGCGCTGGGGAGGACGCATCGTACGCGGCCATCTGCGGCACCGCGGGTACGGGCTGCGAGGGCGAGGGCGAGGGCGGGGGTGTCCCGTCTCCCGCACTGCGCTCCCCCACGACTGCGGGTGCACCAGTGCCTCCTGATCCGCCCGGGTTCAGCAGCGGCGCAGCACCTGCCTCTGCCGCGCTGGCGACCGATGCCACCGGATCCGGAGTGCCGACCGACTGCTGCGCACCGGCGGCTGCAGCACGCTCCGCCGCTTCACGCTCCTCGCGGCGCTTCTTCCTACCGAACACGCGGACCCCTTCCTCGGACGGCGGAGACGACCCGGGTGGGCTCGGTTCCGGCGATGGTCGTCGCCTCGTGCACCTGGCCGTTCGTGAGACCGGACGCCCGCATCGCCTTCGAGGCTGCGGCGAGCTCTTCCTCAGCCCGCGCGCCCTTCATGGCGATGACGGTTCCGCCCTCACGAACGAGAGGAGCGGTCCAGCGGAACAGCTTGTCCAGTGACGCCACCGCACGCGCGGTGACCGCATCTGCCTCGAGGGCACCTTCGAGCTCCTGGGCACGAGCGCGTCGGACCTCGACGTTGGTCAGGCCCGTGCGATCGACGACGTCGTGCAACCACGTCACGCGGCGTTCCATCGGCTCCACCAGCACGATCTCGGCCTGCGGGAGCATCGCCGCGATGACGACACCGGGCAGGCCGGCACCCGAGCCCACGTCGACGATCAGGCCACGTGCGGGCAGGAACGGAACCACGGCGGCTGAGTTGAGGAGGTGCCGCTCCCACAAGCGCGGTAGCTCACGCGGTCCGATGAGCCCACGCAGCTCGCCCTCCTCGACGAGCAGCTGGTGAAACGCGTCCACAGCCGGCCACGCGTCCGCGAAGAACGCGGGGAGGCGCGGGTCCCCGTCCCACGGGTCCGCCACGACCTCGTCCTCGCGCGAGCCACCCTCGACGCCGGGACGATCGGCGCTGAGAGCCGCCACGCCCTCGTCATCGCTGGTCGCTGCGTCGTCGCGCGGCACGTCTGGCACCCGATGGCTCCTGTTCCACGTGAAACGAACGTCGACTGGCGCGCGTCCGCTCCTGTCGCACGTTCGTCGCGCGCTTACGCTACCCCGCCACACCCCCCGCCGGTGGAGCCCACTCCGGCCGGTGCACAACCTGTGGCGAGACGTGCCCCTTGACCCGCACTCGGCCCGCGGGCACCCGCGCCGAGGCCTCGCCCCCGCGCTCGACCACGCCTCCGCACCACGGCCGCGCAGCGCCTGCAGACCCACGCTCGCACCCGCCGCTGCCGCGCAGCTGGCAACGATCGTGTGGGTCGCCAGATGCCGCCCGCCACACGTCTCTCCGTGGGCGGTGGCCCCGAGACGCTGCTCGCCTGACGCTTCGCCGGTGCGGTGACGCCGAGACCCACCGCACACGGTCCCGGGCTATCCCTGTGCGCATGTCGCACAGCGGCGTGCCCCGCACGTTCCACGTGAAACAGGCCCGGATCTGGAACAGACGGTTTCACGTGAAACTGGCGGCGAGTACCACGCCAACCCGCTCGCGGCACGCACCACACTCGTGCCCCACCAGCGCCGACCTGGGCCGAGCGTATGGACCACATGCTCGGAGACCCGTGTGCCCACCTGACGCGACGCGACTGCGTGGCCAGCGGGCGAGCCAGACGCACCGGGCGTGTGGATGATGGCGTGGGCACTCCTCTCGCCGCCACGCGGCCACCTGCTAGAGAGGCAGACCTCGTGGATCAACGCGTCGGGGTACCCGTCACCGCCGCAACACGCTCCTGGCGCTCCCGCGCGCGCCTTCCCTCTCAGCGTGCGGGCACTGTCTGCGATCCTCGGCGCTCCTGGCCGCTCCTGTGCCGGTCTGGAACTGCCGATGATCGTGCACGTGCCTCGGCACCCCCCGGGCCACTCCGCCTCATCGGATCCAGGACCCGCGGCCCAGGCGTGCAACGGGCCGAGTCCCCGCTACGCGCCGGAACGATGTTGCGGTGGCTGGTCCCCGCCCACTCCCCAGGGCGGACGCGTGACAGGCCACGCACCGACGTCTCGTTCCGTCGCTACGAGCGCGACGCCGACGTCCAGGGGACCCGGTCGCGGGCCTCCTGCCCGCCCGGCACATCTGCACCGGCTGACATCCGCGGGAGAGCAACGTGACAACGCCACCCCCGCATTTCTCGGCCAGAATGTCATCCCCGTGCACTTCTCGTCGTCGTTCACCAAGCCATTCATGCAGAACGCCAGCTTCCGGTGCGGCTGGGCACATGTGCCTGTCCGCCGGTCCACTTTTCCGCTGGTGCGCGTCGGGCTCGCCGATGTGGTTTCCTCGCAGACGGCGATGCGCGAGCCCGCCCGCGCCACGAACCCGTGGTGGACCGCTGAGCGACAGGCGACACAGGCTGGCCGGCCCCCAGGTACACCACGTCGACCGCCGGCGCGCGCACACGCGAACTGCGCGCCGCGCGAAGGGCGCCGGGCCGTCCGCCGGCCGGACAGCGAGCACTCCCGTGGTGACCCAACCTCGGGCACGCAGGCTCACTTCAGTGCACTGACCTGCAGGTTCGCACCGCTAGAGCGTGTCGTCCGTGCGCGCGGGGTCCCTCGCCACGCCCGTGGCCGGCGCGACATCGCCTTCGAGCATGCTGCGCGCCACGTCGAGCAACGACGCGAACGGTGCCGACCGGGTCGCGCGGCTCGTGGGGACGCCGGTCGTCGGGTGCATGAGACCCGTGGAAGTACACATCACCACGGCCCGCCACCCCTCCCCGACGGCTGCGTCACCAGCAGGCGGACCGTCTGAACCCGCGGGAATCGCACCTCGACAATCACCGCCGCCGGGGACAGGAATGTCGCTGACTGGTCAGCTTCTCGTCCATCAGCCCGGCTCCCTGGCGCCCGCCCCAGAGGGCTAGAATCTGCAAGGCCGGCAACCAAGGGCGACCGACCAGGTTGCATTCACCATTCCCCCAGCAGATCCGGCGCAGGCCCTCGCCCGATGAGCCACGCGAGCAGGCCGGCACGACTGGCCCGGTCGGGCAGTGCCCGCAGACGCTTGGGCAGCTCGGTCTCGACGAGGAGGGCCGGCCAGTCGGACGGGCGATGACCGATGTCGAGATCCACGTGGTGGACCTCGATGTTCCGCAGGTGGTGGCCGATGATCTCGACCATCGTCCGAGGGCCGGCGGCCATGATCCCCCGCGCCGCCCACTGCTCATCGTCAAGTGCCGCCCACGCTCCCTCGAGGAGTTGCAGGCAGTCAGCCAGATCGGCACGGAGCTCGGTTGCCGGGCGGGTCGCTCCTGCCCCCGCCGCCTGATCCGGGTCGTACCCGTCCGGGTGGATCCTGCGCACCTCGCCGACGGCGGCGCCCTCGAAGATCCGCACGTGGGCTCGCGCTTTGTTCGCGACGTGGGTCACCAGGTGGCCCCGCGAGTAGGTGGGCAGCAGGCACGGCGCACGGAAGTCCCCGTCGTCGAGCGGCGCGAGCCCGGCCAGCAGCAGCTGATGGCTCGTCGCGCACGCATCGATGGTGACGGTGGGCTTCATCCCTCAACCGTAGCCACGACGCCGCGGCGGTATCCCTCGTCCGCCGTCCGGGCGCCCGCGTGGTGGCGGTGCGGTGGCGCACGCGGCGAGGCGGCAACAGGCGACAGTCGCGGGGGCCGTCCGCCGGCAGCGCCCATTCACATTCCGCGTGGCGGTGTGGCCGGCGCCGCAACGGGCGACGCCCCGTCGAGCACGTACTGGAGCTACCCGTCGAACGCGACGCGAGTACGAGTCCGCTGGTCATTGACCAGACGCTGTTCACGGGAAACGCGCCCCGCTTCTGGCGGGGCTCTACCCCGTTCCACGTGAAACACGATTCCCGCTGGCCACACCGGCCCTCGGCGGGCTCCCTCGAGTACCGCGCCGCACGTCGCATGGCTGCCGAGACCCACGCCCTTCCCGAAAACCGGATGTCACGGTCGGCGAAGACGTCCCGGCGACGCAGAACCCACTCCCGTCGGGATGCGACAACGCGCGGGTTCTGAGCCGGCCCAATGTTGCGTTTCACGTGGAACCAGCGATAGCCACGCGGTCGCCACTCCTCGCGGGCCGCACCACCAGGTCTCCGCCCCCGTCTGAGCAACCGCACCCGGAGCTCCAGGTGAACACGTCGCAAACGAGCCGCGGCGCTCGTCGGTCGCGGGTCCCACCGGATCGTCCGGGGGATCGCCCAGACCAGGGCGTGTCTCTCCATCAATCCGGCTGATCGCGATCGATGTACCTCCGTGCCGAGCCGCCCAAGGCGCGTCTACCCGGTAGGGCGCGCCCAGCCCGCAGTCGGTGGGGTTGGCCGCCCGTTCGAGCCGGGCCGGGTCCGAAGGAGGCCCTCGTGCTGCGGGCGCGATGGGCCTCTCGCCGTCTTCGGTGGGTCGCCCAGACCGTCGGTCCGTGGAGGTCGTCGCTGTCTCAGCGGCGCAGTGATGCGGGGATCGCGGCCAGCACGGCCCCGTCCGGGCGGCCGACGGCGAACCTGTCGTAGCGGGTGGAAAGCAAGCGCCACTGCTCGGATCCGTCAGCCGCCCCCGTGCGCCACCAGCGGCGCGCGCTGTGTCAGCGGCGCGCGGCCCGGCCCGACGGACCTGCGACGCCTCGCAGTGCCGGCGCCCGCCCGGTCGGCACCGGGCGGGCGCCGGGGGGTCACAGGTCGAGCGGGCGCAGCACGAACGAGATCCCGTGAGCGATCTGCGCGTTCCCGGCGTTGATGTCGAGCTGGCTGCGCACCAGCAGCGGGTTCAGGTCGTTGCGGTCGGCGTCGCGCAGCACGACGATCGGAATCCGCTTGGACAGGACGTCGACCGTGAAGGTGCCGCCCTGGGCGGTGGTGAGCGCCGCACCGTCGGACGCGAGCGCGGTGGCGGAGTCGATCGTGGCCCCGGGCACGACGTGGTACAGCAGCACCTGCTCGATCGCGTCGATCCCCACGGCCTGCGCGAGGGCACCGAACACCTTCTCCTCCGAGCCGTACCAGCGGTGCGTCAGGTCGTACGCGAGCACCTGGAACGCCCGGTCGTTCGGCAGGAACGCGGTGAGCGGGACCGTGCCGTCCGCGAGCACGGCGACCGGGCTGCCGGGCTTGGCGGCGAGGACGGCGGCCACCGCGTTGTCGACGATGTCGTAGTCGTACCAGCTGCGGTCGAACCCCGCGCCGTCGGCGGCGAGCACCGAGGCGAGGCTGGTGGTGCCGGCGGCGGACGCGGCCGGTGCCAGACCGACGACCGCACCACCGGCGAGGGCGGTGGCGGCCAGGGACGCTGCGAGACGACGGATCCTCATGGAAGGACTCCTTGCGGGCGGTCGGGCGGCACGCGTGCGCACCGCGGGGCGTCGTCGTCGACGCCCTGCCCCCTCTTCCCGTCGAGGAGCGTTCCCGGATGCACCCGACGTCGTCCGGTCCTCGACGGATCCGTGCGTCGCAGACCTGTCACGGGCCGTCGCAGCCCTGTCGCAGGCCGTCGAGCGGTCCGTTCGGGATAGCGGCGACGTTCCCGACCTCGTCCTCGCTGAGTACCGCGCCCGGACCTGCGAACGCCTACCGCCCGTAACTCAGTGACGGCACCGAGCGCTCGGTTCCACGTGAAACAGGCCCGCCCGGGGGCCAGTTTCACGTGAAACGGCGACCTCGGCCGTGACGCCCGGCGCGGGCGACGACCGCGCCGGTCCCGACACACACCGCCCGGTGCGCCGTCTCTGCGCCCAGCCCGCTCTCCGGGCGCCCGTGTGACTCCCCGACGACGGGCACACGAAAGGCGGGTGGCGTCGCCACCCGCCTCTCGTCGTGCCCTGCTGCAGTCAGCTCGCGCGGATCACCACGCGGCGCTCCGGCTCGACACCCTCCGAGTCGCTGACCAGCCCCGCCTCGGCGACCGCGTCATGGACGACCTTGCGCTCGAAGGGGTTCATCGGCTCCAGCGTCACCGCGGTGCCCGACTCCTTGACCTGCTCGATCGCACCGCGCGCGATCTCGACGAGCTGGGCGCGCCGCTCGGCGCGGTAGCCCGCGACGTCGAGCATGAGGCGGCTGCGCTCCCCCGTCTTCGTCTGCACGGCGAGGCGCGTCAGCTCCTGGAGCGCGTCCAGCACCTGCCCGTCCTTGCCGACGAGGCGGCGCAGGGAGTCGACGGTGCCGTCCTCGGCCACGATCTCGACCGCGGCACGCCCGTGGTCGACGTCGATGTCGATGTCGCCGTCGAGGTCGGCGATGTCGAGGAACTCCTCGAGGTAGTCCGCCGCGATCTCGCCCTCTTCCTCGAGGCGCGTGACGAGGTCACCGTCGTCGACGGTGCTCGGCTCCGATGTGGTCATCTCTTCTCCGTTCAGGAAGGTCTCGCCCGCACACGTCCGTCGTCGGACGTGCGCGCGGGCGGTGGTCAGGATCGTGCGGGGCCGTCGGTCGAGCCAGAGGGCGAGCCCTTGCGCTTCTTCTTCGGTGTCGTCGTGGGGGTCTCGGGCGCCGGCGTCGCGTCGCGAACGTCCTCGACGGGTGCGTCAGTGGGTGCGTCCGGCGTCTGGGCGTCCGAGGGGGTGGTCGGACCGCCGGGCTGGGTCGGACGGACCTTGGCGCGGTCCTTGCGCTTGGGCTGCTGACGCTGCCCGCGCGGCTTCTCCTCGATGACCGCGGTGGTCCCGCTGTCCTCGACGACCTGCCCGCGCGCCGCCGCCTTGCGGGCCTGGCGCGCCTTGTACGCCTTCTCCGCCTCGGAGCCGGGCGCCGGCATGCGACGGATCGTGTAGAACTGCTGGCCCATCGACCACAGGTTCGTCGTGGTCCAGTAGATGAGCACACCGATCGGGAAGTTCACGCCGGAGAACGCGAAGATCAGCGGGAGCATGTAGAGCATGATCTTCTGCTGCTGGGCCATCGGGCCCTGCAGCGCAGCCGGCGGCATGTTCTTCATCGTGAGCTGCCGCTGGGTCGTGAACGTCGTCACCGACATCGCGATGATGAGGACGACCGTGACGACCTGGATGTGCCAGTTGCCGTCCGCGTTGAGGAACGTCCCCGACAGCGGTGCACCCCAGATGGTCGCGGCCTCGGCCTGAGCGGCGAGGTCCTGCGTCATGGGGCCGATCGACTCGGCGCGGTCGTACGTCCCGGCGGCGATGCGGGGCAGCTCGTACAGGACCCGGAACAGCGCGAAGAAGATCGGCGACTGCAGGAGGATCGGGAGGCACGAGGCGAGCGGGTTCGTCCCGTGCTTCTTGTAGAGCTCCATCATCTCCCGGCTCTGCGCCTCACGGGAGGCCGGATCCGTCTTGCCCTTGTACCGCTTCTGCAGCGCCTGGAGCTCCGGCTGGATCAGCTGGGTCGCACGCATCGCCCGGATCTGCTTGAAGAACAGCGGGATGAGCAGGATCCGCATGACGATCACGAGGCCGACGATCGAGAGTCCCCACGCGGCACCGCTCGCCGGGTCGAGCCCGATCCAGGTCAGCGCCTCGTGGAAGCGGACCATGATCCACGCGACCACGACCATCAACGGGAAGAGCAGGCCGTCCATCCAGTCCATGAAGCTGTGCTCCTCGAGAGCGTCAGTGCGCGGCGGAGGCCGCGTCGAGCGAGTGGTGGTCGTCGCGCGACGGAGGAACGTCGTCGACACCACCGGGGTTCCAGGGGTGGCAGCGCGCCACCCGGCGCACCGCGAGCCACGCCCCGCGCAGCGCACCGTGGCGCCGCACCGCGATGACCGCGTACTGGGAGCACGACGGGTAGAACCGGCACGTCGGCGGCCTCAGCGGCGAGATCAGGTGCTGGTAGACCCACAGCAGCCCGAGGAGCACGCCGCCCGGCAGCCGCCGGACCGTCGTCCACACCTCGCGCAGGTTCATGGGACGACCTACCCGTCCTGCCGACGCGCGAGCCGACGCCCGGCGCCGGCCAGGGCCGCGTCGAGGTCCTGCGCCAGCCGGCTCGAGGTGGCACCGGCCGCCGCGGCCTGGGCCCGGACGACCAGCAGGGAACCGGCCGGGAGCGCGTCCAGCCGCGCCGTCACGAGCGCCCGGAGACGTCGCTTGACCCGGTTGCGCGTCACGGCGTTGCCGACCGCCTTGGACACGACGAGACCGACCGCCGGCGGGCCGGGGTCGGTCGTGGTCGTCAGGTGGACGACGAGGGTGTCGCGGCCCCCGCGCGCGCCCCGACGCACCGCCTGCTGGAAGTCGGCAGAGCGGCGCATCCGGTGCGCTGCGGGGAGCACCGGACGTGCGTCAGGCCGAGAGCTCGGTGCGCCCCTTGCGGCGACGCGCCGCGAGGATGGCGCGGCCGGCGCGCGTGCGCATGCGCAGACGGAAGCCGTGGGTCTTGGCCCGGCGCCGGTTGTTCGGCTGGAAGGTGCGCTTGGTCACGACGTTCTCCACACGTTTGTCGTAGCGATCGCACGCAGTCGCGCGACCAGGTCCTGATGCCGTGTCCACTGCTCCAGGGAACGCACGCGGTGAGGCGTGCGACGGCGTCAGGGCGCGCCGGACGGAGCCGTTGAAAGGCTGGACCACGTTACGCCGCGCCCGGCGGCGGGGTCAAATGGGGACGGACGCCTCCGACGGCACCCGAGCCTCCGTGTCCCAGGCCCCCGTCCCATTACCGCAGGTCACGCGTGTCGCCGTGGTGCCGGCCCGGCGTG